>CAWIMZ010000011.1:0-198919 GCA_963837385.1 uncultured Solirubrobacterales bacterium
AGTAGTTCAGTCTGTTTGCGCATGTCGGCGAGGAACAGGTCGGCCATGTCGGTCGTTAGGCCTGCGCGGACCACGACGCGGAGGACGGACAGGTCTTGGCGGTGCTCGGGGAACGTGTAGGCCGGTACCAGCCAGCCGAATTCGCGCAGCCGGGCTGAGACGTCGAACACGGTGTAGTTGGTCACCTCGGGAGCGAGCGTGAACGCGACCACCGGCAGCTCGCTTCCATCGGTGATCAGCCGGTAGGGGCCGATCGCGGCGATCTGCGTCGCGATGTGGTGCGCGATTCGGTTCGACGAGCGCTGGATCTCACCGTAGCCCTGCTTCCCGAGCGCCAGGAACATGAAATATTGCGCCAGCACCTCGCTTCCCGGACGCGAGAAGTTCAGCGCGAACGTCGGCATCGATCCGCCCAGGTAATTGACGTCGAACACGAGCTCGCGCGGCAACGCCGCGGCGTCCCGCCAGATCGCCCACCCGACACCCGGATAGACAAGCCCGTACTTGTGCCCCGAAGCGTTGATCGAATGCACCCGCGGGAGCGCGAAGTCCCAGACCAGCTCGGGCTGCGAGAACGGGGCGACGAACCCGCCAGAGGCGCCGTCGACATGCACCGGGATATCCGGACCGCCGCCCGCCGCGAGCTCGTCGAGCGCCGCGCAGATCTCCCCCACCGGCTCGTAGCTACCGTCGAACGTCGAGCCCAGGACCGCCACCACACCAATCGTGTTCTCATCACAGTACGCGACCGCCTGATCAGCGCTCAGGCCAGATCGAATCCGCTGAAAACGACAGTCGCATGCCGCCGTGGACCTGGCAATGGCGTGCGCCGGTGTCCAGGGGGCGTGTACACAGGCCTAAGTCGATCGCCTCGTTCCCGCTCGCATTGATCACCGCCTACCTCGTCCAGGATCGCGCCGCTCCGGCGCATAAAGTGGCGCTCTGAAGACGCTGGCGTTCGTCTCGCTGTGAAAGCGCTGGCGTCAGCCGCCCATCCCGGCTTGCGCCTCGGTGAGGGCGGCCTTGAGCTCTTTAGCGCCGCCGCCATCGACCTGAGCGACGGACTTCTTCACTGCGCTGACGAGTGTCCTGTTCACGGTGTCGGTCTTGGCGCGGTCGTAGATCGCGACGATGCCGGCCGAACCGGGTGGTAGCGCAGCGCCCATCTTCTCCTCCAGACCGCTCTCGACCCGGTGTTTGGCGAACTTGCCGATCATGCCACCGACGGCGCCACCCACGACCGTCGCCGCCAGCAGCGGCGGCGAGAACAGTCCGACGACCAGCCCGACCCCCCCACCGATCTCGAGTCCCTTGCGGCCGAGATGGTCGCCGGTCTCCTTGACCGTGACGGTGCCGTCGGCTTCCGCGGTGACGAGCGCCACGCCCTCCACTTCGAGCTGCTTGTCCTCGACGAGCTTCACGAGCGCGTCAAACTCCTTCTCGGCCAGATCGGGGATCAGGTATGCCGCGATGACAACGTCGTGCTGCGTGTGGCTCATGGTTCTCTCTTCGTCTCGCTTCCTAGGCGTTATCCCGCGAACGGTGTCCGCCTGGCGAGGCGTGCTCGTGAATCGCGTGCTCGTCGCTGTCGTCGAGGTGCGGGGCGACGTCGAAGACGACCTTCTTGACCGTACCGGTGAACGCGAACGGCGCCTTGTCGGCGTAGCTTCGATCGACGACCAGGCCGTTGTCCCGGCCGACGTCCATGCCGGCGTAGCCGCTGAAGATAAACGGAACGGAGTGGTCTATCCGGCCGCTACCGACCGGCTCGCCGTCGACGAACAGCGTTACCCCACCAGGGGTGGCGGGCTTGCCTCGTCCGCTTTGAACATCATCTGGACATTCACGTCTCCCGTCGGCAACTCCCCTTCGGACTCCTGGTGGTACTCGAACACTCCGAGGAACGCATAGGTGTGCTTCAGCTTTCCGTCCTGGACGAACAGGGAGAACCCCCCGAGATGGCTCGCTTCGGCCACGATCACGCCTTCAGCACCCCCGTCCGGCACATGGAGGTCCGCGCTGATCGTGTAGGAATGGTTGTAGATCCGAGGCACCGTCCCGGGGGCGATGTTCTGCACATCTCCGTGATAGGTGTTGGTTGTGTTCGCGCCGAGCGGCGGCAGAATCCCAAAGAAGGCGGAGAATCCCGCGAGCAGCGGCTTGACGTGATACTTCTCGGCCTCTTCCCAGAACAGCGTCTGCAGCTCCTTTACCTTTTCCGGATGGCTTGCTGAGAGATCGGTCGCTTGGGAGAAGTCCTCGGGCAGGTAGTACAGCTCGACCGGGTCCTCGTCTGGTTTCCAGACACCCGGGGCGAACTGCTTCAGCACTTCGGGGCTCAGTTTCCACGGAATCCGAGGCATCCTCATCGCCAGCCACCAGCCGTCCTTGTACATCGCCCGGTTACCGAAGTTCTCGAAGTACTGCTGTGTGTGACGCTCGGGAGCGTTCGAGTCCACGAGCGAGTCCCCGAATGTCACGCCCGTCATCGGCTGCTGTTCGATCCCATCGACATGGGTTGGCTCAGGTATCCCGACCATCTCGAGGATCGTCGGACCGATGTCGGTGACGTGCGTGAACTGCGACCGTATGCCGCCGTCGTCCTTGATCCGCTGTGGGCAGCGAACGACCAGCGGGTTCCGCGTGCCCCCGAGATGCGAGGCGACCTGTTTACCCCACCGAAACGGTGTGTTCCCCGCCCACGCCCAGGCCGATGAGTAGTGGGGATACATCATCTCCGTCCCCCACGCCTCCAGCCCGCCCCACTTCAGCGTCAGCTGCATCTGCTCCTGGTCGGTGAGCGGAAGGCCGTTGAGCATCGTCCCCTCGTTGAACGAACCGGTTGGGGTGCCTTCCAGGCTCGCGCCGTTGTCGCCCCAGATCCAGATCACGATCGTGTCATCGAGTTCACCCATCTCCTCGATCGAGTCCAGCAGCCGGCCGACGTGATGATCGGCGTTCTCCGAATAGCCGGCGTAGACCTCCATCTGGCGCGCGAACAGCCGCCTGCTGTTCTCGTCCAGCGAGTCCCAGGCGGGCATCAACTCGTCACGTGGTGTGAGTGTCGCCTCAGCCGGGACCACCCCGAGCTTCTTCTGGCGCTCGAACGTCTCCTCACGCAGCTTGTCCCAGCCCTGGTCGAACCGGCCCTTGTACTTAGCGGACCACTCCTTGGAGACGTGATGGGGCGCATGGCTGCAACCGGTCGAGTAATAGAGGCACCACGGCTTCTCGGAATCGTGGCCCCGAACGCCATGCAGCCAATCGATCGCCTGGTCGGTCATCGCCTCGGGAAAGTAGAACGGCTTGCCGTCCTTTCCCTCCTGAACTCCGATGAACTTCTGGTTCTCGGCGATCATCGTGTCGAACTGACTGGCCTCGGGAGCCAAAAAGCCCCAGTAGTAGTCAAACCCCCAGGCGTTGGGCCAGTGATCGAACGGGCCGGCCGGACCCTGCTCTTTCTCGGGCGTCAAGTGCCACTTACCGACCGCCGCCGTGGAGTACCCATTCTCCTTCAGGACCTTGGGGAACGGCGCCGCGTCCCTCGGCAGCATCGCCGAATAGCCCGGGAAGCCGCCCGAGGCCTCCGGGATGCCTCCCATGCCGACGGCGTGGTGGTTACGTCCCGTCAGCAGCGCCGCCCTCGTCGGCGAGCACATCGCCGTCACGTGGAAACGGTTGTAGCGCAACCCCTCGGCGGCGATCCGATCGTAATTCGGGGTGTCGATTGGTCCCCCGAAAGCGCCCGGGTTGCCAAAACCAGCGTCGTCGATCAGCACAACCAAGACATTCGGAGCCCCCTCCGGAGGCTTCACATGGCCGATCTGCTCCCAGCCCGGCTCCGAGCCGCCGAGCGTCTGGTTCGCGACACCGCTAAACGACGGGCGCCGGATCGGCAGCTTGGTGCGATCAATCGTCTCGTCACTCATGTGCGCTCACCTTCCTCGTTTCTGTCGGTTCTTCGTTCGGCCTCGTCCGTAGCACTGACTCGTTCCGGACGCCGCCGACGAGGCCATCCGCCAAGCCGGTCGCGAAGACTCGCGCCTCCTCGACGTAGTCCGGCTTCAGGTTGGTCGGGGGGATCTTCACGCCGAGATAACGCTCACGGTTCTCGCCTTTGTCGAAATAGCTGATCAACGACAACAGCGAGCGAACCTGGCCGCCGGCGAACGAGAAATGAATCCCGTCGACGTACGTGCCGCCCCGCTCGGTACCGAGCTTCCTCACCGCCCTCAGGTTGAAGCCCCAATAGCGCCGGCAAACCACAAACACCGCGAAACACGTGCCCGCAAGCAGCCGTCCGGCCGCATCAGACTTCAGCCACGAGCGGATCGGGACGCTCGTCCTCAGCCACCAGGTAGGCGAGCCGATACAGACGAGATCGTAATCCCCGGCGGTTGCGTCCGGCGGAATGCGAATCTCCCCGGTCGCGCCGCGGAGCTGCGCCGGCATCATCCCGAGGATGTCGAACACGGCATGCCGCGACGGGAACCGCGTGAACCGCTCCGCGTAACGCGAATCCGTCAACTCGATGGCGGCCAATCGCACATCGCAGCCCCGCTCGCGCAGCACGTCCGCCATCGCCTCAGCCACCCTGAGGCTCTGCTGCGTGTATGTGTAGTAGACGAACAGCACGCGGGGTCGCGGTGATCCCCGCTGGGCCGCCGGATCAGGCTGCACTGCGCGCCTCGACGCTGGCCGTAGGCCGCATCAGGGCCCCGAAGATCCAAAGAACCGGGAAGATGATCCCAACCCAGAACAAGACGTAGTGGCCCTTGCGCAGCGTTGTCAACGCGAGCGTTACGAACAGTGTGATGTACACAACTACCAACAGCAACCAGATAAAAACAGACATCTCACGATCCTTTGTTGAAGTGTGGGTTTGCAATTCATCGTGGCTCCCGGGCGGTTGAGGTTCGTGCGCCAGGGGCTGGCTAGCCCCCCGCGCGCGAGCTCAACTCAGGCCCGCTCGGATTCCGACTGCGGCCTCGCCGATCCACCTGACGGCGGTATTGCCGTCAGCTCTGATCGAGCGTAACCCCGCGTCGGCATCCAACAAGGGTGTACACCGGTCTATCCCTGACGATCAGCACCACTACCGGACTCGGTACGCACCGCCCGCGTTGCTACGCGCACCCTGACTCGAATGCGGCGGGACCCCGGTCAGTAGCGCCGGGCCGACCAGATGACCGCGAACACGGCGTAGGCCGCGGCCGCGAGCAGCACGCACCACGCGATCGTGCCCGCGCTCGAGGACCACAACCGCGTTGTGGCCGTCAACGTCAAGAACGCAACCGCAACCGCTACGTAGACCAAGGTGCGCCGCCTGTCTCCGAGCGAATACAGCGCCAGCCGATGCTGGCGATACATCTGCGCGGCGAACCACCACATGGTCGCCAGGAAGGCGAGGTAGACGGCCTGTTGAGCGACTGCGGCGCCGGTGCCGCCGCCGGGAATCACCACGACGAGCAGCGCGATCACCAGCACGATCGAGATGTTCCTGATGGTTGCCGTCATCAGAACACAAGAGTACGCCGCTGGCGCGGAGTCCGCGGAGCTTATCGAAGCGTGATGATCTCCGTCCGGTGAGGCGCAGGTAACGGTTGCGCCGGGAGGCCGGCAGATGGTGGGGCTTCAGCGTCTCCCGGCCGCTCGGCCGCGAACCGGTAACCAACCCCGAAGTGGGTGTGGACGTAGCGCCACCGTGGCGATATCCGCTCCAGCTTCTGGCGCAGCTTGCGCACGAAGACGTCCACCGATCGATCTCCCCTGGCCATCGTGTATCCCCACACGCGCTGATAGACGTCCTCGCGCTCGAGCACGCGACCGTCCGCGACCGCCAGCTGATGCAGCAGCTCGAACTCCTTGCGCGACAGCGAAGCTGGCTCGTTGCCGACGTAGGCATCGAAGCGATCTGGGCGGATCGCAAGCTCGCCCGCGACCAGCGCCCCATCATCGATCGGCACCTCGCCGACTCCGGCGGCGGCGCAGGACCGCCTGAACGCGGGCGACCAGCTCCTCCGGGTGGCAGGGCTTCGTCACCCAATCGTCCGCCCCGCCCCGCAGCCCGCGGAGGCGATCAGCGAGCGGAGCCGGCTCGGTGCAGACCAGCATCGCGAGCCCTGGGAGCGCGAGTCCGAGCCGCTCGACGTACTCGAGCCCCGTGAGCGCGGGGTTGACGATCAGCGCGTGCAGCCGCAGCGCGGCCAGCCGATCCGGTCCAGCCGGGTAGCTGATCACCTCCAGCTCCGAGCGAAGCGCCGCGAGGCGCCGGTCGAGAACCGTGACAAGCCCACTGTCCTCATCGATCAGCGCCACCCGGATCGGGGCGGCATCGCGTGGCAGGGCCATCGTCACGGCAGTGTAAAGAGGCGTCTGGACGAGCAGGGCGGGCGCCGGTCGCGCTCAGCTTGGGACCTGCTCCCAGCGCTCGTAGAGCTCCTCGACAGCGCGCTTGGCCGCCTCGTGGCGAGCCGTCGAGCGTGCGGTCTGCTTCGGCGTGGCCCAGGCGGCGGGGTCGGCGAGCTCCTCCTCGAGCGCGCGCAGCGCGGCCTCGGCGGCTTCGATCTCGTCCTCGAGCCGCTGGGTGCCGCCTCGCGGTGTGGCCTTGACCGGCCCCACCGGCTTCGTTCGCTTGCGGCGCGCTTGTGGGTCCTGGCCGCCCTCGCGCTTCGCCGCCCGCTCTTCCCGTACCCGCAAGTACTCGGGCCACCCGCCGAGGTAGCTGCGCAGCCGCTCCTCCTCGAGCGCGATCGTTCGGGTTCCCACCGCATCCAGCAGGGCGCGGTCGTGGGAGACGAGCAGCAGCGACCCTTCGAATGATCTCAGCGCCTCTTCGAGCGCCTCCCGGCTCTCCAGGTCGAGGTGGTTGGTCGGCTCGTCGAGAATCAGCACGTTCGCACCGGACTGCACGAGAATCGCCAGCGACAGCCGCCGCCGCTCCCCGCCCGACAGTCCGTCGAGCGGCTTCTCGGCCTGTTCGCCGGAGAACAGGAATCCGCCGAGCAGCGCCCGCGCCTTGTTCGGCGTCAGCCCGGTCGCGTGCTGGGCGGCTTCGAGCACCGTACGGGCCGTGCCCGCGGAGAGCTCGTCGGCGTGCTGGGACAGATATCCGATCTTGACGTTGTGACCGGTACGTAGCCGGCCGGTCACAACCGGCCCACCGTCCGCGGCGGAGGGGCCCAGCTCACGACGCGCCGCGAGCGCCTCGATCAGCGTCGTCTTGCCTGCCCCGTTCGGCCCGACCAGCGACACGTGCTCGCCTCGCTCGAGCCACAGCTCGGCATCTTCGAGCAGTGACCGCCCGCCGACCGTGATCCGACCCTCGAGCAGCTCGAACACGATCCGGCCGCTGCGGTCGGGGGCCTTGAACGCGAACTCGAGCCCTGAGCCGTCCGCAGGGCGTTGCGAGATGCGCTCCATCTTGGAGAGCTTCTTCGCCCGCGACTGCGCTTGGCGAGCACGCGTACCGGCGCGGAACCGGGTCACGAAGCGCTCGAGGCGCTCGATCTCGGCCTGCTGGCGCTCGATCGCCCGCCCGAGCGCGATCTCCCGCGCGGCCTTCTCCTTGCGCCAAACGTGCCAGGGGCCGGCGAAGAACCGGCCGCGCCCGGCCTCCAGCTCGAGCACTGCGGTACCCACCGCCTCGAGAAACCAGCGGTCGTGTGCGACCAGTACCACGGCGGCGTCGAGCGACACGAGATGCTGCTCGAGCCACTCGAGCGACTCGATATCGAGGTGGTTGGTGGGCTCGTCCAGCAGCAGCAGGTCCGGGTCGCCGGCGAGCGCGCGACCGAGCGAGGCCCTCGTCAGCTCACCGCCGGAGAAAGTGTGGAGCGGTCGGTCGAGCTCTCGTTCATCGCGAAAGCCCAGTCCGTGCAGGGTTGCCAGCGCACGCTGACGCCAGTCGTAACCCCCGGCGTGCTCGAGGCGGCCCTGCGCCTGCGCATAGCGGTTCAGCGTGGCGCCGTCGTGCGCTCCACCGGCCATCGCCTGCTCCAGCGCGGAGAGCTCCTGCTCGATCGCCACCAGCTCCCGAGCGCCGGACAGAACGTATTCCCGCAGCGAGACGTCGCGGTCGCGCGGGGGGCGCTGATCGTGCAGGGCGACTCTCGTTCCCTTTGCGAGCACCAGCTCTCCCGAGTCGACCGACGCCTGACCGGCGAGCATTCTCAGCAACGTCGTCTTGCCGGTGCCGTTGCGACCGGACAGAGTCATCCGGTCACGGCGCTCGAGCTTGAACGAGATCCCGCGTAGCAGCGGCTCGCCCGCGATGTCCTTACCGAGGTCCGATGCGATCACCACAGCCATCGCCTGATCATGGTAGGCGGCTAGGCTTCACCCGCATGGCAGCACCCCCGCCGTGGCCGCCCGAGCCCCCGATCGAGCTACCTCCGGCCCGTACGCTCGGGCGACTACAATCCGGCTCTGCTTCAGGCCCTGGACGCAGTCCGGGCCAGGCAAAGTATGCCGACGGCGTGACCATTGGATAGCATTCTGGTCGCATGCGCCGCGCTCGGCTGATTACCGGATTGCTCGTTTTCACATCGGTACTGCTGAGCGCCCCCGCTGCGTTCGCAGCTTCGAGTTCCGGCCAGGGCTGGTACGGCGAAACCAACGACAAGACGATCGCTTCGGCGATGTTCATCACGATCGCCTTCTTCCCGGCTGTGATCATCGTGTTCTCGGTGATCCAGTGGGCGCTGGACAAGCGCAAGCACGCGAGGTGGGACGCGCAGAAGCAGCGCGCGGCGTCCGCCGACTGGCGCGGCGGTTGGTAGGAACCATCGAGCCGGGCATCGAATCTACCCACGATTTCGAGGTCGACGGACCGCTCCTGACCGACGTCGGCGGAACGCTCGAGTTCTCGGTTCTGTCGACTCCCGGGATGATCGCGATGATGGAGCGGACCGCCGCGATGCTCGTGTTCCCAGAGCTGCCCGAGGGCAAAGCGACTGTCGGATTTGAGGTTTGCGTCAGGCACGTCGCCTCGGCGCAGGCGGGCTCGCGATGCACCTCCCGGGCGCGCCTGGAGGAAGTGCTCGACGGCCGCAAGCTCCGCTTCAGCGTGGAGGTGCTGCGCGAGGACGGGCGCACGATCGGCGTCGGGACGCACGAGCGGCGGGTGATCGACGCGAGCCCGCCCTCTAGATCTTAAATACGGTCAGCAGCCGCTGCTCGTGCTCGGCATCGATCCGGGCGATCACCTCGATGTGCTCCTCCAGACCCGAGCCGCGGAGCTTGGTTGCCAGCAGCTCGTCGACCTGAAAGATGCCGGCGCTATTGGACATCGCGATCTCGACCCTGACCGCATGATCGCCTCCGGGCGAGATCTTCACCTCCTCGATCGAGTAAGCCGACAGCGAGTGGATGTTCTGGAGGCCCGACTCGAACGGCACGCGCGAGCGACCCCGCGCCATGTCGAGCGCGTCCGCGACCCGGACGATTCCCGCCTCGACCGTGAACGGCGCCCCCTGACGGCGGTGGCCGATGATCGCGTGCAGCGCCTCCGCGGTGATGATCGTGAGCTCCGGCTCCTCGTAGGCCGTTGCGAGCAGCGTCGCGAGCCTGTCCGCGGTGAGGAACAGGCTGTAGCGCTCGTGGTCGTCGCGGTGGATCGACATGCCGACGCAGTGGAACAGGCAACCGGCGGCGACGACCACCTCCGCGTCGTGCTCGCTCATCCCGTAATCGGCGACCACGCTCGGCGTCACCCCGCGACGAAACAGGATCCGCGCAAGACGCAGGCCGATATTCAGAACGATCTGGATGTGGACCCAGCTGTGGTCGCTCATTCCGAGCCGGCGCGTGGCATTGACCGCCGAGACGTGCCACCACGCTTTGACCCGCTGGTCTTCGTTGACCGACTCCAGCAGCCGCTCGAGCCGCCAATTACCCCGAGTCGGCGCGCGGACTCGCACCTCCGCGAGCGCCTCCCGCGGGGGCAGCGGCGGTTCCGGCGTGCTCACCCGCCGGCCTCCAGCAGCAGGCCCTCGCGGATTCCGCCACAACCGATCTGCAGCGCGGCCCCGAACAGCTGCGGAGACAGCCTCCAGGATCAGCAGCCCGGCCGGGAGCAGCCGCACCCGGTCGACCGCGAGCCCGAAGCGGCGTGCGAGGTCAGCGGCCAGCTCTCCGGCGAGCAGCCCCAGCGACCGCTCGAAGGCATCCGCGTCGAGGACCGGGCCCGCCAGCAGTCGCAGCGACGCCGCACTGCCCCCGACCGCCACGGCCTCAGCCGGATGGGGCGCTTTGAGGCCCTCGAGCGCCCTCGCCACCCGGGCGCGGGCCTCCGAGAGCTCGGCAGGTGAGGGTGGGTCGGATCGCAGGCAACTGTCAGCGAGGTCGCCGGACCCCACCGCAAACGACGTAGACCAGCTCACCTCGTCCGGCACGGTGCCGACCGCGAGCTCGGAAGACCCTCCCCCGACGTCGACGACGCCGAGCTGGCCGGCGGGCACATGGCCTAGCGTGCGCGCTGCCCCGACGAATGCCAGCCGGGCCTCCTCCTCCCCCGAGAGGATCTCGACCGACAACCCGCAGCCGCTGCGAATTGCCTCAACCAGCGCGGCGCCGTTTCGCGAGCGTCGGATCGCCGCGGTCGCGACGCCGCGGACGTCCCGGACCCCGAGCTCGCCGGCACGCCGAAGCTGCGCCGCGACCACATCGGCCACTTCGGCGATCTTCGCCGGCGCGATCGACCCATCGGCCAGCACGCCACGCCCGATCCGCGTGAACGCGCGCTCCTGATGGACCTCCAGCAACCGATCTCCGTCGCATTCCGCAACCAGCAGCCGTGTCGTGTTGGAGCCGATGTCGATGCAGGCACGGCGCACGTCGCCAACCTAGCGCCTTCCGGAGACACCCGCCGTCGAGGCGGCGCCCTCCCCTTCACCCCTGTCTGCCGGCTCGTTCGCTGCACCGCCGTCCGGCGATTTCCGCGGGCCGCGGCCCGCGGCACCGGGACGCAGCACGATCCAGGCGGCGACGGTGACCATCAGGGCCCCGACGCCGGCCGACGCCAGCGCTATCCGAGGCCCGGCGAGCGCCGCGAGTATGCCGCCGATCACGATTCCCACCCCTGGCGCGGCCTGCGTCACCGACTCGTTGAGGCTCATCGTCAGTGCCATCCATCGCTGCTCGGTCTGCTCCTGCAGCTCGGTATGAGCAGCTATCGCCTCGATTCCGTTGCCAGCGCCGCCGGCGACCGCGCCGATCACCGCCGCCATCAGCGACGGCGCGAGTGCCATCGCGATGAAGCCGATCCCGAGCGCTCCGGCGCCAAGCGTGATCAAGGCTCGTCCCGGCAACCGGCGCCACCGCGCGTAGATCACGCTTCCGGCAACCACACCTGCCCCCCAGGCCGACAGCAGCGCTCCCAGCCCCCCGGCTCCCGCGTGTAGCGAGTGCTGCACGAACACAACCTCGACCGGAATCGAGATCGTGAAGAACACCAGCGCCCCGGCCTGTAGGACGAGCAGCGCACGGATCGCCGGCTGCGTCCTCACGTACGAGAGGGCGGCACGCAGGCGGCCGGCGGCCGGCGCGCGCTCCCGCGCCGCCCCAGGCAGGCTCGCGGCAGTGGCCAGGGTCACGGCGATCAGGGCAAACAGCCCGCTGTTGGTGAGCAGAGCGGCGCTCGTGCCGCCGGCCTCGACGATCAACCCGCCGAGCGCCGGGCCGACCATGTAGCAGATCGAGAAGGCGCCGTTCGTCAGGGCGTTGCCCTCCCGCAAGAGTCCCGCAGGCGAGGTCACGGCCACCGTCGCTGTGCGCGCGAGCGAGCGGGCGCTCAGCGCGACGATCCCATCGGCCAGCGCGAGCGCCAGCACCGGCACGAGCGAGAACCTGGTCGCCAGCCACGCGAGCACCAGGAACAGCAGCCCCTCCAGAGTGTAAAGCGCCGGGAGAATCCGTCCGGCGGCACGCTGGTCGAGCCTGGCTACGATCGCCGGCGAGAACAGAGCCGGCACGAACTGCGCGCACAGGTAGAACCCCATCGCGCCGATCGCACTGCCGGTGCGCCGGTAGACAAGCAGCACGAGCGCGAGCGAGCCGATCGTCCAGGCGAGCTCGTTGAAGGTGTATGCGGTCAGCAAACGCCGATAGGCGGGCAGCTTCAGGACCTGTCTCACGAGCCCAGTATCTATGGTTTGGGCGGCGCTGCCATCATCATCCTCGTGCCAGATACGGCGATCAAGGTCCACGGCCTGCGCAAGTCCTACGGAGAGTTCCAGGCGGTCCGCGGGATCGACTTCGAGGTGCTGCGCGGCGAGGTGTTCGGGCTTCTGGGGCCCAACGGTGCCGGCAAGACGACGACCGTCGAGATTCTGGAGGGCTACCGCTCCCGGACCGAGGGCGACGTGAGCGTGCTCGGATGCGATCCCGGCGAGCGCTCTCGCGCACTCCGCGCGCGCGTCGGAATCGTTCTCCAGAGCACCGGGCTCTACCGCCACATCCGCGTGCGGGAGGCGATCGCCCACTTTGCGACCATGTACCCCCATCCGCGCGACGTCGACGAGGTGATCTCGCTCACCGGCCTGCACGGCAAGGAGGACGCGCTCTCTCGGACCCTTTCGGGAGGCCAGCTGCGCAGGCTCGACCTTGCGCTTGCGCTGATCGGCGATCCGGAGCTGGTGTTCCTCGACGAGCCGACGACCGGCTTCGATCCGGCGGCGCGGCGGCAGGCGTGGGACACGATCCGGTCGCTGAAGGAACTCGGCAAGACCGTGCTGCTGACGACCCACTATCTGGACGAGGCCCAGGACCTGGCCGACCGCGTGGCGATCATCAAGGACGGGCGAATCGTCGTCGAGGGGGCGCCACGGGAGCTAGGCACGAGTGGCGGTGCGGCGCCGTATCGAGTTGCGTATCGCAACGGCGACGGCGGCGTCATCGAGCACGAGACCGACGATCCGACGAGCCTGCTGCACGAGCTGACCGCCGTCGCCCTCGCTCGCGGCGAGCGGCTCGAGGGCCTCACGGTCACGCGCCCGACACTCGAGGACGTCTATCTGGAGCTGACGGCGGCGGAGGCGACCGACGATGAGTGACGTCGCCTTCCTGGCCTGGCGCCAATACCGCCTCGAACGAAAGCTCTTCTGGCGCAACCCGAGCGCCGCGTTCTTCAACTTCCTGTTGCCGCTCCTGTTCCTCGCGTTCTTCGGCGCGATCCTGCACGGCAACCAGCACGAGCTCAACGTGATTGTGCCGGGCATCGCCGGAATGAGCGTGATGTCGACGACGTTCACAGCGCTTGCGTTCAACATGACGTTCCTGCGTGAGCAGGGGGTGCTCAAGCGGATCCACGGCACGCCGATGCCCGGGATCTCGTACCTCCTGGGGATCGCCGGGAACGCCGTCACGAACACGGCGATCCAGATCGGGATCATCACCGTCGCGGGTCGCGTCTTCTTCGGCACGGGGTGGCCGAAGAGCTGGCTCGAGTTGGTCGTCTTCGTCGCCGCCGGAGTGGTGTGCTTTGCCTCCCTGGGCGTGGCCTTCTCGCATGCGATCCCCAACTTCGACTCCGCGCCCGCCTACGTCAACGCGGTGTTCCTCCCGGTGATCTTCATCTCGGGAGTGTTCTATGACGCGGCGCGGGCGCCGGCGTTCATCAGGGGAATCGCGGAGGCACTGCCCCTGATTCACTTGATCAACGGGCTGTCGGGCGCCATGGTCACGGGCAAGTCGTTGGCCGCGAACATCAGCTCGCTGGGAGTGATCGCCGTCTGGGCGGTGCTCGGGAATCGCGCTCGCGGTTCGGGGTTTCAGCTGGGAGCAGCGGCGGAGCTGAGCGGTCGCCGGACGAGCCGGCGACCGGCAAGCTCAGCGGCGAAACCGACGCGGCGGCTCGCCGCGGACGGTGATCTTCTCCTGGGCGAGCGGCGAGCGCTTCCATTCCGGCTTGAGCCACGACCACACGATCACGTCATGGACTCGGTCACCGTGGCGGTGCCAGCGCCGGAGCACCCCTTCGCGCACGAATCCGATCCGCGCGAGCGCAGCCTGCGATCGCGGGTTGTCGAGGTCCGAGTAGGCCCCGAGCCGCTCCAGCCCGAGAATCTCGAACGCCAGATATGCGATCAGCGCCTTTGACTCCTGGTTCACCCCGGTGCCCCAGTGGGTCCGCCCCAGCCACGTGCCGACGACCGCACGGCGATCGCGACGGCTGAGCTCCGACAGGCCGGTGACGCCGACCGGCTGCTGCTCGCCGCCGACGATCACGAACTCGAGCCGCTCGCCACGCTCACGCTCCTCCCCCAGCCGCGCGATGTAGGACGCCGGTTCTGACTCAGACTTGTAGGGACCCCACGAGAAGAACTGAGTCACCTCGGGATCTGAGCCGAGCTCGAACAGCGGACGAGCGTCGTCCGCGGTGGCGTAGCGCAACGAAAGCGAAGGGCCCAGCACCTCCAAGGGGCTCGCGATGCTATTACCTAGGGACGTGTCGAGCACCGCGCTCCTCTACGACATCCATGGCAACCTGCCCGCACTCGAGGCAGTGCTCGCGGACGCTCGCGCCGATCGTTTCCTGCTCGGCGGTGACTACGCCCTGTTCGGGCCGTGGCCGGTCGAGACGATCGCCGCCCTGCGGGGACTCCCGAACGCGACGTGGATTCGCGGCAACGGCGAGCGCTGGACGGCGAGCCCCGACCAGGCACCCGACAACCACGTTGTACAGGGGGCAATCGCGGCCTGCCGAGAAGCGGTCGGCCCGAGGCTCGTTGAGCAGCTGGCAGCGCTCCAAGAGCAGGCCGTGCTCGACGGCACCCGCTACTGCCATGCCTCTCCGGTCTCGGATGTTCGCTCGTTCATGCCCGAACCAGCCGAGGACGAGCAGGAGCTGCTCGCCGGGGTGCCCGAGCACCGGCTGATCTTCGGCCACACCCATCTGCCGTTTCGGCGTCCGAGCTCCGAGGGCATCGAGCTGATCAACCCGGGGAGCGTCGGGATGCCGTTCGATGGCGATCAGCGGGCCGCCTACGCGCTACTACACGAGGACGGGTCGGTCGAGCATCGCCGAGTGGCTTACGACCACGCGGCGAGCGCCGCTGCGGTCCGCCGGCGGTTCGATGGCGCTGGATGGACGGAAACGGTGGCGCTCCGGATCTCCACGGCACGGGTGTAGCGGCGCTCCGCTGCTGACATCCTGTCGCTGATGTCGATTCGGGCGCGGGCCTGGCACCGCAGCAACACATTCGCCCACGGCGATTACCCCCTCCGGCGGCTGGTAGCCGAGCGGACGGCGAGCGTGTCGATCTGCCTACCTGCTCGCAACGAGGCACGGACGATCGGTCCAATCCTCGAGCGGCTCGCGCCGCTGCGGGAGCGCGGGCTCGTCGATCAGATCTTGGTCGTCGACAATTCGACAGACGCCACCCCGGAGATCGCTCGCTCGCTCGGCGCCGAGGTCCACGACCAGGAGGATCTGCTGCCCGAGCACGGCCCGGTGCTCGGCAAGGGCGACGCGATGTGGCGCGCCCTTCGGGTGCTGCGCGGAGAGGTCATCTGCTTCCTCGATGCGGACTCGGAGCGTTTCGGGGCGCACTTCGCCTGTGGATTGCTCGGACCGCTGCTGTGCGAGCCCGGGATCTCGTTCGTGAAGGGCTTCTATCGCCGGCCGTTCCGGGTCGGCGAGCTGACATTGCCCGACGAGGGCGGCCGCGTCACGGAGCTCACGGCGCGGCCGCTGCTGAACCTGTTCTATCCCGAGTTGGCGGCGGTCGAACAACCGCTCGCCGGCGAGATCGCCGCCCGCCGTGAGTTACTCGTGCGGCTCCCGTTCGTGACGGGCTATGGCGTCGACATCGCGCTACTGCTCGACGCCTATCGCATCGCCGGGCTCGACCAGCTGGCCCAGGTCGACCTCGACATCCGCCAGAACGCTCATCAGCCGCTGCGCGAGCTGGGCCCGATGGCTTACGCGGTGCTACGCGCGGTTGCCTCGCGGTTGCAGCGAGAGGGACGGCTCCGCGGGCCGTTACCGTCGACATTTCTGGCGCCAGGTGGCGACGAGCTGCAAGCGCTGGGGAGCGAGGCTGTTGAGCGCCCGCCATTGGCGCACCTGCGTGCGGTTGCCTGAAAACCGCTTACCTGGATCCGTGCGGTTCGCTGCACGAACGACAGTCCTGCTGCTCGCGGCTGCGCTGGCGCTCGCCGGATGCGGTGCGAGTGCCGAGACGACCGCTCCTGGTGTGACCAGCACCAATGCGGCGACTAGCAGCAGCCGGTCAACGACGGCTCCGCCCGCGCTGCAGCCGCATCCTCAGCCGATTGAGCCGATCGCCGGCAACGCTCCCGCGAGCTCTTCCCCGACCACGCCGGTCGGAGACCCGAATGCCCACCCGATTTCGCTCGCCGAGGTCAAGCGAGAGCTGAAGATCGTCCAGGAGCTGAACTCGGTCAACCCCGGCCAGGGATTCGTCTTCCCGATTGCTCCGCTCTCGGTGGTCGAGCCGCCCAGCACCTGGTCCCCCGATCAGGGGGTCGACATCTCGACCAAGGGAGCGGCTTGCGGGCCCGCGGCGGTTGAGGTGGCTGTCACGAACGGGATGATCGTGCAGGAGGGGATCTCGGGCTTCGGCCCCGCCGCGCCGGTGATGCGCGTCTTTGGAGGGCCACTCAACGGGCGCTACATCTACTACGGACATGCGCTACCGGCGCTCGTGCCGGTGGGGACGGTGGTTCGTTCCGGGGAGCCGATCGCCGAGGTCGGCTGCGGGACGTTGGGATCTCAACCGGCCCTCACCTCGAGATCGGGATCAGCGCGGTCAACGGGCCCACCTGTTGCCCCGGTTTCCTGCAGACCTCCCCGGCGATGGAGAGTCTGCTCAACCGTTTGTACGCCGCTGCTACCGGCTAACGCCTCACCCGCAACCTCACGAGCACCGCCAGCAGCACGCCGGCGGCGAACGCGAGGGGCGCTGGGGTGTCTCGGATGCGGTCCCACATCACCGAGGACACCAGCGAGACGCCCTGAACCGGCTCGGGGGGCGGCGGGCGACGCGGGGTCGCGGCGGCTGGGGGCGGAGGCGGGGCCGCGGCGCGCGGACGTGGCGGTGGCGGCCGCGTCGCCGGCGGGCGGCGGCTGCAGGCGCGGCGCTGGGCGCGGCCGGCTCCGCGCCGTTCGTGGTTGGGGCCGCCTCGCTGATTGGTGCGGGCTCGTGGATCTGGGTCTGCGCATCCAGGGGCATCGGCTCGTCGCCGGAGGCCACCTCGGCATCCATGGGGTCCTCGGCAGACTCGGGCGCCTCCCCAGTCGCCTCCGGCTTCGCGTCCGGCGAGTGCACGAGCGAGTCCTGCAACCGCGCCGCGAACTGGCGCAGCAGCTTCTGGGAGATGTCCTCGATCATCCCGCCGCGGCCGAACCGCGCCAAGCGCCCGGTGATGTGGTAATCGGTGATCACCTCGACGCGCGTGCCATCGCCATCGGCCGGCGACAGCGTCGAGAAGATCGTTGCCGTGGCGCCGCCCTGCCCTCGCTTGTCCGAACCCTGCGCGTGCATGGTCGCGCTGTGGGCGCTCTCGTCAACCTCCTGCATCTGCAGCTTGCCGCTGTACGACGCGGTCGTTGGGCCGATCTTCACCGTGAACGAGCCGCTGTAGCTCCCGTCGTCGTTGCGGCCGGTCACCGCAGCTCCCGGAAGGCACGGCGCGACGTGCTCGACATCGATCAGGGCCTTCCACACCCGCCCGACGGGTGCGGCAACCTCAAATGACTGCTCTAGCCTCATGACGAATCGCCTCCAGCTCCTCAGGTGTGTCAACATCGCGCCCGAGATCGCCCATTTCGCTGCACTCGATCTTGGGTCCGGCGCCTAGCAGGGCTCGCGCCCCGCGATCGCCGCTCAACGAAGCAATCTGTTCGATCTGCCTGCGGCCGAGCACGACCGGGTGACCCGGCCGCCCCTGCCAGACGGCGCGCGCTCCGCCCGGCTGCACCACGAAGCGGGCGATCACCGACGGCGTGACCAGCGGCTGGTCGCCGAGGGTGACGATTACCTTAGTGGCCTCGGGCAAGGCGGCGACCCCGCAGCGAAGCGATGCCGCCTGACCGGAGCTCCAGTTTCGGCACACCACTGGCTCGGCTCGACCGAGCTCGACGCGCTCTAACACTTCACTCGCTCGCGCGCCGAGCACGACGACCACGCGCGAGATCTCGGGGACCTCGCATTGGGCGCCAACGGCATGCTCGAGCAGCGGACGACCTCCGAGCTCGGCCAGCAGCTTCGACTGTGGGCCGAACCGCCGGCCGGCACCCGCCGCCAGCACCAGCCCGGTAATCACGCGGTCACCTCGTGGATCCGGCCGCGAGCATCTTGCAGCCGTCCCCCGTTGCGGCCATCGGCGCGACCGGCGGAGTCGCGGCACCTCGCCCGCAGACCCCGCGAGGATCGCCACAAGGGGCCGATCATCCGCCGGAGCCGAGTGGCGATGCGAGTTGACCGCCAGCTTCGCCCCAGGCGGGCGCGGAGCCGAGCGGCGGAAATCGACCACGGTGGCCAGCGCGACTCTGTCGCCGCGCCCCGTCCACGTAGTGACCTGCGTCAGGACGTCGTTCATGCCGCCTCAAGGATGGCAGCAAGTTCCTCGAGCGAAGCCAGCGAGTTGCCCGCCAGCAGCTCGTCGGTATGTGGCACCGCGGCGCGCATTCCGCGCGTCAGGGGCTCGAACTCGGGGTGAGCGGCCAGCGGATTGAGCCACACGAGACGATGGGCGCTGCGTCGCAGTCTCGCCATCTCGACGTCGAGCTGAGCCGGATCGCCGCGATCCCACCCGTCGGACAGGATCACGACGACGGCGCCGCGGCCGAGCAGGCGGCCGTGCACGCGATTGAGCTCCGCGAGCGCCGCCCCGATCCGCGTTCCACCGGAGAAATCGATCACCGCTTCGGCCGCGCGCTCCAAGGCGCGATCGTGGTCGCGACCCGCGAGTTCGTTGGTGACCCGCGTCAGGCGGGTTCCGAACGCGAACGCCTCGACACGCCGGCGCGCCGCGACGCAGGCGTGCAGGTACTGGAGCAGCATCCGTGCGTAAGGGCTCATCGACCCGGAGACGTCGCAGATCAGCACCAGCGGTCGGGGGCGCCGGCTCGGCGCTCGCCAGTGGCGCTCAACCGGCTCGCCGCCGGTCCGCATCGAGGACCGCAGCACTCGGCGCAGATCGGGAGCGTGACTACGACCCCGGGCGGGCCGCAGGCGCCGCGAGACCCGCGTCGGCCCGCGGCGCGCGAGCCGCGCGATCAGCACGTGTGCGAGTGCCACCTCGGCGTCCGAGTAGCCCGCGAAGTCCTTCTCCCGCAGCAGCTCCACATCGCTCCAAGCCGCCGGAACCGCGATCGGCTCCTCGGATATCTGCTCTCGCGACTCCGACCCGGGAATCCCGGCGCGCGGCAGCACCGAGCGCTCGATCGCGCCCAGCTGATCGAGCGGGTCCTCACCGAGCCGGTTCAGCGCGAGCAGTTCCCCGAACACGGCCGCGAACGCCCGATCGAAGCGCTCCAGATCATCCCGGGAAGAGCACAGCGCGGTCCGCAGGGCGAGCCGTGACTCCTCGCTCGAGCTGCAATCAACCGCCGCCAGCGCTCGGTGTGCGGCCAGCAGCTCCCCCAGGCCGACCCGGGCCCCCTCGGCGCGCATCACCGCCGTGAGCGAGGCGAGCCGGCCGGCCACGATCTCCGAGACCTCAGACACCCTCGAGCACATTCCGCTCGCGCGCTCGCACGACATCTTCGTGGACCTTGAGCGCCGCCCCAAGCGTCTCATCCAGATCGCCGTCCTCGCCGAGCGCCAGCAACGCCCGCGCCCAGACCAGCGTCTCGCCGACGCCCGGGAGCTTGTACAGATCGCTGTGCTCGCGCAACCGGCCCACGGCAGCCACGACCCGCGCGGCGATCTCCTCGGGTACGCCGGGAATCCGTTGCCGTACGATCGCCCGCTCCCGCTCGGGATCCGGATAGTCGATCCACTGATAGAGGCAGCGACGCTTGAGCGCATCGTGCAGCTCGCGCGTCCGGTTCGAGGTGAGCACCACGATTGGACGATGCCGCGCGGCGACGGTCCCCAACTCGGGGATCGTGACCGCGAAGTCGGACAGGAACTCGAGCAGGAACGCCTCGAACTCGTCGTCGGCTCGGTCGATCTCGTCGACCAGCAGGACCACCGGCCCGTCATGCTCGAGCGCGTCCAGCAACGGCCGGCGCAGCAGGAATCTCCGCGAGAACAGCTGGCCCTCATCGACTCCGCCTTCCGCCGCCCGCATCGCCAGCAGCTGCCGCGGATAGTCCCAGTCGTAGACCGCGTGATGCAGGTCGATCCCCTCGTGACACTGCAGTCGGATCAGCCGTGCGCCGCTGCCCTGCGCCAGGGCTCGCGCGACCTCGGTCTTCCCGACGCCCGCCTCGCCCTCGAGCAGCAAGGGCTGCTCGAGCGTGATCGCAAGGTAGACCGCCAGCGCGAGCGGCCGATCGGCAAGGTAGCCCTCGGCGGCGAGCGTGGCGCTCGCCGCCGCAACGGACTCTATGTCAGCGACGTGCACTCAGAGATCATGCCAATCCCGCGGCCTCTTGCAGCGCACGCCTGCAGAGCACCCCTGCAAGATGGCGCTTGTAGTCCGAGCTGGCGTTCAGGTCGGCCGGCGGATCGGTGCCATCGGACGCGTGCTCGGCCGCCTTGGCGATCGCGTCGTTGCTCAGCCGCTGGCCGCGGAGCGCGTCCTCGACGGCGTGCGCCCGCAACGGCACCCCGGCCATGTTGGTCAGACCCACGCGGACATCCTCACAGGTATCGCCCGTCTGCTTGACCATCGCGCTGACTGCCACCATCGCCCAATCCTCGCTGCGGCGGTTGAACTTCTGGTAGCTGTAGCCCCAGCCGTCGAACGCCGGTATCCGGACCTCGGTCAGCACCTCGCCCGGCTCGAGGGCCGTTTCCAGGTAGTCGCGGAACAGGTCCGACGCCTTCACCGTGCGCTGCCCGCCGCTTCCCTTGACGGTCACCGATCCTTCGGCGATCAACACCACCGCGGGCAGATCCGAGGCCGGGTCGCCGTGGGCGAGCGAACCGCCGATCGTCCCTCGGCTTCGCACCTGCGGATCGGCGATCGTGCCGGCAACGCGCGAGAGCAGGCCCAGGTCGGGCGACCGCTCGACGTCAACGTGCGGCGTCATCGCGCCGATTCGCCAATTTCCGTCCTCGCGCTGAATCCCGTGGAGACCTGGGACCTTGCGCAGGTCGATCAGCAGCGACGGCGCCGCCAGGCGCAGCTTCATCAGCGGAATCAGCGAGTGACCACCCGCCAGCAGCTTCGCGTCCTCACCGCCGTCGGCGAGCATGTTGATCGCCTCATCGAGCGTCTCGGGGGCCGCGTAATCGAACTCGGCGGGGATCATGCCGGCACACCTCCTCTGGCGTCTTCGATTGCCTCCCAGACCCGCATCGGGCTGAGCGGCATGTTGATGTAGGTAACTCCGAGCGGACGCAGCGCGTCGATCACCGCGTTCGTGACTGCGGGGCTCGCCGCGATCGTGCCGGCTTCGCCGACGCCCTTGACGCCCATGGAGTTCACGGGCGACGGGGTCTCCGTCCGGTCGAGCTCGAAGCTCGGAAGCTCCGCCGCGGTCGGCAACGCGTAGTCGACGAACGTGCCGGTCACGAGCTGACCGTCCTCGTCGTAGTGAATGCGCTCATACAGCGCCTGTCCGATGGCGTGGACGATTCCGCCGTGGATCTGGCCGTCGATCAGCAGCGGGTTGATCGCGTTGCCGCAGTCATCGACCGCGACGTAACGGACGACCTTCGTCTTTCCGGTCTCGGGATCCACGTCGACGATGCAGGCGTGCGCGCCGAATGGGAAGACGAAGTTCTCGGGCTCCCAGAACGTCGTCGCTTCCAGCCCCGGCTCCATCCCCGTGGGGACGTTGTTGAGGTACGCGGCGCCCGCCACCTCGGCGAGCGTCATGCCTTTGTCAGGCGATCCGCGGACGGCGAACTTGTCACGGCTCACCTCCACATCCTCCGGATCCGCCTCGAGCTGGTGGGCGACGATCGCCTTCGCCTTATCGGCGATCTTTGTGGCGCACTTCGCGAGCGCCTCGCCGCCGACGCTCAGCGAGCGCGAGCCGTACGTGTTGCGGCCCTCGGGTCCCGTCCCGGTGTCGCCGTGGATCACCTCCACGACCGCCGGGTCGACGGCCAGCTTGTCGGCGACGATCTGCGCGTACGAGGTCTCATGACCCTGGCCGTGGGGCGAACTGCCGGTGTAGACGGTGACGGCGCCGGTGTTGTGGACGCGGACCATCGCCGACTCCCAGAAGCCGGCCTGGTTGCCGAACCCCTCGGGACCGACGACCCGCGTCGGCGCCAGCCCACAGATCTCCGTGTAGGTGGAGAATCCGATTCCGCGATATATGCCCTTCGCACGCAGCTCCTCCTGCTCGCGCCGGAAGGCCGCCACGTCGACGTGCTCGAGCAGGCGGTCGAGCGTCTTCTCGTAGTCCCCGGAGTCGTAGGTCACGCCGACCGCCGTCTCTGCGGGGAAGTCCTCCTTGGGGATGAAGTTCTTCCGGCGGATCTCGAGCGGGTCGATCCCGAGCTCGGCCGCCGCCTGGTCGAGCGTGACCTCGATCATGTGCGTGGCCTCGGGCCGCCCCGCGCCGCGGATTGCGTCGGTCGGGCACTTGTTCGTGAACACCCCGACGATGTCCGTCTGGACGGTAGGGATCTTGTACACACCGCTCATCACGAACGCCCCCAGAGACGGGATCGCCGGCGTCAGCAGCATGTTGTACGCGCCCAGGTCGGCGATGATCCGGACATGGAAAGCGGTGATCGTCCCGTCCCGCTTGAGGCCCATCTTCGTGTATGCGACCTGATCGCGCCCCTGGTGGGTCACGGCCATGTTCTCGGTGCGGGTCTCGATCCACTTCACAGGCCGTCCAAGCTTGCGCGAGCACCACGCCGCGAACACCTCCTCGCCGTAAACCTGAAGCTTGGAGCCAAAGCCGCCGCCGACCTCGGGCGCGATGACGCGAACCCGCTCCTCGCTCATCCCGAGCAGAATCGCTAGGAACAGGCGCACGAAGTGCGGCACTTGGGTCGCGCTCCAGACGGTCAAAGACCCGGCGCGGTAGTCGGCCAGTACACCGCGGGGCTCGATCGCCGCCCCCGCGGTGCGGTGGTTGACGACACGCCGTTCGACGACCAGGTCGGCCTCTGCGAAGCCCGCCTCGATATCGCCACCGGGCAGCGACCACTGGTGCACCTGATTGGTGCCGAACTGCTCGTGGATGATCGGCCCGCCCGCCAGTGCGGCTTCGGGATCCGTCACGACTGGGAGTGGGTCGTACTCGACGATCACGTCCTCCGCCGCGTCGACGACCGCGTAGCGGTCCTCGCCGAGCACCACCGCGACCGGGTCACCGACGTGTTTGACGGCGTCGCGCGCGAGCGGCCAGTGGTCGGGGTTATTGACCTCCACGCCCGGCGGAACCCACGCGAGCGGCAGCGGTCCCTCGAGGTCCGTCATGTCCTCTCCGGTGAAGACCGCGTGCACGCCTGGGCGTTCGCGGGCGGCGGCCGCGTCGATCGACACGATCCGCGCGTGCGCCTCCGGGGAGCGCACGAAAGCTGCCCACAGCATCCCCGGCAGCGAGATGTCGTCGACGTAGCGGGCGCGGCCCGTGATCAGCCGGGGGTCCTCCTTGCGCCGCAGCGACCGCCCGATGTGTGGTTCGGCGACCGCCGAGCCTCCATTGCTTCCGGCCGTAGTCATCGCGTCATCGCTCATGCCGTCACCTGCGGCCCGGTAGCGATCGTCGGTGACTTGACCTTGGCGGCATCGAGCACCGCCTTGACGATGTTGTGGTACCCGGTGCAACGACAGAGGTTTCCTTCGAGTCCCTGGCGCACCTGTTCCTCAGTCGGATCGGGGTTGTCTGCCAGCAGCGAGGCGGCGGCCATGATCATGCCGGGCGTGCAATAGCCGCACTGCAGACCGTGGTCGTTCCAGAAGGCTTCCTGCAGCGGATGCAGCTCGCCCTCGGAACCGAGCCCCTCGATCGTCGTAACCTCGACGCCGTCGGCCTGGACGGCCAGGACGGTGCACGACTTCACCGCCTGCCCATCCATGTGGACGGTACAAGCGCCGCAGTTGGACGTGTCGCATCCGACGTGGGTGCCGGTCAGATCGAGGCGATCGCGGAGTGCGTGAACGAGCAGCAGGCGCGGCTCCACGTCCAAGTGGTGCTCGACGCCATTGACTCTCAGCTCTACAGGGACGGTTTGGCTCATGCCCTCTCTCTCCTTCAGACGTTCGCGAAGCGTTTCACATGTTCGCAGAGCGCCCGCGACGATACTCCACACGCGTTGTGCTGTGAAGCGCGCGCTCCGCCGCGGGCCTATGCGGGGCGATGGGCCAGCACTTGATAGACCGACGCCCAGCCGGTCTCGAAGCCCAGACGCGCCGCGCGCAGGTACAGCCGCCAGACGCGCGCCCGTTCGATGCCGCCCAGCCGCACGGCATCCTCGTAGCGCTCTTCGAACCGGCGCTTCCAGTGCCGGAGCGTCTCGGCGTAGTCATCGGCAAACCCTTCGACATGCGTCGTCATCAGGCCGGCGCGCTCGAGCGCGAGGCTGACGCGCGACAGCGGCAACGGGACGCCGTCGGGAAACACGAACCGCTCGGAGAACGGCCCCTCGTCGGGACTGTCGACGTCCTTCAGTTTTGCGATCCCGTGGTTGAGCAGCCGTCCGTGGGGGGTCAGCAGGCTGGCCAGGCGAGATGCATAGAGGTCGATCCGCTCCTCTCCGACGTGCTCGACCATGCCGATGCTGGCGATTGCATCGAACCGCTCGCCTACCAGCTCGCGATAGTCGGCAACGCGGATCTCGACCCGGTCCTCGAGGCCGGCCTCACGTACGCGCCGACGCGCAAGCTCAGCCTGGCGCTCCGCGAGCGTCACCCCGAGGACGCGTACGCCGTGAAGCGTCGCGGCGTGGATCGCGAAGCTGCCCCAACCGCAGCCGACATCGAGCACTCGCTCGCCCTCCTTCAGCCCGAGCTTGGAGCAGACCAGCTCGAGCTTTGCCTCCTGGGCCTCCTCGAGCGTCCGCGCCCCGCGCGAGAAGATCGCGCAGCTGTAGGTCATCGACGGATCGAGGAACAGCGCGAAGAAATCGTTGCCGACGTCGTAGTGGTACTGAACCGCGCGTCGGTCACGGCTCAGGGTGTGTCGCTCGCCCCGCAGCCGCAGCTCCACAGCCGGCGCACGCGGGGGCGCAACGAGCCCGCAGGCTCGGAGCAGCGCCCAACCGAGGCGGGCCTGCGCCTTCAAGGACAGCGACGGGGACTCGAACGTGTCCACCACGAGTAGCGCGTGATCGAGATCATCGACCTCGATCAGGCCGGCAACGTAAGCACGACCCAGCCCTAGTTCTCCCGGCGCGCGCAGCACGTGGGCCAGCGCCTGCGGCGAGCCGAATCTGAACGTCGGCGCTCCCGGCTCGGTCGCCTCAACGCCGCTGCCATCCCAGAAGCGCAGCGCGAAGGGCCGTCGCGGAAACGCCGACTCGAGCTCGCGCCGCAGTGGAGCGGTCCGTCCGAAAGCCACGTCTTCTATGCCAGCTGTGCTGTCACCTTGCGCTCCCTGCGGGCCGGATCGACCCGCACGACGTCCCACGCCAGACCCGTCATCTCGAGCAGGCGGATGATCCCCGCCGACGGGTCGACCTGCCAGCGACGGAGACCGTGGCGGTAGGAGGTCGGGAACGCATGGTGGTTGTTATGCCAAGCCTCGCCCCAGGTCGGAATCGCGAGCCAGGCGAGGTTGCGCGACTCGTCGTGGGTGTCGTAGTCCTGGCGGCCGAAGAAGTGGCACAGCGAGTTGATGCTGAAGGTGGCGTGGTGCATCAGGAAGATCCGGGCCGCGCCGCCCCACAACAGTGCCGTCAGCCCGCCGGTGACCGTGCCCGTGAGGGCAACCCCCAGGCCGAACGCCGCCGCGAGACCCAGGACGACCCACAGCACGAACGTGCGGTCGACGAACCTGATCAGCGGATCCGCGAGCAGGTCCTTGGCATACCGGCGCTCATCCGCGACCTCCATGTCGCTGAAAACCCAGCCGAGGTGCGCATGCACCAGGCCGCGGAATGCGCCACCCCAGCCAGAGCCGTGGCCGTGGGGGCTGTGCGGGTCGCCGTCCTCATCGGAGTACTGGTGATGCTTGCGGTGAGTCGCCACCCAGTCGATCACGGGGCCCTCCGCGGCGGCCGAGCCTAGCGCCGCGAAACCGGCACGAAGCCAACGATTGCACTTGAAGCTGCGGTGCGTCAGCAGCCTGTGGAAGCCGACCGTGATGCCGGTCCCGACGCCCGCGTAAAAGACCGCCAGGATCAATAGGTCCTGCCAGTTGAGCACGTTGCCGGTCCATCCAAACCACATCCCGACCAGGAAGATGATCGGGGGCACGGCGGTGACGACGGCGCTCGCGATCCGGTCGGCGAGCGGCATCGAGACCGGTCGCACCGCGGGCGAGGCGCGGTCGCACCGCGGGCGCGGGCCGTCGCAACTCATCAGGCGCAGCTGTAACACCTGTTTCCGATTCCATGTCGTCTCCTGGTAGGTGAGCGCCCTCTCGAGCAGCAGTACGTGCGCCTCGTACCGCATATACCCAGCTCAGGCCCCGGCGGGCGCCGTTTCCCAACTGCGCATAGCCACGTGGGCGGTTACGCGATCCTACCGGGATAACCGGCGTAGCGGAGTCTTGGGCCGCTCCGCTCCGCTTCCATGAGCGGCGACGCGCACCGCCGGGCGCGCCTAGGTACGACATCCATCGTACTTCTGATAAGGTACGAAGACCATCGTACAAGGAGGTTCGGATGCAGCAGTCTCTAACCGCCCCCCTCGCGACGCCCCGGCCGCGTGCCCGCCGCAGCACCGCCGGCGTGGTCGCGCAGTACATCCACGAGCTCTCCGAGCGACATGCAGAGACCGGGCGTCAGCGCGCGGCCAAGATCAGGACGCCGCGCCCCACTGGGGCGAGCACGCCGCGCCCCGCTGGGGCGACTGCCACGTGCTGATAGCGGCTCAGCGCCCGACGCCGGTTCAGCGCCCGACGGTCCGGACGAGTGCCCGCGCCCGGGCCGGAACCTCGCCGATCAGCGCCCGTACTTCCGACAGTCCGGCGCGCAACTCGGGATCGCCGACCTCAACGGGCAGCATCGAGTCCTGAAGATCGGCGATCGCCTGCTCGGCCTCTCCGGCCGAGTCGCCGGCTCGCTCGATCAGCGCCCTCGCATCCTGGGACGCGGGGCCCGGAGTGGGCGACTCAAAGCTCCGCGCCGGCAGCTCGTAGCGTGCCGCAAACGCCGTATACGCCCGTTTGGCACGGCCGTAGGCGTGCTGCACGGGAGCGAACAGCGACTGCTCGAGCTGATCGGCCGTGTGCTCATCCAGCTGCTCGTAGGCCTCGCCGAGACATGCCAGTGCCTGCGCGATCTGGTCTGCGGCGCTCGCCAGGTCATCGAGCAGTTGCTCTCGTGCCTCCGCGTTGGTGTAAGTCATCTATGCCAGCTTAGCCCGCTCGCCGCCCGCCTTCGCCACTTCTTATGGCAGCTCCGTCACGGGGAGCCGGGGAGCCGGGGAGCCAGCTCGCGCCCGAGCAGAGCGACCGCGTCGAGATCGTCGTGCAGGAGCTGCTGGCACATCACCCGGCTGACGCCGGCGTCGCGCAGTGCGCCCAGCTGCTCGGTCGCCTGCTCCACCGTGCCCACGATCCACCCCGCAGGTGGGCTGTTCACGAGCGCCTCGCCGTCGGTGCCACCGAGCAGCGCCGCAAGGCGCCGCGCGCGGTCGCGGAGCTCGGCGGCGTCAGCGCCCACCAGCACGCCCGTCATGACCGAGAATGGGATCGGCTGGCGCCCTGAACGCACACATGCTTCGTCGACACGGGCTTTGCGCGCCCGGACATCTTCGACGGACGGAAACGCGGTGTTGTATTCATCTGCGTAGCGGGCGGCGAGCGTTGCGCTGCGAGGCCCTGCCAAGCCGCCCATGACCAGCGGGGGATGCGGACTTTGTACGGGTTTGGGCTCGGCCTGCAGATCGCGGAGCGTGTAGTGAGCTCCGTCGAAGGAGAATCGCTCAGCGCCCCAGTTGCCCAGCACGATCTGAAGCTGCTCCTCGAGCACATCCATCCGAGTTCGGGTCGGGGGGAAGGCAAAGCCGTACGCTTCGTGCTCGCGCTCGTGCCAGCCGGCGCCCAAGCCGAGCTCGACGCGGCCTCCTGACACGTGGTCCACCGTCGCCACAGCCTTGGCGAGATTCGATGGGTGCCGAAAGGTCGCAGGCGAGACGAGCGTCCCAAGGCGCACGGTGGAGGTCACCGCGGCCAGCGCGCTGAGGGTTGCCCAGGCATCGAGCGAGCCGCGCTCAGGATGCTTCCCGTCGAGATTCAGATAGTGGTCGGAGCGAAACAGTGCGGGGATCCGCTGTTCCTCGCACGCCTTTGCGAGCGCGACCCATTGCGCCCAGCTAACTCCCTCTTGACCCTCGATCATCAGGCAGAGCTGCATCGCCAACCGATTGTGACGAACTCGCGGGCTAAATGGGGTCAGCTCGCCGCGCGGCCCCCCGGGGGCACGCGCGGCCCCCCGCCGGCGACGCCGGCCTCCCGCAGATTCGCGGGAGGCCGAACGCGAAGCCCCGCTCAGGTGGCGACCACCGAGCCGTACACGGTACAGACGTTCAGGTGGTTGAGCGTCGTGCTGTTGTCGAACGCGTAGTCGACGGTCACGACGTTGCCGTCGGAGGTTCCGAACATCACGGTGCCGGAAGAGTCGAAATCGCCGGAGGCGCTCGGCGAGAGGCTGACACCTTTGCTCTGTTTCGTAAACGCACTGCTCTTGATGATGTGAAGCCGGCCCAGGCCGTCGAACATGCGCCCGAACAGATCCGCGTTGTTCGACGAGGAGAACGCGAAGATCACCGGATTGCCCCTCGAGTCACAGCGTGCGTTGATCAGCAGGGAATCGATGTTGAGTAGCGTCGTGGTCTTCGAGTTCGATTTGCCGGTGAACGAGAACGTCTTGGTCACGGCATTGGCGACCGCCACGCTCGCCGGCACGTCGGCCATCGCCGTTCCGCCGGCCAGCGCAACCAACGCGACGGTCGACACGATCAGTGCCGCCAAGCGGCGCGTACTAGTGAGCCGTTTCACTTCAGCTCCTCTCTCGTGGCCGGGGCCACGATCGTTGTGGAATGCCCCCGAGGCGCATACTAACCGCGTTCGACGAAGTAGCTTCCGCTCCCCTGACCGCTCGACAGCCAACGGCTGGTAACGGTCTTCTTGCGCGTGTAGAACTCGACGGCGTCGATTCCATGAGCGTGCAGGTCGCCGAGGAAGCTGTCTTTCCAGCCGGAGAACGGAAAGAACGCGACGGGCGCAGCGACGCCGATGTTCACGCCGACCATTCCACCGGCCGACGTCCGTGGACTCCTGAGCCCGTCACCCACCCGCAGCGATTTGGTCGTCTCGACGAGCGGCCCGATCAGCGCCCGTGTGCATCGCACCCGTGACAGCAGCTCGCAGCTCGCCGGATTCGTCACGTCGAGCAGCGCGGCGGCGTCCCTGACCGCCGTCCACCGGCCCCCGATGTAATTATCGAGCGTCCGAACAGCGGTAGCCGACATGCGATCCTCCTCGGTTTCCTGGGGCACCCTCGCGGCGCGGGCGAATATAGGCCAGCCGTGCTATATCCTCCCGAGTCCCAGATCATTGACGACACAAGTTCATAGGCCCCGACTTGGATGGTGAGAGATGAAGCTCGGTCGACTGCTGCTACGACTCACGGTGGGCGGTTTGTTCTTCGGCCACGGAACGCAGAAGCTGTTCGGCTGGTTTAGTGGCTATGGGCTCGAGGGCACGGCGGGATTTTTCGAGCAGCTCGGCATGCGGCCGGGTAAGCGCCACGCGATCGCCGCCGGCGCTGCGGAAGCGGGCGGAGGAGCCGCCCTTGCGCTCGGATTCGCGACCCCATTTGCCGCCTCGGCGCTTGTCGCGACGATGCTCACCGCGATCAACCGCGTTCATCTCGAGAAGGGGCCCTGGGCTACCGACGGCGGCTACGAGTACAACCTGGTTCTGATCGCCGCCGTGCTGGCGCTCGTCGAAGTCGGGCCCGGGCAGCCGTCGGTTGATGCCGCGCTGGGGCAGGAGCGCCAAGGTCCCCTCTGGATGCTCGCCGCACTCGGCCTCGGCGTCGCGGGGGCGGTTGGCGCCCACTACGTCGCAGAATCACAGCCCGCGCCGATCGCGCCGGCGGAGCCCGAGCCGGAGCCGGTCGCGCCTGCCGAGGAAGCCTCGTCCCCGACCGCCTGATCGACGCGTCCCTCCGGCGGACGCCCGGACTTCCTGGGAACGATGGGGACACATCCCGACGAGCCGAAGAGCGCGCCGCCATTCCCGCCTCACAAGGGTGGCGGGAACATCGACACGCGCCACCTGAAGGTCGGCTCATCGGTGCTCCTCCCGGTGTTCGTTCGGGGCGCGCTGTTCTCGTGCGGCGATCCGCACGCCGCGCAGGGCGACGGTGAGGTGTGCGTTGCCGCGCTCGAATGCTCGATGCAGGCCAGCCTCCGCTTCACCGTGCACAAACGATCGATTGTGACGCCGCGATTCGTGGTTGCCGGCCCGCTGACACCGCGCGTCGATCCGGGCGGCTTCTACGGCACGATGGGGATCGATACCGACTTGATGCAGGGGGCCCGGAAGGCCGTGCTCGGGATGATCGAGTTGCTGGGTGAGGAGCACGGTGTCTCGCGCGAGGACGCGTACGTCCTCTGCTCGCTCGTCGGGGACCTGAAGATTCTTCGAGATCGTCGACGCGGGGGTCTGGAACGTCGGCTTTGCGCTGCCACGATCGGTTTTTGCCAGAGGCGGTTAGCGCTTACTACTGATCACGAACCGGCTTCGCCACTGTTGACGGGACGACGATTGCGCTTTACGTTGACAGGCTATGGCGCAGGCCCAGACCACGCCCTCGCCCGACGAACATGTGCGGGCGCTGTATGAAGAGGCCGAGTCGCGTTCCGCGGAGGCGTCAGAAGAGCTGGCCAAGCCGAACTTCGGCTCGCTGCTGGCCCGCACCGCCGAGAACCTGGTCGCGCTCACCCAGAAGTCGTCCGACATCGCCGACCTTGCGTTGCGCAATCTCCGCTTGGCCGGGCGAGCAGACATTACGCGGCTGGCGCAGCAGCTTCGCCGCACCGAGGACAAGCTCGAGCGCACGCTCCAGGAGGTCGAGGAGCTTCGCGAGCAACTCGCTTCACTGCGAGAGACCACAAGCGCTAACGGGAAATCGGGGAGCCGGCGCCAGGCCAAGGCCCGATGAACACCGCCGAGGGCATACTGCGCGGTCAACTGATTGGACCGTTGCCCGAACAGCAGGATTACCAGAGAAGCGAGGAGAATCATGACCGGCCCGACCTCGACCGACCCGCCTGTCCAATCGGGACCCCCGGGAAGCGAATCATTCCCTGCGGATCATCGCCGGCCGCGAATGCATGGCCGGGTCGTATTCGTCACCGGAGGCACGCGTGGAATCGGTGCCGCGATCTCCCGCAGCTTCGCCGAGCAAGGCGCGATCGTCGCCGCCGGCTATGGCAGTGACGCCGCGCACGCGGAGCAATTGCTGCACCAGCTTCAGGAACACGGCGTGGACGCGAGCGTTCACCGGGGCAACGTCGGAGCGCCTGAGGACTGCCGGCGCACAGTCGCCGAGGTCATAGAGGCGCACGGCCGGCTCGATGTCCTCGTCAACAATGCTGGGATCACGATCGACAAGACCGTGCTGAAGATGACCGACGACGATTGGACCAGCGTGGTCTCGGTCAACCTCTCCGGCGCGTTCTTCACATCTCAGGCAGTCCTGCCACACATGATCGAACGTGGTTCCGGCCGGATCATCAACATCTCCTCGCTGATCGGCGAGATCGGCAATGTCGGCCAGGCCAACTACGCGGCGTCGAAGTCGGGCCTGTTCGGTCTCACCAAGACGCTCGCGCGCGAAGCGACTTACCAGCTCACGCGCGCCGAGAAGCTGCACGAGGACTCGATCGGGATCACGGTGAACACCGTCGCTCCCGGGTTCGTTGCAACAGAGATGCTCGAGCACTTTCCGGAGCAGGTGATCGAACGGATCAAGGCGCAGATCCCGGTCGGCCGGCTCGGACGCCCGGACGAGATCGCTCGCGTGGTGCACTTCCTGGCATCGGACTACTCGTCGTTCATCACGGGTCAGGTGTGGAACGTGAACGGCGGCCAGGAGATGTAACGCGTCTATGCTCCCGAGATGGCCAATCGGAGCTCGGGAGCACTCGGCGAGATCATCCGTCGGCAGCGCGAGCTGGGCGCGATGTCGATGCGCCAGTTCGCCGACCTCGCCGGAATCTCGAATCCCTATCTCTCACAGATCGAACGAGGGCTGAGAGCGCCATCCGAGCACGTGCTCGACGGGATCGCCAACGCCCTCAGGGTCTCGACCGAGGCGCTGTACGAGCAGGCAGGCATGTCCCCGCCCGGGGAGCCTGAGCGCAGCGAGGTGCTCGACGCAATCGCCGCGGACCCGCGGCTGACCGCGCGCCAGCGCACGGCTCTCAAAGAGGTATACGAGGCCTTCGTGGCGACCTCGCCTCGGGCTCGCAAGCGCTAGCTGCCTCGTGGCTGAGGGCGCCGTGTGGCCGGCGGCCCAGGCCCCGGGAGGGCGTTCATCCGCCGTCCTCCTTGGGACTGACTGGCCTCAGCACCTGTCAGCCTCGACCGGGGACCCGGATGTCTTCAGCTCATCACGACACCTGCGAGTGGCGTCGTACCTCAGCCAGGATCGGCGGCCAGTGCTCGCGCAGTGACTTATGACCCATGAATAAGCCGAGATGGCCGCCCTCCGTCACGTCCCGGTGGATCAGCTCCGGTGGAGTAGAGGCGTGCGTGGCGAGCGCGAATACCTGGTCGGGCGGCGTGATGTGATCTGTCGCGCCGGCGAGCAGGAACAGCGGCATGTCGATCTTGGCCAGGTCGACGTGTTGACCGCGGACCCTCAGCGCCCCACTGACGAGTGCGTTATCGCGGAACAGGTGGCGGATGATCCACAGGTAGAAACCGCCCGGAATGTCCTGGGTGTGCTTGAACCAGTTCTCGAACTCGGTGTAGCGAGCCACGTGAGCGGGATCGTCCAGATTTGCCAGCAGTTCCATCTGCCTCGAGATCTCGTCCCCCGGCTGGATCATGATGAAGCCGGAAAGCATGTGCTCACCCTTGAATACACCGCCGTCAGCGGCGACCAAAGCCTCGTAGAGGCGCAGATCGCCACCCGGGGCCAGATGGCGCAGCACCTCATGGATCACGGGCTCACCGGCGTGGAAATCGATCGGCGCGCCGGCGATGCTGAGCGTATTGATTCGCTCTGGGTACATTGCGGCGTAGATCGTCGCGAGCCATCCGCCCTGGCAGTCTCCGATCAGGTTCACGCGCCCGCCACAGTGGTCGATTGCGCGGTCGATCGTATCCAGATATTCGTCGATCGACGCATCGGCAGTCTCAGGCGTGGCACCGATCCAGTCGAGTGACAGTGCGTGGTCGAGGCCCGCGTCCAGGATCGCGCCCATCTGACTCTGCTCCGCCGAATAGTCGACGATGCACGAGTCGTGGCCGGCCTGGGGCGGCAGCACGAGCGTCGGAAGCACCTCGTCCCGCTTGCGCCCGGAGGTTTCGCGCGAGAAATCGCGCAGACGTGCAATCGGTGCCTCGAACACGATCGAGTGCGGCGTCGTCCACGAAGGTGCATCGTTCTTACCGATCAACTCGATCCAGCGTGGAAGGTCGAGCGGTCGTGGACCGTGGGTCAGCGCGGTGGACAAGTAGTCCGACAGACTGTTCAGTCCGATCGCCCATCCCTCCAACCAGCTGTCCAGCAGCCCCGAGGAAAAAGTAGGAGTCGGCACCTTCATAAGTGGCGATGAAGTTTTCATCGTCGACCTCCGTTTTTTGCGAGGAGCACCGGCGGGGCCGACCAGTGCTCCTCGCTGTTCACGACGAACTACTTGAGAAGACTGCGCGCCGTGGTCGTGTATGAGTTTGTCACCTCGCGCGCCAAATCCGCCTGCGCCTCAATGATGTTCCTGAGCCATTCCTGCTGGGTCAGGCCCGCAACCTTCAGCTCGAGCTCAATCGCCCGATCAACCGTCTTCTCGTAAGAGTCGACGTACAGATTGCCAGCCTTACGCGCGGCGGCGAAGACCTGTTCGTTGAGGTCCTTGACCTGGTCGAACGCGACATCCACCGTTGGTGCGCCGTTCTTGTTGTGAGTAGTAGCCATAGCCTGCTCCTGGAAATAGTTGTTACGCGGTGTGTGTGCTTGCATATTAGCTCATCTTCGGCAAAAGAGCAAGCGCAGATCGAGAGGCGCCGGAGCAGCGCGGCGCCGGGGCGTCAGCCTCTTAGACTCGCCGTGCGCGGACGAGCGCATCGAGAGCGACCCGGGGTCCATCGGCGCTTTCCACAGGGCGCTCCACCCGTTCGGCCCGCTCGATCCGCAGTCCCGATCCCTGTAGATCCGCGACGATGTCCTCGGCGGTGTACAAGACCGCAGGATCCCGCGGCCCGCCGTGACCGAGCGCGACGTTGCTGCTGTCATGTCCGACGAGGATCATCAGTCCGTCGGCGGCGAGCGCACTCGCGGCCTTGGCGACGATCGCCGTTCGCTGCGGTGCTGGCACCTGAAGGTAGAACAGGAGCGCCAGCTCGAAGGCTTGTGGGACGGGCTCGTACTCGAGCAGGTCGGCGGCGATCCAAGCGACCCGCACACCTCGCGCGCCGGCGAGCCGCTTGCCCTTCTCGAGCCCGACCTCGGAGAAGTCGACTGCCGTCACGTGCCAGCCGTGCTCCGCGAGCCAAACGGAGTTGCGGCCCTCTCCACAGGCGAGATCGATCGCTCGCGCGGGAGCGAGCGCGGCTGCCTCCTCGACGAGGAAGCGGTTGGCCTCGCTCGTCCAGACGAGCTCTCGGCCGGCGTAGCGCTGATCCCAGGCGCGGCTGTCCATCGCCCGTGGAGCGTAGCTCGCAGCCAGTGGGCTCCCGCACGAGCAATCGCAACTCGGCGGCCACGGCGGTGTTCAGAGCGCCGAGGGAAGTCGATCGTCCGAGGAGGTGTGCCCTGGCACGGGCTCAACTCGGCGTACACGTGTCTCCGAGCGAGCTCCGGCGGGCGAGTTCAGCTCGCCGCTGCGACTGCACGCGCCCAGATGAGCAGGCCGGGGCGCGAGGGCGTGATAATGGCCCGGACAAGGACCTAGAACCAGAAGGAGAGCGGTGACGACGATCGACCGCCCACGACGGGTAGCGATTGCCTGCCAGGGCGGGGGCAGTCATACCGCGTTTGCGGCCGGAGTTCTCAAAGGGCTTCTGCGTGACGCGAGATCTCAGGGGTACAAGATCGTGGGGCTCAGCGGGACCTCCGGCGGCGCGGTGTGCGCGCTGCTGGCGTGGTATGGGTTGCTCGAAGGTGACTTCGCACGAGCCGAGCGCTTGTTGGACGATTTCTGGGCGGATAACTCCGCGACCGGCCCGGCCGAGCAGCTGCTGAACTCTTGGATGCTGTGGGCTAGCAAATTGCAGAACTACTTCGTCATGCCGGCGCTGAGCCCGTACGACAACCCCTCGGCGCCCGGAGCGCTCGATGAGCTGAGAAGGATGCTGCTACGCCGGGTCGACTTCGACCAGATCCAGGTTCAGGCGGACGGCTCGGAGCCATTGCTGCTGATCGGGGCGGTGGACGTGCGCTCGGGTGACTTCAAGACGTTCAGCAGCCGCGAACAGAGGATTCCGGTCGACGCGATCCTCGCGTCGGCGGCGATCCCGAACCTTTTTCGCTCGGTGCACCTCGGCGAGGGAATCTATTGGGACGGTCTGTTCTCGCAGAATCCTCCGATCAGAGGGCTGATCGACGCGCGCCCAGACGAGATCTGGGTGATTCAGATCAACCCGAAAGAATGCGACGACGAGCCCCGCACTGTCGTCGAGATCGCGGACCGGCGCAACGAGCTTGCCGGCAACCTGTCGCTTTACCAAGAGCTGCACTTCATCGAGCACATCGACCGCATGCTCGATGAGGGGCTGCTGGCGGCGGATGGAAAGTACAGCCCGATCGTGGTGCGGGTGATCGAGCTCGACCGTTCCCGCCTCTCGCGGTTCCTCGGAGCCGCCTCGAAGCTCAACCGGGACCCGATCTTTCTTCGGGACCTGATCGCGCACGGGGAGGATCGGGCCAAGGACTTCCTCGTAGCCCTAGCCTTTGAGGACGCTTGGAGGACCCGGGATGCAGAGGCGATGATGGAGTTCTTCTCGGACGAGTCGGAACTGGTTTGCTCGTCTCCGTTCCGTGAGCGGGGGGCCATACCGCGGGGTCAGCCAGATCCGTCGATTCGTGGCGAACAACCTGCTCAAGGAACTAACCGTCGACCTCTCCCGGAAACAGCTTGCCCGTAATAAGGTCGTCTGGACGGTCAGGGTCCATCGTGCTCGCGGGGCGCGAGTCGAGGGCCCCGCGGAAGCGGTATTCGACGAGAACAAGATCGCCACCTTTCGCCTGGGTGCCGACACCCCATCCCCGACGGGGGATTCGTGAGTGGCCGCCGCGGATGAGCCGGCCGGTCTGCCGGGCGCCTCTGCGTTGAGCCCCACGGCGACCGCGACCTCCGAGCGTGACGCTGACCTCGCCTTGCTGCGGGCGTACGAGCCCGTGGTGCGGTACACGAAGGGAGAGCTGTTCTTCCCGACAGCTGTCGACCCATACGTGGCTCGGTGCAGCCTATGGACGGGCGTACGGGGCGATGACTCGAGCCTGATCGTGCCGGCCCAAGAGCTCACCTTGAGCCGTCTGTCAACCGAAGGCGTCCTTCATCAGGACCGGCCGCTGTTCCTGCGTTTCGTGGAGAGGCCACTCGGTCGCGCGGAGTACGTGCGGTGGAGACAGATCCCCCGCGAGCGGCTCAGCTCCGCCGGGCGCTTCACAACGACGGGCGTTTTCGGGAGGCTGATCGACGCCTTCCTGCGAGCGTCCCTGCTGCTCCGCGGCAAAGTGCCGGCGGGAGTCGCCGCGGCGGCCGAGACGACCTATCGCGAGCACCTGCAAGCCGACCGGTTCCCCTATTACGGACGAGTCGTCCGCGAAGGCGGCTATGTCTGCCTGCAGTACTGGTTCTTCTACGCGATGAACGATTGGCGCTCGACGTTCGGCGGGATCAACGACCACGAGGCCGACTGGGAGATGATCACGATCTATCTCGCCGAGCAGAGCGACGGGCCGCCCCGGCCGGCATGGGTCGCGTTCTCCTCGCACGACTACCGCGGCGATGACCTGCGTCGGCGCTGGGACGATCCCGAGCTGCACCGAGAAGGGGACCGGCCGGTCGTGTTCGCCGGGGCGGGCTCACACTCCGGCGCGTTCATCCCCGGAGACTACGTGGTCTCGGTCGATCCTCCGCAGGTGCAGGCGCTGATGAGATTCCTGCGCAAGCTGCAGCGGCTCCTCGCGCCGTGGCGCCACTACACCGGCAGCCGAGCCGGCCTGGGAATCCCGTTCGTCGACTATGCCCGAGGCGACGGCCTGACGATCGGCCCGGGCTATCGGGACCAGTGGACTCCCGTCGTGATCGACGACGAGACCCCGTGGGTGCGCGACTACCGAGGGCTTTGGGGACTGGACACGCGTGATCGCTTCGGGGGCGAGCGAGCGCCCTCTGGGCCCCGCTACGAGCGCGACGGCTCCGTGCGCACCTCCTGGTCCAACCCGCTCGGCTGGGCGGGACTTCTCAAGGTCCCGCCCCACGAAAGCGACCTCGCGGAGGCTCTGGCCGAGCGCGTAGGAGAGCTGGAGCGAGAACTGAGCGAGCTCGATTCGACGATCGAAGCCGAGCGCTCCGCGCTCCGCGCCCTGCGCGCCCAAGCCCGGTCGCTGAGCGCCCACGACTTTGCCCAAGCCCTGGCTGAACGCCGCGAAGTCGATGTCGTCAAGCGGGAGGAAGAGCTCAATCAGACGATCGCGCAGCGCACCAGCCTCGCCGAGGAACGCCGTACTCACCTCGCCACGCTGATCCGGCCAATCCCCGCCGAGCCTCCACAGGCGCACATCAGAAAGCCCCACAAACCGTACACCCAAGCGCAGGAGCGGCGCACGCGATTCCTCAAGTTCTGGGCCGCCGTCAGCACGCCACTGCTGCTCGGCTGCATCATCGTCGTGCTGGTCGCGACGCCGCTCGCCTGGATCACGACGATTGCCTGCCTCGTCGCGATTTTCGCCGGAGTGGAGGCGGTCGCGCGTCGCCGGCTTTTCTCCTTCCTGGCCAGCGTGCTGCTACTCGCCGGCGCCGCTGTCCTGATAGTCGGTTTGACGCTCCTGTTTCTCACCCACTGGCGAATCGCGATCTCGGTGCTAATCGGGCTGGCCGCCCTGGCGCTTCTGATCGGAAACCTGCGAGAGCTGCGCCGGGGCTGACGTCAGCCAGCGCTCCTCGGCCAGGGCAGGAGTCACACCGAGCCGACTCGTGCACGTCCGTGCCTCGCGCGACGGCCCATCGCTCTCCTGCCGATCGTCGGTCCGCCGCCGTCGGGGGTATGGTTTGTGAATGGCGGAATCCGCGCCTGCGATCCGTTGGAAGAAGGACGTTGTCACCCAAGACTTCGACGCAGCCGAAGCCTTCCTGTCAATCCGGCTGAACCCGGACAAGGCGATGCGCTTCGTGAAGCGACTCAAGGACGCGACGCTGACCGAACGCCGGGCGAATGACATCCTCCGGGCGTCCGGGCGCGAACCGCTACCGCTCAACGATCCGGGCGTACTGAAAGATCTCGTGAAGGTGGCGTCCGGCGGAAAGCTGTCCCCCGTGCTCGTCGTTTCGCTCGACGACGGCGCCGAGATCGCCGATGGCTATCACCGGGTATCGCTGGCGTACGCGCTCGATCCTTTCGCGGCGGTCCCGCTCAGGATCGCGAGCCTCTCCTCGGCGTGAGCGCTCGGACACCGACGCATCACAGCGCGGAGAAGGTCCAACTCCTGCGCCGCGTCCGAGACGGCCATCTGCCCGAGTGTGAGTTCGACGTTCCTCGCTTTGGATCGCGGCCGGCTCTCGGAGCTGCGCCACTTCTCGGCCCCTGACAGCGCCGCGCACGCCCGAGCAGCGGCGCTCCCTGACAGGGTCGCGCACGGCGAACGCCGGGCGTTCCCGGCCACAGCTCTCCGGGCAGTGTGGTCGGTTTTGGACGCTTGTCGGATTTCTTTGATAGGTTGCGCGCGCCGAGTCCCCGGAGTGCCGCCCCGGGGAGCGGGGAACCCAATTTTTGGGGCGAGTCTCGCGGTGGTCCGCGAGAGGCGCAGATAAAGAGCGCTAGCCCGTCAGCTAACCCCGCAGGCCAAGGCGTCAATCGCAACACCGCGCCCGCGGAGGTTCGTGCATGCGTTCACTTCCTGCAGCCTTTTTGTGCTCACCGTATGCAAGCACGGGCAGCGACGGCGAGCCGGGAGGATCGTCATGAAGCGTGGGGCGATGAAGCGCACTCGTGGTGTCTTCGGCGTGGCGCTCGTAGCTTTGCTGTGGTGTTGCTCGAGTGCGCTGGCGAGCTCAGGTGGAGCTGGGTTGAAAGGCCAGCGAGCGTCCAATCGGATCGTCGCGAGCAGGTCGTCGGCGGCGGTTTTTGCCCGCACTTTGCGAAAGGGTCAGTCGGGCGCTGATGTCAAGACGCTTCAGACGTGGCTGTCCGATGTCGGCTATAAGGTCCCGGCGACCGGCTATTTCGGCACGATGACCAAGTCGGCGGTTCGGCACTTTCAGCTGGCGCACCGGTTGTATCCCGCCAGCGGCTCGGTCGGTGAGCGCACCGCTTCCATCCTGCTGGCCGCGTTCCGCAAGGCAACCAACGGACGACGCACCTTCGCCACCAGCAGCGGCCCGGGCGGGTCGGATCCGATCCCCGGCTTCACGATCGAGCGCGATGATATGGGCGTCGACGCGAGCGCACAACCCGGCGCGGCGATCTATGCGCCCGTCGCATCCAAGCTGGTACAGGTGATGCAGGACTGGTACGCGGGCGAACCGCTGCTGCTGTTCCAGTTCGTCAACCCTCCGGCCGGCGCGCTATCGGACTACTGGTACGCGGCTGAGCAGATCGACCCGGTCACCACGACGATCGGCACCATGTTCCAGGCCGGAGAGAGGGTGGCGTCGTTTGCGCCCAGCGGCACCGGCATCGAGATCGGATGGGGATCGCCGACTTCCAACGCGCGTACCCTCGCCGACGTGACCGATCCCGGGGCCGCCAACCCGCCGGCAGGATCCACCACCAGCTGGGGCGAATCGTTCAAAGAGGTCTTCGGAATCAAGTGAGCGACTCCCGTTGGACGCGTGGGTGTGAGAGATCCCCGCTAGACGCGAGGGTCTCTTCGCTGCCGCTCAGAAGAAACTGGGGGCCCGCGCCGGCCGGCGGTGGGAGTGGGCGATGAGATTGGGGCTGGCGCTCAGTCACACGTGAGGAAGGCCACGTGTCCCGGCTGGGTTGAGATCGCTCGCGCGGGGCTCTGTGTCGTCATTTGAGCCAGATCCTGGAGGTAGAAGCGATGTCTATCGATCATGTCCTCGCGGTCGTCCCGGTGGCCGATTTCGAGGCTGCGCATGCCTGGTATGAGCGTCTGTTTGGCTGTCCGGCGGACAATCTTCCGATGGAGGGCCGTCTGGTCGAGTGGCGAGTGACCAGTGGTGGATGGGTTCAAGTCACTCGCGACGCTGATCGCGCAGGTTCGACGCTGTTGAACTTCGCGGTACCCGACTTGACCCAGCATGTCGCCGAGCTCTCTGAGAGAGGGCTGCTGGCAGGCGCCATCGAGACGGTGAACAAGGGGGTCCAGCTGTCGTCGATCCGCGATCCCGACGGGAACACGATCACCTTTATCGGGAACTTCCGCGTCCAGTACTAGCCGGTGGCGGCTGCCGGTTACGCGCTAACGGTGCGGAGGGCGTCGAGAAGGACTTCGGTGACCCGGGATGCCCATTGGGACTGGTGTTCACGCATACGCTGACGATTGGCCTACGGTGCCGCATTCGTGGCCGCTCCGCGGGAGACGGGGTGCGCCTGCGATTACGGGATGACCTTGATCGCCGAGGCAAGCCCAGCGCCGCGCGACCCCTGAATCTCAAGGTGCAGTAGCGCCAGAGCCTCCAGCTCGCGGGCGCGGACGAGATGCCCGGCATCAATGGCTCGCATACCGCCGTCGGAGACCAACGCATGAGCGTAGCCTTTGCCGCTTCGTCATCGCCGGCGACGAAGACGTCCAGCGGCGCGCCGGCCACCTGCCCGGCTAGCAGCGGTCCGGCGAAGTTCGTGTTGAACGCCTCGACGAACGCAGCGTCTTTTCGGAGCCTCAGCCGCGATCAGTTGACCACCTGAGCGCGAAACGCCCGAGCCACGCGCCGTCGAGCAACTGCACCGCGCCGAACTCAATCGGGTTGGTGGGATCGACGATAACGATCCCGCTGAGCTGGTCGGCGTGCTGGCGCACAACCTCGGCTGGTTGGCTCAGAACGGCGTTGAGACGGCGAGCTGAAGCGCTCGAGAGAACACGAACGACCCTGTGTCGTTGTCGACCCACGGTCGCCCGGCCCACAGGTACGCGTCGGCGTCCTTCGTCGCGATCGCGCGGTTGGCCGCGCTGAGACCCCAGCGCGGGTTGGCGACGTCGGTGGTCGGCGGGATCCCGAGCGTCACGCAGATCCTGTCGTTCGGACCGCGACAGGCGCGCGCCTCGTTCGCGTTGCCGGGGTACTGGCCGGCGAGGAACGGAGCGCCGTTCTCGTCGGTGTTGATCACAAAGTGCTTGCCGCGGATACCGGCAGCGGCCAGCGCCCGCACGATCTGCCCACCGTACTCGAGCTGCATGCCGGTGCTGCCGTACTGGGTGACGTCCAAGGAGAACCCGCGCGCGTGCTTGATCCCCGCACGCTCCAACAACGACGCGGCCTGCGACACCGACGCCCACGCAGCCGCGCCGACGTCGATGTAAACCGTCGTGTGCCGCAGCCCGTTGAACCTCCTCGCCGCATAGGCGACGAGCTGCAACGGCACCTGCGACGGCGCGCACAGGGCGAACGGCAGATCAGGCTGAAGGATCAGCGCTACCCGAGAGGTCCCGATTCCGGCCGCGAACCGGTTGATCCAGGCGCGATAGCTGCCCTGATCTGCGGGCCCCCACGACCCAGGACATGCCTGCCCCTCCCACGGATCCAGACGGAAGATCGCAACTTGGGACAGCACATCGGGATTTCCTCCGGTCGTGTCCTGGATGATCTGCTGCGCGACCGTTCTGGCGTAGTTGTCCGGATACCACCCGCCCGCCCAGATCGTCAGCGGCCGTAGCGCGATCTTCCCCATCAACCGCTTGTCGCGCCCATGCGCCGACTGATATGCCGAATAGACGCCATCGATCGGGCCGCGGTAGATCCCCCAGGTCATCCCCGCCAACGGGTCCCCCGCCGGCGCGCCCGACAACCCGGCGTTCGCCGTCCCCGCCCAAGCCAGTCCCGCATCGGCACCCAGCCAGGCCCCGCACACCACGATCACACCCACGAGTCCAGCGAGAGTCTTGCACCTTGATGAGTGCCCGCTACCGACGGTGCGGCGAGGCAGCGCCCGTACATACCAAGTCTCGATAAACATCAATCGCCTCCCTGATCGCCCACATGGCAGCGCTCGACAACTACGCATCGTACGCGCTCTTCAGGGTGTCAGAAAGCGCGTGAACCAGGCGCACGCTGCTGGATTCCTCGCGACGACACGGCTCAGCCACCACGAGATCGCAAACCTCACGGGCTACGCCACCGATTCAGCGCTCTCGAAGGCGTTCAAGCGCGAGCGTGGCGAAACGCTCGGAGCGCATCGCGCAGCCGCGCGCGGCACGCCGGAGATCAACTTAGTTGCATCCTTCGGTGACGACGACGCAGCCTTCGATGGAAGCGAGAGCTGCAACTTGGTGCGCCTCGGGTTGTCTACGGCGGACGAGCCGCAGCGGGGTGGCGTCGGGTTGGCGTGGCCTGGGGGGCAACCATTCAGCCCGGTTCAGGCCGCTCCTCCGCCTAGTGGATGTGTCACGACCTGGGCGCTGACGCGCGGCGCGTACCAACCGGGCGCGGGAGCGAGGCGGTCGGCCTCGGCAGGGCCCCACGAGCCGCGGTCGTACTCGTGGACGGGGGTGGCGTCGCCGAGGATCGGATCGACGATCCGCCACGCCTCCTCGATCGTCTCCTGGCTGGCGAAGAGGTCGTGCTCGCCGCGCAGCGCCGCGCTCAGCAGACGCTGGTAGGGCGGCATGTTGCGCGCGGCCTGCCGCATGGCGGTCAGCTCGATGTCCTGGACTGCGAACTTCTCCACGCCCGGCTTGCGCGACTGCACCTCGAGGCCGATCACAACCTCGGGCTCGATCTGAAAGCGCAGCCGGTTGCCGTGCGGGTGCTGCGTGGGAAACAGCTTTTCGGGCGGGCGCTTTAGCTCGACGACGATCTCGGTCGCCTTCACGGGCAGGCATTTGCCCGCGCGCACGATGATTGGCACGTCGGACCAACGCCACGTGTCCACGTGCAGGCGAATCGCCGCGTAGGTCTCGACTGTTGACGCGGAGTCGACGCCATCAGTGTCTCGGTAGCCGCGATACTGGCCGCGCACGACGTCCCTCCTGCTGAGCGTGCGAACGCCCCGTAGAAAGCGGGCCTTCTCGTCGCGCACCGCCTCGTCGTAACGGCCGCTGAACGGGTCCATCGCGAGCAGCGTGAGCACCTGGAAGAGGTGGTTCTCGATCACGTCGCGGATCGCGCCGACACCCTCGTAGAACGCGCCCCGCGTTGAGACGTCTAAGTCCTCGGCCATCGTGATCTGGATCTGGTGCACGTGCTCGCGGTTCCAGATCGGTTCGAGGAACTCGTTCGCGAAGCGGAAGAAGAGGATGTCCTCGACCGGCGATTTGCCGAGGTAGTGGTCGATGCGGAAACAGCGCTCTTCCGGGAACATGCGGTGCAGCGCTTGGTTCAGCGTCCGGGACGACTCCAGGTCGCGCCCAAACGGTTTTTCGACGACGACCCGCCCCCGCTCTGCAAGGCCGACGTTGCCGAGTTGGTCGATGACCGTCGGGAACAGCTCAGGCGGGATCGCGAGGTAGTGGACCGGGCACCTGGCGGCCCCGAGCGCGTCGCGCAGCGCGACGTACGTCCGCGGGTCGTCGTAGGTGCCCCAGACATAGCGGACGAGCGTAGAAAGCTTCTCGTGAGCCGCAGGATTGAGCCCATCCGCGCTGGCCATCAGGCTGTTCCTCATGCGCTCGCCGAGCCTTTCAGCGGTCCAGTGCTCACGTGCGACGCCGACGACCGGCACCTCGAGCTCGTCCGCCTGGACCATCCGCTGCAACGCCGGGATGATGTGCTTGAACGCCAGGTCTCCAGTGATCCCGAAGACGACGATCGCGTCGCCCTGCTCGCGCTTTCGGCGCATGCTAGCCCGCGGCCTGCCGCGCGTCGTGGCCGCCGGACGGCGCGCGCACGATGGACGACGGCGTATCGGCGCCGTCAAACGCACGGCTGCGCGAGAAGCGCTCCGAGCGCCCCGCGGTGACCGCGTCGCGCCGTGACGCTCCGCCTTGGTCGATTCCGACGACGACAATCATCAGTGAGACGCCGAAGCCTAATCCATGGACTCGTGGCACCTCCCGGTGGTCCCAGCTCGCGCTCGTGCCAGCCACACCAGGTCGCCCACCGGGGCTCCAGCGCCGTCTCCCTGTCAACTCGCACGACGGAGGGAAAGGAAGACGATGACCTAGGCGGAGCCCCTTCGGGTTATCGATCGGCGCTAGATATGTGGACATGTCGATCGGTTCCTTTCGGGAACGGGATTGCGCGGTTGAAGGGGTGGCTGTCGCCATAAGCACCAGACGCGCGAAATCCCGTTGATGTGACGACCGACATGGCCGGCCGATAGGTTCAACGAGCAGCGATCCCATGGACGCCATGGCGTTCGGTTTGACTGGTTTCGTGGTGGGCGAGCTTCTGAGATGATCGGGTCGTGGCGGATCCACTCCTTGATCGAGGTCGGTTCGACGCTGCGCTCGAGTTGGCTGCGAACGAGGCGCGCCGGTACCTTCAGGGACTGAGCGGGGATCCTGTCGTGCCTCCGGGCACCGAAGCGGCGATCGAGCGTTGGAGCGATCCGATGCCCGAGCACGGTGATGGTGCACTGGAAGCGTTGGCTGAGCTTGCAAGCCGGGGACGAGACGCAGCGATGCGTTCGAGCGGGCCGCGGTTTTTTCACTTCGTGATGGGGGGTGGAACGCCGGCCGCCGTTGGTGCCGATTGGCTGACATCGGCGTACGACCAAGTTGCATACGCGTGGGCGTCCTCGCCCTTCGCCGCGCGTCTGGAGCAGATCGCGACCGACTGGTTGCGCCAGCTGTTCGAACTCCCCGAGGGGTTTGGTGGCGTGCTCACGACGGGCGCCACGATGGCGAACTTCGTCGCGTTGGCCGCGGCGCGCAATTGGTGGGGTGAACACCTCGGTGTGGATGTTGATCAGGATGGTCTTCCGGGTCTCTCGGCACCGCTGATCGTCTCGAGCGGGTACCTACATCCGAGTGCCACACAGGCAATCGGAATGCTGGGGCTCGGTCGAGGCAACATCCGCCGACTTGCCAGAGATGACGTCGGCCGACTCGATCTAGCGGCCGTCGAGCGCGAGCTCGCCCAGCGAACTGAGCCAGCAATCCTGATTGCCAACGCCGGCGAGGTCAACGCGGGTGACTTCGACCCGATCGCGGAGCTCGCCGACCTCGCCGACCGCCACGAAGCGTGGTTGCACGTGGACGGCGCATTTGGTCTGTTCGCGCGACTCGCGCCGACGACACGCCAGCTGACAGCTGGCATCGAGCGTGCCGACTCGGTCATCTCCGACGGTCACAAATGGCTAAACGTCCCCTACGACTGCGGCTTCGCATTCGTTCGCGAGGTCGATCGGGTATCCCGGGCCCTGAACGTGGGAGCCCCGTATCTGCCTTCGTCCGAGGATCCACACCCGAACTTCGGCTTCCTATCACCCGAGAACTCCCGCCGCGCCCGCGCGCTCTCAGTCTGGGCGACGCTGAGGGCGTACGGTCGCGACGGCTACCGCCAGATGGTCGAGCGGCACCTGGCCCTGGCGAGTCGTCTGGCTGCGAACGTGGACGCCGCTCCGGAGCTCGAACGGCTCGCCGCCGTGCCGCTCAACATTGTCTGCTTCAGAGCGCACCCGGCCGGTGTCAGCGACGAGCGGCTCAACGAGCTCAACCAGCGGCTCGGCGAGGCCCTGCGAGAGGACGGTCGCGTCTACGCAGGGACCACGACCTACGCAGGGAAGGTCGGATTGCGGCCGGCGATTGTCAACTGGCAGACAGGCGAGCAGGACGTCGATCTACTCGTCGACGTGGTTCGAGAGCTGATCGCCGCGGAAGCTTCTTGACTCTGAGAGTCGATCGCGACCGCCCAGGCCGACGGCCACGTCGCAGACCGCTTCGACCCCCGACGTCCTCGCCGTCGTCAATTTCTTAACCGCCGGGGCCGGGTGCGCGTGAAGGCGGGCACGGGCATCTCCCTGCGTCAAGGACGGATGGCTTCGTGGGGGAGAAGCTTCTCCGCCAGGCGCCAGGCTCGCGCCTGGGTATGCCCTGGCCAATGCCCGGGTCGCTGCTCGGCCCGCACGGGATCGTCGTTAACGTGCCGTTATCGCCGGCTTGTGGGGTGGGTTGGGTTCTTCTAGGATGCGTGACTGCTCATGGTTGACCGTCGTCCCGTATCGGGGGGGCTGACCAGGTTGCGCGGGCGGCGCAGCGAGTGCGCCGTGCTCGACCGGATGATCGCGGCTGTTCGCGAGGGTCGAGAGCCGCACGCTGGTGGTCCGGGGCGAGGCCGGGGTCGGGAAGACGGCGCTGTTGGAGTACGTGGTCGAGGCGGCGTCGGATCTGCGGGTGGTGCGGGCAGTGGGCGTGGAGTCTGAGATGGAGTTGGCGTTCGCTGCCTTGCATCAGTTGTGCGCGCCGATGCTCGATCGTCTGGGACGGCTTCCGGGTCCGCAGCGCGAGGCGCTGGAGGTCGTGTTCGGGCTGAGATGCGGGGTCTGCGCCGGATCGGTTTCTGGTCGGGTTGGCGGTGCTGAGCTTGCTCTCGGAGGCGGCGGAGGAGCGTCCGCTGGTGTGCGTGGTGGATGACGCGCAGTGGCTGGACCGGGCGTCGGCGCGGACGCTTGGCGTTCGTGGCGCGGCGGTTGTTGGCGGAGTCGGTGGGGCTGCTGTTCGCCGCGCGCGAGCCGGGTGAGGAGCTTCGGGGGCTGCCGGAGCTCGAGGTTCGGGGGCTGCGCAATGGGGATGCGCGGGCGCTGTTGGGCTCGGTCGTGCGGTTTCTGCTGGATGAGCGGGTACGTGATCGGATCGTGGCGGAGACGAGGGGAATCCGCTGGCGTTGCTCGAGCTGCCGCGGGGGTTGACCCCGACGCAGTTGGCGGGCGGGTTCGGGCTGCTGGGCGCGCAGGCGTTGTCGGGGCGGATCGAGGAGAGCTTCCGGCAGCGGCTCGACGCGCTGCCTGAGGAGACCCGCGTTGTTGCTGGTCGCGGCGGCGGAGCCGGTCGGTGACCCGCTGCTGGTGTGGCGCGCGGCCGAGCGACTCGGCATCGGGGTCTCGGCGGCGGCGGCGGCCGAGACAGAGGGATTGCTGGCGATCGGCGAGCGGGTGATGTTTCGTCATCCGCTGGTGCGCTCGGCGGTGTACCGATCGGCATCGCTGCAGGAGCGCCGGGCGGTGCACCTGGCGCTGGCGGAGGTGACTGATCCGCGCTCGACCCCGATCGTCGCGCGTGGCATCTCGCCGCAGCGGCACCGGGACCCGATGAGGAGGTCGCGTCTGGAGCTCGAGCGCTCAGCCGGCCGGGCGCAGGCGCGCGGCGGGCTCAGCGCGGCGGCCGCGTTTCTGCGAGCGTTCGGTCGCGCTGACGCGAGATCCCGCGCGGCGGTCGGACCGCGCGCTGGCTGCCGCGCAAGCCAACCTGCAGGCCGGCGCGTTCGATGCGGCTCTCGGGCTGCTGGCCACAGCCGAGGCGGGGCCGCTGGACGAGCTCCAGCGCGCCCGGGTGGACCTGCTGCGCGCGCAGATCGCGTTCGCCTCGGGCCTGGGAGCGATGCTCCGCCGCTGCTGCTGAAGGCCGCGAGGCGGCTCGAGCCGCTCGACCTCGGGCTGGCGCGCGAGACCTACCTGGACGCGTGGGTGCGGCAGCGTTCGCCGGACGCCTGGGAGCGGCGGCGATCTGCTGGAAGTCTCGCCGCGCTGCGCAGGGCGCCCCCGCAGCGACGCACCCTCCGCGCCCGGTCGACCTGCTGCTGGACGGCCTTGCGCTGCTGATCACCGAGGGACGGGCGGCCGCGGCACCGACGTTGCAGCGAGCCGCGAGCGTCTTTGCAGCGAAGACATGTCCGTCGAAGAAGCTCCGTGGGGCTGGTTGGCCGCGGCGGCCAGCTGACGCGATGTGGGATAACGAACGGCTGGGAGGCGGTCTGCGCACGGCAGATCCAGCTCGTCCGGGACGCCGGAGCCCTCGAGAGGGCTGCCGCTCGATCTGGTCGCGCTGGGCGTGGCCACCGCTGGAGTGGTGACTTCGCGGCGGCGGCGTCCCTCATCGCGGAGGTTGACGAGGTCACGGCGGCAACCGGGGCCCACATCCCGCCCTTCGCCGCACTCCTGCTCGCCTCTCTACGGGCAGGGAACCGAGGCCTCCGCGCTGATCGAGGCCACCATCAAGCAGGCCGCGGACTCGGGCAGGGATCGCGGCGACCGACGCGCACTGGGCGGCCGCAATCCTCCACAACGGTCTCGGACGCTACGAGCAGGCACTGGCGGCGGCCCAGCAGGCAAGCTCGGATCCCCTCGACCTTTATCCCTCCATGTGGGCGCTGCCCGAGCTGGTCGAGGCGGCCGCACGCTGCGGACAGGCCGAAATTGCGCCGGAATGCGCTCGAGCGGCTGGCGGAGACGACACAGCCCGCCGCCACCGACTTCGGGCTGGGGATCGAGGCGCGGTCGCGCGCGGTGCTGAGCGAGGGCGAGGCCGCCGAGGGCCTGTATCGCGAAGCGATCGATCGGTTGAGCCGTACGCGGCTCCGGCCGGAGCTCGCCCGCGCGCATCTGCTCTACGGCGAGTGGTTGCGCCGCGAGGGCCGCCGCGATCGAAGCGCGAGAGCAGCTGCGCATCGCCCGCGAGATGCTCGGCGCGATCGGCATGGAGGCGTTCGCCGAGCGCGCACGCGTCGAGCTGCTGGCCACCGGCGAGAAGGTGCGCAAACGCACCGTCGAGACGCGCGATGAGCTCACTGCTCAGGAGAGGCAGATCGCCCGGCTCGCCCGCGACGGACTCTCGAACCCGGAGATCGGCGTGCGGCTGTTCATCAGCCCCCGGACAGTCGAATGGCACCTGCGGAAGGTGTTCACCAAGCTCGGGATCTGCTCCCGCAGGGAGCTCGCCGAAGCGCTAGGCCGCTCCGAGCCCGTACCGGCCTGACGAGGCGGATGTACGCGCCAGCTCTTAGTCCTACGTCGAGCAGCGGACTCGCCAACGCTTTTTTCCAGGCTGTGGAATACTCGCGGCGTGCCGACCGACTGGCGTACCAACGGTGTACGTGTCGTTCGCGGCGACGAGCTCGACACCAACACGCCGCAGACCCCCGGCATGACGCGCGCGGCGGCGATCACGGCAGCGCGCGCCGGCGCCGAGAAGCTGTGGGCGGGCACGGTGATCATCGAGCCCGACGCCAAGACCGGCGCGCACCACCACGGTCCGGTCGAAAGCGTCATCTACGTCGTGTCCGGCCGCGCCCGGATGCGCTGGGGCGAGCGCTTGGAATACGTCGCCGAGGCCGGGCCGGGCGACTTCATCTACGTTCCGCCATATGTTCCCCACCAGGAGATCAACGCTGAGCCGTCGGAGCCGCTCTCGTGCGTCCTCGCGCGCTCCGGTCAAGAGCCGGTGGTCGTGAATCTCGAGCTAGCCGACGTCGAGCCCAACCCGCAGCAGGTGCACTGGGTCGACGACATCCACCCGGCGCCGTGATGCTTCGTCGACGCCGGGCCGGTACCGCGCGACGCTCCACTGCGCTCGAGCGCGACGCGTTCGCGCTTTGCGCGAGACGGGGCAGCCACGACTGGGGGCTCGAAGCAGCCTGGCGGCAGCGCCGAGGGCCGAGCCATGCCGTCCGACCCGCGTACGTGATCGCGTCTGGGCAGGGCCTCGTCGTCGGGCCGATCATGTTGCGCCTTCGACGGGCAGCGCCCGGTGGTCATGTCCGATCACGCGCGGGCTGTCGCTAATCAGTCCCCGCTCGCGCAACCCGCGAAGGCCGATACGGGAGTCGTCCAGGGCGACGAGGGTGGCGTATACGTGCTCGCTGCTAACCGCAAACCGCTGCGCCACGGTCTCGACTCGGAACCCGTCGATATCGAGGTAGAAGCCACCGTGGCCAGGATGGACTTCGAGTGTGACCTCCCGGTCGTCTGCGACGACAAGCGGCGGCGCGCAGCCGCCGTGCATCGCCAGCGGGGTGCAGACGAACGCGGTGGTCCCTGCGGCGAGCAACGAGCCCCCGGCAGCCATCGAGTACGCGCTCGAGCCCAATGGGGTCGCGACGACGATCCCGTCGCCCGCCAAGCGGACATAGAGTTCCCCGTCAACGAACACATCGAGGACAAGTTGGGTGCCCCCTCCCCGAGCCAGGACTAGATCGTTGATCGCCGAAGCAAGGTGGGCGTGAGCGGCACCGATGGCAAGCGCCGGCAGGCGGCGCGCGCGCCAATCGCCCGCCGCAAACCGGTCGAGTCCTGTGCGCAGCTCATGCTGGGCCACCGTCGTGAGCGCCCCGAGGCTGCCGTACGCGACGCCGAGTACCGGCGTCGCGGTTCTGGCGGCTGCGTGCAGAGCCTTGAGAATCGTCCCGTCTCCGCCGAGCGCGGTGATCAGATCACACACGCTCACCTCTCCAGGCGGCGCCACCGGGGGCTGCTCACCGGTCGGAATCTGCACCAGCTCCAGGCCACGTTCGGCCGTCCAGCTATTCAGGACCTCCACGGCATCCTGCACCGGCCGAGTGGGGTGGACGAGGACACCGACGCGCTCCATGTGGGCTGCAGGTTAGGGATCCGGGGTGAACGGCCGACGCGCGATGCTACCTGCGCGAGGCGTACGGCTCCCCGACGGTGAGGCACTCGGGTTTACCCGGCATCGCCAAAGCACGAGCCTTGCAGTGGATTTGCCCCGGCTATGCGCGGCGGCGCATAGCCGGGGCCACTCCACTCAAACGCTGCCCCAGACGATCTGAACCGGGAAGGGTCAGGAGCACGTGGGCGGCCTTATGGGGCTCGCGCGATACATCGAAGCGAAGCTCGCTTATTCGCCGCGTGAGCCCGACCGCGCACCGCGCGCGGCCGCTCGTTCCACGCCAGCGGCGGTCTTGCTGGCGTAGGATCACGGGGAGATGAGCGGTGGTCACGCTCGGGCGGTGCTTGTTACCGGGGCGTCGCGTGGGATCGGCGCGGCGATTGCGCGCGCGTTCGCGTCCGTTGGCGATCGGGTTGCCGTCCATTACGGACGAAGCGCGGGTCTGGCCGAGCAGGTCGCGGAGTCGCTGGTAGGCGACGGGCACGTCGTCGTCGGCGCGGATCTCGCTGACGCATCGGCGGTCAGGCGGATGGTCGACACCGCGAGCGATCGACTGGGCGGCCTTGACGTATTGGTGAACAACGCCGGTGTCTTTCAGCCGCATCCGATCACCGATACCGGCTATGAGGAGTGGCAGCGCGCGTGGCACCAGACCCTGAGCGTGAATCTTCTTGGCGCGGCGAACGTGTCGTGGTGCGCCGTGCAGCACATGATCAGGGGTGGCGGCGGGAGCATCGTCAACGTCTCGTCTCGTGGCGCGTTTCGCGGCGAGCCAAACCAGCCTGCCTACGGCGCTAGCAAGGCTGGGCTCGTCGCCCTCGGCCAGTCCCTCGCTCGTGCGCTCGGACCGCATGGGATCTCGGTCACGTCAGTCGCGCCAGGGCTCATCGAGACAGATATGGGCGCCGACAACCTCGCCGGCCAGCGCGGCGGGCGGCGGGGCGCGGAAAGCCCACTCGGCCGCATCGCCACTCCCGAAGAGGTGGCCGCTGCGGTCGTCTTTCTGGCCTCGGCCGAGGCCGTGATGACGAGCGGCACGGTTCTGGACATCAACGGCGCTTCCTACCTGCGGATGTAGGCAGCCGCTGCTCCTTTGCGCGCGAATAGGAGCAGGCGGTGGCTGGGCGCCGCTCAGTCCCCCGGCGTGCCTGAGTCCGCCTGGGCCTGGAGGGCCTTGCCGGCCAGCTCGCTGCGCGACCTCAGCCCGCCACAGCGCGTGCGACGAGCTGCGCGACGAGTGCTGGCGCCTCAACGGACGGGAGATAAGCCATCCCTTCCAAAAACACTTCAGGAGCGCGAACACCTCCTTCCGCGCCGTTCGTGCGTATCCCATTGCCTCCGCCGACGCCCCTGCCATGCGCGGAACCTGGGCTCGCGTGCCGCGTTGTGTCGAGGGCGGCCCGCTTCGATCAGCACGGGTTACGCGTCGTCGGGAGACCGCGTCTACGGTCGGCTACGTAGTCTGGCGGTCGCGGAGATGACCGGCGTCTCGCGCTACGGCTTGCTGCGTGAGGAGCGACCTTTGGGGCGACCGGCGTGACGGGGATCGGGCCGGCTGCGCACGGCGAGAAACTGGCTGGTGAGTGTGTGCTCGAGCCAGGTTTGGAACTCGTCGGGCGTCCAGCCTCGGTCGCGGACAAGCTCCCGGTAGACCTCGGGGAGGGTGAGGGCGGAGATGATCGCGCCAGCCTCGCGGGGGGTGAGGCCGTCGGCGAGCGCCGGCTCGAGCTTTTCGCAGATCGCCTGGATCATCGCTTCGCGGGCCGCCAGGCGGGGCTCGAGCTCCTTCCGCACTTCAGGTTCGGAGGCGACGGCGGCCGCGTAGATCATCGCGATGTCGAGCCCAGTCTCCCACTGTCGCCGCACCGTTGTTGCCCAGAACGCCAGTGCGTCGAGAGGGTCGTTGGGCACATCGTGCGGTCCGCCGGGCGCGAACTGCGGCTCCCAGCTATCGGCGACAGCGGTCATCAGCGCGCGCTTGTTGCCAAACAGCTTGTAGATCGTGGGAATGGCGACGCCGGCGGCTCGCGCTACATCGGCGATCGTCGCCGCGCTGTAGCCGCGGGTAGCGAACACGCGGCGCGCTGCACGGATGACCCGAGCACGGGTTGCGGCGGCTTGCCGCTGGCGATAGGTGGAGGCCACGCTTGCCACGTCCTTGAGTATAGCGTTACTATCCTCAGTAGAGGAGCACTCTACGATCGTCGAGGCGCGAATGCAAGTTCTGATGAGCAGCCAGCCGGCGTTTAGTCACGCCGCACAGATGATTCCTCTCGCGCGCGAGCTCGAGCGCCGCGGGCATGTGGTGACGCTGGCGAGCTCGGCGCCGCTCGTGCCGGCGCTTCGCCAGCTCGGGGTCGACGCCAGACCGTTCGGTCGTGACTGGCAGATGCGTCCGGGCGATCCGCTCTACGACCGGACGGTGGGTCGGGAGTCGTTCTTTGGCTTCCCGCAGGTTCCCGATCGGTCGTCGGTCGAGGGTCTGACGCGGCTGGCGCGGGACACCGGGGCACAGCTGATAGTCAGGGAGTATTCCGAGTTCACGGGCTGGGCGGTCGCGAGAAGTCTCGATGTCCCGTTCGTCACTCAGGCGATCATTCATCGCCTTCCTCCACCGGCCGAGGCTCGGGTCGTCGAGCTCGCGGCGCGGCTCGCGGCGCTTGCCGGGATCGAGCCGCCCGAGAATGCAGACGAGCTGTTCGGGAGCGCGTACCTCGACATCGTCCCTCCGTCGTTTCGCTGCGAGTGGGAACACGACGTGGCGCTCGCTCGCCCCACGCGTCCGTCGCTGTTCGACGGCTCCGAGGGTGAGGCGTCTCCGCCCTGGCTTGACGATCTCGGCCGCGAGCGGCCCCTGATCTACGTGACGCTTGGCACCATCTTCAACCGCTTTCCGGCTGTATGGCGAGCTGTACTGACCGCCGTGGACAGGCTCGACGTCGACGCGCTCGTGACGATTGGACGCGATATCGGTCCGGTGCAGCGAGGAGCCGCACGGCCGAACGTGAGGATCGAGCGTTACGTCCCGCAGTCGCAGCTGCTCCCACGGTGTAGCGCGGTCGTATGCCACGCGGGCTTCAGCACGCTGATCGGCGCCTTCAACCATCGGCTTCCCGCGTTGTGCCTGCCGCTGGACGCCGACCAGCCGGTCAATGCGCGCTGTTGCGCGGCCGCCGGCGCCGGGATAAACGCCGCCAACGCGCCCGCGCGGGACGCGCGCGGCCCGCTGGTCGACCCCGACACGCTCAACCCCGCCGACGTCGCCAACGCGACCATGCGCCTGATCGACGAGCCCGCTTTCGCACAGGCCGCTAAGTGCCTGGCGGGAGAAATCCAGGCGATGCCCGGACTATCACAAACCGCCGACCTACTCGAACGGCTCATCGCCACTGACAGTGCCGCCCGCCGAACGAACCGATGTGCAGTCGCCTGACACACCGCAGGGCCGCGACAAAGCCGGTGGCTGACGGCCATCGAGACAGGCATCCAGACACTCACCGCGCGCCGTCAGCCGCGTCCTACCGGACGGAGCGGCGACGCGCTCGCGGCGAGCACTGGCGAGCATCAGCTGAGCTTCAGCGCGGGAGCGCCCCAGCGATGCGTAGCGCCAGCCATCGGAGGTCTTCGTCGCCGGTCGTGTAGTTGCAAGTGTGCTCGTCTACAGGCTCGATCGTTCCCCAGTAGACCGGGCGCGGCTCGTGATCTCCTCGGCGGCGGCGTGCACAGTGACTACGGCCTCGAATCGAGACATGTCAACCATAATAGGCCGACAGGACCGAGCAAAGCACCCACGTGATCGGGCCCGGAAGACCCGAGCTCTTGATCCGCCGCGAGACTCCGCACACGTCTGTCGGGAGACCAGGACGGGCGGAAGCCATGTTCGCGGAGCACCTGCCCGACGCTCGCTCATGACGGGAGCCAGCGTCGAGCTCACCTATGCGTTGCGACGGTCGCGCAAATGGCGGACAGCAGGTCGCGCGTCGGGTTCGGAGGCGGGCCCTGCATTCGCGCTGGCACGGGTATCGTCCCGAGCGCCGTCGTGATCACGATGTTCGTATAGCCCCGTGAGTCCGAGAGGCTAGCGAGCGCCTCTACTGGGTCGATCGCGCGCGCTTGGGCGCTGACGATGACCCCTGGTGCTCGGCGGACTCGACTGCGCGCGGTGGATCCCGGTGCGACAGCATCTCCCGTGACCTGGACGGTCGCAGCGGCCGCTATCCGGGTGGTCGCGTTGACCCATCTGCAGCAGTGTCGTCTTCGCCGACAAGACCGCTTTAGTGCTTGCAGAGTCGAGTGGTCTCAGCGCGAAGTCTGGGGCCGTTCGCCTCAGTTGCGGGAGTTGACGATGAGTTTGGCGCAACCGTCAGGCGCCTGGCCCCGTGAAGGGGAACCAGGCGTCTGACAGGAGGCAAACGGGGTGTACGGCGCGGTGATCGCGCGTCGGTCAGGCGGCGGTGCGACGTTGGAACAGGCGTGATGCCGCCACGCTCGAGAGGGCGAGCAGGCCGATGCACCAGGCGATCGCGATCAACGCCTCGTGGGCTGTGCTCGCGCCGGTGGATGTGTGTCCCATCCACAGTCCGCGCATCGTCTCGACGATGGGTGTGAACGGCTGGCGCTGGGCGAAGGCGTGCAGCACGCCGGGCATCGTGTGCCCGGGGACGAACGCGGTACTGACGTAGGGCAGGAACATGAGGACCATGGAGACCGAGCTGGCGGCCTCCGGCGTGCGCGCGAGCAGTCCGACCCCAGCCGCCAGCCAGGACAGGGCAAGGATCAGGAGCACGACCATCGCTGCCGCGGCGACCCAGTCTGGCGCCGAGCCGGTTGGGCGCCAGCCGACGGCGAGCCCGACGCCGATCACGAGGGTGGTCGCGACGAGGTTGCGGGCGAGGCTGGCGACGACGTGGCCGACGAGGACCGACCAGCCCGCGATCGGCATCGACCGGAACCGGTCGACGATGCCGTTGGTCATGTCGGTGGCGACCGCGACCGCGGTCGTGCCGGCGCCGAATCCCGCGCACAGCACGATCAGCCCGGGCACCACGTAGTCGACGTACTTGCCGTTCGTCTTCATTGCGCCGCCGAAGACGTAGACGAACAGCAGCATCAAAATGACGGGGAGCATGAGTGCTGTGAAGAACGCCTCGGGATCGCGCAGTGACCGCCGGACGTTGCGGACGATCATTACCTGTGAGTCCTCGAGCGCGTCGGTCATAGTCATCGGGCCGCCTCCTGTGATCGGGGGTGGGTGCGGTGGCCGTCACTGGTGAGCGCCAGGAAGACGTCGTCGAGGCTCGGGCGGTAGGTCGAGACCTTGACCGCGGGTGTCCCGGCATCCTCGAGCCGGCCGAGCATCCTGAGGATCTCGTCGGCTGCGCCGCCCGTGGCGACGTCGATCGTGCGCAGCTGGTCGTCGGCGCGAGCAGGGTCCAGGCGCCCGAGGGCACCCTTGTAGCTGGTGAGGTCGGCGAACTGCAGCCGCACCAGCTCCGTACCAAGGCTGGCCTTCAGCTCCTCCGGCGCCCCACGGGCGACGATGCGACCGTGATCGAGCACCGCGACCGTGTCGGCGAGCTGGTCTGCCTCCTCGAGGTATTGCGTGGTCAGCAGGACGGTGACGCCTTCTTCGACGAGGCGGCGCACAGTGCCCCACAGCTGCTCGCGGCTGCGCGGGTCAAGCGCCGTGGTCGGCTCGTCGAGGAACAGCAGCTCAGGTCGCTCGATCATGCTGATCGCCAGGTCCAGCCGGCGCTTCATGCCCCCGGAGTAGGTCTTGACGCGGCGGTCGCGAGCGTCAATCAGATCGAACTCGGAGAGCAGCGCCCGCGCCCGTGCACGGGCCGCGGGCCGGGACAGGCGCAGGAGCTGGCCCATCATCTCGAGGTTCTCCTGGCCGGTCAGTACGTCGTCGACGGCGGCGTACTGGCCGGTCAGGCTAATCGATCGCTTCACGCCAACGGGGTTGCTCAGGAGGTCGTGGCCGGCGATCGTCGCGGTGCCCGCGTCCGGACGGACCAGGGTGGCGAGGATGCGCACCATCGTGGTCTTGCCCGCCCCGTTGGGGCCAAGCAGCGCAAGGACGGAGCCGGTCCGCAGGGCGAGATCGACACGGTCGAGCACGACCCGGTCTCCAAAGGATTTGCAGATGCTGTCAGTAATAACTGTGTATGTCATACACTAACTGTATAGTGCGCACACAGTTGTTGTCAAGCGATCGAAGGAGCGAACCGATGCCATCCGAGGAGACGCCCGCTCTTCCGCCGGGCCTCGACCTGCTGTGGGGCCGGCGAGGTCGCGGCAGACGAGGCCCCAAGCCCGGGTTGTCGGTCGACGCGATCGTCAACACCGCAGTTGCTGTCGCTGACGCCGAGGGTCTCGACGCCGTCTCGATGGCGCGCGTCGCGCAAGAGCTCGGCTTCACCACGATGTCGCTGTACCGCCACGTCACCGGTAAGGACGAGCTCCTCCAGCTGATGTGGAACGCGAGCGCACAGGGCGCCGAGGAGCTAGCGCTGGAGGGTAATGACTGGAGGCACAGGCTGCGGATGTGGGCAATCGTCCAGCGCGAGATGCTCGACCGTCATCCCTGGATCACGCAGATGCCGATGGCCGCACCGCCGATGGCGCCGAACTCACTGACCTTCGTCGAGAAAGGGCTCGAAGCGCTTGACGCAAGCGGCCTAGCCAACGCCGACAAGCTCCGCGTGATCGGCCTAATCAGCTCCTACACCCTCAGTGAAGCCCGGATGGCCCACGACGCCGCCCGCGCCGCCCAGCACGCACCAACCCTGACTAACGGCGGCACACCAATCCCGAACTGGACTTTCGAATCGCTCCTGCGAGAGCTCATCGACCAACGAACCCACCCACGTCTGCACCAGATTGCCTGGTCTGATGCGATCGGCGACAACCCGTCCGGCTTCAACGAACATGAGGAGTACCAGTTCGGCCTCGACCGCATCCTCGACGGCGTCCAGACCCTCATAGACCAAAGCCGACCACAGCCCGGATAGCAACCTCCCGGAGCACCTCCAGCCGTGACGGTCACGTGGCGGTGTACTGGATCGGAGCAGGAAGGGTCAAAATTGCGGCCAGTCGTTGCCGCGCAGATCACACCAAGCAACGGCCTGAGCGTCGTCTCGCAAGATAAAGCGTCTCTGCCGACCGGCAGATCGGCACGCCATAGGACCACGATCGAGGATCGGGCAGGTGTGAAGCGGCCCGCGATTGCTTGGGAGCTGTGCGTTGATGAGAAGCTGTTGCGCGTGCTTGGCGGCAGGCACTCAGTAACGGGTTGATGCGGCCGACCGGTGGGCGGGCGCGCCTGACCCGCGGGCCAGCTGTCACGGAACAACCGATCCGCTCCTCGGCCAACGCGCACCGGCCGATGCTTGGATCGTTGGGTGTACGCTGGCGTTGGACCCTGTTCATGGACCTCACGGAAGGCTCGGGAGACACGGCGCGGCGCGGCGGCGACGAGGCGCTCCACGAGTTGCTGCTTGCGCCCGCGGCGATCCTGGAGGGGCTGCCCGACGCGGTGGTGGCAGCCGCGCGCGACGGACGGATCGTGTTCGTGAACGCGCTCGCCGAGGAGCTGTTCGGTTACCCCCGCCAGGAGCTCCTTGGACAGGCGTTGCAGACGCTGTGGCCGGAGCGCCTGCGCGAGCGCTACACCCGCAACATGCAGCTCTACTTCGCCACGGAGCATCCGCTGCGGTTCTCCACCGATGCGTGGGGGCTGCGGCGGGACGGCTCGGAGTTCGTCGGCGAGATGAGCTGGGGGATCGTGGAGACGACCGCCGGACCGCTGCTGCTCGCGATCGGCCGCGACATCTCCGAACGGCGCGCCGCCGAGGCGCGCCTGCGGGCGGTGGCGGCGATGGGCGAGCGCGCGCTGGCGGGCGCCGATCCGGCGGACCTCGCCGCCGAGGCGGTCGAGCTGATGCGGACCACATTGCCGATCGCCGGCGCGGAGGTGCGGCTAGCCGGCGGCGCCGCGCTCGCGTCATACGGGCCGACGACAGGGCCGGGCGTGCGGCTCCCGATCGGCACCGGCGACGAGCTGCTCATCGCGCCCGAGCGCGAGCTCGCCGACGAGGAGATGAGCTTCGTGCGGGCGGTGGCGAACACGCTCGCCACCGCGCTGGCGCGGCTGCGCGGCGAGGAGCGGATGCGCCACGAGGCGGTTCATGACCCGCTGACCGGGCTCGCGAACCGCACGCTGCTGCGCGATCGCCTCGAACACGCGCTCGCACGTTCCGAGCGCAAGGGCAGCGCGACCGGGGTGATGTTCGTCGACCTCGATAACTTCAAGCAGGTCAACGACGCGTACGGCCATGCCACGGGCGACGCGGTGCTGGTGGAACTCGGCAGGCGCCTGCGGACGGCCGTGCGCCCGGCCGACACCGTCGCGCGGCTCGGCGGCGATGAATTCGTGGTGGTGTGCGAGGAGGTCAACGAGCAGTCTGCGCTCGCGCTCGGCGGGCGCCTGCAGGACGCGATCCGACTGCCGCTCACCGTCGGCGGGGTCAACCACTGGCTGTCGGCAAGCATCGGGATCACGCTCGGGCAAACCGACCCAGACGCTCTCCTAGGCAACGCGGACGCGGCCGTCTACCGCGCGAAGGCCGAAGGCCGCGGGCGCGTCGAGCTGTTCCAGTAGCGTCGCGACCGGCAACGGCAAGTCGCCGTGTCGGACTCCTGCTTTTCCGCCGCGCGAGGCATGTCGCCCATCGCGGCGCGTGCCCTCCGTCGCGGGTACGGCAGAGACCAGATCTTCCGGTCGCCACCGATCGAGTTGATCAAGGACCGGCTCGCCAACATCCGGGACGTCCTGGGACAGCGCACTGGGGTCAGCTCAATGCTCCGCAACCTTCTCGGCCCCATCGGGCTCGAGCTGCCAACGCCGGACATCGTGCGCCCCTTCTACCGCGCCGTCACGACCCTCGACACCCTCGCCCTTAATCGAACCGCCCGACGGTGCGGAGGGCGGTTCGAATTCTTTGCGAAGGTGGGGCAGTTTCCAAATACCGCCCGCCGAAGATTTCAGGCCCCTCGGCGCAGACGTTTGCAGAGCTGCGCGGCGCCTACTGTACGCGCGCGCCCTGGCGCGAGGGTCCTTCTGTCAACGCCGGGCCGACAAGCGGGCTGGCGCTCGAGACGCGGTGTGGTCAGTCAGTCGCGGCGAGCGCGGCGACGAAGGGCCGCTTGCGTCTTGAGGCGTCTGCGTCGACCCATCGCCAGGGCAAGAATGAGCGGCAGCGATGCGCCTGAGAGCATGGCCAGCGCCCCGAGGTGGGCCGTGTTCGGGGAGCCTCGCGCGGGAACTGTGCGGGTAGTCAGGTGCAACTCGGCGACGTTGAAGCCGTACTTGCCCGAGCAGTCGATGCCCTTGGCGCATCCCTCGAAGTTGGCGGCCCACTTCAGCCAAAGGTCACGGCCGTCGCGGCTGATCCACTGCGATGGAAAGCCGGCGTCGTAGCCGTTGGAGGGGCCGAACTCGCTCGACCGCGCCACGAACGAGAACGGACCGGACGGAGTCGGCGCTTCGAGCATCACGAGTTCGGCGCCGCCGGTCCATAGGGCCGGCGGCTGCGATGAGTAGGAGTAAGTAAAGGTCAGCAGATACCGGCGGAGCGGCTTGTCGTAGGCCATCTCGGGATAAGTGATGTGCGAAGTCCACCGGAACAGTGGAGCAGCCGATCCCAGCGTGCTGGACCACCGCACCGAGCCGCTGTCCGCCCGCAGTCCGGCGAACCAATGCCACCGCGCGGGATCCGTGATGTTCTCGACGCCTGGTCGTACCCGGCCGAGGATCAAGCTCGACGCATTGAACTCGCGGGGGGTTCCGATCGCGTACACGTACCCGTCCGGATACGCGCCTCCGCGAGCTCCCCCGTCGATGAACGTCAGGTTCCCGAGCGGCGCGTCGAAGGACTTGCCGACAGAGTGCCACGTTTCGCCGTGGTCCTTGGAGTAAGCGATCCCGGCCAGCCCGGTGAACACCCCGTTGTCCAGCCAGTCCCAGTCGCGTTGCTGGGTCGCGTAGAAGACGCCTTGGGCCTCGGTGAAGCCGCTGGTGTAATAGGGGCCCAGCGGTCCCTGATCGTTGTCGGGGTTAGTCCCTATCTGTGCCCAAGTTCGAGGCGCCGGCGAGAAGGGGTCGCCGACGTGCTGAAAGCGTAGGTCACGCGGGCTACCAGTGACGCGGGCCAGCGACTGCCGCCACAAGCCACCGGACACGGGCACGTCGACGCCGCCGTCGTCCATCATCACGTACGTGTCGCCGTTGCTGCTCCAAACGGTCGCCAGGATGTCGCCCGACTGGTTCGGGGGTGAGGGATACCGCGGGCTCGTCCACTGCGCACCGACGATGAAGTCGCTGGACGGAAAAGGCGTCGTGTTGCGCGACGTCAGGGGTCCACCCGGAGGATTCAAGACGGCAGCGGACGCCCGCGCCGTCGGACCTGCTGCGCCCACGAGCCCCATCAAGCTCAGGGTGAGCGCAAGCGTCAATCCAGGAATTCGAGGTCTGCGCATGGTCGCGAAGTCCGCCGCCGATCGGCTCGGGCTGTGATTTCGCGGCGGCCACACGCGAAGTCAGTCAGCCAGAATAGCGGGCGTTGTGGCGTCAGCGTAAGGCGAGCCCGGCCCTGTGCAAGCAGCAGCTAGCGTCGACCGGCTGGTGCCGTGAGATTGCGCTCCTCGCACGCTTCGGTGGGCCAGGCGCCCGGCCGGTCCATTCCCTCGGCGAGGCACAACGTGCGGACCGCTGTCGAAAGCTCGCTCGCGGGTTTAGCGACTTGGAGTCAGGCGGCGTTTGTGCCCACGTCGACACAGCGTGCGCGATTTGTGTGCGATCGCACTTGACGGCTGAGTGTGCGGGGTTAAGATAGCGCTGTAGGTCATTGGTTGGCGTCGATAACAGGGGGCACGCCATGTCGATTGGTCGGGAGTCGTCGCAGTGTTCGCGACAAAGACAGCCTGGCTTGCGAGTGCGGATCCACGAACGCGGTCAACGCACGGCGGGACCCGTCAATACCTGACGTCAGCTTCGCAATCTCATGCAGGTCACATCCAACTCTCGGGGGCACTCATGGCCAAAAGGCTGAATCGGCGGTTCTGGACTGAATCGGTTCTCGCTTGCATCACGGGGGTTCTTGCAGTCGTGACGGCCGCGTGGCCAGCCTGGATCGAAGGAATCTTCGGGGTCGATCCGGATCATCACAATGGCTCGCTCGAATGGATCCTGGTCGTCGGCTGCGCCATTGGCACGGCACTGCTCATAGCGCTTGCTCACCGCGAATGGCGCAGAGTCGCGCTGGCGGCGTCTGCCTGAAGCGCAGAGGAGTCTCTGCGCCTGTCGCGGTTCGGCGACGACACGCTACGCAACGTTTGTCAATTTTCGTGAAAGTGGGGGAACATGCCTAACACGCAGGTGACACACAGCGTGGGACCTAACAACGCCAGGAGCGAATCCAGCGTCGCGATCAATCCCAGGCACCCGAGGGAGCTCGTCTCCGGGTCGAAGAAGTTCCACAACATCCTGACATACGACTTTACGCTCGCCACGGAGTATTCACACGACGGCGGGCACACGTGGCACGACTCTGCGGACCTGGTTCTGCCGGCGGGCGCGACGGTGATGACCGACCCGACGCTCGCCTGGGACGACGCGGGCAACGTGTTCCTTGTCGGGCTCACCGGGAACAATCCACCGACGTGGGACACGATCGGCATCGTCATCTACAAATCCTCAGACGGTGGTAAGACGTGGAGCGCACCCAACGCGATCCACAACAGCAGCGCGGATGACAAGCAGTGGGTCGCAGGCGACGGCAGCCCGGCGAGCCCGCACCACGGTAACGTATATGCCGTGTGGGACGACGTCGGTGGCATGGACTTCGCGCGTACGACGGATCACGGCGCAACATGGACCGGCGCGGGCGGAGCATCCGCCGGCGAGGTAATCCAAACCGGCAGCTACTACCCGGAGATCACCGTCTCCGACGACGGCACGGTCTACATCGTGTCGATCGGTGGCAGCCAGATCGGGATGATCGTCTCAACGGACGGTGGCAACACTTTCCAGCCGGCACCAAATCCTGCGAGTGGTGTCACAACGCTCGAAGCGTCGCTGCCCAACATAGACGGGTGGGCCGAATTCAGCCCCAGCGGGAGCTTTCGGGTGATCACGGACCCGTCGGTGGCCGCGTTCGGCAACACCGTCGTGGTCGCCTGGCCAGACTACCGCGACGGAGTTTCGCGGATCTACCATGCCCGGTCGCACGACGGCGGGGCGACTTGGACCACCGGTGCGTCCGGTAAGCCGCTCTTGAAGCCGCACCTGCCGGCGAACTTCCAGCACTTCCACCCGCAGATCGTGGTCAGCCCCCACGGCGTGTTCGCGTGTGCGTTCTACGAGTTCGGTCCCAAGCCCGCAAACATGCTGATCGACGTGATCGTCGCGCAATCACACGACGGCGGCAAGTCGTTCCACGCGCACACTGTGACCGATCGGCCGTGGAACCCTGCCCTGGACGCTCCCTGGGCGCACGGTGACCCGAAGGTCACGTTCATCGGCGACTACTTCGGCTTCGCGACGAGCGAGGAAAGCTTCCATCCGGTGTGGACCGACACGCGCACAGGCATCCAGGAGCTGTGGACGGACACCGTTTCCGCACATCGGCACGAGGATGATGACGACGATGACTGAGGCGACATCTGATGGGTGTGTGCGTTTCTTCACATCCGTTCGAGCTGACCGGAACATTTGTGCTCTCCCGAATCGCCAGAAGGATCTCATTGGCGGTGCGGCTCACGACGAACGGGGGACCGTGATGAAACGCGACTCGAACATCGCGCGGGGGCGGTCCCTCCGCCGGCGGTTCCGCGCTAAACGGGTCGTATACGGGACGGTCGGGCGACGCCGCGCGAGCAAACTTGCCGACCCAGCTCGCAAACCTGGGATCGACCTGCCGAGCGGCCGGTTTCGCGCCGGCCACATGCACGGCCGTCGGTGTCCCGACAACCGTCTCGTAGTCAAGACCAATAGTGCGCCGTTCGGCCGCGAGATGAGGCGAGCGACCGCAACGATCTTCAGCGAGAGGGGCGGGGCCGCGGTCCACATGACCGTCCCGTAAGCGTGGATGCGGCGATCAGAGCGTCCGCGGCGGCGACGGCCAGCGCCAGGAACGTCGCGCATCGAGAAACGTGCGGGCCACGCGCTGGCAAGCCTTTCGCGTTGGCGGCGATCCCGGCCGACGGGTTCTTAGGCTCCAACCGGAGGGCAGAACTGTGAGGACAGCGCCGGCGAGCCCAGCCGACCGACGACGCCGAGAAGGCGCGGACGATCTGTCGTGGGACCGTGAGGCACATACGACGTCTTTCGGCGGCGCTACTCCGAGTCCGCTGTGCCGATCGGGGTCGGGCCGCGCATCTCGGCCAGGGCGTGGACCTGGTAGCTGGCGAGGTTATAGACCGGCGCCTGCGCCAGGAGGGCGTCGAGCTCCTCGTTGGACTCGACGTCGTAGATCCACGCGCCGCCGTGCGAACCGACCAGGTGATAGCGGGCCTGCACCTTGCCCTCCGCCTCCAGCCGTGCCCCGTAGTCCTGCTGACGGACCACGGCCTGAATCGTCTCAGCCGACAACCGGCTGAGCTCGAGCTTCCACAACACCAGAAACTTGCTTGCCATCGCTCCCTCCGATCCACGCGCGGTCAGGCGCGTCAGTTTGGCAGCACTCCCAGCTCGGCGAATGCCGCCTCGGTCTCGCGTGCCTGCTCCTCGCTCAAGAGCTCGACGACGAGCCCCGCATGAAGAAGGACCCGGTCGCCCGGTTCGAGCTCCGGGTACGACAGCGCGTTGCACCGGCGCTGCATCCCGACCGTTTCGACCAGCGCCATCCCATCGCGTATCGACACGACCGTGCCCGGCAGGCTCACGCACATTTCACGACCTCACCCCATCGGCGGCGGGAAGTAGACCTGCAGCATGGGTCGGACCAGGCCCCTGCGCGTGCGGTCCGCGATGAACGCGTTGCGCGCGAACAGATCGCCCGCGCACACCACGACGTCGACCTTCCAGTCGCGCAGTAGCCGGCGCACGGCATTGGCGGCGTAATCACCCAACGACTCGAACACCGAGCGCGCCAGGACGTGGTTCGGCACGTCGGCGATCCGGAAGCTCATCACGCTGCGCAGTAGCCGCCTCCCGTCGAGGAGATAGCGGTCGTCGTGCTCCACTACGACCGTGTCCACGTTGACCAGGCTGGGCACCGGCCCGAGCACCCTGGCCACATCCTCCTCCTGCAGTCCACCAACAGGCTGCAGGCCGCGAGCAGCCACCCGAGCGACTCCGAATCCACGGGCTCCAGCTCGGTGCCGAACGCGCGGATCCCGGCCATCAGCTCGGGGAACGCATGCTCGTAGTTGGCGATCAGCCGCGGGCCGTTCTCGTCGATCGACGCGATCGCGTCGATCAGCTCGCGGCCGCGCACGGGCAGCGGGAAGAACCCGATCAGGGGCGTGATGCGCCCGTCCGGATCGCGCGCGGCGATGAAGCTCTGGGGGCTCTCGAAGGAGAAGAACGCAACCGCGGCCGCGGCGCCGCCCAGGCCGTGGCGCTCGAGCAGCGGCGTCGATCTCGCCCCTCGCGTGCGGTGGCGCGAGCAGCTCGGTCATGCGGGTGGCCCCCAGCGCTCGATGTCGTACGCGAGGCGACCAGCCGCTTCGATCACGTCGTCGAGCGACATCTCGCGAACGCACTCGGCGCGCACGCCGCGGGCGCGAAGCTCGATCGAGGGCCGTGTCCACGAACCGCGGGAAACGCGGCGGCAAGCGTGGGCGTTAGGCCGATCGCCATCTGCTGACGCGTCCTGCCGGAACGATCCCGAGCAAGCACCATCTCCGTGGACTGTCCGAGCGCGCGGGCCCGTTTGAGCAGGTGGATCGGATCGACCTCGTGCGCCGTCGGGCTAACGCGGGCCCGAGGTCGAGCAGCCGCTCGGTCGGGAGCCGGTAGACGGTGCCCGGGCCGGCGTCCGCGAGCAGCGCGTCGAGCACGATCACGGTCGAGCGGTCCTAGAAGAAGTCCATCAACGCGAACCCCAACGCTGCCCCGTCGGCCACCTCGATCTGGGGCTGAAGCGGTACGCCTGCTGCAGATAGCGCGCGGCGTAGACGCCGACTCCCTCGTCGCGATAGAGGATGTTGCCGACGCCGACGACGCTGATCGTCGTGTTCGCCGTCTGACGGTCCAGTCAGGGGTGCGCTCAGAGACTCGGCGGCTCCGGAAGACGGGAGCGTCGCGGTGGATCCTGCGCTCGGCGACGGTCGGCCGTGGCCGCGGCTGGAGGCGGCTCGGGACTCGACGGCGGGCGAACTTGTAGCCGCCAAACGCGATCCCGATGTCGCCCTCCCTCCACATGACCGTACGCCAGATCTCGTAGTAGATGTGGCAGAACGCCCACCCGATGATGAAGTACATCGTGAGCAGGTGCACCGTCCGCACCCCGCTGGCGCTGCCGAACACCGATAGCGTCCAGTCGGTCGTCAGGTGCAGCAGCCTCGGCCACCAACTCCCGATCGAGCTCAACCCGCCCGACTCGCCCTCGACGTAGAGCTGGAAGCCGGTGAACATCTGGAACAGCACCAGCAAGTGCAGGATGGTGAACCACACCGCGTTCCAGGAGTCGGGCCTCGAGCTGTCAAACCGCTTGCGGCGGTTGAGAAGCACGAGATTCAGAAACCCTTCTTGCAGGCTCACGAAGTTCGCGCGGGTGGGGAGAATCTGCAGTCACGCCGCGATCCACCCTGCTGAAGAAGTACAAATAGGCAAGTGAGATCACGCTGAGATCGAGGATGATCGCAGCGTAGAAGTGGAACGCCCGCATCCACGCCATCAGGTAGTGGATGTCGGCGGAGAAGAACGGGTTGGCGATGTAGATCCCCGTCAGCGTGCAGACACAGGATCGACAGCGCATTGGCCCAGTGAAACACCCGCCACATGGCGCGCGCGCCTGAAGATCCGCTCGAACCGCACCTGATTCTCTCGTGTCATCACGCTGCATCCTCAGAACTGGCGAGGGCCCACCCGAGGGGACGACCTCGTAGGTCCCGAGCTCGCGCCCGCGCGCATCCACGAGGTGGACCGCGCACGCCAGGCAGGGATCGAAGCTGTGGATCGTGCGGAGGATCTCCAGCGGCTCGTCCGGCTTGGCGAGCTTCACCCCCACCAGCGCCGCCTCGTACGCCCCCGGCCTGCCCTTGCCGTCGCGCGGGGACGCGTTCCAGGTCGTCGGGGCGACCACCTGATAGTTGTCGATCCGGCCGTCCTTGACCCGCACCCAGTGAGCGAGCGAGCCGCGAGGCGCCTCGGACAGACCGTAGCCCTCGGTGTCCTTGGAGGCGCTGTCGAAGTCGAAGCTGGTCCACGTGTCGAGATCGCCCGAGCGCGGTGTTGAGCTGCAGCTCGATCAACCAGCCGACCATCGCGTCGGCGATGATCAGCGTCTCGACGCAGCGCGCGGCCGTCCGCCCGATCGTTGAGAACAACACCGACGCCGGGAAGCCCGTCGTCTTCAGCAGCGCGTCTACGTGCTGGCGGATCGTCGCGTTTCCGAAGGCGTAGCCGACGATCAGCCGCGCCAGCGGCCCCATCTCGATCCGGTTGTCGTTGTAGGTGGGGGCCTTCAGCCAGCTGTACTTCTCGTCGGTCTTCAGGTACGCGATCCCGTTGCGCGGCGGCTCGCAGGCCCGTGTAGTCGGGCACCGTCTCCTCCACGTAGGGGTGTCGCGACCAGTTACCCTGATACCAGGAGTGCGTGATGTCCTCGCGGACGCCTCCCTGGTCGAACGGATAGACCTTCGAGAGATCGCCGTTCAGGACCATCCCCCGGGGAACAGCTTCGCGGAGCCCGGCGTGTCGTTCTCGCGGGAAGTCGCCGTAGCACAGGTAGGAGCGCAGTCCGGCGCCGACGCCCGCAAGGCCCTCCTTGGCGTACGCCTTGCCGGCCATCAGCAGGTCGGGCAGGTACGCGCCCTGGACGAACTGCGTCACCTCTTGCAGATACTGGCCGAACAGGGCGAGGCGCGCCGGGTTCTGGATGTCCTCCACGCACGTCACGCCGCCGACGACGATCGACTGCGGGTGCGGGTTCTTGCCGCCCAGGACGGCCATCATCTTCGCCGGCCGTGCGCTGGACCCCGAGCGCGTCGAGGTAGTGCGAGACCGCGACCAGGTTCTCCTCGGGTGAGAGCAGGTAGCTGGGGTTGCCCCAGTAGCCGTTCCCGAAGATGCCAAGGCTCCCCGCGTTGACGAAGTTCGTGCAGCTTCTGCTGCACCGCGCGGTAGTTCCCCTCGCTGGCGTTGTACGGGTTGTCGGTGTACGTGTAGGCCACGGCCTGGGCCTTCTTCGGGTTCGCCTTCAGCGCGGAGACGATGTCGACGAAATCGAGCGCGTGCAGCTGGTAGAAGTGCACCGGGTGGTCGTGCATGAATAGCGAGGCCTGGATCAGATTGCGCACCAGGCGGGCGTTCTTGGTCAGCGTGACGCCAAACGCGTTCTCGACCGCGCGAATGCTGGTCCAGTAGTGCACTCCGGTGCACACCCCGCAGATCCGCATCGCCAAGAGCCCCGCGTCGCGCGGATCCCGGCCCTGGAGGATCAGCTCGATCCCCCTGAACATCGTGCCGGCCGAATAGGCCGTCGTGATCGTGTTGCTGTTGTCGAGGATCGCCTCGATCCTCAGCTGACCCTCGATCCGGCTGATCGGATCGACGACGATGCGCCGGCTCATGACTCGCCTCCGTGTTCAGGCTCGGACTCCGCCGGCGGGGGCTCTGCCGGCGGCGTCTCGGTCGACGCGGGCCGCGCCGGTGGTGGCGCAGCCGGCGTCGCGGCAGGCGGTGACTCCGACGGCACCATCGCCGGATGCGTCGCGCGGCTGCGGTAATGCGCCACCCCGGACGCAGCCGCGTGGGCCGCGATCCCCACGCCAGCCAGCGTCAGCAGCCCGAGGCCGAACTTGTCGACGCTGTTCTCGACACCCCACCCGAACAGCCCCGGAGCGTTTACATTCGCCTCGGCCAAAGGCCGCTCGTACGCGTACCTGTCCCAAAAGTTGGGCTCGGAGCAGCCGATGCAGCCGTGACCGGCGCCGACCGGCCAGCTCGTCCCTTCGTTGTACTGGACGGTCGGGCAGTTGTTGTGCGTCATCGGGCCCTTGCAGCCCATCTTGTACAGGCAGAAGTTGTTCTTGGCGCCCGCGTCGCCCCACTCCTGCACGTACTCACCGGCGTCGAAGTGCGCGCGCCGCTCACAGTTGTCGTGGATCAGGGCCCCGAACGCCCACGTCGGGCGCAGCTGCGAGTCCAACGCGGGCAGCTGTCCGGTCAGCGTGAAGTGAAGCAACGTGCCCACGAAGTTGGCCGGGTTCATCGGACAGGCTGGGATGTTGACGATCGGCTTGTTGCTGATCACCTCCTGCGTACTCAGCGCTCCGGTCGGGTTTGGATCGGCGGCTGGCAGCGCGGCCGAGGTGGCGCAGGCGCCGACCGCGATCACCGCCGCGGCCCCCGCAGAGAGCTGCCTGACCTCGTCGATGAACGGCGTCCCCGCCGCCCCCGTGGTCGAGAATCCACCGTTGTAGCCCGTCGGAATCGACCCTTCGACGACCAGGAGGTACTTGCCGTAGTTGGCCTTCATCGCCTCGGCCTTGCGCTGCTCGAGCTGGAACCCCGCCGCAGCCATCACCAACTGGTGAAACTCAAGCGAGATCACCTGGAACAGCAGCTCATCCACGGTCGGAGCGTCGGCGCGCAGGAACGCTTCCGAGTTTCCGCGGCAGCTTTGACCCTCGATCCAGATAACCGGGACGCGGTTCATCACCTCCGCCGCCCGCGCGACCATCGGCTCGAACAACGGTGGCAGCGTCAGCATCGCCGTCGCCGCCGACACCCACTGCAGGAACGCCCGGCGGCCGATCCGGTGCTCAGCCAGCAGGCTGCGGAGATCGAGACCGCTCAGCGGCTCCATCGCCTCCAGCTCGCGAAGCCGCTCGTGGGCCCGACGCCGCAGCACCCGGTCGCCGTCCGTCATCGTCGACACCGGGCGGGGACCCATCTTGCTGGCGAACAGGGCACGTCTGTCCATTGTCATGGCCACACTCCTCCACTAGCTCAGTGCACCCTGCGAGCGCTGATCAGATGGCAAACGCCGGCCCCGAGGATCGCCGTAGCGATCACCGCCGACCCACACCGTGCCCAAAAAAATGGGCTACCAGCCAATGGTCGATCCCCGACAAGCTTCTACTCCTACGTGCCTCGCCTGCGACGGTCGATGATAGACCCGCGCACCTCTCCGAGCAACACCCGCCTCCAGGCGGGACGCGGCGAGCAGCAGCTACCGCGAAGCGACCGCTACGCCCCGACCGACGCCGGCGCGGCATCCGAGCCGGCAGACCGCAGCCAGCCGCGCAACTCCTCGAGCGCCTCGCCCGTGCGGGCGCTAATCAGCGTGTGCTCCACCCCCCCAGTGAACCGCGTCCAGCCGGGGGAGGATAGGTCAGGTCGAACTCGACGTGCCCGAGCAGGTCGAGCTTGCTGACCAGCGCCAAGTCGCATGCGCGGAACATCAGCGGCATACAGCGGCCTGTCCGAGGGCCGAGACCACCACCTGACCTCCTCGCCGACCCGGACTCCGCCGGGCAGACGAGGTTGCCGACGGTCGCGATCACCACCAAGTCGACCCTGACGGCGCCCGCGAGGGCGGCGCCGAGCAGACCATATTCGCGCCGCACTCGCCAGCGCAGGGACCACCGCGCCTCTGGGCCCGGCAGGATTGGCGGAGGAGGCTAAGTCCGCGACGACCTCGGGAAAGGCCGACCGGTATCCCATAAGTAGTGGAACCTTTACGCACATCATCTCACCGACGGCCTGGATTCACACACCAGGCTCCTCGCTAATGAAAGGCTGCTCGCTTATGAAAGCCTCCTCGCTTCTCGCCCTCCTGTTCGTCGCGCTGGAGATCCTGGGCTGCGGGTCAACCTCAACCTCAACCTCGACCTCGAGCACGGCTGTTCATACCACGATCAAGAACTTCGCCTTCATCCCGAGCACGATCCACGTTACGGTCGGGCAGACGATCGAGTGGATCAACGAGGACGCTCCACCCCACAACGTCATCCACGTCAGCGGACCGCAGTTCCGCTCCTCGGGCACATTGAGGACGGGCGCCACGTTCTCGGTCAAGGTGACCCAGCCGGGGACGATCCACTACTACTGCTCGATCCACCCGTGGATGAAGGGAACGATCGTCGTCTCCCCGTAACCGCCAGCCGCGCTTCAGCCCGCTCGGCAGCCGTCGCCACAGAGCGGCTCTACGGCGTGTGCCCTCCGCGTCACTGGGGTCCGATCCGGCCGCTGGCGAGAAGCCGACAGATCCTGCGCTCGCGCCTTTCGACGACAGCGGCGCATATCCTCACGCTCAGAGACCAGCTCGACGTCCGCGCAGATTTCCGCAAGGCCGGTACATCACCGCCACTGGCACAGCTCGGGCTTCCGTCGTTCCAGCACTACGCCTGCGAAGTCCGTAGATAGTCGCCGTTTCTCGGCCGTTGTCTACGGATGGATGCCAGTGCTTGGAGTGGGACACTGATTTCGCTCCGCATAGGAGGACGATTCGATGGCGTTCGGCGAGGCGTTCCGTCCAGTCCTGACTCCCGGCGCAGAGCTGGGGAGCGATGGCGCTGGAGCGCGATCAGCGCCTATGGCGGAGCGGTCGGAGGTCACGCGTTCTGATCGCCAGCGGCCCGCTTCCGAGACAGTGATCTCGGCCCGCGGGTTGCGGATCTCGTATGGGGATTTTGAGGCCGTGCGGGGGATCGATCTGGAGGCCAGTCGAACGAGGAACTCGACACCCTCTTGGCACAGGCACCGGGCTACAACATCGATAGCTACGAAGTGCATCCGCTGGCCGAGATGCGGGGCCCTACCCCGTTCGGCACGACGCAGGCGGAGTAGCGTATGACCTGGAAGCGCAGCGTGCTCGTGGTGGCCAACGTCACGGCGACGTCCAGTGAGCTCGTCGGCGTGCTGAAGGAGCGAGCGGCGGGCGGGCCGGCGACGTTCACGCTGATTATTCCGGCTACGGCCGGGCGAGCGGCCGCGCACGCGAGGCTCGCCGAGGCGCTCGAGCATCTGCGCGAGCACGGGCTCGAGGTCGATGGGAGCGTCGGCGACGCGGATCCGCTGGTCGCGGTCATCGAGGCGTGGGATCCCAAGCGCCATGACGAGGTCATCGTCTCGACGCTGCCGGCAAACATCTCCAAGTGGCTTCACGCAGGGCTCCCGCACCGGATCGAGAAGCTGACCGGCGCCCCCGTCAGGCACGTCGTGTCGCGGCCGCAATGGCCGCCGGTGCAGGCAACCCCGGCCCCTGCGCACGGGCGCCCCGGGGTGGCGTTCGACCCGCTGTCCGTCCTCGCCAGGGGGGCGCCCCGGGAGGTACCGGGTCGTGGTTCAACCGAGGCAACGACGATCGTCGAGCACGAGGCCGAGCACGTCGCGCGGGCGAACGCATCAGGCCGCGAGCCGGTGGTGTTCATCCATGGCCTGTGGCTGCTGCCCAGCAGCTGGGACCGATGGGCGAGCGTCTTCGAGGAGGCCGAGTACGTGGCGCTCACCCCCGGTTGGCCCGACGACCCGGAGACGGTAGAGGAAGGTAAGGCCAAGCCGGAGGCGTTCGCGCACAAGACGATCGGACAGGTAGCCGACCACTTCGCCGAGATAATCGGCAAGCTCCAGAAGAAGCCCGTCGTGATCGGCCATTCGTTCGGCGGGCTGTTGGCGCAGATCATCGCGGGCCGCGGTCTCGCAGCAGTGTCCGTCGCAATCGACCCTGCACCGTTCCGCGGCGTACTCCCGCTGCCGATCTCCGCGCTGAAGTCCGCGCGCCCGGTTCTTGGCAATCCGGCAAACCGCAACCGTGCAGTACCGCTCACCTACGATCAGTTCCGTTACGCGTTCGCCAACGCTGTCAGCGAGGACGAGGCCGACGAGCTCTTCGAGCAGTTCGCCGTGCCCGCCTCTGCCGCTACGCTGTTCCAGGGAGCGGCCGCAAACCTCAATCCCTGGACCGAGGCGAAAGTCGACACCAAGAACCCGGAGCGGGGGCCGCTTCTGATCATCAGCGGCGAGAAGAACCATGCGGTTCCCTGGGCGATCGCGAACGCGGCGTACAAACGCCAGAAGCACAACGAGGGCGTTACCGAGATCGTCAAGATCCCAGGCCGAGGACACGCGCTGACCATCGACGGCGGCTGGCGCGAGGTCGCCGACACCGCCCTCGAGTTCGTTCGCCGCTTCGCCTAGCGCCGTAGGTCGCGGAGGGTCGCAACGTGGCTTGGCGCTCCGCCCTCAGCGATGTCGCGCAACAGGCGTCGCATGATGTTTCCGGAGCGGGTCCTGGGCAGCTCGTTCGGTCCAGAAGATCCGTTTCGGGCGGGCGAGCTTGCCGATCTGATCGGCCACGTGCTCGCGGATCTCGGCCTCGAGCGCAGGAGTGCCGCTCGCCCCGGAGAGTCACGAACGCAACGATCGCCTGGCCCGTGAGCCGTCCGATCGGGCGACGACCGCGGCCTCGGCGAGCTTCTCGTGCGCTTCCCGAGCCCTCTGCGAGCAGCACTGTCAGCCGGCGAGGACACCGCCGATTGGGCTGCGACCTTCGGACCCGTGACGGATGCCTCCGACGCCTATGGCCCTGCGTTCACTGATCTGAGGACATTTTGAAGGTGCGGGGGATTCGCATCCATGGTTACCCGCAGGGTTATGTCGCGAGGAGCAGGTGCGTGGGTGCGAAGTGGCGGCGCAGCGGCTCTGGTGGGAGCGGGGAACTCACCACGCGCGCCCGCAGAGACAACGAGCCGGTTGCGGCCCTCAGGGATGGGTGGTAGCGCCACGTCGAGGCCGCGCATGTCGGTTGCCGGTGGCGTACGTGTGCGATGAGTTTACGTGCCGTCGGCCGTTTGACGTGGTGCCAGACCCGCAAACCTCAACAAAGGAGACGCAACGATGTCCTTGGCGATCGCAGACAAGACGGTGCTGGTGACCGGTGCTAATCGCGGCCTGGGCCGGGCCCTGGTCGACGAAGCCCTGCGGAGGGGCGCGAAGCGGGTGTACGCCGCCTCGCGCCAACCGATGGTCGTCCCGGATGACCGCGTCACGCCCGTGATATTGGACGTGACCGACCCGGCGCAGATCCAGGAGGCTGTCGACAGAGTCGAATCTCTCGACATCTTGATCAACAACGCCGGTGTTTCGGTCCCCGATGACTTACGCGATCGTTCTGCGTTCGAGCGGCACCTGGCGGTCAACCTGTACGGGACCCTGGATGTCACCCAGGCGTTCGTGCCGCCGCTGACGCGCAGCCACGGAGCCGTGGTCAACGTCGTGTCGCTCGGCGCGGTAGCCGCGGTGCCGGTGCTCCCTGCCTATTCGGTCTCTAAGGCAGCCTCGCTGTCGGTCACCCAGTCGCTGCGCGCGCTGCTGGCTGGCCGGGGCGTGAGCGTGTACGCCGTCATGCCCGGTCCGATCGATACCGACATGGTGCGGGCTCTTGAGATCCCGAAGACGCCGCCTGAGGACGTCGCGCGGGCCTCCCTGGACGGCGTGGAGCGGGGTGAGGAGGAGATCTTCCCCGACCCGATGTCGCAGTCGCTGGCAGACGGCTGGCGCGCGGGCGTGGCGAAGGAGCTCGAGCGGCAGAACGCCGCGATGGTCCAAGCCGAGCCGATCGCCGCATAACGAGGACGCTGTGGAGCGCGAGGACGGTTACAACTGCTTTGCGCACCAACGCTCAGTGTGTGTCAGGCAGGCCCAGGACCCGGACGCGGTCGCGGGCCGGACCGCCGTTCGCAAGGACGGTGTCGCTCACCGCGCGCGCAGGTGGGTTGCCCCACGCACGGGGATGTGAACCGCCTACGACCCCTTGATGCTGCGACCAACGAAAGGAGATGAAGCATGACCGCTCACCAGATCATGACCCGCGAAGAATGGGATGCGGCTCGGGGTGAGCTGCTGGAGCGCGAGAAGGAGCTGACCCGGTTGGGCGACGAGCTGGCTGCGCAGCGCCGGGAGCTTCCCTGGGTACCGCTCGAGAAGCAGTACACGCTCCAGACGGCGGACGGCCCGAAGACGCTCGCGGAGCTGTTCGACGGCCGCTCCCAGCTGCTGATCTACCACTTCATGTTCGGCCCGAGCTACGAGGCCGGCTGCCCGGTGAACAGCTCGATCGCCGACTCGTTCGACAGTCTGATCCCGCACCTGAAGGCTCGGGACGTGACGTTGATCGCCGTCTCCGGGGCGCCGATCGAGAAGCTGTTGGCTTATCGCGAGCGGATGGGGTGGAGCTTCAACTGGGCGTCGAGCTACGAGAGCGATTTCAACGCCGACCTCGGTTTCTCGAGCAGCCTCGAGCAGACGCGGGAGGCGATCGAGCCGATGCTCGACGAGCTGCCTCCGGTCGCCTTCCGCAACGCCAAGGTCGCCGGCACGGACATCTACGGTTACCTGACCGAGCTGTTCGGCTTCACCGTGTTCACGCTCGAGGACGGGACCGTCTACCAGGCGTACTCGACGACCGGTCGCGGGGTCGAGTTCCTGATGCCCTACTACGGGTTCCTCGACCGGGCGCCGAAGGGCCGCGGTGAGGACGAGGGATGGCAGCTCTGGATCCGTCGCCACGACGAGTACGACGCCGAGTGAGTCATGGAAGCGTCTCTGCTCCTGCCCTCTGGCGCTCCGGCGGTGCCGAGTCGCTGCCGCACCTTCTCGCCGAGGACGCGACCTTCTCTAGCCCAGTCACTGAATACCACGGCAGGCCCAAGCGGCGCAATGCTGGGCCTATCGCGGGTGCTCGTCTAAGGCGCCCCCCCTCAGCGTCGCCGGGTCAGCAATCCCTGGCGGGATGGTGATCGTGCGATGAGTTTGGGTCCCTGCGGCCGTTTGACGCGGTGAAAGATGATGAGCGATCGAAGTCACGACATGGATCAGCGTCTCCTTCTGGCTGCCGCGCAGGCCGGGGATGAGCGGGCGTTCCGTCGGCTCGTCGAGCCGTACCGGCACGCGCTTGAGGTTCATTGCTATCGGATGCTGGGGTCCGCGCAGGACGCCGAGGACTTGGCGCAGGAGACGCTGTTGCGGGCGTGGCGGGCGCTGGAACGCTTTGAGCCCAGAGCGCAGTTTCAGACGTGGCTCTATCGGATCGCGACGAACGCGTGCCTGGACGAGCTCGAGCGCCGGCCGCGCCGACCGGCGCCGGTCGATCCGTTCCCAGACCGGCCGTCGGATGACTCGGCTTCGCCGACGTATGATCCTGCTGCGCGTTACGCGATCCGGGAGGGGATGGAGCTGGCGCTGTTGCGTGCGATCCAGGAGCTGCCGGGTCGCCAGCGCGCGGTGTTGATCTTACGCGACGTGCTCGGCTGGACCGCCCCGGAGGTCGCCGAGCTCTTGGAGTCAACAGTCGCGTCGGTCAACAGCGCGCTGCAGCGCGCACGGGGCACGATCGAGCAGCATCTGCCCGAGACGACGCGGCCGGCGGCGGGTCCGGCCGAGCGCGAGCTGCTCAACCGTTATGTGGCTGCGTTCGAGTACGCCGACATGGACGGGCTGGTGGCGCTGCTGCGCGAGGACGCGATGCTACGGATGCCGCCGCAACCGTCGCTGAGCGGTGGCCTCCAGATCGCGCGCTTCTTCCTCGAGACCGTCGCCCAAGGCGATCTGACGCGGATACGACACAGACCAACCTGGGCGAATCGCCGGCCCGCGGTGACAATCGAAGTGCGAGCCGAAGATGGCACTTGGATCCCGCACGGGATCAGCGTGCTTGAGATCGAGGAGGGCCAAATCGTGGGGATCGACGCGTTTCTTGACCCCGCGCTGCTGCCGCGGTTCGGAGTCCCGGCCGGACGCTAGGAGCCGCCGCTCGCCGCAGTGCCCGGTCTAGATGTGAAATGAGAGGAGTGCCATGTCGACGACAGCCGCGGATTACAACGCGAAGGTGATCGACGAGTTCCGCGCCAGCGAAGGGCGCGTAGGCGGCATCTGGGAGGGAACGCCGCTGCTGCTGCTGCACCACACCGGCGCGAAGTCGGGTGCGAGCCGAGTGAACCCAGTCGGATATCTGCCTGACGAACCGAGGTACCTGATCTTCGCCTCGAACGGAGGAGCGCCGAGCAATCCCGACTGGTACCACAACCTCAAGGCGCAGCCGAACACACGAATCGAGGTCGGACGCGAGACGATCGACGTCGTGGCCGAGGAGGCGACGGGCGAGGAGCGCGAGCGCCTGTTCGCACGCGGCGCCGACCGCTTCCCGGACCTCGCCAAGTACGCACGAAAGACCGATCGCGTCATCCCGGTGATCATCCTCACGCCCCTCGGCGGCGCCTGAGCGACCATGGCCACCGCGGACGAGCGCCGCCTCCTCGCGGAGGCGCGAGCTGGCGATGAGAAGGCGTTCGGCCGCCTCGCTTCACGCCACCGGCCCGGGCTCGAGCTCTATTGCCAGCTGATGCTCGGATGCCCTCATCATGCCCACGAAGCCGTGTGCGAGACATTGCTGCGTGGCTGGCGCGACCTGGATCGCGTCGCGCCGTCAGCGTCCGCGCGGATCTGGCTCTACAGGCTCGCCACCGACGTCTGCCTCGAAGATCTCGACGCGACCGATGAGTCTCAGCGCCGGCAATCGTTAGACCGTACAAATGCTGACGACCGGTAGCCCGACACCCCTCGCGCGACATCCGGCCCGTCCTCCGGGCCGCACGAGCAGGCGACGAGCGAGCCGTCGGCCGGAGCGCGCGTTCGCCCTAGCGGCCCGCCGCTCGCACCTCTCCCTTCTTCCCCTAGCTGTCCCTTCCCTGCCAGACCACTGGAGGTCCGATGACGTCCCAATCGCCGAATATCGATCGCTGGCGCGCGTTTGCGCTGCTGGCGGTCGCGTTCTTCATGACGATCATCGATCTGACGATCGTCAACGTGTCGCTGCCGACGATCGGCCGCGATCTGCAGTTATCGAGACCAGCCTGCAATGGGTGGTGACCGCGTACGCGCTCACGTTCGGCGGTCTCCTGTTGCTCGGCGGTCGCGCCGCGGATCTGCTCGGCCGCCGCCGGATCCTGATGCTCGGCTTGGCGGTTTTCACGGCCGCGTCTCTGGCGTGCGGGCTCGCGACCGGGGACGCGTTCCTGATCGGAAGCCGCGCCGTGCAGGGAGTGGGCGCAGCGATCATGCTGCCCGCCGCCCTATCGATCGTGATGAACATGTTCGAGGAGGGCGCCGAGCGCAACAAGGCGCTCGGGATCTGGGGCGGGCTCGGCGCCGCCGGCGCGACCGTCGGGCTGATCGCCGGCGGGCTTCTCACCCGGTACGCCGGGTGGCAGTACATCTTCTTCCTGAACGTCCCGATCGGGGCGACCGCGCTGCTGCTGGCCCCGCGGATCGTCCCCGAGAGCCGGCTTGCGACGGAGCGGCGGCGGTTCGACGTGGCCGGGGCGATCGCGAGCACTGGCGGGCTGGTGCTGCTGGTCGACGCGATCTCCCAGGCGCCGCAGTACGGCTGGGGCGCCACGAGGACGCTGGCGCTGCTCGCGGCATCCGCCACTCTGCTCGCCGCCTTCCTCGTGATCGAGAACCGCGTGGAGTCGCCGCTGTTGCCGCTGTCGATTTTCCGGCTGCGCACGCTCGCCGGCGCGAACGTGGCCGGGCTGCTGCTGGGCGGCAGCTTCTTCGCGTTCGTCTTCGTCGGCACGCTGTACATGCAGCAGGTGTTGCACTACAGCGCGCTGCAGTCGGGGGTCGCGTGGCTGGCCGCGTCGCTGACCTCGATCGCGCTCGCCGGCCTCTCACAGTGGCTGGTCACCCGTGGCGGGGCCAAGCTCGTGATGGCGATCGGGATGACGCTGATCGGCGCGGGTGTGATCTGGGCCACGCAGGTGCCCGTCCACGGTCACTTCCTGCAGAACCTCGCCGGCCCGTTCCTCGTCGCCGGGGCGGGGACCGCGTTCGCGTTCATCCCGATCTCGATCGCCGCGCTCGCCGGCGTCGCGGAGCACCAGGCCGGGCTCGCGTCCGGGCTACTGAACACCTCGCAGCAGCTGGGCGGCGCGATCGGGATCGCGATCGCCTCGGGCGTCGCGGCCAGCCACACCCAGGCACTGGTCCGCGCCGGGAACGCCTTACCGACGGCACTCACCGGCGGCTTCCAGGAAGCCCTCTGGGTGCTCGGAGCGATCGCGCTGCTCGCCCTCCCGGCGATCTTCACGCTCGTCCGCCGCGACGAGCTCTCCAACGCCGTAACCAAGACAACGCTCCGCGAGGCGCAGCCCGCCCTCAGCGCCGCGAACTGACCCCATCAACCGCGAAGCAGGAGGACAGAACCATGACCCCCACGAGCGACCTGTCTGAGATGACGACGATCGTCGTCGGCGCGAGCCGCGGCCTCGGCCGCGGCATCACCACCGCCTTCGCCGAGGCCGGCGCCCCGGTTATCGCCGTCGCACGCCACCAACGACCACGCCCGACTGCCCCTTCGGAACGATTTCAGCACTATGGGCGCCGCGGCGGGCCGGTCGCCGCGACGCGCCTGGTTTCGTTGCATCTCAGAAGTGACGCGAGCGGCGGGACTGACGCCTCCGATCGGATAGCGATAGTGCGGCCGCTTGCTGCGCTCAGCCGATGCGACGTGAGGATCAGCTGATTGTCGGACCGGGCGCTCGTACACCCCGATGACTTCGCCACAATGCGGACAACGCAGCCGCTCCATTCCACCACGTGTCGCCGCATCTAGCCCCACGTCACCGCGCAAACCTTGCACGCCGATCAGTAGTTTGTCGCGCCCTCTCGCCGCGACGGACAACGAGCCCCGGCGTCGCTGCGGCTGCGGGATCGTTCGTGACGCCGTACGGTGATCATGCTTGACGTTCACCGCTTGCCGCGCCGCGGGTCGGACCGGTCTAGCACCGAGACGCACCGGCAGCTGCTGGTCTTCGCGCGACGTGTCGCGGTGCTCGCCGCGATCGTCGCAGGACTACTTGGTCTCGGTACGGTCGGGCTGGTGCTGGCGGAGGGGGTAGGCGCCTGGTACGCGTTCCGTTGGGCGCTCGATACGGCGGCGACGGTCGGCGGCTTCCCCCAGCCGCACACTCTCGCGGGGCAGATCATCCACGTCCTGCTGATCGTTTTGGGCGTTGGTACGCTCTTTTACGGGCTGGCGACGCTGACCGAGTTGATCGTCGGCGGACAGCTCGCTGACGCGCTCGCCGCCCGCCGCACGCGGAGGCTGATCGACTCGCTAACCGACCACCACATCATCTGCAGCTTCGGACGCGTGGGACGCCAAGTGGCTCGTGACCTTCGCGCCGCTCGCGCCGAGTACGTGGTGGTGGACCCTCTGCCCGATAACCGCGAGCTGGCCGAGGGCGCGGGCGTGCCCTTCATCGAGGGCGACCCCGCCAACGACGGGGTGCTGACTCAGGCTGGGATCGAGCGCGCGCGCTCGCTCATCGCGTGCGCAGACTCCGACCCCCAGAACATCTTCATTACGCTCACAGCACGCGAGCTGCGCGCTGACATCCCGATCTTGGCTCGAGCCGCGCTCGAGGACTCCGAGAAGAAGCTCAAACGCGCGGGTGCTGATCGTGTGATCTCGCCCTACAAGGCGAGCGGCACCGAAATGGCGCGACTGGCTCTGCATCCGCAGCTGCGCGGAGTGGTCGACGTCGACACCGAATATCGTCTCGAGAAGCTCGTCGTCAGCGAGGACTGCGAGGGAGCACGGCAGATGATCGGCGACATCCGCGGCGGTGCGATGATCGTCGGCCTGCGCCGCGGCTCCGCGTTTCACCCTCAACCGCCGGCCGACACCGTGCTGCTGCCCGGCGACATGATCAACGCGATGGGCACGCCGACCGCGCTCGGACGGCTGGAGAGCCTCTTCGACGCGCCGGGCCAGCTGGCCACGGGCCATCGCCAGGACGGTGGCGAGCGAGAGACCGGCGCGAGCAGGCACTAGACCGAATCCCGGGGCCCAGGAACATCGTGCGTCTGCTTTACCGGCCGGTTAGAGCGTAGGACGCCGTACTGCGAGCAGCGGCCGGTGGGGAGGGAAGGCGTGCGATGTGTGGGAGTCGGGTTCGTGGCTGGTCCGGTCGAAAACCGTCTCGAACCGGACCCGTGCGGTTAGCGGCAATTTTGCCACGAACTAACCTGCAAATCGGCCCGGATTGGCGGATTGGCGGATTGGTGCCTCCTCCAGGCCGGTCCGGTCGCATCCCGTCGCCATAGGGCAGGAAATGGCGGGACCAGGATTCGAACCTGGGAAGGCGTAGCCATCTGATTTACAGTCAGACCCCTTTGACCGCTCGGGAATCCCGCCAGGGCGACTGAGTCTAGCGTCGGCGCTGCGACAGTGTCCCGCGATCCCCGTCAGCTAGGAAGCGTCCCGCAGGCGCTGCGCCTCGGGCAGCGCCTCGAGCTTCTTCAGCGTGTGGTTCTCGATCTGCCGGATCCGCTCGCGCGTGACGTTGAACGCCCGGCCGACCTCCTCGAGCGTGTAGGGACGCTCGCCGGTCAGGCCGAACCGCATCTCGATCACCTCGCGCTCGCGCTCGGGCAGCGCGGCGAGCGCCCGGCGCAGGTTCTCCCGGCGCAGGTGCTCGGCGGCCAGCTCGAACGGCGACTCGGCGGTCTGGTCCTCGACGAAGTCGCCGAGCTCGGACTCCTCCTCCTCGCCGATCGGCTTCTCGAGCGAGATCGGCTGCTGGGCCATCCGCAGCACGTCGCGGACCTCGCGCACGGTCGTCTCGAGCTCGGCCGCGATCTCCTCCGGCGTCGGCTCGCGCCCGAGCTGCTGGACGAGCTGGCGCTCGACGTGGACGACCTTGTTGAGCTTCTCGACCATGTGGACGGGGATCCGGATCGTGCGGCCCTTGTCGGCGATCGCGCGCGTGACCGCCTGGCGGATCCACCAGGTGGCGTAAGTCGAGAACTTGTAGCCGCGGCGGTAGTCGAACTTCTCGACGGCGCGGATCAGGCCCATCGAGCCCTCCTGGATCAAGTCCAGGAACGTCAGTCCGCGCCCGAGATAGCTCTTCGCGATCGAGACGACGAGCCGCAGGTTGGCCTCGATCATCTGCTGCTTGGCGAGCATGTCGCCGCGCTCGATCCGGCGGGCCAGCAGCACCTCCTGCTCGGCGGTCAGCAGCTGGACGCGACCGATCGAGCGCAGGTACAGCCGCAGCGAGTCGAGGCTCGGCTCGACGGTCAGATCGAGCTCGACCTTCTTGCGCTGGTCGGGCTGTGGCTCGGCCGCTCGCCGCCGCGCGTCGCCTCGACGCTGCCGGCCTCGGAGCTCGCGAGCCGCCCGTCGGCCTCGACGACCTCGATGCCTTGCTCGTCGAGATAAGCGTGCAGCTCCTGAATCTGCTCCTTGGTGACCTCGATCTCCTCGAGGCAGGCCGCGATCTGCTCGAAGGTCAGAAACCCGCGCTCCTGACCTTCGGCGATCAGCGGACGCAGCTCTTCCAGCTCCACGATCGGAGCTTCATCGGTCAACAGCACGATTGCCTCATCGCTCACGGCCCCTGAGCTCCTCCCAGACCGGTCTCGGAACACCCCGGCAAGGGTGTCCTCCTCTCTCTCCACTCGCCAATGCGCCGGCGGGGATTGATACCACAATCCTGGTCTTTGTCCAGACTCGGGTAATCGCACCCACGCGGCGCTGGCGACTGCCCACCGGTGTCGCTCTCTACCCTGTAGCTCAAGCGATGCAGACCGACCAACGCCCAGGCACGTCCGTGGTCGACGTCCAGGCGCAGCTGCCGGCCGTCCAGCTCGAGTCTGTCGCGGGTCGGCGTGACCGGCGTCGAGAAGGTGATCCGGATCCGCCAGAACGGGTCCGAGCAGCTGTTCTCGGCCCGCTTCGAGTGCGTCGTCGAGCTCGGCCCGAACCAGAAGGGCGCGCACATGTCGCGCTTCGAGGAGGTCGTCAACGACGCGATCAACGACGTCGTGCTCGGCGAGTCGACGTTCAAGGTCGAGACGCTCGCCGAGCACATCGCGCAGCTCGTGCGCGCCCGCCAGGGCGCGCGCCGCGCCGAGGTCAGCGTCGAGGCGCGCTTTCCCGAGCACAAGCCGGCGCCGGTGTCGGGCATCCAGACGCAGGAGCTGTACACGCTGCACGGCTCCGCGATCTGCACCGAGCTCGGCACGCGCCGGCTGATCGGCGTCACCGCGCAGGGGATCACCGCGTGCCCATGCGCGCAGGAGCTCGTCGCCGGCGCGGCGCGCGAGCGGCTCGAGACGCAGGGCTTCGACGCCGAGGAGATCGAGCGGATCCTCGAGGCGGTCCCGGTCGCGACCCACAACCAGCGCGGGCTCGGCACGCTGCACATCGGCTGCACCGAGCTGTGCGACGACGAGATCGACGCGGCGACGCTGCTCGAGATCGTCGAGCACTCGATGTCGTCCGAGATCTACGAGCTGATGAAGCGCTCCGACGAGGCGCACGTCGTCGAGAAGGCGCACCGGCGTCCGCGGTTCGTCGAGGATTGCGTGCGCGAGATGGTCGCGCGGCGTGATCGAAGCGTTTCCCGGGCTCGACGACCGCGCGTTCGTGTCGGCGCGACAGGTCAACCTCGAGACGATCCACCAGCACAACGTCGTCGCCGAGCGGTTCGGCACGCTCGGCGAGATCAGGCGCGAGCTGCGAGACCGGCGATGCCTTCGCCGACCCACACGAGCCGCCGCGCCTGGCTCGACGGTCGCCTGACCCTGACGGCAACCTCGCCGGCAAGGCGCCAGCGACCCGCCACGATCGATCATCGACGCCCATGCGCGCGATCGTGCTCGAGCGCAGGGAGCAGCCGCTGCGGCGGTCACCCTTCCCGACCCCCAACCACGGACCGGGCCAACTGCTGCTGACGGTCGGGGCCTGCGGGGTCTGCCGCACCGACCTCCACCTGCGCGACGACGAGATCGAGGCGACGAAGCTCCCGGTCGTGCTCGGGCACCAGATCGTCGGGCGCACCGACGACGGCCGCCGGGTGGGCGTGCCGTGGCTGGGCTGGACCGACGGCGAGTGCCGCTACTGCCGGAGCGGACGGGAGAACCTGTGCGTGCACGCGCGCTTCACCGGACGCGACATCGACGGCGGGTTCGCGGAGCTGACGGTCGCCGACGAGCGCTACTGCCTGCCGCTGCCCGAGGCTCTCTCCGACGAGCAGGCGGCGCCGCTGCTGTGCGGCGGGCTGATCGGCTACCGCGCGCTGACGCTCGCCGGCGACGCCGAGCGACTCGGGCTGTACGGGTTCGGGTCCGCCGCCCACATGATCTGCCAGGTGGCGGCGTTCCAGGGCCGGCGAGTGTTCGCGTTCACCCGCGCCGGCGACGACGCGCACGCAGGAGTTCGCGCGAGCGCTCGGCGCGGCCTGGGCCGGCGCCAGCGAGGAACGGCCCGCCCGAGCCGCTCGACGCCGCGATCATCTTCGCGCCGGCCGGCGAGCTCGTGCCGCAGGCGCTCAAGGCGCTCGCCCCCGGCGGCGCGGTCGTGTGCGCCGGGATCCACATGAGCGACATCCCGTCCTTCCCCTACGAGGACCTGTGGCACGAGCGCACGATCCGCTCGGTCGCGAACCTCACCCGCCGCGACGGCGAGGAGTTCCTCGCGCTCGCGCCGAAGGTTCCGGTCAGGACGACCGTCACGATCTATCGCCTCGAGCAGACCGAGGAGGCGCTCGCGGACCTCCGGGCGGGCCGCTTCGAGGGCACCGCGGTCGTCGTACCGTAGGGTTTGCGCATGCCCCTGATCCCAATGGTGATCGAGCGGACCGCGCGCGGCGAGCGCGAGTTCGACATCTACAGCCGGCTGCTGAACGAGCGGATCGTGTTCCTCGGCAGTCCGATCGACGACATGATCGCGAACCTGGTCGTGGCGCAGCTCCTGCACCTGGAGTCGCAGGACCCCGACAAGGACATCTCGATCTACATCAATACGCCCGGAGGATCGATCTACTCGGGCCTCGCGATCTACGACACGATGCAGTTCATCAAGCCCGAGATCCAGACGATCTGCGTCGGCGATCGCGATGTCGATGGGCTCGCTGCTGTTGACCGCCGGAGCGAAGGGCAAGCGCTTCTCGCTGCCCAACAGCCGGATCCTGATCCACCAGCCGTCGGCGGGCTTCGAGGGCCAGTCGACCGACATCGAGATCCACGCGCGCGAGATCCTCAACACCCGTCGAGCGGATCGACGAGATCTATGCCCACCACACCGGGCCAGACGATCGAGCAGGTCCACGCCGACATGGAGCGCGACAGATTCTTCAAAGCCGACGAGGCGGTCGAGTACGGTCTGATCGACCGCGTGATCGAGCACCACTGACGAGGAGGTAGGAGCGCAGGATGCCGATTGCAGAGCGAACTGCGAGACTGCTCGTGGGACGGCGACCTGGCTCACGGCAACGGGACGGTGACCGGTGCGAGCGGCGGGCTCGGTGACCTGCCGGTCACCTGGGCGTCGCGAACCGAGCGCTCCGACGGCAAGACCAGCCCGGAGGAGCTGATCGCCGCGGCCCACGCGTCGTGCTTCTCGATGGCGCTCTCGAACACGGCTGACGGAGGCCGGCAACCCGCCCGAGCATCTCGACGTGCAGCGCCAAGGTGACCCTTGACCAGGTAGGACGGCGCCCCGACCGTGACCACCTCGCAGCTGACCGTGAGCGGTCGCGTGCCCGGGCATCGACCAGGCCGGCGTTCGAGCAGGCGGCGCAGCGACGCCGGCAAGAACTGCCCGATCTCTCGAGCGCTCGGGACGCTCGAGATCACCGTCAACGCAACGCTGAGGTAAGCCCGCTCGGCTCTACGTCGCCGGCGCGCGCCTGAGCCGCCCCGAGCCTTCACGGCGGGTTTCCGGCGGTTCGGGCACAGTGGGGCGGCTGAGCGCCCAGAAGATCATCAACGCCCCGAATACCAACATCCCGAGTCCGGTCCAGAGATCGACGTTGATCCCGGCCGCCTTGTGCTTGACGTGTGAGGATCCGAAAATCCCCAGCAGGATCAGGATCACGCTGTAAAGGATGAACAGTCCGCCGATCAGCCGGCGGATGTCGAAGCGGTTGGCGGCGCGCGCAGCCCGAGGCTCTTCGTCGGTCGGGCCGGTCGATGGCAGCTGATCTTCCCCGGAGGAGGCGGGAACTCCAAAAGGAAGGTCTGGGTTTTCCGACAGTGGCTGACTCTTAGGCGAAGATGATGTTGCGGGCTATCAGCGGGGCAATCGCGCGTGGTCCAGTAACCGAAGCTCAGCACGAAGCCAAGCCCGAAGACGAGACCGACCCAGTCCGACTTGAGCGGGTTGGTGACGTGATGGATTCCCAGTCCCTTCCAGGCGTGGAGTCCGGCATTACCCAACGGCTTGAACGCCTTCACTCTCACCTCGATCCCGTGGATGCCACCGACCGCATGCAGCGCCACGAGCGTCAGCGGCAGCAGGGCGGCGACGATCACGAAGAATTGGAGCACCTCGTTGTAGATCGCCGATGTCAGTCCACCGAGGGTGATGTAGACGAGCACCATCGCCGCCGCGACCAGGATCGCGGTGGTGATCGCCCAGCCGAGCATCAGGTGGATGATCAGGGCAAGCGCGAACAGGTTCACGCCGGAGATCAGCACGGTCGCGATCGCAAACGTCGCCGCGTTGAACGCGTGCGTGGCCTCGTTGAAGCGCAGCCTCAGGTACTCGGGCACCGAGCGAACCTTGGCCCCGTAGTAGAACGGCATCATCACCAGGCCCAGGAAGATCATCGCCGGAACCGCGCCGATCCAGTAATAGTGGACAGCCGGCACGCCGTACTGAGCTCCGTTCGCAGCCTGCCCGAGGATCTCGAGGGCACCGAGGTTCGCCGCGATGAACGCCAGGCCGGTGATCCAGGCCGGCAGCGAGCGTCCCGAAAGGAAGAAATCGAGATCAGTCTTGATCGCCAACCGGGCGACGAACCCGATGCCGATCACAACGACGAAATAGATCCCGAGGATCACGTAATCGATCACGCTCGGATGCAGCCTCAGCATGGGATCCTCCCTCCTCATCAAGCCTCCTCTACCCGATGCTCGATAACTCCCAATCGCTCAATTTCGATTCGCACCAGATCGCCCGAGCGGAGGAACTGCGGCGGGTCCATCCCCATCCCCACGCCGCTGGGGGTCCCGGTCAGGATCAGGTCGCCCGGCAGCAGCCGGCACGTCTGCGAGATGAAGTCGACTACCTCCTGGCAGCCGAAGATCAGATGCGAGGTGCTGCTGTCCTGGCGCAGATCGCCGTTGATCCAAGTCCGCAGTCGCAGATTTTCTGGATCGGCAACCTCGTCGGCGGTCGTGACCCACGGGCCGAACGGGCAGAACGTATCGGCGCCCTTGGCCCGCGTCCACTGCGGTTCGCGGCGCATCGACTACCCCGACGCCACCAGAAAAGGGCACGACCCGATCGTTCACTACCTGGCCGGTGAGCGCTCGCCCGTCGCCCGGTGGGCGGAAAGTCGCAAGCTTCATCGCCGCGCCAGGCTACCCGCAAGCCACCCCAGAATCACGCGGGCGACTCGGAAGGTCGGCGGCGGCAAGAAGCTGTCGGCCCTTAGACCTCGGCCATCGCCTCGACCTTGCTCGAGGCCTGGACGTGGGTGACGGGCAATCCGAGCGCTCGCGCCTTGCTGATCAGATCGAGCTTCAGCCAGCGTGAGACACCGAGCGGCAACGTCGAGATGATGATCTCGTCATAGTCGCCGAGGTTGATCGCGTCCTGGATCGCCATCAAAGGCTCGGAGTCGCCAAGGCTCCCGGTTACCTCCAGTCCGGCGGCTTGCGAGAGCTTCGGCAACGCCGTGTCCAGGACGCCGTGGGCCTCGTCCTCACCGCTGTCCTGCGGGTCGACGACCTTGTGCATCCCGTGGGCCTGGCGCGGCACGACGAGGTGGAACGTGGCCGGACCGCGCTCCACCCGCTGCCGCACCGCCGCGAGCAGCCTCTCGGTGGCCGCCGTCTGGTGGGCGACGAGAAGGACATGGGCCGGCTCAGACATGAGCTCACCTCCTGAAAGAGGATGCAGTAATAGGCGCTGCTGCGAGTATCCCACTCCCCCCTGGGCTTCACAACACAACTCAGCCCAGAGGGCCGGGCCGTCCCATCGCGAGAGGAGGATCGTGAGCTACCGGCGCTCGGACGGACGCGGATTCAGCGCTCGTGCGCGGCGCTGACGCGAAGTCAGGTTCACGCCGTCCGATCCTACGTAAGCCGGTATTCGCCCCGCGCGACCAGCACGGCGCACCCTCCTACGGCCACCCGTTCGATCTGTGCGGCGGTGCCCTCGACGCGCGCGAAGAGCACCGATGGCCGCGAGATCTCAGCTCCCTGGAGGATCTCGATTTGCTCGCCGAACGCGATCTGGCCATGTCGCGCGAGATGGACGGCAAGCGGGCCCGCTGCCGAGCCGGTCGCTGGATCTTCTTCGACGCCAAGCGACGGTGCGAACATCCTGGTCTTGATGCGAGCGCCTGTGGCGGCGAAGCAACTGACCCCAAGCGAGTCGGCAATCGCCGCGAGTGCCGCCATGTCCGGCCTCAGCGACGCCACATCGGCTTCGCTCGAGAGCGCGACGTAGACGTGGAGCGGTCCGTTGCGGTAGGCCTCGATCGGTAGCCGCGACCGGTCCACTCCGAGCGCGGCCAGTAACTCAGGACCGTGGTCGAACGGCTCGAGACTCGGGATCGGCTGCTCCATCTCGCCGAACACGATCCGCTCTCGATCGCGCGTCAGCTCGACTCGAATCGTGCCCGCGCCGGTCTGCAGCCTCACGACCGGCTTTCCCAGCTCCTCGCCCAAGAAGAATGCGGTTCCCAGCACAGGATGGCCGGCGAACGGAAGCTCCGCGATCGGCGTGAAGATCCGCGCCCGGGCGTCGGCCCCGCCGTCGCCGGGGAGCAGGAACACCGTCTCCGACAGGTTCATCTCCCGTGCGGCCCTCTGCATCCGCTCGCCGCTCAGCCCGGCGCCGTCGGCGAACACCGCCACCTGGTTGCCCTCCAGCGGTACGTCCGTGAAGACGTCGAGCACGACGTATGGGTTCACTACTCGCCCTCGAGCGCCTTGGCAAGCAGCCGCCGCAGGATCTCGCGCTCCTCGGCGTCGAGCGCAGCGAGCACGTCGTCCTCGACTGCCTCGCGGGCGCGCTCGGCCCGCTTGAACGCTGTACGACCGGTGCTGGTGATCTCGACGATGTGGCGCCGCCGGTCCTCGGGATCGCGCCGGCGCTCGGCAAATCCCGCGGCCTCCAGCTCGTTGAGGATCAAGACGAGGTTGTTCGCGTCAACGCCAGAGATGTCCCCCAGCTCCTGCTGGGGAATCCCGTCGCGGTCGGCGAGATACGAGAGCACGACGAAATGCTTCAACCGCATGCCGAGCTGGGATTCCGGCGTCCTGCGGTGGACCACCTTCGAGAGCCGGGTCAGCAGGGTGATCGTGCCCGGTGCGGTGACGGAGACCATCGCGGGGATCGTAGCAACGGTGGGAAGATCCCACCGCAGGGATAATCACCTTGCAATGATCATCGCGGGCTACTCGTCAGCCATCGCCAGAAGCTTCGTGACGGTGCTCCAGTTGCGCGCGGTGACGGTGGCGCCGAGGCTCCCCTGACGCGCCAGCTGTGCCGCGAGGCGCGATCTCGCGATCCCATCGGGATGCCAGCTGTAGAGCTCGCGGCCGATCGCCAGAACCCGCTCGGGCGCCTCGGCGAGCTCCGCAAGGATCGAGACAGCCTCGCCGTCCGGCTCCTGGGAGAGGAAGTGAACGACGTACCGCTTCGGGTTCTCCGCAACCCCCGCCAGCGGATCACGGCTGACGATCTCGGCGAGCTCGTCGCGCGTGCGCGTGACGACTTCGACCTCGAAGCCGAAGCGCTGCGCGATCAGCTGCTCGCACTGAGCCGCCAGCTCGCCGGGCGGCGCGTTGCTCGAGAGCACCACGTTCCCGCTCTGGAGATAGGTGCGCACATCCTCCAGGCCGGACCCGCCGAGCAGATCGCGCAGCGCCGGCATCGCGATCCGCCGGTTCGGGCCGAGGTTGATGCCGCGGAGCAGCACGATCTGCTTCAGAAGAGCATCTCCTGGCCCTCGATGCCCGCGCCCTCGGCACGCCCTCGCGGTGAAGACTGTCCGAGCGCAGTGGCGATGTCCTTCGCGATCGCGCTCTCCGAGCGAGACGCGATCAGCGGCTCCTCGATCCCTTCCACGTGGACCAGCGTCCGCCGGCCGTCGCCGCGCGCCGGACTCTCCAGAGGAACGAGCGCGTAGACCCGATCGGCACGGACGAACTTGCCGTAACCGAGCGGTATCAGCGGAGCACCACGCGCCATGACTGACGCGCATCGTAGAGCGCGCGGAGGCGTGCTAGCCCCATCTTCCGCAGTTCCGGGCGCCTACCTGTCCGGTTGTGGCGAGGGTGGCTGGATTTGCAGTAGCTCGAGGATCCGCTGTTGGGTGGGGGTGAGCGGGTCAAGTTCGATTCCCTGCTGGGTGTATGTGAGGTCGAGGCCTTGGAACGCGGCGAGGATGTTCGCGCCGGTGGGTTTCGCGAGCCGACCTTCGGGCAGCAGTGGCAGGAGCTTGTGCTCGTGCCGGGGGTCGTGTTCGAGCGCTTGGCGGAGGCTCGTTTCGATCAGTCCGAAGATCAGTAGTGCGATCCCGACGATGCTGATCAGCGCGTAGATGCGGTCGTCGTTGTGCAGGAAGATCGGGCGGACCTTGAGCGTCTGTTTGAGGTCGCGGTGGCGGCGCTCGACGACTTCTTGGTCTTTGTAGAGACGCAAGATGTGGCCGGCGGTCAGCTGCCCGGGGGTGTTAGTCGCCAGTGCGTAGATCCCGTCGATCCGCGCGGCGTGGACGATCGCGTCGTGGTTGCGCTTCCAGGTGAGCGTTGGTTTGCCGCCTCGGGCGGGGCCGACATTGACGGTGATCAGTCCTTGGATGTTGGTGGTGATGATCTGCCCGACGCGACGCTCGACCTGGGTCTTGGTCTTGTAGTAGCGCCCGCCCAACCCGTTGTGGACGCGCTGGAGCTGCTCCTCGGCCTTCGCGAGCGCGCGTTCTCGGGCGGCGGCGACCTGGGTTGCTTCCTCTGATGAGTGGATGTAGGCGACGCGGAAGTGTTTGTGCTCGCCGGTCTCGGGATCCTCGAGCTCCCAGTCGCACAGCGCGCCGCGATACTTGGTGCGGTTTTGGGCGGGCAGTCGTCGCTCGCGCTCCGCCACGTAGCGAACCGGGCGGAGCGCCCCGGGGCCAAGCTCGGTGAGGTAGCGCTCGGCAAAGCCGGTGTCGGCCCGGAGCGGCACGATGAACCGCAGGCCGGCGCGGTCGATCTGGGACAGCGGCTTGGGCTTGCCCAGCGCCGAGTCGCACACCATCAGCATCCCCGGCTGCGAGAACGCCAGCAGCCGCTGCAGCGAGTCGCCGACCAGCGCCAGCTCCGAGGCGTTGCCGGGATCCGGGCGCAGATACAGCGACACGCCATCGCCGGTCGCGGCCTGCAGGGTGCGTACCTGCCGCGCGACGTGGCGGTCCGATCCCCAACCCTTGCGCACCAGCGCCGAGTGTTCGTAGGCGCCACTCACCCTGACCGTCGTCAGATCGACGTGCAGCCGCCCGGCGTCAGCGCCGAAGCGCTCGATCGCCCGCGCCGCCAAAAGCCCGCGGACATGCTCGGCGTACACCGCGAACGTCTCCAGCCCGCGGCCGAGACGGTCGTCGTTGAGCAGCGCCGGCGGGATCCCCAACAGCTCTCTGACCGCCGCCCCGGACGCCCACCCAGCGATGTCATACAACGGCGAGGGCGAGCACAACCGGCTGGCGACCAGCGCCGCGACCACCTCGCCGATCGACAGCTCAGAGCGCTCCGAGCGCGGCAACGAGCGATCAACCGCCCCGACCACGTCCAGCTCCGCGATGAAGTGCCCGACCAATAACAACGCCCCGACCTCCCGGCGCGTGCCCGTAAGCGGCGGGTCAAGCCGCGCGAACGAACCCGCCAGCTTCTCCAGCTGGCCGGAGGACTTCAGCGCCTCCTTGCGACCCAGGTTTGCCACAACACGATGGCGCACCCTGCCACGCCCATCACGATACCCCTCCACCAGCTGAACATACGTATAGGCGCGCGCCCCGCGCCGCACGACGGTCTCCTTGACGAACATGTTGCCACAACCCTAGAGCACCCCGCGGACAGAAACACCGCCAGCCTACAGCCCCAGTTGCCACAACAAGCCAGCCCAGCGACAACACAAAACATCGCCCAAACCCACAGACCACAGGAAAACCCGCACCCCCTACCCAAACTCAGCCGCGGAAGATGGGGCTAGCGGTCGAGGATCAGTGCCAGCCGCCGCTCGAGCGTCGCTCCGAGCACTTCCCGGACCGGCCCTTCTTCGAAGCGCTCGACCAGCGCCGACAGGAAGCCCTCGATCACCAGGCGCTTGGCGACCTCCTCGCGCAGGCCGCGCGAGCGGAGATAGAACAGCTGCTCGGGGTCGACCTGGGCAACCGCTGCGGCGTGCGTGCAGCGGACGTCGTTGGCCTGGATCTCGAGGCCGGGAATCGCGTCCGCGTGGGCGCGCTTGCCGATCAGCAGGTTGCGTGACTCCTGGAAAGCGTCCGTCTTCTGCGCGCCGGGATCGACGATGATGTTGCCCCTCCAGACGGCGCTCGAGCGCCCCTGCAGGACACCGCGAAAGGCAAGATCTGAGGTCGTGTTCGGCGCCGCGTGCTCCTGCGTCGTATCGAAGTCGAGGTGCTGGGTACCGTGGCTCGCGTAGGCGCCGGTGACCCGCGCCTCCGCGCCCGGGCCCCCAAGCCGGGTTTCCATCCGAACCCGGCCGCGGGCCGAGCCGAACCCGAGCGCGACCCAGTCAAGCGAACCGTCACGGCCAACCTCGGCGCGCTGCGCCCCGAAGATCCAGCCACGCTCCGAAAGCGCCTGTCCACATACATACCGGAGCCGTGCCGCGTCTCCGACGACGAGCTCGACGACCGTGTTGAAGAGTCCCTCGAGGTCATCGGCGGCCGACAGATACTGCTCCCAGACCTCGGCCTGGGCACCCTCCTCGAGCACGATCAGCGTACGCCGGTCCAGCTCGCTACCGGCGGCGGCCTGCACGGCCGTCAGCAGGATCGGCTGCTCGACCGCAACACCGCGGGGAACGTAGACGAACGCCCCGCCGCGGAACCCGGCATCGTTACGAGCGACGAACACGTCCTCCTCGGAGACCACCGTGCCGAGGTGGCGCTGGACGAGCTCGGGATAATCGCCGGCCGCCTGCTCGAGCGAGGTGACAACGACGCCTTCTGGGAGCTCTCCGTGGAGGACAGCCTCGCCGGCATCAACCTGGTGCAGCTCGACGATCGCGTTCGGGTCGAACAGCGCGCATGGCGCCATTCTTCTGGGCGACCGTCGGCGCCGGCTCGTATGCGCCCAGCTCGAGTCCGCTGATGTCAGTGAACTCCCACCCCGGCTTGCCCTTGAACTGCGGCAACTCCAAAGTCGAGCTGAGTGCGGCGGCGCGCTCGCGACGCGCCGCCAGGAAGTGCGGCTCCGAGACGGTGGGGCTAGCCAATCGAACCCTCCATCTGGAGCTCGATCAGCCGGTTCATCTCGACGGCGTACTCCATCGGGAGCTCCTTCGTGATCGGCTCGATGAAGCCGTTGACGATCAGCTTTCCAGCCTCGTCCTCGGGGATGCCGTGCGACATCAGATAGAAGAGCTGGTCATCGCCGACCTTCGACACCGTCGCCTCGTGGCCGACGTTGACGTCGTCCTCGCCGATCCTGATCGTGGGATAGGTGTCCGAGCGCGACTCCTCGTCGAGCAGCAGCGCGTCGCAGACGACCTTCGAGCGTGCGCCGTGGGCGCCCTTGGCGATCTCCAGCAGGCCCCGGTAGGAGCCGCGGCCGCCGTCCTTCGAGATCGACTTGGCGAAGATGTTGGACGTGGTGTTGGGGGCGGCATGAACCATCTTCCCGCCGGCGTCCTGGTGCTGGCCCTTGCCCGCGAACGCGATCGACAGGATCTCGCCATGGGCGCGCTCGCCGAGCAGGTAGACGCTCGGGTACTTCATCGTCAGCTTCGACCCGAGGTTGCAGTCGACCCATTCGACGGTCGCATCCTCGTGCGCCACGGCGCGCTTGGTGACCAGGTTGAAGACGTTCGTCGACCAGTTCTGGACCGTCGTGTAGCGAATCCGGGCGCCCGGCCTGGCGATCAGCTCGACGACCGCGGAGTGCAGCGACGAGGAGCTGTAGGTCGGTGCGGTGCAGCCCTCGACGTAGTGCACGTATGAGCCCTCGTCGGCGATGATCAGCGTCCGCTCGAACTGTCCCATCGACTCGGTGTTGATGCGGAAGTAGGCCTGCAGCGGCATTTCGACGTGCACGCCCGGCGGCACGTAAACGAACGAGCCGCCTGACCAGACCGAGCTGTTGAGCGCGGCCAGCTTGTTGTCGTTGGGCGGGATCACGGTGGCGAAGTACTCACGGACGAGGTCCTCGTGGTCGCGCAGGCCCGAGTCCATGTCCTTGAAGATCACGCCCTGCTGCTCGAGATCCTCGCGGACCTGGTGGTAGACGACCTCGGATTCGTACTGCGCACCGACGCCGGAGAGGAACTTGCGCTCGGCTTCGGGGATCCCCAGCCGGTCGAATGTGTTCTTGACGTCCTCGGGAACGTCATCCCACGAGCGCTCCGCGCGCTCCGAGGCGCGCACGAAATAGTGGATGTCTTCGTAATCGACCTCGGCGAGCAGCGGCGAGCCCCAAGTCGGCTGGGGTCGCGAGAGAAAGTGCTCGAGCGCCTTGAGCCGGAATTCGCGCATCCACTCCGGCTCTGACTTGAACTCCGAGATCTTCTCCACGATCTCGCGGTTCAGGCCCTTGGGCGCCTTGTAGAGGTAGTTCTCGGCGTCGTGGAAGCCGTAGCGCTCCGTGTAGTCGGCGTTGATGCCCCGCAGCTGCTCGTTCTCTGTCAGGACTGGCGTATCGGGCGTGTAAGTCTCGGGAGTAGCCACTACTCCACCTCCAGCTTGATCGTCTCGTCCTCGATGATCACCGGAAAGGTGTCCACCGGAACGTACGCGGGCAGGGTCAGCGGCTTGCCGGTCTTCAGATCGAACAGCGAGCCGTGTCGGGGGCATTCGATTGTGCAGGCCTCCTGATCAAGTTCACCTTCAACCAGCGGGCCGTCATCGTGTGAGCAGCGATCCTCGATCGCATACACCGTCCCGGCGCAGTTGAACACGCCGATCTCGAGCTCTTCCCATTCGACCAGACGCATCTCGCCCGGGGCAAGCTCTTGAACGGGACAGACTTCGATGACTTGTGGCACCTGTGCTTAAGTCCTAGCGGATTGATCGGATTTGCTAGCTGGATCATAGCGGCGCGCCGCTCGGCAGGCCAGCGGATTGCGCAGCCGCTCTCAGTCGTTCAGGCCCTTGTCCCGGAGCTCCCGCAGTGCCGATTCGCTCTTGGCGAGCCCCCCGAGCTTCATCCCTCGCAGGACGGCCGGCGCCTTCGTGAACTGGACGTCGCGGTAGTCGACGACCTGGATGTGGTTTCCCCACGGGTCCTGGAAGTCGAGCGAGCCGCCGGCTTGCACCGCTACCCCGGCTCGCTGGAGCTCGGCCCGCACCGACTCCTTGTCGTCGACCACCAGTCCGAAGTGCCGCGCACCGTCGGGCGGCTGCGTTCGTCCCGCCGCGAGCGCGACGAACTGGTCGCCCATGTCGATGAAGGCCATGCGTCTGCCCGCTCGGCCCCGGAGCTGAAAGTCGAACAATCGCCCGTACCACTCCAGGGCCTCATCGAGATCCCCGACCTCGAGCGCGATGTGGTTGATGCCTACGAGATGTGCCATGTGATCCCTGGTGATACTAAGATCCGACCGACCCGAGTGGAAGGAGCGCCGTGGGAAACCTGACTGGGTCCTCAACCGCCGAGATCGATGCGCCGATCGAGCGCGTCTGGGCAGTGATCGAGGATGTCGAGGCGGCGCCCGAGTGGCAGGGCGGTCTCAAATCGATCACGGCGCGGGAGCGAGACGATGACGGTCGCGCCGTGCTTTGCGAGTCGGCCTCCGACGCGAAGGTGCGCACGATCAAGTCGGCGGTCCGCTTCCAGTACGCCGGCCCCGCGAGACTCAGCTGGAGCCAGGAGAAGGGAGAGCTCAAGTCCGTCGATGGCAGCTGGGAGCTGCAGAAGCTCGGCAACGGCCGCACCCGCGCCACCTACAACTTGGATGTCGACCTTGGCCGGGTCCTCGGCATGGTGATCCGGGGGCCGCTCGTCGACGTGCTGCGCGACATGCTCATCAAAGCCAGGGCTGGCGAGCTCAAGCACCACGTCGAGGGCCTGTCGGCATGATCGGCGGCGTATGAGCGAGATCAACCCCCATAGACCGGAAGCCAGGCCGCTGGTCGGCGGCAAGCTGCTGGCCGAGATCACCAACCGGATCGTATCGCTCATGCGAGAGCACTACGGACGGGGGCCGATCAAGGCCAAGACGTACGTGCTCGACAACCTGATCGTATGCGTGCTCGGCGACGGCTTCACCGCAATCGAGCGCACGATGATGGAGAGCGGGGAGTCCGACCGGGTCCTCGAGATGCGTCGTGACTTCCAACGGCTGATGGAAGCCCGCTACAGCGGAATGATCGAAGAGCTCACCGGACGCCGAGTGCTCGCCTTCCTCAGCCAGGCCCACGTCGAGCCCGACCTGACGATCGAGATGTTCCTGATGGACGCCCCGGTACCGGGTTTCGGCGCACTCGAGCTCGTTGATACCGCGGAGCCCGAGCGGGCTGACGAACGGCCGTCAGGGAACGGATAGCAATGACCACGAACGACAGAGCATCCCGCTCTCGCGGCGGCCTGAGGCTGCTCGCGGGGGTGTTGCAGGCCGTGCAACGTCCTCCATCCCGAGCTGCCTCCCGCCGCCCGATCGGACTACGGTTTCTGCGTGTGGTTCGAGCTCGCGGAAGCCGAGCGTCTCGCCATCTAGGCCGCGGCGCTGCTCTCGGGCGGGTCGTCCCATTCGACGGCATGCCCGAGTGATGCGCCCTTGATCACTTTCAGCGACAGCAGCGCGCACTTGATCCGCGTCGCCGAGATGTCGATCCCGAGCAGCCCGAGGACAAACGAGCGGTCGAGCTTCAGCACCTCCTCGACCCTCATCCCCTTGATCTCGTCGGAGGTCATCGATGCAGCCGCCTGGGAGATTGCACAGCCGTGACCGGAGAAGCGGACGTCCTTGATCCGCTCGTCCTCCCCGAGCGTCAGCCGTACGGTCAGCTCGTCGCCGCATAGCGGGTTGAGGTCGTGGAACTCCATGTCGGGATGCTCGAGCTCGAGCTCGGGCGGGCTCCAGTTGTGGGGCCGCTTGTAGTGATCGAGGATGTTCTCGCGGTAGAGCTCGTCGTCCATCGTCTCAGAGCGTAGCCGTCAGTCGAGCTGCAGCGTCCGCCGCACGTCGCCGAGCCCGTCGATCAGCTGGGCGGTGTCGCTCACGGTGTTGTGAACCGCGAACGACGCCCGCGTGGTGGCGCCGACACCGAGCCTCCGCATCAGCGGCTGGGCGCAGTGATGGCCCGCCCGCACGCAGACGCCGGATCGTCCAAGGATCTCGCCGATGTCGTGGGGATGGGCGCCTTCGAGCGAGAACGAGATCAATGCGCCGCGACTGGCCACGCCCGCCGGTCCATGAGTCACCAATCCCGGGACCTCCGAGCTCAACCGCTCCAGCGCATCGGCGACCAGCGCCTCTTCGTGCGCGCGAATCTGGTCGATGCCGAGCGATTGAATCCAATCGACCGCCGCGCCGAGCCCGATCGCCTCGGCGATCTGGGAGGTTCCCGCCTCGAACTTCCACGGCAGGTCGGTCCACGTCGACTCATTCGCGGCGACGGTGCGGATCATGTGACCGCCGCCGATGAACGGCGGCATCTCCTCGAGCAGCTCACGACGTCCGTGCAGCACGCCGATACCGGTCGGGCCGTATGCCTTGTGACCCGTCCAGGCGTAGAAGTCGGCATCGATCTCGCGGAGGTCCACGGGCATCTGAGGCACCGCTTGGGTTCCGTCCAGGAGCACCACGGCACCGGCGTCGTGCGCGCGCCGCACGATCTCGGCAACCGGATTGATCGTGCCGAGCACGTTGGAGACGTGCACCAGCGCGATCAGCTTCGGGCCGCGCTCGAGCAGGGCGTCGAGCGCGTCGAGGTCGAGCTGCCCGTCCTCGAGCACGGGCACGTAGGCGAGCTCGGCCTCGCGGTCCTGGCACAGCAACTGCCACGGGACGATGTTCGAGTGGTGCTCCATCTCGCTCAGCACCACGAGATCGCCCCGGTTGACGTGCTGGCGCCCCCACGTGTAGGCGACGAGATTGATCGCGGCCGTGGCGTTGGCGGTGAAGATCGTCTGCTGCGGCGTTGAGCCGAGCCACTCCGCGATCCTGCGCCGCGCGCCCTCGTAAAGGTCCGTGGCCTCGACCGCGAGCGGATAGACGCCCCGGTGGATCGACGCCCGCGACTTGGTGTAGTAGCTGGTCATCGCGTCGATCACCGGCTGGGGGGTCTGGGACGTGGCCGCGGAATCAAGGTAGACGAGCCGGCGGCCACCGATCTCCCGGCTCAGCACCGGGAACTCGGAAGCGACCTCTGGCAATGAGACCGCGGTCGTGGCCATTACGCCGCCGTCTTCTCGAGCTCGTCCGTGATCCACGCGTAGCCCTTGGCTTCGAGCTCGGTGACCAGCTCGGGTCCGCCCTCCTTGACGATCCGCCCCTGGAACATGACGTGCACGTGGCTTGGCTGCACGAGGTGCAGGATTCGCTGGTAATGGGTGATGATCAGGATCCCCATTTCGGGCCCTGCCACCGCATTGACGCCGTTGGCGACGACCCGCAGCGCGTCGATGTCGAGCCCCGAGTCGGTCTCGTCGAGAATCGCGAGCTCGGGCCGCTGCAGCGCGAGCTGCAGGATCTCCATCCGCTTCTTCTCGCCGCCGGAGAAGCCCTCGTTCAGGTAGCGACTCGAGAACTCCTTCGGCACGTTGGTCAGCTTCATCGCAGCCTCGACCGTGAGGCGAAAGTCCTTCAGCGGAATCGGCTCCTCCCCGCGGGCCTCGCGGTGGGCGTTGAGCACCGTGCGCAGGTACTTGGTGACCGTCACGCCCGGCACTGCGATCGGATACTGGAAGGCCATGAACAGGCCCATCCGGGCGCGCTCGTCAGGGTCGGCGGCGGTCACGTCCTCGCCATCCCAGAGGATCTGACCATCGGTCACCTCCAGGTTCGGATGTCCCATCACCGCGTTTGCCAGCGTGGACTTACCGGAGCCGTTCGGCCCCATCAGGGCGTGTATCTCGCCCCTTGTCACGGTCAGATCCACGCCGCGCAGGATCTCCTGCTCACCGGCGCGGACGTGGAGGTTTCGGATCTCTAGCTCTGCCATCTCCAGCTTTCAGTGGTTTCTCATACTCCGGCCGCCACGGTCGCCCCGCGTTCGTTGCGGCGCGAGAACTCGACGAGCTCCGCCAAGGTCGTGGTTTGCAGCGAGCGGATGATTCCGCCCTGGACGCGCGTCCACAGCAACTTGGTGGCGCAACCGCGGCCCGCGTCGGGTTGGTGCGAGCACAGCACGCGCTCGGTTTGGTCGTGGACGAAGCACTCCATCGGCGCGATTGCACCGTCCAGCGCCTGAACGACATCGTCCATCGCGATTTCCTCCGCCGGGCGCGCCAGCCAGTATCCGCCGTGCGCACCGCGGGCGCTCATCACCAGGCCGGCCTTGCGGAGCCGCGCGACAACCTGCTCGAGATATGCGAGCGGCAGGCCCTCGGCATCGGCGATCGCCTTCAAGCTCGTGGGCTGCTCAGGAGACTGCCTCCCGAGCTCGACCATCAGGCGCACGCCGTATTCGGCCTTTGAGGAGAAGATCATCGCTTTCAAATCCTACCAGGGCGGTCGGTTTACCTGTTGACGGTAGTCTGGGCAAATGGCCCAAGAAGTCCTCACGGGACTTGCTACGTCGGCTGAGATCGCCGAGGTCGCCGCGGCGGCCCGCGAGCGCGGGCGGCTCGGAATCGATACGGAGTTCATGTCCGAGGGCCGCTACCGGGCGTTGCTGTGCTTGGTTCAGATCGCGGTGGACCCGTCCGACGGCGATGGCGACAGCCGGATCGTGCTGATCGACACCCTCGGTGACGCCGACGTCTCACCGTTGGCTGAATTGCTCGGCGACCCGGCGATCGAGATCGTGCTCCACGCCGGCAGGCAGGACGTGGCGATCCTGCGACGGGCCTGGAACACCGAAGTCAACAACATCTTCGACACCCAGCTGGCCGCCGGGTTTGCCGGCGCAAGCGCGCAGGCGGGTTACGGCAACCTGCTCGCGGCAATCCTCGGCCGCCGCGTCGGCAAGACCGCGAGCTACACCCGCTGGGATGCCCGTCCGCTGAGCGAGGAGCAGTTGCATTACGCGGCCGAGGACGTCGCGCACCTGCTCGAGCTCGCCGACGAACTACAGCGGCGGCTGCGCGAGACCGGGCGTCTCGAGTGGGCGTGGGAGGAGTGCCAGCGGCTTCAGTCAGCGACCGACGAGCGTGATCCCTACGCCGTCTGGGAGCGTCTGCCGCGCATCGGCCAGCTCGACCCCCGCTCACGCGCGGTTGCCCGCGAGCTCGCGGCGTGGCGAGAGCAAACCGCGTCGAGCGAGGATCGCCCGGTGGGATCCGTGCTCGCCGATGCGCCGCTGGTCGAGCTCGCCAAGCGGCAGCCTTCGAGCGTGCGCGCGCTCGAGCAGACGCGCGGCGTGCATCCCTCCACCGTGCGAAAGCGCGGCGAGGACATCCTGGACGCGATCAGCCGTGGGCTGCAGGCACCGCCGATTCCGCGCGAGGGCGCTCGCGGGCGCTCGGAGCCGGAGGACGCGCCGATGATCGCGCTCGCCGAGGCCCTGTTGCGCGCTCGTGCGCTCGAGGCGGGTCTCGCTTACGAGCTGATCGCCTCGCGCAGCGAGCTCGAGCTGATCGTCGCCGCCGCCCGCCGAGGCGAGCCCGAGCCCGACGTGCGGCCGCTCACCGGCTGGCGGCGTGAGCTGGTCGGCGCCGATCTGCGTGATCTGCTGGGCGGGCGAAGCGGCGTCGCCGTGGGTCCCGATCGCAGGCTCTTGCTTACGACGGCCCAGCCTCGAGCATGAGCGACATCGCCGAGGCCCGGGCGAACAGCGTATCCGCCAGTGCCAGCGCGATTGGGCGGGGGCGCTTGATCCATCCGAGGTCGATTCCCTTCAAGTCGCCGTAGGCGGTCGCGTAGGTCAGACGCAGCTGATGGCCCGGCGACTCGGCCGCCTTCTCCTCGCCGATGTCGCCGTTGGCGCTTGTCCATCCGAGCTTTCCCAGATACAGGCCCTCGCCCTTGACCAAGTCGGCTGACGTCGGGTAGCGGCGCGCGATGACGACCAGCTCCACTGCGCAGTAGGCGTTCGCGCCCCGATCGCACCGCTTGGTCTGGGCGACGACCCTTGCCCCGCCGACGAGCGGCAGACGGGCGACATCGGGCGGACGGTGGCCCCCACCCTGACCACATCCCGACAACGTCGTGATCAGCGCTGCCAACGTCACCAGCCTTACTCTTCCGCCCGTCATGGGATGCACCGCAAGCGTAGCCGAGCTCCCGACCATCCGGACATGGTGAGCGTCGGCCGCTACTCGCTCGGAGTGATCGCGCAATCGCGATCGTGGCGGCTTCGCTGGGCTTCGCCGCCGTCGCGCTGCGCCGCCGGTACTGCCCGAATGGGTCGGTGCTCCGGCTCGCCTCGCCGAGGCGGTGATCGCCTCGCGCTGCTGATAATCATGCTCGAAGTCCTAGGGGCGGTCGGGCTCTTCCGCCTCGGCCCGATCGACTGCGGCCTCGGTCCTGATCGGGTTGGGAGCCTGGGCGGTGAGAGGGCGCCGCTCGGGCTCACGCTCGCGCAGCCCGGGTGAGCGGAGCGGCGCCCTCCGACCGCGCCGCGACGGCGATCGCGCTCCTAGCCGCAGCTGCGGTGACCTGCCCAGTGGGCCTCCCCACGCTCAGCTCCTACGACTTCGGCATCCGCGGCTTCGACTCGCTGTGGTACCACCTCCCGTGGGCGCCGTCGTTCGCGCAGACCGGCCAGATCACGCCGCTGCGGTTCACCGACGTCGAGTACCTGACCGCCTTCTATCCGGCCACGGCGGAGATGCTCCACGGCCTCGGGAATCGTGCTGCTCGGCCGCGACACGCTCTCGCCCGCGATCAACCTCGGGTGGCTCGGGCTGACGCTGCTGGCCGCGTGGTGCATCGGGCGCCCGCGCGGGTGCGCGCCCGCGACACTGCTCGGCGCTGCGCTCGCGCTCGCCACCCCGGCGATCGTCGGACTCGCAGGCCGGCAGCGCCGCGAACGACATCGTCGGGGTGTTCTTCCTGCTCGCGGCGGTCGCGCTGGTGTCGACGGCCGAGGACGAGCCCGCGGCGCTCGTACTCGCCGCGATCGCCGCCGGTCTCGCTGTCGGCGACCAAGCTGAGCCTGCTGGCGCCGGTGCTCGCGCTGACGATCGGGACGCTCGCGATCCAGCCTGCGGGCCGCCGGCTGCTCGGCGCGGGCGCTGGTGGGTCGCGCTGCTGCTCGCCGGCGGCTTCTGGTACGCGCGCAATCTGTTCGCGGTCGGCAACCCGCTGCCGTGGACGAGCCTCGGGTTCCTGCCCACCCCACAGCCGCCGCTGCAGCAGCACACCGGCTTCTCGGTCGCCCACTACCTGACGAACACCCACGTCTGGAGCGCGTTCTTCGGACCCGGGCTCGCCGCCGGACTCGGGCCGTGGTGGGCGGTGATCGGGATCGCGGCGGTGCTCGGGCCGCTGCTGTGCCTGACGGCGGGTGCGGGGCGCACGGTGCGGATGTTGGGGCTGGTGGCGCTCGCTTCGACAGTTGCCTACGTGGTGACGCCGGAGAGCGCCGCCGGACCAGCGGGCAATCCCCTCGGCTTCGCCTTCAATCTGCGTTACGCGGAGCCGACCATGACGCTGTCGCTGGCGATTGCACCGCTCGCGCCGGTGCTTGAACGGCCCGCGCCGGCAGCTCGCCACGGCGCTCGGGCTGGCGGCTGTGATGATCGCGACCCTGGCCCAAGGGACGGTTCTGGCCCGAGCGCTACACGCTCGGAGCTGTCGGCTTCGGCGCGTAGCGGTGGTCGCCGCCGAGCTCTGTGTCGCGGCCGTGCGGCGCCTGCAGGCCAGCGCGGACGATCGCAGTCGCCGCGGCGCGGGTGTGCTTGCACTCGGGGTGGCCGTCGGGGGCTACGCAGGGCAGCAGCGCTACCTCCGCAGCCGTTACGCGTTCACCCCCGGCGTGTCCTACCTGGCCAGGACATGGGCGTTGTTTCGCGACGTGCGCGACGCGCGGGTCGGCGTGGTCGGGACGTTCGGCGGCTTCTCCACCTATCCACTCTACGGCCTCGATCTCTCCAACCACGTCCAGTACATCGCGCAGCGCGGCCCGCACGGCTCGTTCACCCCGATCACCAGCTGCCCGGCGTGGCGTGCCGCGGTCAACGCCGGCCACTACCGGTACCTGGTGACGACCCCGGCTCGCGATCCGTGGCATCCGAAGCGCCTGGGCCCGTCGCCCGAGCGCGGCTGGACGTCATCTGACCCCGCCGCGCATCTGATCTATTCGCTCGAGGCCACGGGGCAGCCGATCGCGCTCTTCGAGCTGAGCGGGCCCCTGAATCCGAGGGGCTGCGCCTGACGGAGGCGGCTACTCTCTTACGTCCATGTCCACGATCGCAGAACAACTGTCGGACCCTGAGCTGCTCGAGACCGAGTGGAACCTCGCACCGCTCGTCGATGGAGACGGCGAGCCCGGCGTCGACCGGCTGCTCGACGAGGCGACCGAGCTGGCTGAGGCGTTCGCGCGCGCGAACGCCGGCAAGGTCGCGGAGCTGGATGCATCCGGCCTGGAGCGCGGCGATGCGTCAGCTCGAGCGGATCGACGAGCTGATCGGCCGCGCCGGCTCATATGCGGCGCTTCAATTCGCCACGGATACCGCCGACCCCGCCCGGGGAGCCCTGTTGCAACGGGTCCAGGAGCGCGCCACGGCGGTCGAGACCAAGCTGCTGTTCTTCGAGCTCGAATGGGCCGCGGTCGACGAGGCCCGCGCCGAGCAGCTGCTGGCCGCCGACGGACTGGGGTTCTGCCGCCACCACCTCCGCAGCGCCCGCCGCTATCGCCCCCACCTGCTGACCGAGCCCGAAGAGAAGATCCTCGCGGAGAAGTCGATCTCGAGCCAGAGCGCTTGGAGCCGCCTGTTCGGGGAACTCGTCGCGGCGTTGCGCGTGAACCTCGATCAGGAGGAGTTGACGCTCGATGTCGCGCTCAGTCGCCTACTCGCTCCCGACCGCGACGCGAGACGCCGCGCCGCCGAGGCGATCACCAACGCGCTCGAGCCCGGCGTGCGCACGCGCGCGTTCATCTACAACACGCTCGTCCACGACAAGGCGGTCGAGGACCGCCTGCGCAACTATCCTCATTGGCTCGCCGCTCGCAACCTTGCCAACGAGGCCTCGGATGAGTCGGTGACGGCGCTGATCGAGGCGGTCCGGGGTCGCTACGACATCCCCCAGCGCTGGTACGCGCTGAAGGCGAAGCTGCTCGGAGTGGAGCGGCTGGCCGACTACGATCGCTCCGCCCCGGTGCTCGGCGAGGACGTGACGTTCTCCTACCCCCAGGCGCGCGAGCTCGTGCTCGACACGTACGACTCGTTCTCCTCCGACGCCGGCCGGGTCGTGCATCGCTTCTTCGACGAGCGCTGGATCGACGCGCCGGTCCGCCCCGCACAAGCGCGGCGGCGCGTTCTGTGCCTACACCGTTCCCAGCGTCCATCCCTACGTGCTGCTGAATTTCACCGCCCGCCGCCGCGATGTGCTGACGATGGCTCATGAGCTGGGCCACGGGCTGCACGCCGCGCTCGCTCAGCCGCAGGGCGTCTTTCACCAGTCGACGCCGCTGACGCTGGCCGAGACCGCGTCGGTGTTCGGCGAGACGCTCGTCTTCGCCCGGCTGCTCGACGCGGCCGCGAGCGACCAGGAACGGCTGAGCCTGCTTGCGGAGCGGATCGACGGTGCGATCGCGACCGTTTTCCGGCAGATGGCGATGAACCGCTTCGAGCATCTCGTTCACACTCGTCGCCGCAGCGAGGGGGAGCTGTCGGTCGACCACATCAACGAGCTGTGGACCGAGACCCAGCTCGAGCTGTTCGGCGACTCGGTCGAGATGACCGAGGGCTACCGGATGTGGTGGTCCTACGTCCCCCACTTCATCAACACCCCCGGCTACGTGTACGCCTACGCCTACGGGCAGCTACTGGCGCTCTCGGCCTACGGTCGCTACCAGGAGGAGGGCGACTCGTTCGTGCCGCGCTACCTCGAGCTGCTCGCATCCGGCGGGTCTCGCAGTCCCGAGCAGCTCGGTGCGATCATCGGCGTCGATCTGGCCGACCCTGGATTCTGGGACGCGGGCCTGCGCTTGGTCGAGCAGCAGCTGACCGCCGCCGAGCAGCTGGCCGCCAAGAACTGACTGGAGCGAGGGTAACTTCGGACTAGATCCTCGCCTTACGGGTGCGAGCCCGCTCCTCTTGGCGCTCGACCACGTTGACGATCAGCTTGAGCACCTGCTCGATACCTGTGGCCTTCGCGTCACCCGTCGCGAACGCCTCGCGCCAGTCGCGCACGTGGCCCTTCGTCGCGAGCTCGTTGAAGTGAGAGCGCGAGATCGACAGGTTCACCTTCGCGTCGGTGGCGATGTCCTTCGTGACCTTCGGCCCCGGCAGCTCAACCCGGTAGAGCTGAGGTTCGCCCCGAGCCCGGAGCTCCAGCCCGGCCACGAGCTTCAGCGGCTGCAGGGAGGGCACCTCGTCGAGGAACCGCTTCACCGCGGTCTCGATCAGCGACTTAGTGTCGCTTGGCGAGGACACGCTTTGCGAGTCTACGCGCTGTTGACACTCGCGCACCCGAGCGGGAGGATGGTGGTGGGCAACAAAGGAGGGACCATGACGAGACTGATGGCAGACTGCCGCCGCTTTCCCAGCGAGTCGAATTGCTCGCTTGTGATCATCGGCGAGGAGGACGAGGTGCTGCAGGCCGCCGCGGAGCACGCCGCCTCCGTGCACGGGCACGAGGACACGCCGGAGCTGCGCACGCAGCTGCGCGAGCTCCTCGAACCGGCCGACGACTACAGCCACGTGCCACGGCCGCAGGAGACGATGCCCGGATAACCAAGGGCGCGCCCCTGGCGCGCTCCATAACCACAGCTAGCGGCGCGCCCCCTGGCGCGCCCCATAACCACAGCTACAGCTTGTGGCGCTGCAGCAGCGTGCGGCCGATCACCATCCGCTGGATCTCCGACGTGCCCTCACCGATCAGCAAGAGTGGCGCGTCGCGGTAGAGCCGCTCGATCTCGTACTCCTTGGAGTACCCGTAACCACCGTGGATCCGGAACGCCTCCTCGACGCACAGGCGGCCGGCTTCTGAGGCGAACAACTTCGCCATCCCGGCCTCGAGATCCGAGCGCTCGCCCGCGTCCTTCAGCCGTGCGGCCCTGATCGTCAGCAGGCGAGCCGCGTCGACCTGGGTCGCCATGTCCGCGAGCTTGAACTGGATCGCCTGGTGCTGGGCGATCTGCTTGCCGAACGCCTTGCGCTCCTGCGAGTACTTGAGCCCCAGCTCGAGGGCTCGCTGCGCGATCCCGACGCCGCGGGCGGCGACGTTGACGCGGCCGACCTCGAGCGCGTCCATCATCTGCACGAACCCCTGACCGAGCCCCGCGGCTTCCCCGCCGAGGATGCTCTCGGCGGGCGTCTTGTAGCCGTCGAACACCAGCTCGGTCGACTCGACGCCCTTATAGCCGAGCTTCTTGATCTTCGGCGGGACGTTGAGACCCTTGTAGGCGCCGGTGTTCTCGCCTACGCCCGGTTCCTTCTCGGCGATGAAGCAGGTCATGCCCTTGTACTTGGGCTGTGCGCTCGGGTCGGTCTTGACGAGGGTGAACACGAGGCTGCTCAGCAGGCCGTTGGTGACCCACATCTTCTGGCCGTTGATCTCGTACGCGCCATCGTCGGTCTTGCGGGCGCTCGTCTTGATCGCCTGCACGTCGGAACCGCATTCGGGCTCGGACAGGCTGAACGCAGCCCGGATCTCGCCGGTCGCCATCCGTGGCAGATACTTGTGCTTCTGCTCGTCGGTGCCGAACTTCATCAGCAGGTAGGAGCCGATGAAGTGCGTGTTGACGATCCCGGAGATGCTGATCCAGCCCCGCGAGAGCTCCTCGACGATCATCGCGTAGGTCGTGAGGTCGAGGCCCATCCCCCCGTATTCCTCGGGGATCGTGACCCCGAACAACCCGAGCTCCTTCATCTGCTCGACGATCGGCTCGGGGAAGCTGTCCTCGTGGTCGTAGTGCTCGGCGTTGGGGATGATCTGCTCGTCCGCGAACTGCCGGATCATCTCGCAGATCGCCTTCTGCTCGTCGGTCTTCTCGGTGTAAGGGGTCGCGATCGCCATGACTCTGAGCATACGTCAAATGTCTGTTGCAATCGACCTCAGGAGAGCGGCGCGATGCGATCCTCCGCGGGAGGGTGGTAGATAACTCCCGCATAGACATAGGTATCTCCCAGGGAGCGCGTGATCCCTCACCCGCGAGTCTGCGCCGGCGCAGCGTTCTGCGCGTCGGATTTGACCACGTGGCTCCAGGGTGACTCCGGCCGCTCCTGAAGCGCCCCGTCGAGCTCGATCTCGACCTTCTCGTTGAAGAAGCACAGCAGTCCGGCGATCCGGCCGACCTCCGGGAACGGATTCTCGTAGCACCAGACCAGGTCCTTGACGTCCTCCCCGCTGTCAAGCTTGACGGAGTAGTAGCTCGCGGTGCCCTTGTATGGACAGCGCGTGATCGTGTCGCTAGGTTCGAGCTCCGCGAGCACGTCCTCAGGAGGCAGGTACCAGCGCGTCGGGAGGTTCGATTCGAACAGGCCGAGGGCCCGCGTGCTCTCCGCGAGCAGCTCGCCGTCCAGCGACACACGCACCTGACGGTCGCTCCGCAGCACGTCGATCCGGTGGTAGGGATCGCGAGGATGGACACGCACCTCTTCGTCCTCTTCGAGCCAGTGATCCATTCGGTTGAAGTAGAAGGCGATCAGGTCCTTGATCGGCGGTGCGTCGGGAAGCGGGTCCGGGTAGTACCAGGCGCCGGCGTCGAGCACCTGATCGCCGACCCGGATCGTGTAGTAGGACGCCTCGCCCTTCTTCGGGCAGTGGGTGTGGCGATCGCTGGACTCGAGGAACTCGGCCCGCACGTCCTCGGGTGGGAAGTAGTAGATCGGTTGGTGACCTGACTCGTGCAGCAGCATCGCGCGGCTGCTGTCGGCGACCGTCTCACCGCCGACGAGCACGCGGATTCGCTTCGGCGTCGGCTCGAGGTAGAGCGCTTTACCGGGGGGCGGCGGTTCGAAGTTGAACGTCCCGGCCGGTTTGCGGCCGAGCGGCCCGGTGCCTGTCATCAGACCCATTGCCGTCCAGCTTACCCGGAGGCGGCCAGGCCAGCCGCGGGCCCTGGCCGCCAAAGCGACCGGAGGTACGAATCCGGGCGGATGTCCCAAAGCGCGGGTTCGCCTCAGCCGGCCACGACGATTCCGAGCCACACGATCGCCAGCGAGACGAGGAAGATCGCCGCGTCGAGCACGTGCCACTGAGGTCGCCGCAGATGCGCGCCGATCAGGGCCAGGACCAGCACCACGAGCCCGAGCTTCACCTGGAGCGTGGAGTCGCTCCAGCGATGATCGTGGGAGGCCATCGCCGCGCCCGTCACGATCAGCACGCCGACGGCGATCAGCGTCCCGAGCCCGAAGCGGCGCGCAGCGGCTCGCAGCGGCGCCGGATCCTCGGCGCCCGCGAGCACCGGAACCACAATCCCGGCGAGCATCAACTGACCACCGACAAAGAACGCCATCGCGAGCAGGTGAAGCCACAGGACGCCGTTCCAGAACGTCATCGCGCGTGATCGTGCCAGACTGCCGCCCACCTTGAACTTCGCTCGCGATGTGGTCGACGCGGCTCCGCCCGGCCGGCTGGCGCTGGTCGAACTCGCACGCGACGGCCGCCGTCGTGAGTGGTCCTTCGGCGAGGTGGCAGATCGCAGCGCGCGCCTCGCCGGCGCGCTGGGGAGCCAGGGCGTGAAGCGCGGCGACGTCGTGATGACGCTGATCGGCAACCGTCCCGAGTGGGTCATGTCCGTGCTCGCCTGCCTGCGGCTGGGCGCCGTCGCGCTGCCTTGCAACGAGCAGCTACGGGCCAAGGACCTGCGACTGCGGATCGCGGCGTCGCGACCAAAGCTGATCGTGGCCGACGAGCGCGACACATCCGAGCTCTCCCGCGCCGCTCCCGAATGCGAGGTGCTGACGGTCCCGGATGAGTCGCTGTTCGGGCACGAGCCGGCTCCGCCGGTCGAGCTGTCGGGCACCGACCCGGGAGTGATCGTGTTCACGAGCGGCACGACCGCCGAGCCGAGGGCCATCGTTCACGGTCAGCGATACCTCCTCGGTCAGCGCCTGCAAGCGGAGCATTGGCTGGATGCGCGTGAGGGCGATCTCGTTTGGTGCACGGCCGCGAGCGGCTGGTCGAAGTCAGCTCGCAACGTGTTCATCGCTCCATGGATCCGCGGCGCCGCGGCGCTGCTTCACGACGCCCGCTTCGATCCCGAGCAGCGGCTCGAGCTGCTCGGCATCGAGGGCGTCAACGTGCTGTGCATGGCGCCGACCGAGTACCGGGTGATCGCCAAGCGCACGACGCTGTCGCCGCGCCCGGCGCTGCGCACGCTCGTCGCCGCCGGCGAGGCGCTCAATCCCGAGGTCCTGCGCGCGTTCCGCGACGGCATGGGCCTCGAGATCCGCGACGGCTACGGACAGACCGAGACCGGCCAGCTGACGGCGAACCCGGTCGGGGAGCCGGTCCGTCCCGGCTCGATGGGCCTGCCGCTGCCCGGTGTCGAGCTGACCGTCGAGGACGGCGAGCTGGTGCTCGCCGATCCCCGCAGCGATCCGACATTCTTCGTGCGATACCTCGACGGCGAGCGGGCCCCGGAGGACGCGCCCTGGCACACCGGCGATCGGGTGCAGCGAGACGGTGACGGCTACCTCTACTTCGAGGGAAGGGCCGACGATCTGATCATCTCCGCGGGGTACCGGATCGGGCCCTTCGAAGTCGAGTCCGCGCTCGTATCGCACGCTGCCGTCGCGGACGCGGCCGTCGTGGCGGCGCCTGACGAGGAGCGAGGCACGGTGGTCCGCGCGGTGGTCGTGCTCCGCGACGGATTCGCGCCTCGGCCGGAGCTCGCCTCCGAGCTGCAGGAGCACGTCAAGCGCGAGACCGCGCCGTACAAGTACCCGCGGATCATCGAGTTCGCGGCTGAGCTGCCGAAGACGGCGAGCGGCAAGATTCGGCGCGCGACGCTCCGCGGTCAGTAGCCGCTGCCACCCGACGGCGGGTGAGTGCCGTTCGAGGAGGAGCTCGATGAGGTGGTGCTCGACGAACTGGCGCTCGTCGGTGCGCTGCTGGTGGTCGAGGGGGTGCCCGGCGCGCTCCGGGTGCTCGACGTGCCGGAGCCTCCGCTCGGCGCCGCCGCGCCCCCGCTCGCCGCCCCGCTCCCGGAGCCCACGATCAGGGTGCCCTGCATCCCGAGCTGGCGATGGCTGTCGATCGGGCAATACATCAGGTAGCTGCCGGCCTTGCTGAGGTCGAGCGTGAGGGTGGCGCTCGCGCCGGGTGAGAGGTGGCCGGTGCTCACGACGCCCGACGGCGTCTGGACCGACAGCGCATGGGTGACGGTGCCGACGTTCTTGACCGTGATCGTGATCGTGCCGGTGCTCGCGATTCTCGCTGTCGCCGGGATGATCTTGAATTCCTTCTCGTCGACGGTCAGGTGACCGGCGCCGGAGGCCGGGCTCGATGACGTCGTCGCGCTCGAGGTCGAGGCGTGGGTCGTCGCAGTGCTGCTGCTGCTGCCCGACCCCCCGCAGCCGGCCAGCAACCACGCGGCTACCAGGCCGGCGATCAGCAAACGGTGCCTCATCTCGTAAAGGATGCCAAGCCGTCGCTACGCTGAACAGGGATGACTGAACGACGCCCTGCGATTGGCATTTCAACCGCGCTTGCCCGTGCGCAATGGGGAGCATGGGACCGGCCGGCGGTGTTGCTCGCGCTGAGCTACATCACGGCGATCCAAGCGGCCGGCGGGCTCGCGATGATGTTGCCGCCCGACCCGCACGTGGTGCAGGCGCCGGATGAGGTACTCGACCGAATCGATGGCCTGATCCTCGCCGGCGGAGCCGACATCGACCCCGCTTCCTACGGAGCCGAGCGGCATCCGTTGACCGGTGCGACATCGTCCGAACGGGACAGCTTCGAGATCGCGCTGACGAGGCGGGCGGTCGAGCGCGACATGCCCGTGCTCGGCATCTGCCGGGGGATGCAGCTGCTCAACGTCGCGTTTGGCGGAACGCTGATCCAGCACGTTCCCGATGAAGTCGGCCATCAGGATCACCGGCGGCACCTCGGCAGCTTCGACGGCGCCGATCACGAGGTTCGCCTGACCCCCGGATCACTGGCCGCGGATGCCGCCGGCGAAGCGGTGCACCGCACGCTCTCCCATCACCATCAGGGAGTGGCGAGCATCGGTGAGGGGCTTGCGGTGACCGGTTACTCGTCCCTCGACGAGCTGCCCGAGGCGCTCGAGGCGCCCGGCCGTCGCTTCGTGCTCGGGGTCCAGTGGCACCCGGAGGCCGACGGTGAGAGCGGCGTGATCACCGCGCTCGTCGAGCAGGCCCGCGCCTATCGAGACGCCGGCGCTCCCGCCTGAGACCCGGGCGGGGCCACGGATCACCGCAAGCACCTCGGGCGCGGCGTAGCCGGCCCGGCGAACGGCGTCCACGACCTCGGCGGCATGCTCTGCTCCGCGCGTCTCCAGCACCAGCTGCACACCGGTCTCGCGGAGATCGTCGAACGGATGAATGAACGCGAGCCCGTCCCGATCCCCATGCTGACGAGCGGCGGCGAGTGACTCGTCGACGGTCGAGCCGTGCAGACGCACGTCGGCTCCCAACGCGCTAGCCGCCTCGAGCTTCGCGATCGGGGCAGTTTCCGGCATGAACACGTCGCACCGGATCCGCGCGCGCGGGCCGCGTGAGCGGAGTCAGTCAGGGAGCGCCACCACCGCGTCGATTTCGACCAGCGCCCCGCGAGGCAGCGCCGAGACGCCGACCGCGACCCGGGCCGGCGGATCTGATTCGAAGAAGGACGTGTAAACCTCGTTGACGGCCGCGAACGAGCCCATGTCGGTCAAATAGACCGTCAACCGCACGGCATCGCCGAGCGTTGCTCCAGCAGCGTTGCAAACCGCCGCGAGGTTTTCCAGGCAGCGCCCCGCTTGCTCCGCTGCGCCGCCCGGTACAAGCTCCCCGGTTCTGGGATCGAGCGGGATCTGTCCTGAGCAGAACAACAGGCCACCCGTGCGCATAGCCTGGACGTACGGCCCGACGGCCTCGGGTGCATCTGATGCGCTGATCGGCTCGCGGTGTGCTGGCAAGTGGTCCTCCTTCCGGTGCGACAGTTGTCGTAGGGTATTGCCCGCCTAGCTCGGGAGGTAGGCTGAGTCGATGCCCAATCGTCTCGCGTCCCAGAGCTCCCCGTACCTGCGCCAGCACAAGGACAATCCCGTGGACTGGTATCCGTGGGGCGAGGAGGCGCTGACGCGGGCCCGCGAGGAAGATCGGCCGCTGATCGTCTCGGTCGGCTATTCGGCTTGTCACTGGTGTCACGTGATGGAGCGCGAGTCGTTCGAGGATCGCGAGATCGCCGAGCTGATGAACGAGCGGTTCGTCTGCATCAAGGTCGATCGCGAGGAGCGCCCGGACGTCGATGCGATCTGCATGGACGCTTGCCAGGCGATGAACGGACACGGCGGCTGGCCGCTGAACGCGTTCCTGACGCCGGAGCTGATCCCGTTCTACGCCGGCACCTATTTCCCGCCCGAGCAGCGCCAGGGCCTGCCGAGCTGGCGAACGGTGCTGCTTGCGGTAGCCGACGCGTGGGCCAACCGACGCGACGAGATCCGTCGGCAGGGACCTCAGGTGGTCCAGTCGCTCGGCGCGACCGCGCGGCTCGAGCCCTCTCCGGAGCCGATCCAAGAGGAGTTGCTGGAAGCCGCGCAGGGCCCGCTGCGCGAGGCCTACGACGCTGCCAACGGCGGCTTCGGCAGCGCGCCGAAGTTCCCGCCCGCCTCAACGATCGAGTTTCTGCTGGCCCGCGGCGAGCGCGAGATGTCGCTCGGGACGCTTCACGGGATGGCCCGCGGGGGGATCTACGACCACGTCGGCGGGGGGTTTGCCCGCTACACCGTGGACGCGACCTGGACTGTGCCGCACTTCGAGAAGATGCTCTACGACAACGCGCTGCTGGCGCGCGCGTACCTACACGGGTGGCTGGTATCGGGCGAGGAGCGCTTCCGGCGCGTCTGCTGCGAGACGCTCGACTGGGCGCTCCGCGAGATGCGCGGCCCCGAAGGTGGTTTCTGCTCGGCACTCGATGCCGACTCGGAGGGCGTCGAGGGCAAGTTCTACGTCTGGACGGTCGCGGAGCTGCGCGAGGTGCTCGGCGAGCTCGCCGAGCCGGCGATCGCCTACTTCGGCGCGACCGAACGCGGCAACTTCGAGGATGGCCTCAACGTGCTCGAGGGACGAGGATCCGAACCCGAGCAGCTCCCGGCGATTCGCTGCAAGCTGTACGGCGCTCGGGCGCAACGGGCACGCCCGGGCCTGGACGACAAGCGCCTGACCTCGTGGAACGCGCTGATGATCGGGGCGCTCGCCGAGGCCGGCGCGGCGCTCGGACGAGCCGAGTACGTCGATGCCGCGGTCGCCTGCGCGTCGTTCCTGCTGAGCGAGCTCCGGGACGACGACGGCCGGCTGCTGCGTACCTGGAAGGAGGACCAGGGGCGAATTCACGCTTATCTCGAGGATCACGCGTTCCTGCTCGAGGCGCTGATCACGCTCTACGAGAACACGTTCGACCCCCACTGGTACGGCGAGGCGGTCGCGCTCGCAGACGCGCTGATCGACCGATTCGAGGACTCTGAGCGGGGCGGTTTCTTCACCACGGCCGAGGACCAGCAGCAGCTTCCCGCGCGCCGCAAGGACCTCGAGGATTCTCCGATCCCATCGGGTAACTCCGCGGCGGCGTTCGGGCTGCTGCGTCTCTCGCTGATCTCCGGCGAGGGCAAGTACGAGCGGCACGCGCTCGGCGTGCTGCGCCTCATCGCTCCGCTCGCCGGTCGCCATCCACACGCCTTCGGCCATCTCCTGCAGGCGGCGGATTTCTACCTGGCCCCCGTGCGTGAGATCGCGATCGTTGGTCCCGAGCCCGAGGCCCTGCTGCGCGTCGTGAGGGGGGAGTTTCGCCCCCATATCGTGCTCGCCGGAGGCGCTTCGGACGAGGTGCCGCTGCTCGAAGGTCGCGAGCCCGTCGAGGGCCGTGCGGCCGCTTACGTCTGTCAGCACTTCATCTGCGAGGCGCCGGTGAGCACTCCTGAGGAACTCGCGGCGGCGCTTTAGCGCCCGCTACAGGACCGGCAGGTAGCGCTGCAGCTCCCACGGCGTGACCTGCACGCGATAGTCGTCCCACTCCTGGCGCTTGATTTCGATGTAACGGTTGAACATGTGCTCGCCGAGCGTCCGCAGGACCAACTCGGACTCCGCGGTCAGCTCGATCGCCTCGCCGAGCGTCTCGGGCAGTTGCTCGATGCCGAGGCGGCGCCGCTCGTCGGGCGAGAGGTGGTAGAGATTCTTCTCCATCGGATCGGGGAGCTCGTAGCCGTGCTCGATGCCCTCGAGCCCGGCTTGGAGCAGGGACGCGAAGGTCAGGTACGGGTTGCAGGCGGGGTCGGGGCATCGCAGCTCCATCCGCGTCGCCTGCTCCTTGCCGGGGTGGTACAGCGGCACCCGCACCAGGGCCGAGCGGTTGCGGCGCGACCAGGCCACGTAGACGGGCGCCTCGTACCCCGGCACGAGCCGCTTGTATGAGTTGACCCACTGGGCGAAGATCGAGCAGATCTCGCGGGCATGGCGCAGCTGGCCGGCGATGAACGCCTTCCCGACGTCGGAGAGATAGTAAGGGTCCTCGGCTTCGTAGAAAGCGTTGCGCTCGCCACGGAACAGCGATTGATGCGTGTGCATTCCGGAGCCGTTCTCGCCGAACAGCGGCTTCGGCATGAACGTGGCGTAGAGCCCGTACTTCATCGCGTATTCCTTGACGGTGATCCGGTAGGTCATGCAATCGTCGGCCATCTTCAGCGCGTTGGCGTAACGCATGTCGATTTCGTGCTGGCTGGGTCCCACCTCGTGATGGGTGTACTCGGTGTGGATCCCCAGTTGCTCGAGTGCGAGCACCGTCTCGCGCCGCAGGTCCGAACCCGCATCGAGCGTGGTGAGGTCGAAGTAACCACCCTCGTCGAGCACCTCCGTCGACTTCGCGTCCCGGAAGTAGAAATACTCGAGCTCCGGCCCGACGTTGAAGTGATCGAAGCCCATCGCTTGCGCTCGCTCGAGCGCCCGGCGCAGGACGTGGCGAGGATCGCCCTCGTACGGATTCCGTTCCGGCGTCACGATGTCGCAGAACATGCGAGCGACGCCCTGCTCCGCAGGACGCCAGGGAAGCATCGCGAACGTGCTCGGATCGGGCATCGCGATCATGTCCGACTCCTCGATCGGATTGAAGCCCGTGATCGACGAACCGTCGAAACCCATCCCGCCCTCGAACGCGTCGGCCAGCTCGGTCGCGTTGATCGAGAACGCCTTCAGCTGCCCCAGGATGTCCGTGAACCACAGCCGGATGAAACGGATCTCCCGCTCCTGGGCGAGCGAGATCACGTCATCGGCAGTCAGCGGCGCGTTTGCCATCGAGCGCGGAACGTTACTTGGCCGACGATGAGAGCAGGACGGGAATTCGCTACACGCCCGCCGGCATGCGGTCGCCCAGCCACCGGTTTGCCCAGCGCTCGAGCTCGGACAGCGCCGGCTCGAGCTCGCACCCCATCTTCGAGAGCTGGTACTCGACCCGCAGCGGTGGCCCGGGGAGCACGTTGCGCTCGACGATCCCGCGCGATTCGAGTTCCTTCATCCGCTCGGACAGCAGACGGTCAGAGAGCTCCGGCACGGCCTGGGCGACCTCGGAGAAGCGGAGCGGCCCGTCCATCAAAACCCGGAGGATCGCGCCGGTCCAGCGCCGCCCGACCAGCTCGACCGCCTCGTGGTAGAGAGGGCAGCAGCCCGCGGCTCGTCGCTCGCTCTCGCTCTTCGCCGGGTGCTCGCGGGCACACATCTGCCGACCGGAGCTTACGCCGCTTGCAGCGTTCGGGAGGCTTCGCTGGAACCGTCGACCGGCACCTCGCCCGCGACGTTCACCATTGCCGTAAAGCCCTCGAGCGCGACCGCTGCGATCGCCTCGAGAATCTGCTCGTCGTCCCAGCCGGCTTCACGCGCCTCCTCGTGGAGGTGCATCGGCGCGCGCCCGTGCTGCTCGAGCATCGCCTGCAGATATCGCAGCAACGCCGCTTCGCGTGGATCCTTGGACCCGAACTGGCGCGCGGCCGCGACCTCGTCGAGCGCGAGCCCGGCGCTGCGCGCGGCGCGAGAGTGCATCGCGATCCCGGGTTCTGAGTGGTAGTAGTCGGCGACCGCCAGGGCGATCCGCTCCAGGGTCGGCAAGGTCAGCTTGCCGTGACGGAGTTCGGAGCGGAACTTTGCGTACCCGCGTAGCGCCGCCGGAGAGCCCGCCAGCACTCCAAGGAAGTTGGGGAGCTGTCCACCGGTCGCGAGTGCGCCCCTCAGCACCGGCACCGAACCCTCCGGCGCCGTGAGGTCATCGTGAATCTGGAATCTACTCATCGAAATCTTCATCGTTGGCCACCAGGGGGGCAGAAGGTCGGGCAGAGCTCATCACTTCTGCCCTTTACTTTTGAGACCTGCTTACTGTTCATAAGTGTACCGGTGTCGCCGGGTTTGCACAAGGCCGGTGACCGTTATCGCCCGATTAAGCAGGGAACACCGGCCCGGACGGGCAGAAAGCCTCCCCGCTCCGTCGACGGCGGGCGATAACGCCCAATTCCCCTTATACGGCGTGGAGTAAACGCTCGATCAGTGCGCCGCATGAGACGCGTGAGAGCAGGCCGCCGGAGCACCCGCCGGCGCCTTGCCCACCAGCCTGAAATTTGCCGGCTAGCGAAGACGCGGTGCTGCTGGCCGTGCTGCTGGCCGTGCTGGTCGTGCGCGCTCGCCGCCCGTGAGAACACGCTCGAGGCGATTGCCGACGCGGCTCGCCGCGGTGGGCGAATATCGGAGGGCGGCGTGAGCGCTGGTGGCGGCGACGAGCACGAGCAACACCCCCAGCAGCACCGCCCACATCGCCGCGCGCTCTGGCCGGAAGCCATCCCGCTCATAGCGCCGGGTGGACGGGCGCCGGCGCCCAGCTGGCGCGCGTTCCGCCCCGCGGCCCCGGATCGTGACCGTGCGTCGCCCGGGCACGCCCTCTCCCGGCCGGTACGGCGGCGCCTGCATCGAGTTGCCGCGGCCGGCCGCCGAAACGGGTCGCGGCGCCCGTGCGGGTCGAGCCGCCGGAGCGGGCCGCGCCGCCGAAACGGGTCGCAGGGCCCGTGCGGGTCGAGCCGCCGAAACGGGTCGCGGCGCCCGTGCGGGTCGAGCTCCGGCTCCGGCCTCGCGGGCCTCGGGCTGCCTTCTCTGCTGCAGCTCGCGGCCGCGCGGCTCTGCGCTCCGCTCCCCTCTGCGCAGCTCGCCCCCGGAGCTCGAAAAACCAGCTTCCGGCATTACTGTCCTCTTTCCCTCTTTCTCGTGCTTGCGGGGTTAGCTGACGGGCTCGCGCCGAAAGAGCGGCGCTACGTGATGGGCACGATTCGCCCCAACAACTCGGTTCCCCCGCTTCCTCTCGGTCACCCTTCGGATAACCGTGCGGGAATTCAGCGGTTAGGGCGCGGCATGCTACCAGCACCTGAGAACTAAAGCGTTTCGCCCGGACGGAACCCGGCGGTGGTGCGAACGGCGCCCGGGAGGCCGGCGAACGCGGCCCGGAGGCCGGGGCAAACGCGAGCCCGGCGGCAGTGCGAACGGCGCCCGCGGGAGACCGCTGCAAACGCGGCGCCTCAGCACGGGACGGCTATTCCTTGCCGGCGACCCTGGCGACGAACGACGCTACCTGCTGGGCCTGCTGTTGACCGACGATCGCGGCGGGCATCGTCCCGTAGCCCAAGCAGCTCTGGGGGCTGTTCGGGGGCGGGTTCTGGACGCAACCGTGCGCAATCGTGTTCAGTACGAGGGTGTAGGGAGGTTGGAGCATGTCGAGGTTGGGACCGACCTTGCCGACCGCGTTGGCGGCGGCCAGCGTATGGCAGAAAGCGCATTTCTGAGAGAACAACTGGCGACCGGTCTTCTCGGCGGCAGTCAGCCTGATTCCGCCCACCTGGCCGCTCGCGTTGGAGTGGTTGCCGAACAGGAAGATGGCCGGCAGCGCAATCCCAAAGCCGACGAACATGATCACGAACAACCCATCCATCCACTTGCGCCCGCGGCGCGACTGAGTCTGGAGCGTCGCCCGGGCCCCGCCGAGGCCGCCTCGAATCGCGACGAAGAACAGAGCGAGGCCAATTACGACCCAGAACGCGACAAAGAGCCCTACAGCGAGCACGGCGCGCACCATATCGTGCACGGGCGCCGAATGACGCCGTACCGAGCCGTCGCCGACGGACGGAGCGGCTCGAATTTGTCTTCCACCGTTGACCGGCATGATGCGAGCGCGGTCAGGTCATCGGCGCCTCCCCGACGCGAAGCTCATCACCGGTGGGGCGACGGCGCGGAAGTCCTCGGCCTCGGTCTCCGCCGGTTGGGCCGCCTGCTGCTCGCGGCCTCTTCGCACCTGCTCGTCGAGCATCGAGAAGTCCTTGACCTCGGCAGCTATCTGGTCGGGTGCGGCGATTCCGCCGACGCGATCGACGAGCACGCTGATCGCGCCGCCTGCCGCCGCGAGGCGCTCGAGCTTGCCCTCGGCGATCATCAGCGGCTCGGTCCGCACGATCAAACGATGTCGCTCATAGACCTGGGCTGGGACGATCAGGTTGATCGTCCCGAATTCGTCCTCGAGCAGGATGAACACGATCCCGTTGGCGGTGCCGGGACGCTGACGCGCAACGACCAGCCCCCCGATCCGTACTCTCGCGCCGTGCCGGAGCGTCTCGAGCTCTTGACTGGTGACGGCGTCCGCAGGCAACCGGTCTCGCAACAGGCCGATCGGATGTGCATGAACGGTCAATCCGGTGGTGCTGTAGTCCGCGAGCATCGATTCCCACTGCGAGACCTCCCGCAACTTCGGCGGTGCCGGCAGGCCCAGCGGAAGCGCCAGCTGAACGCCGCCGGGAACGTTGCGGCCCGGTGCCGCCACGCCAAGCTGCCACAGGGCGATTCGTCGTGCCGAGCCCTGAGGCGCGCTCTCCACCAGCGAATCGCATGCGCCCGACCAAGCGAGCAGCTCGAGCGAGGGTGCACCCGTACCCGCGCGTGACGCCAGGTCAGAGAGGTTGCGGAAAATACCGCTCGCCTCACGCGCGGCCACCAGCCCCTTGACCTCCTGCTCCCGTACGCCGCGGACGTATCCGAGGCCGATCCGGACGCGACCATCGGCGGCGCTCTCGACCTCCATTTCGCACTCCACCCCGCTCTCGTTCACGTCCGGCGGCAGCACCTCGATCCCGCGCCGCTGCGCCTCGTGAATGAGCGCGTCGGGCGGATAGAAGCCCATCGGCTGCTCATTCAGCAGCGAACACAGGAACTCTGAGCCATAGTGGACCCGCAGCCATGTCGACTGGTAGGCGAGCAGCCCAAACGCAGCGCCGTGGGCTTTCGGAAAGCCGAAGCCAGAGAAGCCCTGGACCATCGCGAACACCCGCTCGGCAAGCGACTCCTCCACGCCGTGCAAGCGCTTCGCTCCCGCGATGAAGCGCTTGTGATGAGCCTCGATCGCCACCTCGGAGCGCTTGCGGCTCATCGCCCGCCGCAAGCCCTCCGCCTCCCCGGTCGAGAAGCCGGCGAACGCAATCGCCACCTCGAGCACCTGGTCTTGGAAGATGATCGTCCCCAGCGTCTCTTGCAGCACAGGCTCCAGCGAAGGGTGCTCGTACGGCACCTCGTAGCTGGGATCGTCGCGCAGCCGTTGACGCCGCTCGATGTAGGGATTGACCGCTCCTCCCTGGATCGGCCCGGGCCGGACGATCGCGACTTGGATCGTGAGATCCTGAAGGTTCTCCGGTCGGGTGCGGCGCAGCGACTGCATCTGCGCCCGGCTCTCGATCTGGAAGACCCCGGTCGTGTCGGCGTTATGGATGCATTCGTATGTCGCCGAATCGTCGTAGGGGATGCGCGACAGGTCGATCAGCTCGCCGCGAGTGCGCGCGATCAGCTCAACGCTGCGCTCGACCGCCGACAGCATCCCCAACCCCAGCAGATCGATCTTCAGGAAGCCCGCGTCCGCGCACGAGTCCTTGTCCCACTGGACGATCTGACGGCCTTCCATCGCGGCCGGCACGATCGGGCAACAGTCGATCAGCGGACACGTCGAGACGATCATCCCCCCCGAATGCTGCGAGAGATGGCGTGGAAGGCCGTGCGCTTGCGCCGCCAGCCGCGCGAGCCACGCCCAGCGACCCGTGGAGCCACGGCGCCCAGACCGCCCCGACCGCCCCGCACTATCGCCCGGCCCCGGCCCGAGCGCGCTCTCGATGTCCTTGGCCACCTCGCGCGCATCCCATCCCTCACTTCCGCGCGCCACCCGCTCGATCTCTCCCAGCGGCAACCCGAGCGCCTTGCCGAGCTCACGGATCGCGCCGCGAGCACGGTAGGTGGGAAACGCCGCGACCAGTGCCGAGCGATCGTGGCCATAGCGCTCGTGCACGCGCGGGATCAGAATCTCACGGATATCGCGCGGAAAGTCGAGGTCGATGTCCGGCAGCGAGGTCAGCTCCTCGTTCAGGAAGCGCCCGATCAGCAGCTCGTTGGCGATCGGGTCGACGTGCGAGAGGCCGGTCAGGTAGCAGACGATCGAGGAGACGCTCGAGCCGCGGCCACGACCCGGCGGCAGCAGCGCCCGCGCGGTGTCCGGTCCTCGAACCTCGACGGCCACCTCCCGCGCCAGCTCCAGCATGTCGTGGTGGAGCAGGAAGAAGCCCGGCAGGCCGAGCTTCTCGATGATTCTCAGCTCCTCCCGGAGACGGCTCGTCGCCCCCTCGCGGACGCCGGCGGGCGCAGCCCTGTAGCGATCGTGTAGCCGGACGTCGCACAGCTCGATCAGCTTGCGCATCGCCTCGCGATCCTCGGCACCGGGATAGCGATACCCGAGGTCGCTCCCGAGATCGAAGCGCAAGCGGTCCGCCAGCCGCTTGGTCTCCGCCACCGCCTCTGGGTGTTCGGGGAAGCGGGCGGCCATCGCGGCCGGCGAGGCCAGTACGTGCGTGAAGTTGCCACGCCGCTCGGGCTCTGAGGCATCAAGCGTCGCGTGCAGGCGCACCGCCACGAGCGCGTCCTGCAACGGCGCCCGCGAGCGCGCGTGCGCATGCACGTTCCCGGTCGCCGCGCACAGCGCGCCGAGCCGCTGCGCGACCCCCGCCAGCCGCCGATTGCGGGCACGATCGTCGCGTAGAAATGGTCGCTGGAGCTCGATTCGCAGCCGATCGCGTCCAAACGCCTCGAGCAGCCGCCGCAATGTGAACTCATCGTGCACGCCACGCAACGCGCAGCCGCTGAGACAGACGAGGCCCTCCGCGTGATCGAGCACGGCTCCAAGCGGGACCGACGCCGGCCCCACCGGCGCGCCGGGTCTGCCATCTCGCGTGTGCGCGTGCGCGCGAGTCAAGATCCGGCACAGATTCGACCAACCCCGAGCGTCCTCCACGAGCAGGGTCAGATGGCGCCCGTCATCGAGGTCGACCTCAGCTCCGTGAATCGGTCGCAGTCCCAGGGCCCGGGCGGAGACGGCGAACTCCATCGAGCCCGAGACCGAATTGTGGTCGGTCAGCGCAAGCGCCTCATACCCGAGCTCCAGCGCCGTGGGAACGAGCTCGTCGGGAAGCGAGGCACCGTCCAGGAACGAGAACGCGGAGTGACAGTGCAGCTCGACATACGACACAAACGTATGTTCGTATGTGGTCCGGACAGATCGCTCGCGCGGACGCGCGGAGCCGAGACTCGTCGGACGCGCGGGCCGAGACTCGTCGGCCCCTTCGGAGCCGAGATTCGTCGTCGGCCCTTGACAAATTATTAGTAACTGCTAATTTGTCCCTAGTTAGCACTCACTAAGAAAACCCCCCCTATGACCTCCAGGTTGTCGAGGACGACCATGAACAGGCCGATCGAGACGATCGCGAGCGTCCAGCCGCGCCGACGAGTGTCCAGAGCCGAAGAGGCGGCGGACAAGCGTCGAGCGAACGGTCCGCAGCTCGCCGAGCACGCCGCCTGAGTCTGTCCTAGGATCGTCGTCTCGACCATGGCAACTACATCGTCATCGCGGGGGAAGGCTCCCCGTCGGGGGAAGGCTCCCGTCAGGGGAAGGCTCCTCGTCAGCGCGTCCCGGCCGCCGAGCGGCGGGATGCGCTGATCGAGGCGGCGGTCCACGAATTCGCCCGCGGAGGCCTGGACGGCACGCCGGTCGACCGGATCGCCCGGCGGGTCGGCGTCGCCCAGCCTTACGTGTTCAGCCTGTTCGGGAGCAAGCGCGAGCTGTTCATCGCAGCGATGGAACGGGGCTTTGAGCGAACAGCGGAGGAGTTCACGAGGGCGGCGGCCGAGTTCGACCCCGCGACAGCTCTGCCCGACTCCGACGTGCTGACCGCGATGGGCAACCGCTACGTGGAGCTGCTGGAGTCAGATCGGGACTACCTGATGCTTCAGCTCCAGTCCTATGCCGCGTGCCATGACGAGCTGATCCGCGAGCGGGTTCGCCTCGCCTACGCTCGTCTCGTGAACCTGGTCGCGCGCCTCTCCGGCGCTCCATCAGAGCAGATCGATCAGTTCTTCAGCTATGGCATGTGGCTCAACGTGGCGGCTGCGATGGGAGTGGAGGATCTTTCAGCGCGGTGCGAATGGATCCGTGCTGCCAGAGGGGCGAGCGCCATTCAGTCCGCGACCCTGCCCTCGGGGTAGCGCGGCAAGTCGTCCTCGGGGAGCGGCTCCCAGGGCGCGGCGTAGGCGACGAACTGCCTGGCGCTGGGCCGGACCCCGGGGTCGCCGTCAAGCGTCCCGAGCCGCACGCCGACCCGGGACGTTTCCTCGGGGTCGCGACTGAACAGCGCCGAGCCGCAAGCGCCGCAGAACCACTTCTCCCAACCGCCGTCGGGCTTCCAGGCGCGCAACCGATCCTCGCCCTGTAGGACCCGGAAAGAGCCGCGCACCGTCGCCCCGTTCGCCGAAGCTGCCGCACCGGTCCGGCGCTGGCAGCGGGTGCAATGGCAATAGGTGGCCGAGATCAGCGGCTCGCTGATCTCGTAGCGCACCGCGCCGCATCCGCATCCACCTGTCAGCCGATCGCCCACTTCGGTTCTACAGATGCGCTGCCACTTCGGTCAGGTCCCGCTCAGGCTCGATCCCCCAGCGGCCGGCAACATCCTCGAGGCGCTGATCGAGTCCCCACCGATCGGGTCTCTCCTCGCCGGAATGCTGTGGATTCGCGCCCTTCAGCGCCATACACCCGGTGTTGTCGCCGATCGCGCGAATCTCTTCGACATCGGCCTCGGAGAGCCGCATCTCGTGTGGCAGAGCCGCCACCTCGGCGCGCTTCTCCTCCACGGGACGCGCGTCTACGCCGACTTCCTGAATCAGCGTCGGGACGACGCAAGCGACCGCCTCGTGAGCGAGGTTCCACTGGCAGGCGAGTTGGATCAAGCTAAGCCCGGCACGCTGGGCGATCGGCCAGATCGACTCGAGCCGGTCCCGGCCCGCCTCGATCCAGCCTGGTGGACGGAAGCTGCGGTGATCCTGGGGCAGCAGCTCCTGGCCGGGCCGCACGTCATCGAAGAACAAGCCTCCGTAATCGACCACGCGCGTGATCACCTTCACGTCACTGGCCGCGGCAGCGGCTAGGCACAGCTCTCCCGGCCACGGCTCGAGCGGATTGAGGATGATCATTGCCCAGTCGATCAGCGCGCCGAAGCGCTCGAGGCAGTCGATCAGGTCGAGCGTGAAGCCGTTGGCCGGACCAGGCGCGACGCCGATCATGCGCGTGAGTCCCGCCTCGCGTAGCGAGGCCATCCCCTCCCAGACCGCCTCGCTGGTGTAGCCCGTGCGGTCGGGGTTGTGCAGCAGGAGCAGATCGAAGCTGTCGATCCCACAGCGCCCCAGGCTGCGCTCGGTGGCGATCCGCAGGTAGTCGCCGTACTCCGAAGGGGGTCTCAGGCGCGGATCGGTGAAGCGCGGAAATCCCTTGGCGCCATCGCGCTCGCCGGTGTAGAAGTCATGGCCGACCGCGCCGACGACGCAGATCTCAGCTCGCCTGCGACCGGCGAGCGCGCGCCCCAGTTTCTCGTCCGCTTCACCGGCCCCGTAGACGTCGGCCGTGATCACGGTCGGGATCGATTCGTCGGGCGCGATCAGGCTGATGAAGCGATCGTCGTCGAGCCGCTCGCCGAAGCGCATGAATCGACCACCGCTCCAGGTTCCCACAGCGATCGGTCCTGGGTCGAGTGGAGGACGCGGCTCGGACATCGCGCTCTGAGTTTAGGGTGGCCGTCGCTTGCGAGTCTGGCTCGCCCGGCAGCCGCAGAGACAGGGCCCGTGATTCCTCACCGCTGCCGCCACCATCTTCCACTCTCCAGATCATGGAACACGACCTCATCTCGGCCGCACGTTGTGACGATCTCCCAGTAGCGCCGGCGCAGCGGCCGTTCTGTCCACCAGCGATCCTCGACCAGCCATGACTCGCGCACGGCATCGACCTCGCGCTCATCGATGATCAACGGATGCCCATCGTCGCCTGCCCGGACAGCGACGCGACGAGGGATCGAGAGCCGGCGTGGTCCCGTCATGGTCGCCTACCCTGGAGCATCCATCATCCCTCGAACGGCGCCAGCACCGCCCGGCGCTCGGGAAAGCGGGAATCGGGATCGACCTCCAGCACCCGCAGGGCTGCGTCGGGGCCGGCGGCTGCCCGAGCCTGGCGGATCGCCTCGCGCAGGCGCGCCGCTCGTGCCGCGGCGGGATCCTCCAGCAGCGCCCGCTGATCACTCGTGGGCGGCCCGAATCGCTCGATCGCCAGACGGATCTCTTCCGCCGGTGCCGGCATCAGCGTCAGGCGCGGGGTCAAGACAAGTCGCATCCGGGCCGGGTCGGCGATCGCCTCGCGGAAGACGACCTGCTCGCGCCAGGTGCCTCCGTGCTCGACCAGCACCCCCGACAGCACCACCGCGCGCACCGTCCGCCCCCGCCGCTCCCGGCGAGCGAGTAGACGATCGATCAACAAACCCAGGCCACGCTCGAGCTGCGCGCCCGACGCAGCCTCCGGCAGCTCGAGCGACTCGCGCAGGAACTCGGCCGCCGGCCGGGGACGAAGCGCACCGTCACCGCCGCTGGCGAGCTCATGGGCGAGCAGCCCGACTGTGCCAAAGCGATCTGCCAACGCCGCCAGCGGCAGCCCAGCCAGCTCCCCCAGCGTTCCCACCCCCAGCCTCTCCAGCGCTTCGGGAAGGTCGGCCAGCGCCGGGCGAGCCCGTAGCAACGCAACCGGCAGGGGGGCAAGGTAGGCCCGCGCCTGGGCGCGAGTGCCGGACACGATCGCCGGCCGGCGAACCCGCGCCTTTGTCGCCGCCGCAACAGCCGCAAACCGAGACGGTGCAACGCCGAACCGCGCCGGCACCTTCAGCGCACGACGCGCAGCCGACAACACGCCCTCGATCCCCCCATGAATCCGCAGAAGCCCACGCGCGTCGAAGCACACAAGCCCGGGACGCTCGGGCTCGACGGCCGCCCCGATCGATTCCAAACGAACCAGCAACCGCTCCCATGAGTCGGCAACTCCAGCCGGATCGGGAGGAAGAAGCGTCAATCGAGGGCACCGTGCGAGCGCCTCGCCGAGACGCATCCCCGGATGCACGCCGAACGCCTCGGCAGCGAGCGACACCTCACCCACCTGCTGAACTCCTCCAGGCTCGGGTGCGATCGCCACCGGCGTCCGCAGCAATTCCGTCCGGTCGCCGGCGGCGATCGTGAGCTGGAAGCGCGGCAACAGGACGCAGGCGATCATCTCGAACACATGTTCGCATGTGCAGAGGACGGATGCCTGCGCGCTACTGGGTTGTCCTCTCGTGGTCCGGGATGCCGCACCGGAGGCTACGACCCGAGCCCGGTGTGGCCCGAGGCGAGTCGATACGCGCCGGAGCCCCGGTGGTACGGTCCAACGGCATGGTGCCGCTAAACCCGACCGATATCGCTCGCAGCGGCGCCCGCACACTCCGTGCCTTCAGCCACCGGATCCCCGGCGCTGGAGACCTACTTGCCCGCTCGCTGCCCGATGCGGTCGAGGGTCGCACGATCATGATCACCGGCGCCTCGTCGGGAATCGGCAGGGCAGCAGCGCTCGAGATCGGCAAGGCCGGGGGGAAGGTGCTGCTCGTGGCCCGGACTCAGCAGAAGCTCAAGGAGATCGGGCGCCAGATCGAGATCGTTGGCGGCGAGGCCTACGTGCATCGCTGCGATCTCTCCGATACCGACGACATCGACCGGATGGCGGCTGAGGTGCTCGATACCCACGGGCACGTTGACATCCTCGTCAACAACGCGGGCAAATCGATCAGGCGCTCGGTCAGCCGGTCGTATGACCGCTTCCACGACTACCAGCGCACGATGCAGCTGAATTACTTCGCGCCGGTCAAGCTGATCCTCGACCTGCTCCCGGTGATGCGCGAGCGTAAGTCGGGGCATATCGTCAACATCTCGACGATCGGTCTACAGACGAACACTCCCCGCTTCTCTGCGTACCTGGCGTCCAAGGCCGCGCTCGACGCCTTCTCGCGCTCGATTGCCGTCGAGATCATCAGCGACAGCGTGCACATCACGACCGTGTACATGCCGCTCGTACGCACTCCGATGATCGCGCCGACAAAGATCTACGACCACTTCCCGACACTCGCCCCCGAAGAGGCGGCAAAAATGATCTGCGACGCGATTCGCAAGCGGCCCAAGCGGATCGCAACCAGGCTGGGCAACATCGGCGAACTTGGCTACGCGCTTGTGCCCGGCGCCCAGGACCTCGTGGTCAACCGTGCTTACAAGCTGTTCCCCGAGGGGGGCGACAAGCAAGAGCCGGCCGAGGAGCCAACACCCGAGCAGATGGCGTTCGCGCGGGCCACGCGCGGGGTGCACTGGTAGGGCTGGCGGCGCAACTACGGGCTCGGGGGCGGGTTAGGGGCTGTCACCGAGTCTCTAAAGGAGCTTGATGCCTCGCCTTCGCTTCGTCGCCGCGCTCGCGTCGGCCCGAAAGAGGGCTCGACCGCCGGCCCGGAGTGCGAATGCCCCGACGAACCGGTTGAGTGCGGTGCCCCGACGAACCGGTTGAGTGCGTGCTCCGACGAAGCGTAATACTTGACCTCACAACTACCGCCTGCTAACCTCCTCTTACCATCACCGAGGAGACCGCAATGAAGCTCGAGGGCATCCACCACATCACGGCGATCACCGCCGATGCACAGGGCAACGTCGACTTCTATGCGGGAGTGCTCGGGCTGCGGCTGGTGAAGAAGTCCGTCAACCAGGACCACACGTCGGTCTATCACTTGTTCTATGCGGACGAGACCGGTGACCCCGGCTCGGACATGACCTTCTTCGAGTACCCGAGCCTCCCGGCGGGACGGGCCGGTGCGGGAATGGTTCATCGCGTCGTCTGGCGGGTCTCCGGCGTGGAGGCGCTCGACTTCTGGGCCAAGCGGCTCAGCGACCACGGCTACGACTCCAGTCGCGAGCAAGGCTCCCTCACCTTCAAAGACCCCGAAGGGCTCGAGCACCAGCTGGGGACCGTCGCGACCACCGACGAGCCGCTGATCGCGAATCACCCGGAGATCCCAGCCGAGCTCGCCCTCCAAGGCTTCGATGCGGTCCGCGCATACGCAATCAACCCCGAGCGCAGCCGGGCTCTGCTCGAGCGAACCCTGCAGTTCGAAAGGCGCAGCGAGACCACCTACGAGGTGCGGGGCGACCGTCGGGGCGGCCTTTACGTCTTCGACCCAGCCCCGGCGGAGCGCCCGCTCCAGGGCGCGGGCACAATCCACCACGTCGCTTGGGCAGCCCACCCCGAGGATGAAGACGCTTGGCGGCAGCGTGTAGCCGGATCGGGCGCGCATCCTACGCCGGTGATAGATCGTCACTACTTCCTGTCCGTCTACTTCCGCGAGCCCTCCGGGGTGCTGTTCGAGATCGCCACGATCGGGCCCGGATTCACCGTCGATGAACCGCTCGAGCATCTGGGCGAGAAGCTCTCGCTGACGCCCCAGTTCGAGCACTTGCGCGACCAGATCGAGCCCACCCTGACGCCACTTCGCAATCCGCGCGAGAGCTGGACTCATCGATGATCGCGCCGGACGAGCAGCTTCACCGGTTTGCCGAGGACGTCGTCCCCGCGACGCGTGAGCGCCTGCCCTAGTGAACGGGCGCCACCTGGGAGGTGGCGCCACCTGGGAGGTACCGGGACCCGACACCCCCGCTCGCCCCTACCCCTTCCTATTCCACACCAGGGTCACCATCGCCCGCGACGGAAGCGTGTACATGACGGATCGTCCTTGCCAGTCGACGGCGAACGAGATCGGATGCGTGGAGTTGTCGTAGGCGACGAGCACTTGGCTGCCGTCCGGGTTGATGAAGGCGACGTCGTCGAGGCCCGGCGTGACTAGATTGACGCCCGGCCGCTGGTAGTCGTAGAAGACGAAGTGGTCGGACTCGACCCGGGAGGCTCCCGGCTGGACGAAGGCGCTCGCCTGCCCGAGCTGGTAGTAACTCAGCCGAAACGTGGCCGTGTGCGTCTGCTCGTCGACGGTCACTAGACCGCTGCAGGCCGGGCAGCCGGTGTTCCGTGCCTGCACCGGTCCGCCGTGGGGATCGAGCGCGAGGTTCCACAGCTCGACTGTGCTGGCCCAGTTGCGCATCGAGCCGATCACCACCTCGGCGGTGGGAAACGGGGTGATCCCGGGCGAGCACTCGTCGACGATCTGCTGGAGCGCCGGAGCCATATCGTGGACCGTGCTCATCAGGTTCGGGCTGCCGTAGTAGCAGTGCCACGCGATTCCTGTGAGAGCCCTGTCCAGGGCGCGATCGGCGACGAGTTTCTTGGCGTAGGTGGCCGAAATGGTGCTCCAACCCGAATCGTGCCCGTAGATGTTTGTGCTCAGATGCGCGGCGCGCAACGCGGGCGCCAGGTTGCGCTTGATCCATCGCGCCTCGGCCGGCTCGGATAGCTCCAAGCCTGGATAACCGGTGGCATTCGTCGGCTCGCTCGCAGGGCTGACCGCGGCGATTGGGACTCCCGCCCGGCGATAGGCCTGGATGAACTTGACGAAGTAACGCGCCAGCGGCTGGAACGCGGCCAGCCGCAGGGTGCCGCTATGCCTCACATTCGCGAGCGAGTCGTTGCTCTTCATCCACGCGGGCGGAGTCCAGGGCGTTGCCAGCATCTTCGCAGCAGGGTTGAGCGCAAGCGCCTGTCGCAGCTCGGGGAGGATGTAGGCGCGGTCGTGGGCGATCGAGAAATGGGACAAGCTGGGGTCCGACCGTCCGGCCGGCAGGTCGTCGTAGGTGTAGGGCCGTCCATCCCTGGTGAAGTCAGACGCTCCCATCGGCACTCGGACGGAGCTCAGGTGAATCCCGCTCGTGCCGAATAGCGCGTTCATGACCGTATCGCCGATGCTCGCAGGCAGCTCGTCGTACAGGAGCCACGCCGACGAATCGGTCATCGCCGCGCCGAACCCACCAACCCGCTGGTAGTGCACGAGGTCGTTGATGTGGATCACGGGCGTGGTCCTTGCGGGAGCGCCTCCAGCCAGGATCGGCGCAAACAGAAGATCAGGAAGCCGCGTGAGACGCTGGTCGAGGTTGGAGCTCGTCTGCACGACCTCCACGTCGAGAGGGTTCGCCGCCGCACCCGCACCCGCCGCCGCACCCGCACCCGCCGCCGCACCCGCACCCGCACCCGCGACCGCCGCCGCACCCGCGACCGCCGCCGCACCCGCGACCGCACCCGCACCCGCGACCGCGACCGCCGCCGCCAGGACCACCGCCACGATCGCCACCAGCGCGCCGATGGGCGGCCAGCGACGCCTGCCGAGCAGTCGCCTCACGACCCTCTAGACCGAGTTCCCGGCGTCCCGCATCAGCTGACCGACGGGCACCGCGGTCAGGTGCTGGGACAGGAGCTCGCTGGCCAGTCGGTCGACCAGCGGCAACAGCTGTGTCTCGTTACCGATGCTGAACTCGACGACCTCGCCGGCTCGGAGGGGCCCGAGCGAGTCGCCCGGGTCATCGAGCCGCACCGCTCCGGCGACCAAGCGGCCGCCCTCGCCGTGCGCGAGCCACCATTGGCCGACGCTGGGTCCCTGTGACGCGTACAGGAAATGACTCTGGAAGCCCATCGCACGGATCAAGCGTTTGAGTTGATCTGGAGTTTCGAGCCAGCGAACAAGCCCCCCCGTCGGAAGCCGGGGCACGGTCTCATCCCCGTAGTTGAAGACGCCCATCTCGGATGCGGAAGGGACCCGATCGAGCGTGAACGACACCCGGATCCCGTCTGCCGCGAATATCTCTGCGAGCGACGGGAGATCCTGTCCGGGAGCGTCTACCAGGACGCCCACCTCGGGCCGGCTCGTGGCGACCGCGGTCACCGGTCGCATGTGCACGAAGTCTGATACGAGGCTGTAAGAGGCCCCGGTCGTCAGCGCCCAGCCGGCGAGCACCACCGCCGTGGCGAGCGCCGCCGTCGCGCGGGCGGTGCGCAGCTGCCACGCCGGCAACTGACGCACGCGGCGCTCGTCGCCGAGGATCAACGACGCGGTCGACGGCCGCCGCGCGAAGGATCCGTCGGGCTCGGGACGACGCTCGAGCGCGCGAGTCAGGCATGGCCCGATCTCGGGCTGGGTGCGCGCAACCTGCGCGAGCCCGAAGCGCTCGAGCGCGTGGTTGCTGGCGCGGACGTGCCCGACTCCGAAGCCGTAGGAGATCACGGGACAACCGCGGATGATCGCCTCGAGCACGGTCAGTCCCGCGCTCGAGTGCACGAGTGCGTCCGCCGCCGCGAGCACGTCGCCCATCCGGTCGGTGAAGCCCATGATCCGCAGCCGCGGGTCGCGCCCGAGGTGCTTGGCGACGCGGGACCGAAGCCTGTCGTTACGGCCGCACAGGCAGAGCACGGTTGCCCCCGGAACCTCCAGCGCAGCGCGGGTCGCACCGAGCAGGTCGCCCACGCCCCAGCCGCCACCCGAGACCGCGATCACCTGGCCGTCCATCGGGAGCCCCAGCGAGCGGCGAGCATCGGCGCGCGAGCGGGCCGCCAGGAACGCCGGCGAGGTCGGCGGCTTCGCCCAGCGGACGCTCCCCGGACCAGCGATCTTCTCCACTTCCTCGGTCGACTCGGGATGCGTGACGAAATGCCGATCGATCCCCGGATGCGCCCAGAACTGCAGACCGGCGAGGTCGGTGATCGACGAGTAACAGGGCACGTTCAGCCTGCCTTTTCGCCGCAGCTCGCCAAGCACCGCGGTCACGCCGGGATATGTGGAGACGATCAGATCGGGATCGTGCGCGCGGATCAGGCGCATCAGCCCGCGTCGCCCGAGCGCCGTCAGCAGCCGCCGCGCCAGCCACCGCGTCGGCGCGAAGTACATGAACAGCATGTACTGGAAGTCGAACAGCCACGGCAGCCAGCGGAACATGAAGGCCGAGTTCTCGCGCAGCGCCCTGGTCAGAACAGGCCCCATCGCGGGCAGACCGTTGACGATCGAGATGTGCGCGTCAGGATCCTCGTCCTTGAACTCGCGGGCGACCGCGCGGGCCGGCAGGTCGTGGCCCTCGCCGATGTCGGCGGAGATGATCAGCACCTGACGGGGCTTAGCCTCGGCGTCGGGCTCACCTGCCGGGATCACGGCTTCGGACTCACGAGAAGCCGCTGAGGCCTCGTACTCCTGGCGCCACTCGACATACCGGCGCACACCCTGGGAGAACGGCGTCGCCGCGCTCCACCCGAGCTCGTGACGAGCCCGCTGACTCGAGACCACCTTGCCTCCGAAATCGCCAGGTCGCGCCGGCGTATAGACGATCTCGACGTTGTCGATCAGCTGCTGAACGGTCTCGGCGATCTGCCTGATCGTCACGTTTTCGTCGCTGGCGAGGTTGTAGACGCGGTCGCTGGCGGCGTCGTTGAGGCCGAGCGCGACGCCGTCGGCGAGATCCTCGACGTAGACGAAGCGCCGCGACTGCGACCCATCCCCGGCGAGCGTCAGCGCCTCGCCACGCAGCGCCTTGCCGACGAACGCCGGAATCACCGCCGCTTCGCGCGCGCGCGGACCGTACGGGATCCCGAACCTGAGGATCGTGTAGTCGATCCCGTAGAGCTCCTGGTAGGCCTTGCAGTAGAGCTCTCCGGCGAGCTTGGTGCTCGTGTAGAGATGACTCGGCGCGGGCAGCAGCGTGTCCTCGTCAACCGACTCATCAGCGCAGTCGGAGTAGACCCAGATCGTGCTCGCGTAGACGATCCGCTTTACGCCCGCACGCCGACACGCCTCGAGCACGGCGACCGTGCCGCGCGCGTTGACCCGCTCGGCGTCCTCGGGCTCGGCATGAACGTCGTTGACGTCGGCGACCGCAGCCAGGTGCGCGACCGCGTCGCAGCTGTGAAGCGCCCGCTCGAGCGCCTCTCGATCGGTGATCGATCCGAGCACCGTGTCGACGGTCCCCGGACTCGTGCCAGGGCGAAGGCCGCAGGTCGTAGATCACGGGCTCGTGACCACGCGCACGCAGCTTGTCGACGACGTGCGAGCCGATGAAGCCCGACCCGCCTGTGACGAGCACCCTCACGCGGTCGCTCCGGTATCCGGCATGTAGTAAAGCGGGACGCAGGAGTGGTTCCGCGCCACCCAGTCGGAGGTCGGCAAATCGACGTCGTGGCCGAGGATCCGATGGCAGGGCTCGTCGTAGACGCGACCGGTGGACCGCTCGAGCCAGTCGAACACGATGTACTTGTAGAGGCCGGAGACCATCCCCGCGGGAAGCTCGAGCCGGCTCGGATACAGAGGATCGAGCTGCCCCCGGGCAACCTCGTTCTTCCAGTCCACGATCTCGGGCAGCCGTTGTACGCCCACCAAGCCGAGCGCGGCGGTGAATTCACTCATCCGGAAATTGAGCCCGTGCACCTCGAACGAGGGCTTTCCGTAGTTGCGGAACGCGCGCGCATGCTCGATCACCTCCGGCCGGCGAGAGACGAGCACGCCTCCCTCGCCGGTCGAAATCGTCTTCGTGGCGTACAGCGAGTAGACGCCGACGTCACCCCACGTCCCAGCCTTGCGCCCGTTCCAGGAAGCGCCGTGGGCGTGAGCGCAGTCCTCGATCAGGAAGATGCCTCGGTCAGCGCAGTACGCGGCGATCTGCTCGACCTCGAACGCGATGTGGCCGCCGATGTGAACGAGCAGCGCGGCGCGTGGCTTCAAGCGCTCAGCCTTGGCCTCGAAGTCCGCGAACGACATGCACAGATCCGAGCTGTTGCAGTCGACGAACTCGACGCGCGCTCCCGCGCGCAGCGCGGCCAGCGGCGTGGCCATGAACGTGTTCGACGGGCACAGAACCGTCTCGCCCTCGACGCCGGCGAAGTGCAGCGCCGCCATCGCCCCGCCGGTCCAGCTCGACAAGGCCACCGCTGGCGCCTCGTTCCAATCCTCCCAGGCCGACTCGAACCGCGCGGTAATCGAAGCCTCAGACCAGCGCTGCGAGTCGAGCACCTCGTCGATCAAGGCGTGCAGGCGCGCGCGATCGCGGTTGTCGAAACCGATCGCGAAGCGAGCGAAATCGGGCTCGCTTTGTTGGGAAGCGGAAGCGATTGTCATTTTTGTCCTCGGCCGTCCGAGACGCGGGCGCTTAGCCCCGCCAGCCGCGGAAAGCACCCGCTGGTGGAAGCTGGCCGATCCTTTCAGGTCACTGTGCGCGCCGGCAAGCCTCTCAGATAGGTAGGACGGTACCGATTTCGCGCCGCCCAAGCTCTGTGACGATCACCTGCAACGCTGCGACCGTCCGCCTGTGAGAGTTTCTCGAGCTGTAGAAATCGGCATCGTGGAGCAGAATCACGTCGCCCGCCGACAAGCCATCCGTGACCCGACCGGCGATCCGCTGTGGGGTTGTGAACTTCCGCCAATCCTTGCCCCAGCGGGACCACAGCAACGGCTTCAATCCCGCTTCCCGCGCAGCGGCAAGTCCTGATGGACTATAGATGCCATACGGCGGGCGGTGCCAGGAGGGCTCGACGCCTGCGGCATCCGCGATCACCCCGGCCGCGCGTGCCAGGTCCTCAGCCACTTCCCGAGCGCTCAAGCGCAGCTGCAGCCGGTGGCGGTATCCGTGCACGGCGACCGCGTGGCCTGCGGCCACGATCTCGGCGGCCAGCGCGGGGCGCCGCTGGACCTGCTCTCCGATCAGGAAGAACATCGCCGTTGCGCCCGCGCGCGCAAGCATCTCGAGCACGTCCGGCGTCCCCTCCGGATGCGGCCCATCGTCGAAGGTCAGCGCTACCCCATCGCTCCCGGTAACCCTGCGAGGCACCCCCAGGGAGTCGGCCGCTGCCGCCTGCAGGGGCGCAAGCAAATATCGAAGCACGCGAGCATGATCGCGAACGTGCGATAGAAACAGCGGCATCCTGAACGCAGACGCCCGAGGCGTGCTGCTCGCGATCGATGGCACTCGACCTCGACCACTGGCTATCAGAACCGACCATCCGGGTCGCCCACCGGCGGGACAGCAGCGCGACCGCGGAGGAGCTGTGGGACGCCGCCCGCGGCGTCCGCCTCACCGATACCACGCTTCTCGGGCGCCTCGTGCGATGGCGAATCCCCGGTATCCCACCCGGGATCTCCTACGACGAACTGTTTCGCAGTCCGCCGTTCGTCGTGCTCGCCGAAGACCGGCAGCTCCTGATCTCAGGCCTCGTCGGTCGAATCTGGACGCTTCGCCGCGACTATCCAGAGCTCACTCGACCCGACGAGTTCCTCGCCTGGTCCAAGCGAGGCACCGCCCGCGTGGTGTTCGCGAACTGGGTGCAGCCCACCGAAGACAGCCGGACCGCGCTCTGCTCCGAGACGCGCGTGCAGCCGATCGGCTCTCAAGGCCGGGTCGGACTGGTCGCGCTGCGCCCGCTCGTCTCGACCTTTCACCACCTCGTCGACAGCGACGGGATCGAGACCGCGGTGCGCCGGGCGGAGGCCCGCTAGAACGGCTCTCAGCCGCGCGAGCAGCCGGCGAACTCAGGAAAGGCCGCGCAGGCCCTGCGGCGAGCGTCGCGCCGAGCAGCAGGATCGTGATCAGTCGCCGGCGCTCGAGCAGATCGCCGAGCGGTACGAGCAGCGCGAGGCCGACCAGGAAGCTGACCTGCATACACGTCACGAGCAACCCCGCTCTCGCGCAGAGCCGAGACCGGTTGGCTCCAGCCGGCTCAGTGGTGTCTAGCCGCATGCGCCCGACCCAGGCCAGCCGCCCGCCCCGGCGGGCGAGGATCGATCGCCTCGGCGCCCCGCCGTCATAACGTGAACGCAGGAGGGCCACGGGGGCCCATAGGCATCGCTCCAGACCGGGCGCAGACTGAGGCAGATGCACCGGGGAGGTGGGCCGTGTTCTTCGCTCACCACAAGCACAGAAGAGGGTTCTCATGAGGCGTTCTTTCGGCATGGTCGCATCTGCAGTGCTGGTCGTGGGCCTGATGGTGCTCGTCGGCCTGCCGCTGATCTCCGGTCCGGCGGCTCCTCCAAATGCCTCGGCGGCGGCTCCGCCCGTGCAGCAGATCGGGATGAAGGTTCTGCTGATCACCGACACGACCAGCGAAGTCTCATATCAGGACTGGGAGAACACGCTGCGGCGCGAGGGCGTTCCGTTCGACTCCGTCGTGACAGGGACCAGCGCGACACTTCCCGCGCTGTCGACGACGTTGTCCAACGGCACCCAGGTAGCGAACTACGAAGGCGTCGTGGTTGCAACTTCCGGTCTGGAGGGCTTGAGCACAGCTCAGTGGACCACGCTTCAGACCTTCGAGCACCAGTTCTCGGTGCGCCAGCTGACCGCCTACGCGTATCCGAGCTCGGACTACGGTCTCACCACGCCGCCGTCGGGTGCAGCTCTGCCCGGCACGACCGTGCTCTCGTTGACAGGCGGCGGCCGCACGGTGTTTCCATACCTCAACGGAGTGTCACTCGATACAACCGGAACCTATGGTTACGAGGCGACGTCGCTGACACCGACCAATCCAGACACCCTGATTTCGGGTCCCGGCTCGAGCTCGCTGGTCGGCATCTACACGGCCCCGGATGGTCGCCAGACGATGTATCAGACCTTCGACGAGAACCAGTACATGCTCCAGAGCGAGCTGCTGCGCCACGGAGAGCTGGCCTGGCTGACCCGCAACACCTATTTCGGCGATCAGCGCAACTACCTCGAGACGAACATCGACGACAACTTCCTTTCGGACGACCGGAGCGTGGGGGATGCGGCGACCGCCCCATTCGACGGATTTCAACTCCGGCCGCCGCGCTGCGCGAGGTGCCGGCCGACGTGACGGCCGCGGCGAACTGGTCAAGGGCGAACAACTTCCGGATCGACATGCTGTTCAACGGCGGCGGCAGCGTCGCGGTGGCCGACGGCGACAGCCTCGTCGGCGCGGGCGACAGCGGCAGCGGGGGGACCGGGAGCACGGGCAACAGCGGAGGCAGCGTGACCGAACAACGATCCGCTGCTCGCCGCCTTCCAGGCGAACGACCCGGCGACCGGTAAGCCGTATACGGGCGATTTCGGCTGGATCAGCCATACGCTGGGATCACCCGAACATCGATCAGGGTTGCGCGACTCAGAACTACATCGAGGCCGAGCTCAACCAGAACACCAACTGGGGCGCCAGGCCGCCTCGGCCGGTAATCCGATCAGCGGTGGCCTGGGTCTGACGCAGAGCACCGATCCGACCGTCGCGCTCGGTAACGAGAATCCGAACGTGATCATCACCGGCGAGCACGGGCTGCCGAACCTGCCCGGGGAACCCGGGGCAGGTCGATCCACCGTCGCTCGATCACGGCTACTGCCGCGACCACCGGCGGGCGCTCGCCACCGGCCAGTACGTCTACGCGGTCAGCGACCAGTTCAACACCGCGGCGCCTGGGCGGGACGCCGGTCGCCGGGCACCGGCGAGTCGGCCGCCTCGGTCTCCGCTCCGGTCACCGTTATCCGGCACGACCGGCTCCGTGGCGCTCAGCTGGGGAGCGGTCTGCCACGCGGCCGATTACAAGATCTACCGCGCGCCCTATACCGGCACCGCTGCGACGGGGACGATCGGCGCCTGGTCGCAGATCGGCACGGTCACCGCCAACACGACGACCGACTTCACCAACCAGCGGCCTCGACCACCGACACGACCGGCGGCGGCGCGATCCAGAAGACGTTCACCGACACCGGGAGCCGCGACGCCACCGGGCCGGCGCTCCCGCTACGACGGCAGCGAGGGCACCGCGGTCGAGAGCGCCTATGAGCAGAACCCGGTCCTCGACGCCGCGTTCGCCGGCGACGCTCGATGGTGGGATCAAGTACTTCGGCGCGGATGCCTCCAAGCCGTACCCCAACCCGGCGGACGGCAGCTTCGCTACCGGCGCTGCGCCGGCCAGCCAGTACACGTCCGGGGCGACGTTCCCGGATGCGGGCGCGACGGGGATCCCGCGCTATCCGACGAACATCTACTACAACGTCTCGACCAACGCCCAGGAGGTCGACGAGTACCAGACGCTGTACGACTCACCGACCTGCGTTCCGATCACCGGCGTGACGACCTGCAACCCCGCCGGAACTCCGTTCACGATCGCGCAGATCCTCGCGAGCGTCGACCAGGGGATGTTCCAGCACATGATGGGCAACGATCCCCGCCCCGATTACTTCCATCAGACGAACCTGATGTCCCAGACGACGGGCACCGTGAACGGCGAGGGCAACGGGCTGTTCTACGAGACGCTCAACCCACTGCTCGCGCAGTACAACCAGTACTTCGCAAGCAACGCCCCGATCGAACAGCTCACGATGGCCCAGATCGGGACGCTGCTCACCGAACAGGCCAACTGGGCGACGGCGAACGCCAGTCAGGTTTCCGGCTACATCCAGGGCAACGTAGCGACCGTCAACAACAAGGGCGCGGCCGTCGAGCTGCCGCTGACCGGCACCAACATCGGCAGCGCCTACGCCGGCAGCCAGTCCGGCTGGACGCTCGCACCCGCGGGCACCAGCACGTACACCGCACTCAGCGCCTGGCCGGCTCCCCCGACCGGCGCCGGTCATCGTCACGGTGCCGAGGGGCCCCGCGCCGAGAACGGCTGGGGGGCAGCCGGGTCCGGCCCCCAAGCCGGCGACGCCGAGCTCAAAACGTGGGGCGTCGAAGATCCCCGCCTACGCGGCGTTCCAGGTGCCCCCCACCAAGGTGCGCATCAAGCGCGGCAGCAAGGTAACGGTATCGCTGAAATGCAAGGCGCCGAAGCGCAAGTCCTGTGTCGGCAAGTTCACGCTGAAGGTCTCCAAGCAGACCGTCAGTCACACCTTCACGATCAAGTCAGGCAAAGTCGCGCACATCGCGGTGCGCCTACCCAAGAAGGCCCGTGCCGCCAGCCGCCGACACGGTCGCACCATGCACGCGACGCTGTCGATCGCGACCAAGCAGCCGGGGCGCCGGGTGACCTGGTGGCCCGCCAAGGGGAACTTGACGATCAAGACCTGATCGATTCGCATCCGCCCCACGGCGAATCGATCGTCGGGGACGAGAGCTGCACAGCGGTTCGTGACATTTCAGAAACCACCGTCGCGATCCTGTCCGCGGGGCGGCTAACGTGACCCGAACCGATGAGCGATTTCGATGCCCTGGTGACGGTCCGCCGGACGCGCTACGTGAGCGACGGGACGGGTTGGGCGGTGGTCGAGGCAGCCGAGGTGGACGGGGCGCCGGTCGTGCTGGTCGGCCCGCTGATCCACCTCGAGGAGCGCGAGCGTGCTCACATCCTCGGAACGTGGGTGCAGGACAGCCGCTACGGGCGCCAGGTGAAAGTGACCGAGGCCCGGCCGCTGCCGCCGGCGGACGCAGAGACGCTGACGGCGTACCTGTGCCGCGTCAAGCACGTCGGCGCCAAGCGGGCGGCGGCGTTGATCGCCCGCTACGGGACCGAGGGCGTGCTCGACGAGATCGACCGCGATCCACCGGCTGCGTTTCAGTCGGTGGGGCTCAGGCACCGGCGCGCGAGCGAAGCGGCCGCCTCATGGGAGGGGCTGCGGGTCATGCGCCAGCTGCACATGCTGCTCGCTCCCCACGGGCTCGGCTACGTGGTCGGTCGCATTCACACCGAATACGGATCCGGGGCACACCGGGTCGTGAAGGAGCGTCCGTACGAGCTCACCAGCGTGTTCGGAGTCGGGTTCTTGATCGCCGACCGGATCGCTCGCGCCGCCGGCGGGGGAGCCGACAGTCCCGAGCGGACCCGCGCCGGGATGCTCCATCTGCTCTCGGAGGCTGAGCGCCGGGGGAGCACCTGCATGCCAGTCGATGACCTGCTCCCGGCAGCCCAGGAGCTGCTCGCCACGAGCGTCAGTGAAGCGGACATCGATCGGCTGATCGGCGACGGCGACCTGGCCCGAACCGGGCGATGGATCTACCGGCGCCAGACGGCCGAGCTCGAAGCCGAGCTCGCCGAGCGCGTCGCCGAGCTGGTGAGCTCGCCGACGGGCCGGCGGCTCCGGGAGCTCGATGGTCCGGCGAGCGCGAGCGCCGGGCTGAGCCTCACCCCCGAGCAGCTCGCCGGCGTTCGCAACGCCTTCACGCAACGCTTGTCGGTGATCACCGGTGGCCCGGGGACGGGCAAGACCGCTTCGATCAAGACGATCGGCGAGCTCGCGGCGGCCCAAGGCGCCAAGCTGCTGCTCGCCGCGCCGACCGGCCGCGCCGCGACTCGGATGAGCGAGGCCAGCGGCATCCCGGCCCGCACCGTCCACTCCGCGCTCGGCTGGGTTCCGGGCGAGGGCCCGACTCACGACGAGGACGATCCGCTTGCCTGTGATCTGCTGATCGTCGACGAGACCTCGATGGCGAACCTCGAGTTGCTCGTCACGCTGGTGCGGGCGGTCGGTCGCGGGACCCACGTGGTGCTCGTCGGCGACGCGGATCAGCTCGCGCCGGTCGGCGCCGGCAAGCCGTTCGCCGAGCTCGTCTCCTCGGGCGCCGTGCCGCGAACGCGCTTGACGCACATCTTCCGGCAGGCAGCGGGCAGCATGATCGTCCAGGGAGCCCACGCGATCCGCCGCGGTGAGAGCCCCGATTTCGCCTCGCGCCTCGACATGCGGCGGGACCTGTTCATGATCGAGCGCGCGAGCCCGCGCGCCGCCCTCGACGAGATCGTCTCGCTGATCAGCGAGCGGCTACCGGCCCACTACGGGGTCGATCGGGTTCGCGACATCCAGGTGTTTGCGCCCGTGTATCGGGGCGAGCTTGGAATCGACGCGCTCAACGAGGCGCTGCGTGCGGCGCTGAATCCCGATGGTCAGCCCGTGCGGGGCGGCAGGCTGCGGATCGGCGACAAGCTGATGATGACCGGTCGCAACCTGCACGAGCTGGGCCTGATGAACGGAACGCTCCTGCGCCTGCTGGATGAGGTCGCCGGCTCGCGCGGGGAGGACGAGCCCGCGCTGATCCTCGGTGCCGAGGACGCGGTCTTCCGGCTTCCGCTCGACGAATCCGACCGCCTCGCACTCGCGTATGCCTGCTCGGTCCACCGTGGTCAGGGGATCGAGCTGCCCGTTGCCGTGATCGTCGCGCATCCCGCCGCCGGCGCGTTCTTCCTCCGCCGCGAAATGCTCTACACGGCAATCACGCGAGCGCAGATCGCAACGGTGATCGTCGGCACGCGAGAGGTGGTCGCTCGTGCGGCGCGAACGCCTGACACCGGAAGGCGCCACAGCCGCCTCGCCGAGCGCCTGCTTTCCTTTGAGATCCGGGCGGCGTCGAGCGGCTGAGCGGGGAGTCAGGGCTCGAGACGAGCTTCGCGCGCGGCGAGCGCGACGGCTACCTCGAGCTACGGGTAGTGGACTGAAACGAGAACACAGATCGGCATCATCGGCGCCGGGCCGGCCGGGCTGACCCTGGCCCTGCTGCTGACCCGCGCCGGGATCGAGTCCGTGATTCTCGAGCGCCACGATCGCGAGTCAGTGGAGCACCGCGTACGCGCGGGACTGCTCGAGCAGAACACCGTCGACCTCCTGCACGAGCTCGGCGTCGGCGAGCGGCTCGCCCGCGAGGGCCTCGAGCACGACGGGATCTAATCTCGGCCGCTCCCGCGCAGCGGCCACGAGCTTGGCCGAGAACTACGCCGGACTCCCCGCCGCACCAGATTTCTAACGCTAGGTGCGCACGGCGATCGGATCGTGCTCGAAGTGGGTCATCCGCCGCAGGTCGTCGACGCGCGTGCGGATCTCCTCCGTGCTCAGCCGGGCCACTCGCTCGGTCCCGAACTCCTCGACATTGAACGACGCCAAGGCGGTGCCGTACGCCATCGCCTGACGCAGCCGCCCGTCGCTGTACGCCTCGTCGAGGTGCCGCGCCAGATAGCCGACGAATCCGCCGGCGAACGTGTCGCCGGCACCTGTGGGATCCACGACCGTCTCGAGCGGATACGCCGGCAGGGCAAAGAACGAGTCTCCGGTCACGAGTGCCGCGCCGTACTCGCCCTGCTTGGCGACGACGACCGATGGGCCCAAGCCCAGGACCTCGCGCGCGGCCGAGAGAAGGCCCGGCCGCCCGGTCAGCTGACGGAGCTCGGCGTCGTTGAGAATCACGCAGTCGACGCGGCCGATCACCTCGAGCAGCTCCTCACGCGCGATCTCGATCCAGAGGTTCATCGAATCCAGCGCCGAGAACCGCGTGCCGCTGCACTGCTCGAGCACCTCGAGCTGCAAGCGCGGCTGGATGTTCGCCAGGAACAGCACCTCGCTCTCCCGAGCCGCCGCGGAGAGCTTGGGAGCGAAGTGCTCGAAGACGTTCAGGTCGGTCGCCAGCGTCTCCCGCGAGTTCAGATCCCAGCCGTACTCCCCCTTCCAGAAGAAGGTTCGCCCGCCGGGGATCCGCTCGACGGCGGCGATGTCGGTACCGCGCGTGGCGAGCACCGCCAGATCCTGGTCGCCGAAGTCCTCTCCGACCGGGCCGACGATGTGCACATCGGCCAGGAACGAGGCGGCCAGCGCGAAGTGCGTCGCGGCCCCGCCCAGCATCCGTTCGCGGACGCCAAACGGAGTCTTGACCGCGTCGAACGCGATCGAGCCGACGACCGTCACACTCATGCCGGTAGCGCCGTCGCCAGGCCGGCCGCCTCGCGGAGGACGTCGGCTTTGTCAGCTCGCTCCCAGGTGAAGTCGTCGTCCTCGCGACCGAAGTGCCCGTAGGCCGCGGTCTTCTGGTAGATCGGCCGGTGGAGCGCAAGCTCCTCCCGGAATGCGCCCGGGCGCAGATCGAAGTGCTCGTCGATCAACCGAGCGATCGTCCCTCGGGCGACCTGTTCGGTGCCGTAGGTCTCGACCGCCACGCTGACCGGTCGCGCGACGCCGATCGCGTAGGCGACCTGGATCTCACAGCGATCGGCCAGCCCCGCCGCGACGACGTTCTTGGCGACCCAGCGCGCGGCGTAAGCGGCGCTCCGGTCCACTTTCGAGGGGTCCTTGCCCGAGAAAGCGCCACCGCCGTGGCGCGCCATGCCGCCGTAGGTATCGACGATGATCTTGCGACCGGTCAGCCCGCAGTCCCCGACCGGGCCGCCGATCACGAACCGTCCCGTGGGATTCACGAGGAAGTTCGCTCGAAGGCTCGTCTCCTCGTAGAGCTCCGCCGGCAGCACCGGGACTACCACGTGCTCCCACAGGTCATCGACGAGCAGCGACTCACAGCCCTCGGCGTGCTGCGTTGAGATCAGGAGCTTCTCGATCGCCACCGGCAAGCCGTCCCGGTAGCGAACCGAGACCTGCGTCTTGCCATCGGGACGGAGATAGGACAGTCGTTCCTGCTTGCGCACGGCTGCCAGCCGCTCGGCCACGCGATGGGCGAGCGAGATCGGAAGCGGCATCAGCTCCGGTGTCTCGCGCGTCGCGTATCCGAACATCATTCCCTGGTCGCCCGCGCCGGCGAGATCCAGCTGATCCTCGCCGCTGGTGTCCATCCGCGTCTCGTATGCGGCGTCGACGCCCTGCGCGATGTCCGGCGACTGCTTGTCGATCGCGTTGATCACCGCGCACGAGTCGGCGCTGAACCCGAGTGCGGCGTCGACGTATCCGATCCCCCGGATCGCCTCGCGAGCGATCTCCTGAACATCGATCGACGCCGTCGTCGAGATTTCCCCCGATAGGACCACGAGGCCGGTGTTGACCAGCGTCTCGCAAGCGACCCGGCCGTAGGGGTCCTCGCGCAGCACGGCATCGAGCACGCCGTCCGAGATCTGGTCGGCGATCTTGTCGGGGTGCCCTTCGGTGACGGATTCAGAGGTGAACAGGAACTCGTTATCGACGTAAGTCATCTGGTGTCTTGGCTTTCCGCACCCTTCCGGGTGACTTCGAGAAGGTAGGCGACCATCACGTCGGTCATGCCCGCTTTCAGGTGATAGGCATCTGAATTCTCTTCGACGCTGATGATCTGTTCCTGCTTGTCGTGGAACAGATCGCTGAACTCGAAGAAGCCGAAGTCGACCACCCGAGCTTGATAACCGACCTCGTCGAGCAACGCTGCCGTCCGCTTCTCGCCGATGATCGACAGCTGCATAATGTAAGCGACGCCGTCGTCGGCCGCCGCCTCGGGGGGCAGTCGGATCAAATGGTCGAGCAGATTACGACCCAGTAGTCGAGCGGCCGGTGGGTGACGACCTGCTCGAACGGATCCACGGGCATCTGATACAGCGCGGCGACGATCACGTCGTAACGCTCCTCGGGCACCCAAGGGAACAGATCTTGCCCCGCGGGCCGCAGTCGCCCAACGCCGTTGGCAGCCCCCAGGTGTTGGTGGAGATGACATCGCAGCCGACGTCGATGTACCGGCTGCTGGCGATGCCTCCGCCGTGAGCTCCGTGCAGTTCGTGTGGCAAAGACGTGCAAAGCCCGCGTGACCGGGTAGCCCTACAGAAGAGTGTCGAGCCGGTTTCCCCCATTGTTCCGCCTCCAGCTGCGTTGCGATCCCTCCGCCCCCGCGCTGGCGCGTGTCGCGTTACGAGAAATCGACGGAATCGATGCTGTGCGCGACGATGCGCTGCTGCTCGCCAGCGAGCTCGTCACGAGCGTCGTCCTGCGGGCGGGGTGCGATCCGAGCGCGGAGATCGAGGTCGTCGGCGACATGGTTCCGAACGGGCTCCGGACCGCCCCCGGCCTCCCCGGACTCCCTCTTCCTCCCCCTCCTTCTGGTCGAAGCGATCGCCCGTCGATGGGGGGTCGACCGCCGGGGGCGCCGTCGCCTCTGGGCCGAGCTGGCGCTCTAGATCAGCGCTCGGCGCCGGTGCGGTCGCCCAGGCGCGAGATCGCGCGGCGCAAGATCCGCGAGACCTGCATCTGCGAGACGCCGATCTTGTCCGCGATCTCTGTCTGCGTGCAGTCTTCGAAGAACCGAAGCGCGAGCACGTGACGCTCGCGCTCGGATAGATGCCGAGCGGCCGACCCGATCGAGACGGTGGCATCGACGAAGTCAAACCGGTCGTCATCGCCTCCCAGCACATCGGTGAGCGTCCGCGGCTCTCCGTCGCTGACGTCGAGCGGCACGTCCAACGAGGTGGCGTGGTGCGCCGCCGCCGTTTCCAAGCCGTCGACGACGTCCTCGATGCTCAGCTCGAGATACTCGGCGAGCTCGTTTACGCTCGGCGAGCGTCCGGTCTTGGTCGTGAGACGCTCCCGCCCCTCCTGGACCTTCATCGCGAGCTCCTGGGCCCCGCGGGGGACGTGGGCCGACCAGCCCAGATCCCGGAAGTAGCGCTTCAGCTCCCCCAGGATCGTGGGTACCGCAAATGACGAGAACGCCGTCCCGCGGTCGGCGTCGAAGCGATCGACCGCCTTCACCAGACCGAGGCTGGCGACCTGCATCAGGTCGTCGAACGGCTCTCGCGCACCGGCGTACTTGCGCGCCAGCTTGCGTGCCAGCGGCAGGAACCGCCTGACGAGCTCGTCCCGAGCGCCCTGGTCCCCGTCTCGCTGCCAGCGGGTGAACAGCTGCTTCGAGTCTGTCCGCATCGGCTCGAGCGTCGGAGTGGGCCTGCTCCGCTTGGTCCCGGACTCCATCGGTTCGCCGCTACCCGGTGTTCGACTCATCTAAACACCGGGATGTCGGCGCTCGCGACCGGCCTCTGAGCGGATCGCCGCTTGCGCCGCGGCGATCCGGGCGATTGGGACGCGGAAGGGGGAGCAGGAGACGTAGTCGAGCCAGGCCTCGTGGAAGAACTCGATCGACTCGGGGTCACCGCCGTGCTCGCCGCAGATCCCGAGCTTGAGACCGGGATGAGCCTCGCGTCCCACCCAGCCGGCCAGCCGCACGAGCCAGCCGACACCTGGCCGGTCGATCGTCTCGAACGGGCTGCGGTCGATGATCTTGCGCTCCAGATACACGGGCACGAACTTCGACTCCGCGTCGTCGCGGGAGAAACCGAGCGCGGTCTGGGTCAGATCATTGGTTCCGAACGAGAAGAAGTCCGCGAAGCGGGCGATCCGGTTGGCCACGAAACACGCGCGCGGCAGCTCGATCATCGTGCCGACGGTGTAGTCGATCCTCTCGCGAAGGCCCTCCTGCTCGCCGACACGGACGACCAGCTCGCGCATGATCTCGATCTCGTGCTCATAGTCCACCAGCGGGATCATGATCTCGGGATGTGGAGGCCGCTTGGCCGCCTTCGCCGCGCGAAGGATCGCGTGCACCTGCATCTCGATAGATCTCCGGATAGAGGATCCCCAGCCGGCAACCACGGGTGCCGAGCATCGGGTTCTCCTCCGAGATCTCCTCGACCCGGGCGAGCAGCAGCTCGAGCTGCTCGAGCTCCTCGGATCTCTCCATCCGCGCGCGCTCGACCCGGGCGACCAGGTCCGTCCGGTTGGGCAGAAACTCGTGCAGCGGCGGATCGAGCAGGCGGATCGTCACCGGCAGTCCGGCCATCACCTCGAACAGCCCCTCGAAGTCCTCCTGCTGCAGCGGCAGCAGCTCCGCCAACGCCTCCCGCCGCTCCTGCGCAGTGTGCGCCATGATCATCGCCCGCATCTTCGGCTGACGGTCCTCGGCCATGAACATGTGCTCGGTCCGGCACAACCCGATCCCCTCCGCCCCGAGCTCCCGCGCCCGCCGGGCGTCGGCGGGCGTATCGGCATTTGCCCGCACACCCAGCGCCCGCAGCGCATCCGCCCACCCCAGGACCGTCTCGAAGTTCTCATCCACCGAGGCTTCGACCAGCGGCACGTCCGCCACCGTGACGCATCCCCTGGTGCCGTCGATCGCGATCCGATCGCCCTCGCGGACCACCGTGCCATCGACGGTGATCGTCTTCGCAACGAGGTCGATCGCCAGCGCCTCGACGCCGACCACTGCGGGACGGCCCATACCGCGCGCGACCAAGGCGGCGTGCGAAGCCTTCCCTCCTTCAGCGGTCAGGATTCCCTTGGCGGCGTCGAACCCGGCCACGTCCCCGGCGTCAGTGAAGGGACGCACGAGGATCACCTCGCGCCCCTGCGCAGCGGCGGCGACCGCGTCGGTCGCGGTGAACACAACCTCGCCCTTCGCTGCGCCCGGCGACGCGCTCACCCCAGTTGCCAGCACGTCGAAATCGGCCTTGGGATCGAACGTCGGGTGCAGCAACGCGTCGAGCGACGACGGGTCGATCGTCTCGAGCGCCTCCTCGCGTGACAGCAAGCCCTCGGAGACGGCGTCGACCGCGAACCGTACCGCCGCCTGCGCAGGCCGCTTCGCGCTGCGGGTCTGCAACATGTAGAGGCGCCCGTCTTCGATCGTGAACTCGGTGTCCTGCATATCCTTGTAATGCCGCTCGAGCGTCCGCAGGATCTGGATCAGCTCCGCATGCGCATCGGGCAGCCATTCCTTCATCTCGCCAATGTCCCGGGGCGTGCGCGCTCCCGAGACGACGTCCTCGCCCTGCGCATTTGGCAGGAAGTCACCGCTCGGCTCCGGCTCGCCCGTCACCTCATTACGCGAGAACGCCACCCCCGATCCCGACGTGTCTCCCTTGTTCCCGAACACCATCTGCTGAACATTCACCGCCGTGCCCCAATCGTCCGGAATCTGGTTCAGCCGCCGATAGGCGACCGCCCGCTCTCCCACCCACGAATCGAACACCGCGCGGATCGACAGCCGAAGCTGCTCGCCGGGATCCTGCGGAAAGCCCTCGCCAGTGTGCTCCGAGTAGATCCGCTTGAACCTCTCGGTCAACTCCCTAAGCGCCTCGACCCCGAGCTCGGTGTCCTGAGTGACACCACGGGATTCCTTGGCGGCCCGGATCGCGTCCTCGAACTCCTCGCCGGGAATCCCACGCGAGACGTTCCCGAACATCTGCACGAAGCGCCGATAGGAGTCCCAAGCGAAGCGATCGTTACCGGTCGCTCGCGCCAACCCCAGCACCGACTCGTCGTTCAGCCCCAGATTCAGCACCGTGTCCAGCATCCCCGGCATCGACACCCGCCCACCCGACCGCACCGAAACGAGCAACGGATCCCCCTGATCACCCAAACGCTTGCCAGCATCGCGCTCCAGACGCACCAACGCCCGCTCGACCTGCTCGGCCATCCCCACGGGCTCCCGCCGCCCCGCGCGCATGTACGCCACACACGCCTCAGTCGTGATCGTAAACCCAGCAGGCACCCGATCGGAGCCCAACACGCGAGTCATCTCCGCGACATTCGCCCCCTTGCCACCCAGCAGCTCCCGCATCTCCTTCGAGCCCTCGGCGAAGTCATACACCCATTGCGAGGCCATCTGCGCACCATATTGTATGTCGGCGCACCCGCGCGAGTGTGGCACACTCGGTGACGTGTCAAATCTCGCCGTAGGTAGCGATTTCGCTGGCTACCGCGTGGAAGCGCTCGTCGGGCGCGGGGGCATGGGGATCATCTACCGTGGCACCGATCTGCGTCTGGATCGCCCGGTGGCAATCAAACTGATCGCCGCAGAGCGCGCCACCGACGCCACGTTCCGAGAGCGGTTCGAGCGCGAAGCCCGGTTGACGGCCGCGATCGACCATCCCAACGTGATCCCGATCTACGCAGCGGGAGAGGAGGACGGTCACCTCTACCTGGTGATGCGCTACGTCGCGGGCACCGACCTCTCAGCGCTGCTGAAGGTGAAGGGCCACTTGCCGCCCGAGCAGGCCGCCCGGATCACCGCACAAGTCGCGGAGGCGTTGGATGCGGCACACGCCGCCGGCTTGGTGCACCGCGACATCAAGCCGGCCAATGTGCTGCTGGCCGGCGAGCACATCTATCTGAGCGATTTCGGCATCACCCGCGCGATCGAGTCGGGCACGCGGCTGACCGACTCGGGCCAGTGGCTCGGAACAGTCGACTTCTGCTCGCCGGAGCAGTTAAGGGGCGAGCGGACCGACGCGCGCAGCGATGTCTATGCCCTCGGCTGCCTGCTGTACACCGCGCTGACCGGCTCCCCGCCGCATCATCGCGAGACCGTACCGGCGACCCTGCTCGCTCACCTCAACGAGAAACCGCCGCGTCCGTCGCTGACCGACGGGGTGCCGGATGGCTTCGACGAGGCGATCGACCGGGCGCTGGCAAAGCAACCGGCCGAGCGCTATCCCTCCGCCGGCGATCTCGGCCGCGCCGCGATCGCGGCGGCGAGCAGGCGCGCCCTCGCCGGGCCCTGGCGAAGCGTCGCGCGCGGGCCCGCGGCTCCCAACGGCGCCGTCGGGGCCTCGGGAGCCGTCGGGGCCTCGGGAGCCGCGGGGGCCGCGGGGGCCGCGGGAGCCGCGGGAGCCGCGGGAGCCGCGGGAGCCTCGGGAGCCGCGGGAGCCGCGGGAGCCGCGGGAGCCGCGGGAGCCGCGGGGGCCTCGGGAGCCGCCGCGGCCGCGAGCCGAGCGAAGGCCGGGCGCCCGGTCGGCCCGACGCAGATCGATTGGCGCCCGCAGCCGGGACCGGAGCTGCCAAGGCCGCGACGCCGCGTTCCGGTCGGCGCGATCCTGGGCGTCGCCGCCGCGGCTCTGCTCGCCGCGGCGATCGCGGCCGTCCTACTGCTCACGAACTCCGGCGCCCGCGCGCCGGGGCCCCTCAGCGCAAGCGAGGTGACCGGAGTCGTGCGCGGCTTCGCGAGCGCTTACGCGCGCCGGGACCCGAGCGCGCTGGCGGCGGTGCTCGCGCCGGATGTCGAACGGGTCAGCCCGAGCGCGGTGCAGCGCGGCCGCAGTGCGGTGCTCGCGGAATATCGCGGGCAGCTCACCGACAGGACGATCGACGGCTACCGAGTCGAGGACCTGCGAGTGCAGCCGGGCTGGGTCGGCCGAGCCTCAGCGCAGTATGTGGTCTCGCGGGCCGGGCAGTTGCCTGTCTCAGGCAGCGTCGTGTTCGGCGTCGAGCGGGTCGCCGGCCGCCCGCTGATTGGGCTGATCACGACCCAGCCGCCGAGCTAGCGCCGCCGGGTCCGGCTAGCAGAGCTTCGCAACCTGAAGGCGGACTGTGCTGCCGGGGGTGAGCGTGCGTCCGGCGGATGGATCGGTCTGGCACACCTGCGGCGAGCCGGGAAGCAGCGGCTCGAGAAACCCACCGCCCTCCTGGACATTCGCCACGAGACCGAGCGCTTTCAGCTGCGCCGAGGCCTGCGACGGGCTCTCACCACCGAGGTCCGGGATCGTGATCAGGATCTGGCGGTAGACGCGCACCGCGTTCATCGCGTCGGTGGCCTGGGGAGAGCTCGCGAGCACGTCGAGCACGTTGAAACCCGGTCTCACCGGCACCGTGGTCGTGAATGAGCCGCCCGACACCGCCACCCGATTGCCGGCGATCAGGACGGTCGCGCTCGCGGGGGATACGGTCCCGCTGACCGAGACGTCGCCGGCGAGCGTCCGCGCGCCGTCGCTCGGGGAGTCGATCGTCAAGCGCACGGGTGGAGTCGGCTTGACCGTGCTGCCGCAGCCGGCAAGCATGACCACCGCGAGCGCGATCGTTGCGACGATTCGAGTGCCGAGCATTTCACCAGCGGATGGTAGGCGACGCCCTACGCCCCGAGCGCGCGGGCGATCACCATCTGCAGCACCTCATCGGTGCCCTCGCCGATCGTCAGGATCTTCGCGTCCCGGTAGAAGCGGCAGACCGGATACTCCTCGATGTACCCGTAGCCGCCGTGGATCTGAACCGCCTCCTCCGTGGCCCGCACCGCTAGCCGCCCCGTCTTCAGCTTGGCCTGGGCTGCGGTCAGCGTGAAGTTCCGGCCTTGGTCCTTCAGGACCGCGGCCTTGTAGGTCAGCAGTCGCGCCGCCTCGATCTCGGTCGCCAGGTCCGCAAGCTTGCCCTGGATCGCCTGGAACCTCGAGATCGGCTGACCGAACGCCCGGCGCTCGTTCGCGTACCGGAGCGCCTGATCCAGCGCTCCCTGCGCGAGCCCCACACCCATCGCCGCGACGCCGATGCGTCCGATGTCGAGCACGTGCAGGAACTGCTTGAGGCCGTGCCCGCGGGGACCGAGGAGGTTCTCCTCGGGCACGTGGCAGCCGTCGAAGCTCAGCGGCCGGGTGTCGGAGGCGTTCCACCCCATCTTGCGGTATGGCTTGCCCTGCTCGTAACCGGGCGTGCCGCGCTCGACGATCAGGTTGGAGATCTCGTCCCCACCGGTCCGCGCGGTGATCGCGACGGAACCCGAGATCTCGGTGCCCGCGTTCGTGATGAACTGCTTGGCGCCGTCGATGATCCACTCGCCATCCTGGAGCGAGGCTCGGGTGCGGACGTTGCCGGCGTCCGAGCCCCCCTCGGGCTCGGTCAACCCGAACGCCCCCAGCCTGCGGCCGGCGCAGAGATCCGGCAGGTAACGCTGCCGCTGCTCCGCGGAGCCGAACAGGTAGATCGGCTGCGTCCCCAACGACGTGTGCGCGCACATCGTGATCGCGACTGAGCTGTCGGCGCGCGTCAGCTCCTCGACGGCGATCGCGTACTGCAGCGATGTCCCGCCGGCACCGCCTACTTCCTCGGGGAAGGGGATCCCCATCCAGCCAAGCTCGCCCATCTTCGCGACCAGGTCGTAGGGAAACGACTTCGTGCGGTCGAGCTCCCCGGCGACCGGCGCCACTTCACTCTCGGCGAACTCGCGGACGGTGCGCTGCAGCAGCTGGGTCTCATCGTCGAGATCGAAGAGCATGACCGCGAGGCTAGCCCAGTGCCACGCAGACGGCGTCCTCCTCGATCTCGCGAAGGCATGGCCGGCGTGGCTCGCAGCAATTGGGCCCGAGCGTGACCTTGACCGGGTTGGCGAGTTCATCGACGCCGGCCTGCAGCAGCAGCAGCAGCAGCGCCTCGTGATTGAAGTAGAGGATCTTCCCCATCGCGATTGCCGAGCCCTAGGCGCCGGCGGGGATCAGGATCCCGCGGCCCTGGAGCCGCCCGCCCTCGAGGTCGGCCATCGCGTCGTTGATCGCATCCAGCGGATAGGTCGAGGTGTGGAGGCTGACCTTCCCCTGCGCGGTGAGCGTCATCAGCTCCTGCAGGTCGGTGTAAGTACCGACGAGGTTGCCGATGAACGAGATCTCGCGCGAGATCACGTCGATCGTCGGGATATCGATGTTCTCGCCATAGCCGATCACGTAGTAGAAGCCGCCGTCGCGAACCATCGCGATGCCGTCTCGATCGCCCGCGGCGTCGGGAACGCGTGGTCGATCAGCTCGATCCGGTATCCGTCCGGATCGCTGACGAAGCAGATCCTGTACTCCTCGCGACCTCCCGGCGCGTACGGCGGCCGCTCCGGCCGCACTCCGGCAGCTGCCAGTTGCTCCAGCAGCGCGTCGAGATCGTCGACGACGATCGCCATGTGGTTGTAGCCGTCGCCGAGGTCATACGGCTCCTCGCGCCCGACGTTGACCGTCAGCTCGAGCACATCTCCGTCGCCGGGCAACCCGAGATAGACGTTGTAGGCCGATTCGAAGTTCAATCGACCGCGGTGCTCGAATCCGAGCAGGCCGTAGAACGCCAACGACTCCTCGACGTCCCTGACCCGGATGCACGTATGTACGAATTTGGCGCTCATCCGCCCGAGAATAGTCCCAGTGATCGAGTCACGTAGCGACCTCGGGTAGTTTGTCCTGGGCGGGCGCGAAGGAAGTACGGATGACATCGGGTCGCCCCGCGCGCATGCTCGCCGTCGATGGAGAGTGCGCTCAGATGCCCAGTATGCTCGGACGTGATCGGGGTATATGAGCCCGTGGTTGCCGTCGGCAGCCGTCGTCATCGCAGAACCTCGCTGGCACGAGAACCGCACATTGGCTCAGGCGAGGAGATCGTCGTCCATCACGAGTGCGCGCCCCATCTCCTGCAAAGCCCGGAGACGGCGAACCCGGCGGCGGCTTTTGAGGGCCTGAGCGATCGTCCGCGAGATCGCCGCCGGCCCTCTTATCAGTCCTAGCACCGCCGGCGAGATGCCTACATCGGTCTGGGCAGGCCGAGCAGCTGGATCACCGAGAAGATCAGCAGCAGCCCGCCGACGGTGATCAGGCCGTAGCGCGCCTGACGGATCCGGAAATGACCGCTGATCCCGACGAGGAACAGCACCGTCGCCAGGAAAACCGTATCGCGGATGTACTTGTCCGCGGTCGAGCCGGCCGCGCCGCCCTCGGCGAACGCGGCGTCCGCCCGCGCGTCGTACGCCTTGGAGGCAGCCTCCTGCGGGATCACGTACTGCGGCATGTAGGAGGGCCCGGGTGGAGCGTTCGTGTTGTGCGCCGGATCGGTCGCCAGCCAGGCATCGAAAGCGACGCGATAGCCGGGTCGAAGACGTCTCACGGCGAGCCGCTCAGCGTTCGCGTTGTGGAGCGAGAAGGCGGTGAACCACGCATTGAAGGAAGCGGAGTCCAGCGTCCGAGTGACGATCCCCTCGAGGTCGGCTCGGCTGGCCAAGGTGCGATTGGTCGACGCCTTGGCGAGGGACAGCGACGACTCGGTGCTCCACTTGGCCGCCGCGTAGCCCGAGTATGCCGCGAGGACCGCCACCAGGGACAGCAGCAGCGCTTCGGCAATCGACAACCACCGGTCATGATGGTCGTCTTCGGAGTGGGCGGTCCGCTCCTTGTGCTCGGCAATCTCATTGCCGACCTCAACCGGCGACAGTCCCTCGGGCACGGTCATACGATACGCGCCCTGGGAGCGACTCGGTCCTCGGCGCGGGCTGGGGACGCTGCTCCGGGATCAAGTCAGCCCGATTACGCCCTTGACGACCAGTGCGCTGCCGAGCACGGTGAGCGCGATGACTGCAGCCTTGTGGCCGTTGCGGCCGATCCACGCCTTGGATCGCTCCACCGCCCCGGGGGTCCAGTCCGGGGCGATCGCATAGCCAAGCAGTGGAAGCTCGAGCAGGATCAGCATGATCAGGTTGAATCCGATCACGGTGAGCACGGTGGCGGTCGTGCTCAGCTTCTGTTTCTCGATCTGATCGAGCCCGGCCAGGTAAGAGGCGCCGGGAAGGGTGAGCACCGCACCGACGACGAACGTGGTGCGCGCCGAGCCTTTACTCAGAGCCTGCTGCCAGCGCGGCGGGCCCTTCTCCGGCTGGGGGCCTTTGCGCGCTCGCCGGCGTTCGGAGATGCGCTTGTCGCGTCCCGTGCCGAGCACGAAGGCGGCGAGAAGCGCAATCGCACCGAGGGCCAGATCGACCGCCGGGTTCAGAGTGTTCTCTGTCGTGCTGACCGCACTCGAACCCTTCAGTGCGAAGACGATCACCAGCCCGAGCGTGATGCTGGTCATCAGCGCACCGAGCAGATAGCCCAGCATCAGCCGCTTCGGGTTCGGCAGCAGCAACATGACCGTCGAGGCCCCGACGAGAACCGGATTCAAGGCCGCCGTGAGCGAGAGGAGGAGGACCTGGTCCATGTCTACATCAACTTCCGCAGTCGCGCTTCGTCTGATTCGAGTGAGAGGAACCTAGTGGGGCGCGGGCCGATCTGGCGGAGCAGAAGGCGTCTTCACGCGCGCGCGGAACACGTGGAAGGACCAGCCCTGGTAGAGCAGCACGATCGGGAAGAACAGCACGGCGACGATCGTCATCACGACCAGCGCGTAGTGGCCGGAGGCCGCGTTGTTGACGGTCAGGTTGTAGGCGGTGTTCGTGCTCGAGATCATCACGTTGGGGTAGAGCGCGATGAAGATCTGGCCGACGGCGGCGGCGATCGCGAACCCGGAGGAGACGAACGCCCAGCCGTCGTTGTCGCTGCTCGCGAGCAGCGTGGCGAAGATCACCGCGATCACGCCGAAGATCTGGGTCGGCTCGGGGCACGGTGCCGCCGCCGATCACGACCAGCGTCCAGATCACCCAGGCGAGTTGACGACGATCGCGACCAATCCGATCACGCGAGCCGCGGCGCGGGCGCGATCGCGGAGCTCGTCCGGTCGTGCGCAGCGCGAGGAACGTCGCGCCGTGCAGCAGGCACAGCGTCAGCAGCGTCACGCCGGTCATCAGCCCGTAGCCGGTCAGCAGGTCGAAGAAGTTGCCGGTGAAGTTGTGCTGCTGGTTGATCGGCAGCCCGTGCAGGAGGTCGCCGAGACCGACCCCGATCAGCAGCGGGATCAGGACGCTGCCGATCGTCAGCGCCCACGACCACCCGCTGCGCCAGCGAGCGCTCGTCGCGCTTGCCGCGGTACTCGAACGAGACCCCGCGCGCGAACAGCGCCACGAGCACGAGCACCAGCGCCAGGTACAGCGCCGAGAACATCGTCGCGTACCAGCCCGGGAAGGCGGCGAACATCGCCGCGCCGGCGACGATCAGCCAGACCTCGTTGCCGTCCCACCACGGGCCGATCGTGTTGATCACGACACGCCGCTCGGTCTCGGATCTGCCGATCCAGCATGTGCAGCGCGCCGACGCCGAAGTCGAATCCCTCGAGCACGAAGAACCCGATCCAGAAGACGACGATGATGATGAACCAGATCGTGTGAAGCTGCATCGAGTCAGTAGGTGAGCGTGGGGACGGGGGTACCGGGCGCGTCGCTCGGCTCGGCGGCCTCGGCATCGGCCTGCGCCAAGCCGTGGCGGGAGTAGCGCAGCATCAGGACGAGGTCGGCGGCGCCGAGCACGATGTAGGCCAGCACGAACACGATCAGGCTGATCCAGATCTCGGTGGCGCTGACCGACGGCGAGTTGGCGTTGACGGTCTTCTGCAGGCCCTGCACGATCCACGGCTGGCGGCCGCTCTCGGTCAGCAGCCAGCCCGCGGTGTTCATCAAGAACGGCGTGATCACCGCCCACACCGACAGCCACAGGAACACCCTGGAGCTGCGCAGCTTGCCCGTGTGCAGCAGCCAGCCGCCCCACAGCGCCAGCAGCAGGACCAGCGACCCGAGGTAGGCCATGACCCGCATCGACCAATACTGGATGAACACGTCGGGCACGTAGTTGCCCGGCCCGTACTTCGCCTGATACTGGGCCTGCAGCTCGTTGAGCCCGGTGACGGGGCCGCTCCAGGTGCCGGTCGCCAGGACCGACAAAAGGTGCGGGATCTCGAGGATCTGCGTCGGCGTCTTGTCGTTGGCGCCGCCGCCGATCTGGAACAGCCGAGAACGAGCACGGCTTGCAGCTGCTCCACTGCGCCTCGGCGGCGGCGATCTTCATCGGCTGGTAGCGGCCCTCGATCACACCGAGCTGGTTGCCCACCGACAGCTGGATCACGATCGTCGGGATCAGCACGACCAGCGCCACCTTCGCGGTGCGATGGAAGGACTCGACGTGGCGCTGCTTGCGCAGATACCACGCCGACACCGCGAGCATCACCAGGCAGCCGGTGACCAGCGACGCGAGGATCACGTGCGCGTAGCCCCACACGAACGTCGGGTTGACGAACAGCGCCCAGACGTTGCTCAGCACCGGCTGGCCGGCGCTGTTGAGCTTGTAGCCGACCGGGTGCTGCATCCACGAGTTGGCGATCAGGATGAACATCGCCGACAGCATCGAGCCGATCGCGACCAGCCCAGATGCACGCCAGGTGCACGCGCTTGGGAAGCCGGTCCCAGCCGAACAGCCACAGCCCGAGGAACGTCGACTCCAAAAAGAACGCGACCAGCCCCTCCATCGCCAGCGGCGCCCCGAACACGCCACCCACGAAGCGCGAGTAGACCGACCAGTTCATCCCGAACTCGAACTCCTGCACCAGCCCGGTAACCACCCCGACCGCCACGTTGATCAGCAGCAGCGTCCCGAAGAAGCGCGTCATCCGCTTGTAGTCCGGGTTGTCCGTGCGATACCAGGCGGTCTGCAGAATCGCGACCAGGAACGCCAGCCCGATCGTCACCGGCACGAACAGAAAGTGATAGATGCTCGTCGTCGCGAACTGCCAGCGCGCGAGGTCGTTGGTCATCGCTGATCCATGTCTCAGGGCTACGGCGCTGAGGTCGGCGCCGATGAGGTGATCGCCTCGTCGTCGTCGTCCCAGTCGATCTCGGCCGCGTCGCCGCGGTCGAGGACGTGCGGGCCGCCGGTCTTCGAGAATCGGTCCCAGCCCCAGTCGATGATCGCCTCGATCTTGGCCCGGGTTCCGGTCATCAGCGTGGCGTGCACTCCGAGCCACGCCATGTGCGCGAGCTGCCCGTGGATCTCGTGGTGGTTCTTGCCGACCTCCGCGATTGCGGCGCCATGGCCGATCATCGCCATGATGCCCTTGTCTTTGTAGGCGAAGTCCGTTCGCTGCTTGCCCTCGAAGTCCGCGAGGATGTTCTCCGCAGCCCAGGCGCCGCTCTGAAGGGCGACGGAGCCCAGCTGCGGGAGCGACGTCTCGTCCGGACCGGGAATATTGGCGATATCTCCGACCACGTAGACGCCGGGGCTGCCGGCTAGCGTCAGGTCGGACTGGACGTCGACTCGGCCGCCCGCGACCCTGGGCAAGTCCGCCGTCCGCCGCGACCGGCGCTGCGGTGATGCCACCGCCCCACACGACGCACCGGGTCGCGATCACCGAGCCGTCCGAGAGCAGCGCGTGGCCGGCTGGCGACCTCCTTGACCCCGGTGCCGAGGTGAAGCTTGACTCCCTTTTCCTGGAGGACTTTCGACACGTACGCGTGGGCCTTGTCGGAGAACGGGCGCAGGAGCGCGTCCCCGTAATCGAGCAGATGAATCTGAGCACGCTTCGATTGGCAGGTCGCGGTACTCGGCGGGGACGGTCACAGCGATCATGTCGGCGAGCGCCCCCGCCACCTCGACACCGGTCGGGCCTCCGCCGACGATCACGAAATTGAGCGCTCCGCGCTTCACCAGCGGCGGGGTTTCGGTCGGCCTGCTCGAGCAGCCCGAGGATCCGCGAACGCAGCCGGGTCGCGTCGTCGAGCGAGTACAGCGGGAACGCGTGCTCGGCGGCGCCGGGGGTGTGGAAGAAGTTTGGCTGCGAGCCGGCTGCCAGCACCAGCACGTCTCCGGTCCATTCCTCCCCGTCGCTCGTCGTAACGGTCCGCGTCGCCGTATCCAGCTGCGGTGATCTCGGCGAGTTTCACGTCCACGTTGGACTGATCCGCGAACACCGCTCGGAGCGAATGCGCGATGTCACTCGACGCCACCTGGGACGTCGCCACCTGGTAGAGCATCGGCTGGAACTGGTGGTAGTTGTTGCGGTCGATCAGCGTGATGTCGACGTCATCGTGCTCGGCCAGCTCTAGCGCGCAGCCCAGGCCGGCGAAGCCACCGCCGACGATCACGACGTGATGGGTGCCGTTCGCGGAGCTCACGATCGCACCGCTGCCGCGTGGGGCGGTGAGGATCCGGTTCCCATCCGTTCGAGCAGGTGGTCGCCGACGCGCAGCGCGTTTGCCATCGCGGTCAGTGCGGGGTTCACGGCGCCGATGCTGGGGAAGATGCTGGTGTCGGCGACGTACAGGTTGTCGAGCTCGTGGGCCTTGCAGTTGGCGTCGAGCACCGAGGTGCTCGGGTCGCTGCCGAAGCGGCAGGTGCCGGCCTGGTGGGCTACCCCGGCGACCGGAATCTCGTTCTTGAGGTAGGCGTGGTGGGGGAGCAGGTGGTGATGATGCATCCCAGATCGCCGAGCATCGACTTGAGCTGCTCGTAGAGGCGATCCTTGGGCTCGTCGTTCGTGGCCTGTGTAGGCGATCGTGATCGTGCCCTCCTCCGTCGACCGTCACGCGGTTCTCCGGCCGCGGAAGGTCCTCGGTCGAGAGCCAGAAGTCGACCGCGTGCTTGGCGACGTCCTCCAGCGACCAGCGTCGGGGCGAACCTCGTCTCGCCCGGCTTCTCGCCGCGGAACATCGGCGCCTGGGACTTGCCGACCATCTGGATGTTGCCCAGCGGGAACTCGAAGCTCGGGGCCGCGTGAGGTAGAAGTCGTTGAGCCCCAGCGTCTTCTGGAAGATCGTCGGGTTCTCTTCCATCGAGAGCGCCAGCACCGCCTGGCTGTTGTGGAACATGTAGTTGCGCCCGACCTGGTCTGAGCCGTTCGCGAGCCCGTTGGGATGCTGCTCGCTCGCGGACATCAACAGCAGCCGCGCGGAGTTGGCGGCGCCGCAGCAGACGACGACCAAGTCGGCGGTCGAACGTCTCCTGGCTCACCGTCGTGGTTGATCACGACACTGGTGACCGAGGTTCCGGCGTCGTTCGTGTTCGAGCCGCACCGCCTCGGCGTTGATCAGCAGCTCGACGTTGTCGTGCTCGAGCGCCGGCCGCACGCCGAGCACCTCGGCGTCGGACTTGGCGTGCACGATGCACGGGAAGCCATCGCAGTTGTTGCACCGCATGCACGCGCTGTAGGGCATGTTGCGCCTCGTTGAGCATCACCCCGCACGGCGCGTGGAACGGATGGTGACCGAGTGCCGCGAGGTCGTCCGAGAGCTTCTGGATCCGCGGCTCGTGCGACACGGCCGGAAACGGATAGGGCGCGCTGGCGGGCGGCTCGGTCGGGTCCTCGCCGCGGGCGCCGTGCACGCAGTACAGCTGCTCGGCCAGGGTGTAGTAGGGCTCCATCTCGTCGTAGCCGATCGGCCACGCCGGCGAGATTCCGTCGTGGTGGCGCAGCTCGCCGAAGTCCTCCTCGCGCAGCCGGTACAGCGCGGCCCCGTAGAGCTTCGTGGCACCGCCGACGCAGTAGTGGATCTGGGGCTGGAACTCCTCGCCGTTCTCGTAGCGCCACGTATCGGCGGACACGTAGCGGTTGTTGACGAAGACTTCTTCGGCGGAGACGTTCTCCGGCTCGCGCGGGAGCCACCCACCTCGCTCGAGCAGCAGCACGCGCTTGCCCGACGGGGCAAGATGGCGAGCCAGCGTGCCGCCGCCGGCACCCGTGCCGATGATGATCACGTCGTAGTGGTTCATGTTGCAGCCGCCTCGTAGCGGCTCGGTGGTATCGCGCGTGTCAGAGCCCCTGAAGTCGGCGGCCCGAGTCCCTCGAGGGCCAGCTGCTCGGCGAGGATGATCCGAGCGGCCGCCTCGATCAGCGCCAGGTGCGAGAACGCCTGCGGGAAGTTGCCCAGGTGGCGATCGGTCGCGGCGTCGAACTCCTCGGCGTAGAGCCCGAGCGGAGAGCCGATCCGGAGCAGCCGCTCCATCAGATCGTGCGCCCGCTGGGCCTCGCCGACGATCGACAGCGCGGATACCAGCCAGAAGAGCAGATCAGGAACGTGCCCTCCTTGCCGGACAGGCCGTCGTCGGTCTCGATCGGTGTGGTAGCGCAGGACGTAGCCGTTCTCGGTCAGCTCATCGGCGATCGCCAGCACGCTCTTGTGCAGGCGCTCGTCACGCCGGGAAGGAAACCGAAGATCGCCGCCAGCAGCGTCGAGGCGTCCAGCGCGTCGGTGTCGTAGTGCTGGCGCAGCACGCCCGTCGCTGACCCCGTGAGCGAGGATGTCGGCGTGAATCTCCGCGGCGGTGGCCTGCCACTTGGCCTGCAGCTCGCGGTCGCCGCGGATCTCCGCGAGCTTGGCGGCGCGGTCCATCGCGACCCAGCACATCAGCTTCGAGGAGACGTAGTGCTGCGGCTTGCCGCGGGCCTCCCAGATGCCCTGGTCGGGCTGGCGCCAGACGTTGGTGGCGCACTCCGCCTGCGCCTGCACGATCGGCCACAGCCGCCGGGGTAGGCGCTGGCTGTGCACCGTGTGCTTGAGGATCGAGTCGAGCACGGCGCCGAAGACGTCGTTCTGACGCTGGTCGAAGGCGCCGTTGCCGATCCGCACCGGGCGGGCTCCCGAGTACCCCGACAGCTCCTCGCGGAACGTCTCGGTCAGATCGCGGCGGCCGTCGATCCCGTACATGATCTGCAGCCCGCCGTCGCTGTTGGGCTCGAGGTCGGCGACGAACTGCATGAACTCGTCCGCCTCCCAGTCGAGGCCGAGCAGATGCAGCGCCTGCAGCGTGAATGTCGAATCGCGCATCCAGGTGAAGCGGTAGTCCCAGTTGCGCTCGCCCCCGGGGGTCTCCGGAAGCGACGTGGTCAGCGCCGCGACGGTCGCGCCGGTCGGCATGTAGGTCAGCCCCTTGATCGTCAGCGCCGAGCGCTGGATCGCCTCGCGCCAGCGATGGTCGGCGAACGGGCGCGCCCGGTCCAGCCAGCGCCGCCAGAAACCGACGGTGGCGTCGAGCGCGGCTGTTGGCGTCGTCGACGTCCCCGGGGCAGCGAGCTCCTCCCCCAACCGAGCGCGGCGTACGCCTCCTCGCCCGGTCTGAGGGTGTGCCTGCGCGCGGACGCGGTTGACCTCGATCCCGAGCTGAGGTCGGTCTGCAGCCGGATCGTCTGGCCGGCGCCGCTCGCGTCGGCCGTGTGCCGGCTGCCCTCGACGAGCGTCCACTCGGCCGGCGCGCGGCCGTAGTCGAACGCCGGCTCGCAGATCAGCTCGATCTCCACCTCGCCCTCGAGGCACTTGACCGTCCGCACCAGCATGTGGTCGGCGTCTTCGTCGGCTGGCGGCCGGGTGTGCGGCGTAATCCGTGTCCTCGTGCGTCGTCGGACCCATCGTCAGCGCGTCGTGGACCTCGACCCATCCCACCCGGTGTCTTCCAGGTCGTGACCAGCACGTTGGTGCCCGGCACGTAGTGGCGGTCCGACTGGGATCGTTATCCCGAACGGCCCCAGGCGGAACAGGCCGGCCTCGCGGTCCAGCAGCGAGCCGAACACGCTCGGCGCGTCGAAACGCGGCACGCACAGCCAGTCGATCGAGCCATCGGGCGCGACGAGCGCGCCGGTGTGGCAGTCGGACAGGAACGCGTAGTCGGCGATCGGCGGAAACGGCGACGGCGCCGCGGCGCTCTGCACGCGGTTGCTCCCGCCGGGTCGCCGGTCTCGACCGCGATGGTCGTCCGTCGGCCGGCTTCTTCTTCGTGGTGCGCTCAGCTGTCTGACGCTTCTTCTGGTGGGGTGCTCATGACGCCACCCACGGGCCGTGCCAGCGACCGATTCCGGCGACCAGCTGATCGGCCTCCTTCGGGTCCCCAGGAACCCGGGTGCGTAGGGGTGCACCGGCGGCGGATGGTCGATCAGCGGGCGCATGATTCGCCACGTCTCCTCGACACTGTCCTGGCGGGTGAACGGAGTGCTGTTGCCCTCCATCGCCGCATGCAGGAGCACCTCGTACGGGGTCGGTCCCTCGCCGCCCTCCTGCGCGAACTCCATGTCGAGCGTGATCTCCTGCGGGCCGCCCAGATCGGCTCGGTGGGCGTCGATGATCAGCCGGATGCCGGTCATCGGGTCGAGCTTGATCACGAGCTGGCTCTCGACCGGCGGCCGCCGCTCCCTCGCCGAGATGAATCCCAGGCGCGGGGGGCGGTGGAACACGAGCCTCACCTCGGTCTGCGTGACCGGCAGGCGCTTGCCGGTGCGGATGAACCACGGCACGCCCGCCCAGCGCCAGTTGTCGATCTCCAGCCGCAGGGCCGCGTAGGTCTCGGTCGTCGAGTCCGGCGCGACCCCGTCGATGTCGAGATATCCGTCGTACTGGCCGCGGACGTAATGCTTCGGGTCTGCCTCGGGCATCGACCGGAACACCGCGAACTTCGCGTCCTTGAGCGTGGCGGCGTCGTCGCCGGCCGGGGCCTCCATCGCGCGCGGCCGCGAGCAGTTGCATGAGATGGTTGACGACCACGTCCCGCAACGCGCCGACCGGATCGTAGAAGTGCCCGCGGTCCTCGACTCCGAAGCTCTCCGCCATCGTGATCTCGACGCTCGCGATGTGGTTGCGGTTCCACACCGGCTCGAGGATCGAGTTCGCGAACCGCAGGTAGAGGAACTCCTCGCAAGCCCATCTTGCCGAGGAAGTGATCGATCCGGTACAGCTGCGACTCATCGATGTACTGGTGGATGTCGGCAGCCAGCGCGCGCGCCGACTCGAGGTCGTGGCCGAACGGCTTCTCGACCACGACGCGCGCAGTTGCTCGTGAGCCCGGCTTCGGACAGTCCCTTGATCACGGTCCCGAACAGAAACGGCGGGATCTCCAGATAGAAGACCGGCTGCCGGGCGCCGCCGATCGCGCGCCTTGACGCGCTTGAACGTCGCCGCGTCGCCGAAGTCGCCCTGAACGTAGGAAAGGCGCGTCGGCGAACCGCTCGAAGACGTCGTCGTCGATCTGCTCGCCGGTGTTCTCGATCGCCTCGCGCGCGTGGTTGCGAAGCTCGTCCGCCGTCCAGTCGTTGACCGGCCACGCCGACGATCGGGCAGTTGAGCAGCCCCCGTCGCTCGAGCCGGTAGAGCGAGCGGAACGTCATCACCTTCGCGAGATCGCCCGTGATCCCGAAGACGACGAGGGCGTCGGCTGGCTCGCTCGGCCCGCTGAGCCGGCGTGGCGGTTGGCCTGCGGCTGGTCTGGGTGGCCACTGCCATGAGGTCTCCTTGTCGCGGCCGGGCGGGTGCCTCGGCGGGTAGCTGTGGTCGCGGCAAGCAAGGCGCGCTCGGCCGCGGTCATCACCCCGTTCGGATGAACTGCGCCCGGTGACGGAGCGCTACGGTCCCGCCGGATGAGCGACAAGCCGCGAGTCGTCGCGGCGCGGAGCGCTGCCGCGCTGCCGGCGTGACATGCTCGGGCTCGGTTCGTCGTCGAGGCCGGCAGCGGCGCGAGCGCGCCAACCTGGCTGACTGCCCGAGCGCGTCGCACGGGGCCGCCGCGCTCGTGACCGAACCGGCGGTACCGGTTGACGATGAGCTGCTCGCTCGCCGCCGGCGGCTCGCTCAAGGTCGTCGCGAACTTCGGCGTCGGCTACGACCACATCGACCTCACGCGGCTCGGGCACTGGGCGTCCGCGTGACGAATACGCCCGGCGTCCTCACCAACGCGACAGCAGAGCTGACCGATGGCCCTGATGCTCGCGGCCGCCCGCCGGATCGTCGATGCCGACGCGTTCGTTCGTGGCGGTCACGTGGGCGCAGGGAGCCGAGCCGGCTCAACTGGGGCGCGAGCTGGCGGGCGCGACCGTGGGACTCGTCGGCTTCGGACGAATCGGCCGGCGGGTGGCCGAACTGATCGGCGGCTTTCGCTGCGCGGGTGCTGTTCAGCGCGCCCGCAGGGGTCCGGACCGCAGCACGGCGCCAGCGCCGTGAGCTCCAGGAACTGCTCGCGGCCTCAGACTTCATCAGCCTCCACGTTCCGCTGACGCCGCAGACCAGGCACCTGATCGAGCCGGCGGCGCTCGGCAAGATGAAGGAGGGGGCGATCCTCGTGAACACGAGTCGCGGCGCCGTGGTCGATTCGGCGGCGCTGATCGAGGCGCTTCGCTCGGGAGCACTCGCCGCCGCCGGCCTGGATGTCTACGAAGGTGAGCCGCAGGTGCCGGAGGCGTTGCGCGAGCTGCCCAACACCGTGCTCCTGCCGCATGTCGGATCGGCGACCGCGGCGACGAGAGACGCGATGGCGACGTCTGTGCGCCGAGAACGTGATCGCCGTGATCGACGGGCGAGAGCCGCCGGCGGCCGTGATCTGAGATGCGGGACTGCGAAGGTCAGCGGCGAGCGAGATGGTCACTGGCACGGTGTCCTGTTCGGGCCGGCGGCGACCGCTCGACGGTCGATCGGTAGGCAGTGGGCGCCCCGTCAGCCGGCCACAGCCCGGCGGTGATTCCGCAGCGATCAGCACGGCGCACGTGCCCGATCCGGCTCGGTCCGGCCGCCGATGCCCTGTGGCATCGGCGGTGCCCGCCCGATCGAGGTCGACCGAATCGCCGAATGTGCGCGCGACCGTCGCGTCCAGGCGCGCGAGCTCCTCCTCGACCGCCGGGCCGATGCTCGGGCGCGGACCTCGTCGCGCAACTCCTCGAGCATCGCCCGCATCCGGCGCATCACCTGGATCGACGACGAGCCGTACTCCCGGATCTCGGTCATGCCCAGCGATCAGGTAGTCCTCCCAGCGCCGGAACGGGGATCACCAGGCCCCGTGCGCGTTACGTCCGATGTCCTGGTCCAGCTCGAGCGCGCGAAAGGTCGATCTTGCCGATCAGCCGCAGAACGTCACCGAGATGGTTCGAGCACCTGTACCGCGGTGGTGGGATCGTTGACGGCCGGCGACAGCGCCTTATCGGCGATGTCCACCATGATCCGGATCGCGAACGCCGGGTCCTGCTCGATCGTTCGCTCGGACGCCGAGCACGACCATCCCGCGGAGCTTGCGCTCGGCCCGACGGCGCGGCGGCGTCGCCGCCATAGGCCTCGATCAACTCAGCGCCGCGCGGGCACGAAATCGCCGATCGCGTGGCGGAACAGCGACGAGGCAGTCGTGCTGGCGCGCCCACGTCGAGCGAGCCCCTTCGACGTCGATCGCCTGAATCGCCCCCGGCGCGGTGCTGCGCACCACCAGCGTCGGCTGTTCGCCGCTGGCCTCGAACACCCCGCAGAAGATGTCCGGCGCGGCCGTCAAGCGCCCGGCGTATGCGTCTGAAGTCGCGGTGCACGTAGCCGGCGACGAGCACCGCGACGGCGACCGGCCTAAGGCGGTGGAGGTAACCGGTCGAGGAAGATCAGGAACAGCAGCAGAGACGTCGACCACGAGCAGTCCCCGGCGATCGACACCCCGAGGTTGGGGACGAAGTTGCTCGCGACGCGGCGTAGCAGCGCGAACGAGAACGCGAGCGTGCCGACCAGCAGCGCGAGCAGTGCCTTCAGCATGCGATCGCGGTACCAGAGGCGCATGTACCGAGCGGAGAAAGTGCCGGTGGCCATCTGGACGACGAGCACCGTGACCGTCACCACGAACCCCGTCAGCGCCGCCATCGCGCCCACGATCGCGGCCAGCACCGTGCTCGCGGTCGATGCGAGAGTACGTCCAACGCCGCGGGCAGATGCATCGACTTGTCGATCTGCGCATGCGCTGAGCCCGAGCACCGCGCCGAGGACGCCGCCCGAACAGCGGCATGACCCACAGGCTCCCGCGCAGGTATTGCCGCATTCGGAAGCGCGGCGGCCCAGTTCATTGCTCGCTCACCTCGCGCTGCCACATCGCGGCGTACGGGCCGTCGTTCGCCAGCAGCTCGGCGTGAGTGCCGCGTTCGACGGCACGCCCGGCCTCCAGCACGATCACCTCGTCCACGGCCTGGAGCGCGGCCAGCCGATGGGTGATCAGGAGCACGGTCTGCCCTCGGGTCGCGTCCAGCAGATCGGCCACGATCAGGTCGGCGGTCTCGGTATCGAGGTGCTCACCGGGCTCGTCGAGCACGAGCACCGGGAAGTCTGCGAGGAGCGCCCGCGCGATCGCCAGCCGCTGACGTTGGCCGCCCGAGAGCCGAGTGCCGTATTCGCCGACCTCCGTGGCCAGCCCGGCCGGCAGCCGCTCGGTCCACTCGAGCAGCCGGGCGCGGTGCAGCGCCAGTCGGATCTGTTCGTCCGAGGCGTCTTGACGGCCCACGCGGAGGTTCTGCTCGAGCGTCGTGTTGAAGATGTGGGCGTCCTGAGCGACGAGGCCGATCACCGTCCGGTAAACGTCACCGTCGAAATCCTCGATCGGGACGCCGTCCAGCGTCGCAGATCCTCCCTGGTAGGACCTGAACCGCAACAGGACGTCGGCGAGCGTCGACTTGCCGGCGCCGCTGCGGCCCACCAGCGCCACTCGCCGGCCCGCGCCGAGGTCGAGATCGAGTCCATCGAGTGCCCACCGGCCGTCCTCTCGATACCGCGCCCGCAGCCCTCGCGTCCGCAATGCATAGGGCTCGCCAGGCAGGGGCTTTGGATCCGCCGGCTCAGCTACCGAGGGCTCGGTGTGCATGACCGCAAGCGTTCGACCGAGCGCGCGGCGGACTCGCTCGAGCGTTTGGGTCGCCGCGGGAAGCCCGGTCACCAGCTCGAAGGCCGCCAACGGAACCAGTGCGATGACGGCGAGGAACACTCCGTCGAGACGCCCCGCGTGCACAGCGGCAACCCCGACGAGCAGCGAGCCCGCCATCGCCAGTCCGGGCAGCAGGGTCGCGATTCCCTGGCCGATAGCGGCCGTGAGCGAAGTGGCGTGGGCGATGCGAATGAGCTGCGCATCGATCTCGGAAGCGTGCTCGAGCTGAGAACCGATCGCCCCGTAGGCAGTCAGCTCAGGCGCCCCGGCAACCAAATCGACGACGGCGCCTGTCAGCTCTCCACGCGCCGCCGCGTGCTTTGACTCGGCACGGCGCGCAAGCCTCCCGGTCAGCCAGGGAAGGACCGTCGCCGCGAGTAGCAGCGCGATCAGCAGAATCAGCCCCGCCGCGGGGAGAATCCACCAGACGAACGCGATCGTGGCCACCCCGACCACTAGCGCGATCGCGAATGGAGGGAGCACCCTCACATAGAGGTCCTGCAGCGAGTCGACGTCGTGAACCAGTCGCGCGAGCAGATCTCCGCTGCGGAAGGCCGGCAGCCCAGCCGGAGCCAACGACTCGAGTCGGGCGTAGACGCCTACCCGCAGCTCGGCCAACGCCCGGAACGCAGCGTCGTGGCCGACGAGCCGTTGTCCGTATCGGAACAGGCCCCTCGACAGGCCGAAGAACTGCACGGCAACGATCGCCAGCGCCAGCGCCGATTCGCTGGGGTGCTGGGAGGCGCGCGAGATCAGCCACGCCGAGGTGGCGAGCAGACCGATGCCCGCACCGATCGCCCCTGCTCCGAGCAAGCTGGAGAGCACGAGTCGCCGCAGCGCGGGGCCAGCGAGCGCGAGCGTTTCGCGCATCGGCGCCGCTGAGTCGACGTCGTCCGTGATTTCGAGCGGGCGGCCGCTCGCCGTGATGGTCATGCGATCACCGGTACACGTCCGAGCTCCAGGACCCGATCGGCGAGCGAGATCAGAGCCGGCCGGTGGGCGACCAGGATCACCGTGCGACCCTGGACGAGTCGCCGAACCGCTTCGATCACCTCCTGCTCGGTCTCGCCGTCGAGGTTGGCCGTCGGCTCGTCCAAGAGCAGCAGGGGAGCGTCGCGAAGAAACGCCCGAGCGAGCGCGACCCGCTGGCGCTCGCCGGCGGACAGACCGCTTCCGCGCTCGCCGAGCGTCGCCTCCAGGCCCTCCGGCCGGCTCGCTAGGAGCTCGCCGAGCCCTGCCGCAGCGACAGCGGCCGAGACCTCCTCATCTCGGGCATCCGGTCGGCCGAGACGAATGTTCGCGGCGATCGTCGCGGCGAACAGATGGGGCCGTTGCGGCAACCACGACACACTGCCCCTCCAGGTGTCCGGATCCAGCTCGCCGAGCTCGGAGTCCCCGATCCGGACCGATCCCCGATCGGGCGCGATGAAGCAGAGCAGCACGCTGAGCAGAGTCGACTTGCCGCACCCACTGGGGCCGGTGACGGCGAGGATCTCGCCGGGCTCGACGTGCAGCGAGATCCGGTCGAGCGCCGGTCCCTCGCGGCCGGGATACTCGACCGTGAGGTCCTCGACGTAGATGCCGGAAACCGCCGGATCCGGGATTTCCGTCAGCGAGCCTCGCCTGGGCACGGGCCTCTCGAGCACGGCGAACACCTGCTCGGCCGCACTCATGCCCTCTTCGCTGGCGTGATAGTTCGCGCCGAGCGATCGCAGAGGGAGGTACGCCTCGGGGGCGAGCACCAGCACCAATAGGGCGGTGCGGAGGTCGAGATGACCGCCGAGCAGCCGCAGGCCGACGGCCACCGCCACAAGCGCCACCGAGATCGTCGATAGGAGCTCCAGGATCAACGAGGACAGAAACGTGACCCGCAGGGTCGCCATCGCCGCGCTGCGATATCGCTCGCTGACCTCACGGATCGCGCGGATCTGAGCCTTCGCCCGCCCGAAGACCTTCAGCGTCGGCAACCCCGCCACGACGTCCAAGAAGTGACCCGCCAGTCGCTGCAGCGTGCGGAACTGAGCTTCGGTGCGATCACGCGTCGCCGCGCCGACCAGCACCATGAACAGTGGAATCAGCGGCAGCGTGAGCGCGATGATCGCGGCCGAGATCCAGTCGCGGTCGAGCACGACCACGAGCACCGTGAGCGGAACGATCACGGCCAGGACGACTTGCGGGAGGTAGAGCGAGAAGAATCCATCGAGCGCGTCGACACCCCGCGTCGCGAGAATCGCGATCTCGCCCGTGCGCTCTTCTTCGGAGCACCCGGGCCCGAGCGCCGCGACGTGCTCGAGCAGAGCCGCTCGGAGCTGCTGCTTGGCGCGCGCCGACGAGCGGCTGGCGACAATCTCGGCAGCCCATGCCAGGAGTGCGCGCATGAGCACCACCGCGAGTAGCACCTCCAGGGGGAGGCGTAATTGCGCGACGCTCTTCCCGGAGCCGAACGCCCCGGCGATCACGTCCGCGAGCAGCCACGCCTGAGCGATGATCAGCACCGCACTGAGCGATCCGAGCGCGATCGAGGCGATGATGAACGTGCGCGTCGCTCGCGCGTAACGGAGCAGTCGCGGGTCCAGGGGTCCCCGGCGGTGCGCCCCCGCCGCCCGTTCTTGCGGGCGCGGCACGCTACCTCTGGCGTGCGGCAAGCGCGGCGGCCACCCGCTCGCACGTTGTTGCGGGCTCGACGTCGGTGTCGACCGTGATGTCCGCCAGACTCGCATACATCGTCTCGCGGGCAGCGCTGAGGCGCTTCAGGACTGCAGCCCCGTCGGCGCCCAGCGGCCGGTGGTGCTGTCCGCTGTGGGCGATGTTCTGCGCTTCGGTCGATGGGCTCGCGCGAAGCCAGACGGTGCACGCGCGGTCGACGACGCTGGGATCGAGCACGACGCTTGCCGCCGCGGCGAAAACCGTCGGCACCTCGCTCGTCAGCGCCTCCCGCAACAGCCGATCCTCCACGGCATGCAGCGCGCTCTCGCCGTCGGCTCGCTGGACATCTCCCGCGGTCTTTCCGGTCTCGTTCAGGAGCGCCTCGTCGTTGTCCCAGAACGCCCACCCGAGCCGGTCGGCGAGCAGGCGCCCCACCGTGGTCTTCCCCACTCCCATCATCCCGATCAGGACGACGTGGTGCTCTCCGGCCTTTGGTATCGATTCGTGCCGCACGCTTGCGCGATCAGGCTACGGCGTCGCGGTGCTCGGTGCCTCACCCCGACTGGGTGATGACCGGCTCGCCGCCAACCCGTAGGTATTACGGGATGGCCGACGCCCCCGTTCCGCTCGAGCTCTCCCCCGAGCAAGCGAGCGCAACCATGCGCAGCAAGCCGTACCTGGCCTTGCTGCTGATTGCGGCTGTCGTCGGCGTGCTCGTGTCGCTGGCGGCTTGGTGCTTCCTGGAGCTCGTCTACCAGATCCAGCAGGAGGTGTTCACCCACCTTCCGCACGCCCTCGGCTATCCCCACGGTCCCCCGGTCTGGTGGCCGCTCCCCGTCCTGGCAATCGCCGCGCTGATCGTCGCGCTTGTGATCGTGCGCCTTCCCGGCCGGGGAGGACACATACCGGCCAACGGACTGGCTGCCGGAGGCGCCCCGGCGCTCGTCGATCTTCCGGGGATCGTGCTGGCCGGCCTGGCCACGCTCGGGCTCGGACTCGTGCTCGGCCCGGAGACTCCCCTGATCGCACTCGGCGCCGGTCTCGGCCTGCTGACGATCCGGCTGGCGCGCAGGGAAGTGCCGCCGCAGGTGCTGGTCGTGGTTGCCGCGGCGGGTAGCTTCGCCGCTCTGTCGTTCGTCTTCACCTCGCCACTGATCGCAGCGGTGATCCTGATCGAGGCGACCGGAATCGGGGGCGCAAAGCTTCCCCTGGTGCTCGTACCTGGATTGCTCGCCGCCGGAATCGGGACACTCGTCTCGGTCGGCATGGGTTCGTTCACCGGCCTGAGCAGCAGTGCCTACGCGCTCGGTGCGCTGCCGCTTCCGGCTTTCGGTCACCCCGACCTCGGCGACTTCGGCTGGTCGATCGCGCTGGCGATCGTGGTCGCCGTCCTCGCGCGGGTGATCATGCGGGGGGGCCTCACGACCTACCGAATCGTGACCCCGCGGCCGCTCCTGCTCCTGCCACTCGGCGGGCTGATCATCGCCGGCCTTGTGATCCTGTTCTCCCAGGTAACCAACAAGAGCATCGACGAGGTGCTGTTCTCGGGTCAGGCCCAGCTCCCCGGGCTGGTCGCTCATGCCGGGACGTACTCGCTCGGTGCGCTGGCGCTGCTGATCGTCTGCAAGGGCATCGCCTACGTGATCTCGCTCGGCAGCTTTCGCGGCGGCCCCACGTTTCCGGCGATGTTCCTCGGTGCCGCCGGTGGCATCATGGCCTCCCGCCTGCCTGGATTTCCGATCACCGCAGCCGTCGCCGTGGGCATGGCCGCCGCGATCGTGGGGGTGCTCAAGCTCCCGCTGACGGCGGTCGTGATCGGGACCGTGCTCACGTCCACGTCCGGCTTGGGTGTCGGGCCGCTGATCATCGTCGGGGCCGTCGTCTCGTACATCGTGGTGCTGTTGGTCGACGCCCGCTGGACAGCGTCGCCGGAGACCGCCGCCGGGGAGCCAGACCGAACTCCGGCAACCACCAGCGCCGACGGGTCGAGCGCTAGTCCGGCGCCGGCCGCCTGAGCGCGGTCGCGCGATCCGCAGGCAACGGTGGTGCGGGCCTCCCTCAACACAGGGGCATGCCTCCTTGTCCGGAGTCTCCGCGTGCGGGAGAACTGCGTTTGCAAGACAAGGCAGTTCGACCACCACGATCGCATGACTCGAGCCACCGGCACATTGACACGGCCCCCAGCGCGTCGAGCGGCTGGCGATCCACTTGGTCAGGTGGAGACTTCGAGCGACTGGAGGACGATGACCGTCGTCGACGCCGACCAGCCCGCAGCGACACCCGCGGGTCGGATGCCGCGCCGGCGCGATGCGCCGGCGTTTCCCGATGGTCACGTTCGCCGGCCCGCGCTCGTCGGCTGCTTGGCCCGCGCTCGCGAAGCCTCGCTGGCACTGCTCGCCGCTCCGGCGGGCTACGGAAAGTCGACGCTGCTCGCGGAGTGGGCCGAGCACGATGAACGTCCGTTCATCTGGGTGAGCCCACCCCGGCGCGACGAGGCTCCGGATGCGCTCGCCGCCTCGATCGTGCAGGCGTTCGACGACGCCGGATACCTCGAGCCGGAGACAGCGTCCGCGCACCGGGCCTCCCTCGAGGGCGACCCACTAGCCACTTTGGCGGAGCTGATGGGGGAGGTCGGTGGCCCCGGTCGCAGCTTCGTTCTAGTGCTGGACGATGGCCACCTGCTCAGCGCTCCAGTGCTTGGCCGTGTTCTCAGCACGCTGCTCGAGCAATTGGCGCCCGGCTCACAGATCGCGCTGGGCTCGCGGGAGGAGCCGGCGCTGCCGCTCGCTCGGCTGCGCGCGCGACGGGCGCTTGTCGAGGTGCGACGCAGGATCTGACGATGAGGCCCGCCGAAGCCGCTTCGCTCCTGCGCATGGCCGGACTCGAGCTCGAGTTCGAAGCCGTGCAAACCTTGGCCCGGCGAACCGAGGGTTGGCCCGCTGGTCTGTATCTCGCTGCCTTGTCGTTGCGCGAGGAACGCGACGTCGCCGCGGGTGTCCGAAGCTTCGCAGGCGACAACCACCTCATCTTCGAGTACTTCCACGATGAGTTCCTCGCGCAGCTGCCATCCGACTCGACGCGCTTCCTGGTCCGCGCCTCGGTGTTGGAACATCTCTCAGGTCCGCTGTGCGATGCCGTGCTCAGGCGACAAGGGTCGGCACTCGAGCTTGCCCGGCTGGCACGGAGCACGATGATCCTCGTGCCCTTGGATCCGAACCACGAGCGATACCGTTGGCGCGCTCCGTTCAGGGACGTCCTCCGAGCCACGCTGCGCCGCACCGAGCCGCGGATGGAGTCTCGGCTGCGCGGCCGTGCGAGCACCTGGCATCAGCGCCACGGGGACCCCGACCGCGCGATCGATCAGGTCGTGGCCGCGGGCGATGTCGAGCGGACGGGCGACTTGCTCTGGGCGAACATCCTGCGATACCTCATGCACGGGCGCAGCGACGCGGTCGGGGACTGGCTGAGCAGCCTCCGTCCCGACCAAATCGCCGACTATGCCCCGCTTGCTCTCGCTGCCGCGCACCACTGCCTGGTGATCGGAGAGCTGGACCAAGCCCAGCATTGGAATCTGACCGCCACCGAGGCTCGAAGGCGAGGCCGAGCGGCCACCGCAACCAAGTCATTGGACGCAGGAAAGGCGATCATCGACGCGACTGCGGCGCGGATCAGCGCGATCGAGATGGGCGCCCTCGCGGCGCGCGCCTATGAGGCCGAGCCAGAGCACAGCCCATGGCGATCTTTCGGCTGCCTGTTGAGGGGCACCGCGGAGTACCTGACTGGCGACCGCGAGAGCGCCGCGCACCAGCTCGAGGAGGGTCTCCAGCTCAGCGCGATCGCGGCGCCGTGGATCGCGGTCCTCTGCCTAACGCAGCTCGTGATCATCGCGATCGACCAGGAGGATTGGCAGGCGGCTACGGAGCTCGCGGACCGTGCCAGGCGGGTGACCGAGCAGTCCGGACTGGCGCGGTATCCAACCTCCGCGATCGCGTTCGCCGCGTCAGCTGCCACCCGCGCGCAGCGGGGGCGCGTCGACGAAGCCAAGCGAGATCTGCGCCATGCCGTCAATCTCCTGGCCGAGCTCAGCGACTTCATCCCTTGGTACGGCGTGCAGACGCGACTCCTGCTCGCGCGCGCCTCGCTCGGCCTGGCGGACACCGTCGGCGCCCGGACACTGCTGGCCGAGGCTTCCCGGCTCGCCCGCCGAACCTCAGACGTTGTCATTTTCCGGCAGTGCTTTGACGATGCCTGGGCACAGATCGACACGCTCGCGGAGACCGCGTTGTCCGGCCCCTCGTCGCTGACGATCGCCGAACTGCGAATCCTGCGGTTCCTCCCGAGCCATCGCTCATTTCGCGAGATCGCCGAGCGACTCGACGTGTCGGTCAACACGGTCAAGACGCAAGCCCACGCGATCTATCGCAAGCTGGACGCGGCTTCTCGGTCAGAGGCGGTGGCGAGAGCTTCCGACGCGGGTCTGCTGGGGTCCTAGACCGAGCGAGCGGCCACGCCCGGCTCGATCAGCCGCTCCAACCTCACGATCCGTCCCAGCCCTCGACCTCGGAGTCATAGCCGAGCGCGAGCGCCAGCCGGGGCGCGGCGGCCACCAGTCGCGCGAGGCCGACATCGGAACCCACCGCGACCAAGACAGCGACGATTTCCTCATCCCCGGCTCCGGAGCAGCACGCGCGCTCGGCCGCCCAGCGGAGCGACACCGTCGGCGCGTCGAGCGCAACCAGGGCGGCGAGACGAACTAGCGTCCTGATCCTCGGTGTCAGCTCCCCCGCGGGGGCCTCGGCGTGCTCCGGCGCCAGGGCGAGCACTGTCCGCACCGCGTTCTCCTCACCCGCGGTCAGTTGACGAAGTAGATCGGTTGCTGTCGGAGGCACCGGCCGACCGTAGACGTGCACGTCCCCGAAGGCATCGCCCGAGCAGGGTGATGCCCACGTTTTCAGTGGCGGTGGGACTCCCACAACTCCCGCAGAGTCTGCGGGCGAAGATCCTGCTTGCGAGCGCAGCTGACCGCGTCGCCGAGCGCTAGGACCTGCGGGTTGATCGACGGATCATCGACCGAGATCAGCACCACCGTGATCTCCGGGTGGCGGCTCGCGATCAACCCTGCCGCAGCGATTCCGCCCATCCCGGGCATGAGGACATCCATCAGCACGAGGGCCGGTGAGAGCGATTCGACCGCCAGGGCCGCCTCTTCACCCGAGCCGGCCTCGCCGACGAGTACGAACCCAGGAGTTGCGGCGATCAGATCCCGGAGCACATGACGAAAGCTCTCACGGTCGTCGACGACCAGGATCGCGACGCTGGCATCGCGAGTCGGGACCTCGGCGATCGATCCGCCGTTGTGGTTCATCGTCGGCTTCGTTCTCTTCTCAGCTTGCCTGCTGGGAGCCTGACCGCCAGTGCGTCACTGCTTCGGAGGTGGCTGCTGCCCGGCTTCGACCGCCGCCGCCGCGGCCTTCTGTCGTTCACGCTCCGCCGCGTGGGCCTCCTCGGCGGCCGCGCCGGCGCGCGTGCGGGCCTCCTCGAGTTCCTGCGCTCGTTGCTTCGCCTCCCGCTCGAGTTCGTGTGCGCGCTGGTTGGCCTCTTCGGCCTCGGTCCGCCGGCGCTCGATCAGGCTCGAGCTGTAAAGCGAGCCGCCCGCGGGGAGCTCGACCTTGTACAGCGCGCCGACGGCTGCGACCTGCTCGGGGCTCAGCTCGTCCTCGACCCGGCTGCTCTGAGTTTGATCGATTTGCTCGGCGGTATACGGAACCCGGATGTAGTCGTGGCACACCACCGCCTCTGCGGCGGGAACCAACGTCACCTGACGCCCCAGCATTCCGTGCTTGACCGAGAGCAGGACCGGCTCCTGCGTGGTGGAGTCGTAGTACACCTCGTCCAGACGTCCGGTTTTCTCGCCGGTGCCGTCCAACACATCCTGTCCACGCCAGCTCTCGATGCGTTCAACGGTTGGCATAGCCTCCTGCTCCTCATCCGATCGGCTTGATATTCGTGTTGCGAAGTCGTCACGCTAGCCCTGGTTCATCCGGCCAGCATCACCCCGATCGGATGAGCCCTCGGGCGAACGGCTAAGCTTCTCCTGACCAACATCGGGGGTGGCTCGCTACGGCAACGCGGTGTTCGTCTGTCGCTGGCGGGTCGTCACCGGAGCTAAGCGTTCGAGCGGTCCCGGCCCGGCCATCCGGCCGAGGGCGGGACTGGGCGAGGTGACTTTGCGGTGAGCGGAGGACGAGAGGACGACGCCGGCGGCGGCCCCGGCGGCCTTGGCGGCCTCGGATGAGCGCTGCCGATGGAAGCTCTGAGGCGTCCATAGGCGCAGCCGCGGTGTCGTTCCCGCGCCCGGTGGTCGGCGCCTCCGTGCGGTCGCGTCAGGCCGCCCTCACAGGTGGCTCTGATTTGCGGCTCGCCGCCGTCTTGCTGATGGGCGCTCTGACGGCGGCGGCTGTCGGTTATCTGTCCTCGCTGAATCCGAACGTCGCCCCGGCCCATGTGGGCGTCGTCGGGCGGGTGGCGGTGGTCCTGATGCTGATCATCGCCGGCGTCTACGCGCAGACCAGCAAGACGCAGCAGCGGATGGGAAGGTTGCTCGTGTTCGCCGGTTTCTTTTCCGGCCTGTGGTTGCTGCAGGGATCCGATAACCGGCTGGCGTTCAGCGTCGGCGTGCTCTGCATGGGCCTCGCGCCGGCGATGTTCTGTTATCTGATGCTCGCGTACCCGAACGGACGGCTCCAATCATTGTCTGAGCGACGGTTCATGACCGGCAGCGTGACGGTGTCAGCGATCCTCTGGGTCTCGGCTGTGCTCACCACCACCCAGCCCCCGCTCGCGGGCCCCTTGGTGCGATGCGTGCCGCACTGCCCGCCTTCGGTCTTCTCGCTGAACCTCGCGGAGACAGCGGGGCCGCTGCTGAAGGCTCTGATCGTGCTGACTTGGATCTCGATCTCGTGCGGCGTCATCCCGTTTCTCGTTGGCCGTGTGCGATCCGCCAGCGCCCCTGGACGCCGCTCGATCATTCCTGTCTTGTTGGCATCGGTGAGCTACGCGCTATCGGTGCTCGCCTTCCTGCTGGCGGAGAGGACGGGCTCAGCGCTCGCCGGCACCGCTGGCGCCGTAGAAGTCGCGGTCGCGGTGGCGATTCCGCTGCTGATCCTGTCCGGACTGACGTTCGAGCGGTTGTTCATGGGTCAGGCGCTGGAAGAGGCGATCAACCGCCTGACGAGCGGGGAGCACGGCGACCTGCAGACCGTCATGGCACGCGCGCTTGATGACCCATCCGTGCGGATCGCCTATTACCGGCCGACCACGCAGAGCTACGTCGACGCCTCCGGAACGCCCGTCCAGCTTCCCGTAGCCGATTCCCACCACGAGGTCACGCGGATCGAGCGCGACGGAAGCGCGTTCGCGGCGGTCGTCTATGACGCCGAGCTCTCAAATCAGGAGCTGTTCATTCAGGCCGCCGGCGGGGCGGCCCTGATCACATTCCAGAACGCCCAGCTCGAGGCCGAACTGCGAGCGTCGATGGCGGACCTGGCGGCGTCGCGAACGAGGCTCGTCGAGGCCGCGGACGCCGAACGGCGGCGGATTCAACGAGATCTGCACGACGGCGCTCAGCAGCATCTTGTGGCCATGCGCATCAGGCTGGCGATCGCCGCCGACGCGATCAGAGAGGAGCCGCGCCGAGGCGAGCAGATGCTCTCCGCGATCGGAGCACAAATCGACGAGGCCCTCGAGGAGATCCGGCGACTCGCGCAAGGCGTCTACCCGCCGCTGCTCTCTGAGAGCGGCTTGGCCGAGGCGCTGGGGTCGGTCGGCCGCCGCGCGCCGTTTCCGGTCTCTGTGTACATCGAAGAGACTGGACGCTTTGCGCCGGACACCGAAGCCGCCGTGTATTTCTGCTGTTTGGAGGCGCTTCAGAACGTCGCCAAGCACGCGGGGCCGGAATGCGAGGGTGCGCTGCGCCTGTGGCGAGAGGAGCAACGAGTGTGCTTTGAGGTCACCGACACGGGTCGAGGTTTCACACCCCAGGCGGCGCGGGTGACTGGAGGGCTGATCAACATGCACGATCGGATCGAGGCTGTCGGCGGCACCGTGAACTTGAGCTCCAGCGAAGGCCATGGCACTTCGGTCCGCGGCTGGGTCCCGATGGTCAGCGGACCAGGCAGCTGGCGCTCGGCGGATCGTTCGCGGGGAAGGACTTGACCAGCCCGTGCGCGATCAGGTGGGTTCGTGCCACGTAGCCGGGCGAGTAGTAGTGGATGCCATCGGGAATGAACCACTTCGGCTTCGCGTGGGCGGTCCAGTCGAACACGCGCATGGCCGGGTGGCGCGGGCAGGCTGCCAGGAGGGCCTCGTTCCACCGTTGCATCTGATCCTGGGCGTATGGGCCGGAGCTGAGCAGCGAGATCACGTCCACCCACATGACCGGCTGGTTGCCGATGATCGACATCATCTTGGCGATGCGCGCCGATAGCCCGACCGCGGAACCTACCCCCACGTCGGCGACGTCGTTGGTTCCGAGGGCGAGGATCCAACATCCGTGGAAGCCTTCAGAGATGTGCTCCTGGGCGACGGTCGCAGCGTTGGAGTTGCCTGCGAAAGTCTCGACGATCGACCGCGCGCCCGAGATCTCCGCGTATGTCGTTTTCACCCCGACCTTGGCCAATTGCGCTTGCAGGCGCCGTCGCGGGTTGGGGATGTAGTCCGTCGAGATCTCCCCCTCGGATGTCGAGTCGCCGATGTAAACGGCCGAGCGGCAAGAGGTGTGGGTCGGAGGAGCGGCCGGGGCTGCTGTCCGGCGAGTGGTGGTAGGGCCAATGGCCGCGAGCGGAGTGGGAAGTCTCGGCGGCGGCCTGGAGATCTTCTCCGTGGCGCCAAAGCCCACCGAGGCGGCCGGAAGCACCCCGGTCAGGCCGACCACGGCGAGCGAAACCGCTCCGAAGGTGGTGCCCGAGAGGGCGAATGTTCGGCGGCGCGCGCTCAGATCGCCGACCCCGGAGCGGGCCCGCCGCCACAGGCGCCCCAGGGCGCCGTGGCGAATCGGCTCCTCGACGTAGCGCCACGACAGGCTCGCGACGACTAGGGTGGCGCCCACCTCGAGCACCGCCCTCGGCCAGTCGAACCCGGTGCGCTGTGGTCCCCAAAGCACGATGATCGGCCACTGCCAAAGATAAATGCCGTAGGACCGGACGCCGATCCAGCGCAACGGACGGCATCCCAAGATCGGGCCGAGCACGCTTGAAGGGTTGACCACCGCAGCCACCATCGCTGCCGTCGCGACCGACAGCAAGACGAACCCCCACGGGTAGAGGAACGGGCTGAAGGCATTTGTCTTCCCGACCAGCAGGAGAACGCCGACGAGGCCGCCGACGCCCATCAGGTCAAGGCGGAGGGGGCTCCGGACGGACCGTCGGGCGGCGCGACGTGGTATGCGAGTGGGCCAGACGAAAGCCAGAGCAGCCCCGACGAGCAGCCCAAACGCGCGGGTGTCGGTGCCCTCATAGACCCGCGTGGGGTCATACCCGGCGCGATAGAGGCGACTCATGGCGAGCGCCGAGACCGCCGCGCCGACCAGCGTCACGAGCGCCAGACCGCTGCGGCTCCTCACCACGTAGATCCCGAGCATCAGCAGCCACGGCCAGACCAGGTAGAACTGCTCCTCGATCGAAAGGGACCACAGGTGTTCCAACGGCAGCGGCGCCGCGAAGCGCGAGAAGTACGAGCCGTGCGCGGCAATCGTCGACCAGTTCGCGAAGTACAGCGTCGCCGAGACCACCTGCCGGCGAACTTCGGCAAGCTGGGCGGCATCGAACACGGCCACCCACACGCTCACCACCGCCAGCATCAGGAACAGGGCTGGGAGCAGGCGCCGCGCTCGGCGTAACCAGAACATCCCGAGGCCGAGATCCCCGTAGCGGTTCCAGTGGCCGAGCAGCAGATCGGTGATCAGGTAGCCGGAGAGCGTGAAGAACACCCCGACCCCCAGCATTCCGCCTTGAGCCCAGGACACATTCAAGTGGTAGGCGATCACGCACAGCACGGCCAGCGCGCGGATGCCATCGAGACCGGGCACGTAACGCTGACCGGGCTGAATCGGCCGGGGCATGGCTAGCTGCTCTCCCCTTTGGGCGAGCTAGCTCGGCCGCAACGACGAGCCGCAACAGCTACAGACAAAGCGCTGAACACGCAGCAAACTCCCGAGAGGTTCGGACGCGAATTATCGGCTATTGGTGGTCGCACGACTCTCCGCGGCGTCGGAAGCGAGCCGGCGAGACCCGCACGATCGCGACCATCCTTCCGCCTCGAGACGCTCGCGGCTGCACGGGCTGTTGCAGAATACGTTCGTCTGGGACTCCAGATTCGACCCAAAGCTTGGCTTTGCTGGTGCGGGGTGTGACGTTTGGGGTTCTGTCGGTTACGTTGGTCGTTAGCGTTTTCCAGGGTCACGTCGGCCGCGACCTCGTGCAATGGGCAGCCAACATCCTGCTCGCCCCTGTCGTCGCGCTCAGCGTCTCGGTCCTGTTCTTCGCGCTACGCGAGAGCCACAACCCGGCAACCACACCCAACCTCACCGGCGCACCCGGAACTACCTACCCCACGTAGCACCCGAGTCACGCCGCACGGCTTTCACGACGGGCAGCGTGCCGTCATCGTGTGGCCGCCGCTCGCATCGCCTCACATGTGTCGGATAGCGTTGGTCCAACTACAAGTGCAGAGAAGGGAAGGATCGCGATGGCGTACGAGCTACAGATCAGAAACAGTCGTGAGCGGGTGAAGATCCGCAGTCCCTGGGCGGTGGCGCTGCTGCCGATCATCACGCTCGGTATCTATCACCTCGTCTGGTGGTATCGGATCAACCGCGAGCTGCGCGACTACGGTCGCGCGAAGGGCTACGACCTTGGGCAAAACCCGACGGCCTCACTGCTCGCGCTGTTCCCGGGCGGCATCATCATCGTGCCGGCGCTGATCACCTACTGGCGAGGCACGAAGCGCGTCCAGCAAGCGGCGCGTATCAGCGGCCAGGAGCCGCCCAACGGCTGGATCGCCCTCGTCCTGTACGTGCTCATCTCGATCGGGTTCTATGCCTACCTTCAGGTGTCGCTCAACTACGTGTGGCGTGCCGAAGCAGATCCGCTTCCCGGACAGGAGCCGCCGCCGCAGCTGTCGAACGAGATGCCGCCGCGCCTAGGAAGCCGACGAGCAGCCGCTGCCCGACGAGCAGCCGCTGCCCGACGAGCAGCCGCTGCCCGACGAGCAGCAGCACGAGCCGCCGAGCGCATAAGCGAGCTCGAACGAAAACCGCGCTATCTGCGTTGGATGGTGGTCGGCGAGCGGCGAGCGGGGCCCAACTGCGCCAACCACGCGGTGCGGCGCCCGTCGGCATGACATAGGATCGCCCGGTCCGGAGATCGATACGCGGGTGGGTAGTGGCGGATCGTGGCGAGGCGAGCGAGTTCACGAAGGCGGTCAATGACGAGCTTCTGAGTTATCTGCCGTTCGAGGATCGCCAGGCCCTGCTATGCCTGATCATCGGGTCGGGCGACGTGACTCCAGATTCCGTTGAGCGAGCGAATGTGGCGATGGTCCCGGCTGCGACAGGCTCGGCCTGGGTCGAGATGGATCGGGTTGATCCCCGCCCGCCGCGCTCCGTCGATGTCTGCGCTGAGCATGTCGCCGACGTGGACGACGGATGTCGGCTTGGCTTCGGCGCGCCGCAACGCTTCGCGGAAGATCCCCGGGTTGGGCTTGGCCGACCCGACGATTGCTGAGTCGATCACGTCGGTGACGGTGACGCCCGCACCCGGGGTTACTTGACAGACGCCCGCGTCGCGGAGATTCTCGGCTGCGTGCCCGTCGGAGTTGGTGACCACGAGCACCTTGATTCCCGCGCGCTGCAGCGCGGCGATCGTACGCAGCGCGTTCGGGGCCGGCTGGCTCCAGAGAATCTCGCCCGAACGGTCGCGTTGGGCCAGCTGCGAGAGGACGTGCGCCGCCGCCGGCAAGCGCTGATCGGGAACCCCGAGCGCAGAACACAGGGCTAGCAGATAGGCGTCGGCCGCGCCGCGTAGCTGCGGATCGCGATCAAGCCGCCTGACCGCTCGGTAATGCGCGGCGCCGACGGACGAAGCGTCGATCTCGACTTCGACACCGGCCAGGGCAGCAGCGACCAGACCGTGGTCAGGGAGCACGATCACCCCACCGGCGTCCAGAAACACCGCATCGCAGCGAATCCTGATCGCCCGCTGCCGGATCGATCGCCGCACGTGTGGACCGCAAGTTGGGATCATCACCAGCCTATCTCTCGTCATTCGCCATCGGAGAGCGTGGACCTCGGGGGCCTATCCCGCTTCTTCGTCGTGCCGCACACCCACTGGGATCGGGAGTGGTACCGCCCGTTCGAGCAGTTCCGGCTCGAGCTCGCGCGCGTCGTCGACGGTGTCCTCGATGTCCTGGAGCGGGATCCCGAGTTTGCGTCGTTCACGCTCGACGGTCAGGCGATCGTGCTCGAGGACTACCTTGCGGTTCGGCCCGAGAACGAAGGTCGGCTGCGGGCGCTGCTCGCAGCCGGTCGCGTCGAGGTCGGGCCCGGCTACGTGCTTCCCGATGAGCTGCTGGTTGGGGCCGAGCCGCTCGTACGCAACCTGTTGATCGGACGGGCGGTGTGCGAGCGTTTCGGTGCTGAGCCGTCACCGGCGGGATACCTGCCCGACAGCTTCGGGCACCCGCTCCAGCTCCCGCAGGTGCTGGCCGGGTTCGGGATCGAGAGCCTCATCTTCTCACGGGGACTCGGCGATCAGGTCGACGAGGTCGGAGTCGTTTTCCGGTGGAGGGCAGCTGATGGAAGCGAAGTGCTCGCACTCCAGCAGCTCCCGCACTACGACAACTTCGCCGCGATCGGGAGCCTCGACGACGCCGACGGCCGGGTCCGGGCAATCGCCGGGCGCTTTGGGACGGCTCTCGAGCGGGCTGGGGTTCAGGACGTCCTGCTCTGCAACGGCTCCGATCACCTACCGGTCCAGCGTGAGCTACCACGGCTGTGCGCCGCCCTCGAACAGCGGTTCCCCGGGGTGCGCTTCATGATCACCCGATACGCCGATTACGTGCAAGCGGTCCGAGGCGCGCAGGTCCCCGCGTGGACTGGCGAGTTGCTCGGGAGCCGGATCCAGAACGTGCTTCGGGGTGTCAATTCCGCCCGCCTGTACCTCAAGCAGGCGAACGAACGCGCCGAGCAGCGGCTGCTCGCGGTCGAGACGCTCGCAGCGCTACGCGCGCTCGAGGACGGGCATCCTTTCCCCAGCTCGGATTTCAGGCTCGCTTGGCGTGAGCTGCTGCGATGCCATCCGCACGATTCGATCTGTGGCTGCTCGTGCGATGAGGTCCACCGCGACATGCTCGTCCGCTACGAGTCGCTGCACCGAACGCTGGCGGTGCTGCAGGACAGAGCACTCGAGGGATCCGCCGGTGCAGACTCGCCGACGAGCACCGGCGCGATCAACCTGCTGCCCCACCACCGCCGCGGCCTGATCGAGGTCCCTGGCGCCGAGCCCGCGCTGATCGAACTCGATGGGTTCGCTGCTCGCACCGTAGAGCTGGCCCCCGCGCGGCGCGCGCAACCGCGCGACGGAGCGGCGATCGAGAGCGACCGCTTTCGCGTCGAGGCCGCCTCGGATGGCACGCTCGCGCTGGTTGATAAACCCAGCGGCCGTCGGTTCGAGCGTCTGCACGCGCTCGAGGACGAGCCCGACATGGGGGACTTGTACAACTTCTGCCCGGTCGATCCCGCGCAGTGCTGGCGAAGCGGGCGCGCGGGGCGACGCGTCCTCGGCGACGGGCCTTTGGTGTGGGAACTCGAAGTTCGCGTCGAGGCTGAGGTTCCCGCCGGGCTCGAGCCTGAGCTTCGCCCGCGACACGACACGGTATCGCTGGGCATCTCGACGGTCGTGCGGCTCGTTCGTGGCAGCAGGCGCGTCGAGTTTCGGACGACGATCGACAATCCGGCTCGGGATCACCGTCTCCGCGTGGCGTTCCCGGCAGGCTCCGTCGCCGGGCCGATTCGCGCCGAGGGGCAGTTCGCACTCGTCCACCGTCCGCTCGTACCGCTGGCCCCGCAGACCGACTGGGTCGAGCCGCCCGACCCCACGCAGCACACGCTCGGCGCCGTCGCGCTCGGTCCGATCGCGCTGCTCACGAAGGGTTTGCCCGAATACGAGGCGCGGTCTCGTGCCGATCAAGCTGAGCTCTGCCTGACGCTGCTTCGATCGGTTGGCGTGATCTCACGACCGGCAGGGGTGCTCGCCACCCGCCCCCTGTCCGCGGGGCCCCAGCTCGGGACGCCGGACGGGCAGTGCCTTGGCCGCCACGAAGTCGAGTACGCGCTGCTCTGCGATGCCGACACTCTCGACGACACGACGCTGCTCCGCGAGGCTCAGGACTACCGGAGCGCGTTCCTGGTCGCCCCGGCGAACGTCGAATTCGATCCACCGCTGATCCTCGAGGGTGACGTCGTGTTCTCGTGCCTCAAAGGCGCCGAAGACGACGACGGTCTGATCCTGCGCTGCTTCAACCCCGCACGCTCCCCAGTCACAGCCAGGGTCAGTGGCCCCGTCTCGGTTTCGCGGACGCGACTCGACGAGACAGGCGACCAATCACTTCCCGAAGGCCGCCTGCGAGTCCGACAAGGTGAGGTCGCAACGCTACGGCTGAGGCCGACGGTTCGGGAAACGCGCCGCCGAGCGCGAAGCTCGTGAAGGCCCCAGGACGAGAACGTGATCCGCGCAGCGGATCACGTCGGGATCGTGGGTTGCGCAGACGACGGTCTGCGCATCCTCGGCTGCCGCCTTGACGAGCAACTCTGCGACGGCGGCGGCGTTGTGCCTCGTCGAGCCTCGAGGTTGGCTCGTCGACGATCAACAGCCCGCGGGCGCTGGCGAGCGCCGCGCGAGCGCGACCCGCTGCGCTTCACCGGCCGACAGGCGCGCGACCCGCTGGCGCCCGCGGTCGGCCGAGCCCCAGACGCGCGAGCACGACGGTGGCGCGCCGGCCTGCCCGCTCGGCGTCCCAGCCACGCAGCTGAAGCGCGAGCGTGACGTTCTCCTCAGCGCTCAGGAACCCGACCGGGAAGGGCTCCTGCGGGAGGTAGCCGATGCGCTCGCGACGCAGCAGGGCGCAGCCGCTCGGCGGTGAAGTCGGTGAGCCGCTGCCGATCGACGGACAGCTCGCCGGCGTCGGGTAGGTCGAGACCGGCGAGGAGTCGCAGCAGCGTCGTCTTGCCGGTGCCGGAGCGACCGGCCACCGCGGTCAGCTTGCCGGCGGCGAAAACCCTGGAGAGCTCGTCGATCACGAGCCGGCGCCGCGGCCCGCTCCCGCGGCTGCGGCTCAGTGAACGCAGCTCGACGAGCGCGGGTTCCCAGGCGAGGCCCCGCTCGTCGCGCGCCGGCGTCTGTCCGGCATTCGCTGCGGGCCGGCGGAACCGCCGCGGGATCCGCCGGCGTGATGACGAGCCCACCCTGTACCGGCTCGACCTTGGCGCGGTCATTGATCCCCGCCCGTTCCGAGCAGATGGGGCGGCAGCCGCAGCCAACCGCCGCGGCCGACGACGATCCCGGGACTCGCCGTCGCGTCGATCCTCGACGATCCGTCCGTCGCGGATCCGCACCGTCCGCTGTGCCCGGGCGGCGGCGAGCGCGTCGTGCGAGACGACCATCGAGCGTCGCCCCCTCCGACCTGCGCGAGTTCGGCCATCAACCGGCGCACGGTCTCCGCCGCCGAGTCGTCGAGTTCGCCCGTCGGCTCATCCGCGAGCAGCAGCCGGGGACGATGCGCGAGCGCCGCGCACAGCGCGACCCGCTGACGCTCGCCACCGGAAAGCTGATCGGGGCGAGCGTCGGCACGGTCACCGAGTGCGACCGCTTCGAGCAACTCGCCGACTCGCGCGCGCCGCGCCGGACGCACCAACTCCGCGCAGGAGCAGCGGCAAGGCGACCGCCTGGCCGACCGACAGGTCGGGCGGCAGGGCGGACTCGGCACTGCTGGTCGAGAAAGCCGACCGTCGCGTGGCGGAACTTGGCCCGAGACCGCGCCGAGATGCGCCCGATGTCACTGCCGAGCACACGTACGACTCCGGCCGACGGCGCCTGCAGGCCCGCGATCACTCGCAGCAGCGTCGTCTTCCCGGCGCCGCTGGGGCCGAGGACGCAGACCTGCTCTCCGCTGGCTACCTCGATGTCGAGGCCCTGCAGCGCGGCGGAGTCGCCCTCACTCGTGCGGTGAACACAGAAGACGTCGCGCAGCTCGATCACCGTGTCGCTTGCGCCACCGGTGCCTGCGGCGCGTCCGCGCGCCGTCGCGCCGATCAGCGTCCGGCTCACATCGCCCTCCGTCTCCGCAGCAGCTGGCCCGTGGCCAGGAAGCTCGCCGCCGCCAGCGCCGCGAGCACCGCCAAGCCCCAAGCGATCAGCTCGCCCCACGGCGCGACCGGCACGAGCGGCGGGCGGGGCACATCGTACCGTGCCGGCAGCACGGACCGCGGCGACGGCGAGCCGGGCGAGCAGGACACCGATAGCCAGGCCGACGCCGACGCCGATCACGCCCGCGATCAAGATCCGCAGCCGCAGCTCGCGGCGCAGGCCGCGGGGACTGACGCCCTGTTCCGCGAGATCGCGCTCGACGCGAATATCTCGAGCCCCGCCGACCAGCGCCATCAACAGCCCGATGATCGCGAGTGCGCCCGACAGCGCCGTCGCGGCGAGCAGCGTCCCGAGCACGCCGCTCGCGATCGGGGCTGATCGGAGCTGGTGCTCGATCTCGCCTCGAAACACCCCGTCCAACTGCGCAAGCGGTCCGTCGCGGAGCGCCGCCCGCAGTCGCTCCGGATGTGCCGTCGAAATCCACAACTCGTCGGCGCGGCCCTGCCCCGGCAACTCGGCATCGAGAGCCGACGCGAGCGTCGGCTCGTCGGCGACCACGAACCCGGCCGCGTCAGGGCTGATCGTCGGGAACCGCGCCAGGACGCCGACCACGCGGGCGGGCACCGGCAGCCCATCGACGGTCAGCGCGATGCGTCCGGAGCGGGTCGCTGCCGTGGCGGTCTGCGAGTCAACGAGTACGGGAACGGGCCGTACGTCGCTCGGCTGGACAGGACGGAGGACTCCTGGCTGCCCGCTTGCGGCGAACCGGATCCTCGCCACCTCCCGACCGCGGGTGAATCACGGTGGCAGCGCCCACGGCATGCCAGCTGCCGACGGGAACGGTGCTCACCGGCGCCCCCGACCCCGCCAGCGCACGCAGCGGTCCGAGTGTCACCGCCGCGCGGAGCTGCGTCGCGGCGGCGGGGTTCTCGCCGTTCTGATGGCCGTTGGTGATCTCGAGTCCGGTTGGTTCGTCGAGCTCGAGCGCCTCCAGCTCCCAGCTCCCTCGTGGGAGCGTCGCTCGCACCGTCCGCGGGCGAGCACCGGCGGCGCCGAGCGAACAGCTGCCGGATCGCGCCCGAGCCATCACGTAGATCGGCGGTCACGGTCACCGCGATCGCCGGCGCCGAGAGCCGGAGCGACAGGGAGCGCGCTCGGGCGGGAACGCATCGGACCCGGCAGCCCGAGCCGGTCCTGGCGGGCGTAAGCCGCCTGGCCAGCGATGCCAGCGGCGCCGAGCCATCGCTGGAGCGCCAGCCGTGCATCTCGGTGCAGCGCTCCGGCCGGCACTCCGAGCGCTGGAACCGTGACGCGTGCCCTGGCCACTCGTATAGGTTGCGTACGTGCTGCGCACAGGCGCGACCGGGCCTCCGGCGAGCGAGCGCCAGCGGGTCAGCGGTGCGAGTTGCAGCGGGGTGGTGAAGTCGGCCGCCGGCGACACGGTCGCGTCGAGCGGGCACCTGCTCGGCGGCCTGATCGGCGGTCCCGCGCAGCAGCGTCGAGCGGTAGGCCAGCGCAAATACCCCGAGGCCCGATGCTGACGGCGATGAACGCGATCGCCAGCGACGGCGCTGCCGGCGCACGCGCAAGGTTGACGAGCGCGAGCCGGGCAGGCCAGCGGCCCGCGCCGAGCGAGGCGCCCGCCGCGCCGGAAGCAGCGCGGCCGCCGCCCGGAAGGCAAGCACCCCCGCCGCCAGGCAGCACAGCGGTGCCAGCAACACCGGCAGTGGCTCGGTTTCCGCTCGCGCCGCGAGACAGCGCGAGCGCCAGCGATGCCGCGGCCGCGACCGCGAGCAGATCGGCCACTCGCCCGCCCGCGGGCGAGCAATAGCGGCGCCGACGAGCGTCGTCGCGCAGACCCAGCCCGCCGGCCAGCGCCGCCGCGCCAACGGGCGTGATCAGGCTGTGTGCGAGGACGCCGCCGGCGGGAACCGCCGGCCGCCGTTGCCAGCAGCGCGCCGCAGCAGCGACCGCGAGGCCGGCGCCGAGCAAGCAGCGCGACCCCGCAAAGCCAGCCCCGCCTCCGCGAGCGCGAACATCAGTGCACTGACTCGTTCGGCGCCCCGGCCGGCGCGCAACCGCTCGCACCTCGGGGCGTTGGTCGCGGCGCAGCCCGCCGGCCGCCGAGCACGACGAACAGCGCCAGCGCCGCGAGCGCACCGCCGCCGGCGAGCAGCAGCCGCCGCGGCGCCGCGCTCGGCCTGCGCGCGGGCGGCATCGAGGCGCGGCGAACGGCGCCGTCAGGCTGAACTGAGCTCGCCGCTCGCGAGCAGCGACCGCCTGCGGTCTGCTGCGAGCCGCTGCTCGAGTCGCCTGCGAGCTGCCAGGCTCTCGAGGCCGTGCGACGTCGGCAGCGCGCGCCAGCCAGCTGTGCGTGCGGTACACGCTCGCTGAGCTGCGCGAGCGTATCGAGCCCGCCGGAACGTCATCGCTGAGGACCAGCGGTGGCTGGCCCGCGCGAGGCGGCCGGGGCGAAGCCGAGCGGCGCCGCAGAGCGCAGCGGTCGCCGTGCCGGCGACGACGATGCCGGACACCGGCCGCGCTCAGCACCCGGCGCCGCCGTCGAGCCGCCCGGCGAGCAGCACCGGACAGGAGCGAGCCCGGCAGGGACCGAGTGGTCGGGAAGCTGCCCTGGCGACCGAGGTGCCGAGCGGGTCGATCGCCGCCGGGCGGACGACGAGCCCGCTGAGGCGCACCGGGTTCAGCAACACGACCTCCGTTTGCGGGCCGAGCCCGAGACCCCCGAGCAGGACATGCGCCTGGCGCGCCACGGTCGGGTGTCACCACGCCCTGCCAGGTGATGCGAACCGTCCTGTCGAGCGGCGAGAGCCCCTCCAGCGACCGACCGCGCTCCCAGATCTCCCGCGATCGTGCTCTCCGCGGCCACGGCGCCCGCGAACGCCACCGCGAGCGAAACCCCGAGCGCGGTCAGCAGCCAGCGTCCCGGCCGGCGCCGGGCGCGGGCGGCGACCAGCATCAACGGTGCCGCGAGGAGGCGCACTTCAGCCTCCCTCGCGAAGACGTCGGTGATAGTGGGCGCGCGCCTTTGCCCGGCCGCCGCAGACCGACATCGAGCACCAACGGCCCGCCCGGTTGCGGGAGTGATCGTAGAACGCCCAGCCGCAGTCCTCGCCCGGACAGACCTTGAGTCGGACCAGGTCCCGTCGATCATCGCTCGCGCCGTGATCGCCCGCAGCAGGCCGATCGCTCCCGAAACGCCGGCCTCGCCGCTGACGAAGAAAGGCCCACCGATTCCGAAACGAACTTCCGCAGGCGCTCCTCGCGGTGCGCGGTCGAGCTCCTCGAGCGCGGCGCCGACGGCGACAGGTTCGGCGTCGTTCGCACGCGCGAATCCCCGGAGTGCCTCGCGTGTCGCCAGCGCGCGACCGAGGTCGGAGGCGCCGACCTCGACGGGCGCCTTGACCAACCCACACGCCGCCAACCATCTCGCAAGCGCGGCTGGGGTGCCGAGCAAATCGGAGCCGTGCTCGATCTCGAGGTCGTAATGGGTGTTGATGAACGCCTGGACGACCGCCAGCTCTCCGGGCGCGGGTCGGCGTCCGCCGGGCTGGACCGACGAACGCGAGCGCTGCTGTTCGGACTCACCAGCCATTGCAGCTTCGTGTTACTTAAGACTTCGGTCAAGCCCCGCGGCGCCGCCCACGGCGGCGCGGGATCGCCCCCTCCAGCTTCCACCTGGATCCGGGCCGTCCGGGAAGCAGCAGCACGATCAGCAGGCCGACCACGGAGAGCAGCAGCCCGAACGTCAGCCCCACCCGCTCGCCGTAGCCCTTGCGCTGTGACATCCACGAGGCCAGCGCGGCGGACACCAGCCACGCGAACAGGAGGTAGAGCGCCTTGGCGCCGATCACGGCGAAGATCGTCATGTCCCCAGGTAGGCTCGTTGGACGCCCGGATCGTCACGCAGCTGGGCCGAGTCGTTGGCCAGCGCGACGCGCCCGGTCTCGAGCACGTAGCCGCGGCGCGAGATCTCCAGCGCGTAGTTAGCGTTCTGCTCGACGAGCAAGATCGCGACCCCGGTGCGATTGATCTCGCTGATCGTCTCGTAGATGCGCTGCACGAGGATGGGCGCGATCCCCATCGATGGCTCGTCGAGCATCAGCAGCTTCGGCCGCGCCATCAGCGCGCGGCCGATCGCCAGCATTTGCTGCTCGCCGCCGGACATCGTCCCGGCCTTCTGGCGGTCGCGCTCCGCGAGGCGGGGGAACAGCGTGAAGACGCGCTCGAGGTCCTCGTCGACCTCGGGTCCGCGGCGGCGGTGCGCGCCGAGGTCGAGGTTCTCGCGCACGGTCATGCGCGGGAAGCAATGGCGCCCCTCGGGGGCGAGCGCAATTCCTCGCACCACGACCTCGTGCGCCGGGACCCGGGTGATGTCCTCACCGGCGAACGTGATCGTGCCGGAGCTCGCCGGCGTCAGGCCTGAGACCGAGCGCAAGGTGGTCGACTTTCCCGCGCCGTTGGACCCGATCAGGGTCACAACTTCGCCTTCCTCAACGGTCAGCGAGACGCCCTTCAGGGCCTCGATCGAGCCGTAATGGGTGCGGATCTCCGAGACCTCGAGCAGCGGCATGCGGGTCAGTCCTGCTTCCCCAGATAGGCCTCGATCACCCGCGGGTCGACCCGCACCTCCGCCGCGGGGCCCTCGGCGATCTTCTCGCCGTGGTCGAGCACCGTGACGCGCTCGGAGACGCCCATCACGACCTTCATGTCGTGCTCGATCAGGAGGATCGTCAGCCTGAGCTCTTCGCGCATCTTGCGCATGAATTCGGTCAGCGCCGAGGATTCCTGGGGGTTCATCCCGGCGGTCGGCTCGTCGAGCAACAGGAGTGTCGGCTCGGACCCCAGCGCCCTCGCGATCTCGACCCGGCGCTGGTCGCCATAGGCCAGCTGGGCGGATAGCTGGTCGAAATGGTTCGGTCGCAGACCGACATAGACGAGCAGCTCTCGCGCCCGAGCCCGTACTTCGCGCTCCTCCTTGCGCACCCAGGGCGGACGCAGGATCGAGCCGAACAGCCCCGCGCGCAGGCGGGAATGGCAGCCGATCATCACGTTCTCGAGCGCGGTCATCGCTCCGAACAGGCGGATGTTCTGAAACGTGCGCGCGACGCCCAGGCCGGTGATCACGATCCGGCCGCGATCGCGTGATGTCCCGCTCGCCAAGCAGGATCCTTCCCGAGCTCGGCTTGTACAAGCCGGTCAGCATGTTGAACAGCGTCGTCTTGCCGGCGCCGTTCGGGCCGATCAGCGAGACGATCGACTGGCTCGGCACGTCGAGCGACACATCGTTGATGGCGACCAGTCCGCCGAACTCCTTGGTCACGTGGTCGACTCGCATGACGGCCACGGCCGGGGGTGCGTAGCCGCCCGAGGTCACGCGGCACCCTCCTCGAGGAGCCGCGCGTCCTCGGATCCCGCCTCGGCGAGCTGCGAGTCCTCCGCCGCGATCGTCGCCGTCAGCTCCAGCCGCCGGCGGCGTTCGGGGAACAGCCCCTGGGGACGCAGGACCATGACCAGCACGAGCAGGAAGCCGAAGATCCCGAACGAGAGTTGCGTGAGATCGAAGCTCAGCCCGACGTCGCGCGGCAAGCTGTTGAGCACATCCGGGATCAAGTAGTAGTTGATGTAGGACAGCAGCAGCGCCCCCAGTACCGCGCCCCAGATCGATCCGAGTCCCCCGACGATGATCATCGCCAGCACGAAGATCGAGAACGAGAACGCGAACTGGCCCGCGTTCACCGTCGTGAAGTAGGCGCCGAGGAACGCGCCGGCCATGCCGCCGAAGGTTGCGCCGATCGCGTACGCCATCAGCTTCGTGCGCACCAGCGGGATGCCCATCGAGACGGCCGCCACCTCGTCCTCCCGCAGCGCGATCCAGGCCCGGCCGAGCCGCGAGTCGCGCAGCCGCAGGTTGACGAACAGGACGACCAGCATGATCGCGAAGATCAGCCAGTACCACGGTCGCAGCTCGAGCAGGTTGAACGAGCCGATGCCGGGGAAGTAGGGCAGGTCGACCGCCGGGATGCCGAGGTTGCCGGCGGTCAGCGTCTCGCCGTGACCGATGTGGATGCTCTGCCCATTGACGGCGACGACGCCGATGATCTCCCCGAACGCCAGCGTGACGATCGCGATGTAGTCGCTGCGCAAGCGCAACGTCGGCAGCCCGATGATCGTGCCCGCGATCGCCGTGATCGCGACCGCGCAGAGAAGGATCAGGATGAAGTTGAGATGGATCCCCGGCAGCGTGCCCTCGACCTTCGAGACGAGCACGTGAACGTGGGAGTTGAAGAAGAAGCCCGACCCGAACCAGCCGACACAGTAGGCGCCGATCGCGTAGAACGCGACGTAGCCGAGGTCGAGCAGACCGGCGAAGCCGACGACCACGTTCAGCCCCAGCGCCATCACGACGTACGCGAGCGCGATGATCGTCGCGTTGATAAAGCCGCTCGTCGGCGCGTACAGGAACGGGAGCACGATCCCGAACACGATCAGCGCTGCCGCCAGCGCGCGGCCCCACCAGGGGGGGAGTCGCGCACTCAGCGCGTCGCGCCATTCGCGCAGTTGCGCCCTCAGCTCGCTCATCCTGCCTCCCGCGTCTCCTCGCCGAGCAGCCCCCGCGGCCGCAGGACCATCACCAGGATCAGGTAACCGAACACGACCGCCTCGGTCCACTGCGGTCCGAGCCGCGAATCGGACATCTGCTGGATGCAGCCGATGATCAACCCGCCGAGCACGGCGCCGCGCACGTTGCCGATGCCTCCCATGACCGCCGCGGTGAACGCGATCAGCCCCGCCTCGAAGCCCTGGAAGTACCAGACCGTCGTCTCGTACATCGCGTAGATCAGCCCCGCGGCGCCGGCGAGCATCCCGCCGAGCAGGAACGTCAGCGAGATCGTCGAGTCGACGTTGATCCCCATCAGGCGGGCGGCCTCGGGGTCCTGGGCGGTCGCGCGCATCGCGCGGCCCGGGCGCGTGTTCGTGATGAACCACGTGAGCGCGATCACGAGCGGGATCGTGATCCCGATCGCGAGCAGGTCGGCGCGGTGCACGATCACGCCCGAGATCTTGAAGACCGTGTCGTTCTCATGGAGCAGGTCGGGGACGCCGACCGGCGACCCTCCGAGCCACAGCAACCCGACGTTCTGCAGGATGAACGAGAATCCGACCGCGGTGATCAGCGGCGCGAGCTTCGGCGCTCGCCGCAACGGGCGGTACCCGACGCGCTCGATCAGCACATTGAGCGATCCGCAGACCGCCATCGAAACGATCAGCGTCACGAGCAGACCGCCCACGAGGCCCACCGGGCCCGTCGCCAGGCCCAGCCCGAGCGTCCCCCACAGGCCCACGGCGGTGAACGAGCCGATCATGAACACGTCGCCGTGCGCGAAGTTGATCAGCTCGATGATCCCGTAGACGAGCGTGTAGCCCATCGCGATCAGCGCCCAGATGGAGCCGTTCGACAACCCCTCGACGATGTTGAATCCGAGCTGTGAGAGGTCGTGGCGGATGACCTGGTGGCCTCCCACGTAGCCCGCCTGGTAGCCGTGGGTCAGGTCGTGGATGCCGAAGTAGATCGGCAGCGCCGCGAGTGCGACGAGCAGTCCCCAGCGCCCCACGTAATGCCGCAGCGCGGCGAGCGGGCGTACCGCTGCCGCGGGCATTCTCGGCGTGAACGAGTGAGCTTCCACTGATTGGGATAGAAGTATGGAGGGGGCGGCGGTCGCGCGCCCCCTCCATACGGGTCCCTACGAGACTGCGATCAGGTGACCTTCGTCGGCGTCAGCGTCTTGAAGAACACCGGCATCGCCGTTCGGACCGACCTTGTAAAGGCCATAGGCCTTCAATGTCGTGTCGCCGTTCTTATCGAACCCGTAGGTGCCGAGCACCGAACTACGGGCCCTGGTCGCAAACAGCGCGGCCAGCACAGCCGCCTTGCTGTTCCCCTGCGCACCCAGCTTGGCGATCGTAGCGAGGCCGAGCTTCATCGCCTCGTAGCCGTAGATCGAATACGGGTCGGGGTTGGCGACCCCGTACTTCGCCTTGTACGCGTTCAGGAACGTCTTCCCCCCCGGATAAGCGGCGAGGTTCAGCGTCGCGACGGTGCATTGGATGTAGGGGTCGATGCTCGCCGGGACACCGCCCGCCTTCGCGCTCGTCCAGGAGCTCGTGCACATGCCGTCGGGCCCGAAGATCTTCGCCGTCGGGAGCGCGGCGTGGACGTCCTTGGTGATCTGCACACCGCCGTTGGAGACGATCCCGGCGAACAGGAAGCAGTCGGCTCCCTGGCCCTGGATCGTCGATGCGTAGGAGCGGAAGTTGGGCGCCGTGGGGTCGATCCCGGTGTTGCTCGTGATCGTCACCCCATAGTTCGCCTTCTCGAACTCCAGCAAATCGGCCAGTCCCGCCCCATAGGCCTCCTTGTCGTTCGCCACGGCCACCTTCGTGCAGCCGGCCTGCTTCATCGCGAGCAGATCCGACGCCGCCTGGATGGAGTCGCGCGGAACGATCCGCAGGTACGTGCGCTTACCGGTCGGGTAGTACTTCTGGGGCTCGCCGGGCGCGCTCCCGGGATCGTTCGTGGTCAGGCCGATGTACGTGTTCGCCGGGCTGACCTGCGGGATCCCGCCCTCGTTGAGGATCGGGATCGAGACCTCGCTCGCGCCCGAGTTGAACTCGCCGATGTAGTAGACGGTCTTCGAATCCGCGGCGGCCTTGCGCGCGTTGGCTGCTGTCTGGCTCGGGTCCCACTTGCCCGCGGCGGCCGTGGAGTCGTCGAGCGACTGGTAGTTGACCGTCCACTGGCCGGCCTTCCCGCCCGCCTGCGAGAGCGCGAGCCTGGCTCCGTTGACGAGCGGCACGGTCTGAGCGCTCGAGGCTCCCTGCAGCGGGAGGCTCGAGTAGATGTCCACCGAATTCGCGCCACCGCTGCTGCTGCTACTGGCGCTGCCCGCGCTCGAACTGCTGCTGCTGCTGCCGCAGGCGCTGATCAGCCCCACCGCCCCGACGACCAGGCAGCCCCGTATTGCCTTGCCGAGATAACTCATAGTCCTCCTCCGAGATGTCGATGCGAGCCCTCGAGCGGCCCGATAGCGAGCAGAGTAGTCCCGCCCCCGGACTGCAGCAAGCCGATAGGGCCCGGGTCGGCGCCCCCAGCCCGGCGCTTAACCAAATGTCAACGACCCGTGACCGGAACGTAAAGGCAGCGGTAGGTCGTCTGCGTCCGCTCTTGGACGGTCTGATTGGGATCCGAGGCAGAAGGTGACGATCGAGGCCGCCCTGAAGGCCGAGTTGGAGAACAGGCTGAGATCGAGCAGGGGTGCTCGGTGCGCCGCGCGTGCACGACGAACAGCGTCAGCAACACGATGCCGGCGATCACGGGGATCAACACGGACGACGCCGTCAAGCTGCCGGCCGACTCGCTCTGGAGAGGCCGTAGGTAATGCCCATGCTGACTCACCAGTTGATGATCCCGCGAAGGATCAGGAGGATCCCCAGTCCGGCGCCGACAATCAGCCCGATCCGGCCTCCGCGGCGGGTCAGCCAGTTGCTGAACCGCGCGACGGCCGCCTGCGGTCCACTCCGGCCTGGCGGCGTACCCGAGCAACGGGAGCTCCAACAGCGCGAGCATGATCACGTTGAACGCAATCACGACGATCACCGTCACCGCCGTCCCGAGCTTCTGCTTGTGCAAGAGATCCATCCCGGCGATGTAGGAGGCCCCCGGGAAGCTGAGAAGCACCCCTACGACAAAGGTATCTCGGGCAGAGCCCTTGCTCAGTTGGCGCCGCCACCGGGGAGGCGGCTTGTCCTTGCTGCGTTCGCGTTTGCGCTCGCTCCAAGCGCGGCGGCGCCTGTCACGGCCGGTTCCGACGACAAACACGATCACGAGGATGAGCGCCCCGAGCACGACGTTCAGGACCGGATCGACCCCGTGCTTCGCGCTGCTGGACGTACTCGATCCGGGCAACGCGAACACGAGCAGCAGACCACAGGTGATGCTCGTGAGCGCCGCTCCGAGCAGGTAGCCGGTCAGCAGCCGCTTTGGTTTCTCCAATGCCAGCATGACCGTCACGGCGGTCAGTAGCGTTGGGTTCAGCGCCGCAGTCAGGGAGAAGACGAAGACTTGACCCACGCGGAGTCCTCCTGTCGGGACGTCACGGGAAGAGCGACGTCGGCGGCGCCGCGGAACCCGAGGTTGCGTGTGGATGAGTCCGGCCCGTGCGTTCCCACGAGGCGACACTTCCATGGAACACGTCGGGCGCCATCACCCGAAGCGGATGATCCCTCACAAGAGCGCCAGAGCCGAGATCCAGATCGTCCTCGGACAACAGTGCCTCTGACGCGTCGGTTCACGGACGCGGCTGGCCTTCGGTCGGCGCGCGGTTTTATCACCGAGTCAGCTTCCTGTTCCTGAAGGTCAACGACCACACCGAGGTACTCGACGTTCATCCGCCGTTTCGGCTTGTGCTGCGCGCTCGGGCCCGGCCGCTCGGCACGGCGCGGGTCACGATGCTACTGACAGCGCGTGCCGGCGAAGCGACCCACGTGACAGATGACCGAGACTGGGCGTTGGCCGCATCCGCGTGATTCCCGCGTACTGCCGCCATCAACCCGTTGACCGATCCTTTGGTGCACCTTCGGAACTCGAGGCGCTGCGCCGTCTGAGACGCATCGCCGAGACGGGCGTCGTCAGAGCTGACGCCGTCACAAAGTCGCCACGCCGGTGAACTGGCAGCCCGGTGATGAAGTCATCAGCGCCGGGTCGGTGACCGACGACGAGGCCCGCGAGCAGTACCCCGACGGCTGGGAGTCCCCGCGCCCCTACATCCGCATCGTGCCGCAGCCAAGCTGAAGCTACTGCCTCCACTCGGGCGCGAGCGCTGGGAACTTCGGGCTCGCGAGCAGCCGTCGCAGCTCGCGGGCGGCGTTCGGGTATCTGGCGAGCCGGAACGGGCCATCTTGCTCGATCCCCTGGTTGTAGACCAGCATCCGTGCGCCCTGGTGGGAAGCCTCGGCTCGGCCCCCGCACCCCCGACAATACACCCACCGGTCTGATTCGTCGGACAGGGCGCCGGAAGACCGACGCTGCTGGGGACGTTAATGAACGTTGGGTGGAGACGGAGGTCGAAGACATGAAGGTGATGCTCCGCGCGAGCACCGAAGTGAAGCTCGAGGCCTGGCGGCACGAGGACCTCTTTTGCGTCCGGCGCACCGATCAAGTAGGTGCGCCTCAGACCTGCTTGAGAGTCGATCTGTTCGAGGTGATCGCGGAGCTCGCGGAGCTCGACCTCGATGACGAGGGGCAGGCCACGGAAGCGATCCGTCTGGCCGAACAAGCCGAGCGCGGTCTTGGCGGGCGACAGCATCATCCTCGACTCTTCGATCGTCCACCCCGCCCCGAGCACAGCACGTAACCGGGCTTTGTTGTCAGGTCAGATCCTGGCCGCCCACGACCCGGAGTTTCAGCGATCTATGAGACTGAACCTGTCGACCCCCAGCAGACAGGAACGCATCCTGCGCCAAAGACGGGCGGCGCACATCGGGCAAAAGGAGCGACGTGACCCTTACCGGATGCAGTCCATGCCTTTTAGCCGCTACCCTGATGACGTGAGCTACTTGCCCGGTACCGAGTATCGGAGCTTGCTCGTCGAAGTGGACGAGTCTGCGGCACGGATCACGCTGAACCGTCCCGAGAAACGCAACGCGCTGTCGCTAGAGCTGATGGACGAGCTGATCACGGCGCTGCGGGAGGTATCGGCTCGCGCTGGTACGCGCGCGATCGTGATCGAGGGCGCCGGACAGGCTTTCTCGGCCGGGCACGACCTGTCGGAGATGATCGGTCGAGATGACGCGTTCTACCGTGAGCTGTTCGGGGTCTGCACGGTGATGATGGAGACGATCCACGAGGCGTCCCAGCCGGTGATCGCGAAGGTGCACGGCATTGCGACCGCTGCCGGCTGCCAGCTTGTGGCGGCCTGCGACCTCGCGGTCGCGGCCGACGGCACCCGCTTCGCGACCCCGGGCATCAAAATCGGTCTGTTCTGCTCAACGCCGATGGTGCCGGTGTCCCGAGCCGTCGGACGTAAGCGAGCGATGGAATTGCTGCTGACGGGGGAGCCGATCGATGCGGCGACGGCGCTGGACTGGGGGCTGGTCAACCGTGTGGTGCCGCCCCAGGACCTCGAATTCGCGGTCCTCGAGCTCGTGGAGGCGATCACGCGCTCGAGCTCGTACACCGTCGCCACCGGCAAGCGAGCGTTCTATGCCCAGGTCGATCGCTCCGAGCCCGAGGCGTATGAGCTCTGCAAGATCGTGATGGCGGACAACGCCCTCGCTGACGACGCCCAGGAGGGGATGGACGCGTTCCTGCACAAGCGCGCTCCCTCTTGGCGCGGTCGATAGCCCGCTGAGCGGCTAGGTCTGCAGGTCGAGGATCGCGCTGGTCAGCCACTCGGCCTCGTCCTCCCACGATTCGACACTCGCGGCGGGCCGCACCACGAACTTCGACAACCCGGCGTCGACGTAGGCGTGGATGAACGAGCGCAGCCGCTGCTCGCCGACGGGAAGGAGCGCGAGTGGATCCGTATC
>CAWIMZ010000012.1:0-196034 GCA_963837385.1 uncultured Solirubrobacterales bacterium
TCCCATTGCCGCTGTAAGTTCGCCGCGGCGTGGGTTCCCTGTGGTGAGTCTGGGCGGCGGTGACCTCCTGCTCCGTGGCTGATTGGTCGGCGGGCTGGTAGTTGATCCCGTAGCGGTGCTGGCGGTCGAGGTCGGTGAAGGTGGCAGGTCAAGATCCTCGCGACTATCCCGGATTGGTTCGCCGGTAAGCCGCTGGTGTGTTACGAGCTGCTGGCCGGAGCGGATGCGGGGATGATTCAGTTTCAGTACGTCGCGGAGCAGATCACCGATATCGCGCCGCCGGGGACGATCTTGCAGCAGGGGCAGCCGATCGCTCGCGATGCCGTATCCGGCACCTCGATCGTAAGTTCGGCTGGTCGACCCCCGCTGGGGTCACCCTGGCGAGAGCGACGACGGGTTACGAGGAGGGTCAGGCCACTCCGGCTGGTCGGTCGATCCGCGTCTGGCTGGACAGCCTCGGCGCGACCGCCGGCAGCGGCTGAGTGTGGGTGTGCGGCGGGTTCCTCCGGTCCGGTTCCTAGGATGGGTGCGGTGACCGCGGCGACGATCTCGGAGGCCCTTGCAGCGAGCGCCCTGGATCGCTTGCGGTCGCTGACGGCCGACGACGGCGCGCGGTTTCGGCCGGGGCAGCTCGAGGCGATCGCGGATGTCGTGGTCGATCGCGCCCGGGTGCTGTGCGTGCAGCGCACCGGCTGGGGCAAGTCGGCGGTGTATTTCGTGGCGACCGGGCTGTTACGCGAGGCCGGCGCCGGCCCGACGTTGATCATCAGCCCGCTGTTGGCGCTGATGCGCAACCAGATCGCGGCGGCGGCGCGGCTGGGGTTGCGTGCGCACACGATCAACAGCACGAACCGAGAGGAGTGGGACGGTGTGCGCGATCTTCTCGCGGCCGACTCGATCGACCTGTTGTTGATCAGCCCGGAGCGACTGAACAACCCCCGCTTTCGCGAGGAGATGCTGCCGTTGTTCGCTTCGTCGGTGGGGCTTTTGGTGATCGATGAGGCGCACTGCATCTCGGATTGGGGGCATGACTTCCGTCCGGACTACCGGCGCGTCCGCGAGATGCTCGCGGCTCTCGGGCCGGACGTCGCGGTGCTGGGGACGACAGCGACCGCGAACGACCGTGTCGTCGGCGACGTCCTGGAGCAGCTCGCGGCGCACGACGGGGAGCCGATGCGCTTCTACCGAGGTCCTCTGGCCAGGACCTCTCTGCGCCTCGAGGTCCTCGAGCTCCCGCGTCCCGCCCAGCGGCTGGCATGGCTCGTCGAGCAGCTGCCGACGCTTCCCGGCTCGGGGATCGTCTACACGCTGACCAAACGCGACGCCGAGCAGGTCGCGGCCTTCTTGAACGCGAACGGACTCCCGGCTCTGGCGTACAGCGGCGAGCTGGACAGCGAGGATCGGCTCGTCACCGAGGAGCGCCTGCTGCGCAACGAGGTCAAGGCCGTCGTTGCCACCAGCGCGCTGGGAATGGGCTATGACAAGGGCGATCTGACCTTTGTCGTGCACTACCAGGCGCCAGGTTCCGTCATCTCCTACTACCAGCAGGTGGGCCGTGCCGGCCGCGCGGTCGACTACGCGGACGTCGTCCTGTTGCGCGGTGGTGAGGACCGCGGGATTCAGGACTTCTTCATCGAGCAGGCGTTTCCTGATCGTGAGCGGGTCGAGGCGGTGCTCGTAGAGCTCCATGACGCCGGCCGCGAGGGGCGCACAACGCGCGAGCTGATGGCCGTCGTGAACCTCGGCATGGGACGCATCGAGGCGATGCTGAAGATCCTTGACGTGGAGGGCGCGGTCCGCCGTGACGGCACCCGCTGGCAGGCGATCCCCGGCGCGGACTGGAGCTATGACGCACAGCGATACGCGCAGGTCACAGCGCTGCGCCGCGCCGAACAGAAAGCGATGGCCGCGTTTGGAGCCGACGGCCGCTGTCTGATGCGAGTCCTGCAGGAGGAGCTTGACGACCCGGACGCGCGGGACTGCGGTCGCTGCTCGGTGTGCACCGCTCCACGCTTCGCCCAACCGCCCGACCCGGAGCTGGTCGAGCAGGCCGGCCGCCACTTGCGCTCCCAGCCGATCGAGCTGGAGGTGAAGAAGATGGCGCCGGACGCGGCCGGGACGATGCGCAAGATTCCGGAGGACGTGCGTACCGCGCCCGGGTGGGCACTCGCGCGCTTCGGCGACGGTGGCTGGTGGCCGGCGATCGAGCGCGGGTTCCGGATCGGAGATTTCGATGACGAGGTTGTGAGCAGGCTCGCGGAGCTCGTGCGCGGCGCGAGACCGCCGGTCGCGTGGATCACCAGCGTGCCCAGCGCGCGTCTCGGCGATCTGATGACCCGGCTAGCCGAACGCGTTGCTGCCGAGCTCGGACTCCGGCACGTGGAGCTCGTGAAGCGGATCGCGGATCGCCCGCCTCAGCGCGAGATGGCCAACGCCACCCAGCAGGCCGCCAACGTCCGCGGCGCCTTCAAGGTCATCGCCAAACCGCCGCCCGGTACCGGCGCCCTGCTCGATGATCGCCGCAACTCAGGTTGGACGCTGGCGATGGTCGGCGGCCAGCTTCGCCGCGCCGGTGCGCGCGCCGTTATACCGCTCGCGCTCGGGACGCTAACGTAGCGAGAAAGCCGCGCCCGGGCCGCGCCCGGCGGCGGGCTTGTCGCGCAACGCGTCCCGCGCGCCCGCACGGCCCGTCGTGCAACGCCCGGGGAGTGACGGCCGGCCAGGGGTCCTGTGTTTCGAACCTTTCATCCGAGCGCGTTCTCCGAGAGCGCGGACGAAGGTGCCGCTGCGATGCATCGCACGCAAGCAGAGCTCCTCGCGCGTCAGTCGAGGTTTTCGATGATCTCGTTGGCTCTCGACCATTGCTGCGGCGGAACGACCAGGTAGATATCGCCCCGCCCGAACCGATCGAGCGGGCGATCCGCGACGCAACTCGCATCCAGACCCATCGCTCGGAGCTGATCGCGCCACGCCAACGCCGTCTTCTGGTCCTCGAACGCAGTGACCGTCTCCCAGCCCTCGAGGCGCGGATCGCCGATCGACACGGGCTGTTCCTTGGCGACGCGGCCCTTCACGAAGCGCGGGAGCGGCACCGCCCAAGCGTAGCCGTCAGATCCAGACGCTCTGCCGGCCGATGAGTTCCCGAGCTTCAACCGGGCCTCAACTCGGAACCGCAGCGACACGGAAGGTGCAGACGATCAGTGACGACGACGGGATCAGCAACTGGAGCCGGTTTGCCGAGCAGACGAATGTCAGCTTCCCGTGCGAGTCGGCCGAGTATCGAGCGGCGCGCGACCGGCTGCTGGAGCAGAGGCCGAGCTGCGCCACGCGACGGAGGCTGTGGCGGCAGCAAGGCGCGAGCTGCCGCCCGGCGGCCCGGTTCCCGAGGACTACGTCTTCGAGGGGCCGGGGCCGGACCGCTCCCCGACCCCCATGCGGATGTCGGAGCTGTTCGCGCCCGGCAGGGACACGCTGCTGATCTACAGCTTCATCTTCGGTCCCGATCGCGAGGAGGCGTGCCCGATGTGCACTGCCTTCCTCAGCCGGCTGGACCCGGCTGCCAAGACAAATTGCCGACGGCCTAAACCCTGACGTGCTCAGGCGGGCCGGCTACCCGGAGCTACCCCCGCCGCCAGTCAACCTGGTGGTGGACGCGGAGTCAGTGCTCACGTGTGTCTCCCGCGGCGGGCATGATGGCCGTCGCCAGCCCCAGCGGGGTTTCACAAGCGATCACGCCTCGGCCAGTTCTCAACCCTCAAGTGACCTAGTTTTCGACCGGCCTGGATAGCGGCGACGTGCGTGGGGCCGGGCGCGACACCGGCTTGTGTCGGATAGGCCGTCGCCAGGATCGCTGGCGATTGCCCCGCGCGACTCTGAAAGTGAAAGCAGGTTCATCGCTTGGCTCGTTCTGCCCTCTGGTCCGCTGCTGACCCGTCGGAGCGGATCTCCCGCTCGCTCATCACCTCAGCGAGGCCTCTGGCGGCGTCCGCAAGGGAGTTCAGAGCATCAGCCAACCTTCGGTGATCCTCATCGGCAAGCGCGTCGCTCGACTCTGCCAACGCACCAGCGAGCCGCGCCCAATGGTCGGCGCTCGGCTCTTCGGCTGCGGCAACAGCTCCAGCCTCGTCGTTGGCGTCACGTGCCTTTGCACCTGCGGCGAGGAACTCGTCGAGGTCTGACTGCCTGATCCGGACCCGCCGTTCGCCGACGCGCACCGCGGGAAGTTGGCCGCGGTCGATCCAGTTGCGGACCGTCTGAGGGTTCAGCCTGAGAAGATCGGCAACTTCAGCCACGGTCAGGTAAGCAGGCAAGGTCTGCCGAATGGTGCCATCTTGATGTGATCGAGTCCAATCGGGTCGCGGTTAGCCCAACGTTGACGTGACACGCGAGCGCACCTAACGGCCGCCACCATCCGCCTGTGAGGTCCCGGAGACGAGGCGCGAGCATTGATGGCCGAGCGACGCGCCGAGGCATTCCGCCCTCTCGGCACCTCCGCCCAGCGAATCGCTCTAGAGCCGAGGTGTCCGCGCCGCCGCCCACTGAAGGACGCTCACCACGCTCGGGCACGTGTCAAACAGGGCTTCTGCAGCGCTGCATGCGGTGTGCAGGTGCGCGCGACGACGCTTGTTGGTGCGGGTCAGCGGCGCCCGTCTTCTCCCGTCTCGCGCTTGAAAACGAGGCTTCGAGCCGGAAGCGCATTACTTAGCAGTCAGAGCTGACATGCCGACCGAGAGAACACGATCCGGCGCAGTTCGAGCGTGCTTACGCGTCCCTCAGCACCCGAAGCGATCACTGGGATCAGCCAGGAGCTCACCGATGGCGCGTGAGCTCGCCCGCGCGGATGGACGGAACGCTCACATTTGCGGGCAGGCGGACCGCGGCGCGGTCCACATCCTCGCTGGCGAGGGTCGTGCGTCGACGACCATCGATCATCGTGTAGCGCTTGTCGCTGGCGTGGCGTCAGCGGTCAACGGCCCTGAACGGAGTGTGCTGTGAGCGATCGGATCCTCACGGCCAGCGACGTGGAGGCGATCGTGGAGGCGATCGCGCGGAAGGTTGTGGAGATCGTCGACGCCCGATCGTCGACGTTCGGGCTCGTCGACGCGCGCGAGCTTGCTGTGGAGCTCGGCGTGTCGATTGACTACGTGTACGCGCACGCCACGGAGTTAGGAGCGATGCGGCTGGGTTCGGGCCCGAAGGCGCGCATTCGCTTTGATCTCGACCGGGCGCGCCAAGCGCTTGAGGCGCGGACGCGACGGGCGAACGGGAGGCGCCGGCGGTAGGCGTGGCCGGTCAGGCCTTGCGCTTCGGTGCGACCGCCTCCGCGGCGCGTCGTTGGTCAGGCTTGAGCTGGATAGCGAGGGGTCGGAACTCGGCGACGAAGCAGCCAGGGGAGGAAGGATCCGCAACGTGCTCGATCGTTGGGAAACGGACTCAAGGGCTGTGCGACGATGGGGACGTCAAGTGAGGCGCCCGGCGGTGCGTGCCCGCTCCGGGCCCGGCAACAAGAGGCTGGTTCCTGATGCAGCCGGAAGCTACGAAGAGGGTCGTTTGATGGCTCGGCGGACGATGGGCCACGTGTTCGAGAGGGCGTGGGCTGACGGGGAGACGGTCAGCTATGGCGCCAAGGTGCGCGCCTACGGCCGGTACGAGAAGGTCACATTCGGCACCAATACGCAAGGCTGGAACCGAACACGCGCGGAGCTCGAGACCGAAAAGATCGTGCAGCAGATCGAGCGGGGGACGTGGGTTCCGCCGCGGCTCGAGCCGCGCGAGGATCGCCTCGAAGAGGTGATGGCGGAGCTCGGCGTGCAGGTCGATGAGTCCTTTCGCGTCTTCGCAAAGCGTTGGTGGCGCTCGAAGCAGATCGGCCTCGACCCGGACACTGTCAACGACTACGAATGGCGGCTCGGCTACCTGCAGCGGTTCTTCGGTCGCTACCAGCTGCGCGAGCTCACGCCGCGGCTGATCGATCGCTTCCGTGATGAGCTGCACGAGCAGGCGGAGGCGATCCGCAACGCACACAGTCGCGGGCGGGTGCTGATGGAGACGGTCTCCGACAAGCGCGGGCGGACATATGAGCGCCGCCGCCGGGCCCTCTCGAACACCTCGATTAACGCCATGATCACGCTGCTCGGGCAGATTCTGCAGCAGGCCGTCGACTATGAGCTGATCGATCGCAACCCCGTCCGCGTGGGCGGGCGCTCAGCGCGGTTCCTCAAGCGGGTGCGCCCGGCCCGTACGTTCCTCGAGGTCGACGAGTTCCATGCGCTGCTCGACGCCGCCGGCGAGCTGGAGGCCGAGGCACGCCAGGATTACAAGGGTCTCGGCCGCCGCGCGATGGTCGCGACGCTCGGGCTGGCGGGCTTTCGGATCAGCGAGATGATCGATCTCCGTGTCGCCCAGGTCGATCTGGCGCGCAGCCGCTTCAAGCTCGCCGACGCGAAGACAGAGGCAGGGGTACGCGAGGTCGAGATCACGCTCTACCTGCGCGACGAGCTGCTCGCGCATGCGATGGACCGCCGCGCGCGCGGGCTGCCGTTCGGGCCGTCTGATCACTTCTTCGGTACGGCGACCGGGAGGCGCCGCGACCCGAACCGGTTCCGCGATCGGATCCTCGCCCGCGCGGTTGAGCGCGCGAACTCAAACCGCGCCCAGAGCGGCATGGCGCCGATGCCGGATATCACGCCGCATTCGCTGCGGCGCACCTGGGCGACGTTCGCGGCGATGATCGGCCGCGACCCGAAGTGGATCGCCGCGCAGATAGGGCACACCAGCCCCGCATTCACGTTCTCGGTCTACCAGCAGGTCGCGACCCGCCGCTACGTCGACGAGCAGGCCGTGTGGACGCTGATGCGGTTCGCCGACGAGCCGGCCGAGCGCGCTCCGAGCCGCCAGATCACCCGCGCCGAGCACGGCGACCCCCGCGGATCGTTCACCGTCGAGAGGGGCGAGTTTGACCAGGCGCTCGAGGAGCTGAGCGACCCCAACAAAGAGTGGGACGAGCTGGAATGACCCGTTCGTTTAGTCCCGTGAATAGTCCCCTGAGGCGAACCCAAGGGATCTGCCACTCATCTGTACTTCAAGCGTCGGCCAAAAATCGCTCGTTTACAGGGACTTCGTGATGGGCACGGCTGGGCTTGAACCAGCGACCTCTCGCGTGTGAAGCGAGCGCTCTCCCACTGAGCTACGCGCCCTGGAGAGGAAGAATTCTACGCGGAGGCCGCTGGTCGAGAGTTAGAGCCGGACAACCTTCTCGGCGCGGACGCCGCGGGTGATTCCGCGAAGGTCGACGAACAGCGCTGACTCCTGGGCGATCGCGGTGTGGTCGATCCCGGGATGGACCGTGACGAGCACGATCGCGTCGGCGTCTGCGGTTGCCTCGGTCAGCGGCACGCTTGATAGGCCGAGATCCGGGATCGAGGGGACGTAGGGATCGTGGTAGCGGAGCTCGGCGCCGCGCGCAGCGAGCACTTCCATGATCCGCAGCGCGGGGGACTCACGGATGTCGCCGACGCCGCCCTTGTAGCTGACTCCGAGGATCGTGATCCGCGAGCCCTTGACCGGCTTTGTCGCGTCGTTCAGGGCACGTTCGATTCGCTCGACGCAGTGGTAGGGCATCTGCTGGTTGATCTTGCCGGCGAGCTCGATGAACTCGGTCGACATGTGGAACTCGCGCGCGCGCCAGGTCAGGTAGAACGGGTCGACCGGCAGGCAGTGGCCGCCCATCCCCGGCCCGGGTTCAAAGCGCATGAAACCGTACGGCTTGGTCGCAGCTGCGTCGACCACCTCCCAGATGTCGATGCCCATCCGGTCGGACAGGATCGCGAGTTCGTTGACGAGCGCGATGTTGACCGAGCGGAAGATGTTCTCGAGCAGCTTGGTCAGCTCGGCCGCCTCGGGGGTCGAGACGGGCACGATCTGCTCGCAGACCCGGCGATAGAGCTCCGCGGCGCGCTCGGTGCACTGCGGGGTGATGCCGCCGATCACCTTCGGAGTGTTGTGCATCGTGTAATCAGTCCGCCCCGGGTCGATCCGCTCCGGCGAGAAGGCGATGTTCAAGCCGTCACCGACGCGGAGGTCGGACTCGTCCTCCAGAAGCGGCACCAGTAGGTCACGGGTGGTACCGGGATAGGTGGTGGACTCGAGCACGACGAGCTGTCCGTGCTGGAGCACCTGTCCGAGCGCGCGCGCTGCGGTAGTCAGAGCACTCAGATCCGGCTCCCGATTCGCGGTCAACGGCGTCGGGACACAGATCACGATCGCATCAGTACGCGCCAGCGGCGCATAGTGGGAGCTGGCGCTGATCATCGGCAACACCGCCCGCAGGCGCTCGGACGGGATGTCCTCGACATAAGAGTCGCCGGTGGTGATGGCCGCGACCTTGCGCGGATCGACGTCGACCGCCACCACCTGTTCGCCGGCCTCCGCGAACGCCACCACCAATGGAAGGCCTACGTACCCCAGGCCGATCACGCCAACTGACATTGCGCCGGACGATACAGGCCCCCGGCCGTGCAGCCGCGCAAACCGTCTACGATTACGCGTGGACCGTGCTAGGCGGGGTGCTAGCGGTGCCCTGTACCCGCAAACCGCTCTAGCGGGGCTGAATTCCCTCTCGAGGGGTTGACGTCCGTGGTCAGCGCCCCATCCCGTGGCGGCGATGGCTCGGTCCCGCGGCGATGGAGACCCGTGAACCAGGTCAGGTCCGGAAGGAAGCAGCCTTAAGCGGTCACCTTCAGGCGCTGCGGGGGTGCCGGGCCGGAGTCATGAGACGGAGGCAGCGCCTCGGGTAGCCGCTTCGACAGAGGGTGCACGGTCCACTTTTTGGCACTTTGGCCGCGCCAGGGGCGAACGTTTCAGCGCGCAGGGACGAACGTTTCGGCCGGGCGATTGGCTTGCTCGGGTGCGACGTTTGCCCGCGCCAGGCGGGCGGACCCACGGTCGGCTGCGCTGAGATGCCCGCTCCCGCCGCCCATGCCCGCCCCGTCGCGAGATGCCCGCCCCGTCGCCCCGCAGAATCCGAGCCGGGCCTAGCCCATGATCGGCTCTCAGCCCGCTGGGGCGCCCTGGCCGGAGGCCACCACTAGACTCGACTTTCGTGTCCACAGGGCCGTCGTTATACCGTCGCCACCGACCCCGCACATTCGCGGATGTAATCGGCCAGGAGCATGTCGTGCGGACGTTGCGCAACGCCGTCGAGCGGGGCAAGGTCCACCATGCCTATTTGTTCGTTGGCTCGCGTGGGACGGGGAAGACGAGCATGGCCAAGATCTTGGCGGCCTGTCTGAACTGCGAGCGGGGCCCAACGACGGAGCCGTGCGGAGAGTGCGAGTCGTGCGTCGCGATCGCGAATGCCACGTCGCTCGACGTGATCGAGATGGACGCCGCCTCCAACAACTCGGTCGATGACATCCGCGACCTGCGCGAGAAGGTCGCATACGCGCCGGTGTCCGGCCGTCACAAGGTCTACATCCTCGACGAGGCTCACATGCTCTCGCCACAGGCCTGGAATGCCTTCCTGAAAACGCTCGAGGAGCCTCCGCCGAGGACGATCTTCGTGCTCGCTACGACCGAGGCGCAGAAGGTCCTTCCGACGGTTGTCGACCGCTGCCACCGCTTCGACTTCGGTCGTCCGTCGGTCGACGCAGGTCGCGGCGGTCCTCGCGCGCGTCGCGCGCGAGGAGAGCATCGACATCGATGAAGCCGCGCTCGCGCTGATCGCCCGCCACGCGACAGGAAGCTTTCGCGACGCACTCGGAACGCTCGAGCAGCTGCTCACCTATGCCGGCGACCAGCGGATCGAGCCCGCCGACGTTATCTCCGTACTCGGCGTCGCCGACGCTGAGCAGCTGTTCGAGGCGATCGAGGCGGTTGTCGCGGGCGACCCCGCTCAGGGGCTCCGGGCGGCGGCCAACCTGGTGCAGTCGGGTCGCGATCCGGGCCAGGTGCTGCGTGATCTCGAGGTGCATGCTCGGGAGCTGCTGACGGTCAAGATCCTCGGTGAGGTTCCATTGGAGCTGCGCGTCACCCCCGAGCGCGACCGGCGTCTGGCCGAGCAGGCAGGGACGCTGTCGGAGCTCGACATGATTCGGCTGCTCGACCTGGTATCCGGCGCGCTCGACGCGACGACCAACGGCGCCCAACCTCGCATCCAGCTCGAGTTGGTACTGATCAAGGCGGCGGCGCCCGAGGTCGATCCCTCGACGGCCGCCCTACTGGCGCGGATCGAGCGGCTGGAAGCCGGTCTGCATTCCGGAGGTGGTCTGAAAGCCGTAGAGCGCTCCGAACGCTCGGCTGCTGAGGAGCGACGCCCAATCGGGCAGAGCTCGGCCTCCGGCTCGCAGGCTGCGCATGCGTTGGTTGCCCAGCCGGCGCCCGAGATCGTGGCGCAGGAAGACCCAGTTCAGAGCCTCGAGCTGCGCACCGCGACCGAACGTTGGCCGGCCGTAATCGAGCTCGTCAAGCAGGGCAACGCAATGGTCGCTGCCCTGCTCGCAGACGCCCGTCCCGTTGCCGTCAGCGAACGCGAGCTGACCGTGGCGTTCCCGGCCGGCGCCGCCTTCCTGAAGCGAAAGGCGGAGCAGGACGACTACCGCCGCACAGCCGCGGAGGCTTTTCGGACAGTCACCGGACACAGTTTGATGTTGCGTTACGAGCTACGAGAGCACGAGCCCGCGGACGAGCAGCCGGGCGAGACGGTCCTCTCGGGCGAGGAGCTCGTGCGACGCTTCCTGGAGGAGTTCGATGCAGAAGAGATCCTGGACGATCCCGACCACGACGATGGGAGCTGAACAATGCCTCAGCCCAACATGAACCAGATGCTCAAGCAAGTGCAGAAGATGCAAGAGGAGATGATGGCCGCGCAGGAGTCGCTCAAGGACGAGGTCGTCGAAGCTTCGGCCGGCGGCGGCATGGTGACCGTGCACGTAAGCGGTGACTTGAACATCAAGTCGATCAAGATCGATCCCGAGGCCGTCGATCCCGACGATGTCGAGCTGTTGCAGGACATGGTCCTCGCGGCGGTCAACGAGGCGATTCGGTCCGCTCAAGAGCTGGCGTCCTCGAAGCTCGGGGGAATCGCCGGGGGGCTCGGAGGCCTGGGGATCCCCGGGCTCTGAGCACCAGCGCGAGCGTGTACGCCCCGCCTGTACAGAGGCTGATAACCGAGCTCTCGAAGCTGCCCGGTGTCGGTGGCAGGACCGCCCAGCGGCTCACCTTCCATCTGCTGCGGGCCGGCGACGAGGACGCGTTCGCGCTGGCCGACGCGATTCGCGAGGTCAAAGAACGGGTCGGGTTATGCGAGGTCTGCTTCAACCTCGCCGACGGTCCCAGGTGCCGGATCTGCTCTGACGAACGCCGCGACCACGATCTGATCTGCGTCGTCGAGGAGCCCTCGGACGTGATCTCGATCGAGCGAACCCACGAGTTCCGCGGCCTCTACCACGTGCTCGGCGGGGCGCTCTCGCCGATCGATGGCATCGACCCCGAGGATCTGAAGATCGGGGAGCTCTACGAACGAGTCGATGACGGTGGGATCACCGAGGTGGTGATCGCCACCAACCCCACGACCACCGGCGAGGCCACCGCGCTGCACATCGCCGCCGGCCTGCGGGAGCGCGTTCCCGGCATCGCGGTGACCCGGCTCGCGAGCGGGCTGCCTGTGGGCGCGGACCTCGAGTACGCCGACGAATTGACGCTCGGGCGGGCCCTGGCGGGGCGGCGAGCGGTACCCGGCTAGGGCTTTCGGCGAGCGGTACCCGGCTAGGGCTTCCGAACTCCGTATGGAGCACAATGCAGTCGACTTCCCCGACACTTGTCTAAACAGGCGAGCAGTACAACACGCTGGGTGGGGGCATAATAGGGCGGAACGGCCACGAAAACGATCGATTTCCTCTCAGTAACATAGCTTGCCGCGAGCACGCTAATACTGAACCCACTTGACAGCGAAACGAACCCGCTAACGCTCCGATAGCACTTCATACCTCGACGTGGTTTCGCGGCCGGGAGGGGACGGGTATGAGGAGGGCGCGGCGCGGGTGTGACCAACAAGGGGAACCGACGATGTCTGCCACCGCGGAGAAGCGGCTGCTGATTCGACCTTCCGAGCACGATGTCGGGGAACTAGCCCCGGATCTAATCGAAAATCTGCCGTTCGGTCTGATGGCCACGGTTGAAGGCGGGGAAGTAGTGTTCAGCAACGCAGCCGCCACCAAGATCGTGGGCCGGCGCTCGGTCGCAAAGCGGGTCCGCTGCTGTGAGCTGCTGGGTTGCGGCCAGCGCGGCACGCCGCTCGAGCACAAGTGCATCACGCGCCTTGCGCTACACGAGCGGGGACAGCTTCCGGAGATCCGAGTGGATCTTCCCGGCAGGAGGGTCGCGGCATGGGTCACAGCGTCGCGCCTCAAGGACACGCGCTACGCGGTGATCCACCTGCGACCCGGAATGCACGCGGATCGACGCCGGCGCACCGAGCCTCATTGGATCAACGGTGCCCGGCTGCGGATTCGGTGTCTGGGACCGCTGTCGGTCGAGAGCGAGGCGGGGAGGCTCAGTGCTGCCTGGACGCAGCAGCGCGCGGGACAGATGCTGGGTTACCTGCTGTGCGAGCGCCACCGCGTCGTGCATCCCGACGAACTGGCCGAGACGCTCTGGCCGGAGGCCGACCGAGCCGCGCTCGGAACGGTCCGGTACTTCGTGCATGTGCTCCGCGACCAGCTCGAACCCGCACGCCAGCGGCGGCAGCAGTCAACCTTCATCCAGTTCCGATCCGGTGGATATATCCTCAACCGCCTTGCTGTGCACATCGATGCGGACGAGTTTGAAAGCAACATCAACGCTGGACTCGGCGCGGGGGTTCGACACACCCCCAGCGGCGAGGCACACCTGAATAGAGCGCTACAGATGTACTCGGGTGACTTTCTCGCGGACCATCCTTACGCGGATTGGGCTCGTGCCGAGCGCGACCGTCTCCACGGGCTCGCCAGCATGGCGGTGAGCGAACTGATCCGGCTTCGGCTCGCGCGCGGGGACCGTGAAGGTGCTCGCGCGCTACGGACTCGACTCGCCGAAATGGAGCCGCTGGACGACTGCGTGCACCGTGAGCTGATCATCGACAACCTCCGGGAGCGGCGCAACTCGGAGGCGATCCGCCGATACGAGAGCCTCAGCGTGAGGCTCCAGCGAGAGCTCGGGCGGAAGCCGGAGTTCGACTTCACGGAGCTCACCAAAGTGGCTTCGAACGGGTAAGACACGAGCGAACGCTGACCGATCAGCGCGCGCCGGTCACCGCGCCTTCCGCCGAGTCTTGGGGCGAGCCGGCGTGCAGTTTCTTGCCTTGCGGGTCCGCCGACACTTGGGTGATGGCCGGGGTGGCTTGCACTTCAGCGAGTGCGTTCGTTTGCAGCTTTGGCGTCGCCGCGTGGTTCTTGATGGCGTCAGCCGGGTTTTCGGGGCGCGACGTACGAGCGCGGCCGCGACGGACGATTTGATCGCGGCACGCTGACAACCGGATGAACATGCATTGGCAGGCCGCGAGGCAGCGGTGACAGCGTTTGCCGGCACCGTTGCGGGGCTGCTGTTCGAGGAAGAGTTCGCCGGATCGCCCGTCGACGAACCCGCAATGGGATCCCCTGATGAGTCCGCGGCTTGGAGGTTCATCTGTAGCACCTCGAGCGAACTCCACGGGAAGTCGGCGAGGAACTCGGAGGGTACGAGCCCGTCGTAGAGCCCACCGGTGGGGCCGTGTAGGGCGCCGGTCCCCACCAGGGCGTTGGCCCCGCTCCTCGCGGGGGCGTAAATGGATAGTAAGTCGCCAACCCGTTCTCATTCGGGTCCTCGGCGGTGAACGCGATCGTACTGCCGGTCTTGTTGGTTATCACGATCCCGTAGGTTTGGGCTGCCTTGGCGATCATCGCGGTGATCGGTGGAAGATTGAGCGAATCGATGTTCAGTGACGGGTCGAGCCGCAGGTGAGCCCCTTCGGGAAGCGCGCTCGGATCGGTCGAGTCACCATCCGTGCGCTGTGCCGGGAGTGCGAACACGCCCGATCGGGGGTCAGGCACAGCCATTGACAGGGCATGGTCAATGTGTCCCGACTCGAGATCGGCCACCGTGATCATGCCGGCGAGAACCGGAAGCGAGGAGGCACCAGCGCCCCAGCTCCAGGAGGCGCCCGGCCACGAGCTTGGCGAGTAATACCCGGGGCTCGTCGAGACGCCCTTCATCCGCGCCGCCCCACGCAGCGTGCCAGCCGTCAGCCTCGTCCTGGCTATCCAGAACTCCCAAAGCTCGTCGGTCGAGGGCTGGAGGATCGTCATCACGTGGTCGGAACCATCCGATGGTCGCGCGTACACCGGTATCGGGACGGACGCGAGCGCAACCGCCAGCGCGCTCGCCCCAGGAGCAGTTGTGTTGTCGAGCGTGACGTGCACATCAGGCTGAGCTGGACCGACGACGTAGATGCTGCTCGAATACTCGTCGCTGTTGATCCACGGCCCGAGGTTGCTCGAAGCTTCGCTGGCCGCCTCCTGAGCCAGCGCGCTGACCATGGCGGCCGAGTCGGGGTCCAGAGGAGCGTCGCCGGGGACTCCCTGGTTCCAGATACTGCTTGGATCGAACAGCGCCGGCAGGCCCGGCGACAGGCTGGTCAGCGGGCAGTCGCCGAACCCCGTCGCCGTTCCTGCGGTCGGAGACGGGTCGATCCGGCATCGCCGAGGAAGATGCCGGAGAGGACTGCGTTGCGGCCGCCGTTATTGGTGACCTGATGGTGATCGTGCCCTTGGCGGCGACGTTGACAGGGAATGTGATCCAAGCGCCCTGGCTGAAGTCGCTTGAAAGGCCCGCTGTCTGGTCGCCGTTGCCGTCATTGACGGTGATCGTTTCGCGACGGCCGAGTTGGTCCCAGTCGACGGCGTACAGATGCGATTGCCGCTATAGGCATTTGTAAAAGGGAGCGTGACGATGATCTGATCAGCGTCGTAGTACGTCGCCGCGGTGCGCGTAGTTTGATCGGGGTTCTGCAGCGCCCGCGGGTCGCTCGTGCACCAGTCCCAGACGTACCGAGCCCCTTCGTCAGCGTACCGTCGCGTTTGACAGTGCGTCAGATCGCCGCCGATGCCATCGTTCGCGCCGAGGTCGTAGCCGTTGGCGCCGTAGTGCCACCCAGTCGCCCTGGGGCGAGGACTGCACCGTGGATCTGCGCCGCCCCGCTGACCAGCGGACAAGCAACGTCGCCATCGCAGAATCACTAGAGCGATCACTATCCCAGGCCGCCACCGAAGGCGCGAGCCACCTCTCGCTCGTCGTCCTGCCATCAATGTGTCTTCCAGTGACCCTTACTTGTCAGCAGGCAACGATCGCGTCGCACCCATCTTCTCTACAAAGACTGCGTTATCTCTACATAAGAGCTCATTACGACAAACTCGACAGTCACGACAACAGTCACCGCCCGTCGGACGGTGACAAGAACGGCGGTATGGTGTCAACCGAATGATGTCCGCGTTGCGTTCGTGATATCGAGCCCGGCACCAGTGCTATCGTGATGGCGTGACCGAAGCCCTGCAGGGTCGTCTCCAAGCGCTTGACACCGGACTGCTCGAGCAGATCGAGAGTCAGACGTCTGACGATGACAAGCGGACTTTGTTAGCGCTCCAGGCTGCCCTGCCGGGACGTCTTCGGCAGCTTCACGTACCTCGAGATCGGCTCGCACCTGGGGGGTTCGCTCCAGTCTCTGGTCGCAGGTCCCCGTTGTGAGGCGATCCTCTCGATCGACCCACAACCCGCGATCGTGCCGACAACCGCTGGGAAGAAGGGTACGAGTATACGGACAACAGCACCGCCCGCATGTTGAGGCTGCTCGAGGGAGTGCCGGGCGCCAACTAAACAAGCTGAAGACCTTCGAGGCCAGCACAGGGGACCTGTCGCCGCGGGTGATATCGCCGGGTCCCCACCTTTGCTTCATCGACGGAGAGCACACCGGCCCGGCCGCTGCTGGCGATGCCGACTTCTGCCGCAGTGTGGTTCGGGTTCCGGGGTTGATCGCGTTTCACGACACGCCCGTCGTGGCGCCAGCAATCGGCCGGTTTCTGGATCACAGCGGGGGATTCGGCTACCGGCTCCGCGATTTGGTGTTCGTGGTCGAGTTCGGCGGTAGGCGGATTTTCAACCACCCGCTAGTAGTCGAGCGGATGACGTTCCATCGCAGTGAGTGGATCTGGGCCAACCGCATTGGCGTCGCTGGTCGGATGGTGAGGGAGGCCAGTCCCGTGGAGGCTGTGCGGCCACCGCTACGAGATCCGCACGCGGCTGCGGCGATTGCTCGGCCAGGTGTCACGCTAGCTCCCGGCGGCGCCCGCGTGCCCGGGAGCGCACCAGACCTAGCCGCGGCTCTTACGACGCATAGCCGGCGCGGCGAGCGACCACGAGGTAATTGACGATCAGCGAGTCGGTGTGCGGATAATCGAGCTCCGGAAAGCGGCGGTCCACGGCCCTGGGCGCACCGGTTGACGGCTGCGACCAGCCCAAGGGCCGGCCGGCGCCAGCGGGTGTATCGCGTCTCCCGCTCGAGGTAGAAGACCGCCAGCTGCGCGAGCGCGAGCGGCGTGGAGCCGTGCGGAATGATCTCCACCAGCTCCAGCGTGTCGACGCCGGACACCAGCTTCTCGAGTCCCTGATGGGTCCAGCGCCAGCAGTCGTTGGGCGTGGGGTGGGTAAGGCCAGACTCCCGGCACCGTGAACATGACGATGCCGCCCGGGCGGCTCACGCGGCACATCTGAGTCAGCGAGCGGTGCGGATCTTCGACGTGCTTGAACACCTGCGTGGCAAGGACCACATCGAATGCGGCGTCCGGAGTGCTCAGCTCCTCGGCCGGGCAGACGTACTCAATTTGCTCGCCGGGAGCGACGTCGGTCCCCATGTACTCGCGCGCGACCGGCGCGAGTATTGAAGAAGGGCTGGTTGCCGCAACCGACATCCAGAATGTCAACGGCGCGCTTCACTGGTCGGTCGCGCGCGGCGGCCAAACTCTGACTGATCGCCGCCAGATGCAGGTAGAACGGGTCGGTCAGCGCCGGATACTCGGCGCTGGCGTCCCGGCCAGGTATCAGACAACGCGTTGGTCTGTCGCATCAAGCGGCAACGAGTCTTCCACAATGGCGCCACCCGTGAATGCCGAACGCGGCGCGGTGCGTTTGTGACAAAGCGCGCCAACTCCCGGCAAATCGAGGCCACGTAGCTTCTCGACCCAGCCAATGACTGCCGTCCTTCCCGCCCGTGATGCGCCGACCGATCCGTCTCGTATTCCGGCCCATAACTCAGAGAAAACGATCGGCGAGGCGCTCGACAGCGTGTGGGCCCAGACGTTCGATGACCTCGAGGTGATCGTCGCCGACGACTGCTCCACCGACGCCGACGTCCGCGATCCTCGCGGTGCGAGCTGTACTGGCGCCTCCGCGTGCTGCCCGATCCCCGCAACCTAAGGGCGCCGGGCAACGGAAACCGAGCGATTGCGCAGGCTCGCGGGCGGGGGCCCCATCAAGTTTCTCCACGCCGACGACGCTCTGCTTCCCGACTGCATCGCCCGGATGGTCGAGCTCGCCGAGGCTGCACCAGAGGTCGGGATGTTATTCTCGCTCGATGCTCTCTGATGCCCTCGGACTCTCACTCACGAGGACTTGCGGAGTTGGAGTGAGCGCTTTGGGAACGTCTGCTCACAGTTCGGCGTGCTCGAGCCGCTCGCAGTCGGGGTCCAAGCTGTTCGCCAGGGTTGGGCGTTGCATGGTTTCGAGGCCAACTGGGTCGGCGAGCCGTCTGTCGCGGATGGTCCGGCGCGAGCTGCTTCAGCGCGCCGGTGGATTCAATCCCGACATCCGCCAGCGGTTTGATCTCGATCTGTGGGCCCGCATCATGCCGCTGTGCACCGTCGGCTTCGCCGACACGGAGCTGGCCGACTACCGGGTTCCCACCGGAAGCCTGACGATTCGCAACCACCAGCTGGCGCTCGATTGGCTCGACCAGCGAGGACCCTCAAGAGCCTTCGCTTCGTCGCGAGGCCCAAGCTGCCGCCCCCTGGCTCACCCGGCTGCACGAAGCCGAGCGCCGACGGGTACGCGGCGAGCTTCGCGAGCTGTTTGGACGCGACGTGCCGGCGCGCGGCACTCGATTGGCCGACGCAGGGCGGATGGCCCGGCGGCTACCCAAAAGCGTCTACGGCGCGAAGCGCGGCCGTTTCCGCAAGTCGGTCCTCCTCTGGTCGACAACGGGGCGGCAGCGGCTCGCCGCTCGGCGCGCGCTCCGGTGCGAGTGCGGTGAAAGGGAGCTGCACTCCCCGAGTGACAGATTCATGCCACATACGACGTTAACGACGCATGGCACGGGTCGCGCTTGAAGCCGTCCAAGACCAGGTCGGTTCTACGACGACCGCTACGGGTCCGGCGACAGGCAGGACTTCAGCCACGTGTTCGAGGCAACGCGCTATGCGCAGGTCGCCGAGACGCTGGCTCTGCTGCGGCGCCGGGGCCGACCCTCGCACCGCGCTCGACTACGGCTGCGGCGAAGGCTGTGGTTCGCACTACTCAATCGGACCTTCCCAAACGCAGCGATTGCCGGCTGCGACATCTCCGGCCGGGCCCTCGAACTGGCCGCTGAGCAGGGGGGGCGGTAAATCTCACACGGATGGAGGACGAACGGGTTCCGTTGCCGGATCGCTCGGTCGAGCTGATCATCTCGATCGAGGTGCTCGAGCATGTCGCCGATGTGCGCCGTGCGAGCACCGAGATCGGCCGCCTGCTCGCCCCCCTCGGAACTGCTGTGATCAGCACCCCGTGCGCCAATCGCGGCTCGCTCGAGTGGGCGATCAACCGCGTGCGAGGTGGGCTGCACACGACCGCAGACGGCTTCGGGCGCTTTGCCTCCGATGAGCCGAGTCATCTTCGGCGCTTGGGCGCGCCCGACCTCCGGCGCCGCTGACGGATGCCGGGCTTGTGGTCGAGCGCGTGCGCTACTCAGGTCAACTGTTCACGACCCGTCGGAGCTGTTCCCGGCCTACGACCTCGGCGCCTGCGGGCCGCCGTCGGCATGCTGGACTGGCGCCTCTTCCAACGGCTCGCCAACGGCTCGACGATGATCATGGTCGCCCGAAAGCAGTGAGCGCGCAGACACCGGGCGGCGACGGCCGGCCGCTCATCGGAGTCTTTCCGCGCGCTGCACGGGAGCGACGAGGCGCCTGTTCGACGCCTTGGAACAGGCGTTGGACGTGCGTTTCGCCGGCCGCGAGCCCGGCGAGCACCGCGAGCCGAGCGCGGCGATTGTCTACGGCGAGCACCCGGCACCGCTGGGGGTCGAACACATCAAGGTAGAGCACACTGTTGAAGGCCTCGATCCGTCGCGCTCAATTCGCCTACCCACCAGCCCAATGGCCCGCCCGCTACGTGGTCCGCCTGCACGCCAACCCGATCGTCGATCGACGGCTGCAGGGTCGGGATCTCGGCGAACCGGGCTCGTCCCTGCTCGCCGCGCTGGCCCCATCCCCGGGGGAGCATGTCCTGGCGAGCGAGAACAGCCGCGCCCTATGGGTGGCCGACAAGCAGCGCCGCTCGAGCCAGCGGACGGTCATCGGGCCCTGGGAGCCCCGGGAGAAGAGGCGCTGCGCGACCGCCTATGCGACGGCCGGTTCCTGGCGCTGCTGCCGATCGTCGAGTTGCCCGGCGGGCGGCAGGAGCCCACCGTTGGCAGCCGCCCCCGCTGCGGCGTCTTTCCTGCTCGACGATCCAAATCTCCACTGGCCGAGCTATGGCCACGTTAGATTCCGCGAGCTGGCGCAGGACGCGAAGCGCCACGGGTACCACGTGGCCATGGCGACCGTACCGCTTGACGCCTGGATGTGCACCCGGGCGGCGCGATGCGTTCGCCCGGCACCCGGACTCGCTATCGCTGATCATCCATGGCAACAACCACGTGCATCGCGGCTCGCTCGACAGCGGTCCAGCGCGGAGAGCTTGGCGCTCGCCCGACAGGCGCTCGCGCGCACGGACTCGCTGCAGCGCCGCGCGGGGTTGCAGGTAGGGAGGATCATGGCGCCACCGCATGGTGTCTGCTCAGAGCAGATGGCGGGCGCCCTGCTGCGGGCCGGATTCCAGGCGCTCACCGTCAGCCGCGCATACCCGTGGCTCGAGCGTCCTCGGGTTAACCGGCCGCTGGCCGGCTGGCGACCGGCAGAGTTCGTCGCCGGCGGGCTCCCGGTGATCGAGCGACGGCCACTGCGGGCCTCGCCAGGCGAGCTCGCCCTGTTCGCCAACCTGGATCATCCATTGATCGTGTTCGGCCACCACAACGACGTCCCGGGAGGCCCAGAGCGGCTGCGAGCGATCCGCGACCAGCTCGCCGCGCTTGGACCGATCCGGTGGGAGTCGGTGCCAAGGCCGTCGTGCGGAAACTTCATGACTCGCCGCGCGGCCAAACGCTCCGGTTGCGGCTGCACAGCAGACGTATCGAGTTCGATGTCCCGGAGGGGATCGAGCAGCTCACGGTGGAGTTGCCCGGAACCCATGCCCCGACGATGAACTGGTGGCCTGCGGACCCGAGCGCGCTGTCCCCGGAGAGCCGATCGCCGTGACGGGTGGGAGACCTGCCGCCTGGCGTTGAGACACGCGCAGGAAGTCGACGTCGGCAAGCCGGTCCGCGTCAGGGGCAGCCAATCGGCGTGTGGCCGATCGTGCGCCGGGGGATGTCCGAGGCGCGCGACCGCTCGCTGCCGGTGATCGACCGGATCGCCGCGCGGCGGCGGGAGGCCGCGGGTGCCCGCGCCTAGCCTGAGCAGACGACGTGCTTCGATTGCCGCCGCCGCCGCGGCGGTGCTCTGCGCCATCCTTCTGGCAGCCTGCGGCGGCTCCGGAACCACGACTCACGGCTCTGCAGCCGAGGCCTCCGCGACGCACCCCGCCGCGTCCCGCGCCGCCCCTTCCGGGCCGCCTCAAACGGGCAGCGGCCGTTCTCGCCCACGGCCGTTTGGAACTCCCCCGTCCCCGCGAGCGCTCAAGTCGATCCATCCTCGCCGCAGCTGATACTGGAACTGAACGCCGAGGTGCAGCGCGAGCTCACCGAGCACGTCGGACCGTGGATCAACATCGGCCAGTACAGCGTGCCGATCTATACCGTGCCCGGATGCCAGCCGACGGTCTCTGTCCAACTGGACAATGGCCACGATCCCGCCTTGGAGCAGGCATTCGCCAAGGTGCCGATTCCCCGCACGCGAAGCCCCCGGCTGCACCGACGAAACGATGGTCGTCGTGCAACCGTCGACCGGCCGGATGTGGGAATTCTGGGAGACGCATCGTGAGAGCGACGGCCGGCACGTGAGCTGGGGGGAGAGATGAATGACGTCTCACAAAGTCCGGGTTATTACCAGGGTCCCGGACCGTCGCAGTCGTGGGGGGCGAGCGCGAGCGGCATCTCCGTCCGGGCGGGCTGATCACGCCACAGGACGTCCGCCGCGGCGAGATCAACCATGCGCTGGCGATGGCCTTGCCGATCGTGCGTGCGGGCCAGTTCGCTGGTCCCGCCCAGCGCACAGACGGGGAGCTGTCCCCACCAACGGAATCCCAGAAGGCGCTCATCTGCGCCTCGATCGAAGCCTCCAGCTGTCGTCGCTGCATCTCTCCCCGTTGGACCTCGAGATCGCGCGCGCGGCCCAGCGCTACGGCATCATCGTGCGCGACTACTCGGCGACGGTGTCGCTGTTCGGAGAGACCCCCGCGGCCGCGATACGACCCGTGGCCGCAGTTGCTCGGCAACGAGCTGTCCTCCCCGAGCACTCTGTGGGCACAGTTCCCCGGGGATCACCGGCAGGCGCTGCACATGGACCTGGCCTCCAACTCGAACTGACCGAGCAGACCGGGTGTTCCACGACGACAGCAAGCACCCCGATGAGACCAGCGAGATCCCTCCGTGATCCGAGCCCGCCCCAGAGCCGGGCGCAGATGGGCTCTTGGCAGCGCGTCAACCCAGACGTGCGCCGGCGCGTCGCCGAAGCCCTCGATGCCGGGCGGGACGAGATCAGCGCGCGATGGGCATGTCGCCATCTCGACGATCTTGCCTTGGCCGCGCGGGCGGGTCGTGAGCTCTCCGGGGCCGGCACGATCGCCAGTCAGGAGGACTACCGCGGGCGCTACCTCGAGCCGCCGCTGCAACTGCTGATCGCGTTCGCCCGGGAGCCGGCACCCGAGTTCGGCCACGTGTTCCACAACGAGCGCAGGCGCTACCTCGATCCCGACGCGCTGCTCACGGGCGACGGGATCGACCAGATCGCCGCATCGCTGAGCGCAGACGTCGGCGACGTGCGATCGGTGCTCGGCGCGGACCCGGTCGCTTGCGAGGGGGCAGAAGCGGTGCTGACAGAGCTGGACGCCCCGCTGCTGGGCGGCGTGAGCAAACCCTTACGATGGCAATGGTCGGCGACTGCCTGATGGCCGAGATCGACACGTTTCTTGCGCCGCAGGTCGCCGAACATGGGGTACGGCTTGGTACCCGCCACTTCTACTTCAGTGCCTTGCTTGGGATCGGCGCAGAAAGCGACGAGGTGCTGTCGTTCCTGTCCGAGACACCCGTCGACCTGGTCGCACTCAGCTTTCTGACCTACGACGGCATCGCGCCGTACAAGGCCCTGTTGGAGGAGGCCCGCCACCTGGGTCCGGAGGAACTGACGGAGCGTGTGAGCGCGATCGAAACCGTGATCCGGGACTACCTGCACCGGTTGCGGGGGGCGACCGCGCCAGTGCTGTTGCATGGTGCGTGCGGCTTGCCCCTGCGGCGGTTTCGCAAGCGACTGGCGGTGATAAAGCCACACTCGGCCGCCCAGCGCGGCGCGCTCCTCGCTGTTGAACGAGCGCCTGAGCACGCTCGCCGGCGCGCTCGAAAACGTGATCTTCATCGACGAGCCCGCGATCGTCTCGCAGCAGGGCCTGCGGGCCGCCGACCGCCCTGCGCTCCCACTGGCTGGCGCCGGCATGTCTCACACACGTCTCGCCTGGGCACGATCCTCGCGCGCCCCTACACCGAGGTGCTGATGGCCTACCACCAGCTATCGCGCGCCAAAGTGCTGCTGGTGGACTTCGACGACACGCTGTGGAGTGGCGTGATGGCGGAGGCCCAGGTCGAGCACGACCTGCGCGCTCAGCGGCTGCTCAAAAGCCTGCGCGAAGCCGGAATCCTGCTCGTTTCGGTGAGCAAGAACGATCCCGAGTCGATTCGCTGGGATGAGCTGGCACTGGATCGCGAGGACTTCGTGCTCCACAAGGTCAGCTGGAACCAGAAGGCGCTATCGATCGAGGAGGCGGCGTCGCAGCTGGACCTCGACCCGGCGTTGTTCGTGCTGATCGACGACAATCCGGCTGAGCGGGCGCTGGTCCGCCAGCACCTGCCGCAGGTGACCGCGCTCGATCCGGCCGAGCCGCTCACCTGGCGCGCCCTGGAGCTGATGCTCCAGTTCCCGAACACGCGCGCGACGGCCGAAGCGGCTCGCCGGACCCTCAGCTCTACCGTGACCAGTCTGCTCGCCGCGAAGCGATCAGCGGCAAGCTCGATTACGCCCTGCTGATGGCGTCGCTGTCGCTCAAGGCCGCATTCGGCCGAGCCCGCAGAACCGACCTCGACCGGGTGCACGAGCTCGTCGCGCGCACCAGCCAGTTCAACACCACGACCCAACGGCGTTCCCGCGCCGAGCTCGTTGATTTCCTCGAGGCACCCGGTCGCGCCGTGTACGTGGCGAGCCTGTCTGACAAATTCGGCGAGCTTGGCATGGTCGGGGTCGTACTCGTGATCCGCAAGGAGACCGAGCTGGTGTTTGACTCGGTGATCATGAGCTGCCGGGCGATGGGCTTCGGGCTCGAGACAGTCCTCCTGCGGGCGGTGATCGACGCCGGGCCGCCCGCGACAGCGCGCTCTCGGTCGCTACTTGCCAACCGAGCGCAATCGCCCGTGCGCCGGCCTGTTCGCCGGAGCAGGGTTCGAGCGGGTGGGCGACACGGAATGGTCCCTTGAGCTGTCCGGTGAGCTGCCGGAGATTCCGGCTTGGCTCGAGGTAATGGGACGCCGAGCGGACGCTCCGTGGCGGTCAACGGTGGGATGCTTCGCGAGTGGCTGCGCGAGCAGCGCACGCGCGGGCCCGGTTCGAGCGCTCGCACCGATCGCGGTGTCGCGCTAGCAAAAGCGTATTCATGTCGGCTGGCACGATCCAAAAAAAAAAAAAAAAAAAAAAAAAAAAAAAAAAAAAAAAAAAAAAAAAAAAAAAAAAAAAAAAAAAAAAAAAAAAAAAAAAAAAAAAAAAAAAAAAAAAAAAAAAAAAAAAAAAAAAAAAAAAAAAAAAAAAAGGATCGGCAGGGACGCCTCGATCCTCGCCGGCGTGACGATCGGAACGGGCGCCGTGGTCGGCGCGTGTGCCGTGGTCGCCGGCGATGTTCAACCGTACGCGATCGCGGTTGGCAATCCCGCTCGGCCGGTGAGGCGAAGGTTCTCGGATGCAGACTGCGAGGCGCTACTAGCGAGCGGCGGGTGGGACTGGCCAGACGAGTGCATCCGCGCCGCGCTGCCGGTGCTTTGGGCGGCGGACGTCGCGGCCTTCCTGCAGTTCTGTGCGCAGTGAGCGACGAAGCGCTCGCGCCCTCAACCATCCCCGCCCAAAGCAGCAGGAACGTCAAGGGGAACGCGAGCGGGAGTGGATACAGCCCCGCGGTGACCGCCCAGAACACCGCAACCGCCACCAGCGAGGTGCGCCACAGGGGCGGCCCGCGTCGTATCAGCGGCGTCAGCAGCGCGCTCGCCATCGCCGCCAGCCAGATCAGCGCCCCAATCACGCCCAGTTCGACAGCGTTGGAAAGATAGGTGTTGTGGATCACGTCACCGTGCGCGGTCAACGGGTAAGTCGCGGGCTGGATCAGGTACGGGCCCTCCTTGGCGGAGAATTGATTCCACCCGAATCCGAGTAGCGGGCGCGCCTCCAGCATCCGCACGCCGGCATCGGTCAGGTTCTGGCGATCCCAGACCGTCCATTGGTCGTTGAGGCGCGAGCTGGCGCTCTGGATGCAAGCCGGGGATCACCACCAGTGCCAACCCGGCCACCAGTGCACCGCTGATAACGGTCGGCACCACCCACACGCGCAGGCGCCGGTTCCAGAGCATCGCCGCCAAGACCGCTACCACGGTCGCCAGCCACTCCTGGGGCCGGAGCGCGAACAGACACCCGAGCAGCGAAAGCAGCATCACGACGCTGGCGAACGCTCGCGGCCAGAACCCTCGCCAGACGGCAATCGCGGCCGCGGCGGCAACCGCACAGTCGAAATCGCTACGCCGTTGGAGACCGCGTCGAAGAACGGCCCTCGCGCGCGGTCGATCGCGACCCCCTGGGAGTTCACGTTGCTGAGCCCGATGTTCGGATCAAGGATGTAGTGCGGAACCACCAAGGAGTCCAGGCCGACCGTCTCGAACAACGCGATCAGACCCAGGTATAGGCCGAGCACCACCATGAACCCGAGCAGGATCCGGCGCTGGCGCTCGTTGCGGTAGATCACCGGTGCGAGCCCGAACAGCAGGAACGGGATCAAGCCGAAACGGTCAACGAGCTTGAAGAAGCCGGCGTTGGTGGTCAGCGTGTGTGAGGAAAACGCGTCGATCGTCGCGTAGGTGGCCGCGAAGGCAAGCAGCCAATGCACCCAGCGTCGCTGGAACGCCGGCCGGTCGCGGGCGCCGGGGGCGCGGAGCAGCAACGCCACGATGCCGCCCGCCAGCAACAGCCGGTCGGGCAGGAAGGGAAATCCGGGCAGCTCCATGTACTGCCAATTGCCCGAGAACACGGTCAGCACGACCGCGGCCGAGATCGTCCATGCGGGGTCGACGTTCCAGATCACCAACGCCGCCCCGGCCAGCACCACGGCCCCGCAGGCGTACTCAAACAGCTTCGTCGGCTGGTAGCCCTGATGGATCGCGAGCGCAGTGCCCAACACCAGCGCGGCGAGCGCCGCTAGGGCCAGCGCCGTCCAGCGCCACTGCTGGAACTTGGGGGCGGCAAGCACGTCAGCCGAGGAACCGGCGGCGCGTCACCCGGCTGGCGCGCCACATCGCCAGCCCGACACCGATCACCAGACCGGCGAGCAGGCCGACGCCGGCGAGCGTCTGGACCCTGGAAGAGCGATCGCTGGTGGCGACGCTAGCCGTACTGAGCGGCGAAATTACCGCTGTCGACGCCTGGCTGCCCTCGGCCGCGACATACGCTTGGTTGAGCGCGTTCAAGCGAAGCCCGAGCGAGTTGCCGGTGGCCTGGTCACGCTCCAGTTGTCCTTGGAGCGCGAGGTTCCCTGGATCGTTGGTCAGCCGCTTGTCGTCCTGGATGACCGCCATGTCGTTATTGGCCTTCTGGTGCGCGGCGATCTCGGTACTGCGAATACAGGCGGCCGGCATCGGGATTGGCACGGTCACCGGCCGTCACCCAGTTGGTTAGCTGGGTAGCGCCGGAGTTGGCGACCGACTCGGCGGCGGTCGCGGACGAGGCCGTGCCGATCACACGGATGATCGGGCTGTCCGCGATCGGCGTGGCCGACAGACGGCTCGCGACCTCACCTGGAGTCCAGTGCAGCTGTTGGCTGACCGGGTTCAGTACTCCGGGGGCATCGATCGCTCGGCTATAGACGGTTGCCAGCCCTGCTGCGGCGGGCACGAAGCCGCCGAAGGCGGGCGAGGTCGGGTTGGCTTTGCCGACGTTGAGGCTCGCCTCTGAAGTGTAGGTGGGGGTGCGCTTGAGCGCCAGTGCCGCGCCGGCCCCGGCGAAAATGATCGCCGGCAGGAGCACCAGCAGCCAGTTGTGCAAAACCGCCTGCACGACGGTCGGCCGTGTCGGCGGCCAGGGCTCCGGCGGCGCGCCGTTGCGCGGGGTCTCGGCACGGTCCTCGTAAACAGGCAGGTCTTCTAGTGTCTGGAGAAGGAGTAGTCATGGGGGTGTTCTCTGGTTTAACCAGTTCAAAGCGACAAACTGTCACTGCTTGTTGTGCGCGCGGCGCCAGCGGCGCACGCAGCCGCGCCAGCTGCTCGCGACGGACGTAGGTACGGAGCGCTGAGGGGGCGCGCTGGGCGCCGCCGCGCCGTGCGTCGCGCCAGCCGGCCAGGTAGGCCCCGCCGCCCAGCAACCACGGACGCTCACCCGCGCGGCGGGCGGCGCTCAGAGCCAACCACAAGGGATGGTCTCCGATCGCGTACGCGCACGCGCCCCAGCGGCGGTAGGCGACCAGGCGCCCATCGACGGCACCTGTGGGGCGCAGGTGCAGCGGGTCGCCTCCGGCGGCGCCGAACTCTCGGTGCGCCAGCCGTGCAGCCGCGCTCCGATCTCGTCGATCGTGTCCCAGCCGAGAATCGGCGCCAGTGGCGCGATCTGCGCCCAGCATTCACGACGGTAGAACTTGGTCGCCCCGCGCACGTGATGGCGGGGACAGCGCTCGCGTCGGAGGCGTCCGTGGGCGTCGAGCACGCTCAGGTAGGGACCGGTGATGCCCAGGCTCGGATCCGCCAGCATTCGCTGCTCGACCTGCTGCACGACACCCTCCGTCAGCTGAAGATCGCCGTCCAGCTTGGCGAGCAGGTCCCAGCCGGGGATCGAGTTGAGCCACACCACACCGAAACGCCCGCAGCTCGGCGGCCTCCCCGAGCCGGTCCTGGGTGCGGGGGCGCGGCGGGCGGTTCACCGCGCGAGCGTAGGGATGCGCGGAGGCGACCCGCTCGGCCAGCTCGAGCGATCCGTCGGTGGAGCCGTCGTCGACGAGTAACAGCTGATCGGGCGCGCGCGTCTGCGCCGCGATCGACTCGAGAAGCACGGGGAGGTAGCGCCGCTCATTCAGAAATGGCACGACCAGCGCGATTCTCATCCGGACCCCCTGGGTTGGCTGGCTTTGCCGCCGCGAATCGCGGGCACCCGAAGCATCCGGGGCAGTCAGCACCGCCACCCGCGAAGTCGGCGACTGCGACGCCGGCGGGGCGACGCGCGAGCTGCACGAGCACGGCGACGCGTCCGCGTCCGCGTAGGTCGGCCCGTTCACGGTGGGTCAGCTCGAAGGGCAGCCCCGCCCGCTGGCCGGAAGCGACCAGCAAGGCCAATGATGGTTCTCCATCGCGTCCCACCTGGTGTCTGGCACGGCTGGGGCGCAGGCGCCAGGCAAGGAGCTCCAGCACGCCGCGCACGCGCGCCGGTGAGGTCGTGATCAAGAGCGCCCGGCCGGCCGCTGGCCGCAGGGCCCGCTGGGCGAGGGAGTCTCGCAGCTGATCCCAAGCCTGCGCTCCGCGGCGCTGGCGGGCCAGCAGCGACCGGGGCCATCCGGGTGCGCGGTAGGCATCGGCGACCGACAGGTGGGCGGCGCGGGTGCGAGGCAGGTCCTCGGTGATCTGTACGCCGTGCACGTGATAGACGACGCTGACCTTCGGGGAGACGCGCGCCGGCCCGAGCGCGAGCAGGCGCACCCACAGATCGAGGTCCTCGACAATCCCGTCGTGGGCGCGAAAGCCGCCCACTTGCTCTTGAGCACGTCGCGGCGGACCATCGTCGTGCTCATCGTCACGAAGTTCTGCGGGTGCATCAGCCGCCATGGGTCGCGCACCAGCACCGGCTCGCGCGTGAGCGGCCAACCACCCGGTCCCGGCCAGGATCCAGGCGGCAATTGATCGAGGAGCTGGTGACGAACAGCGCGCCGTTACGCAGTTCCCATAGCTCCTGCAGGCGATCGGGAAGCCATTCGTCGTCGGAGTCAAGGAACGCGAGCCACGGTTGCCGCGCGGCCGCGATGCCGGTGTTGCGCGCCGCCACCTGGCCCCGGTTGCGCTCGTGCGCCACCACGCGCGCACCGAGTCGCGCCGCCACCGCGGCGCTGGCGTCGGTGCAGCCATCGTCGACGACGATCACCTCCGCCGCCGGCCGGCGCTGGGCCGCGACGCTTGTGAGCGCGCGCGTCAGCGCCAACTCGCGATTGAGCACCGGAATCACGACGGAGATCGGCAGCGGCTGCGAGCTGGCGGCATTGATTGCAGAGGAGTCCGCCAGCGTGGCACCCGATGTCGTCATGAAACCTGGCCGCCGTCGACATAGTTGGACCGCAGGCGGCCAAGATGGAACGCCAACGCCGTCAGCGGGTCGAGCGCCTCGATCAGTGCGCGGTCGCGCTGTCCGCGTACCCGAGCCCATCCGGACTTCACCAGGCCTCGGAACACGGACACAACCAGTGATGGACCAGCGAAACGGTGGGCTGAAGCCGGAAAACAGCTGCCATTAAGCCAGCCGGTGCCCTGGCCGTGCTTGACCTGCTGGCGCAGCAGCGCGAGCACGTTCTCGCGGCCGATGCGGTCGACGACCGGCTCGTCGCGAAACTCCAGCCGCCAGCCGGCGCTGGCCAGGCGGTAGCAGAGGTCCACGTCCTCGCCGCAGACAAGGTTGGTGAAAACCCGCCGACGGCCTCAAACGCCAAGCGGCGAAAAGCGGCGTTGGCAGTCTTGGCGAACGGACCCAGCTGTGCCTTGGTGTTCGACTGGGCCATCACCTTTCGCAGGAACATGTAGCGGGCAGCAGCCGCATGCCGCGTCCCGGGCGGCGGGTCCTGGTCGTGGATCGCGCCCGCCATCACCGCTACGTCGTCGTCCGGCGGGCCGGTGACGAAGTACTCCTCGATCACATCAGGCGCCGGCTCCACATCGGCATCGATGAACACGATCCACTCGTGGCTGCCGTGCTTTACGCCCGCGTTGCGGCTGTACGGCGCGCTCTGCACCTCCGGCGCGAGGATCACGCGCGGATCATCGATCCGTTCGGTCACGCTCGCTGGCCGGTTGTCAACCACCGTGAGCGTGTCGCCCGGACCGAGGCGCAACCTCTCCAGCCGCCCAAGCAGCGCTACCAGCTGCTCGCGGGAGCCGAAGAACGGCACCACCACGTCGACTGCCGGTCGGCTGATATCCTCGCCACCTCCTGAATTGGATTCGGATTGCGGCGCACCGGCGCTCGCCGGTAGATGTCCTAAAGAAGTGCCGCCGTGTGGCCCCAGCTCGCCACGTGCGCAGCAGCCACCGCCGCCTCCCGACGGCGGTGATGGTCGTTGCGTGCCTGGGCCAACGCCTCTTGGAGGCGACCCTCAGCGAACGGGATCGATGCGGGCGGCGGCGCCAGCTCGGTCGCGCTCCCCTTCTCCGGCGCGACCACCGGTAACCCGAACGCGAGCGCCAGCAGCAGCGCCCCGCTCGAAAACACTTCCGCGTAGTTGAGCACGAACGCGTCGGCGGCCCGGAAGATCTCGGCGACCTCGGGCTCAGGGATCTGTTCTGGGAATTTTCAAGCCGCACGCGGGGGTCGTCGTCGGCGGCGCGCTCGATCGCCTCACGCGGGCTCGCGCGGCGGCGCCGGCCATCAGCAGGCGCGCACCAGGGTCTCGCGCCCGCCTGCCTGAAAGCGCGGATCGCCTCCGGTACTCGCTTGTAGTCGCGCACGGTTCCGAACATCAAGTAGACGAACGCATCGGGCGCTAGGCCTAGTCGCCGGCGCGTCTGCTCACGGCTCTCGCGCGGGGCCGGATACACGTCCGTGTAGCCGCCGTGAGGCACGACGCTCACCGGAGCCGCCGGCGAGAGCAGCTGTTCTGCCTCCCTCGCGGCGTAGTTTGAGTGGGCGGACACCATGTCTGCGGTGCCTCGCGCCCTCGCGCTGAAGCGGTAGGTGCGCACTCGGACAGGACGACGAAGGAAGCGCCGGGGGGTTATGTACCGTCCAGACGATCTGCACACCGTCGGCGCGGAGTACCTGCAGCGCCATCACCGTCTTGCGGGCCTGGGCGTGCATCGAGGCAAGTCGCCGTAGAAGCGGCGTGCGGCCTCCCGGCCAGAACAGCAGCTCGATCCAGTGCAGATGAACGGAATCGATCCTGCCGGCGGCCTCGCGGGCAAACGCCGGATCCAGGTTACGGCCGCGCTGGACGTCGATTCCGCGCCGGCCCGACGCGCCGTCCAGCAGCTGGCAATAGGGGTCGGGGCTCACCAGGTCGGGAACATGACCACTCGCAGGGAGCTGCCGGTGCGGGCGTGAGGGCTCAGCTCATCTGTCTCATCTCGCGGCGGCGACCGCCAAGCGCATCGTGCGCGCGGTGGGCAGGAGCATGTTTCTCGGTGTCACGACCAGCGCCAGCGCGTACACCGCCATCGCGAGCGCCGCCGCCGCAAACCCTACGAGCGCCGTGTGAGGTAACGAATACGCGAGCATCCAGCCGGCGGCGGCGCCGAGAACCCCCGCGATCACCGGTCCAGCCATCGCGGGGACCAGGCGCGCGCCCGTCACCGCGGCGGCCCGCCGGCCAAGTACCGTCGCCTCCACCAGGCACGCTCCGAAGATGCCCAGTCCCACGCCCCACAGGCCCAGCAGCGGCAGCAGCGGCAGCGCGATCGCGAACTGCGCCGCGGTGTGTAGCGCGGCTCCGCGCAGCATCGTGCCAGCGTCGCCGTGCGCGCTCAAGAAGCCGCTGCATGCGACGGACACAGGACCAACGAACATCAGCCCGACGCAGGACGGGGGGAGTGCGTCGGCGGCCGCCGCCCACCGCGGGCCAAAGATCGCGGGGATCAGTGCCGGTCCGCATGCGGCCAGGGCGGCCAGCGGCGCGGTGCCCGCGGTGGCGACCATCCCAATGCTCCTCTCGACGATTGCGCGTGTGTCTTCCCCGACCGCCATCAGCCGCGTGATGGCCGGAAACGCGACCCGCCACAGGGCCTCGAACAGCAGCATCGGGATGCCGATCGCGCGCACGGCGAGCGTCCACAGGCCGAGCGTCGTAACGCCGGATACGGCCGCGAGCGCCACGTTCATCATTTGATCTCGGACGAAGTTGAGCGCCGAGGTGATCTGCACTCGCGCGCCAAAGCCGATCACGGGGCGCAGCCGCGACCACGACCAGCTAGGGCGCAGCCAGCCGACGGGGCCGATCAGGTTGAGCACCACCGTGCCCGCCACGATCCGTACGACGACACCGGTCGCGAGGCCCCACACCCCAAACCCCGCAACCACGGTCGCGATCGCCCAGGAGAAGTACACGACATTCTCGGTGATCTCCACCGAGACGAGCTTGCGGTACGCGAGCGAGCGCTCGAGCATCACCGTGGGTGCGGAGCGCCAAGCCAGCAGCGGCAACGCAAGGCTCATTACCGCCGACAGAGCCCCAGCCGACCCGAGCGGTACTGAGATCGCCAGCACGCAGAGCGTGATCGCGCTCGTCAGCCCCAGCTGAAAGCCCATGATCGCTCGCAGGTCTTCCAGCTGCGGCGTCGTTTCGCTGCGGATCAGTGTCAGCGATGCGCCGCTGTTGGCCATCAGGTCGCCGAACACGATGATCGTGTTGCCTAGAGCGACCAGCCCGAAGTCGCGCGGCGCGAGCAGGTGGGCGAGGACGATGTTGGCCGCGAAAGAGAGCAGCTGCAAGGCCGCACCGCGGGCCGCGACCAGCACCGCGCCACCGGCCGCCAGCCGCTTGATCTCGGTCGCCTCAAGTGCCTCCTCGACGACTTCCGAGGTGTTGTCTGGGATCGTCGCCGGCGGGACCGCGCTCACTCCCAACTAGGTCACCTCGATCGGGGTCATCCGGGGAAGCTCGGTGAGCGGCGCTCCCCATCCAAGGGCCGACAGGATCCGCCGGGCGGTCAGCTCCCAGGTCAGCTGCTGCGTGTGCTGGCGGGCCAGCTCCCCGAGCCGGGCCGCCAGGTCCAGATCGCAAAGGCGCACCATCGCCGCCGCGAGCGCTCCGGCGTCGGCCGGCTGCACTGCGATGCCGCCGTTGCCGACCACCTCGTGAGCGCCGCCGACCGAGGCGACGATCGACGGCAGCGCGCAGTTCCCAGCCTCGACCAGCGACAACCCGGAGGGCTCCACCGCCGAGGGCATCACAAAGCACGTTGCCTGCGCGAAGATCGAGTCGAGCCGGCGCTGCGCGGCGCGATCGTCGAGCGGCAGTAGGCCGTGCGCGCGCACGCCCGGCTGGCGGATGGGAGGATGGTGTCCGACCACATCGAGCGTGGCGTTCGGCCACTCGGCGTGGACGCCGGCAAACGCACGCAGGAGCACGTCGCCGCCTTTACGGGCCCAGTCGCGGCTCGCGTACAGGAATCGCGGAGCCGACGCGTGCGGGCTCGGGTCAAAACTAGCTGCCGAGGGCTGGCGTCGGCGCCCGCCGAACCCGACCACCCGCACCTTGGACGACGCCACCCCATAGTCAGACACCACCGAGTCGCGCGCCCACCAGGTGTTGGTGCACACGGCGCGGGCGCCGTCGAACTGACGTTCCTGGAGCAGCGCCCGCGCCCGCAAGTCCCCTGCCGGCAACCGGCTGACCAGCCACTGGGGGAACCGCGCTGCCTGACGGAGCGTCATGTCATCGTAAGTCACGTAGGGCAGGCCGATCAACGGTCCGAGCTCGGAGGCGGCGACGATCACCGCACCGTCGAGCTGCGGCTGGATTGCGGTCTCGCGGCGCGCCAGCCAGCCCTGTGCACGAGCGGTCTCAATGCCGAGCGGAGCCAGCATCATGCGCTGGTAGGGTCGGCCACGCACGCCGGCCCGGGTCGCGCTCCACCGCGTGACGGTCGCGGCCGCGAGCATTCGGCCAATCGGCGACGAATGGGCCGCCGAGACGGGATGCACCTCCACTTCGAGGGCGCGCAGCGCTGCGATCAGGTGGCTGGGGCTGCCCGAGTAGGAGCACGGATCCTCTGGGTCGGCGCCGTGCACGACCGCGATCCGCAGACCTGCCAACTCGGCTCGGTCGTCAATCCCGGTGTCCGCGAAGCCTTCCGCGCGCGCTGGAGAGACCGTTTCGGTCATCTCAGGTGCCCCCGATGTCGGTGAGGCGCTGGATGAAGCGCGGCGGCGGACCTGACTGGCCGCGCGCGGCACCGAGCAGCCCGAGGCAGATCCCCGCCGCGGTCGGCCAGCCCATGCGCCTGAAGCTCCGGTCATAGAAGCGGCGGTTATACGGCTTGGCGGCCAGGTACCAGCTCATCCGCAACTGGCTCGCGACGGCGAGCGCGACCCGCCGGGGGCCTCCAGTGCGCCACGCGTAACGCAGCCCGTTGCGGCAGAACAGGTATCCGTACGCGAGCGGCCGTTTCGGTAGTCCGGGATCTGTCACTGCGCGCGCGCCGAGTGCCACGCCGACGTGCCACCCCGCACGTCTCACCCGAACGCAGAAATCGGGCTCCTCGAAGTACATGAAGAATCGGGACTCGATCGGCCCCGACTCCTGATAAGCGCGCGCTCGCACTAGCACGACCGAGCCGTCGACCCATCCGCAGAGTGCGACGCCATTGGCCGATCTCGGGCGATCCAGGCGGTGCCCGACGATGTTCTCGCGCATGTCGATTCCGCCGTAGGAGAATGGGCGTCCTGTCTTAGCATCGACGAGCACCGGACCGAGGACGCCGTACGAGGGGTTCTGCGCTCCCACGGCCAGAAGTTCCTCAACCGCTCCGGGCTCGAGCCGGACATCGTGCGTGAGCAAGAGAACCCACTCGAGACCGCGCTCGAGCCAATGCTGGATGCCTGAATTCATCGCTGGTCCGTAGCCCTCGTTGCGCTTGCGCCAGCAGACCGCAACTCCGGGCAACACCTCGAGGTGCGCGCCCTCCGGCGTCCCGTCGGGGTTGTGGACGACGAGGATCTGGCTCGGCGGCACGCCCGCCGCGACCAGATCCTCCACCAGCTCCGCCTGCTGGTTGCGCACGCCATAGCTGAGCACCACGATTCCGGCGCTGATCATGCCGCCACTCCCAGTTCGCGGTAGACGCCTCGCAGTGCGCTCCCCGAGCGCACTGCGTCGTGGTTGGCGAGCACCTTCCCGCGACCCGCTGCGCCCATTGACGCTCGCTCGCTGGGAGAGCGCGCGAGCCGCTCGAGCGCGTCGGCGAGCAGGTCCGGACGCGCGGGGGGCACCAGCAGCCCGTTGACGCCGTGCTCGACGAGCTCGGGGACGCCCATCACCTGCGTGGCGACGACCGGCAACTCCATCGCCATCGCCTCGATCAGCACAACTGGCAGCCCCTCGGCGAAGCTCGGCAAGCAGAAGATGTCGGCCCGCTCATACTCGGCGCGGATGTGGTCCTGGCCGACCGCCCCGCGCATCTGCACGTGGCGCTCCACGCCGAGCCGCCACGCCCGCTGCTCTAGGGCATCGCGCTCCGGGCCGTCGCCGACCCAGGTCACCATCGCCTCGATGCGGCGCGCCGTCAGCGCGGCCAGCGCGTCGAGCAGCACGGCATGTCCTTTGACCGGCACAAGCCGGCCGACGGTCAGCACGTTGATTGCCGCCGGTGTCGAACCGTTGCGAGGAACGCGGCGCGCGTAGCGCCGGGTGCAGATCCGCAGCGGACGACGTGGAGCTTGGCCCAGTGAGCCTCGTGCACGAGGCTCATCAGCTGGCTGCGGCAAAAGTCGCTGATGCAGATCACGGCATCGGCCCGCTCGACCTTGGCCGCCAGCCGGGTTCCCCGGACGTCGTAGAACTCGGGTGGGCCGTGCATCGAGAAGCTCCACGACCAACCGCCCAGGTGCGCCGCGAGCAACGCGTCGTCGCTGGCGACGTAGGCAAAGTGCGCGTGCAGATGGCGCACTCCCTGTCGACGGCAGTGCTGCCACACCATCACCGCCTCGGCGAAGTACAGCAGCTGCCAGACGCGGGCCCGAGCACCGGAGGCACTCAGTCGCCAGGCGAGGAGCAGGGTCTGGAGGTAGCGCCGCGGTCGCGAGAGCAGCGCGAGCAGATGGGCTTGCAGCAGCTCGCCAACGCGCGCCGGCAGCAGGTAATGGGTGCGGGCATGCTCCTCGCGGTCAGCGCGTCCCAGCAGGTCGCCCGAGCGCGGGCGCCGGACCGAGATCGTCTCGACAGGGACGCCGAGCTCGCGCAGGGCGGCGACCTCCTGAAGGATGAAGGTGTTGGAGACGGCCGGGTAGCGGTTGCAGAGGTACGCGATCTTGCTCATAGAGAGGTACGCGATCTTGCTCATAGCTGCGCGTAGGCGCTCATCAGCGCTTGTTCGGATCGCTCCCAGGAAAGCTCGCGCGCCCGCTCGCGTCCGCGGCGGCCCAGCTCGGCGCGAAAGTCCCCATCGCGAGCCAGGTGGGCGATTTGCTCAGCGAACCCGGCGCGGTCGCCGCAGCCGGCCAGCAGCGCCACCTCGCCGGCGGTGTGAACGGTTTCGCGCAGTCGGTAGGCGACGACCGGGCGCCCGGCAGCGAGGTACTCGGCCACCTTCACCATCGTCGAGCAATGGTTGAGAGGACTGCACGGTGCGGGATCGAGGCAGATGTCGGCCGCCGCCAGCAGCGACGGGACCTGCTCGGGCGCCACGCGCCCGGTGAAGCGCACCCGCGTGGCAATCCCGAGCTCTCGGCAGCGCGAGGCGAGTACTGCCTGGCTCGGACCATCGCCTACGATCGTCAGCCGCGCGCGGAGGCCGTAGCGGCGCTCGAGCTCACAGACGATCTCCGCAAGCTCCTCGACTCCGTCCTGCGCCGCCATCGAGCCGACGAACACCAGCCGGGGCTCAGGCAGATATCCTTCTCGCGTGCGGGGCTCGCCCAGGCTCACGACCTGGGGCCCGTTGCGCACCACTGTGACCGCAGTGGGCGCGACGCCGCCGCGGTCGATCGCCACCGCGCGGTGTGACTCGTTCGCCGCGAGTATGTGGCTGGCCGAACGCATCGTGCGCCGCTCCATGAACCGCAGCGCGCGTAGCGCGATCCTCGGCCGGCCGCCAAACTTGGTCGCGAACAACTCCGGCGCCAGGTCGTGGTGATCGAACACCACCCGGGCACCGATCAGTCGCGCCGCCCATGCCACCGCAAACAACGTGTCCGGCGGGTTGTGAATGTGCACCACGCGCGCACCGCGAAGCAGCTCACCGAGCGCGCGCGCGTGCAGCTGGACGTTGGCGATCAGGTACTCGGCCAGCAGCGCGCTCGCGGAGGCTCCGTCGGCGGGGAGGCGGTAACGCGACACGGACACGCCGCGGATCCGTTCGCACGCCGATTCACCGCGCGCGCGTGGCGCGATCACCTTGACCTGATATCCCAAACGAGCGAGGCTCTCAGCCTCGCTGCGGACGCGCACATCCGCCGGGTAGGAATGATTCTCGAGCAGCATCACCACCCTGCGCGATCGAAACGAGTGGGCCGACATCTCAGTGGTGCCTCCGGGAAATTGCTGGAGGTGCCACTAGTTGAGCACCTCGCCGCATCAGCACCGCCGGCACGGTCCGCAGCATCAGGCGTACGTCTCCCCATAGGGACCAGTTGGTCACGTACAGGTAGTCGAGCCGGATCATCTCCTGGAACGGGATGCTCGTCCGCCCGGCGACCTGCCAGAGCCCGGACAGGCCCGGCATCAGATCCAGGCGCGTGCGCGCCCAGCCGACCAGGGTCGCGTCCTCCGAGGGGATCAGCGGCCGCGGACCGACCAGGCTCATCTCGCCCCGGAGCACGTTCCAGAGTTGTGGCAGCTCGTCCAGGCTGGTGTGACGAAGCATCCGGCCCAAGCGCGTGATCCGCGGATCACGCTCGAGATTCAGCCAACGCTCTTCTTTGCTGTCGGCGAGCAGCTCCTCGCGGCGCTGCTCGGCGTCCGGAACCATCGTGCGGAACTTGAGCAAGCCGAAAAGGCGACCGCGATACCCGACCCGCTGCTGGTGAAACAGAGCCGGTCCGCGCGAGTCGAGTTTGATCGCCACCGCGATCACCGCCATCAGCGGCGCGAGCGCGATCAGGAGCAGCGTAGCTCCGACCAGGTCCATCGCCCGCTTTGTGGCCCGGGCCGAAGGCGAGACCACCGGCGGATTGATCGCGATCAGAGTCAGCCCGGCAACATCGTCAAGCTCCACCGACGGACCCATCGCATCGGATACCTGAGGTAGCACGCTGACCTTGATCGACAGCTCTTTGCAGCGGCGCAGCAGCTCAAGCAGCGCCGGCGATTCGAACTCGCCGTGAGCCACCACGACACGCCCGATCCCATACTCGAGGGCCAGCCGCTCGAGGTCGAGGTCCGAGTCGGCGTCAACGCGTGCGACCGGCTGGGCACCGTAGCCGGGATGGTGCTCCAGCGTACGGGCCAAGAGCGCCATCTCCTCGTGCTGCCCGATCAGAAGCAACCGCTCGGGAGCGATCAGCCTGGCGCCGACGCTGCGGGCCAGGCCACGCAACAGCAGAATGCTCACCCCGCAGGTCGCGCCAAACGCGAGTACCTTGCCGAAGTGGTCATCGCCCCCCGGGAAGCAGCGAAAGTACAACCACATCAACGGGCAGCCGAGCAGCAACGTCTGAAACAGCCACGGAGCGTCGTCCACGGTTCCGTGTCCGATCTGCGCCTGGTGGCGTCGGTAGAGCCCGTATGCGCTAAACAGCCCCAGCCACACGGGCAAGAACGGCAAACCCCACAGGATCATCTGCCAAAAGGGCGGTCGGCGCGAGACGACACCCATCACGAACAGGGCCGCCAGCAGGCCGCTGACGTCGCTGATCATCAGCTGGCGGCGGATTGTGCGGTCGCGGCGGCTGTGCTGCGTGGCCACGTGCGAGCGCGCCGCCGCAGAGCGCGCCTCACGCGGCGTCGAGCCGATCGAGGTCGGGGTCGCAACGTGGCTGGCCGAGGTGGACGTGTAGCTCACCGAGCTGACCCCGTCTGCGCCAGCTCGTGCGCCGGCTGGCGAGGAATCGCAACCTCCCACCCGCCGGCGCGCAGCGAGCGATCCGCGGCCTCGGTTACGAGCACCACGTCGCGCGCCAGCAGCGTCTGGCGGCGCAGTGAGATCTCGCCGCGGGTGGCCGCCGCAAAGTCGGCCAGCTCGTGGCTGAGCGGCTCGTAGTTGTCGAGCTTGGGGGAGAGGATGTGTCCGGTGCGGTAGGAGAGGTGGTACTCCCCAAAGGTCTCCGGGTCGCGGTAGACGACACCGTGATCAAACACGCGTATCGGCTCAGCTGTGCCGTCCTCGTAGACGACCATCTTCTCGCTTGCGACGAGAACAGTGCGCCGCAGCTTGCTTGGCGCGAGCCAGCTGAGCTCGACGTTTGCGACCAAGCCGGAGGCGAAGCTAAGGCTCACGAACGCGACGTCATGGATTCCGCGAACGATGGAGTCGCGACCGACGGCGCGGACGGAGGTGGGGCGCTCCTCGAACCAGTTGAGCAAGATTGAAAAGTCATGAGGTCCAAGGTCCCAGACCACGCTTACGTCGCGCTGGTGCAGGCCGAGGTTGACCCGGCTGGCGGACACGAAGAACACCTCGCCCAGTTCACCCGTATCGAGCATCCGCTTCACCGTGCGGACCGGGGAGCTGTACAGGAACGTCTGCCCGCACATCAGCTCGAGACCTCGCTCGTCGGCTAGGGCGACCAGGCAGTTGGCAGCATCGGTAGAGGGCGCGAGCGGTTTCTCGACGAACGTGTGCTTGCCCGCTTCGAGACTCCGGCGCGCAAGCTCAAAGTGGCTGTAAACCGGGGTCGCGATTGCTACCGCGTCAAGCTCTTCGTCCTCGAGCAGCGTTTCGATCTCGGTCGTGGTGGCGACACTCGGATACCGGCGAGCGAACCGGCGCAGACGATCCTCTTGCAGGTCGCAGATCCACTTGACGCGGATGTCTTCGAGTTCGAACAGGACCCGTAGCAGGTTCGGGCCCCAATAGCCGAGCCCGACCACGCCGAGCGCCAGCGGCGGCTCGTACCCGGCGCCGTCAGCGGCCACTGTCTGACCTCGCTCGCGTCCGAGCGAAGCCCCGGCAGGCATCGATCACTCGGGTCAGCTCCTCGGCGCTCATCGATTGGTACATGGGGAGCGAGCAAATCGTCTGCGACAGGCGCTCGGCGTTCGGCAGGCGCGTCTGCCTGGCGCGCTCGTATGCCGGGCTTTGATGGATCGGGACCGGGTAGTGGACTCCCGAGGCGACCCCATGGGCCGCCAGATGCTGGCGAAGCTCATCTCGCGCCTCGTGATGCACCACGTACTGGTGATAGACGTGATCGCTTCCCGTGGCGGGTCGGGACGGAGTCTCAAACAAGCCTTGCAGGTGTCCGTCCAGCCGGCGGGCGATCCGGCGGCGCGCCTCGTTGTGGTCGTCGAGCCGGCGAAGCTTGATCCGCAGGATCGCGGCCTGGATCGAGTCGAGGCGCGCCGTAGTTCCGATGATGTTGTGGCGATTGCGGGGGCGCTCGCCGTGGGAGCGCAGCAGCCGCAGGCGGTCGCCGAGCTCGGCGTCGTCGGTGCTCACGGCCCCGCCGTCGCCCCAGCCACCGAGGTTCTTCGACGGATAGAAGCTGAAGCACCCACAGTCGGCGAGGGAGCCCACGCGTCGGCCGCCGTAGATGGCGCCGTGAGCCTGTGCGGCGTCCTCGATCACCCGCAGGCCGTGCTGGCGCGCCAGTTCGAGGATCGGGTTCATCGCGACTGTACGGCCATACAGATGGACAGCAATCACTGCTTTCACAGGCGCGCCGAGGGCGGGCTTGATCGTCTCCGCGGTTAGCAGCCCAGTGGCGAGGTCGACATCCACGAACCGCGGCCTCGCCCCGGAGAACGTGACCGCCTCAGCGGTGGCGATAAACGAGTTGGCAGGGACGATCACCTCGTCGCCGGGGCCGAGGCCGAGCGCGCGCAGGCTCAGCGCCAGCGCCTCGGTTCCGGACGACACACCGATCACGTGGTCGACCCCGCAGTACTGGGCGAATTCGTTCTCGAACGCCTCGACCTCTTCTCCCAGCGTGAACGCCGCCGTGTCCGCCACCGTCCGAACGGCGTCGACCAGCTCGCGCATCAGCTCTGGGTCGGCGTTGTCGAGTCGCGTCAGGGGGACCAGTCCATCGAGTCCGGCGTCACGATCACGCCCGCGCGCGGAGTGAGAGGCCGTCGCCGGACTCACGCCGCGCGTGCCAGGGTCGAGGGGGCGGCTCCCCGGCGGGTGAGCTCGCGCTTGAGCGTGCCGCGTGCTCGGTGGTGCAGGCAGTGGATCGAGTCTTCGGAGCGTCCGAGTAACGACGCGATCTCACCCGGCGAGAGGCCTGCCACGTAGCGAAGCACGGCCACCTCCCGCTGGGATGAGGGAAGCTCACCCAGCGCCTCGAACAGGCACCGCGCGCGCTCCCTCGGAAACTCGTCGGCGCTTAGAAACCGCAGCCTGATCGAGTCCGTGGGGCCGGGAGGCGGCGAGCGCAGATAGTCGACGGCCAGGTTGTGCGCGATTCTCAGCAACCAGGCCAAAAAAGGGACATCCGACCTTGGCTGGTAGCGCCCGAGCTGAGTGATGAGCTTCAGAAAGACCTGCTGGGTCAGATCCTCGGCATCGTTGGGGCCCACCATCCGTCGTAGATAGCGATACACCGACCGCGCGTGGCGCTCGTACAGGAAGCGGACTGCTTCTGGGTCGGCTTCACCCGCTGCGGTCACACCGCCGGAGTCGCGAGTGTTCGGTGACGAACTGTTCCCGGCCTGGACCAAGACTGCATCGGACATGGGCTCTCTCTGGGACGGACAACGTGTCGGCGCACACCGTAGGACCCGCCGATTTGGGAAGAGTTAGAGTGATTCGTCGCAAAGGCCGTGTTGACTTAACCACAACTTTGGCGAGCTTTGATCAGTAGTTAGAGAGCATCTTGTCTCGTGGGTAATGGAAGTGTCAGGCGGCTAGCCGTCGATCAGACCGAAACGTTTGGGCGGGTTACCGGTCGCCGCAGTGTTCGTGACGGAAGACGACCTTGCCGGGCAGAGTCGCGAATAGGCACCCGCGAAACCACTCGTCCGCGCCAATGCGCGCTTGCAACCCAGATACTCGTTGAGGGGAGACACTCCTCGAGGTACGCACCTAAACCGGTGGCGGTGTATTCAGTGCAAAGCGATGTATGTCCCCCGGGATCGCGAATAGGAGCGGCGGTTATCAAACGCCCGCACGCAGCCGCATCCGCAGCACCTGCAGAGATTTCCAGGGAAACTCGTGCAAGAAGGCGGCTGGCCACAGGCCGTCGAACAGACCGCCCGGGCCGTAGTATGGGCTCGGCCCACCGGACGAGTAGCTCGGCGCCCCGTACGCACTCGGATCCTCGGCATCGAAGTTGAGCGAACTGTTCGTCCGGTTCGTGACGACGATCCCGTAGCGCTGTGCGGCCAGCGCGATCATCCGCGTAATCGGAGGTAGGCGCAGGGCCGCCACGTCGAGACGTGGATCGAGCCGTAAGTGAGCTCCCTCAGGAAGCGAGTATTTGTCGCTGTTGGTGCCATCGGTGCGCTGGGCTGGCCACGCGAGAACGCCACCGCGAGGGTTCGGCAGGGCCATCGAGAGCGCATGGTCAATGTGGCCCGTCCGTAATTCGGAGATCCTCATCAGGCCGCCGACCATTGGGAAGCTCGCGCCTCCCGCGCCCCAGTTGGGCGCCGCGCGGGGCCAGGACGAGCGGGTGTAGTAGCCGGGGCTGCTCGACACGTGCTCGATCGCGCCGCCCCATGAGGCGTGCCAGGCGGTGCCGCTTCGGCGCGCCTTCCAGAACTCCCAGAGCCGGTCGCGGCCGGGTTGGTAGATCGTCATCACCGCATCCGTCCCGCCGGCTGGGACCGCGCCGGCCGGAATCGGGACTCGTGCGAACGCGGCCTGGAGCGCCGCACGCGCGCCGGTCGGCTGGTCGAGCGCAACCCGAACCGTGCGCCGGCGGGCGGGAACGGAGTAGACGGTTGTCGAGTAGTTGTCCGTCGAAACCCACGGACCAATCCCGTTTGCGAATTCGGTCTGGGCCTCATGTGCCAGCTCCTTCACGATCGGCCTCGAGGCCGGGTCTAGCGACGCGTTCCGCGGCAACGCTTGGTTCCAGATGCTGTTCGGCGCAAACAGAGCGGGGGTTGCCGCGGGCCGCTGGCGGGCGTCGGTTGGCGTCTGCAAGTTGGTGGTCGTCCGTGCAGCCAGGCCGGGAGCGACGAGAACGTAGGACAGCAGCGCGATCAGCGAGGCGAGCGAGACGCCACCCTTAGCACGCGATCGCGTCGTGGTCGACGCAGGGACAGACGGATGCTCCGAGGGCACGTGATGCTGTGTCGGCCTGCATGGCACCCCTACCACGGACTACAGCGGATGCTATATGGGTTGACGTCGGCGGGATGTCGGGGATCGCAATCGTCACGCTTTTGCGGATCTAAGCGACGATATACGCGCGTTGAGCGTTGGTTATCGAGGAGCCGCATTGGGCGAAGCGACGCCTGCGACCGGAAGCGGTATTGCTATTTGAGACGCGCGATCGATGCCGGCCGAACCGAGCCTGCGTGTGGCAGCGCACCCGCGCGGGTACTACGGCCTAATCTCCAAGCTGAGCATGCAGGTCATACCACGAATGGTCTCGGTGTAGCAGCGCCTTCCGCGTCGTCGCGTAGGCAGATCCTGCACGTGTGCCGCTCCACTTTCCGCCGTACCCACCAATGTTGTGCTTCAGCCTCAGCACCTCCGCCCGGACGAGCGCGTGCCGGGCCGTGAGCCAGGGACCAGGGGTCTCGCGGCCGAACGGCCCGCTCGCATGGCCGGTGAAATGGGCATCGACGTAAGCTCCCTCGAGCGGCTTGGCTGGCAACCGTACTCCTGGAAGAAGCCTCTGGTTCACGTACTTGAACGCTCGATAACCGAGGGACCACAGTTCGGCGAGCTCTCCAAATACCCGATCGAATGTGGCTTCGTTCGATGTCACATTCGACTCGATGGACACGTAGCTGGGCCGCTCATCGATCTCGCGGAGAGCACGGATCGGCAGCATGTCCATTCCTTCGATATCGATCTTGAGGAAGTACGGGACACCGTGTCCGGCGAGCACCTCGGCGAATGGCATCGTGGGTACTTCCACATACCGGTAGTCAACCCCCTGGTTGCGCTCGATGAATGTCGGGTCGACAGAACTCCAGATCGTCATGTCATCGGAGATCGCCATCGATGTTGTGCCCTTAGTCTCAGTTATGGCACCACTCACGATCGTCAAACGTCCTCGGTCAACTTCTGCAGCGAAGCGCTCCCGGGCGGCGGCGACGAGTGTCGGGTTCGCTTCGATCGCGACCACCCGAAACCCCTTTGCGAGATAGTACGCGGTGTCGGTACCGTCGTGCATCCCGACGTCTATGATCAAATCGCTCTGCAAGGAGGAGTGAGCCTTACTGGATGACATCGCGGCCGAGGGTCGCTTCTGCGGTCGCATACTGACACTGCATGATGAATTGCACCTGTGTAACCGCCCCTCATTTGACGCATAGCACCTGGTGCAGCATCGCATCTCGCAAAGACACGCGACGCCCTGGCCCTCCACACTGACGGCCCGCGAAGCTATTCTACGATCTCAGGTGCGGCTGCGCTCTCGGGCGGACATTGATATGCAACGGCGCGGGTGTGGCCCGCATCCCATGCCCGGCTGCCCTCGGCGCCAGTGGCTGGGGGCGCTTGTTGCCCGGCGTGCACCTCGGACACCGTCGGCTTGGATCCAGGCTCCGCCCACCGCGGCTTGAAACGAGGCGACCACGTACTCTTGTGGCCATGTTGCGCCTTCGAAGCCGCGTCAGGCCAGCAGGCGAGCGTCTGTTCCGGGCGGGCATCGGCGAGCGCGTGGGCGCCGACCGCGGCCTGGTCATCGAAGAAGGCGCCGAGCCGCCCATGACCCGGAGCAGGATCGGTAACGCGTGTGCGGGGAGACCGCACGCACGAATTGAAAGGAGAACGGGGAAACGGGCCCCCAAGGCACCGCGTTCCCGGTGGCAATGTCCGGCACAGTAGTGATGAAGTTCGGCGGCAGCTCGGTTGCCGATGCGGAGCGGATCAAGCGCGCCGCGCGCAGGATCGTTGCCCAGCGCGACTCCGGCCGGCGCGTGGTCGCGGTGCTCTCGGCGCGAGGCAAGACGACCGATCAGCTGATCGCGATGGCCGAGGAGGTCTCGCCGACCCCCGACCCACGCGAGCTGGACATGCTGCTGTCCACGGGCGAGCGGATGTCCTGCGCGCTCTGCGCGATGGCGATCAACGACCTGGGGCACCGCGCGATCTCGCTCACCGGATCGCAGGCCGGGATCGTCACCGACACCTCGCACACGAAGGCCAGGATCCTGGACGTGCGCGCCGACCGGATTCGCGAAGCGCTCAAAGACGACCTGATCGTGCTGGTGGCCGGGTTCCAGGGAGTCTCGATCAGTCGCGACGTGACGACACTCGGGCGCGGCGGCTCCGATACGACCGCGGTGGCCCTGGCAGCGGCGATCGAGGCCGAGGTGTGCGAGATCTACACCGATGTGGCCGGCGTGTTCACGGCCGACCCGAGGCTCGTCCCGGATGCCCGCAAGCTGCCGTATTTGAGCTTCGAGGAGATGCTGGAGATGGCGGCCTCGGGAGCCAAGGTCCTGCAGCTGCGCTCGGTCGAGTATGCCCGTACGCATGGAGTCCGGATCCACTGCCGCTCGAGCTTCCAGGACGGTGCCGGTACCGTTGTACTCGGAGAAGACGAAACCATGGAACACCCGCTCATCACCGCTGTCACCCATTCGACCGAAGAGGCGCGGATCACGCTCCTGGGGGTCCCAGACCGGCCCGGTGCAGCCGCCGCGATCTTCGCCGCGCTCGCCGATGCCAACTGCAACGTCGACACGATCATTCAGAACGAGCCACTCGGCCAAGGACGCCAGGCGGAGGTGTCATTCACGATTTCGACCGAGGACCTGCGCGCTGCCGAGCTGGCGCTCGAGCCGGTCCAAGCGGAGCTCGGGATCGCGAGGATCGACACCGACCGCCAGATCGGCAAGGTCTCGATCGTCGGGGCCGGCATGCGCTCGCATCCCGGCGTGGCGGCGAAGGTGTTCAGCACGCTCGCCGAGGCGGACATCAACATCGAGATGATCTCGACTTCTCCGATCAAGATCTCCTGTGTGATTCGCTCCGATGACGTGCCGGAAGCGGTCCGGGCGCTACATGGTGCGTTCGAGCTCGGCGCTTCGGAGGTTCAACGAGAGCGTCCACTCGGGTTGGAGGCGCGATGACCCGCGTCGCCGTGGTCGGAGCGACGGGCGTCGTCGGCGGCACGATGCTCCAGCTGCTCCGCGAGCGAGAGTTCCCCGCCGCCGAGATCGTTCCGTTCGCATCCGAGCGCTCCGCGGGCCGGGAGCTGGACGGGCTGATCGTGCGGCGACTGAGCGAGGCTGAGATCCAGGGCTTCGACATCGCGCTGTTCTCGGCAGGCGCGGGAGTATCGCGTGAATGGGGCCCGCGATTCGCCGCCGCCGGCGCGACGGTGATCGACAACTCCTCGGCGTTTCGGCGCGATCCCGAGGTGCCGCTGGTCGTCTCGGAGGTGAACCCGCACGCGCTCGCCGCAGCACCACGGGCTGATCGCAAATCCGAATTGCTCGACGATGCAGATGGTCGTTGCGCTGGCGCCGATCCACCGCGCGGTGGGCATCGAGCGCCTGGTCGTGGCCACCTACCAGTCAGTCTCGGGGACGGGTAAGAAGGCGATCGACGAGCTCGAGGCGCAGGCCCATGCGTCGCTTCACGGGATCGAGATGCCCGCGCCGGACGTGTATCCCCAGCCGATCGCGTTCAACGTGATCGGTGCCGCCGGGTCGTTCCCCGAGGGTGACGATCACACCGACGAAGAGCGCAAGATGATGTTCGAGACGCGCAAGATCCTCGAGGACGAGTCGATCGGGGTTGCCGTTACCTGCGTGCGCGTGCCGGTGCGCGTGTGCCACTCCGAGGCGGTGAATATCCAGACGCGTGAGCCCCTCTCGCCCGAGGAGGCCACCGAGCTGCTCAGCCGCGCTCCGGGGGTGACGCTGGAGCAAGTGCCCACGCCGCTGGAAGCCGCCGGACGAGACGACGTATTCGTCGGACGGATCCGCCGCGACGACTCGCATCCGCGCGCGCTCAGCATCTGGGTCGTCAGCGACAACCTCCGCAAGGGGGGAGCGACGAACGCCGTGCAGATCGCCGAGCTGCTCGTCGGTGGCCGCGGGGCGGCTGATCGACGCGAGGCCGTCGCCGAATCAACGTGAGTCGTCCGGCGGCGGAATCGTCGCCTTTAGCCGCTCTCGCGCCGCGTCGATCCGCTGTTCGGGCGCCTCGCCCGGGCGAGGCGAAGCCGCGCGCTCACCCTTGGCGCTCGGCGAACGTCCGGTAAGCGAGTAGTAGAGCCGCCGCAGGCGCGCGATCACGCGGCCGTCGCGGCCACCACCGAGGTCGACCAATCGATCACCGAGGTCGGGCGCACGACATGCTTGTTCATCCCGAGTTCCTTCGGAGACAGGCCGAGGGCCAGTCCGACGAGCTGCGGGAGGTGTAGTACGGGCAGGCCCAGCTCACGTCCGACGACCTTCTCGGCCAGCGGTTGCTGGAGGTCGAGGTTCAGGTGACATAAGGGGCACGGCACCACGAGGCAGTCGGCCTCGGCGTCGAGCGCATCACCCAAGTGTCGTCCGGCCTGCTCCAACGAGGCCTGCTTGTTCATCGTGATGATCGGAAATCCGCAGCACTTGTAGACGCCCGCGTAATCGACCACGGTGCCGCCGAGGGCCTCGATCAGCCAGTGCATGTAGCGGTCACGGGGGTGCTCCTCGTCGATCCCGAGCCGGTTCACCGGTCGCACGATGTAACAGCCGTAGAACGGGCCGACCCTGAGGTTGCTGAGCGGGCGCCTGACCCTCGCTTTCAGGTTGTCCAGCCCGATCTCCTCGACGAGCAGCCAGAGGAAGTTCTTGTTCGAGAGGCCCTTCTCATAGCGCAACCCCTCCTCTGAGAGGTTCGCATTGATCTGCTCGCGGTAGTCGGTGTTCGCGTCGAGCCGTTCCTGGCACTCGGACTGAGCGCCCTGGCAGGTCGAGCAGATGTTCATCATCAGCTCCCCGTCCGTCCCCTGCGCGAGCGCGAACGTGCGCGCGTTGAGCGTGTCCGCCAGCTCTTGGCTGTGCTCGGCGATCACGCCCGCTCCGCAGCAGGCGGCTCGGTCGAGCTCGATCAGTTCGATATCGAGCAGCGGCGCGACCTTGGCCATCGATCCGTGCAGCTCCGGGCGTGAAGCCGCGACTCACGCATCCCGGCCAGTATGCGACCTTCATGCCTGTCCCTCCGTCGTTGGCACCGATGTCTCGGCAGGCGCTTGGCGCCCGGCTGCACCGTCCTCCGACGTAGCAGTGTCCGGCTCGTCCTCGTATCCGCTCACATACAAGTTCAGCTCGTTGCGCCTGTCGCGTCCTTCGATCGTTCCGTAGAGGCGCTTGACGGCGCTCAGATCTGCCTTCGGGAGCTTGTGACCGAGCAGCGCGAGCTTGGGACTGACCTTGCCGCGCAGCACGCCTGTGACCACGGCCGGCAGCGAGGCGACCATCTCCTTGGCGGCCGCCGGGTGAAACTTGCCAAACCAGGTATTACCGCCGTAGCTGCGCGGAAGCAGTTCCGCCTCGTTCAAGAGTCCGTAATCGCCTACGAGCCCGACGAACGCCTCCTCGTGCCGGTGCCCGTTGTTGCGGTCGACGATGTGGTGATCGGAGCCGGCGATACGACGCAGCCGCATGATCTGGCTCATCGGATCGACGTCCTTGGGGCACGCGTCGATGCAGTTGAAGCAATGCGTGCAGTCGTAGATCCCATGCGGATCCTCGGAGAGGTCCTTGAGGCGCTCGTAGTGGTCGGCGTCGCGGGGATCGCCGACGAACCGGTACGCCTTCGCGAGCGCGGCCGGTCCGGCGAACAGCGGGTCGACCTCCATCGCCAGGCAGTCGGATACGCACGCGCCGCATTGGATGCACGCCATCGTCTGGGTGACATCGACCATGTTCTCGTGCGGAACGATGTACTCGCGCTCGGGGATGGGCTGCTTGTTGATCAGCCATGGGGTGACGCGCCGGATCTTCTTCCAGTGGACCTCGTCCATGTCCACGATCAGATCGCGAATCACCGGCATGTTCCCCATCGGCTCGACCATGATGACCGTGTTCTTCTGGCCCTCGTCCGGCGGATTCCAGCCCGTCCCATGACCGCGCTGCGCGGCTTCGTCCAGATGCGTGTTGCAGGCCAGTCCCGGCTTGCCGTTCATCCTCACCGCACAGGAGCCGCAGATAGCCTGCTGGCAGGAGCAACGGATCCCGATCGAGCCGTCGGTGTCGTCCTTGACCTTGAGGATCGCGTCCAGCACCGACTGCGTGCCCGGCATCTCCACCGAATGCTCGTCCCAGTACGCCGCCTCGCCCGACTGGGGATCGAAGCGGCGGATCTTCAGCGTGTACTCAGGCATCAGTGGCTAATACGACCTTTCTTCTGGTTCCCAGCGGGTGATCGTGACCGGCGAGTAGCTCACATTCGGCTCGTCGGCACCGTTGACCGAGATGTCGATGTGCTTGAGCCATTGCTCGTCCATGCGCTTGGGGAAATCGGTGCGGAACTGGGCGCCCCGCGACTCCTTGCGCTCCTGCGAGGCAACCACGATCGTCTCAGCCACATCGAGCATGTAGCCGAGCTCGATCGCGCCGATCACGTCCTGGTTGAAGATCTGCCCGTGATCGTCGATCACCGCGTTGGGAGCTTCTTCCTTCAGCCGCCGGACGACCTCGCGCGCTTTCGCCAGCCCTTCGGCGTCCCTGAAGACGGCGACGTGCTGGTTCATCGTCTCCCCGAGCTCTTTCTTGATCGAGGACACACGACGGCCGCCGGACTCGCGGTTGATGATCGCGGTGATGTAGCGCTCGGTTTCCCCAACTTTCGAGGTGGAGGCCGAGGGCATCGTCATGTGCACTGCCCGGCTCGCGGCGTGCTCGCCCGAGCGGCGGCCGAAGATCAGCGTGTCGAGCAGCGAGTTGGCACCGAGTCGATTGCCGCCGTGGACCGAGACGCACGCCACCTCGCCCGCGGCGTAGAGACCGGGGATCGTGGTCTGCCCGTCGACATCGGTTTTGACGCCGCCCATGATGTAGTGCTGCCCAGGGCGGATCCGAATCGGCTCGCGGGTGATGTCCACCCCTGCGAAGTCGCGGCCGATGTTGACGATCTCCCGCAACGCCTCGAGCGTTCGCCGACGCGGCACCTTGGTGACGTCGAGCGAGACGGTGCCGTCGGGGAACCCGCGACCCTCGTTGATCTCGGTCTGCTCGGCGCGCGAGACGACATCACGGGAAGCCAATTCGACCTTGTTCGGCGCGTAGCGCTCCATGAACCGTTCGCCTTTGGCGTTCAGCAACCAGGCGCCCTCTCCGCGTGCGCCCTCGGTAATCAGCAGCCCATTGCCGGCGAGCGTCGTCGGGTGGTATTGGATCATCTCCATGTCCATCAACTTCGCACCGATCCGGTAAGCCTGGGCGATCCCGTCGCCGGTCACGATCAACCCATTGGTGGTCGGCGTGTACGCCTGACCGGCACCACCGCTGGCGAGGATCGTGGCCTTGGCGTTGAAGACCTCGAGGTGTCCGTCGCGCAGGTTGCGGCAGATCGCGCCCACACACCGGCCGTCGTCGTCCTGGAGCAGATCGGTCGTGAACCATTCCTCGTAGCGGTCGAGGATCGCATGGTGCTTCATCAGCTGCTCGTAGAGCACGTGCAGGATCGCATGGCCGGTGATGTCGGCGACGTAATAGGTTCGCGCCGCCGACGCGCCGCCGAACGCCCGGGTCCCGAGATTGCCGTGTTCGTCGCGGTGGAAGGTCACCCCGGCGTGCTCGAGCCACAGGAGCTCGTCGGGCGCCTCGCGGCACATGATCTCGATCGCGTCCTGGTCACCGAGATAGTCCGAGCCCTTGACCGTGTCGAACGCGTGCGACTCCCACGTGTCCTCCGGATTCAGCGCCGCGTTGATCCCGCCGGCGGCTGCCACCGAGTGCGAGCGGACAGGATGGACCTTGGAGACGATCGCGACCGACCCGCCGGCCTGCGCGGCCGCGAGCGCCGCCCGCTGGCCGGCGAGCCCGGCACCGATGATCAAGACGTCATGTGAGGGCACGACTGTCGATTCTATGGGAGGCGGTCAGTCGACGGCTCCGTCAACGCGCCCGGGGGCCGACAGCACTCCTCCAGCCGTCCGTGCAAGAAGGCCCGCTCAGCCGGGTTCGATGTCAGCCCGAGCGCGCGCTCGTAAGCGACCATCGCTTCCGCGTTGCGGTCCACACGGCGCAGCAGATCGGCGCGCGCGGCGTGCAAGAGGTGATAGCGCTCGAGGCCCTCGATCCGATCGATCAGAGCGAGACCCTCATCCAGCCGGCCCGCCTCGGCGACGGCGACCGCGTGATTGAGCGCCACCACCGGCGACGGCGCGAGCTCCAGCAGCCTGGCGTACAGCGCCGCGATCTGTGGCCAATCTGTGTCCCCGGCCCGTATGGCTTGCGCGTGAAGCGCGGCGATCGCGGCCTGCAGCTGGTAGGGGCCGGAGCGGCGAAGCGCAAGCGCACGATCGAGCAGCCCCGTCCCTTCGTCGATCTCGGCTCGATCCCAACGGGTGCGGTCCTGATCGGGCAAGCGCACGATCTCGCCGTCCGCCCCGGTCCGGGTGGCGCGACGTGAGTCGTGCAGCAGCATCAGCGCGACCAGACCGAGCGCCTCCGCTTCGTCGGGCATCAGCGCCGCCAGCAGCTTGCCGAGCCGTAACGCCTCGGCGGACAGCGCCGGACGCTGCAGACCGTGGCCGGCGGTCGCCAGATAGCCCTCGTTGAAGATCAGGTAGATCACCGAAAGCACGGCGCCGAGGCGATCTGGGAGCGCGCTGTCGGCGGGCAGCTCGAACGAGATCGCCGCATCTCTGATCTTGCGCTTGGCCCGCACCAAGCGCTGGGCCATCGTGGTCTCGGGCAGAACGAAGGCACGGGCGATCTCCGCTGCCGTCAAGCCGCCGACGGCTTGCAGAGTGAGCGCGACGCGCGCGTCGGGAGCCAGCGCGGGATGGCAGCAGGTGAATAGGAGCCCGAGGCGCTCGTCACCGACCTCCATCAGCCTTTCCGAGGACGGGTCGGTCACGGTGGTCCCGTCGGGGACTCGAAGCTCCTCGAGCTTCGCCTGCGCGGTGCGCTGCCGGCGCAGCCGGTCGATCGCGCGGTTGCGGGCGACCGTGAGCAGCCACGCCGCCGGTGCGTCGGGCGTGCCGCCGCTGGGCCAGCGCTCGAGCGCGCTCGCGAACGCGTCCTGGAGCGCGTCCTCAGCGAGCTCGAGGTCGCCGAGCGAGCGCACGAGCGCCGCGAGCACTCGGGTCCGCTGCTCACGAAAGACCTGCTCGACGATCGGCTCTCCGGTCAGTGGCGACAAGGTAGATCATCACGTTGACGCGGGCGCACACGTAGGTTGACGAACGGGCGGCGGCTAGATCGACACCCTGGTCACGTCGCGGGCGAACCGAGCGCCGACTGCAGCGCCCGGCGGACCTGCTCGATCGTGACGACGCCTCGCAGCACGCCCTCGGCGTCGACGGCCATCAGGGCGCCGAGCCGCCCGAGGGGCTCGGAGGAGATCAGCTCAGTCAGCGGTCGGTCTTCTGCGACGCGCCAGGTACCGGCCTCGCCGGCGTCGAGCACGGCGCCGACCGTGAGCCAGCCCTCACCCCCGTCGTGTGCGGCTTGCAAGCGCTCCTGACGGGCGATACCGACGAAGTGACCCTGCTCGTCGACAACCGGAAACCAGGACCACCGGTAGCGCAGAAAGAACTCGTCGAGCGCCTGGCTGACCGGCGTGTTCGCCGGGATTGCGACGGGATGCCGGTCCATGATGTCAGCCACTCGAACACCCTCGATCCGCTCGGTCAGCGCCGTCTGGAGGATCGCTCCTCGCGCCGATTGGCCGAGCAGGAACGCGATCGCGATCAGCCAGAGGCCTCCGAAGCTTCCGTAGGCGAGCAGCAGCCAGAGCCCGATTCCGGCGAGCAGCACCGCGAAGCCCTGGCCGAGCTTGGCCGCGATTCGCGTGCCGCGCGACTTGTCGCCGGTGACTCGCCATATCAGAGCGCGGGCAATCCGGCCGCCATCGAGCGGAAACGCCGGCACCAGGTTGAAGATGAGCAGTAGCACGTTCCAGAACAGCAGCCAGCTGAGCGCGAGCAGCACCGGGGTGATCTGGACGGAAACCAGCCGAGCCGCGTCGAGGAGACGATGGGGCCCGACGATCGCAAGATCGACTCCCAGACAGACCAACAGGAAGCAGAAGGTCGCCAGCGGACCGGCGGCCGCGATCTTGAACTCCTCAGCTGGGGATGCGGCGTCGCGGCTCATCTGCGTCAGGCCGCCGAACAAGAACAGCTCGATCCGTCTTACCTCGATTCCTTGACGCCGTGCGACGATGGCGTGTCCGAGCTCGTGCACGATCAGCGAGCCGAACAGGACCAGTACGGTCGCTACGGTCGTCAGGTAAGCGACACCGTCGGAGCTGTGCAATTCCTGGCGAAACGATCCTGACAACAGGAAGATCATCAGGAACAGGACCACGAACCAACTTGCGTCGACCCCAATCCGAATCCCGAAGACATCGATCAGCTTGATGGACGAACGCCGCAACATCCTGCAATGGTGGCACAGGTGCAAGGCTCAGCGAGCCCGGTGACGGCTTACCCTGACCCGGCAGACTTATGAACCAGACCGGAGAACCGAGATGCCGCACGACCTGAACCAGCTGCGTAAGCGGCTCGCCGAGATCACAGATCTCCGCAACGCCGCGTATCTGCTCGAATGGGACCAGCAGACGATGATGCCGCCCGCGGGGCGCGTCGGCTCGGGCCGAGGCGCTCGCGACGCTCCAGGGCATTCATCACGAGCAGTTCGTCTCCGCAGAGACCGGCAGGTTGCTTGACGCCGCCGGCGCGGAGTGCAGCGGCGCTGACCCGGATTCCGACGATGCCCGCTTGGTGCGGGTGACACGGCGGCGATGGGAAAAAGCGCGTCGCGTCCCGATCGAGCTCGCCGCCGACCTGGCACGCGCTGGGTCACTCGGAACCCAGGCTTGGATTGAGGCGCGAAGCAACTCCGACTACGCCGCGTTTGCGCCCTACCTTCAGCAGAACATCGAGCTCGCACGGCGTTACGTGGATTGCTTCGATGACTACGAGTGCGCTTACGACGTGCTGCTCGACGAATTCGAACCGGGGATGAAGACCACTGAGGTGGCGAGCTTGTTCGCGGAGCTCAAATCCGAGCTGGTGCCGCTGATCTCGACCGTTACCAGCGCTCGGTCGACGACTCCTGCTTACACGGAAGCTTCCCGGTAGAACTCCAGCGAAAGTTCGTCACCGACGTGGTGGCACTGATGGGCTTTGATCCTCAGAGCTGGCGACTTGACGACGCGGTGCATCCGTTCGCCCTCAGCCTCAGCTCACACGACGTTCGGATCACCACCCGCTGGGATGAGCGCTTTTTCCCGCGGCGCTCTACGGCGCGATGCACGAGTGCGGTCACGGCCTCTACGAGGCCGGGGTCGATGACGCGCTGCAGCGCACGCCGATCGGCAACGCCGAGTCGCTCGGCCTACACGAGTCGCAGAGCCGGATGTGGGAGAACATGGTCGGTCGCGGCGATTCGTTCTCCGGAGTGCTGGCGCCGATGATCACCGAGGCCTTCCAAACGCCGCTTGACGCTCAGGCCCTGTATCGCGCGGTCAACCGGGTCCAGCCTTCGTTCATCCGTGTCGAAGCCGACGAGGCAACCTACGGACTCCACGTCGTGCTGAGATTCGAGCTCGAGCAGGAGCTGATCGAGGGGCGCCTTCGTGTCGCCGATCTGCCGGAAGCGTGGAATGCCCGGGTGAAGGAGTACCTGGATCTGGACGTCCCAAACGACGCGCTCGGAGTGCTCCAAGACGTGCACTGGGCATCCGGTCTGATCGGCTATTTCCCGACGTACGCGCTCGGCAATCTGATTGCCGGTCAACTGTGGGAGCGCGCCCACATGGATCTACCCCAGCTCGGCGCCGCGATTGCCGCCGGGGAGCTTTCGCCACTGCGGGAGTGGTTGCGGGAGAACGTGCATCGGCACGGGGCGAAGTTTTCGACCACCGAGCTGCTTGCGCGGGTCGTCGGCGGTCCGATCGAGGTCGCGCCGTTCGTGTCGTACCTGAGGCACAAGCTCGGCGACGTGTATGGGATCGACCTGGCGGCCGGCAACGGCGGCCGGCGTAGCATCGCCAAATTGAAATATGACCTAGAGGAGATGAACAGCCAGTGAGCAATACCCCCGTACGAGTGGCCGTGACCGGCGCTGCCGGCCAGATCGGCTACGCCATCCTGTTTCGGATCGCCAGTGGTCAGCTGCTCGGTCCGGACACGCCCGTGCAGCTCTCGCTGCTCGAGATCCCCCAAGCTGTGAAAGCAGCCGAAGGCACCGCGATGGAGCTTGACGACTCCGCGTTTCCACTGCTTGCCGGAATCGATATCTCGGATGATCCGAACAAGGCATTCGACGGCGTCAACATCGCGCTCCTGGTCGGCGCCCGTCCTCGCACCAAGGGAATGGAGCGAAGCGACCTGCTCGAGGCTAACGGCGGCATCTTCAAGCCGCAGGGCGAAGCGCTGAATGCGCACGCCGCGTCTGACATCAGGGTGCTTGTCGTCGGCAATCCCGCCAATACGAATTGCCTGATCGCCCAGAGCAATGCCCCTGACATCCCGCGAGAGCGGTTCACAGCGATGACGCGGCTGGATCACAACCGTGCCATCGCGCAGCTCGCGAAGAAGGCGGGTGCGACGGTGGGCGAGATCACGAACGTAACGATCTGGGGAAACCACTCCGCGACCCAGTACCCGGACATCTTCCACGCGAAGGTAGGTGGTAAGAACGCCGTCGAGGTCGTGAACGATCGGGAGTGGCTGGAGAACGACTTCATTCCCACCGTTCAGAAACGTGGCGCGGCAGTCATCGAGGCGCGCGGCGCGTCCAGCGCGGCATCTGCGGCGAACGCGGCGATCGACCACGTTCATGACTGGGTGCTCGGGACTCCCGCCGGGGATTGGGTGTCAATGGCGATCCCCGCGGATGGTTCCTACGACGTCAAGGAGGGGGTGATCTCGAGCTTCCCCGTTACGTGTTCGAACGGTGCGTACGAGATCGTCCAGGGCCTCGAGATCGATGATTTCTCGCGCTCGCGTATCGACGCGACCGTGAACGAATTGCAGGAAGAGCGCGAGGCCGTCGGGCAGCTGGGCTTGATCTAGCTAGCGTGAAGGGGCCGCGCTCCGAGCGGGGCGCGGCCCCGCCGCCCACTACTCAGACGCGGGGTGCCATCCCTGGCCGTCGCGCTTGACCTGGCCGTCGGCGACGAGCTTGGGCATCACTCGATACAGGTAGTTGGGCTCGATCTTCAGCGCTTCCGCGATTTGCGGAATCGTGATTCCGGGCTGTTCGCGTACCAGCTCGAGCGCCTGGGTTGCGCGGGTGCCATTGCGCCGGCCGCGAGGGCGACCAGGCCGGCGCCTGGGAGGACGTGCCGCGGACGACGTCGAGCCGCGCGGCCGCCCAGGACCGCGCCGGGCGCTGCCGGCGAGCGCCGCGCGCGCGGCCTCGAGCTTCGCCAGCTCGTCCTTGAGCAGGCTCATGCGGCTGTCAATTTCCTTCACGGTACTGTCGACGAAATCTGCCATTTGACTCTCCTTGATGCGTGATCTACGAGTTGGCTCACCGTCAACAATAACGCGAGTTACTTCGGGCGTCAGCTGCGCTCGAGCAGGGCCTTCAGCCTCGAGAGTGAACCGTGCGCTTCCCGTTCGGACGCGGCACCGACGATCACCCTGCTGGCGACGTTTCCGAGGCGGCCCCCGGGGGTGGTGAACTCATTCGTGTACTCGAAGGCGGTTCGCTCGTCGCCATCACCGGCGAGCTCATACACGATTCGCGCCCGCGAGTGCGCAGGGCCGCGGCCGTCCCATTCGGCGCGGTACGGAGGCTTGAGGTCAACGAGCGTCCAGTGAACGTGAAACGAGACGCCCCGGATATGGAGCATCTGCTCCATCGTCGAGCCCTTCCGCAAGGGGTGATCCGAGACGTCCTTCACTGAGCGGTGGATGGTGACCCACTCGCCGAGGCGGTCCGGATCCATGACAGCGTCCCAAACGCGCTCCACGGGTGCGTCGATATCGATTTTGACCTGGACTGCGCTCATCGAGATGCAGACAGTAACGACCGCGGCTAACGCGCAGCCAGCTCTTCGGTTGCCTCCCAGTCGCGCAGCGCTCGCTCGATTGCCCGATCGAGCGAGTGCAACCTCACGCCCAAGAGCTCGGCCGCACGGTTGTCGCGGGGAAGCAGATCGTCGTTCAAACCCTCCATCAGGGGCCCGATCAGCTCGTGCTCCTCGCCGGCGATCAGCGCAGATAAGCGGCTGGCAATCGGCGTCAAGTTGAGGCGGCGCAACGAGATCGTCGGCCGGCTGACGAGCAACAGATCACGGATCCTGTCAATCAGCTCGCCGTATGTAACGACGTCCGGGCCACCGGCGTCCAATGACTGTCCGCGGATGCTCTCAGCGGTAAGGGCACGAGCGAGGATTTCAATCACGTCACGCTCATCGATCGGAGCCGTCCGGTTGGTGTGCCAGGCCGGGATCGCGAGCACCGGCATTCGCTCGACGAGTCGCACCAGGAAGCGAAACGAACGTGAGCGCGCGCCGATCACGATCGAGGCGCGAAACGCCACCGAGCCGGGTGAGGACGCGAGCAGGATGTTCTCGACCTCGAGCCGGCTGGAGAGATGGGCCGACGCCGCACCGGCTGCCGGGACCAGACCGCCCAAGTACACGATCCGCTTCACCCCTGCCCGCTGGGCAGCATTCGCGAAGTTGTTGGCGGCCTTCCGGTCGCGGACGTTGAATGCGCCGTCGCCGGAGGGCTCCATCGAGTGGATCAGGTAGTAGGCGGTGTCGATGTCCTCAAGGGCGCGATCCAGGCCGGTGCCCGAGACGGCGTCTCCCCTCACGATCGGCACGTCGAGCTCCACCGAGCGTGGATCGCGGCTGAAGCCACGGACCGCATGACCGTCGCGCTGGAGCCGTGGTGTCAAACGTGAGCCGACGTTGCCGGTGATGCCGGTGACGAGAACGTTCATCAAAGCTCGGCTGCCCAGGGAGCTGCTCCGAGCTGACCGCGATCGAGCGCTGCTGCGCGGGCCACTCCGGTGAGCGCGAGCGCAGTGTCCAGCTCCGCGAGCAGGATTTCGAGCACGCGCTGCGCGCCGTCCGCGCCGCCAACGGCCAGCCCACACAGAACCGGACGTCCGATCAGCACGGCGTCAGCGCCGAGCGCCAGTGCCTTCAGCACATCGGTGCCGCGACGGATTCCCCCGTCGACGAGGACGTCGATCTGCTCCCCGACGGCATCGACGATCGCCGGCAGGGCGTCGGCGGACGAAAGCACGGTATCGAGCTGCCGCCCCCCATGGTTTGACACCACGATGGCACTTGCGCCATGAGCGACGGCCAGGCGGGCGTCCTCGGGGGTGAGGATTCCCTTGACCACCAGCGGCAGTGGAAAATCTGAGGCAAAGCGCTCGATGTCGACCCAGTTGAGTGACGGGTCGATCTGCGTCGCCATGTCGGCGGGGCCCTCCATGGGGAAGCGCAATTCGCGCTCACGGAGGCCGTAAACAGGAACATCGACCGTCACGACGAGCGCCTCGTAGTCGTGCTCGACCGCGCGCGCCACGAGCTCGTCGCTGAGCGCCCGATCCCGGAACACGTACAGCTGGAACCAGCGCGAGGAATCCGGCGCGGCATGTGCCAGCTCGCTCACGCCGACGTCAGCAAAAGTGGATAGGCAGATGACCGCACCCGTGGCTGTGGCGGCGCGAGCGGTCGCGGCCTCGCCCTCGGGATCCGCGAGCCGCTGCGCCGCCATTGGGGCGACGATCAGCGGGTGGGGGCGAGGACGTCCGAGAAGGCTGACGCCGAGATCGCGCGCGGGCGAGCCGACCAGCATCCTGGGGCGAATCGCGAGACGCTGCCAAGCGCGAACATTGTCTCGCAGGGTGAGCTCGTCGGCGGCGCCGCCGAACAGGTAGCAGCGAACGGAGGGCTCGAGCAAGCCTTCGGCGGCGCGCTCGTAGTCGGCCAGGGAGATCAAGGGGTCTACGCGCGTCATCTGCCCGGATGAAAGCTACGGAAAATGCGGCGGCTTTCTCCTCCGGACCGAGAATGCCCCGCTGTTTGCAGGCATTTACGGCAATTGTGAAGTTGTTGCGTTTTCCGGAATTCGTGCTTGCGGGAGGGGGGCGAAGTTCGCTTTGATGACCGCCGTCGTCGTCGCAGAACGAGTCGAGGGGTCGAGGTCCAGGCATGGCAAATGGGCGTGTAGGGGTTGGAAAGGCAAGTTGCGAGAGCTGCTTCTTTCACGAGAATCATCTCTGTGCATTGTCGGAGACCGGCCCGTGTGCGACCTACCGTCCGAACCACCCGGACGGTCTCCGGCCGCCGCGCCAGCTGCGGTTCGTGTTTCGCCAGGAGCGGCGGATGCAGGTCGCGTGGGCATTCCCTTCCGCAAACGAACAGGTCTCGCTGCATGCCTGAGTGCTGCGCGCCGTAAGTTCAGTCCCACCGAGAAATGTTCCTGGTGGAAGACTGGCGAGGACGCAGGAGGCGACGCGCAGCAGCGCTGCGCGAGCCGACGAGGACGAAGCCAGGCGCCGCCAGGGGACGGTTCGAATCGGACGGAACTTACGGTGGGTAGCACTGAGCTCTCCACCTGTCCTATATCGTTAGCTGCATGTACTGGCCGCTGATCGGCGGATTCATCGTTTTCATCCTGATCGCCGTGCTTCTCGGCTGGATCATGGACACCACCAGGGGTCGCGGCGCGGGGAACGACGGTCACTGAGGTCTGGGACGTAGAAAGCAGCCGGGTCGAGCGCTCATGAGGGGCGGCTCTGCAGCTTGCAGACCCCTAGCTAATCTTGCGGGGTGATGACGGAGCGAGATCTGTTTGCCAACTTCGATCGCATGCGTCGCGAGGTCGATGAGCTGTTCGGCGACGTCTTCGAACGCACGCGTCTGTCGCGCCGGCGAACCGGATTCTCGCCCGCGGTCGACGTGGCATATGTGCCGGACCCACCGCGGGCGATTGTGACCGCCGATCTGGCCGGGATCGAGATCGATCAGCTCGACCTCCAGATCGAGGGTCGCAAGCTGATCCTCACTGGCCGGCGCGGACCCGCGCCGACGCAAGGTGAGGTCTATCAGCAAGTCGAGATCGAGCGGGGCCCGTTTCGCCGGGTCGTTGAGCTGGGCGCCGACGTGCGCGCGGAGCAGGCCAAAGCGCACTACGAGGACGGAATTCTGCGCGTGCAGCTGCCGCTGATCCCGAGCGAGTCACGCGCGCGTGCAGTCCGGATCGACACGAGCGAGCCGCGGTGATCGAAGTCGCGGTTCCTGAAAGCGACCTGCAGGAGATCGCGGTCGGGTCGGAAACCGGCGCGTTACCTGCGCGCGTGGGCGTGCTGCCGCTGCGCGACACGGTCCCGTTCCCGGACATGCTGCTCCCGCTGAACGTTGGCCAGGAGCGCAGCATCGAGCTGATCAACGACGTGTTGCGGGGCGATCGCTCGATCGTGATGGTCGCCAGCCGCCAGCCCGAGGTCGAGACGCCCGGTCCAGAGCACCTCTACTCGGTAGGCGTGCTCGGCACCGTCGCCCGGATGATCCGCGTCCCTGACGGCACGCTGCGAGTGCTGATCCAGGGTGGCCAGCGGGTGCGGATCGAGCGGTGGGTGTCGAGCGATCCCTACCTCGTGGCCGAGGTCTCCGACGCACCGGACGTCGTTAGCCAGACGCCGGAGCTGCTCGCGCTGATGCGCAACGTCCAGCAGACGTTCACCAACATCGTCGAGCAGGTGCCCTACCTGCCCCAAGAGCTTCAGATCATGGTGGCCAACGTCGAAGATCCGAGTGCACTCACCCACTTGATTGCAGGCGCACTGCGGCTCAAGACGGAGGAGAAGCAGGAGCTGCTGGAGGAGCTCGATGTGGCTAAGCGGCTGCGGCGCCTCTCGGAGATTCTGGCCCGCGAGCTCGAGGTGGTGGCGATCGGATCGAGGATCCAGTCGCAGGTACAGTCCGAGCTCGACAAGGGCCAGCGCGAGTACTTCCTGCGCCAGCAGCTGAAAGCGATCCAGGAGGAGCTTGGCGAGGCAGACGAGGTTCAGGCCGAGGTCAGCGAGCTACGCGAGCAGCTGGCCGCGATCAAGCTGCCCGAGGAGGTCCGCAAGCAGGTCGACCGCGAGCTGAGCCGTCTCGAGCGGCTGCAGCCCGCGATGGCCGAGTGGGGCGTCGTGCGCAGTTACCTGGAGTGGATCGCTTCGCTGCCGTGGGACAAGTCCACTGAGGACAACCTCGATCTGGAGCATGCCCGAGAAGTCCTCGATCGGGACCACTACGACATCGAGCAGGTAAAGGAGCGGATCCTCGAGTTCCTCGCGGTGCGGTCGCTGAAGCCGGACGCCCGCGGCTCGATTCTGTGCTTTGTCGGGCCGCCCGGCGTCGGTAAGACGTCCCTCGGTCGTTCGATCGCCCGGGCGCTGGGGCGCCGGTTCGAACGGATCAGCGTGGGGGGCGTCCGCGACGAAGCTGAGATTCGCGGCCATCGCAGAACCTACATCGGGGCGATGCCAGGGGTGATCATCCGTGCCCTGCGCGACGCGGGCGCCAACAACCCGCTTCTGATGATCGATGAGATCGACAAGATGGGGGCCGACTTCCGGGGCGATCCCTCCAGCGCGATGCTGGAGGTGCTCGATCCGGAGCAGAATCACTCCTTCCGCGATCACTATCTGGATCTGCCGTTCGATCTCTCGAACACGATCTTTGTGACCACCGCGAACACGCTCGACACGATTCCGGGTCCTCTGCGAGACCGGATGGAGGTGATCCAGCTGACCGGCTACACCGAGGCCGAGAAGCTCGAGATCGCCAAGCGGTATCTCGTGCCGCGCCAGATCGAGCGCAACGGCCTGACCGCAAGCCGGATCTCGTTCACGGATTCGGCTCTGCGGGCGATCATCGCCGACTACACGCGCGAGGCCGGCGTACGCCAGCTCGAGCGAGAGATCGGCTCGGTCATTCGCAAGGTCGCTCGGCAGGTCGCGGAAGGCAAAGTCAAACGCAAGGTCACGATCACCGAGCCGCGGGTCCGCGAGCTCCTCGGCAAGCGCCGGTTCTTCTCGGAGACGCGGCGGCGGACATCGCGCCCGGGCGTCGCGACGGGCCTGGCGTGGACGCCGGTCGGCGGCGAGGTGCTGTTCATCGAAGCATCCGCGATGCCGGGTACCGGGAGGCTGACGATCACAGGCCAACTTGGCGAGGTGATGCAGGAGTCTGCCCAGGCGGCGCTCTCGTATCTGCGAAGCAGTGCCTCAGACCTGTTTCCGGAGCTCCCGGAGGACTGGTTCGCGACGCACGACATCCACATCCATGTTCCCGCAGGTGCGACGCCCAAGGACGGTCCGAGCGCGGGCGTGGCAATCGCCACCGCGCTCGCCTCGTTGCTGTCCGGACGGCCGGTGCGCTCCGATGTCGCGATGACCGGTGAGATCACCCTCACCGGTCAGATACTGCCGATCGGGGGCCTCAAGGAGAAGGCACTCGCCGCGCAGCGCAGCGGCATCCGCCGGGTGATCGCCCCGGCGCTGAACGAGCAGGACGTCGACGAGATCCCCGAGCATCTGCGAAGAGACCTCGAATTCGTGTTCGTCTCCGAGATCGGCGAGGTGCTCGACGCTGCGCTGCAGCGCCGGCCGGCCCGCCGCGCCGCTGGCGCGCCACGCTCCGCTTAGCGGGACCGGCTCCCCTGGGGGGCGATAGCCAACTCCGGCGAGCGAATACCATCGCGTATCCTGACGGCCTAAGCCCACGCACCGAGGAGAGCAATGCCATCACGACAAAATATGTCCAAGTCGGTGCCGTTCAGTGTCGCGGACATGGCGAACGTCGCCAAGGCGAACCCCTATGTACAGCGGCTGGTCGAGGACCAGAACCTACGCGAGAACATCCAGAAAGCATTTGGATCGAGTAAGAGTGCGTATGGGCGCCTCGCGGACGGCGATACCTCGGCGAGGGCGGTGCTCGAGGACAAGAAGCTACAAGGCGACCTTCGCGAGGCGCTGGAGGCCGTCCGAGACGCCGCGCTCGCGCTCAGCGAGGAACCCAGGAGGCGGGCGCGCAAGGGGAAGCGGATCGGGCGCACAGTGCTGATCGTCGGTCTCGGGAGTGGACTGGCCCTTGTCGGGTCGGAGAAGCTCCGTTCGAAGGTGCTCGACACCCTGTTCGGCAAGGAGGAGGAGTTCGAGTACACCCCGCCGCCGCCTCCCCCGAGCGCGTCGCCTCCGGCGTCGCCGGTCAGCGCTGCATAACTGCCTCCGTGGCTTTTGGAATCGTCCTGAGGGCGCCCCGGTGCGGGCGCCCTCAGCGTTTGCCGGGGCTCGGCGAGCTGCGTGCCCGGCTTGTGGATCCGCCTTCGCGGGTACATCTAGACTAGGGTGATGGTGGGCGCTTCAACGGCCGGGCTCTCGCAGGATCGCGAGCTGCCGGGCGACAAGGCAGCTCGGATCGTCGAGGCGATGCGGGCCGCTGTCGCTGCGCGCGGAATCGCCGGCTCGACGTTCGATCACGTTGCTCGCGAGGCGGGGGTCTCGCGCGGACTGCTGCACTATTACTTCGGCACAAAGGAGCGCCTGCTGATCGAGGTTGTGCGGCGCGAGTGCGACCTCAGGATCGAGCACTACGAAGACGCGATCGCGGGTGCCGACAGCCCCGACGCCGTGCTGGCGGCCCTCGTTCGCACGCTCGAGGACTTCCTCGGCGAAGGGCCGGCGCCCGCGGTGATGTTCTACGAGATGATGACGCTCGGCAAGCGCAACGAGGAAATCGCGGCCGAGATGGCGGAGCTCGGGAGGCGTACCCGAACCCATTTGGCTGATGCGCTCGCGGCGAAGAGCAAAGCCGGTGTTCTCGAGCTGCGAGCGGATCCCGACGCCGTCGCCTCGTTCTTGTTGGCGCTTGCCGACGGCATCACGATCCGTCGCCTGACAGAGCCGGACTTCGACATCCGTGCGGTGATGGCGCTCTCGACGGCGGCTGCGCTCGCCGTGCTCTGCTAGCCGGCGGTCACGGATCGGCCTGCATGGCGGATACCCCCGGGACGTCTGCAGCGCCAACCATGCGCCGCAAAGCTCCGGGCTCATCCTTCAGGTAGCGGTCGAAGAACTCGATCGCTACCCGCTCGACGATCCCCAGCTGTGGCTGCTCGTTCGTGTATGGCCCGAGGTGCGGGGCCCCGAACAGCGCGAGCAGGTACTTCGGCGCCGGAGCGATGTCGAAGAACGCATGCGTGAAGGCCGGCGGGTTGACGGTGTCGGCGGTTCCTTGCGTGGCGAGCAGGGGCGGGCTCGGAGCAGGGAAGTCAAAGCCGCCGACCCCAGGGATCTTGGCGCCGGAGAGAATTGCTGCGGCTCGAATGCGGCGATCCCGGAAATGAATGTCGTAGGCAACCGCGAGCGCTGTCTCGCCGCCGTCAGACTGGCCGGCGACCCCGACCTGCTGCGGATCGATCAGCCGCGCGAGGAAACCGCGCCGGTCGCCGGACGCCGAGAGAAGGCGGGTGATCACAAAGCTCATGTCGTCCGGCTGGTTGACGAGATCCGACTCGTTTGGGCCGCCCGGTGCGTTTGCGTTCTCGAGCGGAAAGCTCGGGGCCGCGACGACGTATCCGGCTCGCGCCCACGCCCGCAGCAGTGGTGCGTAGGGCTTCGGAGTGACCGCAAATCCGTGGCCGAAGACGATCAACGGAAAGCGCTCAACACCGTGCACGGGAGGTGCGCCGGCGAGGTCGACGCCGGACCGTGGCCCCTGTGCGGGGTACCGGATCACGGTGAGCAGCCTGCGCGGCTCCACGACTCCCGAGGGCAGGCGGATGCTGCGGCTCGAGTCGACGAGCGTCACGATCCGCAGTCCTACCGGGAACGGGGCGCGCAGGCCTCGGGGGAGGTGGTCGGACACACGCCCGGGTCGCGGGTTGGTCTTCGGCGGTGTAGGCGACGGCGTCGTTGAAGCCGTCGCTCCTGTTGTGGGTCGATTCCCGCTTGAGCCACCGCAGCCGGCCAGGGCCAACGCGCACACCGTCGCGCTCAGGGGGCGGAGGCTCGGCAACCCTCAGCGCACGTAGACGGCGAAGAAGTCTCGGTCATCGGCGCTCAAATAGCGCAGCGGCGAGCGAACCATGTCGGGGAGCAGGTTCGCGGGATCGCGAGCCCCGGGATGCCGGTAGGTGATGAAGCTGGTCCAGTACGAGTTGATGTCGAGCTCCATCGCGCGCACCGCTCCTGCCCTTCGCATGATCGCCGCGAGCGAGCCGACGGTCTGATAGTCGGCGGCGGCATATATCAGGTTGCCATGGCGGTCGACGCCAACGGCCGAGCGCCAGACCTGGATCGCGTTGCCGAGCGTGGCACCCCATTCGGGGCCGGTCGAGAGGTTGGGGTTCGTCCGCCCGTGGTCGACGATCAGCGGCAGGTTTTGCCGCGCGTAGACCAGATCGGATGGAGCCTGCGGTCCGCTGCTCCAGGAGACGATGTCGACCTTGCCGCTGCGATAGCGGATAAACGTCGCCAGACCATCCGCGAGCGGCGCGTACGTGTGGCCACCCATCGCGAAGCCACCACCGGAGTCGCTCAGCTTGAAGCCGCTGTTGAAGGTCGCGACCAGCCGTGGCCGGAGGTGCTGCGGCACCTCCATCGGCCCGCGGGAGGGCAGTGGAACGCTTGGCTCCTGGAGGCCGGGGTAGAGCGAGACGGAGGTGAGCGAATGGTCGATCCAGGCGACGCCGGCGACCAGCTGGGGGTAACTGGGATTCGGGCGGAAGCTGGTGATCAGCACCGGCGGGCGCGGGCCGCCACCGGCCCAGGTCGCGCGCCACACGCCCTCCCCCGGGAGCGCCGGATGGATGGCGGGACGGATCCGGTGGGGGCGGTAGTAATGGATGACGTGGTGGCCGGCGCCTGCCGCCGCTACCGAACCTGGCTGCTGCGGAAGCGAACGCAACGCGGGGCCGCCGGTCGGCGGGGGCGTTGAGCGAGTAGTAGATCGACTCGACCCGGTTGACGACGCTGCGCGCCCCGTTGTCGCGCAACCATTCGACGGTCCTGATCCCGAGACTCGAATCAGACGGCTGGGTGAGCATCTTCGCGTAGGAGACAACGACCGGCAGCAGGCAGACCGCCGCCGCCAGCAACGCGATCCGCCGCGCACGGCGCCAACCTGCCGAGCCGCGATCGCGTCCCCCGGGCGAACGCGCGGCACGCTGGGGAGCGTAGGGCTCCGGTGCTCTAACGGGTGCCAGCATCGGCGGATACCTTGCAGGTGATGTCGGAGTAATGGCTAAAGAGCACCTGAGAGGGTCCTCATGAAGCACACAGGTAAGGTTGAACTGGTCACCATAGGTTCAGGATGATGCCATCTCTGCCGAGAGGCGCCGAGATTCGCGCGGACGTTTCGAGTCCGCCGTTGCCCCTGCGCGCGTACTTGTCGATGCTACGCCCGCGCCAGTGGATCAAGAATGCGCTCGTGATCGCGGCCGCCGGGGCGGCCGGAGCCTTGGGCCACGACGACGTGCCCGGTGCGCGTCGGACTGGCATGCGTCGCCTTCTGCCTGCTCGCCTCCGGCATCTATGCGATCAACGACGTTCGCGATGCCGAGGAGGATCGCCGCCATCCGCGTAAACGTCACCGGCCGGTAGCTTCAGGGCTGCTCGATCCGCGCGCGGCGACGCTGTTCGGCGTCGCGCTGATGCTGGCCGGATTGGTCCTCTGCGCACTGGTGCGCCCATTGCTGGGGCTGGTGGGCGCCGGTTACCTGGCACTGACCCTGAGCTACACGATGATCTGGCGGAACATTTTGCTGCTCGATGTGATCGCGATCGCGGGTGGGTTCGTGCTGCGCGCCGTCGCCGGCGGGGTTGCCGCACCGGTGACCCTGTCGCGCTGGTTCGTGCTGGTTGTCACGTGTGCAGCGGTGTTCGTCGCGGCCGGCAAGCGACAGGCCGAGCTGCTTCGGGCGCGGGCGAATGGTGAGCGACCACGGCGCGTGCTCGAGCGCTACAGCCCAGCGCGTTTGCGGCTGATCCTCGCCGGGAGTGGCGCTGGGGCGCTGTTTGCCTACTGCGTGTGGGCGTTCCAGCTCCCCGATATTCATGGCATTCCGTGGCGTCCGCTGACGATCGTGCCGTTCGCTGCCTGCATGCTGCGCTACGCCGTGCGCCTGCGAAGCGGGGATGGCGAGGCGCCCGAGGAGCTGTTGATCGGAGATCGCTGGTTGCTGGCCGCGGGCGCCGTCTGGCTTGTGCTGTTCATGCTTAGTGTCCATGCCGCCGGCTAGCACGGCGCTGTCAGGGTCACCGCCGGCAGTCGCGCCGCGCCGCGCCTCGATCTCGGGGTGGGGCGGCGGCGAACCTGTGCCCGTCTCGCTGGTGCGCCCTGCCGGGGTCGACGGTCTCCGCGCAGCGATAGACGTGGCCCGCTCGCGTGGCGCGATCCCACGCGGGTTGGGGCGCAGCTATGGCGACGCGGCACAGCTCTCGAATGGCTTGGTGCTCGAAACCGCGCAGCTGAAGCGCTTCGAGCTGGATCATCGGCACGGCACGGTGACCGCCCAGGCCGGCGTTACGATCGGCGAGCTGCTGAGCGAGCTCGTTCCAGCCGGATGGATGGTGCCGGTCGTCCCAGGCACCCAGCACGTCACCGTCGGCGGCGCGATCGCTAGCGATATTCACGGCAAGAATCACGGGACCGCGGGAACGCTCGGCAGCCATGTCCGCGCCCTCGGCCTGTTGACGTCCGCCGGGGAGTTGCTCCAGCTCGAGCCGGGAGCCGGCGACGGATTGTTCGAGGCTACGCTCGGCGGGATGGGACTGACGGGGGTCGTCGTCTGGGCGCGGATCGAGCTACGGCCGGTGCGCAGCCCGTTGCTGTCGGTCGACAGCGACAGAGTCGCCGGACTGGACGAGGCGTTCTGCAGCACTGTCCGCTCCCGGGGGGCCGTACCGGGTGGCGTGGCTGGATCTGCTCGGCTCCCGACCGGGTCGGGGAGTCGTGACCAGGGCGCAGCACCTGGGCGCGGCCACCGGTGCCTTTCCCAAACGGGGCGCCGCAACCGTGGCGGCACGACTGGCCGTGCCGCAGGGGTGGCCGGGAATCATGCTCCGTGAGAGCACCGTCCGCGCGTTCAACGAGCTTCGTTTTCGCCGCGCGCCTCGATGCGCGCGGGGTCATGTCGAGGCCCTGGGCGCCCATATGTTTCCGCTCGATGCGCTTGACCAGTGGCCTCGCCTCTATGGCCGCCGCGGCTTCGTTCAGTACCAACTCGTTGTCCCACCCGGACAGGAACGGGTTCTCGAGCAGGTGATCGAATCGCTGCGTCGCGGAGGCGCGCCGTGCTTCCTGGCGGTCCTGAAGGACTTCGGGCCCGGCAACGGTGCGCCGCTTTCGTTTCCGATCGAGGGTTGGACGCTGGCGCTCGACCTGCCGCGCGCGGCGACCGGACTGGAGGCGTCGCTGGCGCGATGCGACCAGCTCGTGGCGGAGGCCGGCGGCCGGGTCTACCTGACCAAGGATGCGCGGCTTTCCCCGGACGTCGTGGCGGCCATGTATCCGCGGCTCGAGGAGTGGCGGGCGGCGCGTGAGCGCATCGATCCCGATCGGCTATGGCGCTCGGACCTCTCGTTGCGGACAGGACTGACACCACCGATGAGCCGGTGAACGGCGCGCCTGGCAGGCGGGTGCTGCTCGTCGGGGGCAGCTCCGAGATCGGGCTCGCGATCGTACGAAGGATGGCCGCCGAAGGGCCGCTTTATCCATACCTGCTGGGACGTGACAGGGAGCGTCTGACGCGGCGTCGGCGATCCTCGGGCAGCTGGGTGCGCATCGGTCGATTTCGGCGTGGTCGACGCGGCGGCTTTCACTGAACACGGTGAGGCAGTGAGCCGCGCGTTCGAGCGGGCGGGTGGGTTCGACGTGGTCGTGCTTGCGATCGGCGTCCTCGGGGCTCAGGAGGGCGTTGACGCCGATCCCGCCACCGCCTGTGAGGTGATGCAGATCAACTTCGTCGGCGCGGGCTCCTTGATGCTGCAATGCCTGTGGCGTCTGCGTGAGAATCGTCACGGTACCTTGGTGGTGCTCTCGAGCGTCGCGGCTGAGCGGCCCCGTGCCGGCAACGCGATCTACGGGGCGGCGAAAGCGGGGCTCGATGCGCTCGCGCAGGGGCTCGCGGACGCGACGGCCCAGAGCGGCGTCCGCGTGCTTGGTCGTTCGGCCTGGGTTCGTCAAGACTCGGATGACCGCGGGCCTACCTTCGGCTCCGTTCGCGACCACGCCGGAGGCGGTTGCGCAGGCAACCGTCCGGGGCCTCGGCGGCCGTTCGCACACGATCTGGGTGCCCTCGCATCTGCGCTTTGTCTTTGCCGTACTGCGGCATCTACCACGACCCCTTTACCGGAGGCTCCCGCTATGAGAACCAGGCTGCTCGCCGTCGACGCCGCGATTGCCGTGGCGCTCGCGATCGCCGTGCTGATCATCTCCCCAGGGCTGGCAGTCACGGCGATCCTCGCTGTCTCGTGTTACTCGTGTGTGCCGTGAGCTTCGCGTTCGATGCGTGGCGAGGCCGGGCTCGACGCAGTTCCGGCTCCGACTCGTCCCACGGGACGCCGCCGATGAGCACGCGTCCCGGGGCCTCACGCGACGCGCGGCGTTGGCGGGCCGGAGCCCGGCGCGCCGCGCGGGCCGGCGAGGTGACGCCGCAGAAGCGGAGTGTCCCATCGTGCTACGGCGCCGAGGTCACGGTCGAGCTCAGCGGCACGAGCGCGAAGAAGTCGCGTGTCCTACGGGGAGAGGAACTGGCCCGGGAACCCCTGCTGGCCGGGGACGATCGGCACCGGCGCGAGCGGCCCTGGCCGCCGCGGTGGCCGTAGAGGTAGCCGGCGACCCATTCAGGGTTGATGTCGAGCTCGACCGCACGCACGACGTGGGCCGCCAGCAACGCATTCGCCAGTTCATCGTCGTGAGATGCTCGCCGCCTGCCCAGATCAGGTGGCCGTCCGCGGTGATCCCGAGTGCAGAGCGGGCCGGGTCGCTGACACCCCCGAGCGTCGCCCCCCAGCAAGTGAGGCAGTCGAGCGTCGAGGCAGGGCGGCCGCCGGAGATCAGCAGCGTCAGGTTCTGGCGGACCGAAGCGACTTGCCTCCCGGCCGCGGGCACATCCTGCCGCCAGGCGCCGATATCGGTGTACCCGTCGGTGTAGGTCACGATCGAGCCGAGCCCGTGTTGCAGCGGCACGGCGATCGCGGCCGTGAGAGAAGAACCCGCCGGCACCGATGTCGAGCTTGAAGCCGCCGTTGAACGCCGCGACTAGCCGCTGCCGCTCCGCCCCGGCCACCTCCGGGCCGAGCCGCCAGCCCGAGCTACCTGGATCCTCCGTCCCCGCGTGCAGCCGCAGCTCGATCAGGCGTTGGTTGAAAGACAGAAGCGCGATTCGCGAGCCGGACCGGGCGATCCAGACCGCGGTCTGCCTTCGCCACGTCACGGCCGGGACGAAACCGGTCGGCCGGGGGCTGGTCGCGGACCGGAGGAGACGCGGGTAGGATGGCCGAGGATCGGCGACCCGCTTGCCGGTGGCCTTGTCAGCACCCGCGGTGGCCTTGTCAGCACCCGCGGAACCGGCCACACTGCGGCTGGTCGTGCCCGTTCTGTTCGTGGCATCCGTTCCGCAAGCGACGGTTGCGAACGCGGCCAGCACCGCGCAGGCCGCCAGCGATGCTCTCGCCATCAGCGACCGTCACCGGGCGCGGCGGTCGCGGTGCCAGTCGCCGCACCGCTCACGGGATCGAGCTGCAGATGCGCGAGCAACCTGATCGCTGAGCCGCTGGAATCGTTCAGACTGGCCTCAATGTTGGCGCCGCTGAGCGAGGTCACCCTGCCTCGGTACAGGTTCGGGCTCGACGACGAGCCGAGCGCCACCCGGCTCGATGTCATCGTGACCCCACCGCCGATCATTGGACGGCCGTCGATGTGGATCCGCAGCGAGCTCAGGCGCTGGCCCGCCACGTGCAGAGAGATTCTGACCACCGTTGTGCCGTCGTCGGTTTCCTGGCGAACCGTCCCGCTGACCGGGGCCGCGAACGTGGCCGGAGGAGTGCTCGCGCCCGGCCCGCTCGTCGCGGGGGTACTTGCGCTCGGGGCGCGCGCAGCGGCCAGCAGCGAGCTTGGAGTGCCGGCGCGCTTCGCCCAGCTCGCGGCGAGCGGACCACTCGGTAGCCACACGATCAGCCCGAGCGGCACCAGTGCGGAGGCGGCGATCGCGGTCGCGCGTGCGCCTTGGTGCTCAGGCCATCCGGCGGTGGCGCGCGCGACTGCGGCGACGATCACGACGATGACGCACGCCCCGGTCAACACGAGCATCCAGGTGGTCTTCGTGTCGCTACCGGTGCCGAGGCCGTGGATCAGCGCGAACGGCCAGCTCGCGTACGCGGCCCAGTGGGTGGCCCGCCATGCGCGGTAGCCGAACCGGCGGCGGAGGACGCTCGTCATCGACGACCGCGATCAGAAGGTCGAACGCGACCGCTCCGAAGCCGAGCCAAAGTGGACGGTAGGCCGAGCCGAACGGGATGATCACATCGAGCAGCGCGAATCGGCGCGAAGCCGTCGAGCAGCGATGTCATGATGTGAACGAGCAGGAAAGCGACCGCGAGCAGCGATGCGTTTCGATGGACGGCATCGAACACGAACCGCGGAATCGGACGGCGTGCGCGCGCGGCGGACGTTGGCGACGCCGAGCGCGACGCTGATCGTCAGCAGGATCAGCGCGATCGCGCCGGTCCCGCGCGTCAGATACCAGAGGGCGCTCGGCCCGGCGGCTGCGGTGGCGATCATGGCTGCTAGGAACCTCCCGAGACCACCGGGGCGGGGTCGGTGCGGCGACGGGTGCGGGGGCTGCCGCCGGCGGCTGGAGACCGGGGCTTTGGTCGTTGATCAGGGGCGGCTGCGAGTGGGCCTGCCCGATCGCCGCGCTACTCGACGCGGCGTGCTGACGGCCGTGACCGTGTGTCCATGGAAGGTGTTCGCGGCCGCGATCGAGATGAAGCCCGATAGCGCGACGGCGCCGGCGATCAGCCAGCGAGTTGATCCGCGAGATCAGCGCGAGCCCAGCGTCGCGGGTGCTCTCGGCACGAGTAATCATCGCAGCTCAGTCTCGGACGGCCGCGCTATCCGTTGCTAAACGGAGGGTGAGACTCCGCTTAGTCGACTGGGCCCCTGCCCGCTATCCCTCCAGCTTCGGCGAGCGCCAGGGCGCTCGCAGCCGGCGCTCGAGCTCGTCGCCGAGCGCGTCGATCGCGATCCGGTCCTGCGCCAGGCTGTCGCGGTCTCGCAGCGTAACCGTGCGGTCCTCGAGCGACTGATGGTCGATCGTGACCGCCCAGGGGGTGCCGATCTCGTCCTGGCGGCGGTAGCGGCGTCCGATCGCGCCGCCTTCGTCGTACTCCGCTTGCACTCGGTCGCGCAAATCGCGGTAGACCTCGCGCGGCGAGCTCCGGCTGGCCGTCCTTGCGTACGAGCGGCAGGACGGCGACCTTGACCGGAGCCAGCAACGGGTGCAGGCGCAGCACGGTCCGTTGCTCGCCCTCGATCTCGTCCTCGTCATAGGCATCGACAAGGAACGCCAGCGCGGCGCGGTCGGCGCCGGCGGCCGGCTCGATCACGTGCGGCACGTAGCGCGCGCCGGTCGCCGTGTCGACGTACTCGAGCTTCTGGCCCGAGTAGTTGGCGTGCTGGCGAGGTCGAAGTCGCCGCGGTTGGCGATCCCCTCGAGCTCGGACCAGCCGATCGGGAACAGGTACTCGACGTCGCTGGTCGCGCTGGAGTAATGGGACAGCTCCTCGGTCTCGTGCGCGCGCAGGCGCAGGTGGTCGGGGCGGATGCCGAGCTCGAGGTACCAGCTCCATCCGCTCCCGAGCCAGTGCTCGAACCATTGCTGCGCCTCGTCGGGCGGCACGAAGTACTCCATCTCCATCTGCTCGAACTCGCGCGTGCGGAAGATGAAGTTCCCCGGCGTGATCTCGTTGCGAAAGCTCTTGCCGATCTGCGCGATCCCGAACGGCGGCTTCTTGCGCGAGAACTGGAGGTAGTTCTTGAAGTTGAGGAAGATGCCCTGAGCGGTCTCCGGGCGCAGGTAGACGGTCGACCCCTCTTCCTGGACCGGCCCGATCGTCGTCTCGAACATCAGGTTGAACTGCGCGCGCCTCGGTCAGATCGCAGTCCGGGCGTCTCACCGGGCCTGCTTCGAGGGCTTGCGCCCGCACTGCGACTGGTCGATATGGTCGGCGCGGAAGCGCAGCTTGCACGTGCGGCAGTCGACAAGCGGATCGGTGAAGCCGGCGAGGTGGCCGCTCGCCTCCCAGGTCCTCGGATGCTGGATGATCGCCGAGTCGAGCGCGACGATGTCGTCGCGCTCCTGGAGCATCGCCTTCCACCACTGCTCCTTGACGTTGTTCTTGAGCAGCACGCCGTAGTGGCCGTAGTCGTAGCTGGAGCCCGAGGCCGCCGTAGATCTCGCTGCTCGGGAACACGAACCCGCGGCGCTTGCACAGCGAGACGATCTTGTCCATCGTGACGACGTCGGACATCGTGCTGATGCTATCTGCGAGCGGCCCCTTGGCACTCTGCCCTTGAGAGTGCCAGGGGGTGGGAGCTATACTTCGTGAAGCAATGCCGATTTATGAGTACCGCTGCGAGCAGGGCCACACGTTTGAGGTTATGCAGCGGATGGCCGACGATCCGGTGATCAGCTGCGAGACGTGTGCGGCACCTGTCGAGCGCGTCTTTCACCCGATCGCCGTCCACTTCAAGGGATCCGGGTTCTACAACACCGATTACGGAACGCGCAAGCGCTCGCGGGAGATGAAGGAAGCGGGCGACGGCAACCAGAAGTCGAGCAAGGACGAGGGATCCTCGAAGTCCGACGCGACGTCCTCGACGAAGACCGAGAAGTCAACCTCCTCGTCTACTTCATCGTCTTCTGACTGACGCCGACCCTCGGCGCGTCAGCCGGCCATCAGCTTCGAGACGGCGCGGTGGACACCGCCCGGCGTAACGGTCAGCGCTGATTCGCCGTCCGGAAGCGTCTCCGCTCCACTCGGCTTCAAGATCTGAACCGGCGCGGAGCCACCGATCTCGGCAGCGGAAAAGAGGCTCAGGAGCGTCAAGCCACCCATGTCGGTGCGGAGAGTTGGCGGTGCGTACCAGGAGGCCCACGGGAGCCTGAAGAAGGTGATCGGCGAGAGCAACCTGGATTTGATCGAGTTCAGGACCTGTTGCTGACGCTCCTCGCGCGTCAAGTCGTTCTCGGCGGGGTTGCACTTGTTCTCACGGGTGCGCGCGAGGGTCAGGGCCTGGGTTCCGTTCAGGTGATGGGTGCCCGGGGACAGATAGAGGGAGAAGCCGCCGTTCTTGGTCCCGCCGCTGATTTCCGAGCAGATCCTCGGGGTAGTGATGTCGATCCCGCCGATCGCGTCGATGAACTTGGGGAAGTTCGCCAAGTTGACGACGATCACGTGGTTGATCTTGACGCCGGTGAACTGCTCCACGGTCTTGATCGTGAGCGCCGGGCCGCCGTATGCGTACGCGGCGTTGATCTTGCTGGTGCCGTGACCGGGGATTGACGCGACGGTGTCACGAGGGATCGACAGCCGCCGCGAGGTTCCGCCGCCGATCCGCCAGAGCATCAGGGTGTCGGAGCGGCTACCGGTGTCACTGGTGTCAGCGCCCGGCTCCTTGGAGCCCTTTGGACGCTGGTCGGTCCCGATCACCAGCACCGTATCGGTCGAGGTGAGCATGTTGCCACCGGACGTGAGCGCCGCCTTCGCCGATGCCGGAAGCGATCCGGAGTTGACCTGTGCGCTGATCATGAACAGAACGAACGACAGCAGCAGCCACGCGCAGATCGCGATCACGACGTACTTGAGCACCCGGCGGGGGGTGATTCTTCCCCCGAACCGACCCGGGCGCCCCCCGTCCCGAGAGCCACGATCGGGCCGATCAGGACCGTTTAGACCAAGGTCCTCCTCACCCCTCAGCGCGGCTCGGATCCCGCGCGGACCCGACCGATAGAGCTTGTATGGGCGCTGTTCGGTGTCGTTGGCCATCGAGGACATATAGTGACGAACATGCCGGCCCGCCGGACCATCGGCGTCGACATGGGCGGAACGAAGCTGCTGGCGGGCGTCGTCGATGCAGGCCTCGCAGTGCATCACCGCGTCCAGCGCAGTGTGACGGATCTCGACCAGTCGGCGTTGCTCGACACCGCCCTCGACGCCGTCGAGGAGGCGCGCAGAACGGCGGGCGGCGAGGTCGACGCAGTCGGGTTCGGGATCCCATGCCTGATGAACAGCCGTACTCGGCGGGGGGTGATCGCGGTCAACCTGCCGCTCGCCGACGTTCCGTTCGCCGACATCATGGCCGAGCGTCTCGGGCTGCCGGTGTTCGTCGACAACGATGCGAACGCGGCCGCGCTGGCGGAGCATCGCGCCGGGGCGGCTCGCGGGTTCAGTGAGGCTGTGGTGCTGACACTCGGGACGGGCATCGGAGGGGGACTGATCCTGCGCGGCGAGCTCTACCGGGGCGCGGTTGGCGCGGCCGCCGAGCTTGGTCATATGGTGATCGAAGTCGATGGACCGCCGTGCCAAGGAAACTGTCCGAACCGTGGCTGCTTCGAGGCACTCGCATCGGGAACGGCGCTCGCCCGGGAGGCGCTGCGGATCGCCCGCGAGCGCCAGGACTCTCGGCTCGCCCGGGCGCTCGAGGAGGGACGCGACGTGGCCGGCCCGCTCGTCACCGAGCTCGCGCACGACGGCGACCCCGCAGCGGTCGATGCGATCGAATTGATCGGCGAGCGTCTCGGGGTGGCGATCGGGAATTTCGTCAATATCTTCAATCCCGAGGTCGTGGTCGTCGGCGGTGGGGTGATCGGCGCCGGAGAGCTGTTGCTCGCACCGGCGCGAGCGGTCGTCGCGCGGCGGGCTCTTCCACCGTCGCGGGACGAGGTCAGGATCGTCGCCGCGCGCTTCGGGGTCGAGGCGGGGATGATCGGCGCCGCGCTGATGGCGTCCGATGCTGTGGCCGGGCTCGTATGACGGCAGGCGGCCGACTGATCGTCTGCCCGACGCCGATCGGCAACCTCGAGGACGTGACGCTACGGGTGCTTGCGGCGCTGCGCGAGGCAGACATCGTCGCCTGCGAGGACACGCGGCGAACGCGCAAGCTGCTCGATCGCTATGGCGTCAAGGCCCATCTCGTCAGCTACCACGAGCACAACGAACGTGAGCGCGCGGGCGAGCTCGTCGCGCGGATGCGGGACGGCGCGGTGGTCGCGCTCGTGTCGGACGCCGGCATGCCGCTGGTCTCGGACCCGGGGTTCCTACTCGTGCAGGCCTGTGTCGCGACCGGGCTGGCGGTCGAGGTGCTGCCCGGGCCCTCCGCAGCGATTTCGGCCCTGGTCGCGTCCGCGCTGCCGGCGGACCGCTGGCGCTTTGCCGGTTTCCTGCCGCGCAAGCGCCCTGAGCTGCTGAAGGTCTTCACCTCTCCTGAGACATTGGTCGCATTCGAGTCCCCGCGGCGGATCGGCGCCTCGCTGGCGGTGCTCGCGTCCGTCGATCCGGAGCGGCCCGTCGCTGTGTGCCGGGAGCTGACGAAGCTCCACGAGGAAGTGGTGCGGGGCACCGCGGCGGTGCTCGCCGCCCGCTACCAGGAAGATCCGCCGCGCGGAGAGGTGGCGCTGGTCGTCGGGCCTGCGCCCGAGGCAGCCGGTCGATATCGGCCCGGCGCTCGCGGCGGTGCGCCGGCTCGTCGATGCAGGGGCCAAGCCGAGAGCCGCGGCGGGAGTGGTCGCGGAGCTGACGGGGGTGAAGGCGAATGCGCTCTACAGCGCACTCACGTCAAGCTAGCCTTGCAGCCACTGATGTCCTTTTACGTCACCACTCCGATCTACTACGTCAATGCGCAGCCCCACCTCGGCCACGCGTACACGTCGATCGCGGTCGACGTTCTCGCGCGGCACATGCGTCAACGCGGCGAGGATGTGTTCTTTCTGACCGGAACCGACGAGCACGGAGAACCTGTCGCTGACGCCGCCCGGGCCCTAGGCCTCGAGCCGAAGGAGCTGGCCGATCGCAATGCGGAGCGCTTCAAGGCGCTGATGCCGCGGCTCGAGGCCTCGAACGACTTCTTCATCCGCACCTCGGACGAGCAGCACAAGGTCCGCGTCCAGGAAGTGCTGCAGCGCGTCCACGACAACGGTCACACCTATAAGGGCATGTACGAGGGCTGGTACTGCCCGCGCTGCGCGGACTTCAAGGTCGAGAACGAGATCCTCGAAGGCAACCGCTGCCCGATCCACGAGATCCCGCTCGAACGCCACCGGGAGGAGAACTGGTTTTTTCGCCTGTCAACGTTCCAGGAGCCACTCGAGCGCTTGTATGCCGAGCGACCCGACTTCGTGATGCCGCCGCATCACTTCAACGAGGCGCGCTCGTTCATCCGTCAGGGCTTGCAGGATGTCTCGCTGTCGCGTGCCAGGCTTCAGTGGGGGGTGATTGTTCCCTGGGATCCGGGACACGTCTTCTACGTCTGGTTCGACGCGCTGCTCAACTACTACACGGCTTTGGGTTATGCGCCCCCTCCGGCGAAGCCGGGGGAGCGCGATCTCGTCCAGCGCTTCTGGCCCGCGACCTACCACGTGATTGGCAAGGACATCCTGAAGTTCCACACCGTCTTCTGGCCGGCGCTGCTGATGGCCGCGGACCTCGCGGTCCCTGAGCACGTGTTCGTTCACGGTTTCCTGCTCGGTGCCGACGGTCGGAAGATGAGCAAGTCGCTCGGGAACGTGCTCGATCCGTTCGAGGTGATGGACGAATTCGGAACGGACGCGCTTCGCTTCTATCTGATGCGGGACGTTGCTTTCGGTGGCGACGGCGCCGTGGGGATGGACTCCGTCAGATCACGTTACGACGCCGAGCTGGCGAACGAGTACGGAAACCTGGCCAGCCGCACGATCGCGATGGTGCGCCGCTACTGTGATGGGTCGCTTCCGAGCGTTGCGACCGACGGCGCTTTGGCAAAGGACATCGACGGGCTGCCCGAGCAGATAGCGGCGCTGATGGATCGTGCCGAGGTGACGCAGGCGCTCGAGCTGATCTGGCAGCGAGTGCGCCGGCTCAACCGCTACGTCGAGGAACGTGCGCCGTGGCGGCTCGCCAAGGATCCGGCGACCGCCCCCGCCCTTGCTGAGACGCTCGCCTCGCTGGCCGAAGGATTGCGGGTGGTCAGCGTTCTGTTGCATCCATACATGCCCTCGAGCACCGAGCGGCTGCTCGGCGCGCTCGCCGCACCCGAGGTGGCGCTTTCCGGCGCCCGGTTCGCGGAGCGTGGCGAAGCCCGCTCGGTAGCGGAGCTCGAGCCGCTGTTCCCGAAGCGCGCCTGATCGGTGGTCGATAGCCACACGCATCTGGACTCGTGCGGCCCATCGGATGCCGAGCTCGTGGCGTCAGCCGCGGAAGTGGGCGTCCATCGAATCGTGACCGTCGGCACGACGGGCGCCTCGTGCCGCGCTGCGCTCGCCGCGGCCGAGGACTTTCCGCAGGTGTACGCCGCGATCGGGCGCCACCCCAACGAGGCGACCGGATTCGACGATGCGGACCTGGCCGAGCTGCAGGCCCTGGCGGCACACGAGCGATGCGTGGCGATCGGTGAGACGGGGCTCGACTACTACCGCGATTACGCCCCCGGCGTGGACCAGATGCGTGCGTTTCGCGCCCAGATCGAGCTTGCCCGCGAGACAGCCAAGCCGCTCGTGATCCATACGCGCGCTGCCGATGACGACACGCTCGCCGTCCTAGCCGCTCACGCGGAGGGTGTGCGAGTCATCCTTCATTGCTTCTCGATGGCGGATCGGATCGAGGAGTGCCTCTCGCACGACTGGTGGATCTCGTTCGCCGGCAACGTGACCTATCCGAAGTCCTCGGCGCTGCGCGAGGCCGCGCTGCGCGTACCGATCGATCGTTTGCTGGTCGAGACCGACGCTCCCTACCTGTCACCACAGGCAGTGCGTGGCAACCCCAACCAACCCGCCAACGTGGTTCACACCGCTCGGGCGCTGGCGGTGCAACGACGGGTGTCGTATGCGGAGCTCGAGGCGGCGTTTGAGCGGACGGCCGCCACGGTATTCGGGTGGTGAGCGCCCGCCGCTCACGTCAGCGTCAGCTCGGCCAGAACTTTCTCGTCGATCGCAACATCCTCGACGTGATCGAGCGGATTGCCGGGGTGGAGCCAGAGGACGTGGTGCTCGAGATCGGTGGGGGGGTGGGGGTGCTGTCCGAGCGTCTCGCCGCGCGGGCTTCGCACCTGCATGTCGTCGAGCTTGACCGTCGGCTCGAGCAGCCGCTGAGCGACGCGCTCGCGCCGTTCGCGAACGTCACGTTGCACATCGAGGATGCTGCTGGAGCTGGAGCTGCCGGCACTCGACCCCCCACCGACGAAGGTCGTTGCGAATCTGCCGTACTCGATCGCGGCGACCGCGCTTCTGCGGACGATCGACGAGCTCCCGACCGTGCGCGAATGGCTGGTGATGATGCAGCGCGAGGTCGGGGAGCGGCTCGCCGCCACGCCGGCAACCGCCGCGTACGGAATTCCGTCTGTGCTCGCTCAGCTGGCGTGTGAGGTGCGCGTGCTGCGGCCGGTCGCGCGGACCGTCTTCCGGCCGGTGCCCAACGTCGACTCGGTGCTCGTCGGATTGCGCCGCTTGCGCCCACGTGCGGACGATCAGCTCCGAGTGCTCGTCCAGCAGGCATTCGCCCATCGCCGCAAGGCGCTGGGCGGATCGATGGCGCTGGCGCCGGGGGCCTCGCCGGATGTCCGCGAGCGGATTCGCGATGCGCTGGTCGCGCTCGGGCACCCCGCCGACGAGCGCGCCGAGCGGCTGGCGCCCGAGGAGTTCCGGGAGCTCGCTCGGAGGCTCTACTCGTGAGGCTCCGGGCTCTGGCGCCCGGGAAGATCAACCTCTGCCTGTTCCTGGCCGGAGAGCGGGGCGATGGTCGGCACGAGCTGGTGACGCTGTTCGAGTCGGTGTCGCTCTGCGACGAGTTGATCATGTCACTCGCCCCCGGCACCGGCGATGAGGTCTGGTGTCCAGCGGTCGAGGGCCCAAACCTCGCGCTGACCGCCCTGGAGGCCCTCCGTGAGCGCGGATGGGGCGCGCCACCGGTAAGAGTCGAGATCGAAAAACGAATTCCGATTGCTGGCGGGCATGGCGGGCGGCTCGGCCGACGCCGCCGCGGTGCTGCGGATGGCAATCGAGCTGGCTCCCGGCCGGCCTGAGGAGGTCGCGGAGATTGCGACCTCGCTCGGTGCCGACGTTCCCAGCCAGCTCGTCCCGGGACTGGTCCTCGGGACCGGCGCCGGAGAGGTCATCGAGCCGCTGGCGCCACTCGCGCCTCACGCGGTGGTGATCGTGCGGCAGCGCAGCGCGCTGTCGACGGCTGAGGTGTACCGGCACGCCGACCGGCTCGGTCCGCACCGTGATTCTGCTGGATTGGGGAGGGTGCTCGACGAGTTGCGCTCGGCGCTTACCCCGGGGCGGCAGTTGCCGGCAGACTTGCTCGTGAACGAACTCGAGCCGGCCGCGTTGTCGCTCTGCCCGGCGATCTCGGACGCCCTGGAGGCGATTCGGAGCGCCGGAGCCGAGCACGCGTTCGTTTGCGGGTCGGGCCCGACCGCTGTCGGGCCTCTTTTGGGGCCTGGGCGCGCCGGATCGTGCGAGGGCCGCCGCGGTCAGCCTGGCGAGCCGCTTTCCGGGCGCGACCTCGGCCGTGCCGGTCGCATCCGGGTTCGGCGCACCGGAGGTTCGATAGCGCAGAGCCGGACTTTGCGAGCAGATCGCGCGGGCGGATTTCGGCCCGTCGGCGAGTTGGGGCACAATTGGAGCATCGATGAGCAACGAAACGATCACCTATCTTGTTGGTGTCGGCCTCGGGGTAATCGGGCTCGCGGCGTTCTGCGCGCTTGTGCTCGTCCCTGCCGTGACGGCGTACCAGCGCCCCGTGCACCGGTTCGCCGCGGTGATTCTGTCCCTCTACGTCCTGGCCGCGTTCGTGGGCGTCGGCGTGCTGCTCGGCGCGGTTATCGTGCTGGAGTGGCCACGCCTCTTCTGACCGCGTGGCTCCTACTCTGAGTTATTAGGTTGACCAAGGTGGCTGACAGCGTTCCGCGTCAAGGGGCAGATGCCCCCGATCTCGCTGCCCTGGCGGCGATCACCGATGCCGTCGAGGCCGGCGCGGGCTTGCCTGAGATCCTGCGCGCGGCCGCGCGAGCGCTGGACGCGAGCCTGATCCTGATCGACCGCTCCGCGAGCATTCTGGCCGTCGCTGCGCGCTCGCCCGCCGACGAGCAATCGCTGATGCGCGACACCGACGGCGTGACCACGCTCGAGCTGAAGGTGGCCGAGAAGACGGTCGGCCGGTTGCGGATGCGGACTCGCGAGCACACCCCGGACGCGTCGATGCTGCGGCTGGTGACGACCCTGATCGCATCCGAGGTGGAGCGCGTTCGCGCGCCTGAGCGCGCATCGGAGGAGGCGGCCACGAGTTTCCAGCGGGCGGCGCTCGAGGGTCTGATCGACGGTCGTGATGACCTGATCGCGCGCGGCAAGGAGCTCGGGACCGACCTGGCTTCCGGCGGCAGCGTGCTGGTCGTGCGAGCGCATCCGCGCAACCCGACCGAGGACGACTGGCGCCGGCGTCTGCGGGCGCTCGCGGGTCGCGGGGCGCGCTCGATCGCTCCCGGTTCGATCGCCGCGCCCAGCAAGGGCGATCCGGGCGAGATCGTGGTGCTCGTACCGGACGGCGATGGCGAGATCGGGCGGCGCGTGTCCTCCGCGATCTTGCGCGAGCTCGAGTCGGGCCTGGGCGGCTTCGCGTTCGCGATCGGGCGCAGCCGTCAGGCGGCGGATCCGCTCGATTTGCGGCGTGCCCGCAACGAAGCGCTGCTCGCGGCGAACGTGGTCGAAGGCGAACCGGAGCATCTCGAGCTTGGCTATGCGGACACCGGGACCTACCAGCTGCTGCTTCCCTACATGAGCGATCCCGCGGAGCTCAAGCGTTTCTACGAAGACACGGTCAGGCCGCTCGTGTCCTACGACGAGCAATACGAGACCGACCTGCTCGGCACTTTGTCCACCTTCCTCGAGTGCGACGCGAACGTCAACGCCACGGCGGCTCGCCTGATCACGCACCGGCATACGATTCGCTACCGATTCGAGCGGGTGCGCGAGCTGACCAGCCTCGATGTCTCCTCGACCGACGGCCGTGAGAAGCTCTCGCTCGGCCTGAAGGCGATGCGGGTGCTCGGCATCGCTGCTCCGCGCGGGCCGGCGAGCGAGCCCGGTGCCGAAGGCGGCCGGGTCCCGCGGTAGGGCTCGTCGTCCGCGCTGGCGCGGTTGCCGGGCATTGCCGGGTGCCCGCGGTCCCCGGAGGCGCGTTGCCGGGCGTTGCCCGCGGTCCCCGAGTGACGCACGAGCGCCCGGCGCTTGCGCCCTGATGTCGGTAGCACGGCGTAGCGAACGCGTCGGCTGCCGCGGCCGCCGCCGGGGCTCATCGGGCCAGCGAGCCAGTAGCATCGCGCGCCATGTCGGTCGGGATCATCACCGGCTCCGGCACGTATGCACTCCCTGGCTTCGAGGGCGCCGAGCAGGCCTCGCTCAAGACCCCGTTTGGTGAGGTGTCCGTGACGCGAGGCCGCTACGACGGCGCGGACGCACTACACGTCTCACGTCATGGTCCTGGCCACACCAGGCTCTCCAACCACGTCACCCACCGAGCGAACATCTGGGCGCTGAAGGAGCTCGGCGCGACGGCGGTGATCGGATGCACTGCCTGCGGCGCAGTCGATCCGACACTAGAGCTTGGGCAACTGGTCGTGTTCGATGATCTCCACTTCATCTCCAACCGGCTACCCGACGGGGCTCTGTGCACGTTCTTCAGCGAGCCCGGAGATCCCCTCCGCGGGCATTGGATCATCCACGGCGGGCCCTACTCCGACGGCGTGCGGAGAGCCGTGCTCGCGTCGGCCTCTGACGCGGGACACGCGGTACGCCACACCGGCACGTACGGACACGTCGATGGACCGCGCTTCAACACCCCGACCGAGATCGCCCAGTTGGCCGCGTGCGGCGTCTCGGCGGTGAGCCAGACCGGTGGCCCGGAAACGGTGCTGTGCGGCGAGCTCGAGCTCCCCTTCGCCCTCGTCGGCTTCGTGACCGACTACGCCAACGAGGTAAGGCGCGGCGAGCCGACTCCGGTCTCCAAGATGATCCAGCTGATGGGTGGCAGCCCGACGGTGTTTGCAAGCGTCCTTCGTGGCGCGGTCGTCCGCCTGGCCGCCGAACCGCCGGGCCCCGTGGGGTCGGTCTATCGATTCGATCAGGGATGACCCATGCACCACCTACGGTCCTCATCATGGCGCGCGCTCCGCGCCGGGGCGAGGTCCGAAGGGCGCTGGAACCGCTGCTCGGCCCCGACGGCTGCGCAGCGCTCCAGTCAACGCTGATCACCCAGACGGCGAGCTGGGCGACGGCCATCTCGCCGCAGCGAGTTCACGTCGCTCACGACCCGCCTGACGCGGGGCGCGAGCTGCGCGAGCTCGTGGGTCCGGACACCGCGGTCTTTCCCAGAACGGCGAGGGGATCGCGGGCCGGCTCGCTGATGCGGCCGCGCGGGTCTTCTCGCGCGCAAACGGCGCACTGCTGATCGTGTGGCCTGACCTTCCACAACTCCGCCCCGATCACGCGACGGCGGCGATCGACGACCTGGGGGCAGGATGCGACGTCGTCCTCGGTCCGGTGATCGACGGAGGCTTCTACCTGATCGGGATACCGCGGCCCCTGCCGAAGCTGTTCGGCCTCCCTGAGCGGATCTGGCGCAGCCCGGACGTGATGGCGCTCGCGATCGCGGCGGCGCGCGACGCTGACGCCGAGCTAGGCATCCTCCGCGCCGAGCGAGGTCTTCACCGTCCGGCCGACGTCAAGGCTGCGCTGGTGGATCCGCTGTTGCCGGAGCCGGTGGGGCGGGTGTTGAGGGTGTATCTGTGAGGGGGAGCGACGTGGGAGCGACAGCGTCGCTCGAATGGCGATTGGATAACGTAACTCGGGACGGCATCCCAATACTGTGGGGAGTGGTGTAACGGCAGCATCTGGGTCTTTGGAACCCAGGGTTCCGGTCCGAATCCGGGCTCCCCAGCTCGGCGAAATCCCTGTAAGTACTCATCTTCCATTCAGGCGCCGACCGGACGGCACGGCGGCGGCGGCGGGGCGATGCGGACCGCAGGCGGGGCGCGACCGGGGCGATGCGGACCGCGACCGGGGCGCGACCAGGCCCCGGGGCGGTCGCCCCCCTGGAGCTCGCGTGCCGGAGGCGCCACGTAGTCAGTGAGCCTCAGTACTTTCCGCCATCGAGAATGCACTGATCTTCGGATGCCGGCCTGCACGCGCGGGTGAATGATGAGTCCCCCGTCCGCGAAGGAGGAAGCATGTCGGTAACCGAACGCCGTACCGCCGATGCCAAGGCGCCGCCGAGCACTTATAAGGCAGCCGTGGTACACGAGTTTCATCGTCCCCTGAGCGTGGAGCAGGTGCCGCGCCGCGAGCTCGAGCCGAGCCAGGTGCTCGTCAAGGTCGAGGCCTCGGGGCTCTGTCACACCGACATCCACGCGGCGAACGGGGACTGGCCGGTCAAGCCCTCACCGCCGTTCATCCCCGGTCACGAAGGCGTGGGAATCGTCGTCGAGGTCGGTGCCGACGTCGATGAGGTGGCGGTTGGCGACCGGGTCGCGATGCCGTGGCTCGGCTACGCCTGCGGCACATGCGACTACTGCGTTTCCGGGTGGGAGACCCTGTGCCTGGAGCAGAAGAACACGGGCTACGGATTCGACGGTGGTTGGGGCGAGTACGCGGTCGCGTACGGCGGCTACGTGGTGAAGGTGCCGGATGGGATCGACCCGCTCGACGCGGCCCCGCTCGCGTGCGCCGGGGTGACCACCTACAAAGCGGTGAAGGTCGCCGGCACGCGCTCATCCGACCTCGTGGCTGTGTTCGGCGTCGGTGGACTTGGCCATCTCGCGATCCAGTACGCGGCGATCGCCGGCGGTCACGTGATCGCGGTCGACCTCGTCGACGACAAGCTCGAGCTGGCTCGTGAGCTCGGAGCCACGCACACGGTGAACGCCGCCAATGAGGATCCGGCCGAGGCGATTCAGCGGCTCGGTGGGGCCAATCAGGCAATCGCCCTGGCGGTCGCCCCGCGTGCGTTCGAGCAGGCCTACGCCTCGCTTCGGCGTGGAGGCAAGCTCGTGTTCGTTGCCCTCCCGGCCGACAACGAGGTCAAGCTGCCGATCTTCGAGACCGTCCTGAACGGAATCACGATTGCCGGTTCGATCGTTGGCACCCGCACCGATCTCCGCGACGTGTTCACACTCCACGCCGCCGGCAGGACGAAGGTGATTCGCGAGGTCAGGTCGCTGGACACGGTCAACCAGTCGATCGCGGATGTTGAAGCCGGGCGCGTCGCCGCTCGCGTGGTGTTCGAGCTCTAGCATCGAGCCCCCTCGAAAGCGGAGCGACGGTCGATCGCCGGCGGAAAGCTCGCCGGCGATCGGCCGTGGTTGCACCGGAAGCGGTGGCGACGAGCTAATCCCCTACGATCCCCGTCGTCGTGAAAGGGCCCGTCGTCGTCATTCTCGCCGCGGGGCAGGGAACGCGGATGCGCTCCGCGACGCCGAAGCTGCTGCATCCCCTGTGCGGGCGGCCGATGGTCGCCTGGCCGATCGCAGCCGCGCGCAACGCGGGGGCGGCAAAGGTCGTGGTCGTCGATGGACCCGAGCGGCGCCTCCAGGAAGCGCTTGGCGACAGCGTGATCGTCTCGATCCAGAAGCAACCGCGCGGAACGGCCGATGCCGTCAAGGCCGCCGCTGAGCACATCGACCCGGAAGGGACGGTGATCGTGCTGAACGGGGACGTACCGCTGATCAGCGAGGAGCTGCTTCGCGGACTCGGCACGGCGCACGCCCACGCGGGTGCGGCGGCGACGATTGCGACCGTCGTGTTGGACGATCCTGCCGGGTACGGCCGGGTAGTTCGCGCGCCGGACGGGACGGTCGAGCGCGTCGTGGAAACAAAGGCTCCCGGCGACGCGAGCGAGCTCGAGCTCCACATCCGCGAGGTCAATACGGGCATGTTCGCGTTCGAAGGCCGGCCCCTGCTGCGGGCGCTCGATGAGGTCCGTGGCGACAACGCGCAGGGCGAGCTCTACCTGCCGGACGTGCTACCGATCATGCGATCCCACGAGCGAACTGCGGTTGCTTACGAGATCGATGACCCGGTTACGATGCTGGGTGTCAACGACCGTGTCGCGCTCGCGGAAGTACGGGTGCTGGCACAGCAACGGATCCACCGGCAGCACATGCTCGCTGGGGTGTCGGTGGTCGATCCCAACGCGACAGTGATCGATGCCGACGTGGAGATCGGGCAGGATGCGGTGATCGGCCCTTTCTCGAGCCTTCAAGGCAGCACCAAGGTGGGCGCACGAGCCGCGATCGGCCCGCTGGCGACGCTGATCGACGCGCGCGTCGGCGAGGGCGCGAGCGTCGTCCATTCCTACGTCAAGGAAGCGGAGATCGGCGATCGAGTCAGCATCGGCCCGTTCGCCTATCTCCGGCCCGGCACCGTGATGCGCGAAGGCTCGAAGGCCGGAACGTTCGTCGAGATCAAGAACTCCGACGTCGGAGCGGGTTCAAAGGTGCCGCATCTCTCATACATCGGCGACACCGACATCGGCGAAGGCTCGAACATCGGGGCCGGCACGATCACCGCGAACTACGACGGGACGAACAAGCACCGGACCGAGGTCGGCGACCGGGTGTTTGTTAGCGTCGACACGATGCTGATCGCTCCGGTCCGCGTCGGCGACAGCGCCTACACGGGCGCCGGTTCGGTGATCACCGAGGATGTCCCACCCGGCGCGCTGGGTATCGCTCGCGCCCGCCAGCGCAATGTCGAGGGGTACACCGAGCGCCGCAGGCAGCGCAAGCGCGATTCACCGAAAGCGGCCGGCGGGGACGACGGCCCGGTCAAGCCGAGCTCGCAACCGGGTCAGTGACCGCGACGGTCTCGTCAGCAGCCGAGCGTACACTCGCCCAGACGATGACCGTCTTGGAGACGCGTCCGGCGACGAGCGATATGCGGCTCGACTACGACAAGCGACTGATGCTGGTCGCAGGCCGGGCAAACCCGGAGCTGGCGGCAAAGATCGCGTCGAAGCTGGGCGTCGCGCTCGGCGGGGTGACGCTCAAGACCTTCTCCAATGGCGAGGTGTACTGCCGCTACGAGGAGTCAGTCCGCGGTGCCGACGTGTTCATCGTTCAGCCAACGTGCGCGAACCCGGACCGCGGGCTCGACGCCAATGACGCGCTGATGGAGCTCTTCGCCCTGATCGATGCGGCGGTCGGCGGATCGGCCCATCGCGTGATCGCCGTGACGCCGTGGTACGGATACTCGCGCCAGGACAAGAAGTCCGCGCCGCGCGAGCCGATCAGCGCGCGGATGGTCGCCCGAATGCTCGAAGCTGTCGGAATCGACCGGATCCTGACAATGGACCTCCACTCGGGGCAGATCCAGGGCTTCTTCGAGAAGCCGTGCGACCACATGACCGCCCTGTTCATGCTCACGCAGTACTTCGCCGACCTCGGGCTCGAGGACCTCGTCGTCGTGGCGCCGGACGCCGGCCGGGTGAAGCTGAACAAGAACTTCGCCTCGAAGATCGGCGCGGACCTCGCGATCCTCAACAAGGAGCGCCCCGCTCAACAGCTCGCCGCGATCAATTACGTGATCGGCGACGTGGCCGGCAAGACCGCGGTGCTCGTCGACGACATCATCGACACGGCCGGCACGCTGAAGGCGGCTGCCGAAGCGGTGCACGACGCGGGCGCCCGGCGCGTGTACGCGGCGGCCACGCATGGCGTGTTCTCGGGCAACGCCTGGGAGAACCTCGCATCGGCAAACTTCGAGCAGGTGGTGGTCACCGACACGATCCCGCTGCCGCCCGGCGCACCGGAAAACGTGCGCGTGCTCTCGTGCGCGGACCTGCTGACGAACTCGATCCGCCAGATCTTCACCGACGGTTCGGTGAGCGATGTCTTCGGCGGCGAGAACCAGCTCTTCTGAGTGGGCAGTCGCGAGCCGCAGACCGAGCGTGCCGCGCGGCTGATGGAGTTGCTGGGCCTCAGCGACGATGAGCTTTGTCGACTCCTGGACGTCGATCCGCTGACCTTGCTCTCGGGGCAGATCGAGCACCGAGGCGAGCTTCCGATCCTGCTCGACCTGCTCGATGAGGCCTCGGAGAGAGCCGGTCCGGCCGTGATGCGGCGCTGGGTGCGGACGGCCGGGCCGGGAGGCAGGCCGATCGACGCGCTACTGAGCCGGGACTTCGCGGCGTTCGAGGATGCTCTCGGGGAGCTCGCGGCACGCGGGTTCGTGCTCCGTGGAGGTGGATCACTTGGGTGAGCCGTTCTCGCACTCGCTGCGCGTCCGCTACGGCGAGTGCGACGCGCAGGGAGTCGTGTTCAACTCCCACTACCTCGCCTACCTCGACGTGAGCATGACCGAGCTATGGCGCGCGTCGTTCGACGGCGGCTACAAGGGCATGGTCGCCACGGGGATCGACATGGTCGTCGCCGAGGCGAGGCTTCGCTTCTGGGGGGCGGCGCGGTTTGACGACGAGCTCACGCTGACCGTCGAGATCGAGCGACTCGGGAACACGGGCATGCACAGCAGGCATCAGATCCTTCGCGGCCACGAGCCGCTGATCGAGGGCGAGATGCGGCACGTGTTCGTGGACCTGGGGACGCTCGCGAAGACAACGATCCCGGGTTGGGCGCGGGCGGGTCTGGCGCCCTGGGTTCTCGCACCGGATGATGCTCAGACAGCCTCTTAGTGCTACCCACCGTAAGTTCCGTCCGATTCGAACCGTTCCTGGCGGCGCCTGGCTTCGTCCTCGTCGGCTCGCGCAGCGCTGCTGCGCGTCGCCTCCTGCGTCCTCGCCAGTCATCCGCCAGGAACATTTCTCGGTGGGACTGAACTTACGGCGCGCAGCACTTAGCTCTCGTCGGGCGTCTCGGCGCGCTTGTCCCCGGGCCAGATCCCAGTCAGGTAGTGGAACCATTTGGCGCTGGCCCGGTTGATCGCGGCGGCGACGCCCGCCATCGTCGCGGCCTCGAGCGTGGCGGCGCCGATGACCTTGCCGAGCGTTGCCTCGGCGGTGGTCGGCTTCGGTGGGTCGGCGTCGTCGATCTGCGACCACAGGCGCTTGAACACGCGTCGCCCGAGCTGGGTGCTGATGATCCCGGCGATGATCGCGAACGGCTTGTAGAGAATCTTCATCTCGTCCTGCAGACTACCCACGGAGGCGATGCGCCGTCTGGCCATCAGCTGAGCGGCGCGGATACTCCAGTTGGCGGTGTCCTGTCGCCGCCGCTTGTGGCTAAATAGTGAACCGAAAGTGACCGATCTCAAGGAGCAGGCGAATGCTCGAAGAGGATCCCAAGCAAGGCAGTGACGCAGCGGAGGAGCTGCTCCGGCGCGCGTTGCTCGACCACTCCTCCGGCGTGGCCGTGTCTCTGCGGGTAGGCGGTCTGCCGGTCAGCCACGCGGTCACGGTCATCTTCCACGGTCGGCGAGATCTGGGAACGCTGCAGACATATGTAGCTCGAGGCGCTCGGGGGGCGGGCATGACGGTGTCAGCCAACGAGCTTCTGCGTGTGCCGTGCGATCTCGACCTGGCTGACGCCGGCGACCGCGAGGAGGCCGCGCGGCTGTACGTCGAGCAGGCCACCGCCCTGCGAGACGCGCTCGTCGGCGCAGATGTGGTGCTCGATGTCTGGCGGGAGCCGCTGGTTGACCTGATCGGAGCCGATGTGGCCGTCGACCATTCGGTCCAGCTGTCGGTGCGGCTACCGGCCCACCGATTGCTGCCGACCGCGTTGGTCGCGCGCGATGCACAGCTTGTGGTCACCCCGGTGTGCAGCGCGCGGACGCTCGCCGAAGGCCAGCCGCCGATCGGGATCGCGTGCGCGCAGCAGGATCTGACGCGCGTGTACCCGCTCGCCGACGACCCGCAGCGGTGCGTTGAGGATTTCCTCGAGCTCGCGGCCGATCACGCCCGCGCGATGGCCGAGAGGCTCGACCATCAAGAGGCGTCGGTGCAGCGGTTCCTGGAGCTGAGTGGGGACGAGTTCCCGACGGCCGGATAGCCGCGCGCTCGCGGGCTAGCCTTCGGCGCGCATGCGCCGTCCCCGGATCCTAGCCCTGATCGCGGTCGCGGTCGTCCTGTTCCTCGCCGTCAGCGCCCTCCTGGCCCGCGCGTTCAGCGCCGATGGTGCCGAGCGCTCAGCGATCACCTCGCTGATCGAAGCCGAAGCACGCGGCGATCAGAGCGCAATGGTGGATCGGATCAACGGCTGCGGGGCGAGCGCGGCATGCCGCGCGCGCGTTTCCTCCGACGTCGCCACGCTCCAGCATCCCGGGGCGGTCTCGATCATCCAGCTGCAACCCTCCACAGGTTTCTCACTGACCGGCACGCTCGGCACCGCTCGGGTGGCTTGGAACGTCGGGTCGTCGCTGCCGATTGTTCAGTGCGTGCGGGTGCGCAGGACGGGAAACGTGCTGCGCGGACTGCGGGTCGAACTGCTCGAGATCAGCAGGCGGATAAAGAGCGACGCGGACTGCCCGGCGCGCTACTAGCGACGGCCGGTGCGTACAGGCGTGCGGTCGGGCTCCCGCGCGGGTCTGCGCTCGCGATGGGGCAAGCGCTCGGCAAGCCGGCCGTGATCGCGCAGCCGCACGCGCGCCGGCACGGCGTCCGGGAGCGGGATCCCCCCGTTCGGAGCTTCAGGCCTCACCGGTGGCCGGGGGGGACCGTGGCCCCAACCGTCGTCTGATCCGTCCTCAGAGGATCTCGGCGGGGGGGCGGGCGCGTCGCGCAGCGCCGGCAGCAGCAGGATGCCGGCGCAGATCAGTCCGAGAAGGTGCATCATTGCGATCATCAGCACCAGCTGAGTCTCCCCTGACATGACCGAAAGCGTAGCGCGAGAAAACGCGCGTGAGAAGCGTTTTCGTCGCGGCTCGCTACCATCGTTCGCCGCTGATGGCAATCTCCGAATCGACAGTTCTCGCGGTCGTCCACCGCGACCCCGATGGATCCCGTGCAGCCCGCCGGTTGCGGCGCGAGGGAAAGGTTCCCGGGGTCGTCTACGGTGGAGGTGATGGTCCGGTCTCATTCGAGGTCGAATCCCGCGCGCTGCGTCAGGCGCTGGCCCACGCCGGCGCCGTGCTCGATCTGAGGATCGACGGCGCGTCGGCCACGCCCGTGGTCGTCAAGGAGCTCGCTCGTCACCCCGTCAGCGGTGCGACCATGCATGTTGATCTTCTCCGGGTGCGGCTCGACGAAGCGATCCAGGCGACGGTCATCCTCGAGCTGGTCGGCACTGACGATGCGCCGGGCGTCAAGGAGGGTGGAGTGCTCGAGCACGTCGTCCGCGAGGTGACGGTCGAGTCTCTTCCGGGCAACATCCCGGACGCGCTCGAGCTCGACGTCTCGGAGATGCAGATCGGCGACACCCTGATCCTCGAGTCGATCACGCCGCCGGCGAACGTCACGCTGATCGGCGACCCCGAGACGGTGGTCGCAACGGTCACTCCACCGCGGCTCCAGACCGAGAGCGAGATCGAAATCGAAGAGGAGACCGAACTGGTCGCCGAAGGTGCCACTGCCGAGGAGGCCGAACAGGCCGCGTCCGAGCAGAGCGCCGACGATGGCGAGAGCGGCGGCGAGTAGCCTCCGCGACACCGAGGAAAGCCTGCCCGATGCCACTGCCGGGCCGTCGTGGAGCCCCTGTCGACTGGCTGGTCGTCGGTCTCGGCAATCCTGGCGGTGAACACCAGGGAACCCGGCACAACATCGGCTTCGAGATCGCGAACGCGCTCGCGAAGCGGTGGGAGCTACCCAAGCCCAAGTCTCGCTACCGCGGCTTGCTGACCGAGGGCCGGACCGGTCCCGGAGGACCCCGGGTGGCAATCCTGCTGCCGCAGACATATATGAACGACGCGGGGCGATCGGTCGGCCCCGCGCGGGGAGCGCTCGAGGTTCCGCTCGAGCGGGTGCTTGTGCTCCACGATGAGATCGACCTGCCGTTCGGCGATATTCGCGTGCGCCTCGGCGGTGGGCTGGCCGGCCACAACGGCCTCAAATCACTCAAGCAGGCGCTCGGATCCGCCGACTTTTCGCGCGTGCGCGTCGGCGTCGGACGGCCCCCGACCACCGATCCCGACCGAGTCGCCGCTTACGTCCTAGGCCGGTTCCGAGAGCCGCGCGAGGAGGTTGCGCTGCTGGTCGAGCAGGGAGCTGACGCAGCCGAGCACGTGGTGCTCGGAGACGTGAGTCCTTCCTAGACTCGTAGCTGGATGCTTCGCACCCTCCTCTCCCACGCCGATGATGATCCGCAGACCGCCGCGCTCCAGCGTGACGGTGGCAGCGCGTTCGTTTCCCAATCGCTGCGGCCCTACCTCCTGGCGGCGCTGCTCGACGCGGAGCCCGAGCGTCCGGCGATCGTCGTCGCCGGCGATGACCGCGCTGCGCGCGACCTCGCGGCGGGCCTGAAGTCCTGGCTCGCGCCGCGTGAGGTCCGCTACTACCCGAGTCGCGGCGTCACCTACGAGTCGCATCTGACGCCGCCGCCGCATCTCGTCGGGCTACGGATCGGGGCGCTCGACGCGCTGCTCGATCCCGACGGGAGCGCGGCGCCGGTGGTCGTCGTCAGCGCCGTCGCCCTGTCGGAGAAGGTCCCGGATCCGGCGCTGCGGCCACACGGCTTCGTGCTCCGGCCCGGGGAGCTACTCGACCTCGACGAGACCGCTCGGGACTTGGTGGCGGCCGGCTACGTGCGGGTCGATCAGGTCGAGGATCGTGGCCAGTTCGCGATCCGTGGTGGGCTGCTCGACCTGTTCCCGGCGACGGAGGACCGCGCCGTGCGGGTCGACCTGTTCGGCGACGAGATCGAGTCGCTGCGGTGGTTCTCGACCTTCACACAGCGATCGCTTGGGGATGCGGAGAGCGTCGAGGTCGCTCCGGCCGCCGAGCTTGCCGAGGAGCACCGCGAGCTGGCGGAGATCGCCGCGCTCGAGGACGAGGCCAGCCGCCCCGACATCGCGGAGCTGCTGCCGGTCGACGAGTTCCACCCGCTGCTCGAGCTCGTGCCCGGTGACGCTCGCGTCCTGATCGCCGGGGAGGAGGATGTGGCCCCAGCGCTCGCCGATCACTGGCAGGACGTATGCGCGGCGTTCCACGACAAGGACGCCCACCACCTGTACGAGAACCCGGATGCGATCGCGCACGCGCTCGGTCAGCGCGGGCGGATCCGGCTGTCGAGCATCGATCAGGACCAGCCGTTCACGTTCCGGGCCCAGGCGGCCGACTTCGCCGCGCGCGGGATCAAGGAGGCGGAGCCGGAGCTGGAGAAGCTGGCGCGGTCCGGCTATCGGACGGTGGTCGCGTTTGCGCGGCGGGGAGAAGGGGAGCGGGCGGCGTACAACCTCGGCCGGTTGAAGGTCAACTGGCTCGAGGAGTCGCGTGACGGCCTGCCTCCGGGTGCGATCACATTCGCCCAGGCGCGTCTTCAGAACGGCTTCATCGCGCCCCAGTTCCACCTCGCGGTGGTTCCCGAGCACCGGTTGTTCCGTCGCCGGCGGGTCGCGGAACGACCGGACGGCGGCCGGCGGCGGGGCGTGCTGCGGAGCTTCACCGACTTGCGAACCGGCGACATCGTCGTCCATGAAGACCATGGGATCGCCCGCTTCGCCGGCTTCGAGACAAAGACGGTCGCCGCCGTCACACGCGACTACCTGTACCTGGAGTACGCCGGCTCGGACCGGGTGTTCGTCCCGGTCGACCAGCTGGCCAAGATCAGCCGTTACGTCGGTGCGGGCGGAGCTCATCCGCCGCTGTCGAAGCTCGGCGGGACGCGCTGGGACACTATCAAGGCACGCGCGCGCCGGGCCGCTCAGGAGCTCGCCGGCGAGCTGCTCAACCTGTACGCGGAGCGCAAGCGGCGCGAGGGCCATGGGTTTGCGCCCGACACCGACTGGCAGCGCGAGTTCGAGGATGCGTTTCCGTTCTCCGAGACGCCCGACCAGCGCGACGCGATCGAGTTCGTCAAGGCCGACATGGAGGCGCTGCGGCCGATGGACAGGCTGATCTGCGGTGACGTCGGCTATGGCAAGACCGAGGTGGCGCTCCGGGCCGCGTTCAAGGCGGTCCAGGACGGCAAGCAGGTGATGCTGCTGGTTCCGACCACGATCCTGGCACAGCAGCATTACGGGACCTTCTCCGAGCGGCTGAAGGATTACCCGGTCACGATCGAGCAGGTATCTCGCTTTCGCCCCCCCTCCGAGCAGCGCCACGCGGTGGCCCGGTTCTCACAAGGCGAGGTCGACATCTTGATCGGAACGCACCGGCTGCTGTCGCGAGACGTGCGGGCCAAGGACCTGGGGCTGCTGATCGTCGATGAGGAGCAGCGCTTCGGGGTCAAGCAGAAGGAGCTCTTGCGCCAGCTGAAGCTGAGAGTCGACGTGATCTCGATGAGCGCGACGCCGATTCCCCGCACGCTGCAGATGTCGCTGGCCGGGGTGCGCGACATCAGCGTGATCGAGACCCCGCCGGAGGGGCGCCGGCCGGTCAAGACCTACGTCGGCGAGTATGACGAGGAGCTCGTCAAGCAGGCGCTCGAACGCGAGCACCGCCGCGGCGGCCAGGCATTCTTCCTGCACAACCGCGTCGAATCGATCGATGAGACCGCCGAGCGTCTGCGGGCCCTGTGCCCGTCGATGCGCTTCGAGGTTGCGCACGGCCAGATGGACGAACGCTCGCTGGAGAAGCGCATGCTCCGTTTCCTGAGGGGCGACGCCGACGTGCTCGTTTGCACGAGCATCATCGAGTCAGGGATCGATATTCCGCAGGCGAACACGCTGATCGTCGAACGATCCGACGTGTTCGGATTGGCGCAGCTCTACCAGATCCGAGGACGAGTCGGCCGCTCGCGGGAGCGAGCGTATGCCTATCTGCTGTATGCCAGCGCTGCGGCGCTGACAGCCGACGCGGCGCAGCGGCTCTCTGCTCTCTCTGACTACACCGAGCTCGGCGCCGGGTTCAAGATCGCGATGCGCGACCTCGAGATTCGGGGTGCCGGCAACCTGCTGGGCGATGAGCAGTCAGGGCACGTCGCGGCGCTCGGGTTCGAGCTCTACATGCAGATGCTCGACGAGGCGGTCGCCGCCGCAGAAGACGGCGCCGGAGACGAGGAGGAATGGGAGCCGGTGCGGCTCGACGTCAACGTCGACGCGTACGTGCCGGCGGATTACATCCCCTACGAGCAGGCGAAGGTCGAGGTGCATCGGCGGATCGCCGCCTCGCGTGAGGTAGCGGATCTGGTGTTGCTGAGAGAGGAGCTCGAAGACCGCTTCGGCGAGCTTCCGGAGCCGCTGCGCAACCTGCTCGCGCTGCAGCAGGCGCGTATCAAGCTAGGCCAAGCGGGTGCCCGCGCGGTCACGTTCCGCGGCGGCCGCCTGGCGGTCACCCCAATCGAGCTCGATTCGGTGCGCGCCAAGCAGATCCGGGAGGAGATTCCGGAGGCGCTATATGAGTCGGGCAAATCTCAGCTGTCGGTTCGCGTCCCGGACGATCCGAGCAAGCGCTTTCCCGCGGTCGTGAAGGCTGCCGACGTGCTTCTGGCGCTGACGCGACAGGCAGCGTAGATCGCCGTAACGACGGCTTTCTTATCCGCTTCTTCGGGGCAACCCCGCTACCATCGCCGAACTGATGAGGATCCCACGCATCATCCTGGCGCTCGGCGCCTTTTTTGTGCTCGCGGCGGGGATTTCCGCCTGCGGCAGCAGCGTTCCGGGCAACTCGGTGGCCGATATGGCCGGCAACCCGATCACGCTCCAGGCGTTCAACCACTGGATGTACGTCGCCGCCAAGGGAAGCTCCCAGAGCGCGAGCCAGCCCGTAATCGTTCCCAACGATCCGCCTGACTTCAACAACTGCATCGCGGCCGCGCGCAAGTCGATTCCGACTGTCGCCAAACAGTCCAACAGCCAGCTGCGGAGCGAGTGCAGCCAGCTGTTCACATCGCTCTCGAGCCAGGTCATGCAGTTCCTGATCCAGTCCTACTGGTATCAAGCGCAGGCCGCGGCCGCGCATATCAAGGTCACCAACGCGCAGGTTCAACAGCAGTTCGACCAGGAGAAGGCGCAGCAGTTCCCGACCGACGCCGCGTTTCAGACGTTCCTCACGCAAACCGGCGAGACGGTGCAGGACATTCTCTATCGCGTAAAGGTCAACCTGATCCTCCAGCGCCTCGTCAAGCTGCACATCACGAAGGTGACGCCAGCAGCGATTCAGGCCTACTACAACGCGCATAAGGCGAGCTACGGCTCGCCCGATACGCGGAATCTGCGGATCGTCCTCGCCAAGACTCAAGCTGACGCACAGGCGGCGAAGAAGGCGCTCGCATTCAGGTCAGAGCTGGGCTGCCGTGGCGAAGAAGTACTCGATTGATCCGACCACCAAGGACAAAGGTGGCTTGCTGGTCGGCGTGACGCAGGGCCAGCAGGATGCGGCGCTCGGCAACGCCGCCTTCGCGGCGCCGGCGGGCAAGGTGCTGGGGCCGGTCAAGGCTCAGCTGGCTTCCGGCTACTACGTGTTCGAGGTCACGAAGATCAAGCCGTCGACCCAGCAGACCCTCGCCCAGGCAACGCCCCAGATCCAGCAGTTGCTCACGACCCAGGGCCAGTCGAATGCGCAGAGCGCGGTCGACAAGCAGGTGAAGACGAAGTGGCAGGGCAAGACCACGTGCCGCACGACGTACGCGATGAGCGACTGCGCCGGCTACAAGGCGCCCAAGTCCTCCTCGACGGCGACACCCACCACGACCTCGACGGGCTGAGGTGAGCTCCGGGGCGCCGGAGATCGAAGCCGCCCTGGCGCGGCTTGATGCAATCACCCGCCGACTGCGCAAGGAATGCCCGTGGGACCGGGAACAGGACGAGCGGACGATCGTCCCGCACACGCTCGAGGAGGCCTATGAGCTGGCCGACGCGGCGCACCGTCGCGACGACGCGAAGCTGCTCGACGAGCTGGGCGACGTGCTGTTCCAGGTGCACTTCCTGTCGCTGCTGCTCGAGGAGCGCGGAGCCGGGAACCTGGCGCAGGTCGCCGAGGGAGTGACCACGAAACTGATCCGCCGCCATCCCCACGTGTTCGGGGATGTTCAGGCGGAGAGCACCACCGAGGTTCGCCGCAACTGGGACCAGATCAAGCGGGGGGAGCCCGGACGGGAGCAGGGAGTATTCGGCGAGGTTCCCGAGAACCTTCCCGCGCCGCTGTACGCGCGCAAGGTCCAGCGGCGAGCGGCGTCCAGCGGCTTTGACTTTGCCGGGGTGGAAGGACCGCTTCAATCGATCCGGGACGAGCTGCTGGAGCTCGAGGCGGCAAGCACCGCGGAGCGGCGCTTCCACGAGCTCGGCGATGTGTTATTTGCGGCAGTGAACGTCGCGCGTAAGCTGCAGGTCGATCCCGAGCTCGCGCTGCGCGCCGCCTCCGAGCGGTTCCGGACCCGCGTCGGGGCCGGCGTCGAGCTTGCAACATCCGAGGGCCGAAGCTGGAACGATCTCGCCACCGGCGAGCAGCTTGCCTACTACGCTCGCGCGCGACTGCAAGAAGGAGACCCAACCAAGTCATGAGCCAGATCGAGCATGTTCACGCCCGGCAGATCCTTGATAGCCGAGGCAATCCGACGGTCGAGGTCGAGCTCAGCTTGCGCTCGGGCGCCTGGGGTCGGGCGGCCGTGCCCTCGGGGGCGTCGACCGGCGAGTTCGAAGCGACCGAGCTCCGCGACGGGGGGGCCGATTGGATGGGCAAGGGAGTCTCGCAAGCCGTCCAGAACGTCAACGGCGAGATTGCCACGGCCGTACGCGGTCAGGACGCTTCGAGCCAGGCCGCGCTCGATCGCATGTTGATCACGCTCGACGGTACGCCCAACAAGTCACGGCTCGGAGCCAACGCGATCCTCGCTGTTTCGCTTGCCGCGGCTCACGCGGCGGCCGCCGAGGAACGGCTACCGCTGTGGCGCTACCTGGGAGGAGAGAGCGCTCACATTCTCCCCGTGCCGATGATGAACGTCCTGAACGGCGGTGTACACGCCGACAACCGGGTCGATTTTCAAGAGTTCATGATCGTGCCGGTCGGGGGTGGGAGGTTCGCCGACGCGCTGCGCATCGGCGTCGAGGTCTTCCATCACCTGAAGAAGACGCTCCACGACAAGGGGCTGTCGACCGCGAGTGGAGACGAGGGCGGCTTCGCGCCCGATCTCAACTCCAACGAGGAGGCGCTCGAGGTGCTCGTCACTGCGATTAGCGCCGCCGGCTACGTTCCGGGGGAGCAGGTTGCGATCGCGCTCGATCCGGCCGTCTCGGAGCTGCATCGCGACGGCGCCTACGTGCTCGAGCACGAAGGCCGCACCCTGAGCGCCGATCAGCTCGCCAGCTACTGGGTCGAGCTGATCGATCGGTATCCGATCATCTCGCTCGAGGATGGAATGGCCGAGGAGGACTGGCCGGGCTGGAGCATGCTCACCGAACGCCTCGGCGACCGGGTCCAACTGGTCGGCGATGACGTGTTCGTGACCAACACCGAGCGACTGAAGCGCGGCATCGAGAACGGCGTCGCCAACTCGATCCTGATCAAGGTGAACCAGATCGGGACGCTCACCGAAACGCTCTCCGCGGTCAGGATGGCGCGCGAGAGCGGGTATACCGCGGTCATGTCGCATCGTTCCGGTGAGACCGAGGACGTGACGATCGCCGACCTCGCGGTCGCGACAGGGTGCGGCCAGATCAAGGCCGGTGCCCCGTCGCGCTCGGATCGCGTGGCGAAGTACAACCAGCTGCTGCGGATCGAGGAAGCGCTCGGGCCCGACGCGGCCTACCCGGGGCGCAGGGCGTTCCGGGTTTGAGAGCACTCCTCAGCGCGGCGCAGGCCTTCGTGCAGCAGGAAGGAGTCCGTAGACGTCGAACGAACGGCTCACCGGATGGCCTCTGCCCGCTCCGCAACCGCAACGCCCAAGCGGACTCCGCGAACGAGCCCCCGGCCGCGGCGGGTTGCTCCGCGCGGGCCCCTGGTCCGGGTCCGCTGGGACCGTATCGGTCGCGTCGGGTTGCTGATCGTGCTCACCGTTGTCGCGGGCCTCTATATCCAGGACGCCCTCTCCTACCTCTCGACGCGGGGACAGGCCGAGCAGCAGCTGTCAATCGTCGGGCATCTGGTGCAGGACAACAGGCGGCTCGAGCACCAGCAACAGTCGCTGAACGATCCGGCCACGATTCAGAACGACGCCCGCGCCCTGGGGATGGTTCGGCCGGGCGAGCGGCCGTACGTGATCACGGGACTTCCGAACCATTAGGACACCGGGAGCGTTGAGCTCCCAGCCCATCAGGTTCGAGGACGTGATCGGCCTCTGGGAAGAGGGCCAGCGTCGGCTCGCGGGCGCCGAGCCTCGTGACCGCGCCGCGCTCGAGCGCGTCACCGACGCGATCGTCGCGGAGCTGCGACGCCGGCTGGGCGGCGCCTTCACACAGCAGGAGCTTGCGACGCTGTACCTGGAGCGAGGGACCGACTGGTGCTTCCAGCTCGCCACCGAGGTCGCACCGGGCGCTCCAGCGGCGTGGGACGTCACGACGGTCGCGGGAGCTGCGTTCGCGCGCTACGTGCGCGAGGCAATCGACTACTCGTTGGGAAGGCGGCGCGTGGAAAAGTAAGGCACGCTCGTCCTCACTCCTCGTCGTCTGACTCCTCGCTCCCGGCGCGGCGGATCACGATCTGATCCTCTTCGATCGACACCTCCACCGGCCGATGGCCCGCCCAGTACTCCGCGTAGATCGGGTCATCCTGAACCGCGGGGTCCAGCCACAGACCGTAGCCCTCCTCTCCATGGTCGAAGGTCGCCTCGAGCGGAGTCGGCGACCGCCTGCGAGGACGAGCGCCACGACCGCCACGTCTGCCTCGACGCCGCCGAGCAGGGCGTTCCTCGTCCTCCTCGGATTCCTCTTCCTCTTCCTCTTCCTCATCCTCCGAGCGCTCAGCTTCGGCCGCCTCGAGCTCGGCGGCAATCAAGGCATCGTCCTCCGCCCGCAGATCGATCTCCTCGTCGTAGTCAGCTCCGGCGCCGGCTACCTCGAGATCGCCTTCCGGCTCGAGGCCCTGTTCGCGCTTGAACGCCTGAATCTGCTGGACGGTCACCTCGAGTTGGTGGGCAATCCAGGCATCGGTCCTGCCCTGGCGCACCCAGGCACGGATTCGATTGAGGTCGGGCCGCAATGATCGGCGGGTCATGAGGTGGCGGAGACTAGTACAGCGAAGGCTTGGGGCGTCTCGTGCGGTGCATTTGGGGACCTTTGCGTCATCTGGCTGGCCGGCCAGCAGGCGCTTGTGCGCGGCAGATCTAAACCGGTATGCTGACCGGCGGGCGAACAGTGCGCTGGAGTGAGAAGGAGTCGGCCGGGTTTGCTTGTAACCATCTAGGCGAGCAGGGAGGCAGAATCCATGTTGGTACTGACGCGCAAATCGAACCAGAGCATCATGATCGGTGATGACATCGAGGTATCGGTGCTGGCGATCATGGGCGAGAAGGTGAGGATCGGGATTCAGGCGTCCCGGGACATTCCGGTGTTCCGCAAGGAGGTCTACCTCGAGATCCAGCAGGAGCGCGTCAGCGGCGACAAGGGCGCGCGCGAGGAGGTCGACGCGGCCCTGCGCGGCTTCGGAGAGCGGGAGTAGCGCGTACGCCGGTGGGGTCGGCGGCTGGCGAAGCCTCGCTAGCCGAGCAGGCGGTACAGCGTCTCGAACATCGCCATCGTCACGATCACCGCGGTCGCGATCAGCGAGAGCACCAGTAGCCAGAAGCGAACCGAGCTTCGCTTCACCTCCCGCTCGTGCGTTCGCTTTCGCGTGCGTCGCACAGCATGGCGACGCAGGTTCTCCCTGCGGCTGCGGTCGCGCTGAGTCTCGTACAGGAACTCCTGCTCGAGCTGCGCGAGGCTTTGGCGCATCTTCATCGCCATCGACGGCGAGCCTACCAGCCCGAGGAGTCTTGAGCAGGTTTGGTCAGTGGACGGCTTGCTTCTCGTACACCTCCACGAAGTGCAGATAGTTCTCAGCGATCTGAGCCGCGGCGGCCTCGCGCTCCAGCTCCTTGGAGAGGAATCCCTTCAGCGCGTCCCACCAGATTGAGCGACCGATCGCAAAGCCGATAAAGCCCTCGACCGGGGCGGCCTGCTCGAGCCACCACTCGACCTTTTCGTTTGAGGCGCCGCGGCCGAGCAGGACGCAGGTGACGCCTTGGCGTCCCTCGCCTGACCGCGCCTGCTCGGCGAGCATCGCGGCGTCCGCGCGGTCGTCGACACCCTCGATCTTCCATACGTCGACTTCGATTCCGGAATTCTGGATCGCCTCGATCGAGCGGCGCATCAGCTCGGGACGAAGCTCGGCGTCGTAGCGGTCCGTGTCGCCGCCGACGCTCGCCAGCTGCTCGTCTGTCGCCGGCACCAGCAGCTCGAAGAGGAACTTACGGTCGTTCGAGTGCAGCCAATCGGACAGCCGCTTGAGCCGGCCGAGCTGACGCTCGTTCAGCTCGGCGTCGTCGTCGGGGTTGAAGCGCACCAGCACCTTCGAGAAGTCAGGATCGAACCGCTCGATATGGGCACCGAAATCGTCGCCATAGTCGAAGTCGAACTCGTTCTGGCCGGACTTCTCGACCGGCATCGCGAGCTTCAGGCCATGCTCTCGTGCCTGCTGCGGAATGTCGGAGCCGAATTGCTCGTCGACCAGCACCCCGGTAGCGCCGGCCTCCGCACCGCGACGCACGGCCTCCAGCATGCCCTCGAAGATCAGCCGCTTGGCGTCCGAGATCGTCTCGGTCTCCTCGGGCGTCGGATCGCCTGCGATTCCGAACATCTTCTTCTGGAACGACCCCCGGTGGTCGAACGCGAGGATGTACAGCTTGCCTTCGTACCCGAGTGCCATCTGACGCCTCCCTTGTGCTTATGAAAAGTCCTACCAGTCTACGGCTCCTGCCCTTTCCGGGGAGGCCCGCCGCTGAGTGAGCCTTTCGGATGCGGCCGGATCGCGGCGCGAACCCGTAGGCTGCGCGAGCGTGGAGCACAAGTTCACAGGCGACCGGCGTACACGATCGGGATCGAGGAAGAGCTGATGATTCTCGATGCCGACACGCTCGAGCTCGTCAACGCAATCGAGAGCCTGCTCGAGCCCTCTCCGTCGGGTGAGATCAAGCCCGAGCTGATGGAGTCGGTGCTCGAGATCTCCACCGAGCCGTGCCCGGACATCGCGCAGGCGGGAGAGCAGCTGCGGGCGCTGCGCCGGCAGGTAGCACAGACCGCGGCCGCCAGGAACCTCGCGATCGGCTCCGCCGGCACGCATCCGTTTGCGATGTGGGAGGACCAGCGGATCGTCGCCCGACCCCGGTATCGCGACCTGATCTCTGCGCTGCGGTTCGTGGCCCGCCAGGAGCTGATCTTCGGCATGCACGTTCACGTCGGCATCGACGACCCAGACAAGGCGATCCATGTAGCCAACGGAATGCGCGTCCACATGCCGATACTCCTTGGGCTGTCCGCCAACTCGCCTTTCTGGCGGGCTGACGTAACAGGCCTGGCGTCGACCCGGACTCCGATCTTCCGCGCCTTCCCGAGGGTCGGGATCCCGCCTACGTATACGGACTGGGACGACTACGCGAGACGGATCGAGTTCATGACCACGGCGAGGGTGATCGAGGACTACACGTATTTGTGGCACGACGTGCGGCCCCATCCGAATTTCGGAACGGTCGAAGTCCGCGTGATGGATTCGCAGACGCACATCGAGCACGCGCTCGGGCTGACTGCGCTCGTCCAGGCACTCGTTCGTGAGCTCGCCGAGCACTTCGATTCCGGTGAGGAGCTGTCCAGCTATCCGTTCGAGATGCTCGACGAGAACAAGTGGCTGGCCGCTCGCCACGGCCTCGACGGAGAGCTGGTGGACCTTCCCAGCTCCGATCGGATTCCGACGCGCTCGCTCGCCCGGCGGCTGCTGGACCGGATGCGCGAACACGCTCAGGATCTCGGCTCGGTGGCCGAACTCGAGGCGCTCGAGGATCTGCTCGTGCGTGGGAACGGCGCTGCGAGGCAGGTGGTGGTGTATGAGGCCAACCACGACCTGCGCGAGGTGGTGGCCGAGATCGTCAACGCGACGGCCGTCTGATCGCTCGAGCACAAGACCCTCGAAACCACCCTTGGAGCGCCTTTACAATCGAGGCTGTGAGCACCGGCGGCCCGGACCTCTTCGTGATCTGCAAGAGCTGTGGATCGGAGGTGAGCCCGTACATAACCGAATGCCCCTATTGCGGCAGCCGGCTTCGTAAGCGGGCCCCGAAGATCGACCGCGACGGCCGCGTCGCCGAGAAGCGACGTCGGCGTCCGCCCGCGCCCTCACTTCCGCGGCTACGCCCCGGCGAAATCCCCGGGATCAGACCGGATTCCCGTCCTTACGCGACGATCGCGCTGGTTCTGGCGGGATTCGCGGGATGCCTGCTGTGGCGGACCACGGCGACGATCCGGGTCCAGCTGGTCGTCGCCGGCAAGCCCGGGGCACATTGGTGGCGCTTGTTCACCGCGGCCTTCGCGTACGACAACACCGGCTACGCGTTCGCGGCGCTCGGGACGATTGCGTTGTTCGGATGGTTGCTCGAGCGGCGCCGCGGCCCGCTGCCGGTGCTCGCGCTGTTCCTGGTGGGCGGTGTCGGCGGGGTGGCGGCGACGGCCGCCGTGTATCCGGTGCCGCTCGTGATGGGGGCGAATGGCGCGGCTCTTGCGATGCTGGTGGCGTGGGCAATCCCGGATCTGCTCGAGTTGCGCCGCCGCGAGGACATCGAGGGCGACCTGATCGGGGCGGCGGTGATCGCCGCCGTGGTGGCACTGATGCCGCTTGCCGCGCCAAGCGCCAGCTGGATCGCCGACGGCGTCGGAGTGCTCGCGGGGCTCGCGATCGGGTTGCCGCTCGCGAGGCTGCGGGAAGCCTGATCAGAGCACTCTGATCGTTCCGGGCGGCCCGTCCACGAGCCTGCCGATCGAGATCCCCGGGATTGACGGGGCCGCGCTGACCGGCACGGCCGCGAGCAGCCCGCCCGAGGTCATCGCATCGCACATCAGCCATCGTTGCGCCTCGAGGACCTCCTCCTCGAAGGTCGCGAACTGCTCGGCGAACGCTCGGTTGCGGCGGGTCCCGCCGGCTACCGCGAGCTCGTCGGGATCGGCGAGCAGCTCGAGCACCCCGTCCAGCGCGGGTACCGTGGCCGCCTGCAGCTCGGCGGCAACTCCGCCGGCGAGGGCCAACTCGTGCAGGTGACCGAGCAGGCCGAAGCCGGTCACGTCAGTCAGGGCGTGCGTGTCAGCGTTCCGCGCGGCCTGGGCGGCCCCCCGGTTGAGGGTCGTCATCACGTCGACGGCCTGTTGCAGCGGCGCATCGAGGCCGCGCTTGATCGCAGTCGAGACGGCGCCCGCTCCGATCGGCTTGGTCAGCACCAGCGCGTCGCCGGCCTCTCCGCCGGCGTTCGTGAGCAGCTCGTCAGGATGCACAACGCCGGTCACGGCCATGCCGTACTTCGGCTCGGAGTCCTCGATCGAATGGCCACCGACGATCGCCACTCGGGCCTCCTGGGCGATCGACGCACCGCCGCGAAGGATCCGGGTCAAGATCTCGCCGCCGAGCTCCTTGACAGAGAACGCGACCAGGTTCAGGGCACTGACCGGCGTCGCGCCCATCGCGTACACGTCCGAGAGCGCATTCGCCGCGGCAATCCGGCCAAAGTCAAACGGGTCATCGACGATCGGGGTGAAGAAGTCGACCGTCTGGACGATTGCCAGATCATCGCTCAAGCGGTAGACACCGGCGTCGTCGGAGGTCTCGAAGCCGACCAGCACGCGGGGATCACTGCGCGCCGGAAGCGTCGCCAGGAGCGGTCCGATCTCCGCGGCGGATAGCTTGCAGCCGCAGCCCGCCCCATGCGATAGCGATGTCAGGGAGACGACCACCCCCCTATCATCCCGAAACCTAGTGCCGGACCGCGCCTTCACCGACGCCGACCTCGATGCCGCAATCGCAGCGATCACCAATCCCGATCGGTTGCGGGAGGCCGAGGAGGTCGTCACTCAAGCGGCTCCTTCGCTGGAGCGCGTGTTCGCCGAGGCCCTGGCTGAGGGCGGCTGGTTCGACCAGGCGCACGAGCAGGCGGTTCGAGAGGCAACGAGCGGGGAAGATCCCCAGGAGCGTCTCCGGGCAGTACGTACCTTGCTTGCCGAGGAGACCCGCCTGGGGATGATGGTCGGCGTCGCGGTTGGGTTCGAACTGGCGCGGGAGCTCGGCCACGCGTCCAACGCTCCACTCACCAAGGAGGATTGACCTCATGGACATCCGATTTCTCGGTCACGCGTGCTTTGCGCTCTCGGACGGCGACACGACCGTCCTGATCGATCCCTTTCTGACCGGCAACCCGAGGGCTGCGATCTCCGCTGGGGACGTCGCCGCGACCACGGTCTTTCTCACTCACGGGCATGCCGATCACATCGGCGACACCGTCCCGATCGCCAAGCGCACCGGCGCGCCCGTCGTCGCGATCGTCGAGCTCGCGGGCGAGGTCGGCGAGGAGGGCGTCGAGGTGCACAATCCGAATCTCGGCGGCACCGTCAAGTTCGACTGGGGCTGGGTCAAACTGGTACCGGCATGGCACACCTCGACCACGCCGAAGGGAACGGTCAACACTCCGGCCGGGTTGCTGATCAACTTCAGGGACACGATCGTCTACCACCTCGGCGACACTTGCCTGTTCTCCGATCTGCAGCTGGTCGGTAAGCGCCACCCGATCGACTACGCGCTGATGTGCATCGGCGGCCATTTCACGATGGACCGCACCGACGCAGTGGACGCCGCCGAGCTGGTGGGGGCGAAGACAGTCATCCCGTGCCACTACAACACGTTCCCGCTGATCGAGACCGACGCGGAGGCCTTCAAGTCTGACGTCGAATCGGCGACCAAGTCGGACGTGATCCTGCTCGAGCCGGGGGAGACGCACTCAACGTGACCAACGCGATCGTCCTCATCCAAGCCGACCGCTCCGCCCTCGCGACGCTCGGCGGCGAGCTCGCGGGCATCGAAGGCGTCGCCGAGGCGTACTCGGTCACCGGCGACTGGGACTTTGCCGCGATCCTCCGTCTGCGCCAGCACGATCAGCTCGCGCAGGTCGTGACCGGAGGGATCTCCCAGATCGCGGGCGTCCTGCGCACCCAGACGATGGTCGCGTTCGAGGTCTACTCGCGGCACGACCTCGAGGCAATGTTCTCGGTTGGGCAGTGAGGCCTCCGCGGCGTCTTAGACAGCCTCTTCAGCGCTCGCGGGAGGTCGCGAGCGCGAGCGCGCGATCAAAGGCCTCGACCATCGCGGCATACGTATAGGCGCCGGCGGCGGTCCGCGCGGCGAATCCCAGCCGACGGCGCAGCGGTTCGTCGGCGAGCAGCGTCTCGATCGCCCGGGCGAGCGCTCGGGCATCGCCGGCCGGCACGACCACGCCGGTCTGCCCGTCACGCACCAGACCTCCTGCCACGGCGCCGACGGCATCGCTCGCGATCACCGGCTTTGCCTGGCTCATCGCCTCGTTGCAGACGAGGCCCCACGGCTCGACGAAGCGCGGCGTCGGCACCGACGGCACCACTGTGAGCTCGCCCGCGGCGTACGCGACGGCGAGCTCGGCACGCGGTAGCGGACCGAGGAAGCGCGTGTTCGGGATCCCATGAAGATGCGCTGCGAGTGGCCCGTCGCCGATCACCACGAGGGTCGCTTCGCGGTGCACGTCGCGCGGAGTCGCTTCGCGGTGCACGTCCCGGGTCGCTTCGCGGTGCACGTCCCGGGTCGCTTCGCGGTGCACGTCACGCCACGCCCCCAGCAGCACGTCGATGCCCTTGGACGGCACGAGGCGGCCGGCGTAGATCACGAGCGGGCCATCGGGAAGCCGGTGGCGGGCGCGGAACGTATCGATCTCCGTTTGCTCGACTCGACGGGCAAACAGCTCGGGCTCGACCGCCTGAGGCACCACGAACACGTCCGTGTCGCGTCCGCGAATCGCGGCCACGAAGCGACGGACGTGCTCGCCGTAAGCGAGCACGGCATCGGCGTGACGGTAGATGTGACGGATCGCCGGCCGCGCGAGCGTGTGGGCGGCCGAGCGCGGCTCCACCCAGACCGATGCCCACAACATGAACGGCCTCCGGAACGACCTCGCGCCGACGTATGCCGCCGGAAGCAGTGCGCCACCGGCGAACGGAGCGATCACCGCCTCGTAGCGGCGCCCGAGGAAGAGCGCCTCGCGCAGACCTCGTAGCCGCCGGGCGGGAAACGGCGCCGCGGCAAGCTGACCGTCTAGATCGGCGAACCAGGGCGGTACGTAGCGCTCGGCGCCGCCGTAGCAGAGCACCTCGATTTCGTGCCGGTGCGCGAGCCGCTCGTATAGCGGCACTCGATAGGGGGATAGGTATGTGGTCAGCAGGGCGGTCGCCATCTGAGGTAGACATCCTCGCAATGCGCGTGCTGATGCTGCACAACCGCTACCGCGCCGAGGGCGGCGAGGAGCGAGCTGTGGCGAACATCCTCGCGCTACTCGCGAGACGCGGGCACACGGTCGAGGTGCTCGAGCGCTCCAGCATGGGAGTCCCCCGGATGCGCGCCGCGCAGGGCCTGCTCGGCGGAGGGCTGCACCCCGATGAAGTCGCCGCGGCGGTGCGCCGCGCCCGCGCGGAGGTCGTCCACGGACACAACCTGCATCCGCTCCTCGGGTGGCGGGCTTTGGCCGCCGCTCGTGCGGCCGGCGCCCGGACCGTCCTTCACCTGCACAACTTCCGCCTGTTCTGCGCGATCGCGGTCGCCTACCGCGACGGCGCGCCCTGCTTTCGCTGCCGCGGCTCGAACACGCTCCCCGGACTCCGCCTGCGCTGTCGCGGCTCACTCGGGGAGGCAGCGGCGTACGCCGCGGGCCTGCATCGTCAGCAGCCCCATCTGTATGCCAACGCCGATCGGTTCATCGTGCTGAGCAAGGCGAGCGGAGCTCGCATGCACGAGCTGGGCCTTCCCTCCGGGCGCACTCACGTGCTCGGAAACTTCGTGCCGGGTGCCGGCTTTGCGACCGGTACACGTGCGCATCAGGGAACGTATGCGCTGGCGCTCGGCAGGCTCGTCGAGGAGAAGGGGTTCGAGATCGCGATCGCAGCGGCGCGGGCTGCCTCCGTGCCCCTGGTGGTCGCCGGCGAGGGCCCGGACGACCAGCGCTTGCGCAGGCTCGCGGCAGGGGCCGAGGTGCGCTTCACGGGCTGGGTGGATCACGCTCGCCTCGCCGAGCTACGCGCCGGCGCGGCGGTCGTGCTGGTCCCCTCCCGCTGCGAGGAGGCGTGCCCCTACGCCGCACTCGATTCACTCGCGGCCGGCGTTCCGGTGCTCGTCAGCGATCGCGGCGGAATCCCTGAACGCGTTCCCGGTTATTCCGTGCTCACAACCGACGATCGGCACGCCTGGACGAATGCCCTGGCTGAGCTGTGGCGGGATCCAGACCTGCGGCGCGCTCGAGGCGAGGAGGCACTCGCGCTCGCCCATGAGCTCTTGTCCGAGGAGCGGTACTACGAGGGCCTGATGGCCGTGTACGGCGCGGCTTGAGGCCTATTGCGCGGACCGATCGGCGTTTATGCTCAGGGTGTGAGGCGTCTGCGATGCGCGCTCGGCGGTCTACTCGTGTTCCTGTTCTTGGCGGCGTGCGGCACCGCCTCGCACTCTTCTTCGAGCAGCTCGACCGCCGCGGCCCCATCCCAGCCTGCTACCAGCACCATGAGTTCCGCGAGCACCAGCGCTACCCGCGCCACCGGGTCGCGTTCCGGAAGCGGGTCGGGCTCCGGGAGCGGGGCGGGCCCCGGGGGCGCCAGCGGGGCGCGTTCCGGGAGCGGGGCGGGCTCCGGGAGCGCCACCGGGGCGGCCCCGTCCACCGGTTCCTCCACAGCGACCACGTCCGCGAACGCATCTCGCGCAGCCGCAGCGGCCGGTGGTTCGACGAACGTCCGGATCCCGGCCACATTCACCATCCACATGGGCGGCGCGCTGAACCCGCCCACCGTCTCCTCGCCCGCATTCATCGCGATCCGGCTGACGGTGATCTCAGGCGACAGGGCGGCGCACGAGGTCGTACTGCGGACCCCGGTGTCACATTCGCTGCACGTCCCGGCGAATGGCAGGGCCTCAATCTTGGTTGCCGGCCAGCGGGCGGGCAACTACCGCGTGTACGTCGACGGGTCGGCACGCGGCGAGCTGATGATCGGCGGCGAGCCGGGACCATAGCCGGGCGCGGACTCAGCGCCCCGGCGATTAACTCTGTGTCGTCGCCGGGGAGCCGGGACCCCGAGGCGGGACCTAGGGCGTCGTCGCCGGAGGGGGCCCTGAGGGTGGGTCGCCACTTCCCGGGTCGCCCGGTTGCGGAGCGCCACTGCCCGGATCGCCGGCCGGCGGAGCGCCGCTGCCCGGGTCGCCGGCCGGGGCTGGGGTCATCGTGGTCGGCGCCGTGGTCGTCGTTGTCGCAGTGGCGCTGTTCACCGTTGTGGTCGTCGTGGTCGTCGTCGTCTCGGCTGCGGGCGTCGGCGCGGGACTCGGTGCCGGCGTGGCGCTCACCGGCTGGGCCGTCGCGGTGGGAAGGATCGTCGGATCGGTCAAGGTCTGGGTGCGTCCGGGTAGCGGGGGGGTGCTCGGCGTCGGGTCCGCGGGCCTGGGTGCGGGTTTGGCTATGGCCGGCTGCGTGGCCGCGGGCGTCAGCTGTACGTGCTTGACGACCCTCGCCTTGACGACGTGCAGCTGCGCTTTCTTCGCCTTCGGTGCGGTCGCCTTCGGCAGGGCTACCTTCGGAGCGGTTGCCAGAGCGGGACTACGGTGCACGTTCTTGATCGGCTGCCGGGCGGGTGCAGGGGTCGGCGGCGTGACCGGGATCTGGGGCAGCGAGGCGAGCGCCCTGTGGTGATTGGCGGTCCGAGACACGTGCGAGACCTCGACCGCCCCCGCCGTGACGAGCGCGGTGACGGCCAGGCCGGCCGCTGCCTTGGTCGCGATCGTCCCCACACCGGCGGAGATGATGCTGCCCGCTGAGGAGATCGTCGCGCCCGATCCGAGCGCGGCCGACGAACCGAATGCGCCGGAGCCGGCGGCTGTAGCGCCCGAGCCGCTAGCGGCGGAGTGACTGAGGTGCGAGAGCGCGAACTTCCTCAGCACCGCGAGCGGCCCGAGTGGCAGCAGCGCCGCCAGCGCCCTGTTGGTCTGCTTCAGGTGGGATTGGAACGACTCGCAGCGTGCGCAGGTCCGCAGGTGGCGACGTACCAGTGGGCTCGGGCGGCGCCGTAGCCCCTCGGCAATCTCGCCGAGCTCGATCCGGACCTCATCGCACGACAGCAGCCGCGCCTCCGCCGCTTCGGCGAGCGAAACCCGGGCGCGGACCAGCAGAGACTTCACGCTGGCAACAGTGGTCTCCATCGCCTCGGCGATCTGCTCGTAGGAGAGAGCATCCATCTCGCGCAGTACGAGCGCCGTCCTCTGTGTTTCCGGCAGGCCGTTGATGTCCCCGACAAGGAGCCGGAACTCCTCGCGCTCGTGAGCCTTGTCGGCGGTGCTGGCGCCGTAGTCGGAGAAGTGGACATCCATCGAGTCGACGCCGACGGCATGGATCCGCCGCAGATGGTTGAGGCTGCGGTTACGCGCGATCCGGTACAGCCACGGCCTTACGTTGATCGGGCGATCGTCGCTCTGGATCGCGTTGAAGGCGGCGGCGAAGACCTCCTGCAACACGTCCTCGGCATCCTCGCGCGAGCCGAGCAGGTGACGGCAGAACGCCAGCAACCGCGACTCGTAGCGGCTGACCAGAACCTCAAAGGCAGTCGTGTTCCCCCTGCGCACCAGCGCAAGCAGCCGCTCGTCCGATTGCAGCCGAAGCAGCGGCGAGCGGCCATGCAGGCCGATCCCGCCGGAGTATTTGAGTGCAGAGACTTCCATCCGGTCGTGTGCAGGACCTCAGGGCACTCGACACCGTAGCAGCGCAATAGTTGCGCTTAAGGGGGCGGAGTCCGTCCGCGGGGCAGCGGCGCCGCGGTCACGACCCGCGACCCGCATCCGGCGGCCCCTGCCCCTAGCGGGACTAACATCCCGGCCACCAGCCCGGGTAGACAAACTGGCAAAGTCCGCGCACTTAAAATGCGCCGCTCGTAAGAGCTTGCGGGTTCGAGTCCCGCCCCGGGTACTGGCGGCGGCGCGGTGCACCACGAGGTGGGCGCCCCTACCCGCGGCGGCCGTCGCCTGCCTACCGCGCCCCGGGCGCGACGGCCGGGACGCGGTCGCGCGCCTACCGCGCGCCGGGCGTAACGGCCGGGGCAACGGCCGGCGCCCCAGGTGCCAACGTGTTGCGACGCCGCGCTCGGATAGGGCGACAGCCGGCGGCTACGCTGCGGCAGTCGCGGCGGCCGCGGCAGCGACCGTGCCGGATGCGCTCGACACCAGTCCGTCGAGCACGAGATCGGCGAGTCGCTGGTCACCGGCGATTTCGAGCCGGCTTCGTTCCCGGTCTGGGGAGAACGCGTTCACCCATGCGGCGGTGTCTCCCGACACGCGCGCGTCGGCCTCTTCCGCTAGACGCTCCTGCACCGCGACTCGCCGGTCGGACAGAGTCATCACGTATGCGCTCGGTCCCTCGTTCCGCCGGTCGTCCGTGACCACGAGCTCGACGGTGCCACTCGCCGCACCGTCGCCGTCGATCAGTCCGGGAGCGAGTCTGAAGATCGCACCGATGTCGACATGCTCGCTTGCGCGGGGGCCGCTCCATGCCCACTCGAAACCCCACCGAGCAAGCTCACCAAGGATCGGCATCAGACCAAGCGCGCGCTCGGTGAGCTCGTAATCGACACGAGGTGGCACCTCGCGGTAGCGCTGGCGAGTGAGCATCCCGTCGGCGACCATCCGATTCAGGCGCGAGCGCAGCTGCTCCGTCGAGATGCCCGGCAGCACTCGCTGAAGCTCGACGAACCGGCGCGGGCCGGCCGCGAGGTCGCGGACGATCAGCAGCGTCCACTTGTCACCGACGAGGTCGAGCGCCCGAGCATCGGGCGACCACTGGTCGTAGGGATGACGTTTGGGCGGTGGTACGGGGGGAATCGAAGTCAACCGGGGGACGGTCCTACCTACCAAGTTCGAGTCTAACGAAGGTGCCCGGAATGGGCCTGTCTCAGTCCGCGCTCGGGATCACAGGCGCGGTCATGACCGCTCGGCCGCCATACTCTTCGCATGCTGAATCCGGTCGACCGGGCCTTGCGGGCGGTCGCGCGCCGGACCTCAGTACGCGCGGGTGTGGGCACGGTTCACGAGCGCGCGGCGTCCCCGCGCTCGAGCTGGTTTGGCGCTTTGAAGCGACCGTTCCGCGGGGTCCATCGCTTCTGGACGCGGGCGATGCAGGCGAACATCACGGGTCACGCGGCGATGGTCGCCTACAACATGCTGCTCGGGATCATTCCCGTGGCGCTGCTCGCATCGTTCGTGGCCGGCCAGATCCTCTCGAGCAATGCGGTCCAGGCGAGCGTGCTGACCGACTTGCGGGAGATCTTTCCGGGCTCTACTGAGCACACCCTGAGAACGCTGCTGGACGAGATCCAGGACTCGACTACGAGCACCGGTGTGCTCGCGCTTACTCGCGAGCCTGTGGCTTGCGAGCTCGTTCTGGGGCGCGTTGGACACCGCCTTTGGTCGCATCTACGGTTGCCCTTCCCGTCGCTGGCTTGAGCAGAAGCGCTTCGGCTTGGCGATGGTCGGCGTCGTCCTGCTGTTCATGGTCGCGACGGTCGCGGTTCCCGCCGTGCAGAGCATCCTGCGCGCGGGCGTCGACGAGTTGCCGCTGGACTTGGCGCGTGTGAACGCGGTCGTCTACGTGGTCTCGCTCGCCGTCGGGGTCACGTTGCTGTTCGGTTGCCTGACGCTGATCTATTCCCGGGTACCGAACTGGCGTATGCCGTGGCGCGCGGTTTGGCCCGGGGCGCTCAGCGCGACTTTCGCGATCAGCGTCGTCGACTATGCGTTCCCGGCTTATCTGTCAAGCATCTCGACGATCGCCCGGTTTGGCACAACGATCGTTTTCGTGCTGATCGTGCTCGGCTGGTTCTATGCGCTCGCGCTGATCATCCTCGGCGGCGCGATCGTAAATGCGCTTCGGCTTGAAAGACCTCACCCCGACAAGGGCCGTGTTAGCGTGCGCGATCCAAGTGACGACGGAAACCACGAATAAGCTGCACGGCGGCCTCCTGGTCGCACGGCGCCTCAAGGCGCAGGGGGTGAGCAAGCTGTTCACACTGTCGGGAGGTCACTTGTTCTCGATCTACGACGGTGCTCGCACGGAGGGGATCGAGATCGTCGACGTCCGTCACGAGCAGACCGCCGCATTCGCCGCGGAGGGCTGGGCCAAGGTCACGCGATCGGTGGGGGTCTGCGCGCTGACGGCGGGACCTGGGGTCACCAACGGCATGAGCGCGATTGCGTCGGCGAGCCTGAACAACTCACCCATGCTGGTCCTCGGCGGTCGGGCGCCTCAGTTCCGCTGGGGTCAGGGGTCGCTGCAGGAACTCGATCACGTGCCGTTCGTCCGACCACTCGTGAAGCTCGCCGCCACCGCCCTGGAGACCAGGGAGATCGCCGCCCTCGTGGACGAGGCGATGCGCGTCGCCTGCGAGCCGCCCTCCGGCCCGACGTTTCTGGATTTCCCGCTCGACCAGGTGTTCATGGAGGCGGAGGAGGCCGAGCCGCCGACGCCGCCCGGCAGACCGTTGAGCGGCGCCGGAGCACAGGGCCCCGAGCTCGAACGCGCGGCGGCGCTGTTGCGCGACGCTGAGCGACCGGTGATCATGGCCGGCACCGGCCTCTACTGGGGGCGCGGTGAGGTGGCCCTCCGAGAGCTGGCCGAGGAGCTCCAGATCCCCGCGTTCCTGAACGGCCTCGGACGCGGGTGCTTGCCGGCCGATCACGAGCTGTGCCTCTCGCGTGCCCGCCGCGCCGCGCTGAGCGGCGCTGACGTCGCGGTCGTGATCGGCGTCCCGCTCGACTTTCGGCTCGGGTTCGGATCGGCGTTCGCCGCCGACACAGAGATCGTCGTGGTTGACGTGGCTGAGCCCGAGCGCGATCCTCCGCGACCCTTATCCGCCGAGCTCTACGGCGCGCTGCCGGCGACGCTCGCCGCGCTGCGCGTCGCCGCTGCCGGCGGACCAGCGGCGTCGGAGCGAGCGGCGTGGCTCACCTCGCTGAGGGAGACCGAGACGGAGAAGCGCGCGGCCGAGGTGCCGGAGCTGACCGACTCGCGGGCTCCGCTGCATCCGATGCGGATCTACGGAGAGCTCGCGCAGCTGCTCGACCGCGACGCGATCGTGATCGGCGACGGTGGTGACTTCGTGTCGTTCGCGGGTCGGCTGATCGATTCCTATCTTCCCGGTCACTGGCTTGACCCGGGGCCGTTCGGCTGTCTGGGATCCGGACCCGGCTACGCGCTGGCGGCCAAGCTCGCGCATCCCGAACGCCAAGTCGTCCTCCTGCTCGGCGATGGCGCGTTCGGCTTCTCGGGCATGGAGTTCGACACCCTCGCGCGCCACAAGATCCCCGTCGTCGGCGTGATGGGAAACAACGGCATCTGGGCGCTCGAGAAGCACCCGATGGAGTTCCTCTACGGCTACTCGGTGGCGGCCGAGCTACGACCAGAGACCCGCTACGACGAGGTCGTCGAGGCTTTGGGGTGTCACGGAGAGCTGGTGCGCGAACCGGCGGAGCTGCGGCCGGCGCTCGAGCGGGCGTTCGAAAGCGGGCGGCCGGCGCTCGTGAACGTACTGACCGATCCGAGCGTGGCGTACCCGCGGCAGTCGAACCTGGCGTAGGAGGGGAACGAAAGCCGCCCGCATGTTTGCGGGCGGCTTCCGATCCAGGTTCGGCCCAATCGGGACGGGCAGGGGTACGTGCCAGAAAGGGCCGGTTTAGAGTGGCTCAGACGGCGGGAGGCGCCTTATGCGGCTTCGCCCGAGCCTATGTGGGGTGAGGTTTGGTCACCAAACCTACCCAAGACTCCATAATCCTCGCCAGAGGGCAACTCGACAATCGAATATCTGTCTAGAACTGCTCGCTGGGATTGGACGATTAGTACGGAACGATCGTCACCGGCATTGCTCGGAGGTCGAATCTGGCCATGCCCGATGAGATCGCGCCCGGCCCAGAACTCAGCGTGCCGGGCCATGATCGCGGTCTCTTCCGCAGTCATGTCCTGATCGAAGGTGGACCTGGGCGCGATCAAAGTGAAGAGACGAAATGGGCCCGTCAAGCGCGGGCTCACGCCGACAGCGGCTCGCCGGTTTCGAGCGACTTCTTGAGCCCGCTGAGGACGAACATCCTGCGTCCTAGCCAGCCATCCGCCAGGAACATTTCTCGGTGGGACTGAATTTGCGGCGCGCAGCACTAAGCCAACCCCAGTGCGGCGCCGCGCAGGATGTCGTGCTCTGAGACCTCGACCCGCTCGAGGCCGAACAGCCGCAGGATCTCGACCAGGATCGCTGCTCCCGCCACGATCGTCGGCGCGCGATCGGGATGCAGGCCCGGCACCCGTCGTCTGTCCGGCAGTGGCAACGACGCGAGGCGTTCGAGCATCTGCTCGCACTGCTCGCGGCTGAGGACGTAGCCGTGGACCTTCTGCGGGTCGTAGGGCTCGAGCTCCTGGGCGATCGCGGCGAGTGACGTGGCCGTGCCGGCGACCGCGATCGCGTGAGCGACGCTCTCCAGATGCTCGTTCGGCACGCCGGCGGCGATGATCGATCGCACGTCCTCCTCGAGCTCCTCGAGCTCCGTGCGCCGAGGCGGATCCGACCCGAGGTGGCGCTCGGTCTGGCGAACGACGCCGGCCTGCGTTGAGATGTGGAACGTCGGCTCCGAGCCCGTCCCGATCACGAGCTCGGTCGAGCCACCGCCGATGTCGATCACCAGCCTCGGGGTCCGGTCATCGGGATCGCGCTCGCTCGTTGCGCCGAGGAACGTGAGCCGGGCCTCCTCGTCGCCTGATAGGACGTGCGCGGTGAGGCCGTAGCGATCTCCGACAGTGCGTGCGAACTCCGCTCCGTTGGCCGCGTCGCGAACAGCGCTGGTCAGGACCGCGAGGGCGACATCGCAGTCGTAAGCATCGATCTGCGCCCGGTACTCGTCGAGCGTCGCGTACACCCGGTCCATCGCATCGTCGCGCAGGCGACCGTCGGCGTCGACGCCCGCGCCGAGACGGGTGACGGTCGTGCGGCGGTCGAGCTCCGCGGTGACGCGGTGCTCCGTGACGTCGGCGATCAACAGTCGCGTGGAGTTGGTGCCGATGTCGACGACCGCGATGCGCACTTCAGCCGATTACGTTCGCCTGGTGGGGCATCGGGCGCCCTTCGAGTCCGGCGAGCAGGTTCTCGACCGCGAGCTCAGTCATCCGCTCTCGCGCGGCGCGGGTCGCGGAGCCGATGTGCGGCGCGACGATCAGGTTCGGCGCGCTCAGCAATGGGTCGTCGTGGGGCAGCGGCTCGGGATCGGTGACATCGAGCGCGGCGCCGCCGATCGCGCCGTCGATCAGCGCTCTGCGCAGCGCTTCCTGGTCGACGATCGGCCCCCGGGCGGTGTTGATCAGGATCGCGGTCGGCCGCATGCGCGCGAGCGCCTGGTAGTCGATCAGGTGATAGGTCTCGGGGGTCAGCGGGCAGTGCAGCGAGACATAGTCCGACTGCTCGAGCACCTCCGGAAGCGGCTGCCCTCCGTGTGAGCCGGCGTGGATCACGGTCATCTCGAAGCCCCCGGCGCGGCGCGCGACGGCGCGACCGATCCGGCCCATCCCGACGATCCCGAGCGTTGCGCCATAGACCTGATGGCCGAGATACATCCCCGGCTCCCATGTCAGCCAATCGCCGTCGTGGACCGCAGCGAGCGCTTCGGGCAGCTTCCTCGCCGCTGCCAGCAGCAGCGCAAACGTGAGGTCGGCCGTCGCGTCGGTCAGGACATCCGGGGTATAGCCGACGGGGATGCCCCGCGAAGTCGCGGCATCGAGATCGATGTTGTCGAAACCGACCGCGTAGTTGGAGATCGCTCGCAGGCGCTTGCAGCGTGCGATCAGCGCCTCGTCGACGCGGTCTGTCAGCAGCGTCAGCAGCCCTTCGGCCTCCGCCGCTCGCGAGGCGAGCTCGGCGGGGCCGGGCGGTAGACGCTCCGGCCAGATCTCCACCTCGTGCGCCGCGCGCAGCCCGTCGAGCGCCGGCCCGGGGAGCATGCGGGTCACGAACACACGCGCCATGGACACGGATTCTGGCGGTTTCAGCGCGGCGCGAGCCGCCAGGCTCATGCCGAAGGCTCAGCTACCGCGGCCTTGGCCGCCTGGCGACTCTCAGCGGGCCGCGGCACGCGCGGCAATCCCAACACCGCGATGACTGCACCGACCGCCGCGAACCCGGCGGCGACGAGGAACGCGAGCTTGAAGCCGCCGGTCAGGGCCGCGTGCTCCGCGATCGCGTGATGCAGATCGCTGTTGGTCCGCGCAGCCGCGATCGCGGCGAGGATCGCGAGTCCCAGCGCTCCGCCCACCAGGCGCGAGGTGTTGACCAGGCCGGACGCCAGGCCGGCCTCGCTCGGGGCGACGCCCGCGACCGCGGAGATCGTCACCGGTACGAAGGCCAGCCCGATGCCGATCGCGACGAGCAGCGAAGGCGCGAGCACGGTTCCCAGGTAAGAGCCGTTGACCGAGACGCCCGTGAACAGCAGCAGCCCTGCTGTCTGAGCGAACAGGCCCGTCACGAGCAGCGGCTTGGCCCCGAAACGGGCCACCCCGCGCGAGGCGAGCGCTGAGCCCGCGACGATGCACAGCGTCATCGGCAAGAAGGCCAGCCCGGCCTGGATCGGCGTGTAGCCGCGGACCTGCTGGAGGTACAGCGAAACGAAGAACCACATCCCGAATACGGCTGCGCCGACCAGGAACATGACCACGTTCGAGGCGCTGAGCGTGCGCGAGGAGTAGATCCGCAGCGGCATCAGGGGGGACTTCGCAAAGCGGCCCTCGATCGCCACGAACGCGATCAGCAGCAGCACCCCGAGCGCCATGATCCCGAGCGTCTCCGCTGAGCCCCAGCCGGTGACGTCGGTGCGGACGATCCCCAGCACGAGCAGCGACAGGCCCGCGGTCGCGGCGAGGGCGCCGCCGAGATCGAATTGACGAGCTCGCTGCGACCGACGGCCCTCGGCGATGTAGTGCTGCGCGAGCACGGCCGCCGCAAGCCCGATCGGCACGTTGATGAACAGGATCCACCGCCAGCTCAAAAGGTCGGTGAGCACGCCGCCGAGCAATACTCCGGCTGCTCCACCGGCGCCGCCCATAGCGCCCCAGATTCCCACCGCGCGGTTGCGCGCCGGCCCTTCCTCGAACGTGGCCGTCAGGATCGAAAGCGACGCCGGCGCGATTACCGCGCCGCCCAGGCCCTGCACCGCGCGTGCCGCGATCAGCGTGGTCTGATCCTGCGCAAGGCCTCCGGCAAGCGAGGCGAGGGCGAACAGCACCAGGCCGCTGACGAACACGCGGCGGCGACCGATCAGGTCTGCCGCCCGGCCGCCGAGCAGCATGAAGCCCGCGAACGTGACCGTGTAGGCATTGACGACCCACTGGAGGTCCTGTTCGGAGAAGTGCAAGGCATTGCGGATCGACGGCAGCGCGACGTTGACGACGGAGACGTCGAGAATCACCATGAACTGCGCCAGGCAAGACAGCAGCAACACGGCGCGCAGATGTGGACGCTGGTGGGTGCTGGCGGCTTCTCCCATGAGCTTCCCTTGGCTCGCGGTACGATCGATGTCGAACAGTCTAACAAATGTTCGATAGCCGTCGTACAATGGAGGCATGCACACAATGACCGCTGAGGGAGGACATGGGAACGCTGATCACTGAGACTGAGACCTCGATCGCCGTCTCGGAGCCGCTAGCGCATCCGGAACGCGACGAGCTCGAGCTGGCCGCCGTCCTGCATGCCCTCAGCGACCCGATGCGGTTGCGAATCGTTGCCAAGCTCGCCGTCGGCGAGGAGCGCACCTGCAAGAGCATCGACCTTCCCGTCGTCAAGTCGACGTGCACGCATCACTTCCGGGTGCTCCGCGAGGCGGGAGTCATCCGCCAGCGCCAGGAAGGAACATCCCGGCTGAACTCGCTTCGCCGCGAGGATCTCGAGGATCGTTTCCCGGGCCTGCTCGACGCAGTGCTGCGCGCCTCCTCCGATTAGATGGGACGGCCTTCGGCCCCGGAGCGGCTTGCAGCCGCGCTGGTCCTGACGTTCGACAACCTCGGGGAAGCCGAGCGAGCTCGAGCGGGGAACCTGGCGGGCTGGGGCACCCGTCGGGAGCCACCGCGCGGTGACCGGGTCGCCCTGCCGCGACTACTCGACGAGCTCGCGGCAAACGCGCTGAGCGCGACGTTCTTCATCGAGGCGATCAACTGCGAGCTGTATCCGCGATGCGCTGCTCGAGATCGCAACGGGCGGGCACGAGATCGCGATGCATGGTTGGCGCCATGAGCTGTGGTCTGAGCTGGCACCGGCGCAGGAGCGCGACGCGCTGCGCGCGCGCGATCGCTGCGTTCGCCACGCTCGGGATCGAGCGTGAGCGGGTTTCGCCCGCCGGGCGGAGCCCTGACCGCGCGCCTCCCCGGCGCTGCTGCGCGAAGCCGGCATCAGCTGGTGCTCACCGGCCGGAGGTTCGGCCAGGAGTGCACGATCGGCTCGCGTTCGTGCCGTTCGACTGGGAGCTCGTCGATGCCTACCACCTGATGGCCCGCTTCGGGCCGCTGCGGGCAGATCGGGGAGACACCAACGAGCCGCTCGATCCCACCGCCACCGCCGCTCGCATGTCCGCGCGTGCTCGCCCAGGGTGGGGGGCTGCAGACCGTGATCCTGCATCCCTTCCTGATGCTCGACGAGGCGTGGTTCGCGGGCGTGCGCGAGTTGCTGTCCCGGATCGGCTCGCTCGCGCGTGGCGGGGACACCTGGGTCGTGTCGGGGGGGCGCTTTGCGCAGTGGCTCACGGGCGGGACGGAAGTAAGATCGCCCTAGGATCCGAGGAAGAGGAGCAAGACGATGCCGAACCCAGGCTTCATTCGCGGCACCCATCACCTGACGTTCTGTGTCGGCGGCGCCCAGGAGGACTACGACTTCCACGTGCGGCTGCTCGGCTTGAAGAGCGTCAAGAAGACCGTCCTGTTCGACGGCGAGATCCCGATCTACCACCTCTACTACGGCAATCGCGCCGGCGACGCGAGCACCCTGCTGACGGCGTTTCCCTACCGTCAGGCGGGGTGGATGGGAAAGCGGGGCACGAACCAGTTGAAGACTCTCCTCCTGTCGATGCCGGTCGACTCGATCGGGTTCTGGGCCGATCGGCTCAGCGAGGCCGGGGTCGAGCATCGGCACGAGCAGCTGTTCGGCACCGAGCGCCTGAACTTCAAGCATCCCTGCGGGATCGACTACGCGCTCGTCGGCGATCCGGAGCCCGACCCGCGCGAGCCCTACGACGGCGGCGGCGTCTCCGGGGAGCACGCGATCCGCGGCGCGTACGGCACGACGACCTCGGTGCGGGAGCCCGAGCCGCAGACTTTCTTCCTCACCGAAGGGCTCGGCGGGAGGCTGCTGCGGCTCCGAGGGCAAGCACCACCAGTTCCAGATCGGCGACAAGCAGGACCATGGCCGGACCCTCGAGCTGGTCGAGGAGCCCGACCTGCCGCAGGGAACCTGGCATTTCGGCGAGGGAACCATCCACCACCACGCGCTCGACGCGGTCACCGCCGAGAACCAGGCGATCGTCAAGGGTTGGGTCGTCGGGCTCGGCTTCACCGACGTCTCCGACGTCAAGGATCGCGGCTACTTCTACTCCGTCTACATGCGCAGCCCGGGCGGTGCGCTGATCGAGCTCGCGTACTCCACGCCTCAAGGGTTTCCTGATCGACGAGGCGCAGGACGAGCTGGGGACGCACATGTGCATCCCGCCGCACTGGGAGCATCACGCGCCGAGATCGCTCAGCTCGAGCCGATCGAGACAGTGGAGACGGTCGTCAGCTAGCCGGAGGCACCGCGCCGGGCGCCCGGGCGACGCAGTTGCCTCTCCCCAGAGGGTTTGATCAAATACTGAAGTGACGGCGCAAGGTCTCACGCTCCCGCGGGTCGCGCTCGGCTGTGGCAACTTTGGCGGCGTCGGCTCCGCGCCAGAGCTGTTCGGGCGGGGATTGAACGAGCAGCAGGCGTTCGAGCTGATGGATGCCGCCTGGGAGAGCGGCATCATTCATTTCGATACCGCGGACGCGTATGGCGGCGGGCACAGCGAATGGATGGTCGGAGCGTGGATGCGCAAGCGAGGCGTGCGCCCCATGCTGACCACCAAGACGTCCAATCCGATGTTCGAGGGCGCAGACCAAGGGCTCGCGCCGGACCGGCTGATCCGCCAGCTCGACTCCAGCCTCGAGCGGCTCGGGGTCGACCAGGTCGATCTGTATCTCGCGCACGACTTCGATCCCGATGTGCCGCTGGTTGAGACCCTCGCGACGTTCGAGGACCTGATGGTCTCCGGGTGGATCCGCGCCTACGGGGTCAGCAATTTCGACGCCGCGCAGCTCGAGCAGGCGCTTGCCGCCGGTGCTCCCCAAGCGGTCCAGAACTCATACTCGCTGCTCGACCGCAGCGACGAGGATTCCGTTCTGCCGCTGTGCGCTGCCTGGGAGGTGGCGTACCTTGCCTTTGGCCCGCTGGCTGGCGGTTGGCTGACCGGCAAGTACCGCCGCGGCGAGCCGTTCCCGGAAGGGTCCCGGATGACGCAGCGGCCGGACCCGTATCGGCACCTCATGGGTGACCGGACTTACGAGGCGCTCGAGCGCTTGCAGGGCTTCGCGGCGCAGCGGGGCAGCTCGATGCCCGCGGTCGCGCTCGCCTGGCTGTTCGCGGACGACCGGGTCACGCAGGTCATCACCGGCCCTGGGCGGCCGGAGCACCTGACGCCGATTCGCGAGGCGCTCGAGCATCCGCTGAGCGACGCCGAGCTGGCCGTGCTCGACAGCATGTTCACGTGATGGGCGCGCTCGTGCTGAGCCACGATGACGTGGTGGCTGCGCTGTCGCCGCGGGAATGCGCCGAGGCGATGGCCAAGGTGCTCGCAGCGCACGCCCGCGGAGAGGCGCACATGCCGCTCCGCTCGATCATGATGGCCCCGGGAGCGGCCGGAATGATGGGCCTGATGCCGGCGTGGCGTGGTGGCCGGGAGGCCGTATTCGCGCTGAAGGCGATCTGCGTGATGCCGGGAAACCCGGCGCAGGGGCTCGATGCCCATCAGGGGATCGTGATCCTGTTCGACGGCGACACGGGCGTGCCGGCCGCGATCCTGAACGCTTCGGCGATCACCGCGGTGCGAACCGCCGCAGTGAGCGCCGTCGCGACGCGCCTGCTCGCGCGGGCGGACGCCCGGGTCCTGGCGATCCTCGGCGCAGGAGTGCAAGCACGGGCCCATCTCGACGCGCTGCTCGGGGTGAGGGCGTTTCAGTCGGTGCGGGTGTACTCACCAACCGAGGCGCACGCGCGGGCGGTGGCGAGTCGCGGCGGGGCGCCGGCGCGCAGCGCCGGCCCCGTGGAGGTCAGCGGGCCCGTGGAGGTCGCCGTCAGCTCGACCGCCGAGGACGCCGTCCGCGGCGCCGATGTGATCGTCACGGCGACGAATTCCCGTGAGCCGGTGCTCGGCGCGAGTGGCTCTCGCCGGGCGCGCATGTCAACGCGATCGGCGCCAGCACTGCCGACCGCGCGCGAGCTCGATCTCGAGACCGTCGTCGCGAGCGCGCTCTTCTGCGACAGTCGCGAGTCGCTGCGAAACGAGGCCGGCGAGTACCAGCTGGCGCTCTCGGGGGCGCTGATCCAGGGCGAGGATCATGTCCGCGGCGAGCTGGGGGAGGTGCTCGTCGGGCGGGCTCCGGGGCGCCGCAATGACGAGGAGCTGACCGTGTTCCGGTCGCTCGGGCTAGCCGTCGAGGACCTGGCCGCCGCCGAGCACGCCGTGGCGCGTGCCCGCTCGCGAGGGCTCGGAGCCGAGGTCGAGCTGTGATCGAGCTGGCGGCGATCGAGGCGGCGCGGGAGCGGATCGCCGACGTTGCGACTCCGCACGCCACTGGTCCCGTTGCGCGTCGACGGAGCGCCGGGGGAGATCCACCTGAAGCTCGAGACGCTGCAGCCGATCAACTCATTCAAGATCCGTGGGGCGGCGAACGCGATCCGCAGCGCCACCGCGAGGCACGCGCCGGCGGGGACTGGTAACTGCGAGTGCTGGAAACATGGCCCAGGGCGTCGCGTGGGTGGCGCGCGAGCTCGGGCTGCCGGCGACGATCGCGGTCCCCGAGCATGCGCCTGAAGCGAAGCTGGCGGCGATCGAGCGGCTCGGCGGCCGGGTCGTCAAGTTGCCCTACGAGGACTGGTGGCGGGCGATCGTCACCGGTAGCGTGGACGGACTGGAGGGCCTGTTCGTGCACCCGGTCGCGGACGAGGCGGTGATGGCCGGAAACGGCACGATCGGGCTCGAAATCCTCGAGGACCTGCGAAATCCGGACGCGATCGTGATCCCGTATGGAGGGGGTGGATTGACGGTCGGGATTGCGAGCGCGGTCCGCGCGCTCTCGCCTGAGACGAAGATCTACGCCGCCGAGCCGGCGACCGGCGCTGCGCTGTGCGCCGCACTCGCCGCCGGCGCCCCGGCCGACGTCGACTACCAGCCCTCGTTCGTCGACGGGGCGGGCAGCCGGCGGCGTGCTCGACTCGATGTGGCCGCGGGTGGCAGCGCTCGTCGATGGCGCCTTTGCTGTCCCGATCGGGGAAGCCGCCGCCGCCGTGCGAACCCTCGCTGAGCGGGTCCGGGTGATCGCCGAGGGTGCCGGAGCCCTGGCGCCGGCCGCCGCGCTCGCCGGCCGCGCCGGGCCCGGCAAGGTCGTGTGCATCGTCTCCGGCGGCAACATCGATCTGAGCAAGCTGGCTGAGATCATCGGAGGAGTTCGAGGATGAGCGAGGACCTGGAACTCAAGGCTCCCGTGCTGCCCGGACGGGGCGGCAGCGACTACGAACGCTACCTGCGCACCGATGAGCTGCTGGCGTTGCAGAAGACGCCCGAGGAGCGGGTCCACCACGACGAGCTGCTGTTCCAGACGGTCCACCAAGCCTCGGAGCTGTGGCTGAAGCTCGCGGTCAGCGAAGTCGACGAGGCGGCGGCGGCGCTCGAGCGTTCTGAGCCCGCGCCTGCGATTCGGCTCATGCGCCGGTCGGTCCTGTGCCTGCAGTACGTGACCACGCAGCTGGAGATGCTCAACCAAATGGATCCCTGGGAGTATCAGCAGATCCGGGTCGTGCTCGGACACGGCAGCGGCTTTGACTCGCCGGGGTTTCGCCGCATTCCCCACGTCACGCAGCGGCTTGCGAAGGCGTTTGACCGCCTGCTGGAGCAGGCCGGCTTGGAGCCCGCCGAGCTCTACCAGCGAGGCCGCGAGCACGAGCAGCTCTACCAGCTCGCAGAGCTGCTGACCGAGTGGGACGAGCGGATCTGGGTGTGGCGCTTTCGGCACTACACGATCGTCGCGCGAGCGCTCGGCGAGCAGACGATCGGCACCCAGGGGACGCCCGTGCACGTGCTCGGAAAGCTGATCTCCCAGCGGCAGATCCCAAAGCTGTGGGACGTTCGAAGCCGGCTGGTCGAGTTGTTCGATGCCGAGCGCGAGCGCCCGCCTGGCTGAGGGCGCAGGCCGCGCGCGTATCGTTCAGCGCGCATGTTGAGTGCTGCCGATCTGCGCGAGCGCTTCGAGGGACGGCTTGTGGTGCTCGAGCCCCTGGCGCTCCCGCACGCGGAAGCGCTGTTCGAGGCCGCACGTGGTGATCGGGAGCTGTTCCGCTTGACCTGTCGATGATCGACGATCAGTGCCCGCGGTGAAGGCGGGACTCGAGCGCCGTCTGCACGGTCACTCGCGAGACGACTCCAGCGCGGCGAGGAGTCGATCGACCTCGGCCGATGTGTTGTAGTGGATGAAGCCGATCCGCACCGCTTCCTCGTCGTAGCCGAGCCGCTTGTAGAGATCGAGCGAGTACCAGCTGTTGTGCGCCCAGACGCCGATCTCGAGCTCGGCCAGGTGGTGCGCGACCTGGGCGGCCGGGACGCCGTCGACGTTGACGAGGAATGTCGGCACTCGTCCATCCATCCCGGGCAGCCCGTAGACGGTCACGGCGTCGGAGATCCCGTCCAGGAAGCGCTGGCCCAAGGCACGTTCGTACGGGGTGATCTGGTCGAACCCCCCGATCGAGTCCAGGTAGTCGATCGTCGCGTTGAAACCGGCCAATTGTTCATATGGCAGCGTGCCCGTCTCGAAGCGGCGGCCGAGCGGAGAGCTCGGCGCCGGCCGCACCTTGTACGGCCGCCATGTTTCGAGCATCGATGCGCGGCCGTATGCGATCCCCATGTGCGGCCCGCAGAACTTGTACGGCGAGCAGATCAGCACGTCGGCGCCGACGTGATCCACGTCGATCGGCTCGTGCGCGGCGTAGTGGACGGCGTCGATCCAAGCGAGCGCGCCGGCTTCGTGCGCGAGCTCGCACACTCGCTTGGCGTCCGAGACCGTGCCGATCGCATTCGATGCCCAGGCGAAAGCGACCACGCGCGTACGGGGGCCGAGCTTGCGCTCGAGGTCCGGGAGGTCGAGCGTCGAGTCGTCGTTCAGCTCGATGTGGCGGACCACGAGGTCCTTGTCGTGCGCGAGCTCCAGCCATGGTGCGACGCCGGCATCGTGATCGAGCGATGAGACCAGGATCTCATCGCCCGGTTGAAAGCTCCGCCCCGCGGTGCGTGAAAGCGTGAAGTTGAGCGAGGTCATGTTCGGCCCGAAGATGATCTCGTCGGGCTCGCAGCCGAGAAATCGCGCGGCCTTGGCTTCCGCCTCCTCGAGGATCTCCTTGACCCGCAGGCTCGTCGCGTAGACGGCTCCCAGGTTTGCGCTCGCCTCGCGGAGTGCGCGCGCGATCGCGTCCCCCACCTCGTCGGGCACCTGCGTACCACCGGGTGCGTCGAAGAACGCAAAGCCGCTCTGCAGCGAGGAGAAGCGGCGCCGGACCGACTCTAGATCAAGGACTTCGCTTAGCATTCGGCCGCAGCAACTCCTTTGAGGGTTCGGCGCGAGGCGGCGGTGCTAACGAGATCGCAAGCTGTCACTGCTTGCGCTCGGCAAGCGCCGATGATTTGATCAAGATACAAAACGACTAGAGGCGAGAGGGCGTAGTGAGTTTCCGGGTCACTCGTAAGGCGCAGGCGAGCTGGCAGGGGACCGTACCCGATGGTGGGGGTAGGATCAGCCTCGGCAGCGGCGCGTTCGAGGGACCGTTCACGCTTCGTGCGCGAATCGAGGACGTCGAGCGCGCGACGAATCCGGAAGAGCTGATCGGGGCGGCGGAGGCCGGCTGCTTCACGATGTCGCTCGCCAATGCGCTCAGCGAGGCTGGTCACCCGCCCACGGACCTGCAGAACAACCGCGAGCGTCCGCCTGGAGCAGCAGGAGAGCGGCTTCACGATCACGCGGATCGAGCTGAAGACCGTCGGGGTCGTTCCTGGCGTCGACGAGGAGACGTTCGTATCGAGCGCCGAACAGGCGAAGGCGAGCTGCCCCGTGTCGCGAGCGCTGGCCGGCACCGAGATCGCAATCGAGGCGAGTCTTGCTGAGAGCTGACGGCGATTGCGGTACGCACGTCGTCGATGCGCATCATGTGACCCCGCTTGCCGGCGACGGCGACCCACTGCTCGTGCGCCCCACCGTCGGCCCGAGCACCGGTTTTGAACCGCTCGAACAGCAGCTGCTCGAATGCCAGACCGGGCGCTCTGCCTCGCGGTCCACCGGAGCGGCGGCGGAGGTGTTGTTCGTTCTCTCCGGAGAAGGGGTGCTGCACGCTCGGAGGGATTGCGCATCCACTAGAGCGCGAGAGCGGCGCCTACCTGGCCTCCGGCGAGAGCTATGAGCTCGAGAACCTGGGGCCCGAAATCCTCGAGCTCGTCGCGGTGCGGATTCGATCGGAGCCCTCGAGCGGCGTCGCAGCATCGAGCGGTGGCGCTCGGGTCGTCGTCCGCAGATTGATCGACCAGCAGGCTCGAGTCGGCCACCGCGGCGCGCGAGTTCAGGATCGTCGCCGACCCGCGCTCGGGACTGCGCTCAGCGACACAGTTCGTCGGGTACATCCCGAGCGGGCGCGCGCCCGCTCACTTCCACACCTACGACGAGGTCATCTGCGTGCTCGACGGCGAAGGCGCGCTGCACGCCGAAGGCGTCGAGACGCCGCTCGCGGCCGGGTCGCACATCCAGCTGCCCGCCCGGGTCGTGCACTGCCTCGAGAACAGGGGCGCCGATGTGATGCGGGTCGTCGCGGTGTTCACACCTGCCGGCTCGCCGGCGGCCGCGTACTACCCGGACGGGACCCCGGCAGACGCGAGGGCGCCATCGTCGAGTGCGTCGTGACCATCAGCAACGCAGTTAGGTAATCCGAGGAGGAGCAATGAAGATACGACTTTCGGGCGCTGCGCTCGTACTCGTAGCGCTAATCGCGGCGGGCTGCGGTAGCAGTAGCAGTAGCAGTAGCAGCACCAGCAGCAGTAGTACCGCAGTCGCCAGCAGCGGTGGTTCGAGCGCCGGCAAGTGCGCGGTCTCGATCGGGCTCGAAGCGCCGATCACGGGTTCGGCGGCGCCGCTTGGAACCGAGCAGCTGCACTTCGCACAGCTCGCAGTATTGAAAGACAATGTCGCGAACGGGACGCAGATCACGCTCGTCCAAGGCGACACGCAGTTGATGCCGGCCCAGGCGACAACGGTCACCCAGCAGTTCATCTCGAACTCGAAGATCGTCGGGGTGGTGGGACCCGCCGGAAGCCAGGAGGTCGAGGCTGTAGGACCGCTATTCGGGCGCGCGGGGCTCGGCTTCATCTCCGGCTCGGCGACCGCAGCGGCGCTGACCACCGGCAAGAATCCGACCTTCTTCCGCGTCGTCTCCAACGACAGCGTGCAGGGGCCCCAGGACGCTCACTACATCATCACCCACCTGCACCCGAAGGCGCTGATGATCGTCGATGACCAGGAGGCGTACTCGACCGGGCTGGTGTCGGCGATGTTGCCGATCTTCAAGTCGGCCGGCATCACCGTAGACCACGAGTCGGTCAGCCAGAAGACGACCGACTTCTCGTCGCTCGTGAGCAAGGTGACGCCGCAGATGTCGGTCGTCGTCCTGCCGTGGCAGCTCGCCGTGAACGCGCAGCAGTTCGGCCGCAACCTGGCCGAGCAGCACAAGACCGCGGTGATCTTCGGCACCGACGGGCTGTTCTCGCCGGGCACGTTCACGATCAACGGTTCCTACGTCTCCTCGTTCGGACCCGACATCACCGCGATCCCCGCCGACGCGGCGATTGCGGCGACCGCGAAGGCCAAATACGGCACGTTCGGCACGTTCGGACCGCCGGTGTACGCGGCCACGCACGTGCTCGATCAGGCGATCTCGTCGGTCTGCAAGTCGGGGCAGACGCCGACCCGGAGCAATGTGCTGGCGGCGATCAGGCAGACCAACCAGCCGACGTCGATCCTCGGCCATCCGATCAAGTTCGCCTCCAACGGGGAGCTCGTCGGCGGGAAGTTCTTCCTCTTCAAGCTCAACTCGAAGGGCAAATACGTCCTGATCCCGAGCGCGTGATCGGCTGAAATAGCGATCCTTCCGGCGCGCGTCCCGCGGGCGCGCGCCGGTACGGGAAACTGCTACGCGCAATGCAAAAGTTCGTTCAGGAGCTGGTGAACGGGCTCACCACGGGGAGCCTCTACGCGCTGATCGCGCTGGGCTACTCGATGGTCTACGGGATCCTGAAGCTGCTGAACTTCGCCCACGGCGACGTGTACATGATCGGGGCGTACATCGGCTACTTCGTGATCCAGTGGTTCGGCGGCCCAGCCGCGGTCTCGATCCCTGTACCGCTGCTGCTGCTGATCATGTTCGTGCTCGCCGGTGTCGGTTGCGGCGGGCTGGGAGTGGCGATCGAGCGGTTCGCGTACCGGCCGCTGCGTGATGCCCCCAGGATCGCGCCGCTGATCACGGCGCTCGGCGTCTCATTCTTCCTCGAGAACGCCGCATTGCTGCTGTTTGGCGGGAATTTCAAGGAGTACAACACGCCCCAGTTCATCCCGTTCAGCACGGGGATCCACATCGGCGTGGTGCAGATCGACATCGTGCGAATCATGGTGATCGTGCTGAGCATCGCCTTGATGGCCGGGCTGATGTTGCTCGTCGACCGCACCAAGCTCGGCAAGCAGATGCGCGCGGTCGCCGCCGACCGCGAGGCTGCCGAGATGCTGGGGATCAACGTCAACTACACGATCGCGGCCACGTTCTTCATCGGCTCGGCGCTGGCCGGTGTTGCCGGTGTGATGGCCGGTCTGTTGTTCAACCAGCTCAGCACCACGATGGGCTTCCTCGCCGGCCTGAAGGCGTTCACGGCCGCGGTCGTCGGTGGGATCGGGTCGATCCCCGGCGCGATGCTCGGAGGGCTCGTGATCGGGATGGCCGAGTCGTTCATCACCGGCTACGTCTCCTCGACCTACTCGAACTTGATCGTGTTCGGAATTCTGATCGCGGTGATGCTGGTTCGCCCGAGCGGACTGCTGGGTCGCGTGCAGTTGCAGAAGGTTTGACTTGAGCTCATCTCGCGAACCGCCCGTCACCACCGAGCCCTCGGACCCCTCGATCGGTGTCGATGAGTGGGTCGCGCGCTCAGCGCATCGCCGCGAGTACGCCCCGGGGTGGCTGGGACACGTTCAGCGCGCGGTGGAGCGAGTCGGCTGGTGGCCGCGCCTCGCCGTCGCGGCGCTGGCCGGTGCGCTGCTCCCGCAGTTAGGGCTCAACGGGTTCCAGCTGCAGGTGGGGATCAACGCGCTGCTGCTGGCGCTGCTCGCGCTCGGCTTGAACATCTCCGTCGGTTGGGCCGGACTGCTCGATCTCGGCTACATCGCGTTCTACGGCTTCGGCGCTTACGGCTTCGCCTTGCTGTCCTCCAACCAGCTCACCGCCAGCGGCATCCATCTCCCCGCGTACGAGTCGATCCCGATCGTGATGGTCGGCGCGGCGATCCTCGGACTGCTGGTGGGGTTGCCCTCGCGCCGGCTGATCGGCGACTACCTGGCGATCGTGACCCTGTTCTTCGGCGAGGCATTCGTCGAGTTCACCAACAACGTCGCCCCGAGCAAGCTGGGCGGCCCGAACGGGATTTTCGGACTCGATCCGATCCAGGGGTTGGGCAAGCAGCTGCTCAGCAACCAGTCCTACTTCTACCTGCTCTTGATCTTCCTCGTGGTGACGATGGGGGTGCTGCATCTGCTCGACACCTCCAGGACCGGTCGAGCGTGGCGGGCCGTGCGCGAGGATCCGCTGGCGGCGGGGATGATGACGATCCCCGTCAACCGGGTGAAGCTGATGGCGTTCAGCTTCGGCGCGATGGTGGCGGCGCTCGCGGGGACGGTGTTCGCCGCCCAGCAGACGAGTGTGTTCCCGACCGACTTCGATACGCCGTTCCTGATTCTGATCTACGCCGGGCTGATCCTCGGCGGTGCGGGGAGCATCGGCGGTGCTGTGGTTGGGGGCCTGATCGTCGCGATCACGCTCGACGGCTTCCTGCGCAGCCCGACCCAGGCCGGTTACATCTTCTACGGGGTGATCCTGCTGACGCTGATCGTCAAGCTGCGGCCGTGGCAACGGCTGGTAGGCGTCCTCGCGGCGACGGCGGTGTTCGGGTTTGTCGTGCACGTGATCGTCAAGGCGGTGTCGGCGAGCGCGGTCGCCGGCGGGCCCCAGTCGAGCGGTTGGATCGCCGAGTGCGCTGCGCAACTGGGTGATCGTGCCGGCGAACCCCACGACCGCGGGCAACATCGGATTCGTCGTGCTGATCTGCCTGCTGATCGCGCTGGTCCAGCTCCACGGACGATCGCGGACGGTGCTGATAGTGCCGACGCTGTATCTCGCGGCGTGCGTGTGGGAGGGGCGGCTCGTCGCCGAGCCCTCGATCACGCGCCAGATCCTGCTTGGCGCGATCTTGATCGTGATGATGAACGCGCGCCCCCAGGGACTGTTCGGCTCACGGCGGGTGGAGGTGGTTTGATGGAACGAGCCGCGCTGCTCGAGCTGGATCAGGTGTCGCTTTCGTTCGGCGGCCTGCGCGCTCTGTCCGAGCTCGATTTGCAGGTCGCGCAGCGCGAGATCGTCAGCGTGATCGGCCCCAACGGCGCCGGCAAGACGACGGTCTTCAACGTGGTCACGGGCGTGTATGCACCGACCGACGGGGACGTGCGGTTCGCAGGCGGCTCGATCGCCGGCAAGTCGCCCACCAAGATCACGCGGCTCGGGATCGCGCGGACGTTCCAGAGCCTGCGCCTGTTCCTCAACATGTCGGTGATCGAGAACGTGATCGCGGCGACCTACGGCCACACGAAAGCGATGCCATGGGAGTCGATCCTGCGGCTACCGCGCGCCCGCAGAGAGGAGCGCGAGGTCCGCGCGGCAGGCGGAGGAGATCTTGTCGTTCTTCGGCCAGCGACTGGCCGGCTACCGCTGGGAGCAGCCGGCTTATTCGCTCTCGTACGCCAATCGGCGGCGGCTGGAGATCGCCCGGGCGCTCGCGACGCGACCGCGACTACTGCTGCTGGACGAGCCGGCGGCGGGGATGAACCCGAAGGAGACGCACGAGATCACGGAGGTGATCGGGCGCTTGCGCGACGAGCTCGGCGTGGCGATCCTGGTGATCGAGCACGACATGCACGTGGTCGAGGGGGTCTCGGACCGGGTCGTCGCGCTCGACCACGGCGTCAAGATCGCCGAGGGCAGCTTCGACGAGGTCGCGAGTCATCCGGCGGTGATCGAGGCGTATCTCGGACGCGATCCGGAGGCGCTGGCGGAGAGCCGATGACCGCGCTGCTGACGCTCGACGAGGTCACAACCTACTACGGTCCGATGCGAATCCTCGAGGGGATCTCGCTGCAGATCGGCGCGGGAGAGCTGGTCTGCCTGCTCGGCGGCAACGCTTCGGGCAAATCGACCACGCTGAAGACGATCCTCGGAATCGTCCGGCCGCGGGCGGGACGAGTGCTGCTCTACGACGAGGACGTGACCAACTTCCCCGTCCCGGCACGAATCGCCCGTGGGCTCGCGATCGTGCCCGAGAACCGGCGGCTGTTCGGGGAGATGACCGTGCGCGAGAACCTCGAGCTCGGCGCCGTGCTGCAGGACGGCAGCACGTTCGGCGAGGACCTCGAACGAGTCCATTCCCTGTTTCCACGGCTCTACGAGCGCCGCGAGCAGCTGGCCGGGACGCTCTCAGGGGGAGAGCAGCAGATGGTCGCGATGGGTCGCGCGCTGATGTCGCGCCCGCGCCTGCTGCTGATGGACGAGCCCTCGATGGGACTATCGCCGGCGCTCGTGCAGCAGAACTTCCGGATCATCAAGGAGGTGCACGAGTCGGGCGTGGCGGTCCTGATGGTCGAGCAGAACGCGACGATGGCGCTTGTCGATCGCCGACCGTGGCTACGTGCTCTCGACCGGCGAGATCGTGCTCTCGGGGCCGGCTTCCGAGCTGCTCAAGAGCGAGGATCTCAAGCGGGCATACCTCGGGCGGTGAGCCTCGCCCGCGGGCACGCGGCCGGACTCGATGCGGGTGACCCGCTGCGGCGCTTCCGGGACCGGTTCTTGATCGATGACGACGTCGTCTATCTGGACGGCAACTCACTGCGGCGGCTGCCGCGCTCGACACTCGAGCGGTTGGCCTCCATGGCCGCGAGCAGTGGGGATCGCGATTGGTCCGCGCCCGGGAAGAGGGCTGGATCTTCGTGGACGTGTGGGACGCGGTCGAGGCGCTGCGAATCTCGCTCGGCCGATAAGGTCAGGGATCGCTCGACAAAGGAGCCTTCGTGGCGAACTGGGACAAGGTGTGCGAGATCGTGGCGGCGCTGCCAGGGACCGAGCTCGACACCGGTACGCGACAATCCGGCGTGGCGCGTCAACGGCAAGGTGCTCGTTCGCCGCAACCCTCGGATGAGGGTGCCGCACGAGGAGCAGATCCGTCGCCGGCGCGGCGAGCTGATCGCGATCAGGACCGAGCTCGGCGAACGCGCGGCGCTGCTCCAAGAGGCCCCGGAGACGTTCTTCATCACGCCCCATTGGGAGACGAGCCCGTCGGTGCTCGCCTGGCTCGACGACGTCGATCCCGGTCAGCTTTACGAGCTGCTCGCCGAAGCGTGGCTGGCGCGGGCCCCGAAGCGACTGGTCCGGGACTGGCAGCGCCAATCGGCTGGCTCCCCAGCCTCCGCGCCGGAGATTCGCGAGCTGCAAACCCCGCACGGCCTGGCCCGTGTCTACGTCCACATGGTGGCGGAGCCGGTCGGGGCGGTCGTGCTCGGGCACGGGGCGGGCGGGCGCGTGAATGCGCCCGATCTGATGGCCGCGGCCGAGGCGGCGCAGGCCGCTCGCTTCGCGGCCGTGCTGATCGAGCAGCCCTACCGCGTCGCAGGGCGCCGAGCGCCGGCGCCCGCCAGGCAGCTCGATGAGGCCTGGAAGGCGGTCCTCGTCTCCCTCCGCGAGGGCGAGTTGCGCGACCTGCCGCTGATCGTCGGCGGCCGATCGGCGGGCGCCCGAGTTGCGTGCCGCACCGCGGCCGAGAGTGGCGCTGTCGGGGTGCTGTGCCTGGCGTTTCCGCTGAGCCCGCCGCGGCGCTCGGCCTCGCCCGGACGCAGCACACCGACTCGCGAGGATGAGCTCGAACAGGTCTCGGTTCCGATGCTCGTCGTCCAGGGTGCCGCTGATCAGTTCGGCGTGCCGGACCCCAGCGAGACCCGTACCGTCGTCACGGTGCGAGGCAACCACAGCTTGACCGCCGATCTCGACGGCGTCGGCGCGGCGGTGCGGGATTGGCTGCCGGCCGTGATCAGCTCTGGATCCCGCCGCCGTCGATCACGAGCGTCTGCCCGCTGATCGCGAGCGCGGCGTCCGAGGCGAGGAACACCACCGCCTCGGCGACTTCCTCGGGGTTCAGCAGCCGCCCGAGCGGCGACATGCCCGCGAGCGCCGCCCGGCTCTCCGCTTCGCTGCGGCCGGTCCTCTCGACGATCCGCGCGATCGCCCGATCGGTCAGCTCGGTCCGGACGAACGTCGGGCAGACCGCGTTGACGCGCACACCGCTGCCCGCGAGCTCGCTCGCGACCGCCCGCATCAGGCCAACGGCGGCGTGCTTGGAAGCCGTGTAGGCGCTCGTGTACGGCCTGCCGATGCGCCCCGCCGTCGAGACCACGAACACGACCGCGCCACGGCCGCGCTCGCGCATGCCGGGCACGACGGCGCGGGTGCACAGGAACGAGCCGGTGACGTTGACGTCGAAGTGGCGGCCCCACGACGCGAGCGTCGTCTTTGCCAGGGGCGCTGTTTCCGCGATCCCGGCGTTGTTGACGAGCACGTCGACGCGGCTCAGCTGCTTGAAGGTGTCGGCGACCGCCTGCTCGTCGGTCACATCGCAGACAGCGGTGCGGACATCGAGCTCTTCGAGTGCCCGCTGGTCGCGGCCAAGGGCGACGACGTCATCGCCAAGCGCCGCGAAGCGCTCCACGATCGCGCGCCCGATGCCTTTGCCGCCTCCCGTGACGACGACCGTCCGGCTCATCGCGGGCGCCGCTGCCCGGCGGCTCGGAACAGTCCGCGCGCGATGATCTCGCGCTGGATCTCCGAGGCGCCCTCGTAGATCCGCGGCGCGCGCACTTCCCGGTAGAGGCGCTCGAGCGGATGGCCCTGCTCGAGGGCTCGCGCACCGTGGAACTGGACCGCGGCGTCGACCGCCTCCTGTGCGGTCTCGGTGGCGAGCAGCTTCGCCATCGCCGCGAGCGCCGGGTCGGGGTGACCGGCGTCGTGGACGGCGGCGGCTTGGTGCACCAGGAGGCGCGCGGCGTTCGTTCTCGCGCTCAGCTCAGCCAGGCGGTGCGCGATCGCCTGGTGATCCTTCAGTGGCCTGCCGAACGTATGGCGCTCGAGTGCGTAATCGATCGCCAGCTCGAGCGCGTGCAGCGCGGTTCCGATCGCGAACGCCCCGACGCTGGGCCGGAACAGGTCGAGGGTTTGCATCGCAACGCGAAATCCTTCACCGGGCTGGCCGAGCATCTGCTCGCCGGCGACGGGAACGCGATCGAACCTGAGCGATCCGATCGCGTGCGGGGCGAGCATCCGCTTGGGTTCGCCGGACAGTCCGGGTGCGTCGCCCGGGATCGCGAATGCGCTGATGCCGCGCGAGCCCTCGCCCGTGCGTGCGAACACGCTGTAGATGTCCGCCTCCGGGGCGTTCGAGATCCACAGCTTCTCGCCGGTCAGCCGGTAGCCGTCGCCGTCAGGCTCGGCTTTCAGTGACAGCGCCCCCACGTCCGAGCCGGCGTCCGGTTCGGTCAGCGCGAACGCGGCAACGGCCGTGCCGTTGGCAACTCCCGGGATCCATGCCGCTCTCGCCGCCGCGGAGCCGGCCTGGACGATCGGGTAGGCACCGAGCCCCTGCAATGCGAAGGCCGTCTCCGCCTCGCTGCAATCCCGCGCGAGGGCCTCGCGGATCAGGCACAGATCGATTGCCGACACCTGGCCGGTGGTCTTGAACAGCCGCCCGAGCAGGCCTTCGTCTGCCAAGGCTTTGATTAATGGCCGGTTGACGGTGCCGGGCCCTCCTCGGTCGGCGATCGGCTTGAAGATCGCCGCTGCGAGGCCGCGCGTGCGCTCGTAGAGCTCGCGCTGCTCGGTGCTCAGGTGCAGGTCGAGCGCCGCACTCACGATTGCAGCACCGCGATGGCCATCAGCTCGACCTTGGCGTTCGGCTCGAACAGGGCGCTCACGCCGAACAGCCCCATCGCGGGATAGTGGTGTCCGAAGTGGCGGCGCCAGACCCGCCCGAGGCCGGGGAGCGAGTCGACGTATTCGGCGAGCTCGGTGACGAAGATCTGCACCGAGACCAGGTCCTCAGCCGTACCGCCCGCGGCTCGCAGCGCCGTGATCAGGTTGGCGGCGGCGCTGTCGAACTGCTCGACGATCGTCTCCCCGTCGCCGATCTGGCCCGCGAGGTAGACGGTGTTCCCGGCGATGACGGCATGGGCAAAGCCCTTCGGCTCGGGCAGGCCATCCGCGTTGACGATCCGGTTCATCGGCCGGTCCAACGCGGCTCACGGCCCTCGCTCCACGCCTTGTAGAACTCGGCGAAGTCGTCGCTCTTCATCAGCAGCGCCTGGGTCACGGCCTCCATCTCGATCGCCGCGGCGAGTGGCATGTCGAGCTCGCGCGCCACCAGCGCCTTGGTCGTCGAGTAGGCGAACGATGGCCCCTCGGCCAGGCGCTTCGCGAGCGCGCTCGCCGTATCGCTCAGTTCCTCGTCCGGGACAACTTGCGTTGCCAAGCCGATCTCGTACGCCCGCTGCGCGGTGAGCTTGTCGCCGAGCATCAGCAGCTCGCTCGCGCGCCCCAGCCCGACGATCCGCGGCAGCAGATACGCCGATCCCATGTCCGCGCCGGCGAGCCCGACGCGCGTGAACAGGAACGCAAACGATGCCGATTCAGCCAGCAGGCGGAAGTCGCTCGCGAGCGCAATCACCGACCCGGCGCCGGCGGCGATCCCGTTGACGGCGGCGATCACCGGTAGCGGGCACTCGCGCAGCTCCTTGACGACCGCGCCCGTCATCCGGGTGAACTCGAGCAGCTGTGCCGCTTCGAGCTTCTGCAGCTCGCCGATGATCTCCTCGACGTCGCCGCCCGAGCAGAAGCCGCGGCCCCTGCCGGTGAGAAGGAGCACCCGTGCGCCGCCCGCGTGAGGGAGCTCCGCCAGCAGATCTCTGAGATCGGCGTACGCCTCGAACGTGAGCGCGTTCAGCTTTTCTGGCCGATTGAACGTGACCGTCGCCACACCGTCGCGACGGTCAAAGTCGAAGTGCTTCCACTCCTCCGTCAGTGGCGCGCTGCCGCGGAACGGGGTCATGCTCGCGCGACGATACTCGACATACAACTCCGGAGCAATGTTAGGTATCATCGCCGCCCGAAAGTGGTGGCCCGCGACAGCCCGTACTGGAACCCGAAGACCGAGACGCTAGCGCGCGAGCGACTCGCGGAGCTGCAGCTCGCGAAGCTCCGCGTGCAGTGCGAGTGGGCCGGCGCGCGCAGTCCATGGCACCGCCGGCGGTTCGCCGCCGAGGGATTCGATCCGTCGAAGTTGCGCTCGCTCGACGATCTGCGCCGCGTGCCGATCCTGACCCGCGACGAGTGGATGGCCTCGCAGGAGGTCGCGCCCCCCTACGGTGAGCTGCCGACGATCGGGACCGACGGCGCGATCCGTGTGCACACCACTTCAGGGACAACGGGTCGCGGGCCGCTGCGCGCGCTCGACTCCCGCAAGGACTGGGCCTGGATCGCCGAGATGTGGGCCTACGCGATCTGGGGATGTGGCGCGCGATCTTCCGATACGGCTTACATCGCGTTCGGCTACGGCTCGTTCATCGGATTCTGGGGGCTTCACTACGCGATGGAGAAGGTCGGGGTGCTGAATGTTCCCGGGGGCGCGCAGAGCACCGAGGCGCGTGTGCGCCAGATCGTGGACTTTGGCGCGACGGTGGTCGCCTCGACGCCTACCTACGCGCTCAGGCTCGCCCAGGAGGCTGCGGAGCTCGGCATCGATCTGCGCGGATCCGCAGTGCAGCGGCTGATCCTCTCGGGGGAGCCCGCCGGGTCGATCCCGCAGACGAAGGCGTTGATCGAGGAGCAGTGGGGGGCGAAGGCGTTCGACACCGCCGGCATGACCGAGATCGGGACGATCATGGTGTTCGAGTGCTCACACCAGCCGGGCGGCACCCACCTGATCGAGGACCACATGGTCGAGGAAGTGATCGATCCGGTGTCGCTGGAACCGGTGCCGTACGGCGCGCGCGGCGAGCGGGTCGTGACCTCGTTCGGGCGCGGTGCGATCCCGCTGCTGCGCTATCGCACGGGTGATCTGGTGTGTCGAGTGCCCGCCTCGCGATGCACGTGCGGGCGTGGCTTCGATCTCTATGAGGGCGGGATCCTCGGCCGCGTCGACGACATGAAGATCGTCCGCGGCACGAACGTGTACCCGCGTGCGATCGAGGCGATCGTCCGCGAGTTCCCCGAGATCGACGAGTTCCAGGCCGTGATCACTCACGAGGGGATCCGCGACGAGATCACGCTTCGCGTCGAGTGCAAACCGGAGTACGGCCGCGAGGAATGGGACGCCTTGTCAGACCATTTGCACAGACGCTTGGCGCTCGCGCACGAGGGCCTCAACTTTCGGGTCGAGCGGGCCGGGGTCGGCGAGCTGCCGCGGTTCGAGCTGAAGGCCAAGCGGACCTTGGACCTGCGCGACGCGCCGGTGGGGGTGGGCGGGTGACAGTCGACCTGCTCGGCTCTGAGTTGACGCCTGCCGAGGAGCGGCTGCTGGCCGTCTACGAGGAGCTCAAGGCGCTCTGCGCGCAGGACGGGCTGCCCCCGCTGGCGCACGCAAATGTCCAGGCGGCGCTCGCTCTGATGCACAACGTCGTCAACGGTCTGGCGTTGAAGTACGAGCACCTCAGCGACCTGGGGGTGTGAGCTCGTGAGAATCGCCGTCGTCGGCGGGGGGCCCGGCGGTCTCTACTTCTCGATCCTGATGCGCAAGGTCGCGCCGGACAGCGAGATCACGGTGTTCGAGCGCAACCGGTCGACCGACGCGTTCGGGTTCGGCGTCGTGTTCTCCGATGAGACGCTGACCGTGTTCGAGCACGCGGATCCCGAGAGCTACTCGGCGATCACCGAGCGCTTCACGCGCTGGAGCGATATCGACATCCACTACCGAGGACAGGTGATCACCTCGGGGGGTCACGGGTTCTCGGCGCTGGGACGACGCGAGCTGCTCGGGATCTTGCAGGAGCGCGCGCTCGCACTCGGAGTCGACCTGCGCTTTGAGGACGAGGCTCCAGCGGTCTCAGAGCTGGAGTGGGCCGACCTGATCGTCGGCGCGGACGGCGCCTCGAGCGCGGTGCGCGGCGTGCTCGCGAGCGACTTCGAGCCTTCGCTGGAGCGCCGTCGCTGCCGCTACATGTGGCTCGGTACCGACCTCGTGTTCGATTCGTTCAAGTTCTTCATCGCGCAGACGCCGCATGGTGTATTCCAGGCGCACGCCTATCCGTACGACGAGCGGATGAGCACGTTCATCGTCGAGACGCCCGAGCATGTCTGGCGGCGGTCCGGACTCGCTGAGCTGGCACCTGCCGATCTGGCACCCGGGGTCAGCGATCTGGCGAGCGTCGAGTTCTGCGCGTCGCTGTTCGCCGACGCGCTCGGGGGCCACTCGCTGCTCGCGAACAACTCCAAGTGGATCAACTTTCTCACCGTCCGCAATCGGCGCTGGCGCGCCGGCAATGTCGTGCTGCTCGGCGACGCGGCGCACACCGCGCATTTCTCGATCGGCTCCGGAACGAAGCTCGCGATGGAGGATGCGGTCGCGCTCGCCTGGGCGTGTCGCAGCCACGGCGAGGACGTGGAGGCGGCAACCGCCGGCGTACGAGGCCGAGCGCCGCCCGGTCGTCGAGAGCACGCAGCGCGCCGCGCAGGCCTCGCTCGAATGGTTTGAGGGCGTGGGCCGCTACGTCGAGCAGGAGCCGCTTCAGTTCGCGTTCAATCTGCTGACTCGCAGCCGGCGGGTCACGTATGAGAACTTGCGCGAGCGCGACCCGGAGTTCGTCCGCTCGGTTGACGAGGCGTTTGCGAGGTCGTTGGGGGTGCCGACACGGCCCCCGATGTTCATGCCGCTGCGGTTGCGCTCGCTCGAGCTGCCCAACCGCGTGGTGGTCTCAGCGATGGACATGTACTCGGCGGTCGACGGCACGCCGAGCGATTTCCATCTCGTTCATCTCGGCTCGCGCGCGTTGGGTGGCGCGGGCCTGGTGATGACCGAGATGATCTGCGTCTCGGCGCCCGGACGGATCACCCCGGGATGCGCCGGGATCTACCGCGACGAGCACGTCGAGGCGTGGCGGCGAATCGTGTCCTTCGCTCACCTTCACGGGGGCTGCGCGATCGGCGCGCAGATCGGCCACTCGGGCCGCAAGGGCTCGACCAAGCTGATGTGGGAGGGAATCGATCAGCCCTTGCCGGAGGGCGGCTGGCCAGTGATCGGTCCCTCGCCGATTCCCTACAGCCCGGGGAACCAGGTGCCGCGAGCGATGACGCCAGAGGACATGGTCGCGGTGCGCGATCAGTTCGTGCAAGCGACCCGCGCCGCCCTGCAGGCCGGCTTCGACTTGCTCGAGCTGCACTGCGCACACGGCTATCTTCTCTCCAGCTTTCTCTCGCCGCTCGCGAACGCGCGCACCGATGACTACGGCGGATCGCTCGAGAACCGGGCGCGGTTCCCGCTCGAGGTCTTCGACGCATGCCGCGCGGTGTGGCCGGCGCAGCGGCCGATGAGCACGAGGATCTCCGCCACGGACTGGGTGGAAGGTGGCTTTGATCCAGACCAGTCGGTGGCGTTCGCTCGCATGCTGCGCGACCACGGCTGCGACATCGTCGATGTCTCAGCCGGTCAGGTGAGCCCGCTCGAGCAGCCCGCGTTCGGCCGCAGCTTCCAGACGCCGTTCGCGGACCGGATCCGCAACGAGGTGGGGATTCCCACGATCGCGGTCGGCGCGATCGCCAGCTACGACGACGTCAACACAACCGTGCTCGCCGGCCGCGCCGATCTCTGTGCGCTCGCGAGGCCGCACATCTACGACCCGCACTGGACGCTGCACGCCGCGGCCGAGCAGGACTACGACGGCGTCGAATGGGTGCCGCAATATCAAGCCGGCGCGCGCAAGCCGCCCGCGGGCCGCGGCGATGGCGTGCGCAAGGAGCTCGAGCGGACCTTCGAGCCGATCGAGCTGGCGGTCGCTCCCGAGCGGCGGTCGTGAGCTCGGCCGTCGGCGACGCGACTGTCCGGGCGGTCGGCGCCGAGCTCCAACCCCAGGACCTCGTGATCACGCTGCTCGGAACGTACGTACGCCCGGGCGAGGACCGGGTGTGGTCGGGCGGGTTGGTGCGGCTGCTCGGCGAGCTCGGGTTCTCGACCGGCGCCGCCCGAGTCGCGTTGACGCGGCTGGTCCGCCGGGGGCTGCTCGCTCGTGAACGTGCCGGGCGGCTCGTCCACTACCGTGTCACGGCGCGTTGCGTCCGGGTGCTGGACGAGGGCGACGGGCGCATCTTCTCGCTCGGCGATCCGCCCGAGGACGGCGGCCGCTGGACCGTTCTCTGGCACCAGATCCCGCGGGATCGGCGTTTGGAGCGCAGCCGCCTCGCGCGCCGGCTGCGGTTCCTCGGCTTCGGCTCGATGCAGGACAGCGTCTGGGTCTCGCCGCACGACCACACGCAGGAGGTGGTGCAGCTGCTCGGCGAGCTCGGGGTGTCCGAGTTTGCGACGCTGTTCGTGGCCGAGGTCGGAGCGGCGTCCGGCCTGGGCACGCTCGTATCGCGGGCCTGGGACCTGCGCGGGTTGATCGGGCGCTATGAGGCCTTTCAGCGGGAGTTCGAGCCGTTCTCGCGCGCTCGTGCGCGCGCCGGTTTGAGCGATGCGGAGGCGTTCGTGGTGCGCACCCGGCTGGTGCATCTGTTCCGCGGCTTTCCGCAGCTCGATCCGGAGCTACCCGAAGAGCTCGCGCCGCTCTCGCGTGCCCGCTCGCGGGCGGTCGCCACGTTTCACCTGCTCTACGAGGAGTTGGAGAGGTCCTCGCAGCGGCACTTCGATCTCGTGACGGCGGTGCCCTGAGCGCCCGTCAGGCTCCCGCGGCCGCGGTCGTCAGTCGGTTGAGCCCTGCTCGGATCGCGGCGATGCTGGCGTCGCTGCTGTGGCCTAATCCGTGGCGCCGGGCAATCCAGGCCGCGTCGTTGTAGGTGAGCCACACCCGCTCCTCCTCGTCCTCCCAGGCGAGTGCCTTCAGCGGAAGGTCGATGCCCGCGTTCTGGCGTTCCTGCATCAGCGGAGTACCGCCGCGGGCATTTCCGAAGATCAGCAGCTGAGTCGCTCGCAGGGGCAGTCCGACCTCCTGTGCGCCCGCGCCATGATCGACGCGCGCAAAGACCTGCAGGCCGCCTGAGGTTGCGCCCGCAGCGAGCCGATCGATCGTTTCGTCCACCGAGTGGCTGCTCGGGATCGTGATCAGACCTTCGTCACCCATCAGCGCATCCTAACCCTTCGGCACGAACGCGAACACGCGGCTCGGGCTGCCCGTGCCGCCGACCAGCTTCAGCGGCGAGACGACGATCAGTGCGCCGGTGATCGGCAGCCGCACCAGGTTCGCGAGCTGCGTGAGGCCGAGGCGTCCCGCTCCGAGCAGGAAGTTGTGTACGGGGAACGGCGGGTCGAAGGCACCCGCGGCGCCGGCGTCGATGCCGACGCTGCGCCTGGTCCCGAGCTTGCCGGGATCGGTCGGGTTTGGCCCGGTTTGCCCGCCTCCCAACGGGCTTTTCCCATCGACCCGTCGACCGATAACCACGACCAGTCGATCCGCACATCCTCGTCGTGGTCGCGCAGCGCCCGCTCCCACAGCGCGTCAAACACCCCGGCCTTTCGCCACTCCTGAGAGCGCCGATGCGCTGTCCCTCCGTTGCAGATCCCGGTGCCATCAAGCGCCCGCCACTGACAACCGGTACCCAGCACGTAGAAGATCCCGTCCATCGCCTGCCGGTCAGGCACCCGCGGGCGACCACCACCGAAACGATGCGTGTTCACGTGCTCAGGGAGCAACGGTTCGATCCGCTCCCACATCTCATCAGGAATCGAGAAGATCCCCGCCATCGTCCGGTGCTCACCGCGCCCATCGGGGTGGTCCTCCACATCAAGCACCGCCTGATCGGACGAGTCCACACCGACCAGATACGACGCCTATCACCAAACCTTGCAACGGGTTAACGAGATAGGCCCTTACGCGTCTTGATCGCCTCGGTCAGCTTTGGCAGGATCTTGTTCAGGTCGCCGACGATCCCGAGGTCGGTGAACTCGAAGATCGGCGCGTTCGCGTCCTTGTTGATCGCGACGATGTTCTCCGAGGAAAGCATCCCGACCTTGTGCTGGATCGCGCCCGAGATCCCAGCCGCCAGATACAGTTTCGGCGACACGGTCTTGCCCGTCTGCCCGATCTGCGCCGCGTACGGGTACCAGCCAGCGTCGACGACCGTACGGGTCACGGCCACGGCGGAGTTGCCACCAAACGCCGCCGCGAGGTCCTCGGCGAGCTGGAAGGCCTCAGCGTTCCCCAGGCCTCGGCCACCCGCAACGAGGATGTCGGCACCCTCGATGTCGACGTCCGCGCCGCGCTGCTCTCCGCGCTGCACCATCGTCGCCTTCGTCGACCATGGGGAGAGCTCGACGTCGACTTCGACGACCTCCGCCGAGCCGCCGTCGCGCGAGACGATCTCGAACGCGTTGATCCGCCCGATGATGATCCCCAGGTCGCCCTTGTAGTGCGACACCGAGATCTTCGAGTCTTGCAGGATCGGGCGCTCGGCGACGAGCTTCCCGTCCTCGGCGCGCACGGCGGTGACCTCCATCGTCACGCCGGCCTGCTTGCGGGCCGCCAGCCCGGCGCCGATCTCGAAGCCGAGCAGACCGCCTCCGAACAGCGCGTAGGACTGCCCGTGCTCGTCGATCACCTTGGCCATTACGTCGACGACCGGCTGCGCGAGGCCTTCGGGCCCGCGCGCACGGAACACCTTGGTGGCGCCGTGGGCGCCAAGCGACCGGCACAGCTCGTCCGTCAGATCGCCACCGCCGACGAGAACCGCATGGCACTCGCCGCCGACCTCCGCGGCGCGCGCCGCGCCCTCCGACACGGCGCCGAGCGAGTTCTTGTTGAACGCGCCTTTGTAGTGCAACACGTACGTCAGAACATCGGCCATCTCAGATCAGCTTCCTTTCATCGAGCCAAGCGACGATCTTCTCGACCGTCTCGTTCGTGTCCTCGTCCTCGATGATCTGGCCGGCGGCCGTCGCCGGCGGGTCCTTGAAATCGCCGCAGTGGACGCGCGAGCCGGCCTCGCCAACCAGCGAGGCGTCGATTCCGACATCGGCGGTGGCGACCTTCTCGAGCGGCTTCTTCTTGTCGCCCACGATCGCCTTCAGCGACGGATAGCGAGGATCGTTGATCGCGTCGCCGACGGCGATCGCAGCCGGCAGCTCGACCTGCGTCGTGTCGTAGCCGTGCTCGGCCTGATGCTCGCATCGCAGCGCATTGCCATCGACGTCTACTCTTGATCACCCGCGTCAGCGAGGGCATCCGCAGGTGGTCGGCGACGACCGCACCGATTGTGTAGCACTCGCCGTCATCGGACTGCTCGCCGAGCAGCGCCAGGTCGGGCTGCTCCTTCTCGTGCGCGTTCCAGCGCGTAGCCGGTCGCCGAGACGTCGGACCCAACGAGGATCTCGTCGCTCGGATGAACCGAGCGGTCGGCACCCAGGGATACCGCCTTGTGGAGCGCGCGAACGGCTGCCTCGGGGCCCATCGTCACCGCGACGATCTCGTCCACCTGGATCGGCGCCCTCGCGAATCTGCATCGCCGCCTCGATCGCGTGCGTGGCGTAGGGGTTCAGGTTCTTCTCACCTGACCGGTCCATCCGCTAGAACGCGACAGCGGAGGCGATCCGGCTTACGCGAACGCGCGCTCGCCCGTGATCGCTTGCCCAAGGGCCAATGTGTGGATCTCGTTCGTGCCCTCGTAGGTGAACACCGACTCGAGGTTGTTGGCGTGCCGCATCACCGGGTATTCGATCGTGATGCCGTTCGCGCCCAAGATCGAGCGAGCCTCGCGGGCGATCCACAGTGCCTGGCGGACGTTGTTGAGCTTGCCGAAGCTGACTTGCTCGTGCACCAGGCGCCGCTCGTCTTTCAGTTGGCCGAGATGCGACGCCACGAGTTGGGCCTTCTGGAGCTCAACCATCATGTTCACCAGCTTCTCCTGCGTAAGCTGGAAGCCGGCGATCGGCCGACCAAACTGAATCCGCGTCTTCGCGTACTCGAGCGCGGTCTCGTAGCACGTGCGAGCCGCGCCCACGACTCCCCACAGAATCGAGTAACGGGCCTCGTTCAGGCACGAGAGCGGGGCGCCTAGTCCCCGCGCCTCCGGCAGCATCGCGTCGTCCGGGAGGCGCACATCATCGAGGATCAGCTCCGACGTGACGGACGCGCGCAGCGAGAGCTTCCCGTGGACGTCGCGAGCCTCGAACCCAGGTGTTCCGCGTGCGACAAGGAACCCACGGACACCATCGTCCGTATGAGCCCAGACCACGGCTAGGTCAGCGATCCCGCCGTTCGTGATCCACATCTTCGAGCCATTGAGAACCCAGTCTCCGTTGACCCTGCGTGCCCTCGTCTTCATCGCCCCCGGATCGCTGCCCGCATCTGCCTCAGTAAGTCCGAAGCAGGCCACAACCTCCCCCGCGGCCATACGCGGCAGCCACTGCTGCTTCTGCTCTTCGGAGCCATAGCACCAGATCGGGTACATGCAGAGCGAGCCCTGCACCGAGATGAAGCTCCGCAGCCCACTATCAGCAGCCTCGAGCTCGCGGCATGCAACGCCGTAATTAGTCGCAGTCGCCCCGGCGCAACCGTAACCAACGAGGTGCATGCCGAACAAGCCAAGCGATCCGATCTCAGCCGCGAGCTCGGGTGGGAAGATCTCGCCCAAGTACCACTCTTCGATGTGGGGAAGCACCCGATCCCCGACGAAGCGCCGGCACGTCTCGGCGATCATCCGATCCTCTTCGCTGAGCCGCGCGTCTAGCTCCAGCACGTCAAGCGGGTGCAGCTCCGGGCGGAGTTACTGTGGTAGCCGTCACCAGTGCCTCACCTCCGTGGGGAGAGTCTCCTCCCGTGAAACGCCACGGGCCGTATGAATAGGCGGATCGCTGTACCGATCCCTTTCGTGCCGACTTCTTCCCAGCACAACGCAGCCTCTTGCAACCACCGGCCGCAGGCTACACCCGCACCCCTGCCAGATCAAGCTCATCTGCCTGTCCGCGCAGGCGGCGCATGGCGAGGAGCTGGCGCGCCGTGCGTCCTCGACCTCCGCGACCTTGGCGTGCGCCGGCAGCCTGTTCCGGTGCCAGGGCAGCCCGGCTCGCGCGGTGCGGTAGTGCCAGCGATCCGGGCGTCGAGGAAGCGCCCAGCGACTCGACCCGGCGGCCACCAGAGGCGGTTCGTTAGCGGTTGTCCCTCATTCACCCAGACGGCGTCCGCGGGGCGATCGGCCGGGTCGCGAGGATGCCGCGGAGCACCGGCTCCCACAGATCCGGCTTCACCGGCGCGCCAGCCTCGGCGGCGATCGAGGCGGCGTCGGCGTCGGCTTGCCTCGTCGCCAGCAGGCTGTGGTTGACTGACACGGATGTCGCATCGCCCGCGGCGAACACGCCGTCGCCTGCCCCGCACGCGCACGTTGCCGTCCACCGGAATGTAAACCGTACCTATCGCATGCGGGAGCCGCGATAGATAGGGCAGGTACGGGCCGCACACGCGCGGAAGCGCCAGAGCGCGCACGACGTGCAGCGGCCCGGAGCCGCCCGCGAGGTGGAGAAGCACGGAGCCGCCCCCGCCGAGGCGGCAGCGCGAGCGCGCCGTGCCAGCTGTCCCGAGGAGGCGTCGGCGCCCGCGTCGTGGCGGCGCGACGGCTCCCAGTGCCCAGTCACTACTCACAGCTCCGGGGCTGACGGCCGCCGTGTCGCGCCACGATCAACTAGACTTGCGGCCTCACATAGAACGGTCGTCGTGACTCAGAGAGAGGTGAGGCCGAGCAGATGTTGCTGGAATCCGTGCAGTACACGCGACCACAGGCAGTCCAAGAGGCGCTCCAGGCGCTCGCCGACAACGAGGAGGCGGCGCCGCTAGCCGGAGGGCAGAGCCTCATCAACGTGCTGAAGAACCGGGTGGCCTCGGTTGGCCTGCTGGTCGACGTCAGCCACCTCCAGGAGCTGCGCGGCATCCGGGCGAACCCAGACGGCTCGCTCGAGATCGGCGCCTCCGTCACCTACGACGAGCTTGATCACTCCCCCGAGGCGCGCCGGGGCCACGCCGTGCTGGCCGACGTGGCCGGAGAGATCGAGGACCAGCAGATCCGCAACCGGGGGACGATCGGCGGCAACTGCTGTCTGGGCGACCCGATCAACAACCTTCCCCCCGTGCTGATCGCACTCGGTGCCACGATGAAGATCCAGGGACGGTCCGGGATCCGGCAGGTGCCCGCCGACCAGTTCTTCTTCGGGTACTTCGTGACAGCCGTAGAGCAGGGCGAGCTCTTAGTCAGCATCACGGTGCCGGCCCTCCCGCCGGGCGCCGGCGTCGGGTACAACTCGCTGTCCGTGGGCAAGGAATCCAAGGCGATCGTCCGCGCCTCCGCCTACGTCAGGGGCGACGGCACGATCCAGGATGCGCGGGTCGTCCTCGGGGCGGTGGGGCCGGCGCCGATCAGGCACGCGGGCATGGAGGAGCTGCTGCGCGGCGCCCCTGCCACCGGGGACACGGTCAGCGAGGCGAGCGAGGCGATCGGGGAGGACATCGAGCCGGTGAGCGATGCCCACGGCGACGGCGGACTATCGCCGCAAGATGGCTCGAGTCGTCGCGCGTCGGGCTGTCCACGAGGCGATCGTGAGAGGAGGAGAGGCGCGATGAGCGACGCGGGGACCGTTCATCCCATCACAGTCAACATCAACGGCGAGCGGTACGAGCGGACCGTTCTCGCTCGTCAGCTCTTGGTGCACTTCATCCGCGACACGCTGGGCCTGAAGGGCACCCACATCGGGTGCGACACCGGCAACTGCGGCGCCTGCACGGTGATTCTCAACGGCAAGACGATCAAGAGCTGCATGATGCTGGCGGCCCAGGCCGACAGCGCCGAGATCGAGACGGTCGAAGGCCTCGCCGAGGACGGCCAGCTCGCGTCCCTGCAGCGGGCGTTCCACGAGCACCATGCTCTGCAGTGCGGCTACTGCACCCCCGGCATGCTGATGTCGGCCACCTACCTGCTCCGGACCAACCCCGATCCCACCGATGAGGAGGTCCGCCGGGGAATCCGGGGCAACATCTGCCGCTGCACCGGTTACGTCCACATTGTCGAGGCGATCAGGGCCGCAGCCGGCACCGAGCGCGCGGTCGCGGGCAAGGAGGCAACGCAATGAACAGACGCTCCAACCGGGGAGACCATCGTCGAGCGCGTCGAGCAGTCCGAGCGGCTCGGCGCCTGGTCGGGCAAGAGCGTCCCGCGCAAGGAGGACCAGCGGCACCTCAAGGGGCAGGCCCAGTTCGCGGACGACGCCTGGCAGCACAGGATGGGCTACGCCCACTTCGTGCGCTCGCCGCACGGGCACGCGAAGATCCTCTCCATCGACACCTCCAGGGCCACCTCGCTCGACGGCGTCTACGCGACGTTGACCGGCGAGGAGGTTCCGGAGATGACGGAGCCGTTCTTCCAGATCGCCCCCGAGCCAGGCGGCAAGATCGAGGAGTACTGCCTCGCCGTGGACAAGGTCCGCTACCAGGGTGACGCGGTGGCTGTGGTGCTCGCCGAGTCGCGCGACATCGCGCGCGACGCCGCCGAGCTCGTCGAGGTCGAGTACGAGCCGCTGCCGGCCGTCGTCGACGCAGTGCGGGCGACTGAGCCGGACGCGCCGATCCTGCACGAGCAGGTCGGCGGCAACGTCGTTTGGCAGGGGACCTACGACTACGGCGACATCGACTGGGCGCTCGAGAACGCCGACCACGTCGTCAGGTTCGACCGCCTGCACTTCCACCGATTCTCCTCCACACCGCTGGAGTGCAACGCCGCGGTCGTGAACTGGGACCCGGGCACCGAGGTCATCGAGATCTTCTCGAACAACCAGATGCCGCTGTTCGCTTCCCTGGTGATCGGGCCGTCGCTGGGGGTACCGAGCAACCGGATCCAGCTCCGCACCCAGGACATCGGCGGCGCGTTCGGGTGCAAGATCGGCAGCTACCCGCAGCTAGCGGCGCTCGCCCTGCTGTCCCGCAAGGCGGGCCGGCCGGCGAAGTGGACGGAGTACCGGACCGACCACATGCTCTCCTCAGGGCACGGGAACGAGCGCACCTTCCTCGACATCGAGGTTCCCGTCATGAGCGACGGGACGATCCTCGGCTTCAAGGTCCGAGCCTTCGACGACGCTGGGGCCTACCTGCACTACGAGCCGCTCGGGGCGGTGATCTGGTCGCAGGTGCTGCCGGGCTGCTACAAGCTCAAGCACGTCCGCGTGGATTTCCGGCAGACGGTCACCAACAAGTGCCCGACCAGCCCCAACCGCGGGCTACTCCCGCATGCAGCACCTGTGGCTGATCGAGCGGATCGTGGACGTCGTCGCCCAGGAGCTCGGCTTCGACCCGGTCGAGCTGCGTAAGCGCAACTACGTCCAACCGGAGGATTACCCGTACGTCACGCCCAACGGCTGCGTGTACGACTCGGGCGACCTGCCGCGGGCGCTCGATCTCGCGCTCGAGGCGATCGACTACCCGAAGTGGCGCCAGCGCCAGCAGGAGCTGGGGCGCGGCTCGGGCAAGCGGATCGGCATCGGGATCGGCACGACGCTCGACTCTGGGACCAATAACTTCGGCCAGTCCCGCATCATCAACCCGGAGTTGCCGTTCTCCGGCAACGGCGAGGTAGCGCACGTGAAGCTCGACCTCTACGGCGAGATCACCGTGAGCCTGGGCACGACTCCGCAGGGGCAGAGCCACGAGACCACGGCGGCCCAGGTCGTCGCCGACATCCTCGGGGTGACGCCCGACGACGTCCGTGTCACCTCCGGGTTCGATCAGCCCGCTACAACACGTACATGGCCTTCTCGGGCACCTACGCCGCGCAGTTCGCGGTCACCGGGCTGGGCGCCGCGATGGGCGGCGCCGAGCAGCTCCGGGCCGAGATCGTCAAGCTGGCCGCGTTCGCGCTGGAGGCCGAAGAGGAGGAGATCGAGCTCGACGGCGGGCAGGCGTTTGTCCGCGGCGACCGCGAGCGGGCAATCCCCTTCATGGGCATCGCCAACCTCGTCTACTCGAACGTCGCCGCGATGCCGCCCAAGCTTGCTGACTCGGTGAGCCTCAACTGCCGGTACGCCTACCGCGCACCCTTCGAGAACACCGACCCCGAGAAGAAGACCGGCAACCTCACCCTCACCTACGCGAGCCAGACCCATGCGTGCGTGCTCGAGATCGACGAGGAGACCGGCAAGGCCGAGATCATCGACTACGCGGTCGTCGACGACTCCGGCCGGGTGATCAACCCCCGGATCGTCCGCGGCCAGGTGCACGGAGCCACCGCGCACGGCATCGGGGCGGCCCTGTACGAGACGTTGGTCTACGACGACGACGGCCAGCTCATGCAGTCGTCCTTCTACGACTACCATACGGTCACCTCGCTGGACATCCCGCCCATCAACACCCAGCACCTGGAGACGCCGTCGCCGTTTACCCCGAACGGCGCCAAGGGCATGGGCGAGGGCGGCGGTGCGGGGGTGCACTCTGTCTGCAACGCCATCCAGGACGCGCTCGACGCGCGACGCGCCGGTGGTCACCGAGACCCACAACGACTGGGAGCGCATCTACCACCTGCTCCACCCGGAGCCCGGGGCGCCTCGCGGCGTCCAGGTCAGCTCGCGCTGAGCAGGCCAGCGACGTCCGTTCGGGATAGACGATGATCCTGACCAACGAATTCACGGTCTCCGCCGAGGCCGACAAGGTCTGGAGGCACCTCAAGGACCTGGAGGAGGTGGCCAAGTGCCTGCCCGGGGCAAGCGTCGAGGCCAGCGACGCGGCGGACGTCTACGAGGGCTCGATGCGCCTGAAGATCGGGCCGATGACCGTCACCTACCGGGGCACGGCGCGCCTCGCCGAGGTCGACGACGCGCGGCGCCGCGCGGTCTACCACATGCAGGCGCGCGAGGACAAGGGCCAGGGCACCGCCACCGCAACGATCACCAACCGGGTCGAGCCTTTCGACGGCAAGACCAAGGTGACGGTCGAGACCGACCTGCACATCACCGGCCCGCAGGCGCGCTTCGCGCAGGGCGTCATGGAGGACGTCGCCACCCGCGTGCTGGGGGAGTTCTCTCGCCGACTGGAGGAGCAGATCGTGGCGCCGGTGTCGGCGGCCGAGGTCGAGGGCGCCGCGCCGGCGGCCGCAGCCCTCCGCCCGCCGCCTCCCGAGCGCGAGCCCGAGGCTCTAGACATGGGCGCGGTCTTCTCGCAGACGACGGCCTGGCGCTGCGCCCGCATCGGGCTACCCGCACTGCTCGCTCTTCGTCCTGTGGCTGCTGCGCCGCCGGCGGTGAGCTTACGACAGGGCCGCGTGGCGGCGACTCACGCGGCCGCTCGCCCGGGCCGAAGGCCGCGGCCCCAGGCAGCGCGAGCAGCAGGCCAGGCGGTCCAGGCGTCCCTCGATCGAGGGCCTTCACCAGTGTGAGGCCAGCACCTATCCCGGACCCGGGCTCATCGCCGCCTCCGGGCGGCTCGTGGCGCGGGCGCTTCTGGCTGCCAGGGATGGCGCTCGGCGACCACTCACCTCCGCCGTTCAGAGCCTGCGCCGGTCTAGGTTCTCCCCGCCCTCGAGCAAGTAGATGCGCCGCTGCGCCCTCCTTGGCGTTATGGGTCCAGATCGCCGCGCGAGCGGCGCGGCCGGTCCTCCGCGCGCCTCACCTGGCCACCCTTTGGGTTCCGGTGTACACGTTCACCCGTCCGTGACGGGCGAACCCAGCCAGCGTGAGCCCGCGGTCGTCGGCCAGGCGGATGGCCAGCGAGGTCGGCGCGCCGACGCCTACGAGGATGGGCGCCCCGGCCACCGCTGCCTTCTGAACGAGCTCGAAGGCGAGGCGCCCGGACACGCAGAGCAGGTGGTCGTGCAGCGGGACGAGCCCGTTCAGCAGTGCTCGGCCGATCACCTTGTCCATCGCGTTGTGCCGGCCGACGTCCTCGCGCGCCAGCAGCAGCTCGCCGCCCGGGTCGAACAGCCCGGTGGCATGCAGCCCGCCGGTGCGAGCGAAGGTCGGCTGGCGCAGGCGATCGGGCAGCGCGGCGAGCAGCTCGGGGGCGACCGTCGGGCCCGGGGCTGCGCGGAGAGCGTGCACGGCCACCTCCTCCAGAGCTCCCTTGCCGCAGACCCCGCAGGACGAGGAGGTGAAGAACGACCGCGGGCGCAGCGAGCGCACCAGCGGGCCGGTCACCTCGATCGTGTCGCCGGCGAGGTCGGCTGGGGGCCCGGCGGCTCTCGCCTCCTCGATCAGACCCTCCCCGAGCAGGAACCCCAGCGCCAGCTCCGCGTCCTCGCCCGGCGTACGCATGGTGACCGCGATCGGCTGCCCGTCGACGCGGATCTCCAGCGGCTCCTCCACGGCCACCTCGTCCTCGAAGCCGTCCACCAAGACGCTGGCGAAGGCGCCGCGGACGCGGACGTCAGTCATGGCTTCGAGGCGTCGTTCCGCCTGATCGTGGTTGTGAGCTCGGTGAGTACCCGCTCGGGGTTGCGGCCGTGGGCCAGGCCAACCAGGTAGGAGATGAGGGGAGCATTGGTGCGGTCGCCGCTCTCGCGAGAGGCGATGCGGGCGAGCTCCAGCAGCTCCTCGACGTCCGCCGGGCTCAGGTCGTAGTCGCCGGCCGACGCACCGAGCGCGGCGATGAGCTGCCGGCGCGCGTCGTCGAGCCACTGGTTCATCCACCGCATGTTAGGCGCCAGAGGGGTCGACGTCCACAGATTCCTCGCTTCTCGGCGCGGCGTATCATGCGCGCGTGGCTGCCTCCCGCGACGCTGTGCTCGAGGCGCTCGAGGGCGTTATCGACCCCGAGTTCAGGCGCTCGGTGGTCGAGCTGGAGATCGTGCGCGACGTCGCCGTCGAGGGCTCGGAGATCTCGCTGACGATCGCGCTCACGAGCGCAGGCGGACCGCAGCGGGCAAGCCTGGAGCGGCAGGTCGAGCACGTCCTGCACCGGCTTCCCGGAGTCGAGCGCGTGGAGATCGCCTTCGCCGCGATGAGCGACGAGGAGCAGGCCGCCCTGACGCGCAAGCTGCGCGCGGCTCCCACCCAGCGCGTCCCCGGCATCTCGATCGGCGCTAGGACGCGGGTGATAGCGCTCGGAAGCGGCAAGGGAGGGGTCGGCAAGTCCTCGCTGTCGGCGAACTTGGCGGCAGCCTTCTCCCGCCTCGGCTACAAGGCAGGAGTTCTGGACGCCGACTTCTACGGCTACTCGATCCCGCAGATGCTCGGCGTGCGCCGGGAGCCGACGATGGTCGGCACGATGGTCGTCCCGCCGGTCGCCCGCGACGTTGAGGTCATGTCCGTGGGCTTCTTCGTTGACCGGCAGTCGCCGGTCATGTTGCGCGGCCCCATGCTCCACAAGGCGCTCGAGCAGTTCCTGTCGGAGGTCCTGTGGGGCGAGCTGGACGTGCTCATCGTCGACATGCCGCCGGGCACCGGCGACGTCGCGCTCTCCCTCGGCCAGCTCCTTCCACGCGCCGAGGCGATCGTGATCACCACGCCACAGCGCGCCGCCCGGCAGGTCGCCGTGCGCGCCGGCCTGATGGCCCGCCAGACCAACGTGGAGCTCCTGGGAGCGGTCGAGAACATGTCCTACCTCGCCCGGGAGGACGGCACGCGCGAGGAGCTCTTCGGCGCGGGCGGCGGCGAGGCGCTGGCGCGTGAGGTCGGCGTCCCGCTGCTCGCGCGGATCCCCTTCGACCCCCTGCTGGGCGCGCATGCCGACGCCGGCGAGCCGGTCGTGTGGGCTCAGCCCGACCTGCCGGTCTCCCGGGCGATCCTGGCGCTCGCCGAGACGCTGGCGCGACGCTGACCCGTCCGGCCGGAGCGCCCCAACTCGCGGTCGAGCGAGGCCGGCGGCCGCCATCAAGATCGGTGCAAACCCTCATCGGCGTTGCACGTAAGAGCGGTTGTGCGAGCGACCCCAGCGGACCACGATTCGCTTGACACCGAGAGATACCGGAAGGAGGTGGCCAGGTGAGCACCCTCATGAAGCGGCCGCGGTCAGGGCGCCGGCGGGACCGAAGGGAACGCTGGATCAGCAGGCGGAAGCCAAGCGAGACGCGCTGGGTCCGCAGCGCGTGCAAGATGTGCCTGCACGGGTGCGGGATCTTCGTTCGCGTCGAAGACGGGGTCGTCACGAAGATCGAAGGCGATCCCTCGAACCCGGACAACCTGGGCAAGGTGTGCGCGAAGGGGCAAGCAGGCCCCGAGCGGCTATACGACCCGCGTCGGATCAAGACCCCGATTGTGCGCACGAACCCGAACAAGGGACCGGGGGAGGACCCAGGCTGGAAGCCGATCTCCTGGGACGAGGCGATGGAGCTCGTCACGGCGAAGCTCAAGCCGATCCGGGAGAGCGATCCGCGCAAGCTAGTGTGCGCCGTCGGCGACTTCCAGCGCATCTTCAACTGGGCGTGGCCCGCGGCGTTCGGCTCGCCCCACTTCTGGACCACCGTGGGGCAGTACTGCGGGGCCGCCTATCACCCGATCAACGGCATCACCGACTCGAGCTTCGCCGTGGTCAACGACTACGACCACTGCCAGTACTGGATGCAGATCGGCTCCGGCGACGCCTTCTCGAGCCATCTGCACTTGCCCGGCTCGGCCAAGCGGATGGCCGACGCCAGGATCGAGCGCGGAATGAGGGTCGTGACGGTCGAGCCGCGGATGTCGCCGGCGGCCGCGAAGGCCGACGAGTGGGTGCCCATCCGGCCCGGCACCGACCGCGCGTTCGTCCTCGGAATGATGCACAGCATGGTGTTCGAGCACGGGCTGTACGACCGCGAGTTCCTGAAGTCGCGCACCAACGCGCCCTACTTGATCGGGCCCAGCGGGACCTACGTGCTCAGCCCCGACGGTAAGGCGATGGTTTGGGATTCGGTGGGCGGCCGGGCGCGTGAGTGGGACGACCCGGACATCGCCGACTTCGCGCTGGAGGGCCGTTACGAGGTCGACGGCGTGAGCTGCACCCCCGGCTTCCAGCTCTTCCGCGACGTCATCGAGGACCACACGCCCGAGCGCATGTCGGAGCCGACCGGCGTCCCCGCCGAGACCATGCGGCGGCTCGCCCGCGAGCTCGGCGAGGCAGCGCGCATCGGCGACACGATCGAGCTGGAGGGCAAGGTCTACCCGTATCGGCCGGCGGCCGTGAACTACTACCGCGGTGCGATCGCCCACCGCGACGGCGGGCAGGACTCGCTGGCGCTGAAGATGATCAACACGTTGCTCGGCAACATCGACGTGCCGGGCGGGCACCTCGGCGTCCCGCTCGACGTGCGCGGCTTCTTCATCGAGCCCGGCGAGCACGGGATGCTCAAGCCGCAGCCGCACATCCTCCATCCGCCCGTGCCGTTCAAGTTCCCCTCGGACAGCCTGCAGCAGATGGAGTGGTTCCCGATTGGCATGGACGCTGGCCACCTCGCGGTGGACTGCCTACTGCACCCGGAGAGGTACGGATATCAGGTCAAGCCGGAGGTCCTACTCACATACCACTCGAACCCCGTGTGGAACATGCCGGCGACGGACCTGCTGCGGAAGGCGATGCTCGAGTTCGACTACGTGATCTCGATCGACATCATGATCCACGAGACCACAGAGTACGCCGACCTGATCCTGCCGGACCACAGCTACCTCGAGTCGACGGTCCTGTTCATGTGCGAGCCCCCCATGGTCACCGGCCTCGTCCTGCGCCAGCCGGCGATCGCGCCGCTGTACGACACGCGGGACGCGACCGACGTCCTCATCGACATCGCCGAGCGCTGCGGGTTCCTCGACGCCTGGAACACCTTCCTGAACGTCCTCCTGAACATCAACGACCGGCCCGACCTGATCCTCGAGCCGGACGTGAAGTACACCAACGAGGAGATCATGGACCGCACGGCGCGGGCCGCCTACGGCGACGACCACGACCTCGAGTGGTTCAAGCAGAACGGGCACATGATCAGGCACCGCACGGCGGAGGAGGCCTACCTGCCCTACGGCGACCTGCGCATCCCCTTCTACTACGAAGTGATCAAGACGGAGGGGGACAAGCTCAAAGCGGAGTTCGAGAAGGTCGGCTACGACTGGGACACCAGCGCGTACGTGGCGCTGCCCTCGTGGCATCCCGGGATCATCCACAAGGCGGACCCCGAGTACGACCTCTATGCGATCACGTTCAAGAGCGCGGAGGTCAACTTCGGTGAGAGCATGTCCATCCCCGTCGTCCAGGGGGTGACGCGACGCAGCCCGCAGACGATGGGCGTGCTGATCAACCCGAAGACCGCGCGCGCCCGCGGCATCGAGGACCGTGACCAGATCGAGATCGTCTCTCGGTATGGGCGGATCGAGGGCGACGCCAAGCTGTCGGAGGGCATGCAGCCCGAGACGATCGGCGTCGCCAACGCCCTTACCCGGAAGGTCGGCGACCTCAGGGGCACGCCGTTCAACGCGCTGCTTTCGAACGACCTCGATCACACCGACCTGTTCACGGGCGCGTTGGAGGCCTGCGCCCGGGTCAAGGTCCGCAAGCTCGCTAGCGCAGAGCAGCGTGAGAATGCAGCCGCGCGACCGCAGAAAGGAGGAACGCGAAATGGCTCGCTGGGGAATGGTGATTGATCTCGCACGGTGCATCGGGTGCAACTCCTGCATCGTCGCGTGCAAGACCGAGAACGGGACACCCGGGGACATGTACTACACGCGGGTCTACACCGAGGAGGCCGGCGAGTACCCGGACGTCAAGACGACGTACGTACCGCACATCTGCAACCACTGCGGCGACCCGCCGTGCGTCCCGGTGTGTCCGACCGGCGCGAGCTACCAGCGCGACGACGGCATTGTGCTGGTCAACTACGATGCCTGCATCGGCTGCCGGTTCTGCATGATGGCGTGCCCATATGACGCCCGCTACTACATGCGTCCGGGCATGCTCGAGGACGGCGGATACGGCGAGCGTACGGAGTACGAGGACAACAAATGGTCGTGGTTCCAGAACGGGACGGTCGCGAAGTGCACCTTCTGCGTCCACCGTGTCGACGCGGGTATGGATCCCGCGTGCGTCACGGGGTGCCCGACCGACGCGCGCGTCTTCGGTGACCTCGACGACGCGGACAGCAAGGTCAGGGTGCTGATCCGGGAGCGGAACGGCGAGCAGCCGATGTCCGAGCTGGGTACCAACTCGTCCGTCTTCTATCTCCACGACAAGCCGACCGCCGTGCAGACCGAGGGGTGATCCAGATGGCCGCTACGCGCTTCGAACGCCAACATCTCGTGCCCACCGCCGGCGCTCACCCGGCGGCAAGGGCGGTCCGGGTTCCCCGGGGCGAGTTCATGTTCAGCTACACGGTGCAGCAGGAGTGGGCGTGGCTGATCACCGCGGCCTTCTTGTTCGGCGGGGGCGGGGCTGGCGCCTTCCTGATCTCCTACTTTGCCGACTACTACACGGGGATGGTGGTCGGCCTGGCCGTCGTCCTGGTGCTCAAGACGACGGCCCACCTGCTGTTCCTCGGCCGGCCCCTGCGCGCCTGGCGTGCCGTCGCCAAGTGGCGGACGTCCTGGATCTCCCGCGGGGTCCTGGGCATAATCGTCCTCCTGCTCGCCGGGTTCGTCTACGTGTCGCCCGAGCTCGGCATCGGTGTGGTCGACAAAGGCAGCGCAGTGCAGGAAGTGTTCGGCGTCATCGCCGTCCTGGGCGCCGTGGACGTGATGATCTACGACGGCTTCGTGCTCAAGCAGTCGCGCGGCATCCCGTTCTGGAACACATACTTGAGCCCGCTCCTGGCGATCAGCTACGCCACCCTCGCCGGCATCACGCTGACCCTTGTGCTCCAGAGCATCACCCTCACCGCCCACCAGGGGAGCGTCGAGGCGCTCGAGATCGCGTTGCTGGTGGTGAACCTCGTGCTGGTCGGCCTGTACGTCGTGAGTGCCCGTAAGCGCGGCGCCGCGGCCCAGGTGGCGGCGGCCATGCTCACACGGGGACGGCTCCGGGTCTTGTTCCTGCTCGTGGTCGGCTGCCTGCTGGTCACGCTCGTGTTCGCCGCGATCGCCATCGCCGCCGACAGCGTGCCGTTCCTGGCGATCGGCGCCTGCAGTGACCTCATCGGCCACTTCGTGATCTTCTTCGCCGTCCTGCGGTCGGGGACCTACACTCCCCTGCGCCCGCCTGCCAGGCTCGGTCCGGTCAGGTACTGATTACTGCACGGCGAGCGATGATCGACTGTGACCGGGGCGGACGCCCGGTCACAGTCCGCTTTCGCGAGTGACGTCAGAGCTTGCCCAGGCCAGCGAGGATCTTCTCCGGAGTGATCGGCAGGTCGCGGATGCGCACCCCGGTCGCGTTGTAGATCGCGTTCGCGATCGCAGGCGCGGGCACTATCACGCAGGGCTCGGACAGGCTCTTGGCGCCGAACGGGCCGGTGGGCTCATCCGACTCGATGAAGATGCTCTGGATCTTCCGCGGCATCTCGACCGCGGTCGGCATCTTGTAGTCGAGGAAGTCCGCGGTCAGGCAGGCGCCGGCCTCGGCGTCGAACTGCAGGTTCTCCATCAGCGCGTAACCCATCCCCTGCTGGAATCCCCCCTCGACCTGGCCCTCGGCGCCCGCCGGATTGATGACCTTACCCAGGTCGTGCGCGAACACGACCTGAAGGACATCGACCAGACCCGTCTCGGTGTCGACCTCGACCTCGACGAACATCGCGGTCGACGGCGATGGGTTCGAGGGCGGAGCGAGACTCGACACGCCGATGATCGTCCCCTTCTCCTCGATCGTCGTCGGCTGCGGGCCCTCCGCGGTCATCACGACGTACGGCGACTCGGCGCGCTTGACCACGTCCGCGATCGGCATCCCGTGTCCGGGATTACCCTTCACGCGCACCTCGCCGTCGACGACCTCGAGGTCCTCGCGGCTCGCCTCGATCAGCGTGCCGGCGACGTCGAGCAGGCGCTTCCGTGCGGCCTCGGCGGCCGCCTTCACGGCAGTGCCGGCCGAGTAGGTGACGCGGCTGGCGTGGGTGGGGGCGTCAAACGGCACCGTGTCGGTGTCGGCGTGGGCCATGCGCACGGACTCGGCCTCGATCCCGAGGACCTCGGCCGCCACCTGACAGAGCGTGGTGTCCTGTCCGGAGCCGATGTCCACCGTCGCCATCGCGAGGTCGGCGGTGCCGTCCGAGCTGAGCTTCAGCAGCGCGCCCGTGTGCTCGTAGATATCGGGGAAGCCCATGCACCCCGAGACCCACATCGGATGGGTACCCAGGCCCAGTCCGCGCTTCTTGGTGCCGATGCTCGACGTCGGCGCGGCGCGTCGCGACCACCCGCTGCGTTCGGCCCCCCGTCGCAGACAGTCCTCGAAGCGATAGGTGTGGAGCTTGAACCCGGGGTTGAACGGGTGCGGCTCGCCCTCGCGGCGCGCGTTCTTGAGGCGGAACTCGATCGGATCGAACCCCAGCGCGTCGCAGATCTCGTCGACCTGCGACTCGGCGGCGAAGCAGCCCTGGGGTGCGCCGTACCCGCGATAGCCGCCGCCGATGATGTTGTTGGTGTAGACGACCAGCCCCTCCCACTGCTGGTTGGGGCAGCGGTAGCCGAAGAGGATCCCGAACAGGCCGTGCACCATGATCACCTCGGCGCCGTGCGTGGCGTGGGCGCCGGTGTCGAGGATGCTCTTGGCGACGCGCGCCGTCATCGTCCCGTCGTTCTTCACCCCGGTCTTCAGCTCCACCTTGATGGGATTGCGGGTGGTGCTGATGAAGTCCTCGTAACGGGTCTGCTCCAGCCGCACCGGCTTGCCTGTGCGCAGGCTCAGCCAAGCGGCAAGCGGCTCGATGTAGCCGATGTCGAGCTTGCCGCCGAAGCCGCCGCCGATGTAGGGCGGCTTCACCACGCGCACCCTGCTTTCCGGCACGTCGAGCACGTAGGCGAGCTTCTCGCGGAGCCCGAAGATGCTCTGCGTCGACGAGTAGACGGTCAGGTTCCCGCTGACGCCGCTGTCCACCACGCAGACCCGCGGCTCCGGGTAGCAGGTGTGCACGCGCTGGGTCTGATAGGTGGCCTCGAAGATGTGGTCAGCCTCCTTGAAGCCAGCCTCGACGTCGCCGAAGCCGAACGTGGGGTGCGCGACGATGTTGTTGGCGGCTCCGTCGTGGATCAGCGGAGCCCCCTCCCGCATGGCCTCTTCGGGGTCGAAGACAGCCGGCAGCCGCTCGTAGTCGACGTCGATGAGTTCGAGCGCGGCCTCGGCGAGGTCCGGATCGGTGGCTGCCACGGCCGCCACTGGCTGGCCCGCGAAGCGGACCCGGTCGCTGAGGACGACGAGATCCTGCACCATGCTCTTGGCGAGCGTCGGCACGAAGTACACGGGGCAGTACGGGCGCTGCGGCACGTCGTGGTGCATCAGCACGGCTTTGACGCCAGCCAGCCGCCGGGCCGCGGAAACGTCGATGTTGAGGATGCGCGCGTGGGGATAGGGGCTGCGCAGCATCCTCCCGTGCAGCATTCCCGGTAGGCGCACGTTGACCGGATACCCCTTGCCGCCGGTCACCTTGTCCCAGGCATCCGGCCGCAGCACGCTCTTGCCGACGACGTTTGTTGCTGCCATGTGCGTCCTCCCCGATCTCGTCAGTCAGCTCGCGCTGGCCGCGAGCCTGATGGCCTCCACGATCTTCTGGTAGCCAGTGCACCGGCACAGGTTCCCGGCGATCCCGTGCCGGATCTGCTCATCGTCGGGGTGCGGCTCCTCGGCGAGCAGCTGCTTCGCCGCCATGATCATTCCGCACGTGCAATAGCCGCACTGCACCGCTCCCGCCTGCACGAACGCCTCCTGGAGCGGGTCGAGTCGCCCCTCGGTGGTCAGCCCCTCGATCGTGGTCACGCTCTTGCCCCCGGCCGACAGCGCGAACATCATGCAGGAGTACACCGCGCGGCCACCGACGTGCACTGTGCAGCAGCCGCACCCGCCGCTGTCACAGCCCCGCTTCGGGCCGACGAGCCCCAACTCGTCCCGCAGCACGGTCAGCAGCGTCGCGTGCCCCGCCACCGCCACCTCGTGCTCCTCACCGTTTACCGTCAGCTGCAGCAACCGCTTCATCGTCGCCACCTCTCCTCAGCTCAGCCGCTTCACGGCGCGCGCGAGCGCCCGGCAGACCATCACCTTCGCCATCGCCTTCCGGTAGGGCCCGGAGGCGCGGTGATCGGACCTCGGCTCGCCGTCCTCCGCCACCGCCTCGGCAGCCGCCCGCAGCGCCTTCGCGGTCAGCTCCGAGCCGGTCAGCGCTCGCTCCGCCGAGCGGGACCGGACCGGTCTCTCCAAGCCGCCTCCCACCACCACGCGGGCCTCGCGGCACGTGCCGTCCTCGCCCCGAGTCACTCGTACGGCGGCGCTCATGATCGCCAGGTCGTTGGCGGTCGTCTCAAGCCTCTCGAATCCGCTGGCCGAGCCGTCCGGAGCCGCAGGAAGCCTCAGCTCGGTGACGAACTCACCCACCTCCAGCGCGTTCTCGAACAGCCCTGTAAAGAACTCGGACAGGGGCAACACGCGACTTCCGCCGCGACCCAGCGCCACCACCTCGGCGTCCAGCGCCTCGAACGCCACCGGCGGGTCGAAGAATGGGCACGCCGCCGCGACCGAGCCCCCTACAGTGGCCACGTTCTTGATCTGACTGGACGGATACCGCAGGGCGTCGCCCACGGCTCCGAGCCAGGGAGATCCGTCGAGCGCGTCATCCAGCGTGCGAAGCGTCACCATCGCCCCGATCTGCAGACCGTCGCTCTCCGCCCGCGTCCTGCTCAGCCCGGCGCGCTGCAGGTCGATCAGCGCCCGCACGCCGGCGAGCAGGCCGCGCGCCTCCAACCCGTGCAGGAACGTGCCCCCTCCCACCAGCAGCGCGTCCTCACCGTAGCGCTGCAGCAGGGCCACCACCTCGCTCTCCGAGTCGGGCAGATGGAACTCGTCCACAGCGCGTAATGACATGCTCCCCCACGGTGCCGGGCCCTACGGATCAAGCCAGACAACGCCCGACAGATGCTACGCCATGCCGGCGCAGGTCGCAAGCGAGTACGAGTGGATTCGCGCATCCACTCGCATCCACTCGTAACACGCGCGACCTCGTGTCGCACCGAAGGGCTCTGATTATGCCGAGCTCTTCGAACCCAACCCCCCGCCCACACAGCGATCCCCGCGCCTACTCGGCATAACTCGGGGCTCGGCATAAGCCGACGACTTTGGCCGCGACGAGGGCTGAGTCTCTCGGTCTACCCCGACAAAATCAAGGTCCCAGGCCGGCTTCTTGGTGCTTGACTTTTGATCTCAACTGGGGTTACAGTAGCCCGTACCGGCCCTGATTGGAGGAACGGAGAGGATGAGGGTTCAGCATCTATTCGGAGATGCGGCTGTGCTGGTTGTGTGCCCGGCACCCAGCAGATCCGCTTTCGGACGATGCTGCACGTCCTCCTAACCACAACCCGCGAATGCGGATCGCGGCCGCCGAGATCCTGCTTGAGGATTGATTATTGTCGGCGACATCGTCTGTGTCGGGACGCCCGAGGACGTGATCGAGTGGATCGAAGAGACCTGCGCGGTGTGCGAGCGGTTGACCGAGGTGGCCATCACGGTCAACCCTGGCTGGCTCGAGCACTGGAAGGCGATCAGGAAGCGGCAGCTGTTCGCCGACGTGGTGATACGGCACTTCCAGCCCTCCGCGACGCGGAGCGCTGAGACCGCCGGCGCGATCGGCTGAAAGCGATGGATGCGTGACCGCAACGGAAACACAGCATGAGCTCGAGGCGCGGCGGCACGCCCGAGCCGAACGGGTTCTGATCACCAACGCGAAGGGTTTGCGATGAGCACGAGGAGGAGGTCGACGGTTGCGCTGTGTGCGCTGGCCGTCCTTGCAGCTGTCTTGGCCGGTTGTGGATCGAGCAGCAGCAGTAGCAGCGCCAGTGGCAGCGGCTCGTCGAACGGCAAGCCGATCTTGATCGGAGCCGCGGTAGACTTCACCGCGCTGATGGCCGCGACGGATGATCCCGCGGTGTACGGCGCAAAGATCGAAGCCAACAAGATCAACGCGCAGGGGGGCGTCGACGGGCACAAGATCGTCTTCAACGTCGCCAACACGCAGCTGCAGCCTGCGCAGACGAGAGCCGACGCGCTCAACCTCGTCAGCAAGGGGGCCAACGTCCTGTGGGTCACCTGCGACGTCGACTTCGCGACGCCGTCGATCGAGGTCGGTCTCTCCAGCAAGCTGCTGACGATCGCGCCCTGCATCGGTACCGACCAGATGGGGCCCAAGCGCTTCGGCTCGGAAGGCAAGCTCGCCTTCAGCTTCGGCAACGTCGCCCAGGACGAGGGCGCCGCCGACGCGCAAATCGCGATCAAGCAAGGCTGGAAGACTGCAGATGTCGTGTTCGACAAGCAGATCGTCTACAACCAGGACGTCTGCCAGGCATTCGCCAAGAAGTTCCAGTCGCTCGGCGGCAAGGTGATCGGCACCCAGACCTGGACGCAAGGAGATCACACGATCGGCAACGTCGCGAGCCGGGTCCTGGCCACCCATCCAGCGGTGATCCAGATCTGCACGACAGCGGCGCCGGATGTCTCGACGTTCCTCTCCGACGTGCGCTCCGCCGGAAACACGACGCCAATGCTGGCGCCGTGGTCGCTCGACGGCACCTACTGGATGCCCAAGGACCCGAAGATCTCGACCAACTTCTGGACCGATTCGTATGCCTCTGTCTACGGCGACGATCCGGACCCGAGGGTGCGGGCGATGATCGCCCAGCTGATCGCCGAGGGCCACCCACCGACGACTGGAGGGTTCGTGACCGGAGCCGCCGCAATCGATGGCATCGCTGCTGCGGTCAAGCAGGCGGGTGGCTCCCTCGACGGAGCGAAGCTGGCTTCGATCATGGAGTCGTTCAAGGCCTTGCCGACGCTCTCCGGAAACGTCTCCTTCTCGCCCGCGCTGCATACGGTGTACGGCCGTGCGTACCGCGTGCTAAAGGTGACGAACGGCAAGGGCCACTTCCAGTATCTGATCAAGGCAGACGGTCTCGCATAGCTCTGACCCACCAACGGGCTTGGTTGACAACCTGAAATCGGATGAGCGTCGGTGGCCCGAGGGATCTCTCCGGGCCACCGACGTCTCCCGCTCCTTCAAGGGGGTCCACGCCCTCCAGGGCGTGACGCTGGAGCTCGAGCGTCACGAGGTGGTCGGTCTGATCGGGCCCAACGGCGCCGGCAAGACGACGCTGATAAACCTGATCACGGGCTTCAACCTGCCGACTTCGGGCAGGATCGAGCTGGGAGGGGATGACGTGACGAGCTGGCGGGCGATCCGCCGCGCGCGCGCCGGCCTCGCCCGGACCTTCCAGCATGGTCATCTGTTTCCCGCGCTGACGGTGGCCGAGAACATCGAGCTGGCGGCCCTGGGAGTCGGGATGAAGGCTCGCGAAGCCCGACGGGTATGCGGCGAACTGCTCGACGCGCTCGAGCTGAGACACCGGACCGAAGTCGCCACCGGCGCGCTTGCGCACGGCGAAGAGCAGAAGGTTGGGGTCGCGCGAGCACTTGCCTCGCGGCCTCGCTACGTGCTGCTGGACGAGCCCGCCGCAGGGTTGTCGGAGTCCGACATCGAGTCCTTCTCGGCGCTCGTGCGTCGCGTGCAGGAAGACTACGGAGCGGGGGTTCTCCTGATCGATCACAACATGGCGGTTATCATGGACGTCTGCGATCGCATTCACGTCCTCGACCAGGGACGTACGCTCGCCTCGGGTACGCCCGCTGAGATCCGCCGAAACATAGACGTGGCGGCAGCCTACCTCGGTTCGTCCGGCGTCAAAGCGCAAGCCGATGCCTGAAGGGGTGCTCGAGATCGACTCGCTGGAGGTGCGCTACGGCGTCGTGCCCGCCGTTCGCGGCGCCACGCTGACGGTCGGCCGCGGGGAGATCGTCGGGCTCGTCGGCCCGAACGGCGCCGGCAAGAGCACGACCTTGCTTGCGGTGATGGGCGTCGTGCCCGCAACCAGCGGCACGATCCGGTTCGAGGGCCGCTCTATCGTCGGCACGCCGACCGAGCGGATCGTTCGCGCGGGAATCGGGCTCGTGCCGGAGGGACGCCACATCTTCGATCACCTAACAGTGGACGAGAACTTCCGGCTCGGCCTCGTCGGGCGCGGCCAGATCAACGGCGTGCAAGCAGACCTCGACTGGATTCACAGGCTTTTCCCTGTCGTCCTCGATCACCGCCACCGCCAGGCCGGGCTGCTCTCGGGCGGACAGCGCCAGCAGCTCGCGATCGCCCGCGCGTTGCTCGCAAAGCCCCGTGTGCTGCTGCTCGACGAGCCCTCGCTGGGGCTCGCGCCATCGATGGTCGACACGGTTTGGAGCGCGCTCGCAGAAATCCGCGGCGGCGGCGTCACGATCCTGCTGGTCGAACAACGCGCGCAGATCACGGTCAGCTTCGCCGACCGCACCTACGTCCTGAACAACGGCAGGATCAGGATGGAGCTGACCCCCCGCGACGCGGGCGACACCCAGCGGATGGTGGAGGCCTATTTCGGATCATGAGCGCAGCACAGACGATCATCGACGGGCTTGCATTGGGCGCGCTGTACGCGCTGGTGGCGATTGGGATCGCGCTCGTCTTCGGCGTGCTGCAGCTGATCAACTTCGCCCAGGGCGAGGTGATCACCGCCGGTGCGTACTCGCTGTACCTGACGCGCAACCTGCCGCTCGCTGCGAGCATCGTGATCTGCTTCGCAGTCTGCATCGGACTGTCGGTCGCGATCGAGCGGATCGCCTTCCGACCGTTGCGCGGCGCGGCGCCAGCGACGACACTGGTAGCGACGTTCGCGGTCGCGTTCGCGCTCGAGGCAGTCTGGCTGATCGCCTTCGGAACAAACGGCAAACCCGCCGACCCGCTTTCGACCCTCAACCAGATCGCGATCCACGGCTCCCTCGACCTGCGCTGGATCACGATCATCGAGGTCGTAGCCGGACTGATCCTGCTCGGCGGTACGGCACTGATGCTTGGTCGCACCAGCATCGGGCTGCAGATGCGCGCAGCCGCTGCAGACTTTCGCACGGCGCGGCTGCTCGGCGTGCGCACTAATGTGGTGATCTCGTTCGCGTTCCTGATCGCCGGCGTGATGGCCGCGGTCGTGGCGCTGTTGTTCACCGTCCAGCAGCCGCTCGTCACCCCGACGTTCGGCCTCGACATCACGATCATCGCCCTCGTCGGCGCAGTGGTCGGTGGCGTCGACCGGCTCTGGACCGCGACCGGCGGCGGGTTTGCGATTGGCTTTGCAACCTCGGTCCTCAACGATGTGCTTCCAGCCTCGCAGCAAAAATTTCAGACGGCCTGGGTGTTCCTGCTTGTCATCGTGTTGCTCCTGCTGCGCCCCGCAGGTCTGTTCGCACCCTTCAGTCGCTCGACAGTCGAGCGCGTATGAGCCGGTTGCGCTCGGTCCAGACGCTCCTCGCGTCGGTCGCCCTGCTCGCGATCGTGGCGCTGATCGGGACGACTGCCTCGGCCGGCACGAAGCTGGACTACATCACCGCGCTCGTGTCGGCGACGATCGTCTACGGGCTGTACATATTCATCGGCAACTCCGGCGTGATCTCGTTCGGCCACATCAGCTTCGTCGCGATCGGTGCGTTCAGCGCCGGGGTGATGACGATCCCGACCGGCCCGAAGCAGCTCGTGCTGCCGGGACTGTGGTCATTCATCGCCCACCATTCGGTCTCGAACTTCGTCTCGCTCGTGATCGCGGCCGCACTCGGCGGCATCTTCGCCTTGCTCGTCGGCTTCCCGCTGATGCGCTTGTCTGGGATCGCCGCCGGCATCGCGACGTTCGCAGTGCTCGAGATCACCTACAACGTCCTCCAGCAGTGGACGAAGATCGGCCCCGGTCCGACGACGCTGTCGCTGGTGCCGGTGACGACCGGCATCGGACAGGCGCTGATCGTGGCGATCTTCGCCGCGATCATCGCCTTCATCTACCAGTCCTCGCGCCGCGGACGGCTGCTGCGGGCGGCGCGCGAGGACCCGGCGGCCGCGCAGGCGATCGGAGTCAACGTGACGCGCGAGCGACTGATCGCGTTCGGGCTCTCAGGAGCAATCGCCGGACTCGGCGGCGCGCTCTTCGTCCATGAGCTCGGCAGCATCACCACCGACCAAGTCTTCCTCGACCTCACCTTCCTGACACTGGCGATGCTGGTGATCGGGGGCTCCACGAGCTTGTGGGGCGCAACCGTCGGCGCGCTCGCCGTGAGCCTGCTCGATTCGTTCTTGAGCGCCGCGGAGAACACGGTGCACGTCGCCTTCTTCACGTTGACGCTTCCCAATGGGGCGTCGAACCTGATCCTCGGAATCGGGATGGCGGCGATGCTGCTGTTCAGGCCCCGGGGCATCACCGGCGGCGCGGAGTTCTCGCTCGCTGCCGTTGGTCGGCTCAGACACCGGAACCGAGATCGAGCCCTCGCCGGCCAATTACCCGACACCGTCACTCCCAGCGAGCAGCAGGCGACGATCGAAAAGGCCCATGAAGTCGAGCCGACATAGCCGCGATCAAAGCGAGGCGCGACCACGATTGTGATCAAAGATTGATGCGATTCGATCAAATGTTTGCCACACGAGCGTCGTCTCAGAACGCAACGGGAAAGGCAGCCTGATCGTCACCGAACCCGCGGGCGCTCAGCAGCGCCGTGCGAGACCAGCGATGCTCGATGTAGGCGATTGGTGGCCGCGGTGGTCCGGCGTGCGATCCGCTCGACCTCGCCGAGGAACTCGTCGAGGTCGCGCTCACCGGCTGCCTCGGGGAGGTTCGCCAGCAGGCCCTCGAGCAGCGCGACCGGAGTGGTTGGGCTCTTGTAGGTGGCGAGCGCGCCATGCTCGTCGCCGACCGCCGTATCGGTGAAGGTCCCCCGATGTCGACCCCGACGACGGTGGACGAGGTCTCCGGACATGTATCAAATGTCGAGTTACGGCCGCGCCATGGACGCAGGCGGGCGTGACCGCCGCCAAGGTGACCGCCGCCAACGTGACCGCTGCGGACGGGTCGACGGGTAGACTGAGTTGGTGCCGAGCTACGACGCGATCATCGTCGGTGCCGGCCACAACGGACTGGTGAGCGCGACTTATCTCGCGCGGGCGGGGTGGAGGACGCTCGTGCTCGAGCGCAACGACCGGCCGGGCGGTGCGGTGTTCAGCGCCGAGATCACGCGTCCTGGCTTCGTCCACGACCTGTTCGCCACCAACATGAACCTGTTCCTCGGTTCGCCGGTCGCCGCCGAGCTCGGACCCGAGCTCGCGCGCCACGGCCTCGCGTACGCCGCCTGCGCGCATCCGTTCGCAAACGTGTATCCGGACGGGCGCGGGTTGCGCGTGCATCAGGGGAGCGAGCCGACGCTGGTCGAACTCGAGCGGCACGACCCGCGCGACGCGGCGGGTTGGCGGGAGCTCGACCGGCTGTATGAGCGCCTCAGCCCGACGCTGTTCGCGCTGTGCGGCTCGCGGCTCGACGCCCGCAGCCTCGCCGCGTTGGCTGCGCGCCAGCTTCCTGAGCTCGGGGTCGCGGGCGCGCGCGAGCTGGCGCGGCTGCTGGTGAGCTCCACCCGGGAGCTCGCCGACGAGTATCTGTACACCCGCGAGGCCCACGCGCTGCTGGCGTGCTGGGGTTTGCACCTGGACTTTGGACCCGACGTCTCGGGCGGTGCGATGTTTCCGTTCCTGGAAGCGTTCACCGACATGCGCACCGGGATCTCGATCGCCGCTGGTGGTGCGTCGCGGCTGATCGATGCACTCGTGTCGCTCGGAGCCGAGTACGGAGTCGAGCTCCGGACCGCCGCGGAGGTCGCACGGGTCACCGTCCGCGACGGTCGTGCGACGGGCGTCGAGCTCGCGGACGGGGAGCGGATCGAGGCCAGCCGGGCGGTGATCGCTGGCGTCGCGCCGCAGCTCCTGTACGGGCAACTGCTCGCCGACGCCCGCGCGCCGGAAGCGCTGCGCCGCGCGGCGGCCCGCTACCGCTACGGACCGGGGACGCTGATGGTCCACCTGGCGCTATCGGGCCCGCCGCGTTGGGCCGCCGGGGACGATCTCGCCTCCTTTGCCTATGTCCACATTGCGCCCTACGTCCACGACCTCGCTGCCACCTACGCCGAGGCGTGCGCCGGTCTGCTTCCCGCTGAGCCGATGCTTGTCGTCGGCCAGACCTTGGCCGTCGATTCCTCACGCGCCGCCGACGGCAGCGTGCTGTGGGTACAGGTGCGGGCGCTGCCGGCGCAGATCGTCGGCGATGCACTCGGGCAGATCGAAGCGTGCGGCTGGCCGGAGGCGGGGGAGCCCTACGCCGACCGCGTGGTAGCCAAGCTCGAGCGCTACGCGCCCGGAATCGGGGAGCTCGTGCTCGACCGCGCGATCTTGACGCCCGCCGACCTAGAGAATCACGATCCGAACCTCGCGGGCGGCGATTCGATCTCTGGCAGCATGCACCTTCGCCAGAACTTCATCTTCCGTCCGTTCCCCGAGGTGAGCGATTACCAGACCGGCGTCGATGGGCTGCTGATGGTCGGCGCCGCGACCTGGCCGGGGGCGGGCGTGAACGCGATCTCCGGCTACCACGTCGCCCAGAAGCTGCTTGCCGCCCCGCGACGCCGCGGCGAGGACGCCAAGCTCGCGGTCAGCATGGTCGGCGCCGGCGGCAAGGCGCTCGGGGCTGCCGCCACTCAGCGCCTGCGGCGGCGCAAGCGCTCGGCCGCCTGAGCGACACGACCGTCGCCGGCGGCGATGCGCAGCGCCACGATCCGGCCCGACGCCGCGTTCAGACCGGGACCGGGGTAGGTCGACGCTCCGCACTGGTACAGGTGTTTGACCGGCGTGCTGTGAGCGCCGTACCCGGGCAGCGGACGCCAGAGGTAGGACTGGCCGAGCTCGCAGTCGCCGGCGTAGATGTCGCCGCGCACGAGGTTCGGATTGCGCCGCTCCAGCTCCACCGGTGACAGCACGGCGGCTGTTCCGCGCGCCTGCGGCCAGTTCTCGACGTGCGGCGCGAGCCTTGAGAGCACTCGTTCGGTGAACCTGGTCACGAGCCTCGGGGGGCCAGCTCCCATCGCCGACCTCGATCTCTCCGGCGGCGTCAGCGGTCGGCCGGTAGGGAACCTGCTGGAGCTGGATCCACATCACCGCGGCGCCCTCCGGCGCGCGGCTCGGGTCGAGCACCGTCGGCTGGCCGACGACCACGGTCGGCTCCGCGGGCAGCAGCCCGGCGCTCGCCTGCGCGCAGGCGAGCGAAACGCTTCCGAGGCCGCCGCTCACGTGAACGACCGGGACGTTGTCGAGCCGCGAGTCTCGCCAGCGCAGCGGCGCCTTGAGCGCGACGTGGATCTGCATGCCTCCACGCGGGCTGTAGCGAAACCGCAGTCCTTGCTGCACCGCCTGGGCCGGCGCGGCGCCCTCGGGCAACAGGCGCCCGTAGAGCTGCGTCGGCGTGGTGTTGGCGATCACCGCGCGGCGCGCCCGGACCTCCTGGCCGTCCGCTACGACGCCAACCGCCTCCCCGCCGCGGGTCAGGATTCGCTCGACCTCGACACCGGTTCGCACCTGGCCCCCGTAGTCGCCGATCAGCCGCTCAAAGGCGCGCACGAAGTTGACGGCGCCGCCGCTGACGACCGGCATGCCGACGGCGTGCAGCGACCCTGCGATCGCGAGCACCTGAAAGCCGCTCCCGGCGCCGTCGGGGGAGATCCCGGTATGCAGCGACCAGGGCGCATACAGATCGGCCACCTCGCGTCCCTGAAAGCGCGTCTCGAACCAGGCGCGCGCCGAGGAGAGCACGTTTGACATGAACGTCAACCCCCGCCGGGGGCCCAGCGAACGCTCGAGCTTCCACACGAGCTTGGCCGCGTTGCCCGAGAACAGCTCTGTCCCGAGCAGCTGCCCGACGGTCTCGATCGTCGCGCCGAAGCTGTCCATCTCGGCGAGGTATGCCGCGCGGTCGCGCGGATCGAAGCCCTCCACGGTCGCGGCCGCGTCGCGGTAGGCGACCGTGGCGCTGCCGTCGGGAAGGACGTTCGCGGTCGTCTCCGCCGGCGTCTCGCAGTAGCGCAGCCCGCGCGCCTCGAGGTCCGGGCCGAGCTCGGCGTAAGCGCCGGAGAGCTTGAACAGCGGGTGCCACGAGGAGAACGTGTCATGGACGAAGCCCGGCTCGGTCAACTCTTCGCTCGCGACCGCACCGCCCGCGACCTCGTTGCGCTCGATCACCTGCACGCTCAGGCCCGACCGCGCCAGGTACGCCGCCGCAACCAGCCCGTTGTGGCCGGAGCCGATCACGACCACGTCGTAGACCTCAGCCATCGGCTCCGGGGGCGGCAAGCGGAGAACCGGCGTGCCCGGCAGAGCTCGGCCCCTGCAGAGGGTCTGACTGGGGCGAGGGGTTCGGCCGGCGGGCGAAGCTCGGCGGGCTGGGGCTCGGCTGGGGGTGAGGGCTCGGCCGGCGGAGGAAGCTCGCCTGGCGGTGACGGCTTCCGTGCGCTGGCATCGCTGAGGAGCCTCGCAAACGCCGGGATCAAATGTCAAGTCCCCGGGCCGCTCGCGCTCGTGTCCGCGTCCCACCGAGCAGCATGACGGCTTCAGTCGAACCTCACGCGGCGCGGAATCACTGCGATCGTGGCCAGCCACAGCGCTGCGAGCACCGCAAATCCGATCCGTCCGTCCCCCGGCATCGCGAACGTCAGCCCGAGCAGCGGCGTGCCGGCGATGATCATCAGCACCGGATAGGTGTTCATCGCGCCCACTCCGGCGCCCGGCGCTTGCGGGTAGGCGCGTGAAGCGCCGGCGACGGTCGCTCCGAACGGGATCCCTGCGGCGAGCCCGACGAGCGCGGCGGCCAAACCGTCGACCGTGAATGTGAGTGAGAGGGCGAGCAGCGTGGTGCCGAATGCGCCGACGATGAAGCTGATCGCGACGGCGCGCCATGCGGCGCGCGGCGCGCTGCGCACCAGAGCGCCGCCGGCAGGCCGGCCGATGATGCCGAGGATCAGGATCAACGAGCCGATCGCTCCCGCCGCGCCGCTACTGTAGCCGCCGGTACGCTCGAGCAGCGTCACCGCCCAGTTGCCGAGGATCACGCTGAAACCGAAGGAAACGGCGGAGACCGCGCCGAGGCGCACGAGCGTCGGATCGCGGACGAGCGTTCCGAGCCGCGGCGCCTCGTGGGCGCCGCCGTGGCCCGACGTCCGAGGGCACAGCGCCACTAGCGCAAGTGCCAGCGCGGCCACCGCGGCACCGCTCACGTAGGGCGCCCGCCAGCCGAACGCGCCGACGAGTTGCGGCACGATCGCGAGCGCGAGCCCGCCGCCGCTCAGCGCCACGCCGCCGTAGATGCCGCCAGCGAGCGCCGCGTTGCGCCGCGAGCCGACCTGGGCGTAGATTGCGCCGGCGAGGAAGCCCAGTCCGACACCGAGGCCGACGAATGCGCGCAGCACGAGTGCGAGCAGGACGCTGGAGGCGGTGAGCAGCAACAGGTTGCCGACAAGCGAGATCAGGACCGCGGCGATCCCGACCCACTTGGCGCCGTAGCGGTCGATCGCGCGGCCGCCGGGGAGCATGATTGGCAGCTCGGCGAAGAACATGACAGCCGTCAGCAGGCCGATGACCGTCAGCCCGGTGCCGTAACGATGCGCGAGCAGCGTCGCCACCGAGCCGGTGTTGGCGATGTTCCACGAGATCGAGAGTCCGACCGTGCAGCCGCCCAGCAGCGAGCCGAGCGCCAGCGGACGCTCAGCCCGACGTGTGAGACTCGCTGCCATCGAACACGCGCAGCGGCACGCGCGAGAGCGGCTCACCCTCGCTGTTCCCAACGCGCCAGGTGTCCTGCATGTACAGGCAGGAGCGCTCCCCAGCGGCGATCGCGTGCGGGTGCATCGAGAGCACCATGTTCTCCTTCAGCTCGACGTCCACGCCCTCGCCGATCCGCGGAAACTCGATCATCGACATCCCGATCGAGTGGCCGGTGACGTGACCAAGCGGGTAGCCGCGGTCCTTGAACGGCTTCGACACGGCGACGTGCAGGTCATGAGCGCTTGCCCCGGCACGCATCGTCGCCTTGGCCGCCTCGAAGTACTCGTCGTACGCGTCGAGCATCCGTAGCGTGTCGTCATTGACCGAGCCGCGGGTCAGCGGCCGTGAGAACTCGACCCAATGGCCGCCCGGACCGGCGATCTCCAGCGAGTACAGGAGCAGGTCCTCGGACCCGATCGGCTGCTTGGGGTCGGGTATCTGGAACTCGGGGGTGGCGGAGCCGCCCGGACCCCAGAGGACCATGTCCATCGTTTGCCGGCCGGTGCCGAGACGCGCGAATACGGCCTCCGCGTGGGCCATCACCTCGGCCTGCGTGCGCCCTGGCTCATACGCGGCGTGGACGGCCCAGAACCCTTCCTCGTTGATGCGCATGCTCTCGCGGACGAGCTCCATCTCCTCGTCGCTCTTGACCGCGCGAGCGAGATCGAACTGACGATCGAAGTTCACCAGCTCGAAGTCGCCGTCCGACAGCGCGCGAAAGTCCCGCACCGGCATGATGAAGTCGAGGCCGTATACGGCGACGCGGCGGGCTTGTTGCCCGCTGAGGTGCTCGCGCATCCACCCCCCGGGCGTGTCGGCGAAAATCCGGTTCTCGACCCAGCCGTCGTCGTGGTTCCCAACCCACCGCCCTTCGCTCGGAAAGACGCTGATCGGCTCGCCATCGGCGGGCAGCAGCACGTACGCGTAGCGATGCACGATGCGGAAGCCGGACAGGTAGCGAACTGCGCCTTCGAACCCCGTGTACTCGCTCGCGCAGGCGATCAGCGCGTCGGCGCCGGACTCCGCGAGCGCCCGTCGCACGTTTTTGTAGCGCCTCTCGATATCGGCGTGGGAGGTTCTCACTGCGGTTGATGCCACGAATGCTCCAATCCTTTGATCAGCGCGGCGACCGCCACGTTTAGCGGTGTCGGGACGCCCTGCTGCCTGCCGACCATCGCGATCCCGCCGTTCATCACGTCGACCTCGGTGGCGCGTTTGGCGAGAACGTCCTGCAGCATGCTGGCGCGATGCTCATAGGCGACCTTAGCCGCATGGTCGACGAGCTCGTCGGGGTCGGAATCGAGCGTGATCCCGAGCGACTCGGCAACCGCCTTGCCTTCGTCGACCAGGCCGCTCACGAGTCGCCGCGTCTCGGGGAGCTCGCAGACGCGGCCATGCGTCAGCCCGGTCAGCGCTCCGATCGGGTTGGTGGCCGCGTTGAAGATCAGCTTCGTCCACTGCGCGCCGCGAGCGTCCTCTAGTGCCTTTGTGTTCATGCCGCCCGCGGTGATCGCCTCGGCCAGCCGTGAAACCTCCTGCATCGATGCCGGCTTCGGCTCGAACGGTCCGAGCCAGGTGTCGCCGCGAGTGTCCATGTTGACAACCCCGGGTTCCACGACGTGGCCGGCAGGGAACGTCGTGCCCCTGATCACGCGCTCAACCGATTCCGCGATCACCTCCTCGTTCCCGACGCCGTTCTGCACCGACGCCACCGCGCCGTCCTCGAAGATGTGCGCAATCGCCTCGATCGCTGGTCGCGTGAACAGGCTCTTGGTCGCGACGATGCCGAACTCGCACGGCGGGATCTCGCTTCTGTCGGTGCTCGCGCGGATCCGCGCAAGCAGCTCGGCGTGACCGGTGAGTCGCAGCCCGTCACGGTTGATCGCCTCGACGTGCGGCTCGACGACGTCATAGGCCCACACCTCGACGCCGTCCACCTGCGCAAGATGGGCCGCGAACAGGCTACCGATCGCGCCGCAGCCGACGATGCAGACCCTCACGTCGGCACCTCCTGTAGTTGTGGCCCGCGCAGGGACCAGGAAGCTTCCTTGCCCTTGATCAGGCGATACACGGCCGCGGTCACAGGCACCTCGACGTGCCGCTTCCCGGCCTCGCGGACGAGCGCGCCGGCGATGAAGTCGACCTCTGTCCGGCGGCGCGCGAGGACGTCCTCCAGCATCGAGGGCAGATGCGCGTAGTCGCTCGCATGGGTCTCGCCACGCGCGACCGCAAGCACATTCATCTCCCACGGATCCTCGTACAACTCGACGCTCGCGGCATCGGCGACGGCCTTGCCTTCGTCGATCAGCGCGCGGACGACCAGCCCGAGCGCGGCGAGACCGTCCTCGTCGGCGTACAGCGAGACGTGTGGGAGTTCGGTCAGCGCCGCGACGCCATTGATCGCCGAGTTGAAGATCAGCTTCGACCACTGCGCCGGCACCAGGTCGGCCATCGGCTCGGCGCGCAACCCGGAGGCGTTGAGCAGCGCCGCCACGGCGTCGACGATGGCTTGCGTGGTCCGCGTCCCCGCCCACGGCCCAATCCACGTCGCGGTGTCGAGCTCGTACTCGACATGCACGTCGGAGCGACGGTTGCCGCTCATGAACGTAACCGCCGAGATCAGCGGCCAGTCGCCGTGCCGGGCGACGACCTCCTCGGCTCCGAGTCCGTTCTGAATCGTCATCATCGTCGCGTCGCGCGCCACCCCGGCGAGCCGCCCCGCGACCTCCTCGAGGTCGGTCGCCTTGACCGCGACGATGCCAAGATCAAACGGCGGTAGATCGCTTGCGTCACTGGTCGCGGCGACACGGCCCACCAGCTCGCTCTTGCCCGAGACGCGCAGCCCGTCGCTTGACAGGCGCTCGGCGTGCTCGGGACGGCGAGTCAGGACCCAGACGTCGCACACGCGGCTGAGATGGCCGGCGAGCAGGCTCCCGATCGCACCGCCGCCGATCACGCAGACACGCTGCAACGGCGGTGGCTCAGCGGGCATCGACCAGCTCGCGGAACTCCTCGTCGCTGACGAGGCCGTGCTTGCGCGCGCCGAGCGCCTTCACTTCGGACAACAACGCCGGCCATCCGTCCTCGGGCCGCTCGAGCTCGAGCTCGGCGAGCTTGATTCGGATCGAGTCGAGCCCGCTCTTCTTGCCGAGCACGATGCGGCGCTCAGCGCCGACGAGCTCGGAGGAGAACGGCTCGATCGCGGGCGGATCGTGGAACTGGCTGGCGACGGCGCCGCTCTCGCGCGTGAACAGAGTCTCGCCGGTCACCGGCTTCCACGGCTCGAGCTCGTAGCCGGAGGTGCGTCGGACCAGCTCGGAGACCGAGCGCAGGCGGTCGAACCGCAGCCTGGTCGGGATTCCGTACAGCGCCTCCAGCGCCAGCGCCACCTCGCCCAGGTTCGCGTTGCCGGCCCGCTCGCCCATGCCGTTGATCGTTCCTTGCACCCACCGCGCCCCGGCCCGCACGGCGGCGATCGCGGCGGCGGTGGCGAGCCCGAAGTCGTTGTGGCCATGCCAGTGAATCGCGATCTCCTTGCCGAGCCACTCGCGCGCGCTGCGCACCATCAGCGCCGCCGCCTCCGGATTGACCGCTCCCAGCGTGTCGACCATCGCTACCTCGCTGGCGCCTGCGCCGACCGCCTCCTTGTAGACGCGCTCGAGGAACGAGAAGTCCGCGCGTGAGCCGTCGACACCGAAGAAGCAGACCTTGACGCCGCTCTGCGTCGCGTGCGAGACGGCGTCGGCCACCCGGGTGATGAGCTTCTCGCGCGAGATCCCGTAGGCGTTCAGCTTGCCGTCGGAGACCGGGGACTCGATCACGGCGGCGCGCACGCCGATCTCGAGCAGCGCGTCGACGTCCGCGGGGACGGCCCGCGCGAACCCCCAGATCTCGGCCGCGAGCCCGTCGGCCGCGATCGCTCTGAACGCCTCGGTGTCGTCCTTGGAGACGCGCGGGAAGCCCGCCTCGATCCGGTCGATGCCGAGCTGGTCAAGCGCCCTAGCGATCTCGAGCTTCTGCTCGGGGTCGAGCGCCACGCCGACGGTCTGCTCGCCGTCGCGCAGCGTCGTGTCATAGAGGCCAACCACCTCGGCGGGGGCGCCCGGGTCCGTGGCGGCGCGGCGGTTGAGCTCACCGGTCCAGATCTGTTCGTTGCGGGATCATCGGCCTCTGAAGTCGTCGGGATAGGTACCAAGGCGCTCGCTGCCGGACGCGGTCACCAGGAAGTTGTCCTCGACCCGCAGCCCGCCGCCGCCCTCCCAGTAGACGCCGGGTTCGATCGCCATCACCATGCCCTCCTGCAGTCGCCGGCGGCGGCCTGGTGGGCGAAGGGCGGCTCGTGCGCGCGCGCGCCGACGCCGTGCGCGATCGGGTGGGAGGGCTGCCCGGGATAGCCGAGCTCGGCGATGCCGGCGCGGATCAGGCGGTCGAGCTCGCCGAGGCTCGCACCGGGGCGGAGGTGATCGGTCGCCCGCCCGTAGACCTCGAGCAGCCCGTCGGTCAGCTCGTCGTAGGCCGGGGCGAGCTCGCCCGGGCAGGCGTTCTTGGTCAGATCGGACCAGTAGCCGTCGGCGCACACCCAGATCTCCAGCAGCGTCGGCTCGCGCTCGCACACGCGGGCATCGCCGGTGGCGGTGAACGTGCGGATGTTCGGTCCCGACCAGACGAGCGTGAAGCCGCGAGCCATCTCGACCTTTCCCTCGTAGCCGATCCCGTTGCTGTGCACGTGACCCTCGTACATCGCCCCGATCTCGCTGGTCTTCATGCCCGGGCGGACCCGCTCGCGCACGTGCTCCATCGCGGCCGCCGCCAACTCGCCGGCCAGCCGCATCCGCTCGATCTCCTGCCCTGTCTTGATCGCGCGCGCGGTCGCGAGCAGACGCGGAGCAGTCGACGACCTCGCGGCAGGTGCCGTCAAAGGCGCCGAACCAATCCTGCGAGAAGACCGTCGGCTCAGCCGACCATCCGGTCGGCTGCCTGCGTCCCCTGGGAGAGCTCGAGGCCAACCTTGCCGGTCAGGTCGCGCTCGGCCAGCACCCGAAGGCAGCGTCGTGCGAGCGAAACCACGGCGGTCGCGGGTCGGCCGGGTGGTAGCCGGCGAACGGCCGCAGGTCATCCGTCCAAGCGGTGCGCGCGGCGTCATCGAGCTGGGGCTCGAGCACGACCAGCGTCGGCTCGCCGCTGGCGGGGAACACCGCCACGTCGTAGCCCTTCATCACCAGTAGTTGGTCAGGTAGAGAATGTTGTCCGGCGCGCGCACGACGACCGCATCGAGACCGTCCTGCGCCATCAGCGCGCGGAACGCGGTCGAGCTTCTCGCGGTCGAGCGGCCAGCCCACGGCTACCAGCGTCGCAGTGGCGGCGCGGGCACTCCGTGCGCCTCCTGCCAGGAGATCACGGGATTGCGCAGCATGCCGATTCCCTCGATCTCGCACTCGACCAGGTCGCCCGGGCTGCAGGTACAGTTCGGCGCGTCCTCGCGGAAGCCCGCAACCCCCGAGACGGTGCCGAGTCGAGAGGACGTCGCCGGGGCTGTAACCAAGCGCCGAGTAGTGCGCGATGATCTGCGGGATCGTCACCGACATGTTCCCCGAGTGCGGACTTCTGACGAACCTCGCCGTTGACCCGCAGCTCCATGTGCAGCTCATGGCGTCGCCGATCTCGTCGGGCGTCACGATCCACGGGCCGAGCGGGCAGAAGCTGTCGATCGCCTTGCAGAAGGAGAACACGCCCGAGCGCATCTCGCGCCGCTGGATGTCGCGCGCGGTGATGTCGTTGAAGATCAGGTAGCCGCCGATGTAGGCCGCCGCCTCTTCCTCGTCGAAGTGCTGGCCGGCACGGCGCGATGCACGACCGCGAGCTCGAGCTCGTAGTCGAGCTCGTTGGTCAGGTGCTAGGGGTAGATGATCGGGTCGTCGGGGCCGATGATCGCGTCGACGTTCTGGAAGAACACGATCCACGGCGCGATCTCGTGCGACCAGCTCGACGGCCTTCGACTCCTCCTCGTGCTCGCGGAAGTTGCCCGAGGTGTGGAAGAACTTCTTCGGCATGATCGGGGCGCGCAGGCGCGCGTCCGCGAGCGACACGCGCTCGCCGTTCGCCGCGCCCGGCGCCGGATCCACGCCGCACTCGAACAGCGCGCGCATGTTGGGCGACGTCGATGACGGCGATGTCGCTCGCCGCTCAGGGCACCGCACCGCGTCCTGCCGTCGGGGTCTCGAACGTGACGAGCTTCACGCTGCCACCCCGCAGAGTCGCGCGGCGGCGAGCGCGTAGACCGGTCGCGATCTCGCGCAGGCCCGGCGATCTCGAGGTTCTCGCCGTCGGGGTCGGGCAGCCCGCTCGAGGTGCCGTAGTTGACGGTCTCGATCCCGTAGCGGGTCAGCGCCGAGGCGTCGGAGAACCAGCGCACCACGTCGCGCTCGGGCGGCAGCGCCGAAGACCCGCTCGTGGCCGGAGTCGATCGCCGCGATCAGCGGGTGGCCCTCGTCGATCTCGGCGCCCGGCGCGGTCACGAACACCTCGGACTCGATGCCCGTAGTCGGGGTGGCGCTGACGCGCAGCTCGCGCACGAGCCCGGCGAACTCGCGCTCGGCGTCCGTGCATCGGCATCGTCGGCGGCACGCGGATGTCGAGGAACAGATCGGTGCGATTCGGCGTGCGGCTAGACCCGCCAGGGATATCCGCCGCGCAGCGACGCCGATGTTGACGACGCCGTTGCGCCCGCCGTACTCGGCGCGCCGCTCCCACTCCGGGATCCACTCGAGCACGTCGTCGAGCACCTCGCGCATCCGCACGATCGAGTTCTCTTCCAGACGTCCGGCTGAGAACGCGGTGTGGATGAACGGACCGTGGGTCGAGATCCGCGCCCACATCGCGCCGTAGTGGCCGAGCACCACGCGCTGCTCGGTCGGCTCTCCGAGGATGCACATGTCGGCGATCCCGCCATGCGTCGGCAGATAACGACTACCGGCGGCGTAGCCCCGGTACTCGCGGCCGCGGAACTCCTCGCCCCACTGGGTCTTCTCGATCTCGCCGACGACGGACGCGAGCAGCACGTCGCCGCGCAGCCGCACCCCGGCGTCGCGCACTGCCCTGATCGCCTCCAGGTAGCAGGCGAGCGCGCCCTTCATGTTCGAGATCCCAAGGCCATAGATACGACCGTCCCGGACCACCGCGTCGGGCTGGAAACCGACGATCCCACGCAGGAACGGCTCGCGGCCCGAGTACGAAGTGTCCATGTGCCCGTTGAACATCAGGCTCGGGCCGCCGCCCTCGCCCTCGAGCGTCCCGATCACGTTCGGGCGCCCCTCCTCGACCTCCTGCCACCTCACCGTCAGACCCGTTTCCTCGAACGCCGCGCGCACCGTCTCGGCCATCGCCTGCTCGCTGCCCGTCGGGCTCGGCGTGCTCACGTACGCGCACGCCGTATCGACCAGCCGGCGCTCGTCGACATGCCCGATCAGCCGCTCGGTGAGCTCTCGGTCGGTCGCCAACATCACTCCCGGAAGTGGGGTAGGACGCGCTGCGGCGAACATCTCGATCTGTCGCTCGCGATGCTCGCCCCAGAGCTCGAGCATGATGTGCGTGCAGCCCGCGTCGCGTGTATTCCTCGATCGCCTCGATGCAGTCCTTCGGGGTCCCCGCAATCGGCCGCGTCTTGTCCAGGATCTCATCGCTGACCGCCGCCGCGGCCGCGAACCGGCCCCCGGACTCCATCGCCTCGGCGATCGGACGGATCTCCTCCTGGCCAAGGCCCGCCTCCTCAAGCAACACGTCCGCCGAGGCCTGAATGTTCTGCACCTTGTTCGCGAGATACATCCCCGCGATCTCACGCGCGCCCTCACGGCCCCTCTCGCGATCCTCATCAATGCTCGCCACGATCGTGCAACCCAGATCGAGCTCGTCCGCGTTCCGGCCGGTCATATCGGCGCCCTTACGTAGGTTCTCGCGCGCGTAGCGGACGAACCCCGGGGTCGTGATGCTCGGCGTCAGCAGGCCGTCGGCTTCCTCGCCGGCGTACTGCTGCATCCGCGGCCCGGTGCCCGCGACATAGATCGGCACGCTGCCGCGCGGCGACTGGGCGTCCTCGGACAGCGGCGGGCACGATCGCGGTGAACGCCTTGCCCTCGTACGCGAAGTCGCTCCCCTCCAGCACTCCCCGGACGATCCGCACCGCGTCGCGCGTCGGGTTCAACGGCTTGACGTCCTCGGCGCCGATCTCCTTCATGAAGATCCGGCTCGCGCCGAAACCGAGGCGGAAACGATCGGGCCGGCCAGCTCCTGGGTCACCCGCGCGTCCATCGCCACCTGGATCGGGTGGCGCGTAAACGGCGAGATGATTCCCCACCCGATCGTCAGCTGCTCGGTATCGCGAGCGATCAGCGCCGACAGCACGGTCGAGCTCCGCGCCTCCATCTGATGCTTGCGCCACCACGGATACGCCTCAGCCAGCCAGATCGTGTCGAAGCCATGCCGGTCCAGCGCACGCGCGTGCCCGAGAATCTCCTCCAGCGGCTCCATCGTTAGCTGCATGACGCCGATCCGCAGCGGAACACTCATCTGAAATTGGGCTCCCGTTCGCCAACACGTGCAGAACGCCGCCGTGGCCGCAAGAATGGACGGCTGCGTGTATTTGATCAGAACCTGGGTGACGGTGCAACACACGGCGCGATCGAAGCGCTGGGCGCCCAGCCAGCGCTCATGTGTTTGGTCCAGGTCGTCGCGTCCCAGACGCGGCCGTTGTCGCAACAGCAGTTTCGAGAAGCGGTGGCGGCAGGGCATGAGATCGCCCCGGACGTGCTCGAGCGCTTTGGTGAGCGCGGCCGCCGTTGTCTTGGCATCACCAATGATCGCGAGATCCGCCGGACGATTGCGCCCGATCGCGCTCGCGTCGATGTCGACCTGGACTAGGTTTGCGTCTCCGCTGATCAGCGCCCCGTGCTTGGTCGTCCAGTGGTTGATGGATGCGCCGAAGACAAGTACGAGGTCCGCTTGCGGAAGCAGGTCGGCGGCGAACGGTGAGGCGAAGCCGCCCGAGATCCCGAGCGCGTAGGGGAGACCGGCGAACAGGCCGTTGGCTGGGGCGGAGGTCGCGAGGATCGCGCCGATTCTCTGACCGAGTTGCTCGAGGTCCTGGCCGGCGTCAGCGAGCACCGCGCCGCGGCCGGCGATGATCGCGGGCCGCGCCCGAACCAGCGATCAGATCCGCCACCGATTCGAACTGGTGATGTGCCGGGTGGGGGGCCACCAGCGGCGGCGCGGGCGGCTGGGAGGGCCGGGTGGCGGCGGCCGCCTGCCCCTGGATGTCGATCGGGAGCATCAGCACGACGGGGCGGCGTTCGATCCGGGCACGCTGGTAGGCGCGCAGTGTGTCGTCGGCCACGCTCTTGGGGCCGTGAACCCGGTCGGCGATCGCGCCGACCGACTCGACGAGGTCGTGCTGATCGATCCGGAAGTTGCTGGTGAGCGCCGCGGTGGGCGTCTCACCGGCCAGCACGAGCAGCGGTGTGCGGCTCTTCGCCGCCTCCGTGAGCCCGGTGATCGTGTTTGTGAGTCCGGGTCCCTGATGAACGCTCAGCACACCTACGCGACCGCTGACCCTCGCGTAGCCGTCGGCCATGCACACCGCCCCACCCTCGTGGCGAGCGTGATGAAAGCGCACCCCGCCCTCGCGCAGAGCATTGGTGGCGATCAGGTTGCCGCTGCCGAGGACGCCAAAGGCATCCGTGATCCCCTGATCTGCGACCGTGGCACCGACGACGTCGGCGACTGAGGGCGTGCTCACGAGGCGGTCATGCTACATCCCGAACATCCCGAGCATGCCCCGACGTTACGCTGTACTCGTAAACGGGGAGAAACAGATCGTGAGTTACGGGACAGGACCAGCTGACGAAGAGTTGCGCCCGGCGGGCGAGACCGAGGCCGAGCCCGCTCTCGCGGATGACACTCGGGCTTCTGAGGCGCCTCGGGCTTCTGAGGCGCCGCCCGCAGAGCCCGCGCCCCGTCCCCCTCGCGAGAACATGCTCCCGCGGCGTCAGCGCCGACGGTTCGGCGTCGAGCGCATCCTCGTCCGCCTGATCTCGACCTTCGGGATCGTCGGGATCGGCGTTCTGCTGGGTGCGATCCTCGTCTCGAGCAAGGTTCAAGGCTGGATCACCGGACTGGTCGTGGCCGGCGTCAGTGTGATCCTGTCGGCGTTGCTCTGGTCGTCGCGGCAGCTGTAGCCGATCATCGATGGCCGAACTCAGCGCTGCGGCGATGGCGGCCGCCGAGGCTCCGGCGATCAGTGTCGCCGGGCTCTCGAAGTCGTTCGGCGAGGTCCAGGCCCTCGTGGGCGTGGACCTCGAGGTCGCCCGCGGAACCGTGCTCGGCCTGCTTGGGCCCAACGGGGCAGGTAAGACGACGTTCGTACGCGTGCTGACGACGCTGCTGAAGCCCGACGCGGGGAGCGCCCAGGTCGTCGGACTAGACGTCGTCCACGACGCCGCCAAGCTACGCGAGCAGATTGGCCTCGCCGGACAATACGCGGCCGTCGACGAGAACCTCACGGGACTCGAGAACCTGACGATGGTCGGACGGCTTTACGGCATGCCCCGCGGCTCCGCGCGGGCCCGCGGCGCAGAGCTGCTCGAGGGCTTCGACCTCGTCGAGGCCGCTGGGCGCCCGGTGAAGACGTACTCCGGCGGGATGCGCCGCCGCCTCGATCTGGCGGCGGCGCTGGTCGCGAAGCCGCCGGTGCTGTTTCTCGACGAGCCGACCACGGGGCTCGATCCCCGCAGCCGGTTGGGCATGTGGGACGTGATCGAGCGGCTGGTCGCGGAGGGCACGACGGTGCTGCTGACGACCCAGTATCTCGACGAGGCCGATCGGCTGGCGAGCACGATCGCGGTGATCGACCACGGCCGCCTGATCGCGCAGGGAACATCTGACCAGCTCAAGGACCAGGTCGGTGGCGAACGGCTCGAGGTGCGACTCGATGCGGGAGCCGATCCGCAGGTTGCGCTCGACGCGCTCGCGCCGATGTCCGACGAGCCACCTGTCGCCGAGGACGGCTTGGTCAGGCTCAGCGTGCGCGAGCGACGAGGTGCGATCGTCGAGGCGGTACGCCGGTTGAGCGACGTCGGCGTCGGAATCGATGACCTCGCGATGCGCCGGCCGACGCTCGACGAGGTGTTCCTGTCGATGACCGGTCACGTCGCCCAGGCCCCCGAAGAAGGTGAGCAGCCCGGATGACGCGACTGATTCGCGACACGCTCGTGATCGCCGAGCGAAACCTGGTCCGCCTGCCGCGTGCGCCCGAGCTGCTGCTCGCGTTCACGATCCAGCCGATCATGTTCGTGCTGCTGTTCCGCTACGTGTTCGGTGGTGCGATCAACACGGGCGGGATCCCGTACGTCGAATTCCTGATCCCGGGGATCATCGTCCAGAACATCGCGTTCGGCGGCTTCGTCACCGGGCTGGGCCTGAACGAGGACATGCACAAGGGACTGATCGACCGCTTCCGCTCGCTGCCGATGGCGCGCCCGGCGGTCCTGGCCGGCCGCACGCTCGCCGACGTCGTGACGAACACGCTCTCGATCGCAGTGCTGCTGGTCACAGGCGTGATCATCGGCTTCTCGTTTCACACGACCGTGCTCAACGCGATCGCCGGCGTCGGACTGCTGCTGCTGTTCGGCTACGCGTTCAGCTGGGTGTTCGCGTTGCTCGGGCTACTCGTCTCCACACCCGAGGCCGCCAACTCCGTTGGCTTCATCGTCGTGTTTCCGCTGACCTTCATCTCCTCAGCGTTCGTCCCGATCAGCACGATGCCGAGCGTCCTGCAGGCATTCGCCAAGGTCAACCCGTTCACGATCACCGTAGACGCGATGCGCTGGCTGTGGATCGGGGCGCCCCCAGCGCGAAACAACGTCTGGGAGGCCGTGCTGTGGGCGCTGGTGATCCTGGCGGTGTTCTCGCCGCTTGCGGTCGCGCGGTACCGCACAGCCGTGGGGCAGTAGCTCGGGCGGGGATTTATGGGGGTGGCGTGGGTCGACGACGCGTCATCACCAGCTGCAGCCGCGGCCCGGACTACTCTGAGATCCACCACCTGAGCTCAGTTGCACGGGGAGACCCGTTCGGTTTCCTGGGCGCAGGCGGTTCGGCCTAAGATGCTTGGGTATCTGAGGATCAATATCGTTTGTCGAAAGAGGGAGAGGATCCCATGGAAGATGCTGTGATCGTCGGCGCGTTGCGAACGCCCGTCGGGACGTTCGGGGGACAATTCAAAGACGTTCCCGCCACCGAGCTCGGTGCGCGCGCCATCGAGGCCGTGCTCGATCGAACCGGGGTCGCGCGCGAGGACGTCGATGAGGTGCTGCTCGGCTGTGTGCTCCAGGCCGGGCTTGGACAGAACCCGGCTCGGCAAGCGGCGCTCGGTGCGGGGATCCCCAAGGAGGTTCCGGCGACGACGATCAACATGCTGTGCGGATCGGGCCTCAAATCGGTCGCGATCGCCTCGCAGATGATCCGCGCCGGTGACGCGGAAGTGATCGTGGCCGGTGGGATGGAGAACATGACGCGGGCGCCCTACCTGTCGCCTTCGGCGCGGTTCGGCGCGCGGATGGGCCCGGCTGAACTGGTCGACTCGATGCTCAGCGATGGCCTGATCGATGCCTTCAACGACATTCACATGGGCGTCACCGCCGAGAACCTCGCGGACCAGTACGGCATCAGTCGCGAGCAGCAGGACGAGTTTGCGGCGGCAAGTCACCAGAAGGCTGAGCGCGCCGTTCACGACGGGGTGTTCAAGGACGAGATCGTCCCGATCGAGGTGCCCGCGAAGAAGGAGACGCGGGTGGTCGAGACCGACGAGCATCCGCGGCCGGGCACCACGGCGGAGGGGCTTGCCCACCTCCGGGCGGCGTTTCGCAAGAAGGACGGCACCGTCACCGCCGGCAACGCGTCAGGGATCAATGACGGCGCCGCGGCGATCCTCGTGATGAGCGCAAGCCAGGCGAAGGAGCGCGGGCTCGAGCCCTACGGCACCGTCGAGAGCTACGCATCGGTCGGTGTCGAGCCGAAGATCATGGGCATCGGGCCCGTTCCGGCCGTTCGCAAGGCGCTCAAGAGGGCCGGCCTGGAGCTGAAGGATGTCGACCTGATCGAGCTCAACGAGGCGTTCGCCGCTCAGTCGCTCGCCGTGATCAAGGAGCTCGACCTCGAGCCCACTCGGATCAACCTCCACGGCGGGGCGATCGCGCTCGGACATCCGATCGGTGCAAGCGGCGGCCGGATTCTGGTGACCCTGCTGCACGAGATGAAGCGCTCGAACGTCCACCGCGGCGTCGCCGCGCTATGCGTTGGCGGCGGCCAGGGACAGGCCGCGGTGATTCGGAACGGGAACTGAGGCCTGGCTCGTGGGGCAGGGCGGACTGCCCTGCCCCAGGCCTCGCGGGGTGGGGCGGACCAATCGCCCCACCCGGCATCGCTGAGGGGGCGGGTCGACCAGCCCAAGCGGTTGCCGATCGACCCCCGCAAGCGCCTCGCCGGGGGCGGAGTGACCGCCCCCGCCGGAGCTCACATCTCTTGACCGCCGTTCACCGCCCACACCTGGCCGGTGATGTACGCGGACGCGTCCGCGCACAGGAAATGCACCACCCGCGCTACTTCGTCGGCGCGCCCGAGGCGACCGAGCGGCACCTGCTTGCGGATCCCGTCGAGCACCTTCTCCGGGACGGTTGCGAGCATTTCGGTCTCGATGAAGCCCGGAGCCTACGGCATTGACTAGTGCGGCGATCGCTAGTGCGGCGATCGCTAGTGCTGCGATCGCGGTTCAAGCCACTTGGCGATGTCCGGCCAGATCTCCTTGCGGGCATGGGAGCCGGCCATCAGACCGATGTGTCCTCCTGGTCGATCTATGCATGTGATGTCCTCGCTCGAAACCAGATCGAGCAACGGCTTCGTGCCGTGAGGAGGTGCGATGTGGTCGGCACCGGCTGTGACCAGGAGCAAGGCTTGATCGACCCGGCTGAGATCAACCCGTTCGCGGCGAAGCCGCATCGTGCCCCGTACGAGTCGGTTCTCCTTGTACATATAGGTGATCCAGTCCCGATACACGCCCGACGGGAACGGCGGGTTATCGCCCACCCAGCGCGCCATCGCCTGGAAGGCCTCGCGCCTCGGTTCGCCCGCCAGGACTCCCTCCCAGAGCCGCCGGTACGTCGTCCAATAGTTCGTCACCGGCTTCATCAGCTTATTGACCCAGTCGATTCCCTGACCCGGAATTGCCTTGAAACCCTCGGCGATGTAATCGACGTCGAACGAATCCGGTGCTACCCAGGTCCCGTATAGCGAGCCGCTCGTGTCGACGGGGGTCGTCAGCAGCGCCATGTTGCGCACCGCGTTGTCGCGCTGCCACCCCGCGTACAGCAAGCACAGCGTTCCGCCGATGCACCATCCCAGCAGGGTCACTTCCGCTTCGCCGCTGGCGCGCAGCACCTCGCGAATCCCCCAGTGAAGCTCGTCGCAGACGTAGTCGTCGATCCCGAGGTCCGAGTCCTCCTCGTCCGGTACACCCCAGTCGAGTAGGAAGACGTCGAAGCCCTCGTTGAGGAGGAACTCCACGAACGAGTTACCCGGTCGCAAATCGAAGATGTCGGGCCGGTTGATCAATGCGAAGACGAGCAGTACCGGCACGGCGTGGCGGCGGTTCGCGCTCCGATATCGCCACAGGGTCGTTTTGCGGTGCGTCCACACGACGTCCTTCGGCGTGAGCCCGATCGGCGCATCGTCCTCGGTCAGCAGGATGTTGGTGAACTCGAGAGCGGCGCCCGGCGCCCGGATCAGCTGCTCAACGGGATTCATTGCTGCTCCTGCGCGCGCGCGTCGGCCCGGCCCCGGCTCCGCCGAGGGCCACCGTTAGCGGAGCCGGTGCGACGGGTCCGGCCGCTGCGGCGCGTGCCCGCGCGGGACCGATCCGCTTGCTCGCGGGCGTCCCGCAGCTCTTCCTGCAGCCGCTCGATCTCTTGCAGGAGCAGCTCGAGCATGTCCTCGTTGCGGCCGATCTGCTGTGCGAGCCGCGTCACGTCCTGCCGACCCGCCAGCCGGAGGTTCCGCAACATCAGGTCGAGCACATCCGTGCTGATCTTTGTCATTCCGACCATGTTCTCGGTGAACCGCGCCAGCAGTTCGCCGAAGCTTCCGCGCGAGACAACTTCCTCGAACGCGTGCGCGGTACGCGCCTCGGCTTCCTCGTATAGGCGCTGGACCTCCTCGGTCGGGCTACTTTGCCGCTCGTCCGCCATCTATCCCTCTCCTCGATTTAGCGTTCAGTTCCCGTCGTTCTCGAGCGAGAGCGATCGGACCACGGAGCGCCGCAGGCTTGCACCGCGGCGCCACCGTTCTTACTTCTTCAGTGCTTCGCGAGCCGCCGAGGCGTAGAGATCGCCGATCTGCCGCGTGAAGTTCGCTTGAACCTCGATCACCCGCTGGATCCAGTCGACGGGTGTCGCGCTGGCCAGGTCCTCCTCGTAACCCACGATCGTGTTCAGCATGCTCTCGTAGGCATCGAGATAGGTGTTACCCGCCTTGCGGGCGTTCTCGACGATCCGGTCGTTTAGCTCCCGGATACGATCTACCGACTCCTGAGCTGCGTCGGTGCTCTTATGGCTGCCTGACCTGGTCGCCACGCAGTCCTCCTTCTCTCTCGCTTGTTGGAGGGTTGCCCGAGCCGATGGCCCGCCAAACCGGCCTGGGCCAGGGCAAACCGGCCTGGGCCAGGGTTTGGCACGCGCCAATCGGTCATAGAAGACGGTACTCCCTGACCGAGCGGCGGTGGGGAACTGAGAGAGGAATTAAGGGCGCCCCAGACCGCTTGGCCGACTGGTCCCTGGTCGGCCAACGCGCGAGCCGAGATGTTCCGTGGGGCGGCGGCTCTCATTCGGGGCGATCTTCACGTGCCGCACCGGGCCAGCTGCGCGCGGTCTGCACGCCGGCATCCAGGCCGATCGCCCGGACAGGATTCGAACCTGGGCCGGCGAAGCAAGGGCGGGCAGAGGGGCAGTCGTTTCTCGCTCGTCGAGGTCGGAGGCGGCATCAGCACGCTCGATCACAGACCGAAGCCGTCATCGTTCAAGCACGTGGAAGCCCATCGGCGGATGCTCTTCCCGCCGCCGCCGCGCGCGTCGCCGTGGAAGCCGCGACTGATGGCCGTTGGCGCGATTCTCGCCGCGGGGATTGCGCTCGCCGCGACGCTCGTGCTATCCGCGCAGCGGACCGCGGCCCAGGCGCGGCGGCCGGTGGGCCGGGCGGCAGCCCGCCGCGACCGTGCACAGGCAGACCCAACCCGCTCTGAGGCGGAGGTCCTGGGACGCGGGCTCCATGTTGAGCGTTACGTCGGCGAGTCCCCAGCCGACACCTTGCCGTTTGCGCCCAACCGGGCTGACCGGGCGACGGGCCGCGGGGAGGTTCCGTCGTTGTATACCGACGGCTTCCCGTGCTCGACCGGCTGCCGGCCTTATGGCGCCGAGATCGGTTGGCCGCTGGTGCCGTTCCATCTGCAGCATCCAATCCGCGCCGGGCTCAACGAGCTGCGACCAGGATCGCTTCACGTCGGCGTTGACATCCAGGCCCGCGACGGCGCCGCCGTGTACGCCGTTCAGCCGGGTGTCGCGCGCGTGCTCGCGCCATCGGGGCCCAACGCCCGCGTGCAGGTGGGAAATTACGTCTACTGGCACATCACGCCCACGGTGCGAACCGGCGAGCCCGTGACCCCGTTCAAAACCGTGCTCGGAGCAGTGATGGCCGGCTACGGTCACGTCGCATTCTCGGAGATCGATGCAGCAGGCACGTACGTCAATCCACTGCGGCCGGGTGGTTCGGTGCTCGAGCCCTACGTGGATCGCGCGAGGCCCGTGATCGGAGCGCCCTCGGTCGCGGCGGACGGGCAGGTAATCGTCCCGGCGTACAGCCCGCAGACGTTTGTGCGACGGACAACGTACGTGACGCCGGTGCTCGCGCCGGCCGCGATCGCCTACCGGCTGTACGACTCACACGGGAGCGCCATCACTCCCCTCGAGTGGGGGTTCCGCGGAACTCATCTCCTGCCCTATTGGGAGCGCTCGCTCATCTACGTGCCGGGTTCGCGCGCTCCAGGCTATGCGTGCTTCGCGACACGGTCGGTGTGCGTCCCCCATTGGGTCTACCGGGTCGCCGGTGGGTTGGCTCCACGGTTGCCGACCGCGCTGGCGCCAGGCCGGTACCGCCTGACGATCTATGCGTGGGATTGGGTTGACAACGACACGGCGCTCGACACGACCGTGACGATGACTCCCACCGGTTGGCGGCCGACCGGGCGTTTCCCGACGATCCTGTTTCATGTCCCCGGATATTCCACCCAAAGCGAGTTGCTGCAGCCTGTTCGGAGCGGCGGCGTTGGTGGGAGCTCCGCGCCCGCTGGAAGGGGCTCGTATCCGGCGCCTTCAAATCCGGCGTCCTCATATCCGTCGCCAGCCACAGCGCTGCCTGCGCCGAGTGCCGCATCGCCTGGCTCTCCGGCCGCGCCGCCCTCGCAGGGCCCGCCGCCCTCGCAGAGCCCGCCGCCCTCGCAGGGCGCGCCGCCCTCGCAGAGCGGGGGAACGGTTGTCGTGCCTACGTCGCCCACGCCGACTTCCGCGCCGCCATCTCCTCCCTCGGGCTCACAACCGAATTCAGGCGCAGCATCACCCTTCGGTAGGTAAACGTCAGCGGTGCCGTGCGGGTGGCGGCCCACGGCCGATGCACTTGCGAAGGGCCGGCGTGAGCGAGTGAGGAGGCCGGCGCGCGAAGGTTTGCAGCCGCGACGATCCTGAGGAGGTCTCAAGGGACCGCCGCGTCCGCAAACGCGCGAGCAGCCGCTGAAACAGGTCTGTTCGTCGGCGTCGCGAGCGATATCTCCCAGAGCGTCGATCTGCCACGCACCGGCACCAGAGCCACTCGCTCGGAGTCCGCCACGATCGAGGGAGGCAGAAACGCCACACCGAGGCCGTGGCGCACAAGGTTCACGACACTCGCGGTGTCACCCACCTCGAACGCGACCTGTCGCTGCACGCCCGCCGCGGAGAATGAGCGATCGATCGACGTGCGCGTGCCCCATCCACGAGGATGATCGATGAACTGCTCATCTCTGAGCTCGGGCAGCCTAATGCTCTTGCGCGCCGCCAGCCGGTGCCCGACCGGGCAGACCAAAATCATCGCCTCGCTCGTTAGTGGCGTGAGCGAGATACCCGCCGGGTAACGCTCCGGCAGGGACAGGATCGCGAGGTCCACGCGTCCGTCTCGAAGCTCCTCAGCGAGCTCAGCCGAACCCCCGGGCGCGTGACGTAGGCACACCTCCAGCAGGGGATGCGATACGCGGAATTCGCTAGCAGCCGGGCGAGGTCCAGTGGCCAATCGAAACAGCGTCTCGCTCTCGCATCGGGTCGGGTTCTGGACCGTCGCGCTCGCGTTCCTCGTGGTGATGGCGGTCGGCGCCCTGCCGACGCCGCTCTACGTTCTCTACGAACGCCGCGACCACTTCTCGGGGCTGATCGTCACAGTCATCTTTGCCGCCTACGCGGGCGGCGTCGTCGCCAGCCTGTTCCTCGCCGGCCACGTGTCGGATTGGTTCGGGCGCCGGCCGGTGCTGGTTTCCGCGATCCTGCTCAACGCCGTGAGCGCCGCCGCGTTCGCGGCCTGGCCGGAGCTTCCAGGCCTGCTCGTGCGCGCGTCCTAACGGGCCTGTCCGTCGGCGCGATGACCGCGACGGCAACTGCGTACCTGCGCGAACTGCACGCCGCCCGAGGGTCGCGTGCGTCGGGGCGGCGCGTGTCGGGACGGCGCGCGGAGCTCGTGGCGACCGGCGCGAACCTCGGGGGCATCGGCCTCGGTCCCCTCTGCGCCGGTCTGCTCGCCCAGTTTCTGCCGGATCCGCTGATCCTGCCGTACGTGATCTTCGGGCCGATGGCGCTGGTGCTCGCGCTCGCCGCGTCGCTCGCGCCCGAGACAGCCGGTATGGAGGAGCGGCCGCGATACCGGATGCAGCGCATCTCCTTGCCGGCCGCGGGCCGTCATCGCTTCCTGGCCGCGGCCACCGGGGCCGTGATCGCGTTCGCGGTGTTCGGGATGTTTACATCGCTTGCCCCGAGCTTCCTGGCGGGCACGCTGGGATACCACTCACACGCGCTCGCCGGGGCGGCCGCGTTTGCCGTGTTTGCCTCCGGCGCCCTAGCCCAGTCTGCGCTTTCCCAGCTGGACGCGCGGCGGCTATCGAGTGTCGGCATCATGTTGCTGCTCACGGGCCTCGTAATGGTGACCGCGGCCACCTGGATGCCGAGCCTGATCGCGTTCTTCGTCGGCGGGGTGCTATCCGGAGCCGGCGCTGGCCTGCTCGTCAAGGGCGGGATCGACACCGTGCTCGAGCTCGCGCCGCCCGAAGGGCGGGCGGAGACTCTGGCCGCCTTCTTCCTCGCCGCGTACCTCGGGCTTTCCGGACCGATCGTCGGGCTCGGGGTGGCGACGCAATACGTGAGCAGGCGCGTAAGCAGCTCGGCTTTGCCGGCGCGCTGGTCGTGGCGCTGGTCGCGATGGCGCCCACGCTCGTGTGGAGGTCAAGCGGCCGGCGCGAGCGCCGGAGTGGCGGTCCCGAGATCAACTTGTGCCAGAGGCCGGCGGCGAGGGCGAGCAGGCGTTGGGCGATGCGGGTGATCAGGCCGGGCATGGTGTGGGCGCCGTGTCGTTCGAGCGAGAGTTGGCCTTTGATGGTGTCGAAGATCGATTCGATCCGATTGGCGGATGCCGCCGAGGTTGCCGAAGCGGGCGCGGTTCGTCTTTTCGGTCGGGGCGCAGGAAGATCGCGCCGAGCTCGCGCCATCAGCGCTTCGAACTCTTCGCCGGCGAAGCCTTTGTCGGCGATCACGGTGTAGCCGTCGAGTTCGACGCGGGCGAGCATCTCGGCGGCGACCTGGCGTTCGGGGGCGTTGGCGGGCGCGAGCTCGAACGCGATCGGCATGCCGTCGGAGGCGCAGAGCAGGTAGAGCCGGAAGCCCCAGAAGTAGCGGCTGTGGCTTGTGCAGTAGCCATAGGCGGCGTGGCCGGCGAAAGCGGAGCGCTTGACGGTCTCGCGGGAGGCGCCGACGGGACCGGGGTGGAGTCGAGCAGCCTGATTTTGTCGTACCAGGACGGCGAGGAGAACGCGACCACGTTCAAAAGCCGGACGATCTGCGGCGCCAACGCTCCGCATCCGCTTGTTGTAGCCCGGCTGCTTGGGAAGGTAGGGGAACAGATGGCTGAGCCGGCTCATCGCGAAGCGCAAGAAGTGCCGCTCGCTCGGGATGTCGAGCAGGATCTGCGCGACCGCCAGGCAGACCAGCTCGGCGTCGGTGATCTGTGGGCTTCGCCGCGCACGCGGCCGGCGCGGCAGGACTTCATCAGCCAGCACGTAAAGTGCGATCAAGAGGGTGTCGAGATCGGCGGTCACGCGGCCACCTCCATGGTCGACGTTGGCAACAGCAACGCCGACCTTCGACACCCTTCCTATGGACCCTCGGCCCACAACCCGCCAGCCGCGGAACGGAATCACTCATCTAGACCCTATGGAGGATGATTCGTCGCGGCGTTGAAGGCCGGACCTCGATCGCATTTTGCGGGGGTTTGACTGGCCGGAGAGTGGCTCCGGCTGACCCCATACGAAGGAGGTCCGGCCGTGACCGGAACGATGACATGGGCCGCGATGGATGTCCACGCGCGCTCGACCTACGCCGCGTCGGTCGACGTGGTAAGCGGGGAGCTGTCGCGTCAGCGATTCGATACCGGGGCGGTGGAGCCCGTGATCGCGTGGCTGGCTCGTTTGCCTGGGCCGGTGCGGGCGTGCTACGAGGCGGGCCCGACCGGGTTCGGCCTGTACCGGGCGGCGGTGGCGGCGGGGATCGATTGTCAGGTGATCGCGCCGTCGAAGACGCCGCGTCCGTCCGGGGATCGCAACAAGTCCGATCGCCGCGACACCGATCTGCTGCTGCGCCAGCTGATGGCCGGGGCGCTGACGCCGGTCGCGGTCCCCTCGCCGACGTTCGAGGCCGCGAGGGATCTCGCGCGGGCGCGCGAGCAGGTCAGGCTCGATCTGATGCGCTGCCGGCACCGGCTCTCGAAGCTGCTGCTGCGCCACGGCCGGGTGTACGACCGCACGGCGTGGACGAAGGTGCACCGCCAGTGGCTGGGATCGCAGACCTTCGAGCATCAGAACACCGAGCTGGCGTTCATCGACAACCTCGCCGGCTGCGACGGGCTGACCGCGCGACGCGAAGCGCTCGACGAACGCCTCTCATGGGTCGCGACCGACCGGGAGTTCTGGCCGCTGGTCCGCCGGTTGCGCGCGTTCCGCGGGATCGACACGCTCTCGGCGCTGATCATCGTGCTCGAGGTCGCCGACTTCACGCGCTTCCCGCGCGCGGTGCAGCTCGGCTCGTGGCTTGGGCTGGTGCCTTCCCGCCAGCAATCCGGCGAGTCCGACGTGCACGGGTCGATCACCAAGACCGGCTCCAAGTACGCCCGGCGGATCCTCGTCGAGGCCGCCTGGCATTACGCCCGCCCGCCCGGGCTCGGCCGCGCGCTCTACGAGCGCCAGGAGGGGCTGCCCGACCACATCGTGCAGATCGCCTCCCGCGCCCAGTCCCGCCTCTACCGCCTCCACCGGCGAATGCGCGAGCGCAACAAGCCGGGCAACGTGATCGTCGTCGCGTGCGCGCGCGAGCTCGCCTGCTTCCTCTGGGCCGCCGCCACCGCCCCGTAGCCCACACTGACAGTCGTCCCCCGCTCGGGTGGGGAGGCGCCGGGCCCCGAAGTCCGCTGGCACGCGCGGTCCTACTATGGGCAGCCCTCACCAAGCCACGCCCGCTTCTAGACACGCGCTCGCCGGCGACGCAACCAGGGACCTGGGGTAGCCAACCCCCGCATATGAGACTGACCGACGTCGAGAACTTCGCCCGACGTCTCCCCACCCGAGCACATTCCCACCAACCCCGCAACGGCAGCAACGAGGGGAGCATGAACGCTGCTCACTTGACAGACGTCCCTCCATATGAGTAGGCTCGTCTGCGCCTCGTCGCCGACACGATCGCAGACCTCCCGCTGGGTGCCCTCATATGCGGTCGCGAAGGCGAACGCGATGACCGCCCATCAGTACGGTCCGCGTTCGCCCTGCGTCACGCCGCGAAGGACGTCGGCCTACTAGCGCTCGCGGCCGCTGAGCGCGACGGCGTCGCGCTTCCTGATCGGGCTCGATCGACACGCGCTGGGGAGCGGCGATCGACGAGAGCCATGGGGATGAGGATGTGGCCGCGGCGGTCGAGCTGTTTCGGGGTGAGGAGGGGTCGGCCGAGGCTCGTCGGGAGGTTCACGCGTGATCGGTGTATGAGGGCTGGGCGAAGCGTGGTAGCTGGGAACACTGAGGCGAGATCCGAATGGCCCGGAGGGGGAGCGAACAATCGTCGTAGTAGGGGCCGGCAGGATTCAAAACGCCCCGGTTCGCCTCAGGTCGGCTATCATGATCGGTCCGCCGCGGGGTGGAGCAGTCTGGTAGCTCGTCGGGCTCATAACCCGAAGGTCGCGGGTTCGAATCCCGCCCCCGCTACTAAGAAAAGGCTCGCATAAGCGGGCTTTTTCTGTAAGCGTTCAGAGGTAGGTCGCCATAACAAGGATCGCCTGGTTATGCGG
>CAWIMZ010000013.1:0-436652 GCA_963837385.1 uncultured Solirubrobacterales bacterium
CGAGCGCAGGAGGTGGATCGGTTGTTTGATGGTGGTTCCGCTGACTGCGGTGCTGTAGAAGAGATGGAGGATGTCTGGCCCTCTGGGGCCGCCCTTCGGGGGGAGGCTTCAAACCGCCCACAGCTGCATTGGCTGAAGACCGTTGTGGTGAACGTCGTGGGAAAAGGCGCGACTCGATCGCGTCAGGTGCGGGTCGGGAAGATGAGCGATGGACGCGAGTCCTCTGCCGTTGACGTGTCGAAAGCCGGAAAGACGACGTCGAAACCAGGGTCGCTTCTTCGCCCTGGGATGAGCCTGGGGGATACCCGTTTACTGCCCAGGCGGCGTCCGGCATACAGGCAGCATGAGCCCGACCAAGGCTCTTCTATGGAACGTGTGAAGGCGTGCCCGGACACTGCCGCGGGGGTTCCCGTGGCGAGAGGGAGACCTCCAAGCGGCAGAATCCGCGAGGAGCAGAGTACCGGCGCCGGGCGCGCTGGCGGACTCGCCCGTAGTAGCTGTGAAGCTCCCGCGTATCGCAGCGGGGGTGGAGCCAAGGGGCGGGGTCGTTCAGGCTGGTGGATGCGATCAACCGTAGGGGAGGAATCGCGTGCATGAGCCGAGGTTGAAGGGCAAGTCGCATGACATCCCCAAGCAGCTGGTGTGGGATGCGTGGCTGAAGGTCAAGGAGAATGGCGGGGCGGCCGGGGCCGACGGCGTGACGATCGAGCAGTTCGAAGAGAACCTTCGGGACAACCTCTTCCAGCTGTGGAATCGGATGTCGTCGGGGTCGTATTTCCCCGGGCCTGTCCGGGCGGTGGAGATACCCAAGAAGGGCAAGAAGGGTGGGATCAGAGTGCTCGGCATACCGAATGTCGTCGATCGAGTCGCGCAAGCGGCGGCGGCGGCGGCGTTGGGGTCCAGCGTGGAGTCGGTCTTTCACGAGGACTCCTACGGCTATCGTCCCGGGCGCGCGCCCGTGGACGCGGTCGCGGTCTGCCGGGAGCGGTGTTTCAGGAAGGACTGGGTTGTCGATCTTGACATCCGGGCCTTCTTTGACTCCGTTCCGTGGGAGCTGATGCTGAGGGCGGTCGCGCACCACACCGACCAGAAATGGGTCGTGCTGTATGTGGAGCGGTGGCTGAAGGCTCCGATGCAAAGGCCCGACGGGACGCTGGTCCAGCGGGTTAAGGGCACGCCGCAAGGCGGGTTATGCGCAGCTGCGCATAAACCGCCATATGAGCAGCGCTGGGTTATGCGCAGTGCTGGCGTGTAGTTCCCGCAGCGAGCGGGGTTGACGGTCGAGCGCTGCGCATAACGCGGGAGAGGCTCTGGTCACGCGGCTCGGGCATGGTGCCCGGTCGTTCGTGATTGGAGGTGACCGTGATGGCTGCTGTTTGTGATCTGGTGTGCGGTCTGGATGCCGAGTTGGTGCGCGTGGGCTACAAGCCGTCGACGATGGTGTGGTATCGCGGGTGCTGGCGGCGGCTGGAGAGGTGGTTCGCGTCCCGCGGCGTTGAGGAGTTCTCGCTGGATGTGGCGATGGCCTGGGTCGATGAGGCGTGCGGCGGGTTCTTTGAGAAGGAGCAGGCCGGCACGCTGAGGGCGACGGACGTGTACTTGTTCCGGGTCGCGGCGATGCTCGACGACTTCGCGGCTCATGGGGCGGTGCTGCGCCGCTACTCCTGGAGCGTGGGCAAGCTGAGTGCCGAGCAGGCTGACGTTCTCGCGCGGTTCCGGGCGTGGTTGGGGGCGGAGGGTTGTGCGGTCTCGACGGTTCGGGCGTATGGCACGGTCGCCGGCGAGTTTCTCGCGTTCTCCGGCGCGCGCGGCGGTTTGGGCGGGCTGGATGGTGGGGTGATCGGCGCGTTCGTGGTGACGTTGGCCGGCTATCAGCCGAAGACGGTGGAGCACAAGCTGTGCGCGGTGCGGTCGCTGTTGCGGTTCGCTGCCGCCGACGGGCTGATCGACGAGGCTGTGCTCGGGACCGTTCCGGCCGTGAGGTCGAGCAGGCAGGCGAGGATCCCGTCGGTGTGGGAGGCGGCCGACGTCGCGAAGGTCGTGGAGGCGATCGATCGCGCCAACCCGTCCGGGAAGCGCGATTACGCGATCGTCTTATTGATCTGCCGGCTCGGGCTGCGTGCTGTGGACGTCAAGCGGTTGCGGTTCGCTGATCTGGATTGGCCCGGCAACCAGCTCTCGGTGGTGCAGGCCAAGACCGGCCGGCGGGTCGGTCTGCCGTTGCTGAAGGATGTCGGGTGGGCGATCATCGATTACGTTCGCGACGGTCGCCCGAGCAGCGACTGCCCGCAGGTGTTTCTGCGGCATACCGCTCCGATCGGCCCGTTCTCCGAGCAGGACCATTTGCATCAGATCCTGGTCAAGCACGCCCGCGCCGCGCATGTGCCGCTGGGTGAGCAGCGCCGCCACGGGATGCACTCGCTCAGGCACACGCTCGCGACCCGCCTGCTGGAGGACGGCACGCCGGTCGAGCGGATCGCCGACATTCTCGGCCACCAGTCCGTCCAGTCGACAGGCGTTTATCTGAAATCGTCTCTCGGCCTGTTGGCCAGGTGCGCCCTGGATCCGGACAGGCCAGCGCGAGAGGGGCTGGCGCGATGACCGCTGAGATCACGTTGGCCAGCGCGATCGCGGGACTGGTCGCGGAGAAACGTGCGCTCGGGTACACGTATGTGTGCGAGGAGCGGGCGCTGGCCCGCTTCGACGCGTTCTGCGCCAGCGAGTTCCCCAGTCTTGACCCGGTCACGCAAGCGTCCGTCGAGGCGTGGATCGCCGCGGCGCGACGGCGGGCGGTGAAGCCCGCGACCGTGATCAGTCTGATCGCGCCGGTCAGAGAGCTCGCCCGCTGGCTTCACCGTCGCGGCGTTGACGCGTATCTGCTGCCAGCCGGGGTGCTGCAAAAGCCAGCGCGTTACATCCCGCACATCTACAGCGACCGGGAGCTCGCGGCGCTGTTTGAGCAGACCGACCGCTGCCACTACTGCCCGGAGGGGCCGCTGCGGCATCTGGTGATGCCGGTCTTGTTCCGCACGATCTACGCGTGCGGGCTGCGCTGCTCCGAAGCCCGACTGCTGCGCGTCCAGGACGTCGACATCGACACGGGCGTGCTGCAGATCCGTGACGCGAAAGGCGGCAAGGACCGGCAACTACCCGTCAGCGAGCAGCTGCGAGAGAGACTCGCCGGCTACCACGCCAAGCTCGCCGGACAGCCAGGCTGGGAGTGGTTCTTCCCCGGCGCCACGTCAGGCGTGCCGTTGACGCTCAACAACGTCAACCGCAACTTCCGGCGGTTTCTCTGGCAAGCGCGGATCCCGCACGGCGGCCGCGGACACGGCCCGAGGGTCCATGACCTGCGCCACACGATGGCTGTCAACAACCTGCGATCCTGGTTTGCGCGAGGCGAGAACGTGGGCGCGTTGCTGCCGGTGCTGCAAACGTACCTGGGGCACTCGTCGATCGGCGATACCGCCTACTACCTGCACCTGACCGCGGAGGCCTACCCGGACATCACCGCCCGCGTGAAGCAGGCGTTCGGCGACATCGTCCCCTCGACGACGGAAGCGCCAGCTCATGGCGACTGACTTCGCCCTCAGCATGCGCCGCTTCCTGATCGATCACATGGCCGGGCTGCGCGGCTGCTCACCGAACACGATCAGCTCCTACCGGGACACGTTCAAGCTGCTGATCTGCTACCTGCGTGACGAGCGGTCGATCCCGCCTGAACAACTCACCCTCGAACTGATCGACGTGACCGCGATCACCGGGTTCATCGCCTGGCTACGCGCCGACCGGCACAACAGCCCCTCGACGTGCAACCAGCGGCTGGCAGCGATCAGCTCGTTCTTCAGCTGGCTGCAAACCCAGGACCCGGCGCGGATGGCGTGCTGCCAGGACATCCTCCAGATCCCCTCAAGCAAACACGACCAGCCGGCCATAGCGCACCTGACCGTCGAGCAGACCCGGCTGCTGCTCGCCCTGCCGGACCGTTGCACCCGCCAAGGCCGGCGTGACGCGACCCTGCTGGCCACCCTCTACGACACCGCCGCCCGGGTCCAAGAGACCGCCGACCTGAGAGTCCGGGACATCCGTCTCAAGGACCCCGCGATGGTGGCGCTGACGGGCAAAGGCCGCAAAACCAGGCACGTCCCGATCGACGCGAACACGGCGGCGCTGCTGGCCGCCTACCTCGCCGAGCGACAGCTCGACAGCCCCGGCCATGACGACCGCCCAGTGTTCTTCAACCAACACCACGCGAAACTCAGCCGCGGTGGGATCGCCTGGATCCTCAGCAAATACCAAACGCAGTCGGCCGACCCAACGCTCACCGACGTGCAGCTCAGCCCGCACATCCTGAGGCACAGCCGGGCGATGCACCTCTACGACGCGGGCGTGCCGCTGCCCTACATCCGCGACATTCTCGGCCACGTCGACCTGTCAACCACCGAGATCTACGCGCGCGCCTCGACCGAGGCGAAACGCAAAGCACTCGAAGCCGTCTACGACCAGGTCGTCAGCGCCGAGCTGACCGAATGGAACCAAAACCCCGAGCTGCTCAACTGGCTCGCCAATCTCTAACCCCATCTCGTTATGCGCAGCCCTCAGCCTCCCAGCCCGCTCCTCACAGGGCCTACGAGCGGACACTGCGCATAACCCAGCGCTGCTCATATGGCAGCCCGATCTCTCCTGTCCTCGCCAACTTGTTTCTGCATTACGGGCTTGATGCGTGGATGGTCAGGGAGTTCCCGATGGTCCCGTTCGAGCGCTTTGCAGACGATGCGGTGATCCATTGCGTCAGCGAACGTCAAGCCCGCGAGGTGCGGGATGCGGTCGCGCGTCGGCTCGCCGGGGTCGGGGTGGAGCTTCATCCCGACAAGACGAGGATCGTGTATTGCAAGGACAGCAACCGCCGCGGAGCTTATGAACAGGTCTCGCTGGGTCGGGCCGGGGCGCGGTGCCGGCGTTACCGCCGGTCCGTTTCCCCGACCCGCCCTCCGAACCGGCGTGCCCATTCCTGAGCATCGGGCTCTCCACAGGACATGCGATGGTCGATCGTGACGCTGTGTCAGGCATGGACGGTCTCCGGCGCGGTGGTGGCCCGTCCGTGCCGGTGGTCGTCGTCCACGGCGAGGGGATCCGGTGTCCGCGATAGCGATATCGGGTCACCGTGACCTCGGAGGGCCACGCGGAGCCTGGTGCCTTCGGCTGGTCCATTTGCGCCCCAGCACCGCCGTTTGATCTGTTTCCAGGTCAGTCGCGGGTACTTCTTGCGCAGCCAGCGGATCACTCGCCACCACAGGTAGTAGCTGAGGTACCGAAGCAGCGCTTCGCCGCGACATGGCGGTGGTAGTTGCTCCAACCCCTGAGGATTGGGTTGAGCGCATGGATGAGCTGCATCGAGCGACAGGTTCGTCGTGCTGCGGCCGGTTAGCTGCTTGATGCGGTGCTTGATCTCGCGAGCGCGCGGTCGCTAGGGAATGTGTCGGCGACGTGACTTGCCCGGTCCGCCAGGGTCGCCGCTTGATGCGCAACCCGAGCAAGTCGAAGCCGTCGTCGACGTGGGTGATCGCTGTCTTCTCTGGCGCGAGCGTAACCGCATCTGCTCTGCCATGAACTCGGCCGTCTGCTGCTTGACTGCCTGCGCTTGGGCTTCGGGTACCGCCACCAAAACCAGGAGGAGAGTCGCCGGAGGGAGTCTCACCCTCCGGCGCTCGCAGAACCCGGCGTGAACCTCTCAGCTCACCGGGCTCCCATCGTCCAGCCATCAGGGCGCACGCCCCAGCGCCAGTGAGCGAACAGGCCGGGCTGGCGTCTTGAGACGTCAGCGATGAACCTGCGCGCCCGGCCTTTGTGGCGGCGCAGCCGTTTGTATTTCCGCATGGCCCACCTCACGAGCAGCTCGTTGAAGTGGCGGAAGACCGGATACAACATGACTTGTAGAAGCGCCCGAAGTAGTTGATCGTGCGCCGCGAGGCGCCATGCGAAAGGAGACGAAGGACGACAAACATCTCATCCGTGTCGGCTGGAATGCCGGCCCTGGGCTGATGCAGCGGCCTGGTGAAGCTGGGGACGGCCGAGGCGTGGAACCGCGCGCCGGAGGTCAAGCGTCCTGACAACGTGACGGCCGGGCGGCACTGCCAGACGCCCGCGTGCGTGCTAGCGAGACCGAAAGGTAAAGCGAGAGCGATCCGGTGGTAGAAGCCGCTCGACACTACAAACGGCCCGAAACCTGGCGGACATGGGCCGTCCACAGCAACGACGCCGCCCTAATCAACGGCGGCTCGCTCCATGCCCTGCTAATGAACCTGGGCGCGGTGGCCGGCGGGATGCTGCGATTGCCCGACGGATGCGCTGTAGCGGTAGAGCCGGTTGCCGACCCGGTCAAACGGATCATGGTGAACGCGGGAAGCGCCCCGCGCGCGCCGGGCTGCTGGTGGCAGCCCGGCAAGGTGCGATGTCCGCTGATGGGCGTGGGGCGTGGCGGAGTCCGCGTACTAGTCCGAGGGCGGGAAAGCCGTCCACATGGCGAAGGCGGACAGCAGGACCGCAGCGTGAGAAGCCGTTCGGGAGGTCGGGCGTGAAGGCGCCCGCGCCGCTGCCTGCCGTCGAGTTGGCGGAGGAGCGGGTACTGGGATGGCAGACCAAGCTGCACCGCTGGGCAGGCGAGAACGAGCAGGCTCGCTTCGGCGATCTGTTCAACCTCCTCTGCGACCCCGCGACCCTGGTGGTCGCGTGGGAGCGGGTGAAACGCAACCGGGGGTCGAAGACCGCCGGTGTCGATGGTGAGACGCGCAAGCGGATCGAGCAGATTGGCGTGGACAACGTGCTGGGCGAGCTCAGACAGTCGCTCAGAGACGGCTCCTATGCCCCGCTGCCGGTACGAGAGCGCAAGATCCCTAAGCGCGGATCCGGGAAGGTCAGAAGCCTAGGCATTCCCGCCCTGCGCGACCGGATCATCCAGATGGCGGCCAAGCTCGTGCTCGAGCCGATCTTCGAGGCGGACTTCTGCCCGACCTCGTTCGGATTCAGGCCCGAACGCAGAGCGCAGGACGCGATCGAAGAAACGCGGCGCTTCATCAACCCACCCGGCCGTTACGAGTGGGTGATAGAAGGCGATGTCGAGAACTGTTTCGGGGCGCTCCATCACGGACTCTTGATGGAACAGGTACGCGGTCGGGTGACCGACAAGCGTGTCCTAGCTCTGATCCGGAAGTTCTTGGCCGCCGGTGTCATGTCGGAACTTGGCACCGTGACCGTGTCACCATCGGGCACGCCGCAAGGGGCGATACTTTCACCGCTGCTTGCGAACGTTGCTCTCTCGGTACTCGACCGTCACTTCGAGGAAGCCTGGCGAGCATACGGCGCGGCACCGCGGCGTACGCGACTACGGGCAAAGGGCCACGCCACCTACCGGCTCGTCCGCTATGCGGACGACTTTCTGGTGCTGGTGGCAGGCACCCGCGCCCAGGCCGAGGCGATCAAACAAGAGACGACCGAGTTCATGGCGAAGCGGATGCGGTTGACGCTCTCGCCAGAGAAGACAGCGATCACCCACGTCGATGACGGCTTCGACTTCCTGGGCTGGCGGGTCAAGCGCGTGCCCAGACCAGAACGAGCGCCCGTCGCGATCACGTTCCCGAGCGACCGCGCGCTCGGGGACATCAAACACCGGATCAAGACGCTGACCAAGAGCAACATGGTGAACCTCTCGCTCGACGAGCTGATCCGCGCGCTCAACCCCAAACTCAGGGGTTGGACCAACTACCACCGCCATGGTGCGGCGAAGCGATGCTTCGGATACCTCAGCTACTACCTGTGGTGGCGAGTGATCCGGTGGCTTCGCAAGAAGTACCCGCACCTGACCTGGAAACAGATCAAGCGACGGTATTGGGGACGCGACTGGACCAGCCCCGAAGGCAGAAGGCTTCACTGGCCCGCCGAGGTCCCGGTGACCCGCTACCGCGGTCGCCGCAACCCCTCGCCGTGGGCGGCCCCCGGAACAGGCCAAGCCACCACCCGGCCGGGGACCGCCGTTGCCTGACCAGCGCCAAACATCGGACAGCGGATGTCCTGTGGAGAGCCGGATGCGCAGGAATGCGCAAGTCCGGTTCGGCGGGCGGCGGCGAGGAGACCATCAGCCGCAAGGCTGACACGGCGCCTCGCCGTCGACCCATCCAGCCCTGGAGCTGGCGGTTGAACATCAGCGCCAGGTCCGTGAGGGTTTTGTCCGAGCGGCGGGCGACGCTCCAGCTGCCATCTCGCGCCGCATTCGCGTCTTCGCCTCGCTGCAGCTTGTTCTGCCATCCCGCTCGAACGCCAGCTCGGCGTCAAACAGCGCGAGCGTATTCACCCTCGACCTCCCGAACGGCTTCTGATGCTGCGGTCCTGCTGTCCGCCTTCGCGATGTACTGGCCTTTCGCCAGCTCGGATTACTATGCGGACTCCGCCACGCCCCGCGCCCATCGACCGACATCGGGCCTTGCCGGTGCTGGCCACCGCCAGACCGGCGCGCACGGGGCGCTTCCCACGTTCACCATGATCCGTTTGACCGGGTCGGCAACCGGCTGTACCGCTACAGCGCATCCGCGAGGAACTCGCAGCGTCCCCGCGGCCACCGACACCGAGCATCGCTCGTGATCGGAGCGAGCCGCCGTCTAAGAGAGCGGCATCGTTGCTGTGAACAGCCCATGTCCGCCAGGTTTCGGGCCGTTTGTAGTGTCGAGCGGCTTCTAACACCGGTTTGCTTTCGCTTTACCTTTCGGTCTTGCTTGCACGCACGCGGGCGTCTGGCAGTGCCGCCCGGCCGTCACGTTGTCGGGACGCTTGACCTCCGGCGCGCGATTCCGCGCCTTCGCCATCCCCAGCTTCTCCGGGCCGCTGCATCAACCCGGGGCCGGCATTCCAGCCGGCACGGACGAGATGTTTGTCGTCCTTCATCTCCTCTCGCATGGCGCCTCGTGGCGCAGTCACGACTACTACGGGTCCTCCGCCACGCCCCGGCGGCAACAGCGGACGGTGCGCCTGCCCCGAACCCCGATAGGTTCGGCGGGCACCGCCGGGACGCTTCCCACGTTCACCATATGCCGGTCGGCAGGGTCGGCGCTCAGCCGTACCCCGGGGGCATCGCCACGCGCTACCGCAACACCGCGCGTGGCCTCGACCGCCCGAACAGAAAACGGTCGGCCGAGACGATCCCGAACAGCAACCGGGATCGAGCACCCCATACAGCCCATAGCCGCCAGTTTCGGGGCTGCTCGTGTGTTTCGGGGCTTCTGACACTGATTCGTCTCCTAGACCTTTCTGCCTTACTACCGCACCCGGCCCGCTGGCGGCGGACAGTTGCTCGATCGTCAGGGGCTGCTCCCGTCCTCCGCCGCACCTCCGGCATCAGGCTGCCCCTCAGCTTCACCCGGCCGTTACGGCGGCCGGGGGCGAGGTCTCTCACCCCGCCCGGTCATATGGCGCCTCGTGGCGCAGTTCTGGTCTCACGAACGACGGGCACGGCTCGAGGCGTCTAGTGCACGGTCGTTCGCTTCTCCTTCGGCGTCGCGGGGTTCGAGAGCAGCAGTCCTGACGTCGCGGCCGCAGCGGCGACAAGTGAGAAGCAGGCCTCTGGCAGTGGCGCCGGCTGCCTAGGGCTCTTATCGGTCGCGCTCACGCGGCAGCTGGGACGAGAGCGGTTTGGTAGGGTCGCCGCAATGACTTCCTTCGCGGTCGTCGGGGCGGGCTTCGCCGGCGTGGGAGCGGCGGTGCTGCTGGGCCGGGCGGGGTACCGCGACGTGACCGTGTTCGAGCGTGGGGAGCGCGTCGGGGGGGTGTGGAGCGACAACACCTATCCCGGCGCGGCGTGCGATGTCCCGTCGCACCTGTATCAGTTCTCGTTCGCGCCGAACCCGAACTGGTCGCGTCGGTACGCGCCGCAGGTGGAGATCCAGGCGTATCTCGAGGACGTCGCACGCAGCGAGGGCGTGATCGACCGGATTCGAACGGGCGCCGAGGTGACGCGGGCGACGTTCGACGACGTGCGTGCCAAGTGGGTGCTCGAGACGAGCGCCGGAACGTACAAGGCTGACATGCTGATCACCGCATGCGGCCAGTTGTCGACGCCGAGCGTCCCGGCGATACCCGGGCTTGACGGCTTCGACGGTCCGGCCTTCCACTCGGCGCGGTGGCGCCATGACGTGCCGCTGCACGGCAAGCGCGTCGCGGTCATCGGAGGCGGCTGTAGCGCGATTCAGATCGTGCCGGCGATCCAGCCGACCGTCGCTCATGTCGACGTTTACCAGCGATCGCCGGGGTGGACGCTGCCGAAGCTCGACGCCGCCTATGGCGAGCGCGCCCAGAGAGCGTTTATGCGGATGCCCATCCTCCAGCGCCTCGACCGTGAGGCGAACTTCTACTACATGGAAACCGGCGCGCTCGCGCTGACGAGCCAGTCCTGGTTGAGACCGGCGCTGCGCGCGGTCGGCCGCTGGCAGATCACGAAGGCGATCAAGGACCCGGAGCTGCGAAGGAAGGTCACACCGACCGACGAGATCGGCTGCAAGCGGATCATGCTCACCGACCATTGGTATCCGACGCTGACACGGCCGAACGTCTCGGTGATCACCGACCGGATCGAGGAAGTGACGCCCTCGGGGGTCCGGACGGCCGACGGGAGCACCCATCCCGCCGATGTGGTCGTGCTCGCCACCGGTTTCAAGACGCACGGCTTCCTCGCGCCCATGGAGGTGTTCGGCGCGCAGGGACAGAGCCTCTCGCGGGAGTGGTCCGACTTCGCTCGCGCCTACCTCGGGTTGAGCGTCCCGGGGTTCCCGAACATGTTCCTGCTGTACGGGCCGAACACGAACGGCGGGACCGGCTCCGTGATCTACACGATCGAGGCTGGCGTCCGGCACGTGATCGAGGCGACGCGCGAGCTCGAGCGCAACCGGGCGCGGACGATCGAGGTCCGCCGCGACGCCGCCGAAGGGTTCGATCGGGAGCTGCGCGCGGCGCTCAGCACGACCGTCTGGCACACGGGGTGCACCAGCTGGTACATCGACGAGAACGGCAACGATCCGAACCAGTGGCCGTGGACGTGGAGCACCTACCGCCGTCGGACCTCTCGGCTCGCGCCGGGCGCGTACCAACTGGCCTGAGCGTCCGCGCGCGAGCGCTCCGACAATCCCCGCGGACGCCCGCTATCCACCGAATCCACCACTCCGCCCAGGGTCTGAGCAGACAGCTGATGCGGGCTACAAGCAGCCGCCAGCCTCAACTGTCTGAGACACCTGCTTCCACGAAGAAGGAGGAGCCAGTGCTTGCTCGATTCTCGCCCCTTTGGCGAATCTCGCAACACCGGTGACGCCGATCTCAAGCTGAGCGTCCGGGGGGCTCTGTAGACACCAGGCTACAGGCGGCGTTGTCGGCCTGGGCGTGCCATACCGGAGCGGCGCCGGGGTGCCGCGGCCCGTACGTGCGCATGTAGCGCCCCTGGCGTACGCTCGAGCGCCGGCCGGGATCGGGCGAAGGGCTGCGCCGCCACGCCATGGCGGCGTGCGTTCTGCCCTGCTGAGGCCGGGGGCGACCTTGTGCCCCGGGAGGCGCCGTACGCGGCGCGCGGCGCGTCGAGGCTGGCGTTAGCGCGTGGGGCTAGCCGTAGGTCTTTTGTTAGCATTAGATGGGTCGTAGAAGTACGCCTTGACCGTCGCCGGCGAACGCCCGACGCGCGCGATCGCGGTGATCGACAGACCCTCGCACGCATGGAGGTGACGCGCGAGCGCCACGGCGCGACGGCACTCAGCCACGCGGTCGGCCCGAGATGTAGCGACCTTTGACCTCATCGCACCGAACGTACTCCGCGCTGGTGGTGTTCGTGTCGAGGTCCCGTTCAGCCGCTTCGACTGCCACCGGCTGGCGCTAGAGCCCTGCGTTCGTAGCGCTGCACAGCAATCCGGAGGCTCGGTATCTGCCCTGCGAGGGCAATCCAGGGAAGAGGTCCCCATGCCCTGCTGTCCCGGAACGCAGGGCGTCCGACTCGGTGGCCACGCGCTGTCCGCCGGTCAGGCGGCCGGCCGCGCAAGTGAGGGAAACCGGAACCGGCGTCAGCACCGATGGAGCCTGCTTTGCCGGCCGCGGGCAACTCACCGCGAGCTGACCCCGGCGAGCGTGCCGTCAGGAGAGCTCGCCGAGACCGCGCCGTGGATCGAGATGAGGCCGCGCTCAGCAAGCTTGGAGGGCCACCTCGAAGATCTCAGACGACGGAGACTCCAGGCGGGCTTCCGCCTTGATGTGCTCGCGCATCGATGCATTATTCGCCTCCAGCTGAAGCAAGTCCTCCTCGGTCTCCCAGAAGGAGATCACCAGGGCCTTTCCGTTGTCGCGGTCGATGAGGTAGTAGAAGCCGCTAAAACCCGGGAGCTCGTGCGCCGCCGGAAGTTGATCCCGCGCGACCTTCGTCAGCTCGTCGAGCTTCTCGGCCGGCTGGTGGACGGTCTGAACCCGTGCAAACATCAGACTCCTTTCGGCGTTGTGTCTAAAGAAAAGGTCGCATGTTCGCGGGTGGGCTCCATCCGGCTGTCGGTCTTTCAACGGTGTTCTGTCGCGACGCGGATCCCGAGGCCGATGAGCATCGTTCCGCTGAGTCGCTCGAGCCAGCGCGCCAGGCGTGTTTGGTCGAACTTTCGCTTGGCACGGCTGGCGATGGCCGCAAGCGTGGAGTACCAGACGAAGTCGAAGACCACGATCAGGACCGCCATCGGCAGCGTGGTGGGGAGCGCCGTGTCGCGGTGGCCGACGAATTGCGGGAAGAGCGCGACGAAGAACACAGCCAGCTTCGGGTTCGCGAGCGAGGTGATCAGCCCGTCGCGGAAGGGTCGGCGCCGGCTCCGTAACCCGCAAGCATCGGTAAGGAACGGCTGAGTTCCGCGGCGGCTGCGCCGCAGCGACTGGATGCCCATGCAAACGAGCACCACCGCGCCGATGACCTTCAATGCGGCGAAGGCGATCTCCGACGCGGCGATCACCGCGGAGACGCCAACCACAGAAAGCAGAGCCCACACGACGCCGGTTTCGTTGCCGGCGATTGTGCGGATTCCGTGTGGCATGCCGTGCCGCATCGCGCTGCGGACGATGATCGCGGTCGCGGCGCCAGGCGTAATCGTCACGACCGCCGCGATCGGGATGAACCCCCACATCTGGGCTAGCCTCCACAACCCGCGTCGAGCCCGGCGAGCCGGCGAAGGCTCTTCTTGGCCTGGATCGTGAGCGTGCTAGTCGGCAGTGTGCGCGACATACGATCCGAATGTTTGAATGAACCAGATTCCGTCGTCGTGGACGCTGGGCTGAAAGCCGGTGGCCGGCAAGCCGTCGAGCTCCTCTGAGAGCCTTGCCCGAATCTGAGTCTCGGCGGATGGGGCGGTTTGAGTCTGGGCGAGCCAGGGCTCGAGCGGCCGCTCGACCGCTCGCGACTGGAAGGCGGCTGGTCGCAGACCGGCGCGCTCGATGAGCTCCCGCAGCTCGTCGGCTGAGAGCATCCGGTGTGGGACGGATCGCGCAGGCGCTCGACCTCGTTCTGGACCCGGGCAGCCCGAGGGTCGGGGTCGGCGAGGAGATCGGCGACAGCGAGTCGGCCGTCCGGACGCAGGCACCTGCGCATCTCCTTCAGAACCGTTGTTGGGTCCTCGAAGTGGTGCAGCGCGAACCGCGAGACAACGATGTCGAAGCTCCGGTCGAGGAACGGCAGCGCACGCGCGTCCCCGCGCACCCGACCGCCAGACCGACAGACACGACACCGCTTGGAGACCAAATGACCGCCTTCGCCCAGTTCGAGCTTCGACGCATCACCCGCGACTCACGCTTCCTATTCTTCCTGTTCGTGATGCCCGCCGCCCTGTACCTGCTCTACAGCGGCCTGCCCACCCACGGACTCCAAGACAACCTCAAGCCGGCGCAGGCGCTGATGATCGCGATGATCTCCTACGCGGCGATGGGCTGCGCGATGTACGCCATCGGCCCCGAGCTCGCCACCGACCGCGCATCCGGCTGGATCCGACAACTGCGCATCACCCCGCTCACCGGCCGCGCGTGGGTCGCGGCCAAGACAGCCGAAGGCGCCCTGCTCCCGATCCCAGCGGCGGCGCTCGTCGCGATCACCGCGACTGTCACCCATGGCATCCACACGACCCCCGCACACTGGGCGGCCCTGCTGGTGGTCGTGATCGTGGGCTCGCTGCCGTTCAGCATGCTCGGGATCGTCATCGGCCAGGCGCTCGACGGCAAGGCCGCTAACTCCGGGACGCTCTTCTGCCAGCTCGGGCTGGCCTTCGTCGGAGGCGTCCTGATCCCGTTCTCCGCGCTGCCCCAGGCAGCCCGTAGGATCGGACAGGCATTCCCGTCCTGCGACCTCGCAGCCCTCGGCCGCGACGCGTTCGCAGGGCGACCACTCCCGTTCGGCGACCTGGCCGTCCTTGCAGCGTGGACGCTCGTGCTCGCCGTGGCCGGCGTCGCTCTGCTCCGTCGTGACGGCTCCAGCTCGTGATGCCTTGGGATGCGGTCCACCGACATCGGCTAGGGGTCACTCCGCAGGTGACTTGGATCGCCCCGGTCGGACGGCACGGTGGGTGGGCGAGGAAGGACTCGGTCGCTCTCGGACTTCAGTCGGTCTCGGCCACCCGGGCGGCTGCTGTCGTGAATTCCGCAAGGCGCTCAAGAAAGCGCCGGTCGAGCTTGTCCCGGCTGAGTAGGAGGCGGAAATAGATCGGGGCGACGATCGCCTCAACGACGACGTGCGGGTCAACGCCGGGTGGGATCTCGTTGCGTGCGATCGCCCGGTCGACGATTTGGCTTGCGAGCTCGAGTCGCGCGGCCCAGAAGCTGCGGCTCGCGTTTGTGATCGGCGAGTCGGGATCGCCGATCGAGGCAACTGCCCGGACCCCTGCCGCGATTTCCGGTGCTTGGACGCCAGCGACGATCGCCTTGCCGTACGCGATCAGGTCCGAGCGCAGCGAGCCTGTGTCGGGTATGGGTACTTGTTCGCGCCCGCGTTCGAGCATCGCTTCGAGCAGCAGGTTTTCGCGGTTGCGCCAGCGTCGGTAGACCGTGGTCTTGTTTACACCGGCCCGCTTGGCGACACCGTCGACGCTGAAGGAGGCGTAGCCGACTGCGGCCAGTTCTTCCACGGCCGCTCGCAGGACAGCCGAGCGCACTCGTGCGCTTCGCCCCCCGGGCCGCGTCCGCGGAACCGTTGGCTTGGGGTTTACGGCCTTCACCACCACGCTGACATCTTAACACAACAAGTGGTTGCGTTTGTTAGTCGTGCTTGCTAGTTTGAGTTATCGCAACTGTGTGGTGCATTTAGAGATAGGAGGAATCATGCCAGCACAAGCACAAGAGGCAGTGCTCATCACTGGGGCAGCGACCGGCATCGGCGCGGCGGCAGCGCGCAAGCTTGGGGAACGCGGCTATCGCGTGTTCGCTGGCGTCCACACGACGCCCCCCGCCTCGTCGGCCGCTGGAATCGAAACCATCCCGATGGACGTCACCGACCCCGACGGCATTGCCGCGGCCGCGGCCACCGTCCGCGAGCGCATTGGCACGGGCGGGTTGCGAGCGGTGGTCAACAACGCCGGGGTCATCGTCCGGGGGGCGCTCGAGCTCGTACCGCCGCGCGAGCTGAAGCGTCAGTTCGCGATCAACACGCTCGGCCCGGTCTACGTGACCCAGGCGTTCCTACCCTTGCTCCGGGCTGGGAGAGGCCGGCTGATCAACATCAGCGCACCGACGGCGCGAGTCCCCGTGCCGTTCTTGGGCCCGATCGGTGCGAGCAAAGCCGCGCTCAAGTCGCTCTCGGCCGCGCTGCGGGGCGAGCTCGCGGCCTGGGGAATCCCGGTCGTGCTGGTCGAACCGGGCGGCACCGACACCCAGATCTTCGCCAGCGCCACCGCCGCGGCCGAGGCCGCGCTTGCGGCGGGCGACCCAGCCCGCGTCGCGCTCTACCGGCCTCACCTCGAGGCGTTCGCGAAGGCGGCGGCGAAGCAGTCCCTCGGACCGGTCGAGCCGGTTGCTGATGCGGTCGTCACCGCGATCGAGGCCCGGCGGCCGAAGCGCCGCTACTCCAGCGGCAATGGCGTGCGCCTGTTCGGCACCCTCTCCCACGCGCCGATCGGCCTCCGTGAACGACTCGTCGCTTCCGCCTTCGGCCTCAACCGTGTCGCGGCCGATGTCGCACTGGACGGCCGATGAGCGGCGGCCGGACGACCGTTGCCGACCAACAACAAGGAGAAGCCAATGGATCACCTTGCGCATTTCCATCGACTGTATGAGGCGTTCAACGGCCGGGACCTCGATGCTGTGCTCGCGATGATGCGCGATGAGGTTGACTGGCCGAACGCCTGGAAAGGCGGGCGCCTCGTCGGCCGAGACGCGGTGCGGGACTACTGGACCGCGCAGTGGGCAGAGATAGATCCCCACGTCGAACCACTCGCGGTAACCAAACGAGCCGACGGTAAGGTGGCCGTCACGGTTCGACAGCTGGTGCGCTCCCCTGACGGGCAAGTCCTGAGCGATGGTGAGGTGATTCACGTCTATCAGCTCGACGATGGGCTGATCCGTCGCATGGATGTCGAGGAGCCCGAGCAATGACCCCGGTCGCATGCGTGGACACCCACCGGCTCGGCCCGCTGCCTGCTCGAACCTCCTCTGCGCCGCGACGCGAACCCCGCCCGACTGAAACTACCGACCTCCGAAGCGCGGAGAGGGGAACCCTCTCCGCCGTCCCCGGCATTCCGGCGCCCGGTCGCCAGCAGGGCCGCGCGTCGTCGAGGCTCGCCGGTGGCAGAGACGCGCTGTCATGACTCTGCACGGCGCAACCCGCGCCGCCGGCCTGTCCTGCTCTGCGCTCGGGCGCGCTTCGTGGCCGTGCATGTCTCGCACCTCCCATCAGCCGGGGCGGGGAAGACAGCACCGGTCAGAACCCGGTCAGCGCTTCAGCCCCGGAGCGCCCTGCAACCCAGGTCACGCGCCAGAGACCTGCGGTACGGCGAAGGCGGGCCTTCAACATCGCTCGGCGCATTCGCTATTCCAGCGCTGAGCATCTCAGGATCTGGGCGTTCTCGTGGGCCGCGTAAAAGCCGCTTCCGTCTATTTGGAACTACGGATGACGGGGCGACGATGCATGCGGTAATCGTGCAGTCGTGCTGTAACGCAAGAGGAGGGGTGCGCGATGCCCACAAGCCAGATCAGCGACAGCAGTCCCTCGGTCATCGGTAGGAGGGAGGAGAGCTTGTGATGCCGGCTCGTCAGTGGTTCTTTGAGGATCAGAACTTCGAGTTCCTGACTCGGATCGTTCTGGGTTCGGTTGCCCACCGGATGGGCGAGGTGGGCGAGGTGCTGGCCACCGTGTCCGCGGTCAAGGATGGGGACAGCCAGTCGTGGTTTGACGCGTGGATGCAGACCGGGGAGCGCGTTGAGGCGGTTGCCAGGGATGCAGAGGCGAACGGACATGCCCAGACGGCGGGCGACGCGTATCTGCGAGCGTCGATGTATATGGGTACCGCGTTCTTCAACATCCTCGGTAGCAGCCAGGTGCGCGAGAAGGTGGAGGTGTGGAATCGCCATCGTGCCAACGCTGAGGCGGCTTTTCGCCTGTGGCCAACGCCCACGGAGAAGGTGGCGATCCCGTACTGGGACCACGGCGCTTGAGGGCTACTTCTTCAGCGGCGGGGCGGGCCGGCGACCGCTGTTGATCGTCAACAACGGCAGTGACGGCACGGTCGTTGAGATGCTTCCCTATTGCCTGGAGGAGGCTGTCAAGCGCGGTTATCACGCGATGACCTTCGACGGTCCGGGACAAGGTCAAGCGCTATATCTCCAAGGGCTGTATCTTCGCTATGACTGGGAGCGGGTGATCACCCCGGTGGCTGATTGGGCGCTCGCGCGGGAGGACGTGGATGCCGACCGGATCGCGCTGTTCGGTTGCAGCATGGGGGGTTACTGCGTCGCACGGGCGGCGGCGTTTGAGCACCGGCTCGCGGCGCTGATCGCTGACCCTGGGGTGGTTCGGGTCGACACGTCCGCACGTGCCGGTTTCCCGGATGAGCTGATGAAGCTCTACCGCGCCGGGGAGCGCGACCAGTTCGACGGCATCGTGAAGGGAATGGCCGCGAAGAATCCCCGGTGGCAGCGATTGGCGCCAAGCAGATGGAGCCGTACGGCACCGAGTCGGCGTTCGACATCCTCACGGGCTTGGAGCGCTTCGATCTGGCCGACGTCGCGGGCCAGATCAGGTGTCCGACGCTGATCACCGATCCCGAGGATGAGCAGTTCTGGCCCGGCCAGTCACAGCAGCTGTACGACCTGCTCACAGCGCCCAAGACACTGGCCCCGTTCACCGCCGCGGAGGGTGCGAACTGGCACTGCGAGCCCATCGCGCCGGTGGTGCGCAGCCACCGTGTCCTCGACTGGCTGGATCAGACGCTCGAACAGGCGCCGGCTAGCCCGAAGTTACCGGCTAGCGAACCGACACCGTCCCGTGAGACGGCCATAGCCGGCGGCTGAACACGACCGAGCTGCCCATCGGTCCTCGGCACCGGCAGTGTCTAGCTCAGATCCCGGTGTTGAATCTTGGGTGCCCAACGCGGGCGACGGTTCGCGTAGGGTCGATGGCTGAACCGATTCCCACGAATCCGGCCTTGACGGGCCTGAGCCGAAATACCGCGCCGCGAGGAGAGCGGGCCTTCGGCCGGCTCTCGCCGTGGCCCCTGCCTGCCAACAGCAGGGCGCCCGAGGCCCCGCCCTCCTTTGCGCTCAACTCAGGTCTCCCCACCCTGGGCTGGAGAGACGCGCTCCCGCGCCCAAACGGAGGACTCGATGGGCGACCGCGGACATGCGCTTGGCGATCGCACAGTACCGTGGTCGCCTCGCGGACACGGTTGCCGAGCGAGTCGGGTGATCGCTTCTTACCCCTCGCGACGTCAAGGCGGTCGATGAACGCGCGCGGCGTCAGGATCTCGATATCCCCGATGTTCGCCTCGAGGAGATCGCGATCCCCAGACACGAGCGCGGTCGCGGCCGATGAACGCCGAAACGAGGACGCCTGGGTCGACGACCGCGCGGATCACGCGGCGCCGCGGCGCTCCTGCCGCAGCGCCCGAAGTTCGTCGTAGGCAAGCTGCGACGCCTCTTCCTCGGACAGGCTGCTCTCGGCCTGGCCTCATCGAGCGCCTTCATACCGAGGTATACGGCAAGCGCCTCCTCGACTATCTCCGCGTCATCCTTCGGAAGTACCTGCAAATCGATGGGAGATCCGATGCCGCGCGGTCAACGTCACTACCGCCGCCTGCAACCTCGGCCCAAACGCAGACGCGCCAATGAGCTCCGGCAACCGGGCGCTGGTCCGTGCGCGGCAGTGCCTGCAGCGCAACTGGTGCGTGCGATGCTCGCTCACGATCACGCTGATCGGCGGCAACTCGGCCACCTGGTGGCGGCCGAACCGCCCGCAGGTGGGGATCCGGGCGATGGATCTGGTAAAGGTCGATCCAGTCGGTGTTCAGGCGCGCCAGCGAGTCGTCGACCCCGCGAGATGATCCAGCCGGCGCGAGGCGCCTCGGCGGCTCGGGTCGTCGCCCATGGGAAGCCGACCTTGGTCGCGAGCACGACGCTGTAGCGCTTGCCGCCGGCGAGCGCTTTGCCGACGATCTCCTTGGATTCGCCGGCCGAGTAGACGTCGGCGGTGTCGATGAAGTTGATCCCGGCGTCAAGGGCGCGGTGGATGATGCGGATGCTCTCGTCGTGGTCCTTGGTGCCCCACTCGCCGAACATCATCGCGCCGAGGCACAGCTTGCTGACCGAGATGGATCCTGCGTGCGCTGCGGCGGGCCGCGTCCTCCTCGAGCCCGGTTGCGATCAGCTTCCCGATCCCGCGCCCGAGCGCGTCGGGGTGGACGTACCCCTCGGCGCGCCCGAGCTCGCCTAGCTCGCGCACCGCCCCGTAGCCGACGATGCGGTCGCCGTCGCGGACGACGCGCGCGTTCTGCTCGAGGTCGAGGTCCAACCATTCGTCCTCCAGATCGGCCTGCGAGAACGCCGTCTGGCCGTACAACGACGACTCGAGCGCCAGGACGACCTCGGTCACAGCCGCCGCGTCGGCGGCGACGGCGGGGTCAAGCCGGAACGGCTCATCGAGCGTGTACACGAGACCGGTGAGATCCGCCGCTCGCGCGTCGAATGTTCCCGGCCTGGACCGTGTCGCTAAGCACCCGCCAATCAAGTCGGGGGTTCGTCCCTGGCTCGACCACGTCGACCATTGTCGCTGCCGGTTCCTTGGGCGGACACCAGCGGCGGCCGTGCCGTCGGTGGGAAGATTGCACGGCTCGCTTGGTTAGTTGGCTTTGGGCGCCGCGGTGTTCGCCTCCGAGGTATCTCGCCGGTCAGAGGTGGTCATCGATGCGGGCGAGCCTGGAGCGTCCCGCTGCGCCCGGGAGTCGGATCGCGGGCGAGGCCGACTGACCACGATCTGGATCGTGGCAATCACCAGCACGATCACGGTCAGGATGCGCTCGCTCCGTGGGATCTCGTCGAAGATGGCGTAGGTCTGGATCGACACGGCTAGGGCTTGGGCCGTGATCGCGAGGGCGATCGCCGACCACCCGGTCACCTCTCGCCGCTCGAGTCGACCGGGGTGCGGTTGCCAGGCCGCGTAGGCGACCAGAATGGCGGCGCCCGCCCATGCCGCATCGTAGACGCCCCGATCATGAGAGTGCCCCAGGGCCTGCACCGAATAGATCGCGTCGGCAACCCCCATCACCGTTAGCGCGACACCGAGCGCCAGCCACATCCGACCCGGACGCCAGGCCATCAGGGCAAACACGCCGAGGATCGCCCCGACGAGGACCGCGTCGCCCAGCGGATATGCAAAGTCGAGCACAACGGCCAGCCCCGTGGCGCTCGAGTGCTCCGCGACCGGCTGCAGGAACAGGGCCACCCAGGGCGTCGCAAGGAGCAGCATCACCACGACGCCGTCGATCCAGCGGTGGAGCTCGAAGCCAGGGACCCGGTCCCGGACCAGCAGCGCGAGCGCCGCGACGATCAGCGGATACCAGGCGAGCCAGAAAACGTCTGAAATGCTCGTCGACGGTGCTGCGGCGGCGACCCCGAAGCGAATGCTCCAGATGGTGTCGCCGACAGCCCAGCTCGCGAGCGCGAGGGCGACCAGCAGCCACGCCGCGCGGCTCCGGCTTGCGCGCAGCGCTCCCACGAGGCAGGCGACCGCGGCGCACCACAGCAGCCCATCGTTGATCCAGTCATCGAAGAGGCCGTCGACGCCTCGGCCTCCCAGCCCAAGGCCCTGGTGGGCAGCGTAAAGTGCGACCAGCACGGCCATGATCGGCCAGAGGACGCCGATAGGCGGAACATGCAAAAGCGCGCCCCGCCGCCGGGCCGCTTGAATCTCCACGGACAGAGACTAGCTTGAGCATTCTGGCGGACGCGATCAGACCTCACCGTGCGGCATCCGCGGCTCACCCGACCAAGGAGCGGTGTCCCTCGTGTCCCTTAGATGTGTCCGCGCGGATTCCACAGTGGCGAGGGATGGAGCCCTCGCGGGCGTGTGTCGGGGACACGGGCGGACAAAGTTCGCGGCTTCCGTCACGCAAGTCCAAGCCGAGGTTGACGTGGCGCTCGCTGCTGCCCGCGAATGAGGCGGCGGCGCGAGCCTTATAGGTGCCCGTACGCCGGCCTTGGATGTACTGGCGTCGCCGCCCGGGCTTGATCGGTCGCTGAGCGTCGCAACGCGCGAAGCTCAGAGCGCGATCGCGAACCTGTCACGCAACTCCGCCTCGCCCGCGGGAGTTAGGCGAACTGCCCGGGATTCGGGCACGCGCCGCATCCACCCGAGCTCGAAGCAGTGAGTGGCGAATGCGGCTCCGAGTGCGCCGGCGAGGTGCGGGCGCCGCTCGGTCCAGTCGAGGCAGGGACGCATAAACGGCCGGCGCTGGTGCTGGAGCAGCGGGATGTCGAGCCCGAGCTCTCCCAGCTGCTGCTCCCCGCGCGATGTCAGCTCCCACCCGCTGTGGTTGGCGGAGATCAGACAACGTTCCTCGAAGGCATCGACGAGCGCGACCCCGAGGCGCCCCGCGAGATGGTCGTAGCATGTGCGGGCGCGGCGGATTGCATCGCCGCGGGTGAATTCGCGCAGGCCGTTCACGGGTCGCGCGGGGGCGATCGCGAGCAGCGCCTCGATCGCGCACGCGACCTCTGGAGTCGCAAGGCGGTAGTAGCGCTGACGCCCGTGTCTGGTTGCCGTGACGAGTCCTGCGTCGAGCAGTTTCGCGAGATGGGTGCTGGCCAGCGACGAGGACGCTCCGGAGCGGGAGGCCAGCTCGCCCGCGGGCAGATCTTCGCCGCCCAGCAGTGCCAACAGGAAGCTCGCGCGATGTTGGTCGCTGAGCATCCGGCCGATCAGTGCGAGGTCTGCGTCGGCAAGCATGAACCGATCCTAGCGCCGTCACAGTTCAACGGAGGTTGAGACGTCCTGACCCTATCGTGAACGCATGCTCCTCACCCCGAGAACTGCCCAGCGGCGGATTGACCGATCGAAGGCCGGGACGCTGATCGCCGCGAGCCTTGGCTTCGGCGTGATCCAGCTTGACGTGACCGTGGTCAACGTCGCCGTCAAGGAGATCGGCGCCTCGTTCGGCGGTGGGGTCTCTGAGCTGCAGTGGGTGATCAGCGCCTACACGCTGATGTTCGCGGCGCTGATTCTGAGCGCGGGAGCACTCGGGGACCGGTTCGGAGCCAGGCGCGTGTTCGGCGCCGGGTTCGTGATCTTCGTCTCGGCCTCGACGGCCTGCGGGCTGGCGCCAAGCGTCACATTTCTGATCGCAGCACGCGCCGGGCAAGGTGTAGGGGCGGCGCTGCTCGGTTCCTGCTCGCTGGCGCTGCTCAATCACACCTTCCATGGTCGAGCGGAGCACGTCCGGGCCGTGGGTCTGTGGGCCGCGGGCGCGAGCGCAGCGCTATCCGGCGGCCCGATCGTCGGCGGCGTGCTGATCGCGACGCTCGGCTGGCGGAGCATCTTCTTCATCAATCTGCCGATCGGTCTGTTCGCACTGTGGCTGACGCGCACGTACGCGAACGAGACGCCGAGATCGACCGAGCGCGCGCTCGACATCGGCGGGCAGGTCGCGGCCGTGCTCGCGCTGAGCGCGTTTACCGCCGCCCTGATCGAGTCCGGCCCGCTCGGGTTCGGCGACGACCGCGTCCTTGCGGGCTTCGGAGTATCGGTGCTCGCGACGGTCGCGTTTCTGCTGACCGAGGCGCGATCGGAGAAGCCGATGCTGCCGCTGTCGCTGTTTCGCCGCCGCGCGTTCCTGTCGCCGACGCTGATCGGTCTGCTCGTGAACGTGTGCTTTTACGGGCTGATCTTCCTCTTCAGCCTGCTGTTCCAGGGCGAGCACCGATTCTCCGCGCTCCAGACGGGTCTGGCCTTTCTGCCGATGACCGCCGCGATCATGGGCGCGAACCTGCTCGCCGGACGGCTCAGCGCGAGGATCGGGCCCGCGCGCACGATCCTCGCCGGAGTGCTCGCGATGCTCGCGGGCTGCGCCGGGTTGCTGTGGACCGGCCCCTCCACCCCCTACGCCGCGATGGTCGCCCAGCAGTTGCTGCTCGGCGCCGGCCTCGGCCTGCTCGTGCCGCCAATGACCGGGGCGCTACTCGGCAGCGTCGAGCGGTCTCGCTCCGGCGTTGCGTCTAGCACGCTGACGACCATGCGCCAGACTGGCAGCATGCTCGGCGTAGCGCTGTTCGGCTCGCTGATCGCCGCGCACAACCAGTTCTTCGCCGGCCTTCACCGCGCGTTAGCGATCTCGATCGCCGCGCTCGTAGCCAGCGCTGCGCTGACATCCTTGTTGGCAGCGGGCCGACCTCGGAGGTCAAGGCACTCTGACAAGCAAGAAAGGGAATCCGATGGATTACAAGCAGTTATCCGAACGACTCGAAACTCGGCTCGGGCCCCTGGCTTGGCGATCGTGCGGCCGAGGGCCGACGCTCGTCTTCTTCGCCGGCGCGCTCGCGAATCATGATCTGTGGAAGGCTCCTCCTCTCGAGGGTCGCAGCCGCCCCTCGCCGAGCGAAAGCGGCAGCTCCGACAACGACTCGCGCGGGTCCTCACCCACCCCCACCGACAACATGCGCCCTATCCGGGCTTCTACTCCGGCGACGGCGGTACGGTACGTCTCACGGCGCGCAGAACAGGCCGTCCTTCTCCGGCTTGAGTGTCCACGTCCGGTAGTTGATGGTCTCCGGCTTCGTCACCTCTCCGAAGCTCCAGGAGCGGATCTGCTTGGAGGAGGCGAGGCCGATCTCGATGGCGTCGAAATTGTTGATGTCGATCAAAGCGATTTCTCTAGAGAAGTTGAAACCTTGGGGCGGGGCTAGGCCTCGTCCTCTTCGAGAACACCCTCGGCGTCGCCGGCCGGGATGTCGGCGTCGAGCATGGGTCGTCGTCGGAGCTGAAGTCCTCGTCCTCCAGCTCCTCGCCGGGCTCCAGGTCCGGGTCCTCGGCCTCGGCCTCCTCCTCGGAGGCCTCGACCGTCTCGCCCTTCGTGCTCGGTCGACTCGTCGGCCGCCGCGCCGTCGGTGGCGCGGACGCCGGAGAGATCGATGCCCAGCTCCTCGGCCGCCCGCAGGAGGTCGTCGTCCTCCTCGCGCATCTCGGCGCGCTCGCCCTCCTCGGAGACGACGTTGACGTCGAGCGCCAGCGACTGCATCTCCTTGAGCAGGACCTTGAACGACTCGGGGATCGAGGGCTCGGCGATGTTCTCGCCCTTGACGATCGCCTCGTATGCCTTGACGCGGCCGACGGTGTCGTCGGACTTGATCGTGAGCATCTCCTGGAGCGTGTACGCGGCGCCGTAGGCCTCGAGCGCCCACACCTCCATCTCGCCGAAGCGCTGGCCGCCGAACTGCGCCTTGCCGCCCAGCGGCTGCTGGGTGACGAGCGAGTACGGGCCGGTCGAGCGGGCGTGGATCTTGTCGTCGACGAGGTGCAGGAGCTTCAGGATGTACATGTAGCCGACCGTCACCTGCTGCTCGAACGGCTCGCCGGTGCGGCCGTTGAACAGCGTCACCTTGCCCGAGGCCTGCTCGCCCGTCGCGCCGCGTCTTGTCGACGTCCATCCTGATGCGGCCGTCGTGCTCGTCCTGCCAGCGCACGAGCGCCTCATCGACGTCGGCGACGGTCGCGCCGTCGAACACCGGCGTCGCCACGTAGACCTTGCCCGCCGGCCGTCCTGCGCGGCCGCCGTTGGTGGCGTGCTTGTGGGCCTCGGAGCCGTCGTCGTACCAGCCCTGGGCGGCGACCCAGCCGAGATGGGTCTCGAGGATCTGGCCGAGGTTCATCCGGCTCGGCACGCCGAGCGGGTTGAGGATCACGTCGACCGGCGTGCCGTCCTCGAGGAACGGCATGTCCTGACGTCGACGATCTTCGAGATCACGCCCTTGTTGCCGTGGCGCCCGGCGAGCTTGTCGCCCTCGGCGATCTTGCGCTTCTTGGCCACGAACACGCGCACCAGGTCGTTGACGCCCGGCGGCAGGTCGTCGCCCTCGTCGCGGCTGAAGGTCTTGACGTCGATGACGACGCCGCCCTCGCCGTGCGGCACCTTCAGCGAGGTGTCGCGGACCTCGCGCGCCTTCTCCTTGAAGATCGCGCGGATCAGCTTCTCCTCGGCCGTCAGCTCGGTCTCGCCCTTCGGCGTGACCTTGCCGACGAGCAGGTCGCCGGACGCGACCTCGGCGCCGATGCGGACGATGCCGCGGTCGTCGAGGTTGCGCAGCGACTCCTCCGAGCGGTTCGGGATGTCGCGGGTGATCTCCTCGTCGCCGAGCTTCGTCGTGCGGGCGTCGATCTCGTACTCCTCGATGTGGATCGAGGTGAGCTCGTCGTCCTGCACGAGCCGCTTGGACAGGATGATCGCGTCCTCGAAGTTGTAGCCCTCCCAGGACATGAACGCGACCAGCAGGTTCTTGCCGAGCGCCATCTCGCCCTGTCGGTGGCCGAGCCGTCGGCGAGCACGTCGCCCGCCTCGACCGCGGTCGACCGACGGCGACGATCGGCTTCTGGTGGATCAGCGTGCCCTGGTTGGAGCGCATGAACTTCTGGAGCTCGTACTCGTCCTGGCCGCCTTCGCTGCGGTCGACGACGATCTGCTCGGCGTCGACGTAGGAGACGGTGCCCTCGGCGCTCGCGCGATCACGACGTCGCCGGTGTCGATCGCCGCGCGGCGCTCCATCCCGGTGCCGACCAGCGGCGCGTCGGTGACGAGCAGCGGCACCGCCTGGCGCTGCATGTTCGAGCCCATCAGCGCGCGGTTCGCGTCGTCGTGCTCGAGGAACGGGATCATCGCCGTCGTGACCGACCAGATCTGCTCCGGCGAGACGTCGATCAGGTCGACCTCCTCCGGCGTCGCCGTCACGTACTGGCCCGCCTGCGTGCGGCACAGGATCTCCTCGCCGACGAGGTTGCCGGTGTCATCGACCGGCGTGTTCGCCTGGGCGATCAGCTGCTCCTCCTCCTGGGTGGCGTCGAGGTGGAGGACCTCGTCGGTCACCTTGCCGTCCTTGACGACCCGGTAGGGCGTCGTGACGAACCCGTGCTCGGAGATCTCCGCGTAGGAGGAGAGCGAGCCGATCAGGCCGATGTTCGGGCCCTCCGGGGTCTCGATCGGGCACATCCGCCCGTAGTGGGTGGGGTGCACGTCGCGCACCTCGATCGGCGCGCGCTCGCGGGTCAGGCCGCCGGCGCCCAGCGCACTCAGCCGCCGGCGATGCGTCAGCCCGGCCAGGCGAGTTCGTCTGGTCCATGAACTGCGACAGCTGGCTCGAGCCGAAGAACTCCTTCAGCGCCGCCACGACCGGGCGGATGTTGACGATCGTCTGCGGGCGTGATCGTGTCGGCGTCCTCGGTGGTGAGGCGCTCGCGCACGACCCGCTCCATCCGGTACAGGCCGATCCGGAACGCCTCCTGGATCAGCTCGCCGACGGTCCGCAGCCGACGGTTGCCGAAGTGCTCGTACTCGTCGAGGTGATCCTGGATCGGCTCGCGCGGCATCGACGGCGCCTCGGCGGCGTAGTCCTTGATCTCCTCGTCGGGCTCCTCGGGCATGCCGAGCACGCCTGCGGCAGCGAGACCAGCTCCTTGACCAGGGCGATGATGTCGTCGTGGGTCAGCGTGCGGGTCTCGAGGTCGATGTCGAGACCGAGCCGCGAGTTCAGCTTGTAGCGCCCGACGCGCGTCAGGTCGTAGCGCTTGGGGTCGAAGAACAGCTGGTTCAGCAGCGACGCGCGCGGCGTCGATCGACGGCGGCTCGCCCGGGCGCTGCTTCTTGAACAGCTCGATCAGCGCGCCCTCCTCGGTGCGGGTCATCTCCGGATCGGCGTCGAGCGTCAGCGGATGTAGAGCGAGTTGTCGAACAGGTTCAGGATCTCCTCGTCCGACGCGTAGCCCATCGCGCGCAGCAGCACGCTGACCGGCAGCTTGCGCTTGCGGTCGATGCGGACGTAGACGCGGCCCTTCTTGTCGATCTCGAGCTCGAGCCACGAGCCGCGAGCCGGCATCAGGTTCGCGATGAAGACCTGCTTCTCGCGGTCCTTGGGCTCCATCACGTAGGCGCCCGGGCGAGCGCACCAGCTGCGTGACGACGACGCGCTCGGTGCCGTTGATGATGAACGTGCCGCGGTCGGTCATCCACGGGAAGTCGCCCATGAACACCGACTGCTCGCGGATCTCGCCGGTCTCGCGGTTGATGAACGCGACCGTGACGGTCAGCGGGCGCGCGTAGGTCAGATCCTTCTCGCGGCACTGCTCGAGGCTGGCGACGGGCTCGTCAAAGGTGAATTCGCCGAACTGGACGGCGAGGTTGCCGGTGTAGTCCTCGATCGGCGAGATGTCGTCGATCGTCTCGCGCAGGCCGCCGTTCTCAGGGTCGGTCAGCCACGCGAAGGACTTGCGCTGGATATCGATGAGGTTGGGGACTTCAAGGACCTTGTTCAGACGCGCGAAACTCGGCGCGTCCGGGGGGCGTGAGCGGTTGCCAAGACGGCGACTCCTCGGGCGGTCGAGAGGGAGGCGAAGTGGAGCGCTCGACTCGGAGCCCTGCCGCAGCCCACGAGCAAGCGCGACCAGCAAAGATAGCACACGGCATCAATGCCCTGTGAAGGACCGTCAGCTCTCACGGACCCCGCCCTCGGCAGCCGCGTATGTGGCGCGGCGCCGCAGGTTTGGGCGGCTACGACTATTGGCTGACCGAGGCAGTGTAGGGGGAAATCGGCGGTACGGCAAGGACCCGGTAAATCGGCGGCCCCCGCCCCCGCGCTCCAACCGAGGCGCATACCCTGCCCGACAACGAGCGCTACCTGATCGGGCCGCCAACGGCGGAGCGCCAAACAACCCCGACTGGTAGCACAACCTTAAGGCGCATCCGAAGATAAGGATCGAGGTTGGGAGCGAAACGATCCATGTCGTCGCCCATGGCCCGACTGTGAGTGCCTTCTGGCATCCGCCCCGGGACGAGCACTTTGTCGCCTTATGTGAGGTCGAGGTCGTCAGAGCCCCACCGCCAGGCGACGGGCGATCCGGGCGCTGGCGATTTGCGGTCGCTCAGATCAACCGTCGCGCCGGTCGTTGCGCGCGGGCCTCATCGACGGCAGCTCGCGCCGATGGCCGCGGCTGCGCGCCGAGTCTGGCGGCGGCGTTGAGGACCGAGAGGTGCTGGTCATTGCGGTTCGTCGCGCGGTTGGATTGCTGGGGTAAGACACTCGCCGGAGCCCGAACTCATCGCTGGCGGCGATCCAGCGCTCGGAACCCTCGCGGGTTGCATCAGCGACAGGGCGCGGCAATCGCACGGTGTGAGCTCAGTTGGGAGCCGCTTGGCGTTGGCGGTGTTCGTCACTGCTATGAGGTCACACGAGCGAAGGATGTGACCGCGAACGAGCACGACGGTCAGTCGGCGCCGGTCGCCGTAGCGGTTGCCGGCTGGAGCGGTTCGGTCGCGACCGCCGGGCGAGATCGCCTAAGCAGGAACAGCGAGACGAGCAGGCCGAGGATCGGGAACGCGATCGCGGCCGCGAACGCGAGCTGGAATCCCCGGTCGAGAGCGAACGGATGGCCGGCGCCGCCGTGGAGGAGGTCGCTGGTGCGCGAGGTGGCGATCGTCGCCATGACCGCGGTGCCGAGCGCTCCGCCGACCTGCTCGAAGGTGTTGTTCAGCCCCGAGGCCAGTCCCGCATCGCGGCTTGAGACGCCGATCAGGGTCGCGATCGAGTACGCGGTGGCCGCCAGGCCGAGCGGGACACCGAATAGCACCAGTCCGGGGAGCAGGTCGCTCGCGTAGCTGGCGTGCACGGGAAGCCGGGCGAGCACCACGAACCCGACCGCCAGCCCCGCGATCCCGGCGGCCGAGACAACGCGCGGGCCGCGGCGAGTCACTAGCGCCTGGCCCAGCCCCGCCCCGACCGCCGCGCCGACCGGCAGGATCACCCCTGCGAGGCCGAACTTCAGCGCCGAGTAGCCGAGTACCTGCTGGCCATAAAGGGAGATGATGAACGCCATCCCGTAGATCGAGGCGGCGGTGAACGCCAGTCCGACGTTGGCGGCCAAAAGCGTCCGCAAGGTTGCGATCCGGCGCGGTATGAGCGGGGCGGCGAAGACGCATCCACGCCATCGTTATTCCATCCGCAGATCACAATCACCACGTGCGGACCGGCACGTGCCGCCTTTTGTGCACGCAGATTGCCGCCAACGACACCGACAGCGCCAGCCGCGCGGCACCGCCGCGCGGCCCGAGCGGACCGCGACCCTGCGCGAGCGACAATGGCCCGTTTCGCGTACCAACCTCGAGCCCAGCGTTGTGCGCGGAGGGCCGGAGATTCGCAGACAACGCGCGCCGCCGGCGATCCCCCTGGGCCTCGGTTGACCGCAAGAGTGCCGCGTGATCGCGGTGATCGAACGGGGCCAGGCAGCGCAGCTCGGCTTGGGGGAGTTGCTGGCCGACCGACACGAATCGCCGCTAGCGTGATTGCTCACCCAGCTGCGTACACGCGAGTGCGACCACCGGCGCATCCTGGTCGCAGATCGGCCGCACGATCATCCGCGCACCGTGCGGTAGGCGAACCGACCGCACGCTCCAGCGCCGCCGGATGACGGCGCTGGGAGCCACGATCTGCTCGCTCCTCAACCGCTGCCCGGTTCGCCCGCTCTCGTTATCAAGGACGTAGTCGCTGGTGGTACACATGTATGCCCCGTGAGTCATTGAGTCGTCGACAACGATGACGTAGAGAACCCGTCCTTATTCCATTCCGGACGTCACCTCAGCCGGGGGCTAATCTAATTCCACTCCGATATCCCGGATTGTCAGCCAGGTGGGCTCGGGAAGGCCCGCCGGGGCGGATCCCTCACGCGCTAAGACCACGAGCTGCCCACAGGCCCTTGTGACGATCGCTCTGCACCGACAACAGACGCTAGGCCAGTAGGCTGTTCTCTACCTACGTGACCGCGGGACCGCCGTGCCAGGTGGCGAGCGCGAGCAGCCAGAGGCGCTCGCGCGGGGCGGCGGCGGTAAGCACGCACGTGTTGCCGCCTCTCTGGAAGGTGACGATCCACCGGTCGCCGCTGCGAAACTCGCGCAGCGACAGGCCCGCGACGCGCACGCGGCTCGCTCGGCGGGCACGGCCAGGGCGGTGGCGGGAACCACCGTGTAGGCGGCGCGCCGGCGACCGGTCTGATAGAAGACCGTCGCTGTCGCCGAAACCCTCCGATGCGGTCATAGCGCGCGGCGACCGGGTGCCAGCCCTCGCGGTCGTGGAAGTTCGGGTAGACGATCCCGCGATAGCTGAGGTCCAGCTGTGTCGGATGCGCGGGATCGGCCGCGACCCGCCTGCTGCTCGCGGGCAGCGTCCACGCGGCGGCTACCTGGGCGGCCGTCGGGCGGGCCGAGCGGCCACCGCTCGACGATCCGATGATCGCCGTGGCGACCGATGAGATCGTGGCGATCATCGCGGCTGTAGCCCCGATCAGCTTGAGGGGCCAGCCGGGAGCAGCGAGCGTGCGCGGTCGAGGATCAGCCAGGCGCGCGGTCTGCGCGCGTAGCCGGGCCGCCAGCGCCGGCGGCATGGCAGGGCCGCCGCCGCGCAGCGCACCCGCGACGCGCTGCTGGCGCGCAAGCGCGCGACGAGCGCCGAGGGTCTCGCTGGAGGTGCTCGGCGACGGCCAGCTGTTCGCGCTCAAGCGGGCGATCCTCGCGCCAGCGCCAGCAGCGTCTTCAGCTCGCGCCGCTCTACCGTGAGCTCCTCGTGCGCAGGCTGCGACCCGCTGTCGCGCGCTTGGACGGGTCAAATCGAGGGCTGGAATCGCTCATGCCATTCCTATTCGGATATCAAATGACGCATTCTGAGCCGTCTTATTCCGATTCTCCCCGACCCGGCGGCCGAGAACGTGCGCCGGGCCGGCCGAAGATCGCGCCGCGCCATCTCATCAGCTTTGGAGGCTCGGCCTGGCTGGCGATCCGCTCCCGCGCGCGATAGGGCGGCAGGCGGCTCATGATCGTGCCCTCCCCGGTCCCCAGCGCCCGCGCGGCCTGCCTGCTTGCCGTCCCACCGGTGCTCACCGCGACCGATCAGGTCGAGCCCAGCTTGGAAAGCTGCATTTGTCCGTCGTTTGACCGCCGAGGTGCCAACTATGACTGAGCCTGACGATTTGGCCGAACGCGTTTACGTTCTCGAGGCGAAGGATGAAATCCGCCGACTGATGGCCGCGTACCTCGACGCTCGCGATGTCACGCACGGTTCCGTCGCCGACTATTTCACGGATGACGCCGTCTGGGAAGGGATCGGACGCCTTGCCGATCTGCTTGGCCGCCACGAAGGCCGGAGCGCGATCGTCGAACGGTTTGCTGGTCCTGTTCCACCGGGTTTGCACCTCATCGCCAATGAGTCGATCACGGTCCACGGTAACGACGCAGTCGGGTACCGGCTGTTGATCTCTCGGGCAGGCGATTGGACCTCGCGCTTCATCGACGACCCGCCGTCGCATCTCTGGGTTCGCGGCGTCCCCACAGAGCACCGATGGCGGCGATCGAAGTCATGTATCGCCGTGTCGTCTACGTCGTGACCGGCAGCGGCATCGGCCCGGTGCTCGGGCCGATCCTGACGCCGCGCGTGCCGGCTAGGCTGGTCTGGTCCGCCCGCACCCCGCGCGCGACCTACGGCGACGCGCTCGTCGATGAAGTGCTGGCCGCACATCCCGATGCGTTCATATGGGACACCACCGAGCGCGGCAAGCCTGACCTGCTACGGCTGGCCCACGACGTGTGTCGTGACTTCGCGGCCGAGGCGGCCATGGTGGTCAGCAACAAGGCGGGAACCTGGAGCGTGGTGCACGGCTTGGAGAAACTCGGCGTGCCGGCGTTCGGGCCGATCTGGGACTCCTGACGAGCGCGCCAGTGCGCGAAAACTCCGGCATGCGTCGCCCGGTCCCCACAGCTGCGAAGTCCAGCGAGCGCGGTCGATCCGCGAGCCAGTCGCAGATCGCCGCCGTCACCACGCTGCGGACGGTGATTCCGATCTTCTCCCGGCCTCACGCCGGAGCGGCGCCGGCCCACCTGGCGCTGGCGACCCCCGGCTCGGCATGCGGTGCGCGCCAGCGTCGGGTAGTCGCCCGCGGCCCACATGACGCGCGGGCCTTGCTTGAGCGCAGCGATGTCCGGAACGTCGCGATCCAGTCCGGTTCGCGGGTAGAGCTCATGCTGCCTCGATTCGGGTAGCGTGGGCGTCTGCGCGATTCGTTGCGAGCAGCTCTCCGCTCCCACCGTAGACCTCGCTTCCGCCGCTCACTGTGAGCGTCTGCCCGTCGGCTGCGAGAGTCCCCTGGCCGTGGCCGTGGACGACGGTCGTCGGACGCCCAGCGGGGTCGTTCCGCACGGCATTGAGCCAGTAGGAGAAGCGATCGCCTTCCGCAGTCCATTCCCCGACCGCGGGGGGAGCTGACCGTTCTCCGCGTCAGTGCCCACGATCAGCCCGTCAGGGAGGAAAGTCCAGCGGAGCCGTTCATGCTCGCCTTGGCGCGGCCCCTCGGTGAAGGTCAGGTGTGCATGCCACGCGCCTACCAGCGCGGTGTCGATCTCGGCCGTTGTCATGTTTGTCTCCTGTTGCTCGTGGTGGCTTGTCATTGGGGTGGTGGTGTGGGGGTGACGGTGGTGTGCCGTCGATGCGGGGTGGATCACGCACCTGAAGGCCCTCTACTTGGGTAGCTGTCCTCTCATGGGCAAGGTAGACCGGCGTCGCGCGCTTCCGCTCGATGATCCAGGAGCGAGAGCGGCTCCACGATCACCTCCAGTTCCGGACGATGAGCGAGAGTAGGTCGCGATGTGGCCCCTGCCAATCCCAGCGATCGTGGGATTTCGCGCCTCGCAGTCGGGGCGTACATTTCGCTGTATGACCCAGGAGCACGCCGCGCATGCCCGCCGGTTCGAGCGCTTGGCCAACGCTCCGATGGACCTCGCGACGCTTCCCGACAAGCTGCTCGAAGCGCTCGCGCGCGTCGTCCCGTTCGACGCGTTCTGCTGGGGAGCCGTCGACCCGGCGTCGCTGCTGCCGACTCGCGCCACCGGCACCACGATCCCCTGCACCACCTCGCTGATCTGGGAGGTCAACGAGTTGGTCGCCCGGGGAGTTGTACCGCGCGATATTCGCCCGCGGGCCCGGTCGGGGCGCTACATCGCGCGGCTGTCGGAGGTCGTCGACGAGCAAAGCGAACACAGCCCGGTCTACCAGCGGGTCCTTGCGCCGAACGGGCTCGAGCACCAGCTCCGCGCCGCGCTCGTGGTCGACGGCACGCACTGGGGGTTGCTGCATATCGAGCGGCGCCAACCGGATTTCACCTCGAGTGAGGTGGCGCTAATCGACGCGCTCGTCCCTCACCTCGCGAATGCGTTCCGCCGCTGGATCCTCGCCGACCCAAACCACGCCGCCGGTACGGCAACCCCGGTCATGCCCGGCGTGATCGTGCTCGACCAAGACAACGAGGTCGACTCGATCAGTCCCGAGGCTGAGCACTGGCTCGCCGAATGGGGATTTGCCGATCTCAAGATCCCGTCCCCGGCGATCGCCGCCGTCGTAGGTGCCGCCCGCGCCCGCGCCGACCGCAGCCACAACGAGATCATCCCTAGCGCACGGGTGCGACTACCAACCGGAAACTGGCTGCACGTGCGCGCCACCCACCTCACCCACCTCACCCGCGCCGATCGCAAGCCCCGTACCGCAATCGTGCTCGAGCGCGCGAACCCCGACCAGGTCGCGCCGCTGATCGCGCGCGCCCACCAGCTCAGCGAACGCGAAACACAGATCGCGCTGCTCGTCCTGCGCGGCCTCAACACCAGCGAGATCGCCTCCAAGCTCTTCATCTCCCCATACACCGTCCAAGACCACCTCAAATCAATCTTCGAGAAGGTCGGGGTACGCAGCCGCCGAGAACTCGCCACCGACATCTTCGAATCCCACCTACAAGCCGCCTAACGCTCCACGAATTCGACGTGTTTGGGGCCGGACACCGGCGTTTCCCCAAAGCCGAGCGGAAGAGATCGCTCCAATGTCGCTCGGCCCAGACGCGAGAGCTGGCGAGCCGACAAGCCGGACGGCGGACGCTCTCGCTGCGGACGAGACGCAGCATTGTCGTGACGGTTCGGAGGGCGGGAACGACCGATCGGACGCTCTCACAGCCGACCACGAGCTACGTCTGAGCGACCTGTCCCCGCTTCTGGATCGAGCGCAAACCACAACACACGCCTGCCGCCCGTCACATGCCCGGCGCGATCGGGCGCCGCCCGAATGCGGCACCGCGGATGTGACCGATCACGGCGCGCTGCTACGGTCCGAATCGAGATGTCGCTCGCCAGCCGACACTGCATGGCGTCGCGAACCGCAGTCTTCGCCGTGCGCCGCCAGGAGACTCTGAGGCCGCCGCCGTCACGACCCGTCTTCTTCAAGGGCTCGGCACGCGCGTCGACCACTCGGCAGCGGTGGCAGCGCAGGTCGACCGCGTCGCCGACCGTGTTGAGCCTGAGTGGCGATCGGGCACCGGACCGCGCGCCGGCGACCAGCCGACGCAGAACGGGCGAACCGACCAGGGCGGATGTCTCCGTGCATACCGACCATGAACACCAAGGCAAACACTCAGGCCCAACTCGAGCGCCCAGCGATCGATCAGGACGAGCCCTCCCAGGCGCTGATCGAGGTTCACGGACTCAGCAAGTGCTTCGGCGAGGTGCTCGCGGTCGACGAGTTGACCTTCGCGGTGCTAGGGCGAGACACTCACGCCTGCTTGCGAACGTGCTTGCCGATTGGCTGATTCGGAGCGCGTCCTATGCCGACGCCGGCAGAGGCCCGCCGGTGTCAGGCGGCCCAGGCGTGCTCGGTAGGCCGCGCGAGGGTCGACTCGCTGCCGGCAAAGAACTCATCGAGCACCGGCGCCAGGACCTTGAGCTTGAAGTTGTGGGTCCCGTCGAGTTCGCGTAGCTCGGCGTTCGGAAGCACCTCGGCGAGGGCGCGCGATGCGTGCTTTAGGTTGATTGGGCTGTTGGAGCCGTGGACGACCAACGCGGGGACCGTTATGGATGCCCATTCCGCGGTCAGCAACGGCTCTCCCTGCATGTTGTGCCCACCGAGCGCCGCCCAGTCGTAGGGGAGCGTGAGGGCGTTGGCCTTCAGTTCCTTCCACATCGGCATCAGGGGCATTAGCGCGACGAACGGGGCCGGAATGCGGATCGCGTTTCGCATGAAGTGCTTGGCCGCGCCACCGCGGTCGCCCGCGGCGACCAGCTCGTCAAGCCGCTGGGAGTAGTCCACCGCCGGCAGCTTCCCGTCGCGATCGACCATGAACGGCGCCTCGTAGACCGAGAGCCGTCGGACCCCAATGCCGGCGCCAGCCGCGCGGAGTGCCAGCGCGCCACCCGAGGACCAGCCCCAGAGCGAAGCGCGCCCGCCTGCCGCTTCGATCAACGCCGCGATGTCCTCGATCTCGCGCTCGACTGCGAACGGTCCAGCCTCGCCGCTGTCCCCTCGCCCACGCCGGTCGTAGTTGATCACCGTGCAGTGCTCGGAGAGCAGCTCCGCGAGCGCCACCATCTTCTTGAACTTGCGGTAATTCATCGCGCCGCCGACCAAGATCCGCGTCCTTGCTCCTCGATCGTGTGGTCGTCGACCCACATTGGATCATTCCGTTTTCCCTCCGTTCTCTGGCCACCACTTGACTGCCAGACCGCCGCCGGGAAGAAAGTCATCGATCAGCAGCTCCCGGTGACGCGAGATGACCAACGAGACGGGTTCGCGCGCGTCGTGTTCTCGCGTTCGCTCCGCCAAGGAAGGTTCAGCGCCCTCGCGATAGGCTTGGTGGTATGAGAACCCTCATTCTGCTGCGGCATGGCGAGAGCGAGTGGAACTCGAAGGGGCTGTTCACCGGGTGGGTGGACGTCGGGTTGTCAGATAAGGGCGCGGAAGAGGCGGCCAACGGGGGCCGGCTGCTCGCCGCGGAAGGGCTTGACCCTGATGTGGTGCACACGTCTGTTCTGAGGCGCGCGATCGAGACCGCCAACATCACGTTGGAGGTGGCGGACCTGCTCTGGCTACCCGTGCGCAGGTCATGGCGCCTGAACGAACGTCACTACGGAGCCCTGCAAGGCAAGGACAAAGCGCAGACCAGGAACGAGTTCGGCGACGAGCAGTTCATGCTCTGGAGGCGCTCCTATGACGTGCCGCCGCCGCCGATCGCCGACGACGACCCGCTCTCCCAGTCGAACGACCCGCGGTACGCCGGGCTGCCCCCCGAGCTGCTGCCCAGGTCGGAGTGCCTCAAGGACGTGGTCGGGCGAATGCTGCCGTACTGGTACGACGTGATCGTCGGTGACCTTTCGGCGGGCAACACCGTCCTCGTTGCCGCGCACGGCAACTCGTTACGCGCCCTCGTCAAGCACCTCGACGGCATCAGCGACGCAGCGATCGCGGCTCTGAACATCCCGACCGGTGTTCCGCTCGTCTATGAGCTTGACGACGACTTCCGCCCGGTGACGACGGGCGGGCGCTACCTGGACCCGGAGGCCGCCGCCGAGGCGGCGGAAGCGGTTGCGAACCAGGGACGGTGAACCGACCGGCGGGCGGTGTTGCTCGCTGACCGAGACGCGCTGATCGCCGAGCAGACGTGGCGGATCGGGGCCGGAAGCGCCGATCACCTAGCTTGCGGGCGCGGGTGGGGCGAGAACTCGCGGAAGCATTCCCGATTGTCGTCGCTTTTTTGCGCAATTGACGCAACTTTGATGAGGCTTGAGCGTTCTAGCCGTAAGGGGCATCGGTTCGTGATTCAAGGAGAGAGCATGAGCCCACACCACGCCAACCGCGCGCTGCCGAGCGTTCCCGGCGACGTCGGTGAATTGGCCATCAGTCACCCGTCCGCTCACGAGTGTGCGCTGCTCGAGGAGCTCAGCTTCATTCGTCGCGAGGCTCAGGCGGAGGCGAGCGTCGCCTACGAGGATTGGCGACGCCGACCATCCCGTGAGAGGTACGCGGTCTATCTGGCGGCTCAGGACCGCGCGGACGCCGCGCAGGACGAGCTCGCGGTCTGCACGCGGCGGGTTGCGGAGTAGCGCCTGCCACGACGTCCGGATCATCGGCGAGGAGCGCCTCTTTCGCGCCGAGGTGTTCTCCTCGCGCCCTTGTCCCCCCACGGGGAAGCCGTAATCCTTCCGGTGGGCAGAAGATCACAATCCGCCCGTGCTCGACCCGCTCCTCCACGTGTGTTTCGAGACCCTCAGCGACGCGAACCGAATGGGTGAGGGCCGATCCCGACGTGCGATCCTCGTCTGATGAGGTCCGAAGCTGAGCTTTCGCTGCCCGAAGGGTTTCTCGTCGGGCACGCGACCCGGGCGCAGGCCGAGACCGGCTGCACGGTCGTGATCTGCCCTCCGGAGACGCGCGGCGGGGTGGATGTGCGGGGCGGTGGGCCCGGCACGCGCGAGCTCGAACCGCTGTCCCCGCTCGCTAACGCGGAGGGCCCGACGGCTGTGCTGATGACCGGAGGGAGCGCCTTCGGCCTGGCGGCGGCTGATGGTGTGGTCCGGTGGCTCGAGCATCGCGGACTCGGGCGACCCACCCCGATCGGCGTCGTTCCGCTGGTCCCGACGGCGGTCGTGTTCGACCTCAGCGCCGGTGAGGGCGGCGAGCGACCGGGACCCGATGACGGCTACGCGGCGTGTGAAGCGGCCCGCCCTGGCGTTCCCGAGCGCGGAGGGGTGGGCGCAGGCGCCGGCGCCGCGGTCGGGAAGATGCTGGGCCGCGAGCGCGCCACCCGAGGTGGCGTGGGCTACGCGGCCGTGAAGCTCGCCGGCGACGTGACCGTCGCTGCGATCGCTGTTGCCAACGCCTCAGGGGACGTTCTCGCGGAAGATGGAACAGTGCTCGGTGGCCCCCACGGGGAGCGCGGCGAGCTGCTCCGCAGCGCCGATCTCATCCGGCAGATGCGCGAGCTTCCGCAGTGGGCCGCGCGTCCTGGCCAGAGCACGACCCTCGCGTGCGTGTGCACCGACGCCACGCTCGACAAGCGCGGCTGCGGGATTGTCGCGCGGGTTGCCAGCGCAGGGATCGCGAGGGCAGTCGACCCGGCCTTCACCCCCAATGACGGCGACGTCACTTTCTGCCTAGCGTCCGGAACCGGACCGGCCCCTGTGCCTGGGCCGGCTACCTCGTGGACACTGACGCTGGTCGGAACCGCCGCTGCCACCGTTACCGCCGCAGCAATCAGAGACGCAATCCACCAGTCCGCGTCACGCAATCCCGCTACCGCGGCGGAGTGAGCAGCTAGTGATCGACTCGAGCTGATAGACGAGCGCCCTGCCGATCGCAAGCGCAGTCGAGTAGCTCAGCTCGCCCTGGCCGTCCGTTCACACGTGAACACAGAAAGGCCGGGCCAGCCTATTGCCGCTTGCTTCAAGCGCGGGCAGACTCCCCAGAACCTCGGGGGCCGCCGAGATCCATAGCTCTTTCAGGGAAGAGGGACCAAATGGCTCATCGCTACGACCTAGTTGAACTGGCTCTCAAGCTCGATAGCTGCGGGGCCTGCTTCAGAGCCAGCGCCTGACTCCACGTCAGGCCAGTGGAGGACTGACGGATGCTCATCAAAGCCGCGGTCACCGTCGCGATAAGCGCGGTTGTCCAAGCTCCCGTGCGGCTCACGGTCTACGTGCTCATCTTGCGGCGTTTGCGCCGCACTTGCCCACAGTTGTTTGACGGTCCTACGTGCGCAGCGGCGGTCGCCGCATGCCTTGACGAGTATCAACGCGAGCTGGCGGCGTGATGACCACGGTGCTTACGACGTCGCGCGCCGCACGGCCGCGCACATTGCTCCGTACGCTTGTCGCGTGAGTCGTTATGGAAAGCGTAGCGACCTGGTCGTGCACAAGGAGCAGCCGTTCAACGCCGAGACCGGGCTCGCTGCGCTCGCGGAGGGTCCGCTGACCGCCACGGACGCGTTTTACGTTCGGGGGCACGCTGCGGTGCCGGAGATCGACCCCGCCGTGGCGGATACTTCCGAGGATGGCGAAGAAGCAGCGCCCCGATGCTGCTCCCGATCTCGGGGATGTGCAGGTGACGATCGTTGTCACGTCAGGGCCGCGGCGCCGCACGCTCGCGCAGCTGATGGCGCACATGCGCGCCAAGGCCGCGTTCGCGTCCTGGAGCGGAGAGCTGTCCGCTGCGTCAGTTGTTCGTCAATCGGAACACCGGATGATCCGGCGCGATCCGGCGCAACTCCTCATCCGCGGAGTCAGGTCCGACACCGGCGAAGAACACCCCTACCTCGAATTTCCACTTCTTCAAATAGGCCCGCAGCAGCCGCGGCTTCTCGTTGTCGGCGAGCTCGACCGCCGTGAACGGTTGCGTTCGCTTGCCGACGCGCAGCCTCCCCTGACCACTCGACCGGAGGTTCTTGACCCACTGCGTGTGGCCGCGCGGCGCGACGAGGTAGTCGGCGCCGTCGTAGCGGAGGAGATTGACCGGCGTCTGTCGCCATTCGCCTGATTTGCGCCCCTTCACCTCGAGCAAGCGAGAGCCGTACACGCTCACGCCGATGCGCGTCAACGCGGCGACGAGCCGGTTGAAGACGTTGGTCGTGAACCATCCCGGACGCTGGTAATGCTCGGGCACCGGGAGGATTCTGCCAGGACCCGGCCTCAGCAGCCACGCTGTGCGCCCGCGGGTTCTCCTCCAAGACCCGTGGAGCTAGGGCGAGCAACGAGCGCTACCGTCTGCGCCATGACCCGGCTCGTGCGCGATAAGGAGTTGTCCGATCTGCTCGCAGACGCCGTACGCCAAGGGTGGCGCATCGAACGCGAACGCAAGCACGTGAAGTGTCTGGCTCCCGACGGGCACACGATGGTCGTGGTTGGATACTCCGCCCACGGCAATCGCGCGCTGGAGAATGCCCGCGCGGAGCTCCGTCGCGGCGGGCTTCAGGTCTGACACTCGCCTCGCGCGAGGCGACAGCAGCTGCGGGTCACCGGGTCGAAGTCGCTGCCGTCCTGGTTCTTGGTTGCTGCCGAGTTCGCATTTGGCGCTGAACCCTTTCGGGGGCCTGTCGGGTCTATCTAGACGCGAGCACAAGACGGAAAGGACGAGAATGTTGAACTTCACAGCAAGACGCCCCGGCAGCCCCGACACGGCACCGCGATTCGACGGCAGAGAGCTCGAGGGCGCGGAGCGTGCGACGTTCGCCGCCGGATGTTTCTGGGGTGTTGAGGCCTCGTTCCGTGAGATCGACGGGGTCGTGCGGACGACCGTCGGCTATACCGGCGGGAGCACCACCGATCCGACCTACGAGCAGGTCTGCTCCGACACCACCGGCCACGCCGAGGCGGTAGAGGTCTGGTTTGACCCGACCATCGTCAGCTATCGCGACCTGCTGAGGACGTTCTGGTCGATCCACAACCCCACCACGCGCGACCGGCAGGGGTGGGACTTCGGCAGTCAGTACCGCTCGGCGATCTTCTTCCACGATGCCGAGCAGGAGAGGCTCGCGATCGCGTCCCGCGACGAGCAGCAGGGACTCTGGACCAACCCGATCATGACCGAGATCGCCCCCGCGTCAGCGTTCTATGACGCCGAGGATTACCACCAGCGCTACTTCGAGAAGCACGGCGGCGCGATCTGCGCGGTCACGCTGAGGTAACCGCCCGAGACCGCTCGCGACCGCTCACACCGCCCGCACGCGGTACAACACCGCCGCGTGGGGTGGTACGCGGGCGCTGATCTTGTCGGTCGTCGTGGCGGTCGTGTTCGCCCACAGGTTCTCGATCCGGTAGCTGGCGGCGCGCGCGACCCGGATCGCGCCGGCGCTGGTCGTGATCCGGATCGCGGTCGAGCCTCGGTTCAGCAGCGCGACTGCGTGCGCACCGCCCGCGAGCGGCTTGACCCACACCTGTCCGGCTCCCTCCTCGCGGACCGCGGTGCCCTGGATGCCGAGACGGTCCTGGTCGATCGCGATCACCCGGGGATTCTCCAGCATCTTGACCGTCGACGGCGAGAGCTTGCGCGGATCGCTGCCGAGGATCAACGGTGCGGCGACGATCGCCCACATCGTCATCTGGGCCTGCGCCTCAGCGGCGGTCATCCCGAGCTGCGGGCCGAGATAGTCCGGGTCGTTCCAGCGCCCGGGGCCGGCCGCCTTCGGGTGCGCGGCGTCGTGACCGAGGTTGCGCAGGACATTCTGGAACTGGATGTTCCCGGTGCCGCCGATGTCGGTGTCGGTGCGCCAGCTCTGAGCTACCCGGGGCGCCCACAGGGCGTTGGCATAAGCCGAGTTGACGAACGAGGGTCGCTTTCCATCGATCTGTCCCGGCACCCAGAAGTTGCACACGTTCAGGAGCAGCGAGCGGTGGCTCGAGTTGTTCCTGAGCGCCTGTGCGAATTGGTTATAGAGGGGCCGAGGGGTGAGGCCCTCCTGGCCGGCGCCGCAGAAGTCGACCTTGACCGCGTCGAACCCCCACGCCGCGAACGCGTCGGCGTCCCGCTGGTAGTGGCCGAGCGAGCCCACCCCCTGGTGGTAGCAGCCGCTCGCCCCAGCGTCGGTGTAGATCCCCGCCAGCAGACCATGCGCATGTAGCCAGCCGGTCAACCAGGACAAGCCGTCCGGCCACTGGTTGGGGTCGACGACCAGCTGCCCGCTGGGGTTTCGCTTCCCGCTCGCCCAGCCGAAGTCGAGCCACACGATCCGGTAGCCGGCTCGGGCCAGCCCCCGATCGATCAGCGACCTGGCGACGGAGATGATCGTTTGCTGGTCGAACACTCCGCCGACCCCGTAGTACGTGTTCCAACCCATGTAGGGGGTCGCCGCGAGCACCGTCGGGACACCGCCGCCGCTCGAAGCGCCCGCGGCGTCCATCGCGTCCGCGGCCATCCCGACAGCCAAGCACATGAGCGCCGACACCAGGAATCGCTTGACGTGGGCCACCCACACTCGAACACGCTGGGAACCCAAGAGTTGCTCGTGTCCGAGCAGCCGGGAATCAGTCGCCCGTCGGTAGCACCCCGGCGGCTTCGACCATCAGGATCGCGGTTCGGCGTGGTGCGCGCGTTCGATGCACGAGACCTTTGGGCACCGTGAAGCCGTGGTGGTGCCCGAGGACGACCGTATCGCGATCCTCCAGATCGATCAGGAGCTCACCGTCGAGCACGAGAAAAAACTCGTCCTGATCGTCGTGCTTGTGCCAGTGGAACTCACCCTCAATGATGCCGAGACGCACGACGGCCTCGTTGACCGTGGTGAGCGTCTGGTTGAACCACGGCTCGTGGACGGCGATCTCCGACGGGAGGTCGATCACCGCGAGGCTGCCGTACTTGTCGTCGAGGTGGATCTCGTAGTCGCGTTGTGAGCTCATCGGGCACCTCCACTGGAGAACAGGCTTCAGACGCATCCTACGCGCGGTGCCAGCCTCACAAGCCAGATCGACCGTGCGGTTCAGGTGCCGGCCGAGGCGGTCGGGGGTTGCGTGGCTCCCTGCGCGGAGGCGATCTGCGACAACAGCTCGGAAGCACTGGTCCCGCCAACGACCTGCAGCCGCGGCAGGCGGAAGCGATCGTCCTGCGGGCTCGCCCATCCTGGAACGATCGTCGTCGCGCCGACGAATCCGGCCGCGCGGACAGCGGCGATCACCGTCGCGTCATAGCGGCCCGAGGGATAGCAAAACCAGTTCACGGGAACCCCGTAGCGACTGCGGAGCGTTTGCCGCGCGGCGGTGACCTGGTTGCCGAGCTGGGCGGAGTCGAGGACGGTCAGGTCGGCGCTGTCGAGGCCTTCAGTGTCGAGCTCCCAGCCGGCAGCGATCAAGCCGCGGAGCTGCGAATCGGTCAAGCCTCCATCGGAGGGCGACAGCCCGTTCACCTGAATGTTCTCGACCGCGACCCAGCCAAGCCGCTGGAGGATCGGTAGAGCCGTCGTGGACTGCGATGCGTAGCCGCCGTCGAACATGATCACGATCGGCTTGCCGGACCCGAGCGACACCCCACTGGTCCAGTAGGCCTCGAGCTGGTTGAGAGTGACCGCATGCCAGCCTCCGGCCTTGAGCGCATCCATCTGCGCCGAGAACTCGTCGGCGGGCACGTAGAGACCCGCGGGCGCAGAGCTCCCCGGCGGGGACACGTTGATGACGTTATACGCGAGGATCGGCACCGTCGCCGTGCCCAGCTGAGCCGCACCGTGGGAACCGGACGCGCGTCCGCTGGCCGACCCTTTCGTCTGCTTGCGTGACGCGTTCAGCGGATGCGAAGCTGGTCCACTCCCCGCGGCGGCGAACACCAGGGCAGTAGCAACCACGGCGACCGCGAGCAGCGACCCGACCGCCGCGAACCGTGCGCGCCTCGCTCGCAGCTGACGCTCGCGTGCTTGCTCTCGGCGACGGGCGTGCGCGTCGCTGGAATCCATCTCGGCGCGACATTACACGCTTGCGTGCCGAGCGGGCCCCAGACGAGCAACTGATCGGGGCCCTCCTCAGCGGCTCGCCGTTGTCTGCTCTGCGGCGTCCTCGCCTGGGAGCAGTCCGCTGCCGAGGATCCGGCGCCGTCGGCCGGGCTTCGGTGCGTTCGCGAGACGGGTTCGATCACGCGCGCGAGGTCTCGTAGGAATTCGGTGAGCTCGAGGTCGTCTAGCCAGATACCGGCCATTCGATAGCCGACTCCGTCGCGAAGGAGGTCGATGTCCTCGCGGCTCAGGTACCGGTCGAACTCGGCGAGCAGGCCTGCTACGAACACGATGAACGCCTGGCGGTGATCCTCGCGGCTCATCTTGCCGAGCTCGTCGAGGTTGACGCTCGCGGCGGCCACCCGCAGCACGTACGTGCGCTCGACCGCGCCGCGGATTCGACGTTCGGCGGCGACGCTCAGCACGCCGCCGTTGACCAGCCGGGCGATGTGCCGGTACAGGCTCGCCGGAGATACGTCCGGGAGCTCGGAGCGCAGGGCGGCCGTGGTCAGCGCCCGATCCCCGAGGAACGCCTGCAGGATTCGCAGGCGGACGGGGTGCAGAAGCAGGTCGGCGCTACGGTCGGCCACCACTGGACAATCGTCACCCCGGTCAATAAATCCGATCTCACCGAAGAACAGCGACGCACCGCGGGCCAACACAAGGACATCCGGATCCCCTGATCCCCGAGCGCGCGGAGGAGACCGAGCTCGCGGACGGTGGGCGTTTGGGCGCGGGCCGATGCCGCCCGCTCGACTAGCGTGGTGCGTGCCGCGACGGTTCGGGGATCACGCCTAAGCGCTCAAGCATGTCCCGGTCGGACAGGTAAACCGACACGGCGAAGATCTTGTCGTCGCGGGCTTCGAACAGAGCGATCACCTCGACGCCGTCGATCAGTGTCTCCGCGATCGCCCGGCCGTCCTCGAGCGTCTCGACCGCGACGAGGCTCAGGTCAGGACGCGAGGTGCCGACCTCGGCAAGCCAGCGGCGCACTCCGTTAAGCCCCCGATACTTGCGTGCGCCTTGCCCCCAACGGGGTCGCAACAAGATCTCAGGGTGCGCAAGCTTGATCAGATCGTCATCTCGATAGTCGCCGTAGGCCTCGATCCATCGGCGAGCGAGGTCTGAGCACCCGGCCATTTGCCGACGATACGCGATCGCCGACCGATTGACAGCTCATGCCAGGAGCCGCCTCATGCCCGTTCGACGGCGTCGAGTTCCGCCATTTGTGCGGCCGCGCGTAGCACCTGCTCATACTCGTGCTTGACGTCCGCGACGTCGGACGGCTCGGGAAGCGACTCGACGCTCGCCCGGTGGATCATCGCCGCCTGGTCCAGCAGCAGTTGCCGTTGCTCGGGCCCGGTTGTGTGTTCCATGATCTTCGTCAGCGCGTCGAGCTGGCGAATCATGACCGCGGGCATCCCGCGGCTGGCCTGACGAATCTTCTCGAACGCTCGCTCGACCAGTCTGGTGTATCTGACTTCGGCTGTGATCACGCGCACGTAGCCATGACCATCGCGATGAACTCGGACCGGACGCCATCGGGTCGTGATCTTGCAGAGGCTGTCGCCCAGCCAGTCGATGCAGGTGAGTGCCGTGAACGTGTCGTTGACCGCCGGCGATAGCGCCCTGATCGCAATCTCGACGAGCTGGTCGACGGCGAACGCGAGGTCCTGTACGAGCGTGCGATTCGGTCCACAGATGTGCGCGCGGCGCAACGCCTGGCTCACGGACGCCGCCGCGCCCGCCGGCCAGACCGTCGCCATCGTGTGGCCGCTGACGACGAAATGCCCGGGACGGTGGTGCAGGCGGATCACTGCGCCCTTCTCGGCCGCGAGGCCAACGAGTGTCTCGTGCCGGATGAACTGGAGGTAGCCACTGGCCGGTGCGGGCACCTGCCCGCCACCCTCCCGCATCCTTGTCAGGAGCTCCGAGAGCGATGGTCCCGCCTCGATCTTGACGCCGTGGTCACTCGATTCGACGTCAATCGCGCGCGACAGATCACGCGCGATGCTCGCGATCACCTCCGGGAGCTGGATCGAGGTCGCGATGTGGTGGATGAAGAAGATCAGGACGCCCATCGAGAGCGTGACGAGGGCGACCGAGATCGTGATCGACAGGTGCGGAACAAACGTGTTAGTCCCCGCGCCGGGACCAATCGAGATCAGCACGAGCGTCGCGTAGACGAACGTCGCGACGAACGTCCCGAGGGTGAACTGCGTGCCGCGGTCGCGGATGAAGTTGCGCAGCATGCGTGGGCCGAACTGCGTCGAGGCGAGCGTGAGCGTCACGATCGTGATCGAGAAGACAACGCCCACGACCGTGATCACGGCGGCCGCGAGTGTCGTCAAGATCTGGCGTGCGGCGTCGGCCGAGCCGAAGATCACCCATGAGGGGAGGCTCAACGTGTGGTGGAACGCCGCGTTGTCGATTGCATGCGTCCCGAGGTACAGCCCCAGCGCGGCGATCACTTCGAGCATCGGGACGAGCCATAGGTTCGTCCTCAGAGCCTCACGACGCCAGGACCATCCGAGCGGGAAGGGGAACATCAGCTAGAGCTCAGCATTGGTCGGCAGCCGGGGAGCAGGTCGGATCGGCGCCGACCAGTCTTCCCGGCTCACCCGGCCGACATCGTATCGGCCGTATACGGGGCGTGATCCGATGATGACCGTTCTGGCTCGGAAACCGGCTGCGCGCCTTTCTTAAGTGGAAGTACTGCAAATGTCGACCGAGCAGCGCGCGCTTGGGCGCGGACGCTACACGCTGACGGTGCGCACGCACTCCAGCCGCCACTGGTCGACTCGCCGAGTTACGATCACGATCGCCTGAACGTCCCGCCTGCTCGAGTTCGGTCAGGCGGACTGGGCTGCTCGGCCCGAGATCGGATGCGACCTGTGACTCATAAGGGCTCGCATCCCGGTGCTGGTGGCTAGGCTCCCTTGGGGTTGAATACCGAACGCGATCACCCTGAGCTGGCGGCGACGTCGGGCGATAGCGGAGGGTCGGCGCCTCCGCGAGAGGCGACCTTACGGGCGCGCCTACGGCGGTTTGTGCGCGCCGTGCGTGACGGTGACGAAGCGATGGTGGATGAGCTGGTTCAGCGGTTGAGCGGGTCGCGGCGCGTGTTCGCTCCGCTCGCATTGGTCGTCGGCGGCTTCGCGATGCTCTTCAAGGGACTCAAGCTGCTGTTCACGAATTGGCGCCTCACGCTCGTTCAGGTCCTACCGGCGATGTGGATCTGGCTGGCGATGTACGACCTGAAGGCACACGTTCTCCGTGGCAAGTCCTTTTACGTGCTGCGCGGGCCGATCTTGATCCCGATCGTGCTCGCTATCGCCGCGATCACCGCGGCCAGTTTCTTCCTCAACGCCATCTTCGCCTTTGCGGTCGTCCAATCCGGGGTCCCCAAGGTCCGACCCGCCGTCGCGCAGGCCCGTTCTCACCTCGCGGTCATCTTGGGTTCGGGGGCGGTGGTCGGCCTGCTGCTCGGCCTCGCGACGATGGTTGTCACTCGCTCGGGGCGTCCATGGTTCGCGATCTCGCTGAGCGTCGTGATCGGGGTGATGATGGTCTGCTACGTCGCCGTGCCGTCGCGGCTGATCGGTGTGAAACCCGCTGCTTCGAGGCGCGACAAGCTGACCGCGAGCGCCGTCGGCGGGGCACTGGGCGCGGTCGTCTGCACACCGCCCTACGTGCTCGGGCGGGTGGGCATCCTGATGCTCGGTTCGCGCGCGTTGCTGATTCCGGGCATCCTGATCGTGTCTCTCGCGGCCACGCTCCAAGCGGGCGCTACGGGCGTCGTGAACACAGTCAAGATGAGCGCAAAGCTGCTCGCGACAGATCCTCCAACACCACGCGACGCCGCGGCTCCCGGCGAACCTCCGCCACCAACTGAGGCGGCGCCGCCGCGGCGCGAGGAGTCCGCACCAGGTCAGAGTCCGTCAGCTCGAGCGCCGGGCAACTAGACCGCCGTCGATGGTGGTCTTGCGCAGCTTTGAGGGTCGGTGTGGGCGGGTGTGTCTTGGGTGTGGCGTGCCTCCGGGCGGTCTCTGGGAGACCGCCCGGAGGGGCTCGGTGGACGGCTACCGGGTCAGTTCCGGCTTGCCCCCGTACGCGACGAGGCCGTAGATCACCAGGAAGGCGATCGCGACCAGCGTCAGCGACCAGAACGGGTACGCCGGGATCATCATCATCGCCAATACGGCGCTGACGCCGGCGACCAGGACCCCGAACCACCGCCCGAACGCGCCCCCACTCCAGATCGACGCTGCGGCCAGTGAGCTCAACGGCCCCGAACACGATCGCGATCCAACCCCAGGTGTTCAAGCCACCGAGGATGTAGTGGGCGTTAGCGACGAAGAAATGCGAGCTCGAAACGGCCGCAATCCCCCAAATGATGTTGAGGCTCGCCGCGACCACGAACATGATCGCCGCGAACAGCACCCAGCCCGCGCCCGCGAACGACGGCTTCTCGGCCCCGTACACCGGTGTCGGACGAGTCGCCCGCGGACTCTCCGTGGCTACCCCGTTGGTGGTGACGGTGGACATTCGTGCCTCCTTTCCGCTCGCCCGGGCAAACCCGAACGGTTCGGTACTCAGAGCACACCAACAATCCGATCGTAGGACCCGAGAACACTCGCGCCATCCGGCCTACCACGCAGCCCTCGCGCGATAACTACTGAGCACCGGCCCCGCCCAGACCCCCTCCAAGCGCCAGTCATCCGGCCCCGCCCAGACCCCCTCCAAGCGCCGGTCATACCCGATCGCGGGGGCGTGCGCGCCGAGCCGGGCCTCGCTGCTGACGGGGCACTATCTGTCGTTGCACGGGGTGACGCAGACCGACGGGGGGCGAAGGACGCCACCAGTGGCGAGGAGATGTTCTGGCTGGCGCCAGACACGGTGCCCACGCTGGGTGACTGGTTTCGCGCCGGCGGCTACCGGACCTACTTCAAGGGCAAGTGGCACGCCTCGCACGCCCATCTCGACGCCGAGGACGGCAAGGGCTTCCTGCTCTCGCTCGACGATGCGTGATCGCGCTGTCGCCGGGGTTGCGCCACCACCCCTCGACGGTGCCGGACGTACGGGCTGAGCTCTGAAGTTGGGGGTCCGCTCGCGCGAGTCGCCCGCCCCTGCCGTCCTTCGACGGTTACTCAGTTCTTGCCCTGGGCGATCTCGGCGACGGGCTGCCACTCGCGCCAGGTCGCCAGGCGGCTCTCGTAGTCCTTCTCGGCGATACCCAGGGGAGCGGTGCCGAAGAACACCCTCAGCGGGAGGCGGCTCGGCGTCGACGACCTTCAGGATCGCCGCGGCCGAGGCGGCCGGGTCGCCGGGGGTGTTGCTGGCGCGCCACTGCTGCTGGCGTTCGCGCAGCCCGTCGTAGGCCGGATTGCCCTCTGACCGCTTCGACGAGGACCCGCTCCAATCCGTCGAGAAGCCGCCCGGCTCGACCAGGGTGACGTTGATCCCGAACTCCTTGACTTCCTGCGCGAGTGCCTGGCTGATGCCTTCGAGCGCCCACTTAGAGGCGTGGTAGATGCCGACGCCCGGGAATGCGGAGATTCCACCGATCGAGGACACTTGCACGATGTGGCCGCTGCCCTGCTCACGCAGAAACGGCAATGCGGCCTGGGTCACCCACAGAGCCCCGAACAAGTTGGTCTCGAGCTGGTCGCGCGCGGCCTGCTCGCTGAGCTCCTCGACCATCCCGAACTGGCCATAGCCTGCGTTGTTGACCACGATGTCGAGCCGGCCGAAATGCTCATGGGCGCGACGAACGGCGTCAAACACCGCCGGTCGGTCGGTCACGTCCAAAGCGATCGGCAGCAGTCCGTCTCCGTACTCGTGGACCAGCGCATCGAGCGTGCCCAGATCGCGCGCCGCCCCGGCCACGCGATCGCCGCGCCGTAGCGCTGCGCTCGCCCACTCACGGCCGAAGCCGCGTGAAGTTCCCGTGATGAACCACGTCTTTTTCGCCATATCGGCCATGCTAGCCGCCGGCTGCGCGGGCCCCCCGCTGCTCGGCTCACGTGTGCAGCGGTTCCGTCGCGGCGATCGTGGCCGCGGCGTGGATCTGCCCGATGGCTAGGAGCTCGTCCCGACCTTGCGCCATGATTAGCTCTTCGGCCGTAACCAGCAGGTCGTCGATCCGTTGGAGGGCACGGCGGACGGCGCCAGGATCTGGGTCGCGGCAGACGGCGCGGGCAAGCGCGATCCACGGAAGCGCGCGGCCAGGCACCGGAGGCGGCGAGGAGATCACTGCACCGAAGCCCATCAGCAGGTAGGCGGCGATACGGGTCAGCGAGCCGCTGGCCGGACGGACGCGCGCCAGTCGCGGCGCATTTGCCGATGGGAGTTTGCCCTCGCCGAGCACGGCCGCCATCGTGCCTCCCGCGACGAGCGCGCGGCCGTCGGCGTCGAGCCCGGCGTACGCGGCGGCACGCATTGCCAGAAACAGAGCGCCGGTGGGGCGCCCGTAGGGGACGTCGGAGGCGAAGACGATCCGCTCGGCGGGCACGCGCGCGAACAACTCCACGACGTCCTGGGGCCCGAAGCAGCTCGTGTCGTACAAGACGCAGGGGTGACCGGCAAAGCCGGTCGCGAAGACCGCTTGATCGGCGATTCCTGCATGTGCGAGCACGAGCGGCACCTCGGGGAATTGCAGCGCGAGGTCAACTAGCGCCGCCATCGACCTCATCCCGCGGCCCGCATGAATCAGAATCGGGACGCGGGCGTCACGCGCGACCTCGAAGATCGCGGCCGCTGCCGGGTGGACGAACTCGAACCCTTGCGCGCGGGGGTGCAGCTTGATGCCGCGGGCACCTTTGGCCAGACAGCGCTCGGCTTCCGCGACCGGTTCTTCATCGGGGTCCAGCCGGCAATAGGGGATCAACCGACCGCCGCTGTTCTGACTCCATTCGAGGACCCGATCGTTGGGGACGCGGTAGGCGGGACTGCGCTCGGGATCGTGGAATGGAAACACGACCGCGCGACCGGTCGCGCCGACTTCGTCGAGCGCCGTGAGGAGGCTCTCGGGGTCGAGCGACCGGCCATCTTCGTCAGCGCCGAGGTGCGTATGAGCATCAAGGACACCGTGCCGGGGAGCGAGCTGCGCGACCTCAGCCAGAATCGACGCATAGTGGTCGGCGCTCATCAAGGCGGCAACATATGGGATCGCCGGCGCGAGCCATCCGTAACTTTCGCGTTACGGTAACCTGCTCGTTACGAATCGGACGACGGGTTGCGAGATACGCCGTCACGGTGTGGACCTCGGGGATCGGCGCACGGTGGCCTGCCGACCACACGGTCAGCTGCGAAGCCGGACTGATCGTTGTTCTCGAAGCGGGCGCGGGCGGTGGTCTACCGCGGTCGGTTCGGCATGTACCTTCCGCCGCTGCTCGAGGCGCTCGGGCTCGCCGAGCTCACCCATGACCCCCGTAACAACCGTATGCGTGCGATTTAGCACCGCTTTCAGAGCGGTCTTTCGGGTCGCCCGACCGCGCCGTGCCCCTCGGCGGGGTTAGCGACTGATCCTTCCGGGTAGTCGTTCTCGGCCAACAACAAGAGAGGGTCGGGAAAACGAATGATCACGCTGGGCATCATCCTGCTCGTAATTGGATTCATCGCCAAGATCGCCATCCTGTGGTCGATCGGGATCATCCTTCTGGTCCTGGGATTGATTTTCGCCGTGCTTGGTTCAATGGGACGTGCCGTGGGCGGGCGACGGCACTACTACTGACCGAACGGATTTTCGCAGCCGTGCCGGCTGCGGTTGGAGCGGCACAGACCCGCTAATGGCCGGGTCCGCGAGCCTGCGCGGTCGTGCGCTGGCAACACTGGCGCCTCGCTTGAGACCGGTTCTAAACTCGGTGACGGCCAGCCCCGCGAGAGCAGACGAGGAGGCTTCGACGATGGCCGAGCACCAGCAAGACGCCGAGTGGAACGTCGCCGAATGGCACGGCAAGATGCTCATCGATCGTGACGGCGAGAAGATCGGCAAGCTGCAGGACGTATACGTTGATGTCGAGAACGACGAGCCGCAGTTCGCCACCGTCAAGGAGGGGTTCATCAGCCGCCACCTGACATTTGTGCCGCTGGGCGCAATCAAGGTCGGTCCGGATGACGTGCAGGTGGCGGTGGCCAAGGAGCAGATCAAATCCGCGCCGAACATCGAGCAGCACGGCGAGGAGCTCTCCCAGTCCGACGAGTCGGCCCTCTACCACCACTACGAGCTCAACTACACCCCGCCCAACACCGAGAGCGGACGCCGACTCGCCCGCCGCTGACGGTCGGCGCGCCGACAAACCGGCCACGGCTGAGTCTCTTACCGCCCGAGCCCGTGTCCACCAGGCATCCGGAACGATGCGAGCACCGGCTCAGTACGGCCATCGGCGTTACGAGTCGTGCATGGCCAAGGCCAATGGACAACGGCCCACGAGCCCGGCACCATGGCGAGGTAGCCAGTGTTTCCCGGAGCCAGCCCTGGGCGGATACCCGCAATAGCTGCAGAACGCCTGGCTCAGTCGCGCAGCACGGCTTGCCTTTGACTGCGGCAACGCGAGGGGTTGCTCAGACGGCCGGCGCGCTGTCGGCGGCGCGGCAGAGGGGCTCGGCGGTTGCCGCGCTAGCCGATCGAGCTCTCCATCTGCAGCTCGATCAGCCGGTTCATCTCGACCGCGTACTCCATCGGGAGCTGCTTGATGATCGGCTCGACGAATCCGTTGACGATCATCTTTGAGGCCTCGTCTTCGCGGATGCCGTGTGACATCAGATAGAAGAGCTGGTCGTCGCCGACCTTCGAGACGGTCGCCTCGTGGCCGACGTTGACGTCGTCCTCGCTGATCCGGATCGTTGGGTAGGTGTCTGAGCGCGAGTGCTCGTCCAGCAACAATGCGTCGCAGACGACCTTGGACCTGGAGCCGTGGGCGCCCTTGGCGATCTCGAGCAGGCCCCGGTAGGAGCCGCGGCCGCCGTCCTTGGAGATCGACTTGGCAAAGATGTTCGAGGTCGTGCTGGGCGCGGCGTGGATGATCTTGGCGCCCGCATCCTGGTGCTGGCCGGCGCCTGCGAACGCGATCGATAGGACCTCACCGTGGGCTCGTTCTCCGAGCAGGTAGATGCTCGGGTACTTCATCGTCAGCTTGGACCCGAGGTTGCAGTCGACCCACTCGACCGTGGCGTCGGCGTACGCGACCGCGCGCTTGGTGACCAGGTTGTAGACGTTGGTCGACCAGTTCTGGACAGTCGTGTAACGGATCCGTGCGCCCGGGAGGGCGATCAGCTCCACCACCGCCGAGTGAAGTGAGTCAGAGCTGTACGTGGGAGCCGTGCAACCCTCGACGTAGTGAACATACGAGCCCGGCTCGGCGATGATCAGCGTACGTTCGAACTGCCCCATGTTCTCGGTGTTGATCCGGAAGTACGCCTGCAGCGGCATGTCGACGTGGACCCCTGCGGGCACGTACACGAACGATCCGCCGGACCACACCGCAGAGTTCAGCGCCGCGAGCTTATTGTCGTTCGGCGGGATGACCGTCGCGAAGTGCTGACGCACGATGTCCTCGTGCTCGCGGAGCGCCGTGTCCATGTCCGTGAAGATCACGCCCTGCTTCTCGAGGTCCTCGTGAATCTGGTGGTAGACGACCTCTGACTCGTATTGCGCACCGACGCCGGACAGGAACTTCCGCTCCGCCTCGGGAATGCCCAAGCGATCAAAAGTCCGCTTGACGTCCTCAGGCACGTCGTCCCAAGATCGGCTGGGCGTCTCGGAGGCGCGCACGAAGTATCGGATGTTGTCGTAGTCGAGCTCGGCCAGCAGCGGCGAGCCCCATGTGGGCTGTTTGCGGGCGAGGAAATGGTCGAGCGCCTTCAGTCGGAAGTCGCGCATCCACTGCGGCTCGGACTTCAACTCCGAGATCTTTTCGACGATCTTCCGATTCAGCCCCTTGGGCGCCTTGTAGAGGTAGTTCTCGGCGTCGTGGAACCCGTAGCGCTGCTCGTAGTCGGCATTGATGCCGGCGAGCTGCTCGTTCTCGGTCAGGATGGTTGTCTCGGCAGTAGCCACTACTCCACCTCCAGCTTGATTGGCTCGTTGCGCACCGGGTTTCGGGTGGCCAGGCCAGGAAAACGGAGCCGTGCGGCCTCCCGCTCGCCGCGCGGCGCGGTCGTCGCGGCGGGTTCATCGTGGACGCGGACCGGCTCGGGCATGATCCCGGGGGACGGCGAGCCATTGGACTCGATTACGAAGGTGGTGTGCATGTGGTGGTGACCTTCACGAGCGCAGATCACCAAGCGCGGCGTCCGAGTCCTCTTTACGGAGCGGTTCTTCTGTCGCTGGGACGAGGTTTCCCCACCCCTCTCCTTTGTTTGTCGGACCTGTTCACAGATCCGTCCGCATCCAAGATCGCTTCGCTCCCATCGCGCTTGTTGTTCGGCAAAGGTTTCGTGCTCCCAGGCCTCGGTGTAACGCACAGCTTGATCGCCATCGCCGAACCCATGCCAACGCCTTGCGGCGTGCCCGTCGGCGCTGTCTGGCGGCTTTGTCAGGATCGTCATGACTGAACTCCCACCGAGACCCCCGCAAATAGGGCGGGTCCTCTTTGTGAACGGCGTTTCTGTCGCTTTGGACGAAACGGCCCGTGAGGTCAGCGAAAGGCAGATCTTGCCCGCCGAGGGCCTGCGCGAGACAATCGAGCAGCAGCGGCCGATAACGGCCCTGTGTTTGACAATACTCCTTCTCAATGCGTGTAACCGACCAATTTGCATGGATCGGGCATCGCTTCGGGCGAGCTCCCTGGGTCATCGCCGTGCGACGAATTTTGGGATTGGCGCCCACCAACGCCGCAATCGGAGCACTGTCCGTAAGTCGGGCCGGCTCGCCCCACCTGTGGGCGGCCTGCCCGGTGTGGTTTATCCGGCCGTCGAGGGCCGTAACGAGTTGCGTATTCGGTCCTCCTGGCGGGTAGCGACTAAGGTCATGCGCTCGGATGGCCACGCGTTCGCCCCCTCGGGCGAGCAGGTAGAGCTTTACTACGATGATCAGCGGGCGGTGGCCGTGGAGGTCGGCGGCGCGCTGCGGTCCTACGTCGCCTCCGGACGGGAGCTCCTCGACGGCTACGAGCTGACCGAACGGTGCACTGGAGCCCGTGGCCAGTCGTTGATTCCCTGGCCCAACCGCTTGCGCGACGGGTGCTACGGGTTTGCGGGCGAGCGCTACCAGCTCTCGCTGAGCGAACCGGCGAACCACAACGCGATCCACGGGCTCGTGCGCTGGGCGAACTGGACGGTCGCCGATCGCTCCGAACACCGGGCCGTGATGGCTCATGTCCTCCATCCTCAGGACGGCTGGCCGTTTGCCTTGGACCTGCGGATCGAGTACGTGCTCGGCGACGGCGGCCTGACCGTGAACACGACCGCCACCAACCTCGGCACCGGAGCGTGTCCGTATGGCGCCGGCGCGCATCCATATCTCGCGCTCGATACCGACAAGATCGACCTGCTGGTCCTACAGGCGCCTGGACAGCGCTACCTGCGCAACGACGATCGGGCAATCCCGATCGGAGAGGAGCCGGTCGACGGCACCCGCTTCGACTTCCTCGCGCCGCGGCAGATCGGCGCCACCGAGCTCGACACCGGTTACACCGACCTGCGCCGCGATCGGGATGGCGTCGCTCGCGTCCACCTGAGCACGCCGGGCGGCGAGCGGCGCGTGACGCTTTGGCAAGATGAGACCTATCCGTTCTTGATGCTCTTCACAGGTGACTCGTTGCGGCAGCCAGAGCGTCGCCGGCGGGGGCTCGGGGTCGAGCCGATGACGTGCGCGCCCAACGCGATGCGGTCCGGAGACGGGCTGCGCACGCTTGGGCCCGGTGAGTCGCTCACCACCGGATGGGGCATCTCCCCGAGCTGAAGAGCCGGCGCTCGTCCGCTCGACGCGGAACGTCCGCTGCCTCAGCAACGATGCGGACGTGACCCCAGTTGCTCTTCGTAGCTTCTTTGCGGCATCGGCCGGAGTCGCCGGCGCACTGATCGGGCTGTTATTCGTCGCGATTTCGGTTGCCCAGGAACGGCTTACCAAGCAGGACGCGGCACAGGCTCACCGCGTGCGGGCGTCGGCTGCGCTGACAGCATTCATCAACGCCCTGACGGTCTCCCTGTTCGCGCTCGTGCCAGGCGTGGACATCGGCTGGGCAGCGCTGAGCGTGGCGGTGTTGGGGTTGCTGTTCGTCGTCGCCTCACTCCTATCGCTGTTGCGCGTCCGGCGCTCACAGCCGGGCGAGCTGCGGGATGCGCTGTTTCTGGTGGGACTCGCGGTCACGTTCGGACTGCAGCTTCGCTATGGGCTTCTGTTGATCGGGCACCCTCGCAACGCGAACGACAGCGAGACCATCGCGACGATCGTGATCGTCTGCTTCTTGATCGGGATCGCGCGCTCCTGGGAGCTGATCGGGGGACCGTCAATCGGATTACGTCGCGAACTGAGTGCGATTGTCCACGCCCATGGCGAGCAAGCAGGCGACGGACCAACCGACACAGCCTCTTAGCGCGACGCGCGGCGTCTGCTCAGGGCGCTGCGTTGGCAGGCTCGGGGACCGGCAGGCCGGCCAGCAGCTCCTCGGTGGGGGCCTCGACGAGTGCGCCGCGGTCTGTCTCGCCGGCCTCGGAGGCCTTGACGATGTCGATCGCGATCGAGCGCACCTGGCCGGCGATCTCGTTGAGGGCGATGTCGGAATGGTCGGAGGCGGCGCTGGTGGCGCGGCCCGCGGCTTGCAGCGCGACCCGCAGCACATCGCCGCTGCGCCACGGCTCCTGGAACTGGGCCGGCAGCTCCCAGACCGCCAAGCCAAGGTCGCGAACCGCATCGGAGAGCTCGGACTGTGGCGGACGGCCACTGCGCACGTAATGCAACACGTGGCGGACGAGCACGCGGGCGTCCCGCGCCGCGTGATCAGCGTGGTCCACGGAGCGGGCGTAGCGCTCGAACTCGCTCCGCCCGGCACGCCGCTGTGGCGCCCAGCGAGCGGTGTCGGCGCCCACGACCACCGCGTGGCGCAGCTCACCGACGCGGATCTCGACTTCCTCAGCGGCCCGGACCGCGGCCTCAGCGCGGCGCACGTCGCCAGTGGCCAAGGCCAGGCAGCACGTCGAAGGGAAGTTCGTTACACCCCCAAGCCGGCGGTGATCCCGGGGCGCGATCATGTCTGCCGGAGATCCCACGGCCCGCCGAGGAGGTTGCACTTGACCGTTCACATCCCTTATCGATACGACCCCAGCGCGTTCCGCAACGTCTTCGAGCAGAGCTTCACCTATCTCTCCGGCGTCGAGCGCAACAGCCACAGGTTCGCCTCGCGTGCCGCCCTACGCGATCCGGTCACGGATCGTCGCTGGACCTACTCGGAGCTCTGGGCGGACGTCGGACGGTTGGCAGCGGGGCTGAGCGCGCGCGGCGTCCGCGCCGGGGACGTCGTCGTCTTCCAACTGTTGAATTGTCCCGAGTTCGTGCTCTTGTGGCTGGCGGCTCAGCATCTCGGGGCGGTCGCCTCCCCGATCAACTTCAGGCTGTCACCGGGCGAGACGGCCTACGTTCTGGACGACAGCCGGCCGAAGGTGTTCGTGCACGATCTCGGGCTCGGTCGGCTCGCCCACGACGCGCTCTCGCGGGCCAATCACGAACCGGCACTGGTGGCGACGGTCGATCCCTCGGGTGGCGGAGCGGCGTCGCCCGGTGGCGCTCCGTTCGAGGAGTTGCTCGGGAGCACGCTCTCGCCGCCGGTTCGCGGGAGCGTCTACGAGGAGACCACGCGCCTGTACACCTCAGGCACGACCGGGATGCCGAAGGGGGTTTCGCTCAACGGCCTCATCGAGGTGCTCTCGGCGCACGACGTGATCATGCACTTCCCGCTCTCGCCGGAGGACCGGACGCTCAACATGACCCCCTGGTTTCACCGCGGCGGGCTCTATTCCGGCGGCCCCAATCCGGTGCTCTACGCTGGCGCCGAGGCGGTCGGCCTTCGGCAGTTCGACGCCGCCACCGTGCTGGACTGGGTGCAGGAGCACGGCCTCACGTTCCTGGTCGGCGCGCCGACGAACCTCGCGCTGCTCAGCGCAGAGCAGCGCAGCCACCCGCGGGACCTGTCGACTCTCCGTGGCATCGTCACGATGGGCTCACCCTTGGACCGCGAGGCGTGCCTCCGTTACCAGGAGGTGCTCACGCCGCGGATCTTCAACGGTTACGGCACCACCGAGGCGTTCTGGAACACGTTCCTGCGCCCCGCAGACCTGCCCGACCATGCCGGCTCCGCGGGCCGCGCCTGCACCGACGACGACGTCGCCGTCGTGCGGATCTACGAAGGCCGTTGCGCCGATCCCGACGACCATGCCGCCAAGGATGGATCGGAGGTCGGCGAGGTGATCGTTCGCTCGGTGAAGTCCGGGTACGCGTACGTCAACCAGCCCAAGGAACAGGAAGCTCGTTTTCGCGGCGGCTGGCTGTACATCGGCGATCTCGCCACCTGGGATGCCGACGAGTACGTGACGATCGTCGGCCGAAAGGACGACATGATCATCTCCGGAGGAGAGAACATTCATCCGACGCAGGTCGAGAGCGTGCTGGGCGAGCATCCCGGTGTCGCGGAGTCGCTGGTGGTCGGTGTGCCCGACGAGCGGTGGGGCGAGCTGGTCGTGGCGTACGTCGTGCGGGCGGACCCGGCGCTCGACGCCGCCGCCTGCGAGGCGCATTGCCGCGACCATCCGATGCTCGCCGCGTTCAAGCGTCCGCGTGCCTACCGCTTCGTCGAGGACCTCCCGATGACTGCGACCGGCAAGAAGGTCCATTATCAGGTCCGCGAGCGCGCCCGGCGCGACGCCCGGGCCGGTCTGCTGGAGCGACCATGAAAGCGCGTTCCTCTCCCCACCGGGACGCTTCGTGGTGGGTCCGTTGCCGACAGCCGGGGGCGAGTACTGGCGCCCGAGGAAATCGGAGGCGCGGAGCGCGACCGAGTTGCTCGGGCAACGCTACCCGCAGCAGCGTGCGGTCGGGTCGGTCCTCGCGGTCGACGTCGAGCGCTGGAGCGGCTGGGCCGCGCGTTAGCTGATCCAGTCCTCGAGCGCGCCCACGGAGATGGGGGCCCGGTCGAGGCGTGGGTTTGTATCTGGCAAGGCAACCGGGTAACCTCGCTGGCGTAGACGTTGGCCGTCGCCGTCGCTCGAACGGGTGGCCTTGCATCACAGAGAAGTGGAGTGTGCTCGCAGCGGCCGGCTGGCGGTAGGCGAGGGCGTAGCACAGCAGATGTGTATGTCCGTGGTCCCGGAGGCCGGTGATGAGCGAGCCGACGTTTATCCCAGGTATCGAGACTCGCTGGGCGCGCTCCACGTCGTTGGGAAGGACATGACTCCCGCACGGTTCGAGAAAGAGCTGCAACGCAACCGCGAGGCACCGAGGATCGCGCGACGCTCGCTGGTCGATTGGCTCGGCTCGGCTCTGGCATCCGAGGAGCTCGACGACGCGAAGCTGCTGACGAGCGAGCTCGTTTCCAACGCCGTCCTTCATGGGCGGGGCAAAATCGTGCTGCGAGCCCAGCTCGATGACGACAGCGTGCTGGTGGAAGTGATCGACGAAGGTAAGGGGTTCGAGCGGGGAGTCCGGCGCCAGGAGTTCGACGATCTACATGGGAGAGGCCTGGCAATCGTTGACGCACAAGCCAGCCGTTGGGGCATCCATGAGGGGACGACGCACGTGTGGTTTGCGCTCGAGCGACCTGGACCGCGGCTCGGAGCTGAGGAAAATCCCGTCTTTTAGGGCGTCAAGCGCTGGTCTGGTCCGGCCCAGCCCGGCTCCGGAGGCGGGATCGACACGGCGATCGCATCTGGCAGGGCGGGGAGAAGGTCCTCGGGCCCGACCAGACGGAAGCCGAGGATCTGCTCTGCCCCGTCGCTCGGCTGAATTGGATCGCCGCACTCCGGGCAAGCATCGAGGTACGGTCCCGCGGCGGGTGTAAAGCGCAGACGGCAACTTGGACAACAGGTATGGATCATGATCCACCCATTCCACTCTCTGCTCCTCTGACCGAAACCGTCGCCCCGAAAGCGAGAAGAGCCGAGGCTCACCGAGCGCACCGTCCACCGTACCACACCTCGGCCGAGTGTTTGGCGGGGTTTGCGAGCTTATTCCTCTCTGTCGCTCAGCGCCTCGCTGGGCTGGTCTTGTGGATTGACCGACGCCTCTTTGCGGGCCTCTTTCCTGGCCTTTTTTTCGATCCGGCGCTCGCGAAGCCTGGTTTCACGGCTGAGCTTCGCCATCGTGGTCTTCTTCTTGCCGCGTGAAGCCATGGCAGTCCGTCCTTAGTTGTGGAGTATCGAGCGCGGTCACGCGCACGCCAGTCTGGTGAGACCCGCAGGCAGTTCCGACGCCGCGCACGGCGTCTCACGCGGACGCAAGCGACGGAGAGACCAGCTCCCCGTCGCTGCCAGTTTGCGGGCTTAGAGAGTCTGGACGTTCGCGGCTGCCGGGCCCTTGGGGCCCTGCTCCGCGTCGTAGCTCACCTTCGCGCCCTCGGCCAGCGACTTAAAGCCGTTGCCCTGGATCGCGCTGTGGTGAACAAACAAATCCTTGCCGGAATCGTCCGGCGTGATGAACCCGAAACCCTTGTCGTCGCTGAACCACTTCACGGTTCCTGTAGCCATGCTTGCTTTCCTCCGAGTATGTGCACTGCGAAACACGGAGGACGCTGCGAGGCAACGACTGCGGTGACGCGGGGCACTGCTTTCCGCCGAGCGGACGCTCGACGAGTGGGTAGTTTAGCGGGAACCTGTCTCGATTTCAGGATTGTCGTTCGCTGTCGATCGGGGTGCTACGTTCAAGCGAGCAGGCGAGGGAAGGAGTTGCATGTTCTCTGCGGTAAGGCGGGCACCCTCTCATCAACCGAGGCGCGCACCCTCTCATCAACCGATGCGGGCACCCTCTGATCAACCGGCAGGTGTGCGGTGAGCGCACGCCGAGATCGGGAGGGGCTGGTCGCCCGAGTCAGGCAGATACGTCGCGCATCCACCGCGACCGAAAAACCCCCGGCGGTCGCCCCCGCGGATCCGGATCCTGCCCGGTTGCAGGCTCTGGAATCGCGGATTGCGCACCTGGAGGAGGTCGTCGAGGGACTCCAGGACTCCGTCTACCGAGAGTCGCAGCGGCGGAGCCAGCGGCTTGCCGAGCTCGAGGCCCGGATCGATCCCGCCGTTCTCGCCGCCGCGCTGAGCAGGGACGCTCGCGAGCGCGGGCTCTAGGCCCGGACGCGCTTTGCGCCAGCCTCTCTGTTGACCGCGACCGTGAGTTGGCGACCTCGGTTGCCGTCCTGCCGCGGGGACGGCGCCGAAGGCGGTTTTGCGAGTTCAGCAGCACGATCCCCAGGAGGACGACGTTGATCGCAACGATCAGCCACATCGAGAGCGAGAACGAGCCCGCGATGTCCGGGATCGAGCCCAGCATGACGGGCCCCGCGGCGGACAAGGTGTAGCCGCCGCCGAGCATCAGCGCCGCTCCCACGAGCTGCGGACGCAGCGCCAGCGAGGCCATGAACATACCGGCCAGCGCAGCGGGCTTTGCTTGCTCGTTGATGACACCTCCCCTCCTCTGGCGAGCCTATCGGGTTACATGGGGGTCTCGCAGGCGCCCGAGGCGGTCGCCGCGCGCCCCGGAGCGCTCCAGCCGCGCGCTATTGGCGCTCCAGGGCGCTATATATACCCGTGTGGAGAAGAGTTGCCGCGAGCTGACGCGTCGCCTGCGGGAGATCTGCGGCGATGAGCACGTGCTCCTGCACGAACACGATCTCTACACCTACGCCTCCGATGGGCTGCTTCAGTACCACGTGCTGCCGTCGGCCGCAGTGCTCCCCGGTGGCGCCGAAGAGGTCCAGCAGGTCGTGCGCACGTGCCATGAGCTCGGGATTCCATGGGTGGCGCGGGGCTCTGGCTCCGGGCTCTCGGGGGGAGCGTTACCGATCGAGGATGGGCTTCTGATCGTGCTCAGCCGGATGCGGCGCATCCTCGAGGTCGACCTCGACAATCATCGCGTGGTCGTCGAGCCCGGCGTCACGAACATTTCGATCTCGCACGCGGTCGCGCCCGGCTACTTCTACCCCCCGGATCCATCGAGCCAGATCGTGTGCTCGATCGGCGGCAATGTCTCGGAGAACTCGGGCGGCGCGCACTGCTTTAAGTACGGCTTCACGACCAACTACGTGACCGGGCTCGAGGTCGTGCTCTCCGACGGCGAGGTCGTCGAGCTCGGTGGAAAGGCGCTGGAAGCGCCGGGTTACGACCTGCTCGGCGCCTACGTCGGTTCTGAGGGCACGCTCGGAGTGGCGACGCGGATTACGCTGCGCGTGCTGCCGGCGCCCCAGGCAGTCAAGTGCCTGGTGGCGTTCTTCGATGGCGTGCGTGCCGCCGGTGAGGCGGTTTCGGCGATCGTCGCCAGTGGAACCGTCCCCGGCGCGATCGAGATGATGGACTCGCTGTCGATCAACGCCTCCGAGCAGATGGCACACGCCGGCTGGCCCGAGTCGGCCGGCGCGGCGCTGATCGTCGAGCTCGACGGCCCGCTGGCTGAGTGTGAGGCGCGCTTCGATGAGGTCGCCGAGCTGTGCCGGCGGTCCGGCGCGAGCGACCTGCGGCTTGCCCGCGACATGCAGGAGCGCGAGGTCTTCTGGAAGATGCGCAAATCGGCGTTTCCCGCCGCCGGCAGGATCTCGCCAAACTACTTCGTGCAAGACGGCGTGGTTCCCCGTACGAAGCTGCCAGAGGTGCTCGGGCGGATCGAGTCACTGGCGGACGACTATGGTCTTAAGGTTGCCAACGTCTTCCACGCAGGGGACGGAAACCTGCATCCGCTCGTCTGCTACGACGGCAATGTGGAGGGAGAGGCTCAGCGCGCGGAGGAGTTGTCGGGCCTGATCCTGAAAGCCTGCCTCGACGCCGGTGGATCGCTGACCGGCGAACATGGTGTGGGAGTCGACAAGAAGCGGTACATGACGCAGATGTTCCGAGAGCCGGACCTGGCGGCATTTCAGAAGCTGCGATGCGCCTTCGACCCCGACGGGCTCGCCAACCCCGGGAAGGTGATGCCCACGCCGAGGCTCTGCGGCGAGGTCCCTGGCCCTTATCGAGTTCATCCACTCGAGGCCGCCGGGCTGGCGGAGCGCTTCTAGCGGAGCGGTGTAAGTGTCCGCCGGCGAATTGGTGCTGGAGCGACCGGCGAGCGCCGAGGAGGTGGCCGCAGCGCTCTCGCAGGGTCGCACCATCCAACCGGTCGGCGGACGCACGAAGATCGCCTGGGGAGCGATCGGCCCAGAGCCTGAAGTGGAACTCTCGACGGAGCGTCTCGATGCGCTGGTCGAGCACAACGAGGGCGACCTGACCGCGGTGCTTCAGGCCGGCATGCGGCTCGGTGACGCGCAGGATTCATTCGCGCGCGCCGGCCAACGGCTGTCAATCGATCCGCCTGACCAAGACGCCCGGGCGACGATCGGCGGGGTCGTGGCCACGGCCGACTCAGGTCCGCTGCGCCATCGTTATGGCGGGATCCGCGATCTGATCCTCGGCGTTCAGGTGGCGCTGCCCGACGGGACCGTGGCGCGTGCCGGCTCGCGTGTGATCAAGAACGTCGCGGGCTATGACCTGGCCAAGCTGATGTGCGGAGCGTTCGGAACGCTCGGCGTGGTCTGTGAGGTGATCGTGCGCCTGCACCCGCAACCGACTGAGCCCGTCACCATAGTTGGACTCGGTGCAGGGGCCGGGCCGCTGGCGCGAGCAGCCCGAGCGATTAGCAGGCTCCCGGTGGAACTCGAGGCACTCGACGTCCGCTGGGACGGCGAGTCCGGAGCGATCCTTGCCCAGGCGGCGGGTCGCGCCGCCGGCGCGACCGCGGAGGCGGTCACTGACGTGCTCCGCGCCGAGTGGCTCGACGTCGAGCTTGTCGAGGACGACGAGCAGCTTTGGGCCTTGCAGCGCGCGCGCCAGCGAGCCGATGATCGCGAGGAGGCGGCGGTGGTGCGCGTGTCGTTCCCACCGGCGGAGCTCGAGCGTGTCCTGATGGCGGCGCCCCGGGCAGTGGCGCGAGCCGGCGCAGGATTGGCATGGGTGGCCACCTCGCCCGACGCGGACGCGCTCGTTGCCCTGCGAGCGGCGGTCGCCCCGTGCTCGTGTGTGCTGCTCGACGCGCCCGATGAGCTGCGCCGCGCCGTGGATGTCTGGGGCCTGGGCGAGGGCCCAGAGCTCGTGCTGATGGAGCGGGTCAAGGCTCGCTTCGATCCCGACGGCGTCTGCAACCGCGGACGCTTCGTGGGCGGTCTGTAATGAGCGTCTGGGATGCTCAGCGTGCTCCCGCCCCGGAACTGATCGACGACTGCGTCCACTGCGGCTTCTGCCTTCCCACTTGCCCTACCTATGCCATCTGGGGCGAGGAGATGGATTCCCCACGCGGTCGGATTCAGCTGATGGCGCTCGGCCATGAGCAGCCGTCGCTCTCTGAGGAGATGGTCACCCACTTCGACCGCTGCCTCGGTTGCATGGCGTGCGTGACCGCATGCCCTTCGGGTGTCAAGTACGACGAACTGCTGCTGCAGACCCGCCCGCAGATCGAACGCCACTTCGAACGCTCTCCTGGCGATCGCGCGTTCCGGCGGCTGGTGTTCGCGCTGTTCCCGCACCCAGGTCGCTTGCGCGCGCTCGTTCCGCTGCTCGCGCTGGAGCACAGGCTCGACCTGATCCGGCTCGTCCCCCGGCGCTTCACGCGCCTGCGAAGCATGGCGGCGATGGCGCCACCGGTCCGGGTCAGCGCGCTGTGGGACCGCCTGCCCGAGGTGATCCCGGCCCGCGGCGAGAAACGCGGGACCGTCGCGCTGCTGCAGGGCTGCGTCCAGCGGGTGTTCTTCTCGGAGGTGAACCGCGCGACGGCCTTTGTGCTCGCAGCAGAGGGTTTCGAGGTGCACGCACCGCGCCGGCCGGCCTGTTGCGGTTCCCTGCAGCTGCACACCGGCTACGAGCCGCAGGCCCAGGCTCGAGCACGGGAGACGATCGCCGCGCTCGGCGGCCATGAGACCGTGATCGTCAACGCTGCGGGCTGCGGGTCTGGGATGAAGGACTACGCACACCTGGTCGACGAACCGGCGTTTGCAGCGAAGGTCAAGGACGTGCTCGAGTTCCTGGCCGAGGTTGAGCCGCGCGCCAAGCGTCACCCACTGCCGCGGCGGGTGGCCTACCACGATCCCTGCCACCTCGCCCACGCGCAGGGGATCCGGACCCCGCCGCGGAACCTGCTCGAAGGGATTCCCGGCATCGAGTTGCTCGAGCCTCCCGAGTGGGAGCTGTGCTGCGGCTCGGCCGGGATCTACAACCTGCTCCAACCGGAGGCGGCAGCCGAGTTGGGAGTGCGCAAGGCGGCCAACCTGGCAGCTACCAGCGCCGAGGTGATCGCCGCCGCAAACCCGGGGTGCGCCATCCAGATCAGTCAATACCTCGAACGTCCGATGCAGATCCTGCACCCGATTGAGCTCCTGGCGAGCTCGATCAGCGGCCGGGCGAAATAGGCTCCACGATGTGCGGCTCCTCGGGTCTGCGATCCCCGGCACGGAAGCTCGGGCGTCTTATTCGGACCAGAAATCGATCGCGCGCTCGCGACGCTGCTTCCAGAGCTCGTTCTTCTCGGTAAACGCCTCCAGCCCCTTGCCAGGCTCGGCGTCGGAGATCGCCGGCGTCTCGGGACGCCAATTGACCGCCGCGGTGACCATTTCGCTGTAGGCCTCGAATGCGAGCGCGGTGGACATGTCGGCATCGGCGTTCTTGTTGAGCGTGAATTTCAGCTGGCGTAGCGTCTGTTGATTCTTGACGAGGAGCATCTCGGTCAGCCGCTCGAGCTCCGCGTCGAGTTCGCCGTCCGGGACCGCTCGGTTGAACAAGCCCCACTCCACCCCGCGCTGGGCCGATTGCAGAGCACCGATCAGGTTGATCTCCTTGGTGCGGCGACGGCCGATCAGCCGGATCATGCGCGTCGTCCCGCCCCATCCGGGAGTCATCGCACTGTCTACCTCGGGCATCCCCCACCGGCAGCTCTCCGCGATCATCGCCAAGTCGCACGCCATCGTGATCTCGAGGCCACCGCCCAGCACGAAGCCCTCGGCAACCGCGACGGTGATCTTGTCGAGCTCCTCGATCGCGGTCGCAAACCGTTGATAGAAGCGGATCCGGCGCATCACCTGATTGGGGTCGCCCCACACTCCCTCATGGGCCTCGACGAGGTCGTCTCCGACCGAGAAGTAGCCGCCCGCGCCACGGAAGATCACTATGTTCAGTCGCTCGTCGGCGGAAACCTCCTCGACGGCGGCGACGAGCTCATCGGTGAGCGTCACCGACAGCGGGTTCATCCGCTTGGGCGGGTCCCAGAGGATCGTCGCCACGCGCCCGTCATGGGTGCGCCGCAGTACCAGCTCCTGATAGCCATCGACGGTCGTCGGTCGCAGCGCAGGCAGCGGCTGGGCTGATTTCAGGGGGTGATCTGCGGCTGCCATGAGCTCTCCTCCGGGTCGTCGATCCAGGACCGCTCGCCTCACCTAGCGATCGCTAGGTAGACACCCTAGCGAGCGCTCGCTACGGTCGGCGGTGGTCGCAAAGCGCCGCCGCCACGAGCTCGCGATCCGCGAGCTGATTGTCGACGGAATCGCGCGGGGGCTTTCGCACCGCCAGCCGGTGTCCAGAGTGCCCATCAGGACGACCGTCCTGTCGCTCATCTCGCGACCCGCCGGCTCGCATCGCTCACCGTCGCGCGTACCCTAACGCGGTGAGCCTTGCGCCGTTCGCCACCCGCTACGCCGCTGAGCGGATGCACTTTGCGCGCATCGCAATCGAGACACCCGACGGCCCACAAGCGCGTGTCGTAGTCGCCTCCAGCGACGCCCCAGAGCGCTGGATCGACGCTCGTGCCGCCGAGCGCCTGCGGCTGCTGCGCAGGGGCGCTACCAGTACCGGTGCCGCCCGGCTGGCCGCCGCACTGGTGCCGGGCAGCCTGAGCGCCGCGCTCGAGGGTGGGGCGGCGTTCATCGAGGCGGCCCAGGCCGCCGCACAGTCGGCCGACGAAGCCGCGCGGGCGCCGCCGGGCGCGCGCGAGCTCGCGTCGATCGATGCCGTCGCCTACCGGGACTTCATGGCGTTCGAGGAACATTTCGTGACCGCCAGCCGCAAGCTCCGCGCCCGCGATCCCGCCCCCGTGCTCTACGAGCTCCCGGTCTCCTACTTCGGCAACGCGCAGGCGATCCTCGGTCCTGATGACGTGATCCCGTGGCCGCATTACACCGAACACATGGACTACGAGCTGGAGCTCGGGATCGTGATCGGCACCGGCGGACGCGACGTCCCGCCCGAGCAGGCGCTCGATCACGTGCTGGGCCTGACCGTCTTCAACGACTTCAGCGCCCGCGACATCCAGGCGCGCGAGATGACCGGCGGTCTCGGGCCGTCGAAGGGCAAGCATTTCGCGTCTGCCGTGGGCCCGCGAATCGTGACGCTCGACTCGCTCCCGGATTCGCTCGCGATGACCGCGAAGATCAACGGCGAGCTGTGGTCGGAAGGCTCGAGCGGGACGATCATGTGGCCAATCGCGGACCTGGTCGCGTGGGCTTCGTCGGGTGAGCCGCTGGTCGCCGGAACGCTGCTCGCGTCTGGCACCGTCGGCGGCGGCTGCGGCGCGGAGCTCGGGCGCAGGCTGAACCCGGGGGATCTGGTCGAGCTCGAGATCGAGGGGATCGGCGTGCTCCGAAATCGGCTCGGTACGCCGGCGACCGGAGGCTGGATGCCGACCCCGCGGACGCCGTCCCGCTCAGGCTGATCGGGCCCTGGGGTGAGACGGATCATCGACCTGTCGGCGCCGATCGAGGAAAGCCCTCCCGGCACCCCTGACTTCCAGCGAGACGCGATCCAGTACTTCGACCACGCGGCGGGGGCAGCCGAGGTCGAGCGGCTGTACGGCGTTCCCCCGAGGCTGCTGCGGGACGCGCGAGATCGCCTCGCTCTTGGGACCGTCCGCTGCGCATGCAGGCCAGGGATGCGCTCGAGCGGGACGCCCGCGGTGTGTTCTGGGAAGCCCACCAGGTCGACCTCCTCTATGCGCAGATCGAACGGCTCGTGGGGCTCGACCAGCTGCCTCCGGACGGCTTCACGGTGGCCTGCTTCCCGTTGCGGATCATCGGCGCGAGCGCCGCGCCCGCGCGCGTGGTCGCGATCATCGACGAATGATTGGGCCACCTCAGGACCTCCAGGGGCGCGGCGGGGCGCGGGACCCGCGCGGCCCGCGGCCCCCGACCCACCCACTCAGTACTCGTCGTGCTTTCGCCACCACACGTAAGGCGGGGACTGCGGCCACCCGTTCGGGGAGTCCTCCCACTTCTCCTGGCGGCCGAGGGGTGTGAGGTCGAGCAGGTTGAAATCGAACCGCAGCCTGTCGACGCCGCGGGCCTCGGTGAAGTAGGTCCGGTAGACGCGCTCGCCGTCCCGGAGAAAGACGCTCAGTCCGAAGCCCTCGCCCTCGTCGCTCGTGCGACCGAAGTCGTAGTTGAAATCGCTGCGCGACGAGGAGAACCAGGGCACCGTCCAGCCCATCCGCTCCTTGTAGGGCGCAATCTCCGCCTGGGGCGCGCGGGACACGAGCACGAGTGACGTGTCACGGGCGTGCAGGTGCGCCAGGTGCGCGATGTTGTCGGTGAACGACGAGCAGCCGGTGCAGGGCTCGCCGCCGGGGGCGAACATGAAGTGATAGACGATCAATTGACGTCGCCCGTCGAACAGCCCGACGAGGCTGCAGCTGCCGTCGGGGCCGTCGAAGACGTACTGCTTCTCGATCTCGACCATCGGCAGCCGGCGGCGCTGGGCGGCCAGCGCGTCGAGCGCCCGGGTGGCCTCTTTCTCCCTGACCAGCAGCGCCTCGCTCGCTGCGCGCCACTCCGGCTCGGAGACGCTCGGAGGAAGACCGATGATCCGCTCGCGCAACTGCATTCAGGACTCCTTCGCTTGCTTGTCTCTAAAGACTATGACCCCACGACGCGCGAAATTCATCTCCCCGCCCGTAACGCAGCATCCCCGAGCGCCGCTCGGGCCTCGGTCACGAGCCGGCTCACGACATTGGCAGCCGGCTCCGCGCGCGCCAGCGGATGCGCCTGCCCGGCCCAAAGGTTCACCGGCTCGGGATCGCCTGCCCGACGGGCGGCCACGCGCAGGGGTGCGGTCACGTGGTGGATCTCCGGGTAGGCCGCCGGCGCCGCGTCGTCGTTCTCGCGCATGAACCGGTTGACGATGCCGCGGGCCGGCTTGCCGGTAAATGCCCGCGTGAGCGCTGTCGGATCGCTGCCGGCGATCGCCGCACGGTGCACGGCGGAGGTCCCCGCCTCCGGACACAGCAGGAACGCGGTGCCTGCCTGCCCCGCGATCGCCCCGGCGGCGAGCACCGCCGCGAGCCCGCGCCCGGTGGTGATCCCGCCCGCCGCGACCAGCGGCAACGGCACTCGCGCTCCGACCAGCGCCAGCAGCGAGAGCAGGCCGTAGCTCGGTTGATCGCTGTTCACCGCCGAGCCGCGATGACCGCCGGCCTCGTAGCCCTGGACCACGAGCGCATCTGCGCCGGCGCCTGCCGCCGCCGCTGCCTCCTCCGGGGTGGTGACGGTCACGAGGACCGTGACGCCGGCGTCCCGCAGATCCTCGATCACCGCTACTGACGGGCAGCCGAAGACGAACGAGGCGAACGGCGGGCGTGCCTCGAGCAACAGGTCGATCTTCTCCGCGAACTGGTCGTCATCGAAGCGCGGTTCGCCGAGCTCGACCCCGAGACGGCTCCCTTCGGTCCGAATCCGCTCGACGTACGAGGCGTAGATATCCGGGTCGGATCGCTCGGAAGGAGCGGTGAATACGTTCACGCCGAACGGCCTGTCGCTGGCGGCGCGAAACCCCGCGATCTCCTCGCGCGTGGCTGCCGCGGGCTTGTAGCCGGCGGCCAGGAACCCGAGTCCTCCGGCCTCGGACACCGCCACCGCCAGCTCGACGGTGGCTGGTCCACCGGCCAGCGGAGCGAGCACGATTGGCGCCTGCAGGTCGCTGAGCGTGAGCCTCGGCATGCGTCCCCCAGGATAAGAGGACCAACGCGCTCCACGAGCCACGCGAGCGGCCGGTCAACGCCCGCCGCGAGCCAGCACGATCGGCCGTTCGCGATCGAGCACCGGTCCCGGCTCATCGGCCTGTCATCGTTCTGCGAGGCCGTCTCGCTCCTTCGCTGCCTAGTGCTCCCCGGGCTGACGAGCGTACCCGTCGCCGCGCGATGAGGTCAACTCGGCGCGTCCCGCTCCACCCAGCGCTCGTTGAGCTCCCGCCAGCTGGGCGCCGGTCCGGGCAGCTCTCCACGGTCGGGCGCTCGCATCCCGTCGAGGATCACCGCCAGGTAGCGGCGGCGCAGCCGTTCAGTTCGAGCGCGGTCGGAGACCTTGAGCGCGGCAACGAGCTCGAGGATCATCGAGAGGTCGTGGACGTCCGCGTCCGATCGCAGTTCGCCTCTCACGCGCTCGAACAGCAATCCGAGCAGCTCGTTCGCGTGCTCCGCGAGCGCGAACATCTCCTCGGTCGGGCTGAACTTGCCGGCCAGGGCCAGCGTCATCGAGGTCGTGTCGGCGTCGACCAGGCGTCGCATGTAGGCGGCGAACATGGTCCATGCTTCGCGGTCATCGGCGAGCGCAGCTTCGGTCTCGCCGACGAACAGCTGCAGGCCGTCGTGGCAGAGCTTGCGGAGCAGCTCCTCCTTGCTCCCGTAGCGCGTGTAGAGCGCGCTGATCCCGACCCCCGCGTGCTTGGCGACCGCGGTGATCGGTGCGCCCGGGTCGGCGAGGAAAACCGCCCGGGCGGATTCGAGAATCCGCGTATCGTTGCGGGCCGCCTCCGTGCGGCGACCGCTCAGGGGGGAGGGGACTGCCGGGAACACGCTGCTAGTCTAGCGGAACGGAACTCTCCGTTCCTTATGTTCCGAGTTCTCGCACAGCGTTCCCGTTGCCCAGCTCGTCTCCAGTGATCAGCACGCGCGCCCTCGGCCGCGCGCTACTGGAGCGCCAGCTGCTGCTGGCGCGCGCTCAGCTACCGGCCACGGCAGCAGTCGAACACCTGATTGGATTACAGGCGCAGGCGTCGACCCCGCCGTACTACGGCCTCTGGTCCCGGGTGCGCAACTTCGAACCGGGCGAGCTCGAGCGGACTCTGCTCGAGCGCGAGACGGTGCGTCTCAAGCTGATGCGCGGAACCGTTCATCTCGTCTCGGTCCGCGATGCGCTCCTGCTCCGGCCGCTGGTGCAGAGCGTGATCGAGCGCGGCCACAATGGGGCGTTCCGGAGGCGAATGGGCGGCGCCGACCGCGAGCGCCTCGCCGCAGCCGTGCGCCAACTGCTCGCTGACGGGCCGTTGAGCGCGCGCGAGCTCGCCGAGCGGTTGATCGAGCGCGGGATCGGGGATGACCCGCAGGCGATCACCAACGCGACCCTCGCCTACGCCCCTTTGGTGCAGCTTCCACCGCGCGGGCTGTGGGCCTCCGGTGGCCAGGCCCGGTACGCCACGCTCGAGTCTTGGACCGGCCGCCAGCCCGAGCCCGACCCCTCGATCGAAGCGGTTGTGGTTCGCTACCTACGGGCGTTCGGACCGGCTAGCGCCCTCGACGTGCAGCGTTGGTCCGGGCTCACCCGGCTGAAGGAGGTGCTCGAGCGCCTGCGCCCGCAGCTCGTGACGTTCCGCAACGAGGACGGCAAGGAGCTGTTCGACATACCCGATGGCCTCCGACCCGACCCGGATGTTCCAGCTCCCCCGCGGTTCCTCGGACAGTTCGACAACGTGTTACTGGGCCACGCCGACCGCAGACGGATCATCCCACCGAAGACGCCCTCTTTCGCGCTGCTTACTCAGGGGCGTGATCGGGACCGGTTCATCAATCACGTGCTCGTCGACGGGCTGCTCCGCGCGGCGTGGTGGATCGAGCGCGGTCCGGGGGCGCGTGCCACCTTGGTCATCCGCCCATTCGAGAAGCTCAAGGCGGCCGACCGCGACGAGGTAGCACACGAGGCCCAGCGGATGATCGATTTCGCGGCCGCTGACGCCGAGCACCGCGAGGTGCGCTTCGGCGGCTAGTCGAACCGCTCACGCAGCTCGGTCTTCTTGAACTTTCCGGTCGCCGTCCGGGGGATCGCCTCGGCGAACTCGACACGATCGGGGAGCTGCCAGTTGCTGAACCCCTGCAAGAGGTGATCGCGCAGATCCTCGCTCGATGCCTCCTGGCCTCCACGCAGCACCACCACCGCGAGCGGCCGCTCTCCCCAGCGCTCGTCCGGAACCGCGATCACGGCGGCCTCGGCGACGGCCGAGTGGGCCATCAGCAAGTTCTCCATATCGACCGAGGAGATCCACTCGCCGCCGGATTTCACGAGATCCTTCGAGCGATCGCAGATCCGAATGCAGCCGCGCGCGTCGATCCGGACGACGTCGCCGGTCTGAAACCAGCCGTCGTCGGTGAACTTCTCGGCACCCTCTCCGCGGTGATAGGCAGCCGCCACCCACGGACCACGGACCTCTAGCTCCCCCATCGCCTGGTCATCCCAGTCGATCAGCTCACCGTCGTCACCACGAACCCGGATGTCCACGAACGGCAACGGAATCCCCTGCCGGGCGCGGTAGTCGCACTGCTGATCAGGGGTCGCGTCGTCAAGATCCAAGGGCAGACGGCAGATGCTGCCTACCGGCGAGATTTCGGTCATCCCCCAGGCCTGGATGATCGTCAGCCCGTGGCGGTCGAATCCCTCGAGCATGCTCCTCGGGACGGCCGAGCCGCCCACGACCAACCGCTGCAGAGCGCTCAGGTCCCAGCGACGGGGCTCGGCGTCGAGCGCCTGCAACATCGCCATCCACACGGTCGGCACCCCGGCGGTCATCGTGACGCGCTCGCCGGCGAGCAGATCGAGCACGCTGACCGCGTCCAGCTGCGAACCGGGAAGCACGAGGGCAGCGCCGGCAAACGAAGCCGCGTAGGGAAGCCCCCAAGCGTTTGCGTGGAACATCGGCACGACCGGCAGGACGGTGTCTCGCGAGGAGACTCCAAACTCGTCGGGCAGGGCCACCGCGAGCGAATGCATCACGAGCGATCGGTGCGAGTAGACCACCCCCTTCGGCCGGCCGGTGGTGCCCGACGTGTAGCACATCGCTGCCGCTCTGCGCTCCTCGAGCGCCGGCCAATCCATCGGCTGGGAGGTCGCGATCAGAGACTCGTAGTCGATCGCCTCCGGGGGGGTCGCACCGGAATGAGAGACCACGAGCACGTGCTCGAAGCCCTGGCCGGCGCGAAACGACTCGAAAACCTCGAGCAGCGACTCGTCGACCACGATCGCGCGATCCTCGGCATCGCCGGCGATGAAGGCCAGCTCGTCGCGGTGCAGGCGCGGGTTCAGCGTGTGGATCACCGCTCCCATCAGCGGGATCGCAAAGTAGAGCTCGAGGTGCTCTGACTGATTCCAGAGCAGCGTCGCTACGCGGTCCCCGTCGCGGATCCCGAGCTCGGCGAGGCCGCGCGCCAGCCGGTGCGCACGGTCTGCGCACTCGCCGAGCGTTGTGTGGTGGATGGAGCCGTCTGGGCGGCGCGAGACCACTTTGCGGCCGGCGCTGAAGAGCTCCGCGCGCCGCACCAGCGAGGTCAGCGAAAGTGGATAGTCATCCATCATCGAACCGTTGTGCATCGTCCCCCCTCTGTTACGGGCCGCTCGTTGCAGGGCAATCTATACGCTGCGGTCGCTGATGAACGAGCTCGACTACATACGGCCGCTCGCTGAGCTGGTCGTTCGCCTGGGGGCGAACGTGCAACCGGGCCAGATCGTCTCGATCGGATCGGAGCCCGGCAAGGAGCCGCTGACACGCGCGATCGCGGAGGTGGCATATGAGGCGGGCGCGAAGTTCGTCGACCTGACGGTGTTCGACATGTACCTCAAGCGAGCTCGGGCGCTCCACGCAGACCCGGAGACGTTGGGTTACGTCCCGCCGTGGTATGGCGAGCGGGTCCTGGCGCTGGGCGAGCAACGCGCCGCACGCATCTCGTTGACCGGCCCGGTCGCGCCGCACATCATGGACGGAATCGACCCGGCGCTTCTGGGCAGAGACATGCTGCCCGCCGTGAAGGAGTCGATCGTGGTCCTCAACCAACGCACGTCGAACTGGACGGTTGCGCCGTGCCCGACGCCCGCTTGGGCGACGCTCGTACATCCTGAGCTCGAACGGGACGCGGCGCTCACACGGCTCTGGCAGGAGATCGCCCACGTCTGCAGGCTCGACGAGCCTGATCCGGCGGCGGCCTGGAAGGCCCGCATCGACCGATTGGAAGAGGTCGCGGGGAGGCTCGACGAGCTGCGCCTCGACGCAGTGCGTCTGGAGGGTCCGGGCACCGATCTCACCGTTGGATTGTTCGCGAGCGGCCGCTGGCGAGCGGCCCGCCTGGAGACCGTCGAGGGCGTCTCCCATCTGCCGAACATCCCGACCGAGGAAGTGTTCACAACGCCCGATCCCGAGCGAGTCGAAGGCCACGTCGCGGCGACCAAGCCGCTGTTCGTCGCCGGCAGGACGATCAGCGGCCTGCGCGTGCGGTTCGATCGGGGGAGAGCGGTCGAGATCACCGCCGACGAAGGCGCCGAGACGCTCAGGACGCTGTCGGCACGAGATCCCGGGAGCGCGCGACTCGGCGAGCTCGCGCTGGTCGACCGCGAGGGAAGGGTCGGACCGCTCGGGACCGTGTTCGTCGAGACGCTGCTCGATGAGAACGCTGCCAGTCACATCGCCCTGGGCCAAGGGCTCGAGTTCGCGGTCGAGAACGAGCAAGAGTCCTCGAAGATCAATCAAAGCGAGCTGCACATCGACTTCATGATCGGCAGCGACGAGATCGTCGTCACAGGCCTGAGGCGCGACGGCGGCGAAACCCCGCTGCTGCGAGGCGGAGATTGGCAGCTTTGAGCTCCTGGTCGCAGAGCTCCTGGTCGCAGGGTACCGTGGCCCACGCTACGCTAACGCGGATCCCGGAGAGGTGCCGGAGCGGTTGAACGGGCGCGACTGGAAATCGCGTAACGGGGGTTGACCTCGTTCGGGGGTTCGAATCCCCCCCTCTCCGCTGGCTGGCTGGACGCGCCTTCGTCAGCTGCGCCCGCGGACCTCTCGACCTCCTCCGGGAGGCCGCGAAAATGCTCACCACTTGCAATTGCGATCGGTTTGTGAGCAATGTCCGGGCGGTGTCCCCCTGAGGTCGTGTAGACAGATATTTGATGTTTATTCGAGCGCTGGAACGACTAGAGTCTTGTGATCGCGCACAACTTTCCGACCTCAGATCGGTTTACGTGGTTGGTGATGGATCACCGACGAACCGGTTGGCCGCGAAGAGCGACGAGGCCAGACCAAGCCGGGAGGGCACTTGAGCACACCTACAACAGCACGGAGGCCTGCATTACGCCTCGTTCCGGGTGCCCACGATGCGCCTGTCCAGTGGTCGTGGTTCTGCGGTCATTGCGCCGCTCGAACGCCGGGAGGCGAGGCCCCGGCGCCGATCGCGCGGGTGTGCCGCTCGTGCGGACTCGGGCTGCTCCTGGAGGCGCCTGCCGATGCGATCCCGAGCGACCGCGACGCGTATCTCGTGATCGACTCCGCGCTGCTCGTGCAGGCGATGTCGCGCCGTGCCGAAGCGCTGCTGGCCGTGACCGAGGAACTGGCCGTTCACCGCCCCCTCGGTGACCTGCTCGTTCCGGCGGACGCCGAGGCGATGGCCGGCGGATTCGCCGGCGCGGTCGCCGACACGATCGCGGGCGGTCATGGTGTCGCCCAGGCCGTGGTCAGGCCGTGGAACACCTTCGGCGTGCGGATGCGCGTCCGGATTGCGCCCTGTGGTCCGCCGCGGGCGGTGCTGCTCGTGCTCGAGTCCCACCGGCAGAACCTCAGGGCCGTCGACTCCTGAGGGGCCCTCAGTCAGCGGGTGGCAACGTCTCGGGCGCGCCGAAGGGCGCAAGCGACGCCGGCAACGCCACCGATCCGTCCTCGCGCTGCCCGTTCTCGAGCAGGGCGATGATCGTGCGGCCGACCGCACAGGCGGTCCCGTTGAGCGTGTGAACGTACGCCGGCCGGCCCTCGGCCTGCCGGTAGCGAATGTCGAGCCGTCGGGCCTGGAAGTCGGTCGTGTTCGAGCACGAGGTGAGCTCGCGATAGCGGCCCTGGCCGGGTAGCCAGGCCTCGCAGTCGTATTTCTTGGCCGCGGACGCCCCCAGGTCCGTGACGGCAATGGCCACCACGCGGTACGGGATCTCGAGCTCCTGCAGGATCGCCTCCTCGATCGCCAGCAGGCGCTCGTGCTCGGCTTCCGACTCGTCGGGCTCGACGAAGCTGAACATCTCGAGTTTGTCGAATTGATGGACCCGGAAGATGCCGCGCGTGTCCTTGCCGGCGGCTCCAGCCTCGCGCCGGAAGCAGCTCGAGAAACCGCCGTAGCGCCGCGGGAGCTCGTCGGATCCCAGGGTCTCGTCCGAATGCAGCGCGGCGAGCGCCACTTCAGAGGTGCCCACGAGATAGAGGTCATCATCCGCGAGCCTGTAGATCTGCTGCTCGGTGTCCGGTAGAAAGCCGGTCCCGTAGAGCGCACGCTCGCGCACCAGGACGGGCGGGATCACCGGTTCGAAGCCCTCCCCGCTCAGCTTCTCGAACGCGAACCGAACCAGCGCGAGCTCGAGCAGCACGAGATCACCGCGCAGGTAGGCGAATCGGGAGCCCGACAGCCGCGCAGCGTGTTCCATGTCGATCCGCGGGCCGGCCAGCTCGAGATGATCGCGTCCGAGCGCTCCTGCCGCGCCGACCTCTCTGAGGACCAGATCCTCCCCGGGCGCGTCGTCGGACGGGAGATTCGGCATCGCGGCGAGCTCCGCGTCGCGCTGCGCGCTTAGCGTCGACTCCTCGTCGCTCAGCGAGCGAGCTCGCGCCGCCAACTCGGCGAGCTGCTCGCGCTCCGCCGGCGTGGGAGCGCCCTTGCGGCCTCGGCTTGCACGGTTCTGCTCGGCGCGGAGCTCCTCGAGCTCGACGGTGACCGAACGCCAGCGCCGATCGAGCTCCAACACCCGGTCAACGGCCGCCGCCGCCTCGGGGCTACGCCGCGCCAGCGCCGCGCGCACGGAATCGGGGTCTTGACGGATCAGCCTGATGTCGAGCACGAGACCTGCACCTCGCTGCAGAGGGGACTACTTGTTCTTGCGCTTGCTCGAGGCCGACGTGCTGGTGCGCGAGGTCGTGCCAGTGGCGGCGGTGGCCGTCGGGTTCGTGCTCGGGGCGGTCGGGTTGCTCGGCGGCGCCGGAAGCGTCCCGAGCGGCTCGACGTCACACGGGGACAGCCCCGTGACCTTGGGCCTCTGTCGACCGGCGTAGGTGGCGACGAAGTTCGCGACGTCTCTAGCATCCTGGCCCACGACGATGTTCTGGGGCATGATCGCACCCGAGAATCCGCCGTTCTCGATCGCGTACAGCACCCGGGTCACCGGACGTTCGCAGCGCGTGTTGAAATTCGGCCCGTTGTTGAATTGTGCGCTGCGGACGTTTGCGGCCGAGCCATGGGTCGCCGCGTATGAGAGCGTGTGGCAGCCTGAGCAGCGTTGCGAGAACAGGACGGCTCCTTGGTACAGCGCGGGTTCCGATTTCGGAACGCTGATCTTCTCCGTTCCGCACGCGCTGGCAACGGCCACGACGGCGAACGCTGCACCGATTATCAGAAGGACCTTGACGGGTCGGGGCATCGAGGCGGGGATCATAATCGGATGCCCGTGCGAGAGCGCCGCAGATTGATCTTCCTGCTGGTCGCCGCGTCCCTCGCGCTGGTCAGCGGCTGCGGTCATACGCAGGTGATCCGTGGCGATCGTACGTTGTACCTCGCGCTGAACGACTACCGGGTCGCGCCCCAGAGTGTTCGTGTCAGCTCCGGACAGGTGACCATCTTCGTGCATAACTACGGGCGTCTCACGCACAACCTCGTGGTCTCGCTGCACGGCCAGTCGACCGGATCGACGCGGCCGATCTGGCCCGGCCAGAGCGCGGAGATGACGCTCTCGCTCGTGCCGGGGACCTACCTGATGGCCTCGACGATCCTCTCCGACCAGGCGCTCGGCGAGTACGGAACCTTGAAAGTGACGTCGTAGCGTGGCAGGAGCCGGGCGCTCGGCGCCGAACAACGATCCGGTCCCCGGCGCCGACCGACGACGTTCGCCTCACTACGAAAGCGCGATCGTCCTCCAACGGCGGCAACCAAAGAGAAGGTCGGCGCCGGGGACGATATAACGGGCGCGCGATGGTCGATCCCGATCCCGAGCTGTTCCGAGAAGTGTTCGGACGCTTTGCGACCGGCGTCGCGGTGATCACAACCGACGGGCCTGCCGGCGCCGGCGGAATGACTGCCAACGCCCTCTGCTCCCTGTCGCTCGACCCGCTGCTCGCGCTCGTGTGCTTCGAGAACGACGCCCGGACGCTCCCGATCGTGCGCGAGGCCGGCCAATTCGCCGTCAACGTGCTGAGCGCAGCGCAGGAGCAGGTCGCGCGAGTCTTCGCCTCCAAGATTCCCGAGGACGAGAAGCTCGAGGGCGTCGGGCACCGCCTCGAGCGGGGTCTGCCGATCGTCGAGGGCACGATCGCTTGGGCGGCGTGCGATCTCCGGGAGTTGATCGCGGGCGGCGACCACACGATCGCGATCGGCGAGGTGACCGCGCTGGGCCTCGGCGACGGTGATCCGCTGATCTGGTACGCGGGCCAGTACCACAAGGCGCCGCCCCGGGGATGAGGCATGGCGGGTCCTCACGCCGTCCCCGCCGCCCGCGCGAGCAACACGACGATCACGAACGCCGCCAGCACCATCACGCCGAGCTCGCGGTGGAGAATTGCCTGCACGACCGCCTGCTGTTGATCCTCGGGGAGCTCCCCGACCGCCGCCGCGGATTGAAGACCGCTCGCATCGAGCACCATCTGCGCCGAGGCGATCCGCAACTGCTCGGCGACGAACGACACCAGAAGAGGCAGCACGCCGTAGATGACATGCAGCGACGGCGGCTTGTGCCCGAGCAGCACCAGGACTCCTCCCAGCGCCGCCTGCACGACGATCACGACCTGGCCGGCGCGCAGGATCCACCAGAACCACTGGCTGTGGCCTCCCCGGAACCAGCACCATGTTCCGTAGAGTGCAGCGGCGCTGGTGAGCACGATCGCCAGCACGCCAACCGCGATATGAACGTCCGTCATCGAGATCTGCCGTCAGGGCTCATCGGGCCCGTCTGGAACCGCCGAGATTGATAGCCGCATTCCGCACTAAGTAACAGTGTGTTACAAACTAATAGGCGACGGTGATATAAGAGTGTCTCCATGCTCCGAAGCTACCTCCCCGCACTCGTCTTCCTGATTCTCGGTGGCGTGATCGGTGTCACGTTCGGAGTCCTGAACGTGCTGGTCGGCCACAGGCGTCGCGACCGCTCCCGGGCGGCCCCCTACGAGTGTGGGTTGCCCTCGGAGGTCCAGCGGGGATTTCGGTTCGGGATCAGCTTCTACCTCGTCGCGATGCTGTTCATTCTGTTCGACATCGAAGTCATCTTCCTGTATCCGATCGCGGTGCAGTTGCGGGCGTTCGGGTCGTTTGCGCTGAGCGAGACGATCGTGTTCGTGGTGCTGCTGATGATCGCGTTCCTCTACGTGTGGCGGCGGGGGGCACTCGAATGGAAATAAAGCGCGAGCCGGTCGCGAGCTCGGACTTCCGTGTCCGGCAGTTGAAGGCTCGCGACATGCTGCGCGGCGATCTCGACGGCGAGGAGCTCGAGAGCTACGTCGAGGAGCGCGTGCTGACGACGACGGTCGAGAAGGCCGTCGCCTGGGCTCAAGGTAACTCGATCTACCCGCTGACGTTCGGGCTAGCCTGCTGCGCGATCGAGATGATGTCGGTCGTCGCTGCCCGGATGGACATCGCCCGGTTCGGATTCGAGGCGCTACGCGCCTCGCCCCGCCAGGCCGATCTGATCATTCTCTCGGGCCGCGTATCGATCAAGATGGCGCCCGTCATCCGCCGCCTCTACGACCAGATGCTCGAGCCCAGATGGGCGATCTCGATGGGCGCCTGCTGCTCCTCGATGGGCGTCTTCAACAACTACGCGCTCGTGCCCTCGGACAAGTTCATGCCGATCGAAGTGCACGTGCCCGGCTGCCCACCGCGCCCCGAGGCGCTGATGCACGGGATCCTGCGACTCCGGGAGAGGATCCAGGGCCACCCGAAAGAGGGCTGGCGCGAACGTTACGGCGCCGAGGGAACCGAGGAGTTGCTGCCAGAGCAGGCCTCCGGCGCCCCGATCAACGTGTTCAAGCCCTGGAGACACCGCTGGTGCCTGACGCCACGGAGCTCGAGCTGACCGCCCAGGAGCTCCGCGAGACCGATCCCGAATCTATTCTCGGAACGGTCTTTTTCCGCGAGCAGGCGACGTTGCTGGCAAACCCAGCGCTGATTCAGGCCGTCTTGCAGCGCCTGCACGCCAAGGGCTACACGTTCCTCGCGAGCCTGCACGGCGTCGACTACTACCCGGAGGAGCCCCGCCTGGGCGTGCTCTACGAGCTGCTCGACATGCAGCGGGTCGATCGGATCGGGGTCAAGGTCCGTGTTGGGACCGACGCACCGACGGTCCCATCTGTGGTCGAGCTGTTCCCGGGCGCCGAGTTCCCCGAGCGCGAGGTCTACGACATGTTCGGCGTCGTGTTCGACGGCCATCCCGACCTGCGCCGGATCCTGATGCCCGAGGACTACGAGGGCCACCCGCAGCGCCGTGACTTCCCGACCGGCGGGGAGCCCGTGCTGTTCACGTACAACGAAGAGCAGAACTATGGGAAGTGGCAATGACCACGCTCAGTGAGGACTACCGCCGCCGTGAGGAATCGATCACGCTTGCCGGCGAACCCGCCGTCGAGGGCGAGACGCACGAGCTGCTGACGCTGAACATCGGACCGCACCATCCCGCCACCCATGGAGTGTTGCGATTGCTCGCCACGCTCGAGGGCGAGATCGTGCGCGATATCAAGCCGATCGTCGGTTACGTCCACACCGGGATCGAGAAGACCGCCGAGACCAAGTCCTACTGGAAGGTGATCCCGGTGGTCGAGCGGATGGACTACTTGTCCTACTACTTCAACGCGATGGCGTTCTGTGGGGCGGTCGAGACGCTGCTCGGCGTCGAGGTGCCCCCACGCGCCCAGTACCTGAGAGTGCTGCACCTCGAGCTGAACCGGATCATGTCCCATCTCGTCTGGCTCGGGACGAGCGCGCTCGACCTGGGGGCGATCTCGATGTTCTGGTATTGCTTCCGCGAGCGCGAGAAGATCCTCGACCTGTTCGAGATGTCCTCCGGCCAGCGGATGCACACGCGCTACATCCAGGTCGGCGGCGTGTTCGAGGACATCCCGCGGGGATTCGCGGAGAAGGTCCGCAAGTTCGTCAAGGACATGCCGACCCGCGCCGACCAGTACGCGGACCTGCTCGAGAAGAACGAGATCGTGCTCGAGCGCCTGCGCGACACCGGCATCGTCGACCAGGAAACGATGCTGAAGCTGGGCGTCACCGGTCCGCTGCTGCGCGCGACGGGCAACCCGTGGGATCTCCGCAAGGCACAGCCTTACTCGAGCTATGACCACTTCGACTTCAAGATCCCGGTCGGCACGGTCGGCGACAATTACGACCGCTTTCGTGTCCGCCACGCGGAGTTCTACGAGTCGACGAAGATCATCGAGCAGGCGCTCGAGGGACTTCCCGAAGGTCCGTTCATCACCTCTGATCGCAAGGTCGCGCTGCCCCCGCGACACGAGCTCGCCACCTCGATGGAGGCCCTGATCCACCAGTTCAAGCTCGTCACCGAAGGCTTCCGAGTGCCGCCCGGAGAGGTGTATCACCCGATCGAGGGCCCGCGGGGCGAGCTCGGTTGCTTCGTGCGCGCAGACGGCTCCTCCAAGCCCGCTCGAGTGCACATGCGCGATCCCAGCTTCGTGAACCTGCAAGCGCTCGCGCCGATGGTCCGGGATGCCTACATCGCCGATCTGATCGCGACGCTCGCGATGCTCGACCCGATCCTCGGGGGGATCGACAGATGAGCGTCAGCCGGATGACTGATGCGGGCTCCGATCCCAGCGAGCCCCGGACGGCGAGCGGAGCCGGCATGAGCGGCGACCCTCGTCTCGACGCGGAAGACGGCGGCGCCCCCAACCGGAGCCACACCAGCGCTCCGGTTCCCCGCTTTGGTCACGGCTCGCGGGTCCCCGGCTGGGACGAAGCGGTTGACCTGACGAAGGACCCCGCGGTCGTTCCCGATCCGGCCACCACTCCGGTGCCGCTCGAGTTGAGACAGAGCATCGAGGCGGCGATGGCCAAGTACCCCGAGCGCCGCTCGGCGGCGATCCCAGCGCTCCGTGCGGCGCAGCAGCTCCACGGCTGGTGCTCGCCTGAGGCGATCGACCAGGTTGCCGCGGTGATGCAGGTGACGCCTGCGTACCTGAACTCGGTGGCGAGCTTCTACGACATGCTCGAGACCGAGCCGAGAGCTCCGCATCACGACGTCTACGTGTGCACCAACATCTCGTGCTCGCTGCGCGGCGCCGACGATCTCTACGAGGCGATGATCGCCGCGGCGGCCGAGCACGAGGATGTCCACGTACGCTCATTCGAGTGCCTTGGCGCCTGCGACATCGCGCCGATGGCATCTGTCGACGGCGAGTACGTGGGGCCCTTGGACACCGAGGACGCCGCCCAGATCGTCGAGGATCTAAGCGCGGGAAGGTCCGTGCTCGAGCACAAGCAGCTGCGCTTCCGGCGCTGCGCGGACCCTGAGGTCGCACAGGGCGGTGACGAATTTGGGCCGCCGCCGCCGGAGGCGCTCAGGACCGACACGGCCGGCCTGCCGCCGGAGGGCGACGGTGTCGATCGGCCCGGCCCGTCCGCGCCGATCGAGATCCCAGCCGACGAGGCCGGCCAATGAAGCTCCTGTTCGACGGGATCGATGAGCCGGGGCTGAACACGATCGCCGTCTACGAGCGGCGCGGCGGCTACGAGATGCTCCGCAAGGCACTGACAATGCCCCGCGAGGATGTGCTCGGCAACATCGCGGACTCGGGCCTCCGGGGCCGCGGTGGCGCCGGCTTTCGTATGGGACAGAAGGCGTCGTTCCTACCTCACGGCAAGATGCAGAAGTACCTCGTGTGCAACGCGGATGAGTCCGAGCCCGGGACGTTCAAAGACCGCGAGCTGATGCAGAAGTGTCCGCATATGCTGATCGAGGGGATCGTGATCGCCACCTACGCGACCGAGATCAACCGGGCGTTCATCTACATCCGCGGCGAGTACGCCCTTCAGGCCGACATCCTCGAGGCCGCGCTCGCCGAGGCCCAGCAGGCCGGGTATATCGGCGAGCAGATTCTCGGCTCCGATCACTCGCTCACCCTGGTCCTGCACCGCGGCGCCGGTGCGTACATCTGCGGCGAGGAGACAGGCCTACTCGATTCGCTCGAGGGCAAGCGCGGCAACCCCCGGCTGAAGCCCCCATTTCCGGCGATCGAAGGCCTCTATCACGGACCGACGCTGATCAACAACGTCGAGACGCTCTCGACCGTCCCGCAGATCATCCGGCTGGGGGGCGAGGAGTACGCGAAGATCGGAACCGAGAGTTCGACCGGCACCAAGGTCGTCTCGATCTCAGGCGACGTGCAGAAGCCGGGCAATTATGAGATCGAGCTCGGTACTCCCTCGCGGGAGATCATCTACGGCCTCGCCGGAGGACCCCCAGACGGTCACGAGGTCAAGTTCTGGTTCCCGGGGGGCTCGAGCTCGCCCGTCCTCACGAGCGATGATCTCGACGTCCCCTACGACTTCGACTCGATGGCCAAGGCCGGCTCGATGCTCGGCTCCGGCGCGGTCATCGTCGTCGATGACAGCCACACGGTTCTCGAGGTGGCGCTGAAGCTCGCCAAGTTCTACGCCCACGAATCGTGCGGAAAATGCGTCCCCTGCCGCGAAGGCACGAACTGGACCGTCAAGATGCTGCAGCGGATCCAGTCGGGCGAGGCAACCCCGATGGACCTCGACATCATGGCCTCCGTCCAGGAGCAGATCATCGGTAACTGCCTTTGTGTGCTCGGCGATGCGATGGCGATGCCGATCGGCTCGATGGTCGAGAAGTTCCGCGACGAGCTCGAAGCCGAGATCGAAGCCGCGCGCGAGCGTGCCGGCGTCGACTTGGAGGACGTGATTGCAGTTGGGGTCGCCGACGAGTACGCGGGCCCCTACCCGGTCCACTGACAGCAGATGCCCCGCCCCGAGCAGAAGATCATTCAGCTGACGATCGATGGCCGCGAGGTTCGGGCGGCCGAGGGGATGATGCTCGTAGATGCGGCAAGGTACGGCGACGTCGAGATCCCGTACTTCTGTTATCAGCCGAAGCTCGGCAACCCGGTCGGCGCTTGCCGCATGTGCCTGGTCGAGATCGAAGGGATCCCGAAGCTCCAGACCTCGTGCTCGACGCCGGTCAAGGATGGGATGGTCGTCCACACTCAGACCGACCGCGTCCGCCACGCGCAGAACGCGATCGTCGAGTTCCTGCTCGTCAATCATCCACTCGACTGTCCGGTCTGCGATAAGGGCGGCGAGTGCCCGCTGCAGGACATCGCCTTCGGGTGGGGTCTGGGCCGCTCCCGGTTCATCGAACCAAAGCGCCACTTCGAAAAGCCGCTTGCCCTCTCGCCGCTGATCGCGATCGACCGCGAGCGCTGCATCCTCTGCTACCGCTGCGTACGCTTCTCGCAGGAGATCTCGGAGGACTACCAGCTGATCTTTGCCGAGCGCGGCGCGCACACGTTCGTCGCCACCCACAACGGGCATCCCTACGTTGCCCCGTTCAGCGGCAACATCATCGAGCTGTGTCCGGTCGGGGCGCTGACCTCGCAGCCTTACCGGTTCCGGGCCCGCCCGTGGGACATCGAGGGCGCCGGCGGAATCTGCACACTGTGCCCGTCGCAGTGCAACATCGAGTTCAGTGTCCGCGACGAGAAGGTGTTGCGCGTGCTCGCGCGCGACAACGCAGACGTGGACGACGGATGGCTGTGCGACAAGGGCCGCTTTGCCTACCAGGCGATTCACGTCGATCAGCGGATCACCGCGCCGTTGGCGCGCGACGGCGGCGAGCTGCGCGAGGTCTCCTGGGAGCGCGCGCTGGGCGTCGCCGCCGGTCTCGCTCGTCACAAGGGCCGGGTCGGCGCGCTGGTCGGCGGCCAAGCCACGAACGAGGAGGGCTTCCTGCTGCAGCGGTTGATGCGCGAAGGCCTGGATTCTTCGCACATCGACTCGCGCTCGATCGGCTCGGTGGCGCCCGAGCTCGCACGCGCGCTCGCCGCCCCCGCACTGCAGGCGACGGTCCCGGACTTGGAGTTCGCGCACACCGTGCTCGTGCTCGGCTGCGAGCCGCTCGACGACGCGCCGATCCTTGACCTGCGGATCCGCAAGGGCGTCCGGCGACGGGGCGTCCAGCTTGCGATCGCGAGCTCTCGCCCCAGCGCGCTCGACGTCAACGCGCAGCTCTTCGCGCGGTACGCGCCGGGCGACGGGCCGGCGTTCCTCGCCGAGCTCGATGCGGCGCTCGCCGGCAAGCCCGAAGCCGGGTCGCTCGCCGCGCTGCTCAAGCACGGCGGCGAGGACATCGTGATTCTGTGGGGCGAGCGCCTGGATCCGGCCGCCCTTCCGCACCTGCTCAGCATCGCCACCCGACTTGGGCTTGGTGGTCGCGAGGGCGCCGGGCTGCTCGAGATCCCGGCGGGTGCTAACGGTCGGGGACTGCGCGAAGCCGGGGTCCTGCCAAGCACCGGACCCGGCTACGGCGAGCCCACGCCGAGCTCTGGCCGGGGCGCCGCTCGGATCGCCGAAGCGGCGGTTGATGGGGACCTCACCGCGCTCTACCTGTTCCAGACCGACCCGGTGCGTGAGCTCCCCGACAGCGCCCGGTGGAACGATGCGCTTCATCAGGCGAGCCTCGTCGTCGCCCATGCCTCGGTGTTGACGAACGGGATCCGCGAGCACGCGAACGTGGTCTTCCCCGCCGACTCCTACGCGGAGAAGGAGGGCACGGTCGTGCACCCCGATGGCCGTCTGCAGCGCCTGCGCACCGCGATCGCCCATCCGGGCAGCGTGCGCGCCGGCTGGTCGGTGATCGCGGAGATCTCGAAGCGCGCCGGGCTCGACCAGCGCGTCCTGACAAGCAGCATGGCCTTCAGGCAGCTGGTCGACGCCGTTCCCTTCTATGCCGGGCTAACGCTCGAGGAAATCGGCGGCCGTGGCGTTCGCTGGCCGGCGCGGGCGCAGGCATCGGCGATGCCGCCAGGCGCGACGGTGACGCCGCAGCCGCCGAGCGCGCCGATCGGTAGGTCCGTCGACGGAGCCTTGCGAGTCGGGATCTACCGCCCGATCTGGGCCGCCCCCGAAGTCGAGATCTCCCCGGCGCTCCATTTCGCGATCGCCCGCCAGCAGGTCGAGCTCTCTCCTGAGGACGCCCAGCGGCTCGGGATCGCGAACGGCGAAACGGTTCAGGTCGCTCAGCTGGATGACTCGGGCGCCGCCGAATCAGGCGAGGCCGGAGGCCGAGAGCCGGATGACTCGCGCGCCGCCCGATATCGCGAGGCCGGAGGCCGAGCGGGCGGCAGGCGCGAGGGCAGGCCCGAGGGCACCCGGCTGGAGGCGACCGCGGCGGTCAGGACAGGCGTCCCCGCCGGCGCGGCGTTCCTGGCCGACGGGATCGAGAACGACTCCGCCAACGCGCTGACCGAGGCGACCGTCGAGGTGATCAAGGCCCGATGATCCTGCTCGGCGATGTCTACTACTACGAGGCCTGGTGGATCCAGATCGTCAAGGCAATCGTGATCTTCCTGGTTGCGTTCGCGATTCTCCCGATGCTGACGATCTACGAGCGCAAGCTGCTCGGCCGCTTCCAGGGTCGCTACGGGCCCAACCGCGTCGGGCCGTTCGGCCTCCTGCAGCCAATCGCGGAAATCGTCAAGTTCGCGATGAAGGAGCCGTTCAGAACGACGACCTCCGTTGGCTACCTGTTCCGGATCGCCCCGATGATCGCGATCATCACCGCAATCGGCGGGTTGGCGCTGATCCCGTTCGGCGACGTCCAGCACATCTTCGGCAAGCGGGTCGGCCTGTATGGGATCGACGTCTCGATCGGGCCGCTGTACGTGTTCGCGCTCGCCGGGATCTCGTTCTACGGAATCATGCTGGGAGGGTGGTCATCGGGTTCGAAGTACTCGTTCCTGGGGGCGATGCGCGGCGCCGCCCAGCTGATCTCCTACGAGGTCTCGCAGGGCCTGTCGCTGGTGGGCGTCGTGATCACGGCGCAGACGCTGTCGCTGACCGGCATCGTCCACGCGCAGAAGAGCATCTGGTTCATCGTTCCTCAGTTCGTCGGCTTCATCGTCTTCATGATCGCGTCGTTCGCGGAGACCAACCGCTCCCCGTTCGACCTCACCGAAGCCGAGACCGAGCTCGTCGGCGGGTACTTCACCGAATACGGCGGCACGCCATTCGTGGCCTATCTGTTCGCCGAGTACATGAACATGAGCGGTTGTCTCCGGGAATCGCGACGACGATGTTCCTGGGCGGCTGGCTGTTGCCGTTCGGGATCCATCCGCCTGGCTGGGTCGATCCGATCGTGGTGATCGCGAAGATGATGCTGTTCATCACCTTCTTCATCTGGATCCGTGCGACACTGCCCCGCCTGCGCTATGACCAGCTGATGTCGTTCGGCTGGAAGGTCCTGCTCCCGCTGGCGACCCTCAACGTGCTCGTGACCGCGATCATCGTGGCCTCATGACCTACGACCCGGGCCCGGACGTGATCGAAGTGATCCGCGTGCCTCGACGTGGACCGGCGTTCGGCGCCTATCGGGCTTTCGGCGAGACGCTGCGGGGACTGAAGACGACCTTCGCGCGGGTCGTAGAAGGCCCCTCGACGATCCAGTACCCCGAGGAGAAGACGCCGGTCTATCCCCGCTTCCGCGGCCGCCACAAGCTCCATCGCTTCGAGGACACCGGCCTCGAGAAGTGCGTCGGCTGCTCGCTCTGCGCCGCCGCCTGTCCGGCCGACTGCATCCGCGTCGTCGCGGCTGAGAACACGCCGCAGAACCGCGTCTCGGCAGGCGAGCGGTATGCCGCCGTCTATGAGATCAACATGAGCCGCTGCATCTTCTGCGGCTACTGCGAGGTGGCGTGCCCATTCGACGCGATCACGATGGGCCACGATTATGAGCTGTCCGATTACACCCGCTCGGATCTCATCTTCACCAAGGAAATGCTGCTGGCCGAGCCGATCGAGCGCACGCCGCTGAGGAGCGAGGGCGAGTGAGTCAGGTGCTCTTCTTCCTCGCGGCGATCGGCGCGCTGGCCGGTGCGATCGCCGTGGTCACGATGCGCAACCCGTTCTACAGCGTGCTCGCGCTGGTCGGGCACCTGATCTCGCTTGCGGCGCTGTTCCTGCTCCTGCGTGCCGAGTTCGTCGCCGCCGGTCAGGTCGTCGTCTATGCGGGCGCGGTGATGGTGCTGTACGTGTTCGTGGTTGCGTATGTCGGCGGCGGCGAGGAGCTGGCCAGCGGCAATGCGCTGCGAATTCTCGGGCCGCTGATGGCGTTCGCGCTCGCGATCGAGCTGTGCATCGCGATGCTCGGCTCGGCGCTGAAGGGGATCTCGGGCAAGGGTGCCCCCTACGTGCTCGGGTTCGGCACTCCGCGGCAGATCGGCAGCTTGTTCCTCACCAAGTACCTGTTCCCATTCGAGATCGCCTCGATCCTGCTGCTGGTCGCCGCGATCGGAGCCGTGGTGCTGGCGCGGCGCCGCCGCGGGCTGGAGGGGCCCGAGGAGCAACTGGTGGAGCCCAGGGCCCGTACCGCACTTCCGGCGTACACCGGGACGATGGCCGAGGCGGCAGGCACGCGGGTGGCCGAGTCTCCCGCGCCGCCCGAGGTCGAACATGTGGGAAGGGGAGCCGACGGCCGGGAGGGGGGCTGGTGAGCTCCGGGAGGCATCGCTGATGGCAATCGGCTGGTATCTGACGGTTTCCGCGCTGATCTTCTGCATCGGCGCGGCCGGAGTGATGACGCGCCGCAATCCGCTCGTGATCCTGCTCTGCCTGGAGCTGATGCTGAACGCCGCCAACCTCGCGCTGGTCGCGTTCTCGCGCATGTGGGGCGGCGAGGATGGGCAGGTGTTCGCGCTGATCGTGCTGGTCGTGGCCGCCTGCGAGGTGACCGTCGGTCTCGGTCTGATCGTCGCCATCTACCGCCGCCAGCTGCCGATCGATGTCGATGACCTGAACGAGCTGCAGGGGTAAGCCGGAATCGATGGCGGCGACGACCTTTGCCTGGCTGATCCTGCTGTGTCCGCTGCTCGGCACGGTGCTGATCGGTTTCGCCTACCGGCGGCTCCCCGGCCGCACCGCCGGCTGGATCGGGACGCTCGCGATCTCGCTCTCGTTCGGATTTGCGGTGGCGACGCTGATCGCGGTGCTGAACCGTCCCGAGTCCCACCGCGAGCTGACCTCGACGCTCTGGACCTACGCCAGCAGCTTCGGCCTCGATGCCAAGGTCTCGATCTTGGTCGACCCCCTGTCGGTCTTCATGGTGCTCGCCGTTTCGGCCGTCTCGGCGCTGATCCATCTCTATTCGGTCGCCTACCTCGAATCTGACCGGGGCTACTCGCGCTACTTCGCGTACCTGAACTACTTCGTCTTCTCGATGCTGCTGCTCGTGCTGGCCGGCAACTTCGTGCTCCTGATCGTGGGGTGGGCGTTCGTCGGCGCCGCCTCCTACATGCTGATCTCTTTCTGGTACCGGCGACAGACCGCGACCAGCGCCGGCATCAAGGCGTTCGTGATCAACGTCGTCGGCGACGTCGGCCTGGTGCTCGGCACGTTCTTCATCTTCAAGCACACCGGCACCGTCGACTTCCTGAAGACGTTCGCACTCGCGCCGCACGTGTTCACCCACAACGGCACCGACGTGGTCGTCGCCTGCCTGCTACTGCTCGTCGGCGCGTTCGCGAAGTCCGCCCAGATCCCGCTGCACACGTGGCTTCCCGACGCGATGGAGGGCCCCACGCCGGTGTCCGCGCTGATCCATGCCGCGACTATGGTGACCGCCGGCGTGTACCTGATCGCGCGTATGCATCCGCTGTTCGAGCTAGCCCCCACGGCCGAGGACGTGGGGGCGATCGGCGGCTGCCTCACGATTCTGATCGCGGCCACGATCGCGATCGTGATGGTCGACATCAAGCGCGTGATCGCTTACTCGACGATGTCCCAGATCGGCTACATGATCGTAGGCGTTTGTGTTGGCGCGTACTCAGCCGCCATGTTCCATTTGATGACCCATGCGTTCTTCAAGGCGCTGCTGTTCATGGCCGCCGGCTCGCTGATCAGCGGCATGGCCGGCTGGCAGTCGCTCGATCGAATGGGCGGCTGGCGCAAGGCGCTGCCGTTCACGTTCGTGTGCTTCGTCGTCGGCGGGCTGGCCCTCTCCGGCATGCCACCGTTCTCAGGTTGGCTTTCCAAAGACGACATCCTCGCCTTCGTCGACCACCGCGGCGGTGGCTTCCTGATCATCGGAATCGCCGGCTACGTCGGCGCCTTGCTGACCGGCATCTACACCTTCCGGATGATCTTCCGGGCGTTCTTCGGCGAGCCCTGCGAGGAGGCTCGCGAGCTCGAGCACGGCCATCTCGCCCACGCCGAGGTGCCGTTCAACCCGGGGACCGGCGAGCCGGAGGACACCGACGTGGGCTTCCCGGGTCCAGAGCACCACATCGCCGAGCGCGACATGCCGATGAAGGCCGCGATGACCGCGCTCGCGATCCTGGCGCTGGTCGGCGGCATCATCCAGATCCCGGGGATCGACGCCGGGATCCAGCGCTTTCTGAGCCCGACGTTCGCCGATTCCCATCTCGCCGAGCCCACCACCGGCTCGTCGTGGGTCGGCCTGGCGATCGGCGCCGCGGTCGCCCTGACGGGCATTGCCATCGCGTATCGCGTCTGGATCGTCGCACCCGGGACCGCGGCGGCGCTCCGCCAGCGCTTTGCGCCGGTGTACACCCTGCTTGTGAACAAGTGGTACTTCGATGAGCTGATCGACGTCGTGATCGTCCGACCGGCGCTGTGGTTCGGACGGATGGCGGAGTCGGTGCTCGACCGGATCGTGGTGGGCGAGGCGATTACCGGCGGCACCATCGGGTTGGTGCGGGCCGGCTCTGCCGCCGTTCGCCGAGCCCAGACAGGTTTCCTGCGTTACTACGCCGCGCTGATGGTCATCGGTGTGTTCGGAGTGGCCCTCTACTTCCTGATCTCCAGCTCATGACGCTCTCGATCCTGATCTGGCTCCCGCTTGTGATCTCGCTGGTCGCCTCGCGGCTGCCGCGACGCTTGATCGGACGCGCTGCCGCCGCCGGCAGCGTGGTCACGCTCGGGATCGCGGTCTCGTTCATCGTCCGCTTCAAGACCAGCCACTTCGGACTGCAATTCGTCACCGACAAGGTCTGGATCTCGGCACTCGGGATCCACTACAAGCTGGGGCTCGATGGTCTCAACGTCGCGCTGGTCATGCTGACCACGATCGTGTTCGCCGCATCGTTGATCTGGGCGTCGTTCCGAGAGTGGGACCGGCCGGGCATCTTCTACTTCCAGTTCGGTCTCGCCGAGAGCGCCGTGCTCGGGGCGTTCTGCGCCCAGGACCTGGCGCTGTTCGTCGCCTTCTTCGACCTGATGTTGATCCCGTTCTACTTCCTGATCGGAATCTGGGGCACCGGCGATCGTGTCCGTGCCACGACCAAGCTCGTGATCTACACGCTGGTCGGCTCGTTCTTCATGCTCGCCGCGGCGATTGCCACCGGCGTGATCGCGTCGAGCGAGCACGGCACCAACCTGACGTTCGTGATCTCCTCCCTGCAGCGTCTCCCGCTGTCGAGGAGCTCGCAAGACTGGATCTTCCTGTGCTTCGCGGTCGCCTTCCTCGTCAAGATGCCGCTGGTCCCGTTTCACGGCTGGCTGCCCGACGGCTACAAGGCGATGCCGATCCCGGCGGTCGCTGTCTTTTCGAGCATCCTCTCGAAGGTCGCCGCGTACGGCTTCCTGCGCATCGTGCTGCCCCTGTTTCCCGCCGCGACGGTCCACTTCCAGATGCTGATGCTGATCATCTCGCTGGCTTCGATCTTCTGGGCGACCGCGATCGCTTTCACGACCGGCGATGCGCGGCTCGTGGTCGCCTACTCGAGCATCGCGCAGCTCGGCTTCATCACGCTCGGAATCTTCTCGCTCCGCCCGCAGGGTGCTCAGGGCGCGATCCTGCAAATGGTCAACCACGGGCTTGTCACGGCTCCTCTGTTCTTCATCGTCGCGGCGCTGGCGGCCAGGGCCGGCGGCTCGGAGAAGCTCCGTGACATGGGCGGGATCGCCTTCCGCGCCCCCGTGCTCGCATCGTTGTTTTTGATCGTCGCCTTCGCCACCCTGGCGATGCCCGGATCCTCGAACTTCATCGGCGAGTTCCTGATCCTGCTCGGGGTGTTCAAGGCCAAGCTCGTGATTGCGATCGTTGCCTTCACCGGTGTGGTCGGGGCCGCGGTGTACGCGCTGCGCGTGTTCATCGCCGCGATGCACAATCGCGTCGGCAAACAGGTCACCTCGCGCGACATCGGGATCTCAGACGCGGTCGCGATCGTGCCGGTGATCGCCGTGATCCTGGCGCTGGCCTTCTATCCGCAGTTCGTGCTCACCCGGACGCAGACATCGATCAACGCGACGGTGGCCGCGACATCGCAACTCCCAGTCCGGGTCGCCTCGAGATGACCGCGCTCGCCGCCACCCATCTCAAAGGTCCCTACATCGACTGGGCCGCCCTGTCGCCGATCGTGATCCTCACCGTCGGCGGCCTGATCGTGCTGATCATCGGGCTGCTCCGGGCCAGTGTGGCTCGCGAGCGGGTGGTCCCCCTGCTCGCGATGCTCACGTTCGCGGGCGCGATCGCTGCCGAGATCAGCCGCTTCCATCATCCGCGTCAGATCGTCTCCGGCGCGCTGGTGATCGACGACCTGGCGCTCGTGCTCGACCTGATCTTCGCGGTCGCGGCGATCGCGGCGGTGGTGCTGTCGCTACGCGCCAAGGGAGCGCGCGAGGCGGGAGAGGGCGAGTATCACGCGCTGCTGATCTTCAGCGTGCTGGGGATGACGGTGCTGGTCTCGGCCCAGAACCTGGTCACGCTGTTCCTCGGCTTCGAATTGCTCTCGATTCCGCTCTACGTGCTCTGCGCGTCGGAGTTCCGGCGCGAAGGCTCGCTCGAATCGGGGCTCAAGTACCTGGTGATCGGCTCGGTGGGCTCCGCGACGCTCGTGTACGGGTTGGCGCTCGTCTACGGCTCCACCGGCTCCACCGACTTCTCCAGAATCGCGGCCGCCGTCTCGGTCGGCAAGCTCGCGGGCGGCGTGCTCGGCGATCCGATGCTCTACGCCGGCTTTGGTCTGGTGATCGTCGGATTTGCCTTCAAGGCCTCGGTCGCCCCATTCCATCAGTGGACCCCCGATGTCTACGAGGGGGCCCCGACCCCGATCACCGCGTTCATGGCGACCGCCACCAAGGCCGCCGCGCTGGGCATCTTCCTGCGGTTCTTCGACGTGGCCGCGATCGGCGCGCAGAACACCTGGGCACCAATCGTGGCGGCAATCGCCACGATCACGATCGTCGTCGGAAACGTCGGCGCACTCGGCCAGTCTTCGCTGAAGCGGATGCTCGGGTACTCCGGCGTCGCCCAGGCTGGATACATGCTCAGCGGCGTGGTCGTCGGCAGCCAGCTCGGGATCCAGGCGACCGTGCTCTATCTGATGGTCTATCTGGCGATGAACCTGTCAGCGTTTGCCGTGATCGCTGCCTGTGAGTATGGAGGGCCGGGCGGCGATGACTTCTCGGTGATCGCGGGGCTCGGGCGCCGCCAACCCTGGCTGGCCTGGCCGATGACGATCGCGATGCTGTCGCTGGCCGGGATCCCCGCCACGGTCGGCTTCATCGGGAAGTTCCAGCTGATCCACGCCCTGGTCAACGGCAACTACACGTGGCTTGCGATCGTGCTCGTGATCGGCTCGATGATCTCGCTCGGTTATTACCTGCGCGTGATCGCGACGATGTGGATGCGCGGCGCCGAGGAGCCGCGAGCGGCTCCCGTCCGGGCCGGCGCCTACGCCCCGATCGCAGGCGGGTCTCCAGAAGCGGACGACCCGGCTGTCGGTTCTGTGGCCGCGCCCCACAGTCCGTGGCCGCTGTCCAACGACGCGGTTCCCAGGCCGGAGATCGTGTTCGTCGCAGTGCTGTTCGCCGCCGCCAGCATCTTCTTCGGCATCTTCCCCGAGCCGCTCTTCCAGTTCACGGCCCACGCCGGCCACGCAATCGGCGGGATCTTTTAGGGCTGCCTCTCTGAGCGGTGTCCCGGTGGGCGCGGGGCGCTCACGGGTCCCGGTGGGCGCTGGGCGCTCACGGGTCCCGGTGGGCGCTGGGCGCTCACGGGTCCCGGTGGGCGCTGGGCGCTCACGGGTCCCGGTGGGCGCTGGGCGCTCACGGCCCGAGCCGCTCGATCACCCAACCGCCGGCGCGATTGGGGGTGTAGCGCAGCCGGTCGTGCAGGCGATCGTTGCGGTGCTGCCAGAACTCATAGCTCTCGGGCAGCACGCGAAAGCCTCCCCAGGTCTCGGGAATCGGCACCTCGGCACCTTCGTGGCGCGCGGTCAACTCGGCGACCCGCGCCTCGAGCGCCTGGCGATTCTCGACCACTCGGCTCTGCGGCGAAGCCAGCGCGCTGAGCTGGCTGCCGCGCGGGCGGCTGCGCACATAGGCGGCCGATTCCTCAGCACTCGTGCGCCGCGCGGGCCCCTCGATTCTGACCTGCCGCCCGAGCGGGTCCCATTGGAACAGCAGCGCCGCCCGCGGGTTGGCGTCGAGCTCCCGCGCCTTGCGGCTCTCGTAGCTGGTGAAGAATACGAATCCGCGCTCGTCGAACTGCTTCATCAGCACCATTCGAACGGACGGCGTTCCGTCGGCGGCGACGGTCGCGACCGCCATCGCCTCCGGAGCGGGCACACCGATCTCGCAGGCAGCCTCGAACCAGACCGCGAACTGTCGCAGCGGATCGGGCTCGACATCGGCTTCCAAGAGCGGTTGCGGGGCTTCTGACACCTGAGGAATTATCGGCCTTCGCAACGAGCGCCGCCGAGCGGGCCGTTTGCGCCCACCATCCGCGCGGGTAGGTCTCCGGTCATGGAAGAGCGACGGTCTGACACCGAGGAGACGTTCGGGGACCAGCAGCCACCCGGCGACGTCTCCAACCAGAACGCCGAGGAGCTTCGGGCCCCGCGGGGGGCGATCGAGCCACGCGGCGCACTCCCGAGCGGCAGGATGACGAGGAGCGCCGGCCGGGCGGCGACGTCGAGGACTCCCAAGCGACCGGGCACCCGCAGAACCCGGGCTAGACGAGAGCGGGAGTGGCCGCCGCTGCCGGCGCTACGATCCGCCGCCCGTGGAATACCCGGTCGAGTCCTTCACAGAGCTCCAGCGCGAGCGACTGCGTCCCCACTTCACGAACCTCGATCGACCGGTGTTCGCGCTGGTCAACCTGCCCGAGACGGTCAAAGGCGCGCTGTTCGCGCGCTACTCCCGCTACCCCGGGACGCTCAGGCAGCTGTTCCTCGAGGAGTTCGCGGACGACCTGCCACCCGGGCCTCGGGTCTGGGACGGTGAGGAGGGTCAGCGCGCCGCGACGCTGTACGAGCGGATCTTCGTCGGGTACGGCGACGACTCGGTGGCCCAGCTCGGCGGCGCGCACATCGCGTGCGAGTGGGTCTCGAACGTCTTGACCAAGGTCCTTCAGCGACCTCGCCTGGGCGCTTACCTCGAGCAGTCGACTCGCTACCTGGCCTATGACACGCCGCTTCCCCGGCCGCCCAGCGGCTACCGCTACTACCGCGACCACGAGCTGGGCCCGGAGTACGTCGCGGCGATGGACGCGCTTTTTGCGATCTACTCGCGCGCGCTGCCGCGCGTGGTCGAGTGGGCGGCAGATGAGTTCCCGCTGCGTGACGGAGAGCCTCCCGCGGCTCACGAGCGCGCGATCAAGGCGAAGGCCTTCGATCTGCTGCGCGGCGTCCTCCCGGCGAGCTCGCTCTCACACATGGGAATCTTCGCCACCGGTCAGACCTACGAGCAGCTGATCTTGCACCTGCTCGCCCATCCCCTCCCCGAGGCCCACCGCTATGGCCGGATGATCCTCGAGGAGATCAAAGCCGTGATGCCGAGCTTCGTCGCACGGGTGGAGCGCCCCGATCGCGGCGGCGAGTGGATCGGCTTCCTGCAGTCGAGAGCGCGCGCCGGGCGGCACTGGGCGAAGCGACTGGGATTGGACGGCGAGCCCTCAGAGAGCCGTGAGGGTCCCTCTGTCCGGCTGCTGCGCGTCGAAGGCGACGAGGACGACCTGCTGACGGCACTCCTGTTCGAGTCGAGCTCCAACTCGGAGGAGAGGATCCGAGAAGCGATCGTCGCGCTCGACGCGGACGAGCGGGCGGCCATGCTGACCGCGCTCGTCGGCGCCCGGGCCAACCGCCGTCACCGGCCGGGGCGCGGACTGGAGGCGCTTCGCTACCGGTTCGAGATCGTCTCCGACTACGGGGCGTTCCGTGACCTGCAGCGCCACCGGATGCTGACCGTGCAGTGGCAGTCGCTGACACCCGACCTCGGCGCCGGCATCCCCGAGCAGCTCGAGCTGGCCGCCTGCGCCGAGGAGTACCGGCGCGCGCTCGAGATCTCGCAGAACGAGTATCGGCGCCTCGCCGCCGCCGGCCTCGAGACGGCCGCGCCGTACGCGCTCTGCCTCGGCTACCGGATCCGCTTCATCCTCGACCTCAACGCGCGCGAGGCGATGCAGCTGATCGAGCTGCGCTCGGGGCGCGAGGGCCATCCGAGCTACCGCGCCGTCGCCCACGAGATGCACGCGCAGATCGCCTCGGTTCACCCAGCGGTCGCAAACGCGATGACGCATGTAGACAGCGACACCGAGCCGCGGCTCGAGCGGATCCTGTCCGAGATGCGGGCGCACGCCCGCGCCGGGCGCTGATCGGCGGGCGCCCGCCCCGCGGCGGTGCCCATCGGCGGAAGACCGCCCCGCGGCCCGCGCCCGCCGCCCGCCGCGCGAACTTTGGCGCCTCGCCTCCGGGAGGCGGAGGTCAAACGCCAAAGTTCGCGGAATCGCGGGAAGGTCCGCGCCCGCCGGGAGCGTCAAGTAGGGCATCGACCCCTACGGATCAGAGGTGTTCACGTGAAGCGCATCATCGCCGTGCTGCTCGGCATCACCGCCGTCGCGCTCGCCGCGACGGGGCTGGCTAGCGCCAAGCAAGCTCCCACCATCGCCCTGCGCGGTACAGCCCTCGGCAAGCTGCTCGTCAATGGCCGCGGTCGCACGGCGTACGAGTTCACACGGGATCGCCGAAACCGCGACTCCTGTGCCAGGATCAGCGGCTGCTCGTCGGTCTGGCCGGCGCTGACGGTCAAGGGCAGGCCGATCGGGGGCCCCGGCATCAAGCGCTCGCTGCTCGGGACGATCACCCTCGCCGGCGGCGTCAAGCAGGTCACCTACGCCGGGCACCCGCTGTACACGTACTCAGGGGACTTCGGGCCTGGGCAGACCGACTACGTCGGCATCTCGCAGTTCGGAGGTACGTGGTTGGCGCTGAGTGCGGCGGGCAAGACGATCCGGTAGGGCCAGGGGGGACTGGAACGCCTCGGCCACGCGCTCGAGCGCGTGGCTGAGGCGTCCGGCACTGATCTGCTTAGGAGACGCGGACCGCCGTCCTCCTGGTCGACGCCAGCGAAGTGTTCTCGCGCGGATCGCAGGTGCCGCCGGAGAGCACGCTCTGCTCACCGCGGGCGGCGAGAGATCAACTGACCAGTTGGCGCCGGCGCCCGTCATCGACCGTTCATCGCCCCATCACCTCGCTCCGGTCTGTCCGACACGACCCGGAGTAAGCTACGCCGGACTTCGATGACCTTTGCGCTGGGCGTGCTGCTCGGGACCGGCCTGGCCGCTGTGGTGTTCGCGGCGTGGAGGGTCAGGCACGCCCCGCGGTCGGTAGGCACGCCGCTGGCGGCCGGCATGCAGACCGCTCTACACGCCGCCACCTCAACGCTGCCTTACCTGCGCCGAGGCCTGACAAGCCCTCCAGCCGAGCAGGCGGTCCCGCATCTGAGAGCGCTGACCGGTGCCGCCGCGATCGCACTGGCGGACACGCGCGCGGTGCTCGCAATCGAGGGCGAGGGCCGCGAGCAGGTACGCCCGGGCGACCTGCTCTCGAGGCTGCTGGCCAGACGCGAGATGACCGGATCCAGATCGTGCCCCGCCTGATCTCCTCGGACCCGACCTGCCCGCTGCGCTCCGCGGTGCTCGCGCCGCTGCTGGTTCAGGGCAAGCGAGCCGGGACGTTGATCGACGTTCTATCGATCGGTCGGACGGCCCTCGCAGGCGGAGCTGCAGAGTCGTGCAGGAGGCGGCGAGCCTGGTGGCGGCCCAGGTTGAGCTGTCGGTCATCGACGCGCAGGAGGAGCGTCTGGCTCAGGCCGAGCTTCGGGCGCTGCGCGCGCAGATCTCGCCGCACTTCATCTACAACGCGCTCGCCGCCGTCGCCGGCGAGATCCACACGCAGCCCGAGGAGGCGCGCGAGCTGTTGACCGACTTCGCCGAGTTCACCCGCTACCTGTTCCGCGACGGCCGGCCTTACGTCACCCTCGGCGAGGAGCTCGGCCACGTCGAGCGCTATCTGCGACTCGAGCAGGCTCGCTTTCGCGACCGCCTCCATGTGACGATCGACGTCGAGCCGAGGGCGACGAGCGTGGTCGTGCCGGTGATGTCGGTGCAGCCGCTGGTTGAGAATGCCGTTCGCCACGGCGTCGAGCGGCGAGCCGGCACCGGTCTGGTCCAGGTCACCGCCCGGATCGTGCGGGGGCGACGTCGAGTTGCGGGTCATCGACGACGGCTGCGGGATCGAGCCGGAGCGAATCGACGTAGGTCCTCGCGGGCTCCAGTGAGGGCATCGGGCTGTCGAATGTCGAACGCGCGCCTGCGCGCCACGTTCGGCGAGCGGTACGCGCTGGCGGATCGAGTCGCGCTCGGCGCGGGCACGACGGCCGTGATGACGGTTCCGAACCTTCAGGGCGAGCGCGCCGGGCCGGCGATGAGCGCGCGGCGGCCTCACGATCCTGGCGGTCGACGACGAGCAGACTCAGCTCGAGGATCTCGCCCGGCTGCTGCGCAGCTCCCCGTACGTGGAGGAGTCGAGTGCGCGCTCGACGGCCACGATGCGCTGGTCAAGGCCACCGCCCAGCAGTACGACGCGATTTTCCTCGACGTGCGCATGCCGGACCTCGACGGCCTGGAGCTCGCGCGGGTCCTGCGGCGCTTCGCCTCAGCCCCCCGCAGCTCGTGTTCGTGAGCGCCTACGACGCCGCCGCCGTGGACGCATTCGAGCTGCGTGCGCTCGACTATCTGCGCAAGCCGGTCAGCCGCCGCCGAGTCGAGGAGGCGCTCGAGCGGGTATCAGGGCGATCGACACCGCCGAGTCGACGATGGCGGCAACGGCCACTCGCGGGCCCGGTTCGCGCGACGCCGAGCGGAGCACGAGACGGTCGCGATGGCAAGCGCACGTGGCGGCTCGATTCGGCTCGTCGCGCGAAGCTCGATCCTGTACGCCCAGTCAAACGGCGATTTCGTCCGGATCGTCAACGAGCGAAGGGCCGTTACCTGCTGCGCAACACGCTCGCCGAGATCGAGCAGCGCTGGGAGCCCTTCGGCTTCGTCCGCGTCCACCGGCAGTACGTCGCCAACCTGACCCGTGCGGTCGAGCTGCGCCCGCGACTCGGGGGCACCGCCGAGCTGGCGTTCGGCGACGGGCAGACGATCCCGATCTCCCGCCGGCCCGTCGCCGAGCTGGGCCGGCGGCTCGGGCGTCTAGCGCCGTCGGCGCCGCGTGGGGCCCAGCGGAGGGGCACCCGAGCAGCTCGGGTGCCCTCCGAGTGAGACTCAGCCCTCGGCGGCCTTCTGCTCGTCCTGGATCTTGCCCTGAAGCTGCGACATCACCTCGGGATCGCGCAGCGTCGTGACGTCCCCAAGCGCCTTGCCGTCGGCGATGTCGCGCAGCAACCGCCGCATGATCTTCCCCGAGCGGGTCTTCGGCAAGTCGTCGGCCCAGATGATCCGCTTCGGCCTCGCGAACTTCCCGATCCGATCGGCCACGCGGAGGCGGATCTCCTCGACCAGCTCATCCGAACCTTCGCCGTCATCGCCCTCCAAGGTCACGAATGCGCAGATCGCCTGTCCGCTGTCCTCATCGACCTGCCCGATCACCGCCGCCTCAGCGACCCTCCCATGGGAGACGACCGGGCTCCGTTGCCGGCCTCGACGTGCCGGTCCAAGCGTTGTAGGAGGCGTTGAGCTTGCCGTCCTCGAACCACTTGTAGAACGGCGCCATCTGGACTCATCGACGGTCTCTGTGGGCTCTCTGAACCAGTGAAGCTCCTTCGCCTGAGCCATCCACCAGCCCTTCCAATCCTTGTCGGCCTCCTCATAGACCTTGGGATCCTTCAATAGCGCCTTCTCACGAAATCCCTCGGGCGGCTCGAACTGCTCGATATCGAGCATCTCCTCGAGCTGATCCTCCAGCGATCCGCTCGAGGAAGTCGTTGCTGTGTCAGCCATATAAAGCCTCTCCTTGAGTGCCTCGGCATCTCGAAAACGAGCTAAGGGCGCCGGCGAGGACCGCCGGCGCCCTGAGACTACCGCGTAATCAGGCTCTTCAGTCAAACCCGGTTAGTTGAGCACGCACTCGCGCGATGAACGGCGACCGGTCCGGGACCGCCCCGCCCCGGACGGCACGAGCACCGTTAGCTGCGCCGCTTCCGCTTGCGCTTGGCGGTCGCCGCGCGCGACCGCGTCGGGGCCGGAGCCCCGACCGTCTCCGGCGCGGGCGTAGCAACAGGTTTTGCCCTGCCACCACGACCGGGGCCCTTGACCCGCTGCTCTCGCATCGACGCCGCAGAGGGCCACGGCTCGGCGCGACCGCTGCGCCACGACGGTGGGACGCCCGTCGGCCAGCGACCCGAGAGCAGATAAGCGAATGCCAGCAACCAGAAGGCCTGTACAACGGGCACCGGGGTGCCGATCGGAAACAGCACCAGCACGCCGACGAAGATCCCGAGGTATCCCATGAACTTCGTGAGCAGTCCGACCCGCAGCGCGCCGAGTGAGGTCAGGACAAAGCCGATCGCCAGCATCAATGAGGCCAACTGGCCGATCAACGGGACCGCGACCAGCAAGCTGGAGCTGGTGATGTGCTTGGCCTCCTGGTAGGTCTGGCTGCCCTGCGTGACGAAGTCGTCGGACTTGATCGCGATTACGACCGCATAGGCGACCGCGACGATCGCTGCGATCGCCCCGCCGGCCACCGCCAGCCATTTGATGTAGAAGCCGACGTCAGGATTACGAGCGCGGATCGCGCCGAACAGCCAACCCAGCGTGACTGCGACCGCGGCCAGCCCGAGCCCGTTGATGACGGCTCCGATCAGGTCAAGCGGGAAGCGCTTGTGGGCATAGATGAGGTCGAGCGTCAACTCGTCGACCTTCGTATGGGGCCCCGAGATCTGGATCACCGCCGCGGCGAGCAGCAAGATCGCCGCGAGCGCCGCGATCACGGCCTGGCGCGTCCGCACCCGGCTCTCGTATAGAAGTCGCTCGTCGGTGTCCATCGGGGTTTCAATCCTAGTAGCGGGCTCGGTGTGAGTACCATAGGGGCTATGGAAGGAAGCGGCTTCGGCGGTCTCTTCGGAGACCCAGACGAGCTTCAGCGCAGGCTGGGGGAGTTTGCCGAGCAGATGCAGGGCGCCCAGCGGCTGGCCTGGGCCGATAACGCGATCAAGCTCGCTGTCGATCTCACCGTTGCGGCGATGAACCGAGCCAACATTCAGGGGACCACCGAGCAGCAAGCAGAGCAGCTTCGCTCGGTGATGGCCACCATCTTTCCGGAGGCCGTCACGCTCGTGCGCGAGGCGCGCGAGGGCCTGCAGTAGCGACTACAGCGCGCCCAGCACCAGCTGATCGTGCTCAGCGGGCTTCACTTTGTGGAAGACCTCCTGAACGACCCCGTCCGGTGAGATCAAGAAGGTTGTGCGCTCGTTGCCCATGTACGTGCGTCCGTACATCGACTTCTGCACCCAAACGCCGTATGCCTCGGCTACTGAGTGGTCCTCGTCGGCCAGCAACGGGAACCCCAGCCCGTACTTCTGATCGAACCTCGCGATCTGCTTGACGGGATCCGGCGAGACACCGAGCACGACCGCGCCGGCACGCTCGTAGTCGGGGCGGTGATCGCGGACTCCGCACGCCTGCGTCGTGCAACCCGGCGTGTCGGCCTTGGGGTAGAAGTAGAGGACGACTGTCTGGCCGCGCAGCTCCGACAGCGAGACTTGGTTGCCGTCCTGGTCCTGGAGCGAGAAGTCGGGGGCTTTGTCGCCGGGTTGAAGTGCCATCTGGGGGCGAAATCCTACTTGAGCAGACGCGAGAGCCTGCGGTCCTTCAGCAGCTTGCCCTCCGTTTGACAGGTTGGGCAGTAGCACATCACGTAGTCCTCGTAGAAGACGGCCTCGAGGCGATCGCCGCACCGCGGACATGGCTCGCCGTTGCGGCGATGGACGGTCAACGGCATCGGCAGCTTGTCGGGTATCGGCAATGCGATCGCGTGCTCGTAATGGGAGATTGCCTCACCGAGCCGCGAGATCGTGGCCTCACGCAGCCGCAGCGCCTCGTCCGGCTCGAGATCTGAACCTCGCTTGAAAGGCGACAACCTGGCGCGGTGGAGGATCTCGTCGACCCACGAGCGTCCAATTCCAGCGATCACGTGCTGGTCGCGCATCAGCGCGTACAGGGGTCTGGGTTCGTCGAGCAGGTCGTCGAACGGCGGAGGGTCGGGCCACGCCTCGGGTCCGAGCGAAGCGACGGTCTCCTCCCCCGCTACCTCGCCGGCGGCCAGCAGCTTCACCCACGCGCGTTGCTTGGTGCCGAACTCACGCAGCCGCAGCTCACGCCCGTCATCGAGGCGCAGCAGCAGCCGGGAGGTGCGGTCGCGCAACGACGCCCGGGCGTCGAAGAGCTGCAGGCGCCCGGCTGACATCAAGTGAACTAGCGCGGTCAGCTGGTCCTCAAATTCGACCAGGAAGAGCTTGCCGCGGCGGCGGATGCCCTCAATCCGACGGCCCTCGAGCGCGGTCAACGGCGGGTCATAGCTCCGCAGTGCGTTGATTCCGGGAGCAAGCGCCGAGTCGACGCGCGCCCCCGCTGTGGCCGCGCCGATCAGGCGCGCGGTGATTTCGACCTCTGGTAGCTCTGGCATCGGACATTACGAGCGTACTGCGCGCTAACTCGGCCAGACGTTGAGCGAATTGTTCGGCACGGTTCAGCAACCCTTTACGGGCGCGCACGAGACTGACTCCCATGAGTGACCTACTAGCCATCGTCGGAACGCAGGACCGCGATCGGGAGCTCCTCGAGGAGATAGCCCTTCGCCGGCCCGACCGCGTGACCGTCCTCGTGGAGGACGGCGACCGGAATTGGGCCTCGGATGAATCAAGCAGGGGACGAGCGATCCGCGACCGGATCGCCACGCTGCTGCACGCGATCGAGCAGCGGACGGGTGCAATCGTCGTGGGACTTGCGGGCAGCCGCGATCAGTTGCTCGGCTGGCGCTTCGACAGGGTGGTCGGCGAGCGCCCGTCGTTCGCCGGCTGAGCAGCCCTATCCCGAGCGGACACGGACCGCGGCGCGGTCGCGCTGAGCCCTCCACTGCCCCACCGCCGGTAGGCTGCAGGCGCGTGAGCGCGACGCTGGCACCTGATGATGTCGTCCGTACCCGTGCGGAGGGGGACGCCAACGCGCGCGAGCCGCTGGTCGTGCTGGAGCCGCTGTCCGAGTTCCTCGCTGCCAACGGGCTCCCGGCGCCGAGTGGGCTCGGCGCGATGGCGATCGGAGAGGGGCACTCGTGCGTCACGCTTGCGCTGTCGACGGGCATCGTCCTGCGGCGGCCGCCCCGGGGGCCGCTGCCGCCGAGCGCTCACGATGTGCTCCGTGAGGCACGGCTCCTGCGGGCGCTCGAGTCAACGCCGGTTCGCGCGCCGACAGTGTTTGCCGTTTGCGAGGACACCGACGTGATCGGCGCCCCGTTCTACGTGATGGAGAGGATCGAGGGCGAGGTGATCACGAGCTCGCTGCCCGCCGCATTGGACAGCCCGGCGCAGCGTTCCCGCGTAGCGGATGAGCTGGTCGACGCGCTGGTCGAATTGCACGCAGTGGAGTGGCGATCGATCGGGCTCGAAGGCTTCGGGAAGCCGACCGGCTACCTGGAGCGCCAGCTGCGGCGCTTCACCGGGCTATGGGAGCACAACCGCACGCGAGAGCTCGCCGAGGTTGAGCAGGTCGCCGCGTGGCTCGCCGCCAACATCCCGCAGTCCCCAGCGGCCACGATCGTCCATGGCGACTACCGTCTGGGGAACACGATCTACGCGTCTCGAGCGCCGGCTCGCCTGAACGCGATCCTCGACTGGGAGATGGCCACCATCGGCGACCCACTTGCGGATCTCGGCTACATGCTGACCCACTGGGTGCAGGCCGGCGATCACACCGCGAGGTTCCAGCTGCAGACCGTCACCGCCCTCCCGGGCTTTCCCACTCGCCATGAGCTGATCGCCCGCTACGAGCAGCGCTCGGGACGCTCGATGCAGGCGCTCGACTGGTACGTGACACTGGCGGTGTGGAAGGCAGCCGTATTCATGGAGGGCAACTACAAGCGCGCCTCGCACGGAACGACAGACGACCCCTACCTCAAGACGTTCAGCGAGGGAGTCGTCGAGCTGGCGGAGCGGGCGCTGGCGGTGACGCGAGACGGATTCTGAGCAACCCTGACGTTCGCGGCATTTGCCATGCTGCGGCTGTCTGCCGATGAGCACCGACCAGCAGCCCCCGAGCAACGGCTACCGCGGCCTTCTGGTCGACTGGGGCGGCGTGCTGACCAACAACATCTTCGACACGTTCCGCTCGTTCTGCGAGCTCGAGGGACTCGAGCCCGATGCGATCGCCCGGACGTTCCGCGAAGAGGGCGATTGCCTTGAGCTGCTGGTCGGGCTCGAGACGGGCACCTTGCCCGAAGAGGAGTTCGAGCCACGGTTCGCCGCGATCCTCGGCGTGCCCGCGCCTGGCCTGATCGATCGGATGTTCGCGGCGTCCCGCGCCGACGACATGATGCTGGCCGCGGTGCGCAGGGCGCGCGCCGCGGGCGTCCGCACTGGGCTGGTCTCCAATTCGTGGGGAACCAGGCGCTACGACCGCGTATTGCTCGCGGAGCTGTTCGATGGCGTCGTGATCTCAGGCGAGCTCGGGATCCGCAAGCCGGCGCCCGAGATCTACGCGATCGGAGCCGAGCGGATCGTCGTCAAGCCCCACGCTTGCGTGTTTGTCGACGATCTCCCCTTTAACCTCGACCCCGCGGCCGAGCTCGGCATGGCGACCGTTCACCACGTGCGCTCAGAGCAAACGATTCCCCAGCTAGAGCGGCTCTTGACAATCCAGCTGCGATGAGAGTCGCGCCCGTAGTCGGGGTGCTGACGGCGCTCGTCCTGGCCGGATGCGGCGGGAGTGGCTCGCTGTCGGACACCCAGCTGCGCAGCCAGGCGACCACCGTCTGCGCGACCGCCAACCAGCGCACCGCTCGAATCGCAACTCCGCAGTCGCCGGGCGGCGCCCTCCTGTTCCTCAGGCGCGGGATCGCAGTGCTCAGGCCGGAGCTCGCCCAACTTCAGACGCTGAAGGCACCGACCCAGCTCTCCCAGGCGTACTCGATCTCGCTGACCGCGTTCTCGCGCAAGCTGCATGCCCTCGAGAGGACGGCGGCTGGACTGGCCTCGGGCGAGGATCCCGCGAGCGCGATGCACGCCCTGCAGGCGCGACTCGCGCCGCTCGAGTCCCGGGAGGACGCCGCCTGGCGAACGCTCGACATCTCCGCTTGCCGGAACCGGTAGGCGTGCCTGTGCCCGAACGTGCCGCTCACATCGGAGAGGTAATTTGTGAACGCGTAGGTGTCACCTGAGCCGTCGCTGCGGTGCACCGGCGTGATCCTGACCTCGCCAGCATCGAGGATCTGTTTGGGATCGGGCACCTCGGCTACGCAAGCGATCCGGCACTACCCGTGTTTTGACGCGGCGATCTTCAACGCACGCCCCAAATAGCCCTCGCGACCCGGGCCCGCGCGCTACGGCCGATCCAGCTCGATTGACTCGATCTTCGGTGGCTCGACCGGCCGGTCGTTCGCGCCGGTGGGAAGCCCTTCGATCGCGTCGACCGCGTCCATGCCGGCGCTCACGCGGCCGAACACGGTGTGCTTGCCGTCGAGCCAAGGGGCACCATCGGTGGTCACGATGAAGAACTGCGAGCCGTTGGTGTTCGGCCCGGCATTCGCCATCGCGAGAGCTCCCCGGACCACCTTGTGATCGTTGATCTCATCCTCGAACGTGTAGCCCGGTCCGCCGGTGCCGGTCCCCTGGGGGCACCCGCCCTGGATCATGAAATCGGGGATCACACGATGGAAGATGATCCCGTCGTAGAACCCGTCGCCGGCTAGCTTGCGGAAGTTTGCGACCGTCTTCGGCGCGTCGTCGTCGAACAGCTCGAGGACGATCGTGCCCTGGGTCGTGTTCATGTTTGCCTTGGACATTGGTGCAGCGTACTGGCCAGGCGTCTGCGCGATGTTGACGCAACCGGACGCGATCAGCCGTTCGCGGCCTCGAGGATCAGGGGCTTGCCGCGGACCTGGATCCCACGTACTAGCTCCACGACTCGCTGCGCTTCGTCACTGGGTACCTCGACGAACGCGAACTGCTCCAGCACCCGCACGTTGCGCACGGCCTCGCCGTCGAGGCCCGTCGCGGAGGTGATCGCGTGGATGATGTCTGAGGGCTCGAGCCCCGCAGCGCGTCCGCCGGAGACGATCAGCTTGCGCCCGGGCTGGTCCCCGTTGACCGACACGTGCGGCTTGGAATGGCGTCGCGGTAAGGCCACGACCGGGGTGGGCGCGACGTGAGCGTCCTTGACCCACGGCGCGAGCATGACTCCGGCGTGCTTCTCGATCGCCTGAATCTCCCGTTGCTGGCGGCGCTCGTAGAACGTGATCGCGCGACCCGAGCGGCCAACGCGGCCGGTCCGTCCGATCCGATGCACGTACACGTCCGGTGAGGTCGGCACGTCGTAGTTGATCACGTGTGAGACACCGGAGATGTCCAGGCCGCGGGCGGCGACGTCGGTCGCCACCAGCAGCGGTAAACGCCCGTCCTTGAACGAGATCATCACGCCGTCTCGCGCCCCCTGGGTCATGTCGCCGTGCAGCGCCTTGACGTTCATCCCGCGGTCGCGGAGCGTGCGAAACAGCTGCTCGCAGCGGATCTTCGTGCGCACGAACACGAGCGCCTGCTCAGGCTGCTCCGATTGCAGCACCTCGAGCAGTCGGTCAGCTTTCTCGCCCGGCTTGACCTCGAGCGCAAACTGCTCGACCGTCTCGACCGTCAGCGTCGCCGTTTGCACTCTCACAGCGACCGGGTCGTACAGGTACTGGTCAGCGAGGCGGCGGATCGCCGGCGGCATCGTGGCGGAGAAGAGTGCCGTTTGGCGGCTCGAGGGGGTGAGCGCCAGGATCCGCTCGACGTCCTCGAGAAAGCCCAGGTCGAGCATCTCGTCGGCCTCGTCGAGCACCACGAACCGGCAGGAGTGAAGCATCAGCGAATGCCGCGAGATCAGGTCCTTGACCCGGCCAACCGTCCCGACCACAATGTGGCCGCCGGAGCGCAGCTGCGCCTGTTGGCTACGGATCGGGGCGCCGCCGAACACGGCCACGACATCCACGCCCTTGCGGTTGCCGTACGCACGCAGCGCCTGCGTCACCTGGATGCAGAGCTCCCTCGTCGGCGTCAGCACGAGCCCTTGCACCTCGGGCTCCGCGGGATCGACGTACTGGAGCATCGGCAGCCCAAAGGCCGCGGTCTTGCCGGAGCCGGTCTGCGCCTGACCGATAACGTCGGCGCCCTCGAGCAGCGGCGGGATCGCCTGCTCCTGAATTGGGCTCGGCGCTTCGTAGCCGACATCGTGCAGCGCCGCGAGCATGTCGGGGGCCAGGCCGAGATCGGCAAACGTTTTCATCGCCGCTGACGATAGACGGCGCAGACGGAGTGCGCCCGCCAGCTGTCCGTCCGGTGCGGTTGACAGCAACTGCTTCGGTGCCTAACCTTTCGGCTCCGCAGTAGTTCGCCATCGGGAGAAGCCGCTCGGATGTCCTCGGGGACCGACAAGATCGACGCATACGTCTGGCGGATCAGCGCCGTGGTGATCGTCGGCTCGATCATGTCGATCCTCGACACCACGATCGTCAACGTCGCGCTCGACACACTGGCGCGCGAGCTCCACTCGACGATCTCGCAGATCCAATGGGTTGTGACGGGCTACATGCTCTCGTTGGCCGCGGTGATCCCGATCACGGGCTGGGCGGCACGGCGGTTCGGCGCCAAGCAGGTCTACGTGGTCTCACTCGTGCTGTTCACCGCCGGATCGGCGCTGTGCGGTCTGGCCACCTCAACCACCGAGCTGATCGGCTTCCGGGTGCTCCAGGGTCTCGGCGGGGGCATGATCCTCCCGATCGGTCAGCTGATGATGGCCGAGGCGGCGGGCCCGAAGCGGATGGGCCGGGTGATGAGCATCGTCGCCGTGCCCGCGATGTTGGCGCCGATCCTCGGCCCGACGATCGGCGGGCTGATCCTCGACAACGCGAGCTGGCGCTGGATCTTCTTCGTCAACCTGCCGATCGGGATCATCGCCGTCATCGCGGCGCTGCGGACGCTGCCGCGAGTCGAGCGCCAGCCCGCGGGGAAGCTCGACGGCCTCGGCCTGGCGCTGATGGCCACGGGACTGCCACTGCTCACCTACGGCCTGGCCGAGGTCGGGACCACCGGCAGCTTCACCGCGACGAAGGTGGTCCTTCCCCTGATCGCCGGGCTCGTGTTGATCGCGCTGTTCGTCACGCACGCGCTCCGGGTGCCTGCACCGCTGCTCGATCTCCGCCTCTACAAGCGGCCGACTTTCTCATCGGCCTCGTTCGCGATGTTCTGCCTCGCCGCCGCGCTGTTCGGCGGGATGATCCTGCTGCCGTTGTACTGGCAGTCGATCAGGCATGAGAGCGTGCTCGACACCGGACTCCTGACCGCGCCGCAGGGGGTCGGCATGGCCCTCGTGATGCCGTTCGCCGGCAAGTTGACCGACAGGATCGGCGGTGGGCCACCGGCGCTGTTCGGAGTGGTCCTGACGACGTTGGCAACGATCCCATTCGCCCTGATCACGGACAGCACCTCGATCTTGTGGCTCTCGTTCGCAATGCTGATTCGCGGCGCCGGGATCGGCTTCGCGTTCATGCCGGCGATGTCCGCGGCGTACGCATCGCTCGAACCGTCCGAGCTCCCGCACGCCACCCCTCAGCTGAACGTGCTCCAGCGCGTCGGCGGGTCGATCGGCGTCGCGGTGCTGGCGGTCGTGCTGCAGCGCGCGCTGATCGGCGTCCACACGCTCTCCGGGGCCGCGGCGGCCTACGGCACAGCTTTCTGGTGGTCGGCCGGGCTCACGGCGCTCGCGATCATCCCGTGCGTCATCCTGATGCGGGCCGAACGCGCCGCCCGCGCCCGTCAGGCTCCCAGCGGCGAATTGCCGGCTGAGGAGCTCGCTGAGGTGATAACCGCATGAGTGACGAGGGACTCAAGTCCTGACCCCGCCTGAGAACCAGCGGCTCGATTCAGCCGGGGAGCTGGGACGCGCGTTCCGGCGCGCGACCGCCGCCCTGCGCCGGCTGAGAGGACGCGAGACGCGACGCCCCGACGAGCTCAGCGACGCGCAATACGGGCTTCTGTTCGGACTCTGCGAGCAGCCCGAGCTCTCCTCGGGCGAGCTGGCGCTCGCGGCGAGCCTCTCCCCGGCGGCGGCCACCGAGATGCTCGACGGCCTGGTCGCCGCCGGCCTGGTCCAGCGCACTCGCTCGCGGCGAGACCGGCGTGTGGTCCTGATCTCGCTGACGGAGCGCGGCGGCGCGCTCGTCGACGAGCGGCGGGCCCGTTTCGAGCCGCTCTGGCGGGCGGCGCTGGCGGAGTTCAGCGACGAGCAGCTGGCCGTGGCCGCCTCGGTCCTTGAGCGGCTCGCGGGTCTGTTCGACGAGCTCGCGTCGTCAGAATCGGAGTAGGTCGGGGCCGGTGATCAGGGCGTTAGGGCCGGTCACTCCACTGCTCCCATGGGTGCGCGCCGCGAGCCCGCCTGAATTTCCGTCGTCGCCGGGAGAGCGCCACCGGAGCAATCCTGGCATCGCACTTGGCGTCGCGGATTCTTGATTCCGATCAGGCCGAGCACCCCGCCGAGCACGGCGAGTCCAGCCGCGATCTCCATTCCGATCTGGAACGAGTGAACCGAGGAGTCGACGAGCGCCGCGCGAACGACCGCACGGTCCGCTTGCGCCACTCCGGCGGCATCGATCACCAGCGGCCGCGTGCGGGCCCGCGCGACGGCTGTCTGCGTGCCGGAACCGAGCGGACGGTTGGCGAGATCGTGGTCGAGTCGGCTCTGGAAGCTGCTCGCCACAACGGCTCCCAGCGCGGCGATCGCGAGCAGGCCCGCTACCCGCGCGACGGCATTGTTGACTCCGCTGGCGAGGCCCGAGTGGCCGGCCTGCACCGAGCTGAGAACGGTGGCCGTCAGTGGCGCGACAGTCGCCGAGAGCCCGAGCCCGAAGATCACCACGCCGGGCAAGATCATCGTCAGGTAATCGGCGTTCGCGCCGGTCCGGCTCAGCACCAGGAGTCCGAGACCGGCGACCATCGGGCCGATCCCCATCGACAGGTGCGGACCGAACCGGTCAGCGAGCGCACCGAACCGCCTGGCCAGCGTGAACATGATCACGGTGATCGGCAGCAGCGCGAGGCCGGCCTGGATCGGCGTGTAGCCGCCGACCTGTTGGATGAACACGACCAGGAAAAAGGTCGCCACTCCGAGGCCCGCGTACAGCGTTAGCGTGGTCAGGTTCCCCACGCTGAAGTTGCGAACCTTGAACAGGTACAGCGGCATCATCGGCGCCGGACTCCGCCGCTCCCAGGCTACGAACGCGACCAGCAGCAGCGCGCCCAGGACAAGCGGCACCGCCACCAGCGGGCTCCCCCAACGGTGCTGAGACTGCTCGATCAACGCGAACACCGGGCCGCCGAGGCCGAGCACACACAGACAGGCACCGACGACGTCCACGTGACTTGGGTTCCGGTGGTCCGCGGGCAGCCGCCGCAGCAACGAGAGCGTGATCACGACGGGTGCCAGGTTGATCGCGAAGATCCACCGCCAGGAGGCCTCCTGCACTAGCGCCCCGCCACCGAGCGGTCCGACGACCGTGGCCACGCCGGTCCAGGCGGTCCACGAGCCGATCGCGGCCGCGCGCTCGCGCTCGTCGAAAGTGTCCACGATCAGCGCGAGCGTGCTCGGCACGAGGAGCGCCCCGGCGATTCCCTGCACGGCCCGTGCGCCGATCAGGAAACCGCTGCTCGGGGCGATCGCGCACAGGAGCGAGCACGCGCCGAACCCGATCAAACCCGCCGAGAAGACCCTGCGGCGTCCGAACAGATCGCCGAGCGATCCACCGACGAGCAGCAGCGATGAGAGGGTGAGCAGATATGCCTCGACGACCCACTGCTGCTGCGTGAGGCCGCCGTGCAGGCTCGCGCCAATCGCCGGCAAGGCGACGTTCACGATCGTTCCGTCGAGGAACACGATCGCCGAGCCGAGAATGCTCGCGATCAGGGCGATCCGCTTCGTCCCGGCGCTCACTCGGTCAGCGTAATGCTCTCAGTTTGTACCTAACGAGAACATCGAGTTCGGCTCATACCCGGCGAACGTGACGCTGCGCTCGAACGGGAGCTGCGTCTTGACGACCACGCAGTAAGTCCGCCGCCGGTCGACGCTCAGCACGCACACCCGATAGATCGCGCCCGGCTCGATCGCATACGTGCTGGTCATCTGGACGTTTCGGCGGAACGCCGCCGGCGCCCGGTCGCCGATGTAGGCCTGGGCGCGGACGATCGCGTCCTCCATCGAGCGGCGGTCGCCGACAATCGAGGAGTGATGTACCAGCCCGATGCTGAGCAGCACGATCGCGACGAACGCGACGGCGCCCGTGCCGGCGTAATTGCGCGCCACGACGGAGGGGAGATCAGGGCGGCTCCGGCGCAGCAGGGCGCCCAGCGGACGCGAGAGGAGCAGGACCGCCAGCACATTCCCGACCAGGCCCAACAGGGCCGCGGCAAATAGTGTCTGCGTATCGCCGGCGGGAGGCAGAAGATGCCCGATGACGGCATCGACGATCGTCATCGCCACGAACACCGGCCACAACCACGCGCCGCGCCGGCGCCAGCGCATGCGGGCCAGCCACGCACCGTCCATCCGTCGAAGAGTAGTCGCGGTGAGCGTTCTTGCTCCTCGCCGGCCGAACGTTGGAGTAAGCTCGACCCGTCCCATTCGGGAAGGTCGCAGCGGAGATCCCGATGCGGCTGGAGAAGCGGACCCGGGAGGAGATCCCATCCGGGCCACAGACGAAAGGGAAGCGGATAGATGGTGACCCATATGGCTGAGCCGACCGCAGGCGAACCGACGACCACGGTCGGCCATCTGACGCTCGAGGACCGCATCTCGCTGCTCCGCGCGATGCTCCTGATGCGTGCAATCGAGGAGCGGGCGATGAGCCTCTACCGCCAGGGCAAGGTGCCGGGCTCCTTCTACGACGGATATGGACAAGAGGCCGTGTCGGCGGGCGCGGCGTTCGCGATGGCGCCTGAGGACCGTCTGTGCGTGCTACACCGCGACCTGGCGGCGCACCTCGTCCGCGGCGTGACACCAGCGCAGATCCTGGCGCAGTACCTCGGCCGAGAAGCAGGCGTGACCCGCGGCCGCGACGGGAACGTCCACTTCGGCGACCGCCGACTGGGGTGTGTCGGGATGGTCTCGATGCTGCCCGACATGATGCTCGTCGCGACAGGGATGGCGATGGCGTTCAAGCTGCGCGGTGAGCGACGGTGCGCTTTGACCTGGTTCGGAGACGGCTCGACTTCGCGCGGCGACTTCCACGAGGCGATGAACTGGGCCGGGGTGCAGAAGCTGCCCGTCGTATTCGTGCTCGAGAACAACCAGTACGCCTACTCGACCCCGCTCGACAAGCAGTTCGCGGTCGACCCGGTCCGGCGGGCTGAGGCGTACGGGTTCGTCGGCGTCACGGTTGACGGCAACGATGTCGAGGCGATGTTCGAGGCGGCTTTCGAGGCACGAGCCCGCGCGCTGGCCGGGAACGGGCCGACGCTGATCGAAGCGGTGACGATGCGGATGCACGGACACGCGGCGCACGACGACATGAAGTACGTGCCAAAGGAGCAGGTCGAGGAATGGCGCAAGCGCGATCCGGTCGACCGCCAAGAGGCGCGGCTGGCGGCGCTCGGGGTTGACATCGAGGGGCTGCGCTCAGCGATCCAGGCCGAGATCGATGCCGCGACCGAGCAGGCATTGGCCTCGCCGATGCCAGATCCGTCCACCGCGGCCGACGGCGTGTTCTGCATCGGCGAAGCGGAGGCGCTCGGGGATGGGCGTGCTCCGTACAGCGGGTTTCACTGATGCCGACGCTCACCTATCTGCAGGCGATCTCCGCCGCCCTCCGAGACGAACTACGCGCCGACGAACGTGTGCTTCTGATGGGAGAGGACATCGGCGTGTTCGGCGGGGCATTCAAAGTGACCGACGGCTTCGTCGACGAGTTCGGGACCGACCGCGTGATGGACACGCCGCTTGCCGAGTCGGCGATCATCGGCGCCGCGGTCGGCGCTGCGGTGGTCGGCATGCGGCCGGTGTGCGAGATGCAGTTCTCGGACTTCATCTCATGTGGCTTCGACCAGCTGGTCAACGTCGCCGGCAAGATGCACTATCGCCAGGGTCTCGCGGTGCCGATCACGGTCAGACTGCCGTCCGGCGGCGGCTTCTCCGGCGGCCCATTTCATTCCCAGAACCCGGAGGCTTGGTTCATGCACTCGCCGGGGATCAAGGTCGTTGCGCCGTCGACCGCGGAGGACGCCAAGGGGCTGCTGCACGCCGCGATCCGCGATCCCAATCCGGTCTGCTTCATGGAGCACAAGCATCTGTACCGCCGCGTGAAGGGAGAGGTTCCCGAGGGCATCTTCGAGACGCCGATGCGCGCGCGTGTAGCCCGGCCGGGATCCGACCTGGTGGTGATCGCCTACGGGGCGATGGTCCACACGGCGCTGGAGGCAACCGAGGACCTGGACGGAGCGTCGGTTGAGGTGCTCGATCTCCGCTGCCTCGTGCCACTGGACACGGAGACGATCCTCGATTCGGTCGCCCGCTGCTCGAAGGTCGTGATCGTCGACGAGGCCAACGCCACGTGTGCCGCGGGCGCTGAGGTGGCGGCGCTGATCGCCGAACGCGGCTTCGAGGACCTCGATGGCCCGGTCGTACGCGTCGCCACACCCGATGTCCCGATCCCGTTCTCGCCGCCGTTGGAGCAGGCGGTGCTGCCTACGGTCGAGCGCGTCAAGGAGGCGTGCCGTGAGCTCCTCGCGTACTGAGAGCGGCGCCGCGCTGGTCGACGTGACGATGCCCCAGATGGGAGTCTCGGTCGCCGAGGGCACCGTGGTCGGGTGGCGAGTCGAGGTCGGCGATCGGATCGGCGCCGATCAGACGATCTGTGAGATCTCGACCGACAAGATCGACACCGAGGTGCCGGCGCCGGTGGCCGGCGTGGTCGCGGAGATCCTCGTGCCGGTGGAGAGCATCGTCTCGGTCGGGACGGTGCTGGCGCGGATCGCGCGCGAGGGGTTGCCAGCCGGCGCTGAGCCTCTCGCTCGGACCGGTGGCACGGCGTCAAACGGTGCCGGGGTCTCCGAGAGTCCTGCCGGGGTCTCCGAGAGCTCCTGCCGCGGGCTCCGAGAGCCCAGCCGCGGCCTCCGAGAGCCCAGCCGCGGCCTCCGAGAGCCCACCGGAGCGTCCGCGTTACTCGCCCGTGGTCCAGCGGATCGCGGCCGAGCACGCAATCGACCTTTCGCAGGTCCCCGGCACCGGGCGCGGAGGGCGGATACGCAAGCAGGACGTGCTGGCGTTCCTCGACGCCGCTCCGCCCCCACCGCTTCACATCGAGAGCCCGTACCGACCCGAGCCCGTGGTGGCCGCGGGCGGCCCAACAGTCGCGCTGAGTGCCGGCGGCGGTGCGCTCTCGCGGATCCGCCGGCAGATCGGCGAGCACATGAAGCGCTCACTCGAGACGGCTGCCCACTGCACGACCTGGATCGAAGTCGACATGAGCCGGGTCGAGGCCGCCCGCGCGCCGCTGCGCCTGACCGCCCTGCCTTTCGTCGCCCGCGCGACGATCGCCGCCCTGCGGGAGCACCCCGCACTGAACGCCTGGCTCGAGGACCAGCGCTATACGCGCCACGACGAAGTCAACCTCGGAATCGCGGTCTCGCTCGGCGAGGACGGCTTGATCGTGCCCGTCATCCCACGGGCGCACGAGCTTTCGGTCGAGGGGCTCGCCGCGCGGATCAAGGACCTCGCGCAGCGGGCCCGCTCACATGAGCTGACCGCCGACGAGGTGCGTGGCGGCACTTTTACGATCACCAATCCCGGGCAGTACGGGTCGATCATGGCCACGCCGATCATCAACCAGCCACAGGTCGCGATCCTCGACCTCGAGGCAGTCATCAAGCACCCCGTGGTCGTGACCGACTCCGACGGCAACGACTCGATCGCGATCCGCGCGACGACGATCCTGGGCCTGAGCTGGGATCATCGCGCGCTCGATGGAGCCCAGGCCGCGCAGTTCCTCGCCACCGTGAAGGGCCATCTGGAGGAGTAGCTCAGTGACCGCGTCCCGCCCCTCGCAGCGCAGCCGCCCCCCTGGCCGCGATCGCCTCCCTGGCCGCGACCGCCCTGAGCTCTGGGTCTGCAACCTCGGCATCGTTGAATACCGGGAGGCACTCGAGTTTCAGGAGCGACTGCGCGGCGCACGCCAGCGCGACGAGCTGCCTGACGTGCTGCTGCTGCTCGAGCACCCACCCGTGTACACCCGTGGGCGGCGATCAGCCGAAGGCGAGCTGCCGATGGGCGAGGCCTGGTACCGGAGGCAAGGAATCGAGACTGTCGATACCGACCGGGGCGGCAAGGTCACATATCACGGGCCTGGCCAGCTGGTCGGCTATCCAATCGTGCGGATCGCTGACGTGGTCGCTTATCTGCGCACGCTCGAGCAGGCGCTCGTCGCAGCGCTGGCCCAGGAGGGCATCGCGGCCCGTGCCCGTCCACAGGACGGCCCCGATTACACCGGCGTGTGGGTTCAGGAGCGCAAGATCGCTTCGCTCGGGGTGCACGTCGCCCGCGGGGTGACCACGCATGGGTTCGCTGTCAACGTCGAGACCGACCTCCAGCCGTTCAGCTGGGTCGTTCCGTGCGGCCTCGACGGCGTCCGAATGACCTCGCTGATCAAGGAGACCGGCCGCCCTGGCGGACAGATGAATTGCTTCCGCCGGCGGATCGCCTGGCAGGTTGCCGAGGCGCTGGGATGCCGCCAGCGACTGGTCAGCCTGGCCCGGCTGGCTAGTCGAGCACCAGCGAACAAATTCTCCTCATCACCGCTGCCAGCCGGCGTGTGAGCTGGTCCAGGACCAGCTGACCGAGCTCGAGCGCCCGTGCTGCTCGCGGGGCAGTGCGGCGATCGCCATATCCGCCCGACGCCGTTCTTCCCGCCGGGGCCGGGTCGTCCCTCCGGGCCCGGCCGCCCCCCGACCATGGCCGCCCCCGACCATGGTCCGCCCCCGACCACGGTCCGCCCCCCCGACCATGGTCGAGAAAGCCACCGAATACTTCGTTCTCTCGACCAAGCCGGTGAGCGGTCGGCGGTGGGCCTGCACGACCCCGATCGTCCCGCGAAAGTCGTGGCATGTGGGTGACGTCTTGTCGCAACTCGGTGACGGACGAAGGGATTCCGCTGAGAGGATTCGACCGAGCGGCGGCTCCCACGGGTGCGTCGCGCTAGCCTTGAGTCGTGGACTCACGGCAGCATGCGACTCGCTCGAGGGCCAATCCGGGTGGCATCGCCGACGTGCTCCAGGAGCTCGGCTCTGAGGTTCAGCCCCACCGTGCCCGCAAGCCACCCTGGTTGAAGGTGCCTGCCCCGGGCGGTCCTCGCTACCGCGAGCTTCAGCAGCTGATCAAGGCCGAGAACCTGCACACGGTCTGCCAGGAGGCGGCGTGTCCGAACATCGGCGAATGCTGGCAGCGGGGTACGGCCACGTTCATGATCCTCGGCGACACCTGCACGCGCCGCTGCGGCTTCTGCAACGTCAAGACCGGCAAGCCGACCTGGAACGACCCACTGGAGCCCGCCCGGGTCGGGCGCAGCGTGGCGCGCATGGGCCTCAGGCACGCGGTCATCACGAGCGTCGATCGCGACGATCTGCCGGACTACGGAGCCGGGGCGTTCGTCGGCGTGATCCGGCAGATCCGCCGCCAAGCACCGAATTGCAAGGTCGAGGTTCTGACGCCCGATTTCCGCGGCGAGGAGATGCCGCTCGCGAAGGTGATCGCCGAACGTCCCGACGTCTTCAACCACAACGTCGAGGTCGTGCCCCGCCTCTACCCAGTGGCCCGCCGCGGGTCGACGTTCGTCCGCTCATGCCGGGTCCTGCAAAACGCCAAGGAGATCGGCGGTGATCAGGTAACGACCAAGTCGGGTCTGATGGTGGGCCTCGGCGAGAGCTTCGAGGAGATGGTGCAAACGCTGGGAACGCTGCGCGAGCACCACGTCCAGGTGATCACGGTCGGCCAATATCTCCGCCCGACCGAGCAACACCTGCCGATCGTCCGCTACTGGCACCCTGATGAGTTCAAGGCGCTCGAGCAGGGGGCGTATGAGCTCGGGTTCGAACACGTCGCCGCCGGCCCGTTGGTACGAAGCAGCTATCACGCCGATCAACACGTGCCCCAGGTGGAGCCGGGGACCGGCCCGCTTGCGCAAGCCGTGGAGGCATTCGGGCAGCTAGCGCAGGTGGCGGTATGAGACGTCCACCTCGCGCAGCACTGATTGCACTCGCCGTTGCGGCGCTCGTGCTGATCGTTGCGCCGGACGCATTCGCAGCCGCCGGCGGTGGCTCCGCCGGCTTCGGAGGAGGAGGCGGCGGCGGCGGAGAAGGCGGAGGCGGAGGAGGCGGGAGTGGCGCCGGCCTGTTCATTTTGATTCAGATCCTGATCCGGATCGCAGTCCTCGGCCACGGCGTCGGCGCGCTGGTACTGATCGGCCTGTTCTTGGTCTGGTTTGTTGTCACACGTGGAGCTCCTCGAGCTGGACGGTTCTGGGCAGCGCGGGGGAGCCAGGGCCCAAGCGCCCGCCGGCGGACGGCTCAACGGCAGCGGCAGGTCGAGCTCGCCGCGGCGGAAGCTGCCGAGGAAGATCCGGCGTTCGCTCCCGACATCGTCAAGCCGGCCGCTGCACGCCTGTACACCGACATCCAGGCCGCCTGGGACTCCGGCAACCGGGCGCGGCTCTCACAGCTCGTCGCTCCGGACCTGCTCGCCGAATGGGAGCGCCGGCTGGATGACTTCGACCGCAGAGGCTGGCACAACCGAGTGCAGCCGCTCGGCGACCCGAGTATCGATTACGTGGGGCTCGTCAACCGCGGCAGTCACGATCGGGACCGCGTCACCGTCCGGGTCGACGCAAGACTGCGCGATTACGTCGAGGACCGCTACGGGCGGCGCATCAAACGGGCTGGTCGCCTCAGCGAGACCGTCCGGGTCCGCGAGTTCTGGACGCTCGCTAAAGACGACCACGGTCGTTGGATGCTCGCTTCGATCGAGCAGGGAGCCGAAGGAATGCACGTGCTCAACGAGCGGGTCGTCGCCACGCCCTGGTCCGACGACCAGAAGCTGCGCGACGACGCCCTGATCGAAGGCGCGATGCAGGATGCCGTCCCCGAGCACACCAAGATCGCCGAATTGGCTGACCTCGACTTCGAAGGCGACGCACGCTCCGCAGCGCTCGACCTGAGCGTCGCCGACGGCCGTTTCGCCCCCGACGTGCTCGAGGTGGCCGCGCGCCGCGCCGTCGAGGCCTGGGCCGAGGCGGTCGATGGCGACGACGCGGCGCTGAACCAGATCGCCCGTCCTGCTGCCGCGCGCGAGCTGCTGCATCCCGGCGACCCAAGCGCCCGGACCCGCCTCGTGGTGCGAGGTCCGAGGGTCAACCAGATCCGGATCACCGCCCTCGACGCCGAAGCCACTCCGCCGACGATGACGATCGAGGTCGATCTCAAAGGACGCCGCTACATCGAGGACCGCAACACGACCGGGGTGCTCGGAGGCAGCCAGTCGCGCGAAACGAACTTCACCGAGCACTGGATGCTCGCGCTCGAGGGTGATGCCTCGATGCCGTGGCGGATCGCCGCGGTCGGCGCGCCGGTCGCACGGGCGTAACGCGCGGGCGTGACGCTCAGACGCGCGCGGACCGGAGGCGTCCGGCCCTAAGCTCTCCGGGCGCGTGATCCCGATCAAGGACAACATCCCCACGGACCGGTTTCCGTTCGTGACGTTCGCGCTGATCCTCGCGAACTTCGCCGTCTACCTGCTGGCGATCCGGCACGGAGGCTCGCTGATCAGCGGGCCGGACAGTCAGGAGATCTTCAAGTACGGGGCGATCCCGTATTCGCTCACCCATGGCGGCGAGCATTGCGCGGAATTCGCGCGGCAGACGATCTCCGGACCGCAGCCGGTGGGCGTTTTCTGCGGCGGTCAAAGGCTTCCGGACGGCACGATCGCCCGTGTCGGATCTCAGGGAACGATTCCCGCCTGGGAGACGATCTTCACGTCGATGTTCATGCATGCGTCGATCCTTCATATCGGCGGCAACATGCTGTTCCTGTGGATCTTCGGGAACAACGTCGAGGACTCGATGGGACCGATCAAGTACATCGGCTTCTACCTCGTCGGCGGCCTGGCGGCGCTCGCGCTTCAGGTCGCCATCGAGCCGAACTCGACCGCTCCCACGGTCGGCGCATCCGGCGCGATTGCCGCCGTGCTCGGCGGCTACATCATGCTCTACCCCCGCGCCCGCGTGCTCACGGTCGTGTTCATCATCCTGTTGTTCACCGTGATCGAGCTGCCGGCGGTTCTGATGCTCGGGATCTGGTTCGCCGAGCAGGCGGCGTTTGCCGCTGCCGGCCTCACCCATCCCGCGGGCGGCAGCGGCGGTGTCGCGTACTTCGCCCACATCGGCGGATTCGTGTTCGGCTGGCTCACGATCCGTCTGCTGGCGACCCACCGCAAGCAAGTGCCACCGGCTCATCCCGTCTACTGAGTGTTTCCGGTTGCGTGCCGCAGTCCTCACGATCGCGCTGTTCTTCACCGATATGCTGGCCGTCCTGACCGCGATTGACATCGGTCATCACGGACTCACGCCGATCAGCATGCTGGCCGTTCTGATCGTGGTGATATTCCTCACCGGGATCGTGGGCGCGTTGCGATATCCACCCAAGCAATGACGCGTCGGTCGAGGTCGGCCCCACTCCGGCGCGAGCGACTGGAAGTGATCGCGCTCGCTGCGCCGCGCCGGGAATGTCTGTCGAAAGCCTCCGAGAGGAGTCGAACCTCTCCACCCGGGATCGCACCCCCGGAGCTCTTCCGCTGAGCTACGGAGGCGACGAGGACCGTCCGGCCCTCGCCATATTTCAGATCGGCGTGCCATCGACCTGTCCGCTATTGCGCAAGCAGTTGCTGGACACGCCGCCAGAGCCGCACGCGCCAGCGAGGTCTGCGACGCTCGCTCGGGCGACCCTCTCAGGACTTGCTTCGAATGGTGCGGCCTTGCTTGATGTGGTCGAGAACGAATTGACGTGCCGACGCTCCCGCGCCGGCTCAACAACAGGAAATCGTCCTCGTTGAACGGCCGATTCATCGGTCGTTGCTCCTTTCGGGTTTGACTGGACACCTCCCGCGAGCAGCATCTTCTCCCCAGCTTCCACGGCCGCTCGGCGCCCCGGCCGATGCTCACCGTGTCATCAGCAAACCGGCATGCCAAATTACACGGCGGTGAATGGCGGCACGCTCGTCATCGCGACACAAGCGGATGCTGCTCATCTGGCCAATCTACTTCCCCCGGAATATGGTTCTAGCGCCACGGCCGTGGCGCTAGAACCAGCTGGGGGCGGTCGCGAGCAACCGCTGCCCGTCGACACCGTCGGCTGCCCGTCGACACCAGCGGCGGGACCGAGTTCGCGCTTGAGGTTCTCTTAGGGGTGAGAACTACGGATCGGGTGGCGGAACGCACCCGGATGTGAGGCGCGCTTGGGCGCGCGAGGCTGGTACACGCCCCAGCAAGTTATGCCATGGGTCAATTGACTCGGCTGCCGCAATATCCGGAGGAATGAGATGAACACCGTGAGCACGATTGATCCCCGTGAAGGATCCACGCCCGTGGATACCAAGTGGATCTATGAGTTCTCCGAGGGATCGCGGGAGATGCGCGAGCTGCTCGGCGGCAAAGGCGCGGGTATCGCCGAGATGACTCGCATTCTCGGCGCTGAGCTCGTGCCCGGGGGATTCACGATCACCACCGAAGCGTGCGTCGCGTACATGCAAGCCGGCAAAACGGTGCCTGAGGGTATGGAGAAGCAACTCGACGCGGCGCTGGCGCGATTGGAGGACCGCGCCGGCAAGAAGCTTGGCGACCGCAGCGATCCGCTGCTCGTATCGGTCCGCTCAGGAGCGCGCGAGTCGATGCCGGGAATGATGGACACCGTTCTGAACCTCGGCCTGAATGATAAATCGACCGCTGGGCTCGTCTCGCGCACCGGGGACGAGCGCTTCGCATGGGACTGCTACAGGCGTCTCGTACAGATGTTCGGCAACGTTGTGCGGGGCGTCTCGGGCGAGCGTTTCCAGGACGAGATCGCGCGCGCCAAGCGCGAGCGCGGCGTCACGCTCGACACCGAGCTGGACGCTGCCGCGCTCCGCGAGCTAACCGAAACCTTCAAGTCGTTCTTCGACTTCCCGACCGACCCGCGTGAGCAGCTGACGCAAGCGATCCACGCGGTATTCGATTCGTGGATGGGCGAGCGCGCGGTGCAGTACCGACGGATCAACCGCATCCCGGACGACTGGGGTACAGCAGTCAACGTGCAGCAGATGGTGTACGGCAACAAGGGGGACTCGTCTTGCTCAGGTGTGGCCTTCAGCCGTAACGAGCTGACGGGCGCCCCCAACGCCTCGGGTGACTTCCTTATCAACGCTCAGGGCGAAGACGTCGTCTCGGGCGTGCGTACGCCACGTGACCTCTCGGAGCTCGAGGGTTGGATGCCCCCGGTCGCCGCCGAGCTCGAGGAGATCCTGCGCAAGCTCGAGCAGCATTACAAGGATATGCAGGACACCGAATTCACGGTCGAGGAGGGACGCCTCTTCATGCTGCAGACCCGGAGCGCCAAGCGCCCCGCGCAAGCGGCCATACGCTTTGCGGTGGATGCCTTTGAAGAACGCCTCTTGACGAAGGCCGAGGCGATCGCAACGATCGACGCGGCGGCGCTCGACGCGCTCCTGCATCCCTCGTTCGACACGGCAGCCCGCTACACGGTGCTCGCACGTGGCGTCGCCGCCTCGCCAGGCGCAGCGAAGGGCTCGATCGTCTTCACCGCAGAGGCTGCCGTTGAGCAGGCGGCAGACGGAACCGCCGTAATCCTCGTGCGGCCATTCACCGAGGCCGACGACGTCGCAGGATTCCACGCCGCCGCCGGGATCCTCACCTCTGAGGGCGGTAAGGCCTCCCACGCGGCGCTGGTCGCCCGCGGCATGGGCCGTCCCGCGGTGACGGGTGCCGCCGATCTAGACATCGATCTGCATGCCGGCGAGGTTCGGCTGGGTGACCTCGTCCTGCACACGGGAGACCACATCGCGATCGATGGAACGACCGGTGCGATCACCACCGACGACGTCCCGCTCGTCGAAGGCAGCGTCGACGCCCGCTTCGAGACTGTCCTGCGCTGGTGTGATGAGCTGCGCCAGCTCGGCGTGCGGGCCAACGCCGACACGCCCGAGGACGCCCGCCGCGCTTACCGCTTCGGTGCCGAAGGGATCGGGCTATGCCGCACCGAGCACATGTTCATGGCGGCCGATCGCCAGCCCAGGATGCGGGCGATGATCATGGCCGAAGACGAGGCCGGGCGCCGCGCCGCGCTCGACGAGCTCCTGCCACTCCAGCAGAGCGATTTCGAGGGGGTGTTCGAAGCGATGGCGGCCTGGCCGGTGACGATTCGTCTGCTCGACCCGCCGCTGCACGAGTTCCTGCCGGACCGCTTCGTGCTACACGAGGAGATCGTCCGGGCGCGTATCGACCGCAGCCCTCGCCTGGAGGAGCTGGAGAGTCAGTTCGAACGCGTTCGGTCGCTCGAGGAGACCAACCCGATGCTGGGAACGCGCGGTGTGCGGCTGGGGATTATGCACCCGGAGATCTACGAGATGCAGGTCCGCGCGATCGCTCGCGCGGCGCGCGCCATTCACGAGCGCACTGGCCGGGCGCCCCGGCTCGAGATCATGATCCCCCTGGTCGCCTACGAGCGCGAGCTCGAGCTCGTGCGGGCACGCGTGCTGTCTGTGGCTGAGGAGGAAGGCCTAAGCTACGGCGTCGACTTCGGCGTTGGGACGATGATCGAGCTTCCACGTGCCTGCTTCATCGCAGATCAGATCGCCCATCACGCCGACTTCTTCTCATTTGGCACAAACGATCTCACCCAGGCCGGAATCGGCTTCTCCCGGGATGACATCGAGGGTCGGATCATCCCCCGCTACGTGGACGAGAAGATCGTCGACGGTTCGCCGTTCGCGACAATCGACGAGGCGGGTGTCGGAGAGCTCGTACGCATCGCGGTGCTGCGCGGGCGCGAGGCGCGACCCGACCTCGAGCTCGGCATCTGCGGCGAGCATGGCGGAGACCCCGACTCGATCTCCTTCTTCCACGCAGCAGGACTCGACTATGTGAGCTGTTCGCCGTTCCGACTGCCGATCGCTCGGGTTGCCGCCGCACAGGCCGCGATCGAGGCCCCACGGCAGCCACGGTGACCCTCTCGTAGGACCGCCGCGGACGTGTCCGCGGCGGTCGGCTGATGGACGACGGGTCGCCTTGCGCGATGCTGCGGGCGACCCGCCGCTCGAGCCGCCACGGCTGCTGCGGTGCTGAATACGAAGCGCAGCGCGAGGATCGCGATGTCGTGGCATCTGCGACCGCTGAACCTCACAGCTGATTCGTGGCGATCAATGGCTTCCAGAGGGCTCCGAGTGGCTGTTTGAGCGAGCAGGCGGCAATGAGCTTTCCACGTTCCTCGTTGCCCAGATGCCAGCGGTTGTCGATCCGCGCCACCGGCCGCCAGGAGCGGCAGATCTGGCCCAGGGCGTCTTGGGAGTAGCCCACGGTGAGCGCGAACCGCTCGGGTAGCTCGCGCGGGCGCCAGTACTGCCAGCTCAGATGCCCGCTCAGGACGGGACCAATACCGCGCGCATAGAACTGAAGCGCTCCCGCCTCGCCGTAGTTGTCGGTCAGCACGACTGCGTCCGCGCGCTCTGCGCCAGACAGCCCCCCCCACGCACGCTCGACCTGAACGGTCATCTCAGGCCACCCAATCTCGTCCTTGAAGAAGCCGTTCTTCCAGACGGCCGGCGTGCTGACCATGCGCTCGGTCGAGTAGAAGGGAACGACGACCGGCGCGACGAAGACAATCGCGAGCGCCTGAAGCGCGACGAGGGCGGCGGCGAGCAGGAGTCGGCGGCCGCGGCGCAGCCAGCCCTCGATACTCACCGCCCCGGCGGCGATCCCCAGCGAATCGGCCGGAAGCGGGTAGTAGCCGCGTCCGCGCTCGAAGAAGAAGATGAGGGTCACGATTACGGGTATGAGCGCCAGCGCGCGCAGGCCGCGGCGCCAGAGCCAGACGACCCCGACGACGGGCAGCACCGAAGAAGCTCCGAGGAACAGCAGCTGCTCGGCGACGTAGGCGGATCGCGAAGTAGCAGACGCGGTCGCGGCGTTCTGGCTCGAGAAGAAGTGAACGCTAGGCCAGCCGTGTGTCGCCTCCCAGATCAGATTCGGAACCAGGAGCGCGAGCGTGATCGCAAGCGCGAGCCACGGCCCTCGCGTCAGCAGCACGCCTCGCTGGTTCGTCACTAGGAGCGCCAACGCGAACGCCACAATCAAGAAGACGATCGTGTATTTCGCTTCCAAGCCGACACCCGCGATGACGCCCAGCATCAGCCACAAGCGCCGTTCGTCCCGCCACCGTCGCCGCTCCTCATCGATCAGCAGCCGCGTGGCCACGAACAGGAACGCGACCCACGCGAGCGCGTCAAACCAAGTGGGATGGAAGATGCTGGCCGATCCGAGAATGTAAGGCGTGAGCGCCCAGGCAAAGGCGGCAAGCCACTGCGCGAGCCGACCGCCCCCCAGCTCGCGCGCGATGAACACGGTCAGCATGATCGTCGTGGCACCCGCCGCGAGCGAGGTCACGCGTAGCGCGACCAGCGAACGTGCATCGACCTGCTGAACCACCCAGCCGATCCACGCCGTCACGGGCGGGAAGTCGACATAGCCGAGGGCGGGATGGTGTGCGGCCACCAGGAAATAGAGCTCGTCGCGATCCCAGCCATATCGCGACATGAACGGCGCGACGACCGCGAGCTGCACGAAGACCGCGGCCAATCCAGCCACAATTGCGCTGCCGGGGGAGGTCAGGGCGCCCAGCGCGCTCGGTCGGCGGCGAGCCCGCTCGGATAGGTGAGCGTTCATGGCTGGCAGGTGCCGATCTTCACAGGTAGGCAGGCGGCAGGGTAGCGATCGTCCCGATGTATTTGTGCGCCCGGCGCGGAAACACGCCACTGTGTGTCGGCGTAACGGACGACGGCGTGGGCCCGGATCGGTGAGTCGCGTGATCTGGGTCCGGTCTAGATTCGACGATGGTTCCCGAAGCGCGACTGGCTTGCGCCGGGTGAGGCAACGTCATCGTCGGTGCAGAAGAGACGCGGTGCGTACTGCCGGCAGTCGGCGCTGAGGGCTCGACCCTCCGACTGGGGCGGCTACAGGGTTGGCAACTGAGGTGGTCGCCGGACGACGCGGCAGGTGTTTCGCGGATTAGACCGCGACGGCCTGCGCCGCGCCTGCCGGCTGCGCGGTCACGTTGTTCAGTCCGCGTGATCCGATCGCCGCGATCAGCGTGGCGACTGCGCCGGCTGCGCCCGCGAACGCGAATGCGGCCGGGGCGCCTGCGCTCTGGGCCAGTGCGCCGGCCACGCCTGCGCCCGCCGCGGCTCGTCGCGGCGATCCCGCCGAGCAGTGACCCGACACCCCAAAGGCCGAGCAGCGGCCCAGCGGCGGCGGTGCTGCCGAGCGCCTTCGCCGCGGCGATGACGCCGACGTCGACCGCTCCGAACACCGCACCGGTGCCGAGCAGGATCAGCGCCAGCGTTCGCATCGCTGGCGAGCGGAGTGAGCCCCCGCGCGGCCGTGGCGTGTCCGGCTCCGGCCGCCACCGTCGTGACGCCGGCTGCGCGGCGAACGCGATCGTCGAGACGAGCATCACGAGGCCGCTCAGCGCGAGCGCCGCGCCGGTTGACCAGAGCGCTCCGAGCGCGAGCGCGAGCGGTGGACCGAACACGAAGGTCAGCTCGAGAACCGTCGACTCAAATGCGAACAGGGCAAGCAGTCCGCTGGGATCGGCAGCGATCGCCGGCAACAGCGTCCGTGTGCACGCTGCCAGCGGCGGTGTCGATGCGCCGGACGCGGCAGCGAGCGCAACGAGCAGCAGCGGGGAACTGCTCGCTGGCAGCAGCCCGGTTGTGAGGAGCACGAGTGCCGTCAACGTCGCGCCCGAGACGAGCACCGTGGTCTGGCCGCAGCGGTCGACAAGCCGTCCCAGAACCGGCGCCGAGACCGCACCCGAGATCGCGTATGCCCCGCTGACGAGCCCCGCCACCGCAAACGAACCGGTCAGCCGCTGAGCGTGGACCAGCAGCGCGAGGCTGAACATCGCGAGCGGCAGCCGCGCGAAGATCGAGCTTCTCAACAGCGCTGCTGCTCCAGGCGCCGAGAGGATCGAAGGTCTTGTGTGGCTGCTTGTCATGGCTCGGTGAAGGTAGGGCGCAAGCGGCCCGGTGAGAAGAGCCAATTAGGCGCCGAATTAGTGAGCCGCTCTTGGCCCGCGGAGAATGCTCGGGACTGGCTGCGTCAGAGGAGGTTGCTGATCGCCGTGATGCCACGCTCGATCGCCGCCTCGCTGAGATTTCCAAAGCCGAATACCAGCTGTGGCGGCCCGCCGCGCCCGCTCGGGCGATACGAGCTCATTCCGTAAAGGCCGACCGAGCGGGCGCGTGCGTCCGTGACGACCGCCTGCTCATTCACTCCGTCCGCCAGGTGTGCGACCGCATGGAACCCCGCGGCGAGTCCCCGGAACACGACGTGGGGCGCTTGCTCCGCGAGCGTTTCGGCCAGCGTGTCTCGCATGCGCGGCGTATACACCGCGCATGTGGCGCAGGTGCCGATCGTAGCGACCCGACTCGATCAGCGCCGCGAGCGCGAGCTGCTCGAGTGTCGGCGATCCGCGGTCGCTGAGCCGCTTGTCCTCGGTGATCGACTTGAGCAACGCTCCAGGACATAGGACCCACCCGAGCCGGAGCGCGGGCGCGAGCGACTTGCTGACCGTGCCGACCAGCGCGACCCGGTCGGGAGCCAGTCCCTGCAGCGCACCGACCGGATCGCGGTCGTAGCGAAACTCGGCGTCTAGTCGTCCTCGATGATCGTCGCGTCCCGCTCGCTCGCCCAGCTGACCAGCGCCTGGCGCCGCTCAGGCGCGAGCGCGGTGCCGGTCGGGAACTGGTGAGTGGGGGTCAGGATCACCGCGCGTACCTCACTGGCGGCGAGCGCGTCGACGTCGATGCCCCGCTCGTCGATCGGGACCGGAACCGCCTCGATGCCAAGGCGGGCCGAGATCATTTGATAGTCGTCGTCTCCGGGGTCTTCGATCGCCACGCGCCGGACCCCGTCGTTCGCGAGCGAGCGGAGAACGAGGTTGATCCCCTGTCCGAAGCCGACGCAGATTACGATCTGCTCGGCATCGGCGACTGTCCCGCGCACCCGACGCAGGTACCCCGCGAGCACCTGGCGCAGCGCGTCGGCCCCGCGCGGATCGCCGTAGCCCAACTCGCCCGGGGTCGCGTTGCGGCAACTCTCACGCAGCGCCCAAGCCCAGTCACGCCGCGGAAAGCTGGTCGGGTCAGGAACGCCGGGGCGAAAGTCGACCGCGAGGCGTGGCGGAGGCGCAGGCCTGACCGGCAGCGCGGACGGTTTCAGCGCGCCTGCCGCGACGCGCGTGGCGGAACCGGTCCGTGACGCGAGGAAGCCCTCGGCCTGAAGCTGGCTATAGCACTCGAGCACCAGCCCGCGCGAGATCCCCAGCTCCGCTGCCATCGCTCGCGAGGATCGGAGCCGTTCGCCGGCCGCCAGCCTGCCGGAGCGGATCGCTTCGCGAAGTTCGCGCTCGAGCTGTGAGCCAAGCGGCTCGGCGAGCTTGCGGTCGAGCCGGAGCAACAGCTCCGGCCCCAAACCGGCCCACTCAATCGGCATCGGACCGGATCTTACCCGGGGACCGGTTGCGGGCCGCTCGGCTGCAGCCCTGGCGCATGCTAGGCGAGAGCGTCGATCCACGCCGCGACGTTCACGACGTGCGCTTGGCGCGGGAACACCTTCTCGCACAGCACGCGGTGGACTTCGTCGTCGGCGTCGACGCAGCCATCGGACAGGACCGTCAGCGAGAAGTCGAGGTCGGCGGCCTGACGCAGCGTTGACAGCACGACGCCGCTGGTCGCGATGCCGCTCAGCACGAGCGCCTCGATCCCGCCGGCCCGCAGGACTACGTCGAGATCACTGCCCGCGAACGCGCTCACCCTTCGCTTGGTGACGACCACATCACCCGGCTGGGGCGCGACCGCCGAGTGCACTTCGCTCGAGACACCCTCGACAAAGCCGCCCAGCTCCAGGATTCGCGAGAAGCTCGCGTTCCTCGGGCTGATCTCGGGGTACCCACTGCGGAAACCGACCCTGACGTAGATCACGCGCAAGCCGGCCGACCGAGCCGCGGCCGCAGCCCGGGCGAGCCGCTCTGTCAACCCCGAGTCGCCGAGGCGCTCGACGATTTCGGGCTGCACATCCATGATCAGCAGCGCGGTCCGCTCGGAATCCATCCGCTCATCGTAGTTCGAGCGCGTCCGCCGGCAGAGCACGCCCAGACGCTGAGGCGAGCCGGCCAATTGCCGGCAATTCAGAGAAATGGAGCTAGCCGGCTCGAACCGGCGACCTCCTGGGTGCGATCCAGGACCGGCGATCGGGTACACGCAGTCGACGCCGGCCTCGAGGTAAGCATTCGCGCGCCCCAGCGCTTCGGGAACGAGCTCCTCCTGGGTCCCGGGGACGGCGCCGGCGAGGAAACCGACTCGAGGAAGACGTCGACCCGGGCGTTGATGACGAGCCGGTAGCCGTCCGCCGACGCGGCCTCGCGAACCGCCCTGAGCCACTCCGCGTGCCGGTCGGGATCGCGGAGGCTGCCGGCGGTGTGGTCGGTGTCCTCGAGGTTGCAGCCGGCGGCCCCGGCGCTCCGCAGCGCAGCGACCAGCTCGGCGGGGTGCCATCCCGTAGCCGGCCTCGGCGTCGACCGTCACGGGCACCTCGACGCCCCTGGCGATCCGCGCGGCCGCGGCAAGCATCTCGTCGGCCGGCGCACCCTCGTGGTCCTCGTAGCCGAGCGTTGCGGCCACGCCGCCGCTGGTGGTCGCGACCACCGGAAACCCAGCCGCGACCACGGCTCTCGCCGTGGCCACGTCCCAGGCGTTCGGAAGCAGGAGGGGGGCGCCCGGGCGTTGCAGCGACCGCAGCAGGTCGCACCGCCTCTGGAGGTCGGTCGTCTGCGAGGAACACCGGGCCACCCGGCGGGTAGACGAACGTGACGGTGGGCTGGACGTAGACCGCCGCGCCGGCCGCGATCGCCGCGTCGACCCGGATCCTCGAAGCGTCCGCGAGCGAGCTCGATCTTCGCGACCTTCGGGCCGCGCTGCTTGCCGAGGCGGCGCTTGGTGCGGACATAGCGCTCGTGGTATTCGGGGTATGAGAGCGCGTGCTGGGCGGCCTCGATCAGCCCCCAGCGCAGATACCTGGGCCCGTGCTGGACAAGGGCCCGCGGCGGTCGACGTCGCCGGATTGGATCACCCTGGGGCACAGGCCGGTGTAGCCGATCAGCAAGCTGTTCGATACGGAGCGCCGACCGCTTCACGCGGCTCGACCGCCGCCCAATAAGAGACCGGCCCCGCCGTCATCACATTCCAACTGGGAAGTCTGCCGCCGCTCAAATCGGCGGCTCACTACTTCTGCTTCGGTCATTGGAAGGGACAGAGCAGCAGCGCGCGTAGCTCGACCTCGGACCGCTGGTCCTCGTCTCTATGAGTGTCGATGAGAGGCCAGCGAACACCTCCGCAATGCCTGGCTGGGCGGCGGTCTCCGCACCGGCGGCTTGCCCAGTGTCCCTGTGCTCAAGGGCGATACCCAGGCTGTTGTTCCGAATTTCTCAAAGAGGAGCAGTCGTCCGGTTCGCGCTCGGCCCTCGTTGGTAGAGCGATCCGGTCGGCAGTTGCTGCCGGATTCGCGGATAGCGGGGCGCAGCGGGGGCGAGCCCGGCGTGTTGCCTCTGCTATGTGCGTCGGCGCTCGTTGGCCAGCCGACCCATCGCCGCGAGCAGCTGGATCTCCGCCACCTCGCCGACGCGCCCCGTCTCTCCCCGATCGTTGCGCGCAATCGTGTCGGCGCTGACGACGAGCCGCTCGGCTCCCTCCCAGTCGCCGAACGGCTGCTGCTCGTATTGAGGCGCGGCGATGATCTCGCGCGCGGCCGCCTCCGGCGTCATCCCGGCGTCAAGGCGCTCGCGCACCGCGGGTGCCACGAGCTCCCAGTACTCGCGCATCGTGCGTACGCCGTCAAGGTCGGTGACCGGGCCATGGCCAGGCACAACCGTCAGCGGTTCGAGCTCTACGATCCGCTCGAGCGCCGCCAGCCAGTGCTCCACTGGCCCGACCCACATGATCGGCGCGATATCGAGAAACATCACATCGGCGGCGAACACGGTGCGAGCGTCGGGGACATGGACGATCGCGTCGCCCGGCGTGTGCGCCGGCCCGACCTCGATCAGCTCCACCCTGCGACCGCCGACGTCGAGCTGGAGCGTTCCTTCGAACGTGCGCGTCGGCGGCGTCAGCTCGATCCCGTCGAAGTCGAAGGGCGCCAGCAGCGACGCGAACGCGGCGAGCCCTGCGGTCTGCTCGACTCCCGGCAGCTGCCGCGGCGCTCGCTCGAGGAGCGGACCTACCACGCTGCCGGCTCTTCGCAGCAGCCGCAGCGCCCGAGGATCCACGCGCAGCATGTCCTCACGACAGGCGTGAGTGCCGATGATCTCGACGCCCGCCAGCAGCTGATTGCCCCAGCAGTGGTCCCCGTCCGAGTGCGAGTTCACGAGTCGGCGGATCGGTGCCTGCGCGGTCGGCGCCGCTAGCGCGTCGAGCATCCGCCGCGTCAGCGGCAGGTCCCAGAGCGTGTCGATCAGCAGCGACTCACCGGCACCGACGATAAGCCCCGCGTTGGACTCCCCCAGCCCGCCGTTCGGCTGCATCCACGCCCACAAACCGCAGCCGAGGTCCTGAACCCCAGCCGGATATCGGACGGGCGCGCCATGAAGCGAGAGCGAAGTCATATACCTGGAACGCGGCGGTCGCGCCCGGCTATTCCGGGTGCGTGGTGATCGATATTCCCGACCCCGACCCGCGCGGATACACCGATATGGTCGCCCCCTGGCTGTCACGGTGTGCGATGAAACTGGCGCTGTAGGCGGAGCTGGACCCGGACCTGACCTGCCATCCGCCCTTCGCCAACACATCCCGGTAGAACGCACCCACCTTGCTCACCGCATCGGGCGACGAGAGCACCGTCGCATAGGCGCTCTTGCTGACCACGCTCGACGGCTGATAGTCAGGGATCCCCTTAGTCTTGGCTGCGCTACCCGCCGCCGACGTCCCCGTCGAGCTCGTCCCTTGGGAAGCCGGCGTCGCCGCGGAGCTGGTCGCCGAAGCCGCCGGCGCGGTCGTGGTCACGGTCTTAGTGACCGAGGCGGTGCTCGTGCCGCCACTTGATCCACACGCACCCACGGCCTCGGCAAGCAGCGACGCGGTCACGGCCGCGGCCGCACATCTCGATCCTCTTCCAGTCATCATGCCTCCCTCGTCGCCTCGGCCCGCCCCAGGATACGTCTCGATGAAATGCGATGCTAGAGCGGCGCGGCTGTGATCGCTTCGGGGGGATCTAGCACTACGAGCCAAGGACGCTACGCAAACGATCTCACTAGTGCGATGCAGAGCGCTGCGCCGAGCTAAAGGGAGAAGCCTGCGTAGCGATCTGGACGGGCGTCAGACTGCCGGTCTCAAACGACTACTCGCGGCTGACGATCACCCCGCGCCGGGCGCTCAAATCATTTCCGGAAGTCGGGATTTCATGCCCCGACACGGAGGAGTCCGCTCCGGCAGTCGGGCCACTCCCGCTAAGGCGTTGAGCACTGACCGACTCCCGCTCGAGTCTGTGAGTGTGAGCGCGCAGCCCTTGGTCCGCGACGTGATTCTGGGCGATGGGTCGACGCTGCGCTTCCGGGCCCCGACGCCGCAGGACTACGAGGACATCAAGGCCTTCTACGACCGACTATCCCGGGAGAGTCTCTATATGCGCTTTCACGGGATGGTGGGCACGGACGTTCCGGCGCGCCATCTAGGTTGAGGGTGGCGGGGTCACGAGTGCTACAGTGCGTAGCACTTTGGCGATTCGTTCTATCCCGCAACGCGAGCTGCGCAACAACATCGGCGAGATCCTCCGTGAGGCCGAGGCCGGCGTTGAGTTCACGATCACCGTCCGTGGCCGGCCGGTGGCGCGTCTGGGGCCAGCCGATCGGCCCCGAGGTCGACTGGTGGACGTCGATCTCGACGTGGTTCGCACTTTGCTCGACGAGACGCCGGTCGATGATCGTTTCAGCGACGATGTCCGTGAGCTTCGTCGACGCGAGGAGTCGGTCGGCGACCCGTGGCCGGATCGCTGACGCGCCTGCTGCTTGACACGTCGGTCGTGATCGCCGGCCCGGCAGCAATCGAGCTCGGCCCGGGCGACAGCGCGGCGATCTCCGTGATCACCGTTGGGGAGCTGTGTGCCGGGGTTCGGCTCGCTTCCGATCCCGATGCTCGTGCGCTCCGCCAGGCCCGGCTTGCCGCGGTGCGCGCAACGTTCGAGCCGGTGCTCATCGACGAGTCCGTGGCGGAGCGGTACGGCGAGATCCTCGCCACCGCGAGGGCGAGGAAGCGGACAAGCAAGGCGACCGATCTGCTGATCATTGCGACCGCCTCCGCGACTGGACGCGCGCTTTACACCCTCGATGATGCTCAGGCCGCTCTCGCGCGTCTCGCAGGCGTGCCCCTTCGAAGCTGACCCCAAGCTCCCGTGTCCGCGCAGTGGGCGACCAGAGCTTCCGGAAGGGTCGCGCTGATGGTAGGACCGATCGTCGTTATGCAAGCGCCCGGCGGTGGGCGCCGCGACAAACCGGGCCGATCAGAGGTTGGAGGACACCATGTGTCCGAGTCAACTCGAGTCGTTCTGCCGCGAGCGCCAGCAGCTGTGGGGCGCCCTCGAAATACCAGTAGCGCTGGAATCGCTCGATCGCACGTCGCGAGATTCCTGCTCCGCTCCCATGGCATGGCACGCGGCCGCACGCTCGATCCCGCAACACGGAAGGCACGCCTTTGCGGACGATCGCATTCGTTCCCGACCCCACCGGACCGCCCACGACTGCAATGGTCGGTAGGCCCGGCGCCTTGCGACGCCGGGCCCCCCTTCCCGCACCGGACAAGCCGGTCATCATCGACACGGACGTCCTCAGCGCGGACCTCGTCCCTGGCTCGCGACTCGCAGAACGCTATGCGTCGAACATCACGGGTCGGCCCGCCTTCATCTCTTTCCAGACGGTTGCTGAGCTGCGTTACGGCGCGATACGGCGGGACTGGGGCCACGCGCGGATGCTCAAGCTGGACGCGACGGTTCAGCGGGTCGAGGTTTTTCACAGCGGGCCCGAGCTCGTAGCGGTCTACGCACAGCTTCGCGCCGACTGCGAAGCCGCTCCCCACGCGCTTGGCCAGAAGGCGCACAGCGCCGACCGCTGGATTGCCGCCACTGCGATCCGCCTGGGGACTCCGCTCTTCTCAAACGACGGAATCTTCCGCGGGGCCCCAAGCCTCAAGCTCGAGACGCTTGCGTCCGGTTGACCCGTAGCGGAATCCTCGGTGATCTCGCATGTACCCGTCTCGTACCCGCGCCCGTTTCTGCCACTGCGGCGGCATCCTCCCAATTCAAGCGTAAAGGGCCTGCTTTGCAGGACCTTTACGCGATGGAGCTAGCCGGACTCGAACCGGCGACCTCCTGGGTGCGATCCAGGCGCTCTCCCAACTGAGCTATAGCCCCGTGCGGCGGCGGATGCCGCGCGGTAGCGGGACAGTTTAGCCCCGGGGTCGCGAGCGGGGCGAACCTGGAGTCCCCGCTGGCGGCGGGCGTGTCCCGGATCACCCGGACCCTGGCGGGAGTCGTTCGGGCGGACGGACGCTTCGGTCAGCCGAACCGACGGTAGGAATGTAAAAGTGCGTGCAAAGGCTGCCTACCTGTTCCTCGACGAGTACCCTTTGTCGCGATGGGAATACTAGATGACGCAATCCGCGAGCACCTCGATCTCAAGCGACGCCGAGGTGCCGACCCAACAGAGATAGAACGGCTCGAGCATGAGGCTCTCGGTCCGGTTCGTCGTGGTCCCGGCGAGGCCGTGGCCACCGATCCGGATCTGCCGCCCGATGACGCCGCCGAGCCGGACTGGGACGACGCCTTCGGGGAGGAAGAAGAAGCAGCCGAGCTTCGGGAAACCGCGGTCGACAACGGGGAGCCGCTCAGGACGGTCAGTAACGAGCCGCCAGCGGCCGCACAGGATCCCTCCGTCTTTGAGCGCGAGGCTCCGATCGGCGAGCACGAACCGCCGGCGGTGGACGAGTCTGGTGCGGACTCACCGCCTGCGCCCCATCCGGCAACAAGCGCTCCCCGCCCCGGGTCGCTTGATCGGGAGACAGCCGAATTCGACGTCGAGCCACCCGCGCGAGAGACACCAGGGAAGACGGACGACATGCTCGAGGAGACGCCCGAGTTTCTCCAGGACACACCCGACCACGATCGGCTCTGGTTCGAGCAGCGCCCGCCCAAGGATTTCGACTTCGACGGCTGAGCCAGGCGTCGCCGCGCCCGGACCATCCGGAGCAGCGGGCCACTAACTCACGACGTTAGACTCGGCGAAAGCGGGGCCATAGCTCAGTTGGGAGAGCGCCTGCTTTGCACGCAGGAGGTCGCCGGTTCGATTCCGGCTGGCTCCACTGAGAGAAGCGCTGCAAATCGGATGCTTCTTGATCCCGGTCACGTCCCCTGCGGCGAGGGAGTCGGGGTCCGCGACGTATCTGGATCTTCACGAGGATCTCCCTGGGGCCGGCTTTCGGATCAGGCAGATCCGTGACGGTTGGGGTTGCCCCGTATTCGCTGACGGTTATCGCTTGCACTGCGGCCTCCTTGTCGTCTTTCCGTCGTTGACGGTCTGCTACGACTCGCCTTCGACAGGCCAACGCTGTCGAACTCGCACGAGGCGAGTCCCACACCGCTTGGCTTCATGATGTGCTACTAATGCTTTACACCAAGTGGTTGTCAAGCTGATGTTGCTCTAATCTTGGGTTCATGGCTTCAAGTCAGCGCGCAACCGCTCCCCGGTGGGACCATCACTGCCTCCCTCGCGACTCTGTCGACGCGCTGCTGCGCTCCTGGCAGCAGCGCCAGCCCGAGATCGATTTCACACCGATAGAGGTGATCACGCGGCTTCACCGAGTCCGCGGCCACATCGACGCCGAGCTGAACCGGGTCTTCGAAGCTCACGAGCTCAGCTCGGCCAACTTCGCCGTGCTCGTTACCCTCGCGCGGATCGGGGAGGACGGACGGGTGAGCCAACGCCGGCTGATGGACGAGCTCGGCCTCACCTCGGGCACGATAAGCGTGCGCATGGATCGCCTGGTCGAGGCGGGCCTGGTCGATCGCCAGCCCGATCCGCACTCAAAGCGCAACAGCCTGATCACGCTCACCGAGCGCGGCCGCGAGCTCTACGAGCGCGTGGTCCCCGCGCACGTGGCAAACGAACGCCGGCTGCTTTCCCCGCTGACCGAGGACGAGCAGCAGGCACTCGCCTCGCTGCTGCGCAAGCTGCTGGTCGAGTTCGAAGGATCGCGCCCCCCTGTCGACGTTCCGCTTCGTCTCGGCCTTACGCTAGCTCCGGCGCCCGTTGCGATCATCATGCGCGAGTCCGTCGGCTTACCGCCCGTCCCCGCGTTGCTCGTGCGCGCCGTCGAGGACGACGGACCCTCCAGCACCGCCGGCATCCGCGCCGGCGACCTTATCGTGCGCGGGGGCACACACGAGCTCCGCTCGATCGCCGCGCTCTACGCCGCTATCAATGACGCAGCCGAGACACGCCGCCTGAAACTCACCCTTATGCGCGGCACCGACGAGCACCACCTCACCGTCAAACTGGGTGACCGCTCGACCCCCGACGGCACACTAGCCGCAACCACCGCAGGCACCACACGCGGTAACCACACCATCTGACCCCACCCAACCCACCAGCCGTTCCCACAGACTTATCACCAGGTCGTGGAATCCAGCAGGCGGGCCACGAGCGCGCCGATCTGTATCGCCAGAGTTCGCGTGCACGGCGAGCGCGTCGAGCACCCGGGCGCCGAGAAGCCCGCGGCGGGAACCGCAGGGCACGCCCGCGTCTCGGCCGCCGTCCAAGGAGGTCACGCACCGTCGGGACGTTCCAACTTCCTGCGAGCCAACTTACTGGTACACGTCGGAGGTCGTGCTTGGCAGCGCATAGGACACCGCGACGAGTGCACAAACGGCGAGTGTTAGGTATGGCGTGAGAATCGCTGCGAGCGTGGCGATCGCGTAGGGCAATAGCCCGACGGCGTTGCGACGCAGGACCGTTCGGCGCACCTTGGGGGCCAGATGCTCCTGCAGGCGGTGTTGCTTGGCGAGCAGAAGGTGGCACTGCATCACAAAGAACGCAAGCGACATCACCAGGAACGAGCCGCCCGACGGCCGCCGCCAAATTCTGGCCGTGCGCCGCCGCCACCTCGTAGCCGTGGTGCCACCCCCGACCAGGACCCTCACGCTGACGCCTGCTCGTAGGTGGGCGTGGGCGGAATCGGCCGGCCGGCCTCCACCGCTTCGACCACCTCTCGCGCCTCGGCGAGCCGGTACTCCTCGCCGTAGACGGCGCCCGCACGTCGAGGCGCCTCCATCACCGCGCAGCTGCCCGTGCCGCCCAGGTCGACGGTGACGTAGCCGGCGTCGGCGATCAGCCCGGAGACGATCGCCTTGGCGTCCTCGTCGTCACCGCACAGCCACTGAACGACGCGCGGCTCGCGATGCGCCACTTTCGCCTGAAACGCTGAGGTCAGCGTGTTGAACGACTTCGTGTAGCGCGCGCCCGGCATGCGGGCCGCGTTGAACGCAGCCGCCGTCTGGCCCGCGGCGGGCATCGGCCCGGAGCCGAACTGGTTGGTCGTGTCGATCACGATCTTGCCCTGAAGCGAGGCGGCCTGCTCAAGCGCCTCCGGCAGCGCGCCCCACGGCACGGAGACGACGACGACGTTGCTGGCCGCGACAGCCGCCGCGGGGGTCGCGACCCCGGCGCCGATCTCCTCGGCCAGCTGCTCGAGCTTGGCGCGGTCGCGGGCAAAACTGACGGTCACCTGATGGCCGGCGCCAGCGAGCTGCCGAGCGGTGTTGCCCCCGATCCGACCGGCACCGATGATCCCAACGTTCATTTCAGATCTCCTTGTTCGGATGCGTGATATCGCCGGGAGGCGGTTGCCTCCCGGCCCAGATAGTTAGCGGGAGGGGGTCAGGCCTCCCTCCCGGCCTCCCCCGTTGCGGGTCGGACGGCAGGGCCGGCGAAGCCGGCCCTTCGCATACCGTTTGCGCTCACACTCCCGGCCGCGGGCAGAACAAAACGGCCCGCTCACCGCATGAGCGCAGCACCGATTTTCGACCCGACCGTCGCCTCTGAGGGGCACATGCTCCAGCACGCGCCCGGTGGGCCCTAAAAGGGGTTCTGCCCTCTGGATGACCGGGTTGAGGTCTTTGTGGGTCATCCCTGGGTCCTCCTTCGGTGCTGTTGAGCCGCAACGAGTAATCGCTTGTCCTCACGGTGTGGTATTAAAGCTTGATGACAAGCTGTTGTCAAGAGACCAGGTCGGAACGTCATCTTTCGGGACTCGTCGCGTCTCGCGCGTCTATCTGAAGCCGAGCTCCCTGGCAGCCCCACGGGGCCGCGGCATCCAGCGCCCGACGTAACACGCCCATGATCGCGTAGCGCGACCGCCTGGGTAGATTGGTCTGCCACGCGGCGATCTCGGCGGGCACTCGCTCAAATTGCGCAAGATAGGGGCGCTCCCGGCTTGGGGCCAGGACAGAACGCCTCGTCGGCGGTCCAGCGCCTGCTCCCGCGGACCTGCGGTCAGTTTGCGACCAGATGCCGATGCGGCCGAGGGCCTCGCCGGCGTATTCGCCTAGCACGACGCCGGCGCCGAAGCACGAGTCCCACTCTGATGGTGACGCGCTCCGATGCGCCGGCTGTTGTGTGTCGATGACTTACCGGGCGGCTTTGGCTTTTGCTCCGCCGCGGCTGCTCAGCGACTTGGCAGTGCTGTCGATGACATCGCGCAGGAGGTCGTACTCCGTGTGGACCAGTCGGTCGGCCATCTCCAGGCCCGACTCGGTGACCTTTTTCGCGACCTCGGACGTGCCCGCGACTTCTTGTGGCAACGCCTCCTCGACGGTGATCACGAACTGCCCGATCGCCTCGATCGCGGCCCGCTCACCCGCCTCGAACGACTTGAGCACCTCATCAGACAGCTCCGAGGTCCTGTCCACAACGTTCACAAGACGAGTCGCTGGGATGCCGCGCTGATGAGTCGCCGGCGTCTTCACGACCGGCTTTGGCTTGGTGGTGATCTCAGCCATTTGGGACTCCTTTCAGAACATATCTCGTCAGAACATATGTTCGTATGCATTTAATACACCGCGAACAGGCTCTGGTAACCGTGCCGACCCGGTTCGAAGTAACACGCGGCCTGGCGCCGACTTCATCGGCGAGTTCGCGCTGTGGGTCGACGAGCAGCACCGGCTGCACCACACCTACTCGTTCCTCGTGCGCGTCGCAGAGATCCTGCCGTTGGAGCGCTTCCGCGACGCGTACACGCGGTTGGAGCGCGGAGGGCTGCGCGGAAAGATCGTGCTCACCCCGTAGACGCCAACACCCCGCCGGACTGGCCAAGCCGACCAGATGTCGTTCGGCGCGACGCTGTCCGCCGGTGGCGTGCCTCTGTAGGCGCTGCGCCGGGCCGTCCCTGCTTCGCTCACGCCCGGCGTGGTCGCGTCAAACCTGAAATCTGTATCGCTCCCGGATCTAGAATGCGCGGGCGCCTCGTTGACATAGCTGCTAGGTTCCGCACTGCTTGATCGGGAGGTCGGCCTACTGATGACGCGTTTCGCACGAATCGCTCGGGTGGCGGCGCTTGCAGCGGTCACTGTGTTGTGGGCAGGCGCGACCGGCACGGCTGCCCAGCCCCAGGGGGCGGTGGGGATCGACAAGTCTCTGGTGGGGTTGAGCGGCCCGGCGACTCCGGGGGACGGCTTCAGCTATCAGCTGACCGCGCAGTGCTCGAGCCTCACGGTGGCCTGCGTCAATGCCACGGTCACCGACGTGCTGCCGCCTGAACTCGAGGTCATTCGAAGCGAGCTGCCGGTGAGCAACAGCAGCCAGATCGTTTCCTTCGACGCGGCGACGCGCACCTTGAAGGTTACTTTCATCGAGCCGCTGCCCCCGCCCAACCTGCCCGGCTCCAAGGGCCTGCCCGCAGGTTCGGTCCGGCAACTGCTGGTCGGGGTGCGACTGCCGGCGGACACCGGCGTGCCCGACGGCTCGGCGATCTCGAACACCGGTCAGATATCGGCCGATAACGCAGCGCCGGCGAGCAGCTCCGCGGATGTCAACGTCTCGATTCCCCGCACTGTGAGGCCCGTGGCGACGAAGACGTGGCCGGATTCATCGCCGGTCGCGCTCACGGGCGCGAGGAGCAAGATGACGCTCGGAATCCGCAATGCCTCCTCGAGCTCTGCGCGCGTCACCGAGCTGTCGGTCACAGACAGCAGCTCGGACACTTGGGATGACTTCGATCTCGTGTCGCTGGGGCCCGTCGACCGCTTCCCGGCCGGCGCCGACGAAGTCGCCGCGTTGGTGTGCACGCAGCCGATAGGGACCCCCTGCGCGCCGGATCAGTACAAGCGGGGGCCGTTCACCCGTGGCCCGGGTGTCGATCTGCCGCCCGGCCTGGCCGCGGCGGATGTGACCGGGGTGCAGTTCGTGTTCAGAAACAGCGCCGGAAACGTGTTGCCTGCCGACCCCAACGAAGGCCGGGTCTCCTTTGAGGTGCGGCTGCGCGACACGGTGCGCTCGGACGGCGCTCCGCTCGACCCCACGAGCGCCCGCAATGGAAGGAACTGCGCGGACCCGAGCGCAGTCGAGAGCGGCAGCAAGGTCACCGGACCACCAGCCTGCGTGAGCTATTCGGTCCTGCCCAATGCAGCGACGATCGCGGTCGACAAGCGCTTCTTCTCAGACGAGAACGGCTCGTATAACCCTAACGGCGTCGCGGTCGCCGGCCGGTCCTCGCCGGTCTCAGCGCTGACCACGGCCAAGAACACCTCGCCGTTCGCCGTCCGCGAGATGACGATCGTCGACCCCTCCCCGTCGGCGAGCAGTCGCTTCTCGGACTTCGACGCGGAATCGATCCGCCTGCAGTTCCCCGGCGGCGCAACCGACGCGACGGTCACGGTCGACTGCCGCGACGGCAAGACCCACGTGTTCGGACCATTACACCCCCCACCGACAACCGTCGACCTGCGCGACACAGGCTGTCCCGCTGATAGCCCCCCGGCGAAGGTCACGGCCACGTTCACCGGGACCACGGCCGGGGGCGCTCCGGCAATCTTCGCCGGTGCGACCGCGTCGCTAGGTCTGCACGGCAGGCTGAAGCGCGACGTGGGCCCGGGACGCGTCAGCGACTGCGCCGAGGGACACATCACCGGCGAGGGAGGTCGTGGATCGGCTACCGGCACCGGCTGCGCGGAGGTACCCGTCGAGGCGCCGCGCAGCACCGTGAGCGGCGCAAAGACGATCGATGCGGGTCTGACCGCCGGCCAGCTGGTCCCTGGCCAGCCGCTGGCGTTCAGCGTCAGCGCTTCTAACACTGGCAACCTGCCCCAAGAGACGTTCACGGTCGAGGACCCTGCCGATCCGGCCGCGCCCGGGAACCCGTTCGACGTCGTCAGGCTCACCGATGCCAGCCTGTCGACTTCCCCCGCGAGCCTCCGCGATGACATGGTGATCGAGCTGTTCGACCCAAGCACGAGCAGCTGGGTGGGTTACGACTCGGCCAATGCGGATCTGCTGGTCGCGGCACGCGGCATCAGGGTTCGCCTGATCAGAGGTCTCGTACCGCTCGGGGGTCAGGTGCATCTGAACTTCAGCGTGCTGGTTCGCGATGGCATTCCCGTCGGCAGCACGCTTCAGAACTGCCAGCACACGACCGCGAGCACAGCGGTTGGCGAGGGCTCGCGTGATGTGTGCGCACCTCGCCTGGAGGTCAAGGCGCCGTCCGCCGGCGGCGCGGTGCAGAAGGTCATCTCGCCTGCGGCGGTGGCTCGTCACCTGCCTGGCGTCCCGCCCCAGACGACACAGGTCCGCATTCAGGCGCAGAACACCGGCACGATCCCGCTGCGCCAGATCGTCGTCACCGACACAGATAGCGCGCTTCTTTGACAGCGTCGATCTCGCGAGCCTCGACGCTGTCAACTTCCCTCCCGGCGCCAACCGGGTGCAGGTGGACGCGTGTACCACCGGCTGCCGGAGCGGGACGTTCGTCACCGGCGTCCCGACCGCGAGCAGCAGGCCCCGCCTGCCCGCCGGAGTAGCGCCAGTCGATGTGCAGGGCCTGCGCTTCACGTTCACCAACAGCTCGGGCGGTTACGTGCTCACGCCCGGAAGCAACTTCCCCGGCGGTCAGCCCTGCCCTAACGCGAGCATCTGCTTCAGCGTCGCAGCCCGGGTCAATCCTCGCTCGGACCCCAGCGCGGTGATCCCGGCGGAGCTCGCGGACACCGCGTCGGCCGGCGGCGAGAGTCAACTGCAGCCGCCCGGCGTGACGTTCCCGTTCGGCGACAGCAGCGCGCCGCTGAGCATCACCAAAGGCACAGCGCAGTTGTCCGTCGCCAAGAGCACCAGCACCTCGCTGGCGGGACCGGGCGAGCCGATCCCGTTCGATCTCACGGTCAGCAACAGCGGCACCGGGGCAATCCCGGACCTGGTCATCAGCGAGCCGCTCCCTGCCGGACTGGTGTTCGATCAAAGCTTCGCCGGCACGGACAACCAGCCGTTTACGATCGAGTCGAGCGTCCCCGCCGGCACTCCCGCGCTCCCCGCGCCCACCTTCACCTCGCAGCGCGATCCGCACGACCCCAGCCGGATAGCATCATTGCACTGGTCGTTCCCTGGCTTTGAGTTCCTCCCGGGCTCGACGGTCAAGATCGGCTTCAGGACGACGCTTGCCCCCGGCCTGGCCGCCGGCGAAAGGGTCGATAACAGCTTCGGCGCTAGCAGCACCGACGCGCCCACGCAGGCCAGCCTGAGCTGCAATCCGAACGCCGGAGCGGTCACCGATGGGCCGTACGGGAACGGTCGCTTCTGCACCGCCAAGGCCAGGGTGACCTCGCGCGGCGGCAGCGCCCTGGACGCCCAGAAGTGGGTGACCGGCGATCCGGCGCTCGGCTTCTACAACACCGCGACCGACACCTACGTCAAGCCGGGCGAGATCTCCTGTCCGCTGCTGACGTTGGACGGCGCCGACTACACCCGCTATCCGTGCATCGCCCTGGTCCTGGCCGGTCAGCGTTTCCGTTTCCTTTTGAACGTCACCAACATCGGCAACACGCCCGCGACCGAGGTGCGCCTGGTCGACGGCCTGCCGCACGAGGGTGACACGGGGGTCAAGCTCGTCGACCAGCCCCGCGATACGCAGTGGGATCCCCGCCCGCGGCTCGCCGCCGAGCCCTCGCTGGTGGAGTCGGCCGACGTCAAGGCCAACCCCCAGTTCAGCTATACAACCAAGCAGAAGCCCTGCACGGATGAGCTGCTGAGCCCGCCGGGGAAGTGCCCCGCTGGCGATTGGCATGCCGCCTTCTCCACCGACGCTGAGGGCTTTCGCGCCTTTGTCACGTTCCCCAATCGCCTTGCCCCGGGCAGGAGCTTTGCGATTAGGGTCCCGATGAGTGCGCCGGTGACGCTCAACAGCCCTCCGGAAAGCCTGCCCGTGGCCTGGAACAGCTTCGCGCACACAGACTTCGTGCTAAAGCCCGGCGCGAGCACCCCCACACAGCTGCCGTTCGTCGAGCCGCCCAAGGTCGGCGTGGCGCTTCCGTTCGGCACGCTCGAGATCGAAAAGCAAAAGACCGGCCCGCTTGCCGATCAGGCTCCCGGGCCGTTCGCGGCCAGCTACGACTGCACCGTCACGCCCTTCGGCGGCGGTCCAGAATCTGTGGCCAGCGGACAAGGCGAATTCAACATTGACCGCCCGCTGATCGTGCCCCGCGTGCCGGTCGGCGCGACCTGCCGCGTGTGGGAGACCGACAGCGGCGGCGGAGTCTCAGACCACACCGTGCCCGAAAACGCCCTCACGACGGTGATCGCGGCGCAGAAGAACGGCAACACCGCGATCGTGCTGGCCAACGACTTCCCCGAGCCGCTGCCGCCGCCGCCCCCACCTCCCGGCACGCCGCAGAACGATGCCGAGCTGATCATCAGCAAGCACGTCGATCGCTCGAGCGCCACTGTCGGGCAAGCGCTGACCTACACGATCGAGGTGGCCAACGCCGGCCCGGCGACTGCGACCGACGTTCGCGTCAGCGACAGCTCTTCGCAAGCGTTGAGGCTGCTCGCGGTCAGCGTCACGCAAGGCGCCTGCTCCACCGCGCTGCCCGTGGTTTGCGCGCTTGGGAGCCTCACGCCAGGCGCTCGCGCCACGGTCACGCTGGAAGCCAGCGGGACCGTGGCCGGAGTGCTGCGCAACACCGCCGCGGCGAGCGCGAACGAGGCAAATCCAGCTCCCGCGGGCGCCGCCGCCGTTGCCGTCACGCAGCTGAATCCCGGGCGGTCGCGCTTGCGTATCGCCAAGACCCCATCGTTTAGGAGCGTCAGCGCGCGCGCGACCGTCAGCTATCGGATCCGCGTGCAGGCGCTCGGATCGGTCGCCGCCGTCGGGGTGCGCGTCTGTGACCGGCTGAGCCCCTACCTGGTCGTAATCTCCGCTCCCCACGCGCACCTCTTCGACGGGCGACCGTGCTGGACGATCCCGGTCCTCGACCCGGGCCGCCCGCGCGCCTTCACGGTCAGGGTCCTTACCCACAATGTCCCCACCGCCCTGCTCGCCCGCGATACCGCCAGCGCCAGCGCGCAGAACGCCGCTACCGTCGATGCCCGCGCCGCACTCAAGATAACGCCACGGCCAGCCCCCACTCCCGTCACCGGATAGCTCACCCACCGAGGCGAGCGCGTCAGCGTGCTTCTCCGTGGCATTTGCGTTTCGCGGCCGCTAGGATTGCGCGCACAGCGATTTCCCGATCGTGGTCACTGATTGCGCCGGGGGGTTGCGCCTAGAGAGCGGGACGAGTTCGCGGTCACACGTTGGCCGCACAGCTGGGTCCGTGGGAACCGCGTTGGCCTCGCGTGGCCGAGGAGTTTGCTCGTGGACGGACCTCAGATCGCTCGCCTGCCTCGGCGAGCATGCGGCATCGATGTCGGGCGTGGGTCCCGTAGGCCGCCACGCATGGAGCGATCGCGAGCCGTGAGTTGATGCCAGCGATGTCGGATCTTCCGACGCGCGATCCGGCCTTCAACGTTGCCGGGACGAACTGTGCTCGCTGTGGGTTGACGGGCGAGCTGTACGCCGCTGATGCAGCACCCGGTGCCGATCGGTTCCACGCTCAGCCAGCCGCTTCCCGGAGGCGATGAGCATGTCGGCGCCCCTTACCGCGCAGGCACCTGACGCGCTGGTGAGGCGCTGGGTGGATGCATTCAACGCGCAGGATCTCGAAGGCATGCTCGCACGCCTTGACCGGGAGGTGCGTTTTCACCCGCTGAGGCTCAGCGGGCTCGATGGCTCATACCGCGGCCACGACGGCGTTCAGCGGTGGTTTGCACGACTCACTCAGTTGCATCATGAGCACGTCATCGCCTTGTCCGAGGTCCACGGCGCAGGCGATGGCAAAGTGCTCGCGGTTGGTGCACTGACGCTGGCCGGGAACTTCGATATCGCGCCTTTCTGCGCGCTGCATCGGATCGCCGACGGCCTGATCGTGGCAGCGCACCACTACCTCACCGATCCCGACATGCTGGAACACCTCGGCCTGGTCCCATGACCGTACGCGATTGGCGGGCCAGCGACTCCGCAGCGTGCTCCTGGCACGCGCAGCCGGTCTCGTGTCACCAGCACACCCGGAGGATCACCGAGCGGCGGAGCGGCCGCCCGTCAACACCGACCAGGAGCAACCATGCAGGTCCTCTCGAGCAGCCAAGGCACTACCCCGTCAAGCGCGGCGTCACCGATGCCTACCGTCCCCGATGCCTACCGTCCCGTCTCTGACCGCCGATTGCCTCGGCTTCGGCCGGCTGCTTCAACAGTAGGCCGAGCTCGTCACTCATTTGCTGCTCTTCCTCATGCGAGGCGTGAGTGAAGCTCGTGTACTCACCGCACTTCGGACAGACGCCTATGTCACCGTTGAACGTATAGCAACAACCGCAAAAGCAAGCAACATCGGCCATTGTCATCGCCCCCTTGCATCACTAGTCGTACATCAGGAATGTGGAAATGGTTTCGCCCCGAGAGAGCATCAAGGGCAGCCAACCTCCGGTCACGGGTAACCGTCTCCGCGCGGGCGCAGCGGAGATACCCTCCGCTCGGGCCTGATCGCCCAGCCGAGAAGGCTGACGAGCACGGCGAAGATGCTTTTCGCAAGAATCGCATCTACGATCATACCGCTGGACATGACAGCTCTTTTCGGGTCTTAGGACAGCTCTACGGTCGCGACGCCGTGGGCAGTCGCTGGCACAAGCGCCGCGGAACAGTTACGGCTTGCCTGCCGATCCGGCTACCGCGAGTCTGACTTTGCCAGCCAACCGTACGTCCACGCCGAGGGTTTCCGATGTGACATTTGCCCCATCCGGCCGCGCAGGCCGGATGGGGCGAACTCCGCAGACCGACGGTTGCCCGCCCCCTCCGACCGGCGTTCGCGGAACAGTTGAGGATCAGCTCACGGGCTCTGTGCCGCGCAGCAGCAGCAGCGAGCGTCCGATCAGCGGGACGGCGGCGGACGGGTCGACGGCGCGGCCGGCCGCGCTCGGATCGGCGGTGTCGACCTCGATCCGCCAGCCGAGGTCGCGCAGCGGCTCGGGCACGTTGAACTCCAGCGGCTCCCACCAGGCGTTGAGCAGGACCAGGAACGGATCGTCGGGGCGTGCGGGGTCGCCGGTGTCACCGCTAAGCGCCATGGTGACGGCCCGCGCGTAGGACACACCCCAATCCTGGGGGCTCATCGCCTCGCCGTCCGGGCGGTACCAGTCGAGGTCGTCGCGTCCGGTCTCGGCCGCCGGCGTGCCGCGAAAGAACTGGCGGCGGCGGAATACCGCGTGCGCTTCGCGAAGGTTGCAGAGACCGGCGGTGAAGTCGACCAGGTCTGTGTGCGCTGCGGCCGCGCTCCAGTCAAACCAGGTGAGCTCGTCGTCCTGGCAGTAGGCGTTGTTGTTGCCGCCTTGGCTGCGGGCGAACTCGTCGCCGCCGAGCAGCAGCGGGACGCCTTCGGAGAGCAGTAGCGTGGCGATGAAGTTGCGCCGCTGGCGCGCGCGAAGCTCGAGCACCGCCGGGTCGTCGGTCGGGCCCTCCACGCCGCAGTTCCAGCTGCGGTTGTCGTCGGTGCCGTCACGGTTGTCCTCGCCGTTGGCCTCGTTGTGCTTGGTGTTGTAGCTGACGAGGTCCGCGAGCGTGAAGCCGTCGTGCACGGTAACGATGTTCACCGAGGCGGTGGGGCGCCGGCCGCCGTGGCCGTAGAGGTCCCGTGAGCCGCTGATGCGCGTGGCGAAATCGGGGAGCGTGCCGGGCGTGGAGCGCCAGAAATCGCGCACCGTGTCCCGGTACTTGCCGTTCCATTCGCTCCAGCCGGCTGGGAACTGTCCGACGTCGTAGGCTCCGATGTCCCACGGCTCGGCGATCAGCTTCACCTGCGAGAGCACGGGATCCTGACCGGTCGCCTCGAGGAACGAGGAATACGGGTCAAAGTTGCTGGCCCCCCGCGCGAGGCTGGCCGCGAGGTCGAAGCGAAAGCCGTCCACGTGCATCTCCTGCACCCAATAGCGCAGCGCGTCCATCACCAGCCGCAGCGCCTGCGGGAGATGCAGGTCGAGGGTGTTGCCGCAGCCGGTGTCATCAACGTAGCGGGAGCGATCTTCCTGCAGGCGGTAGTAGGCCGCGTTGTCGATCCCGCGGAAGCACAGCGTCGGCCCCCACTCGCTGCCCTCGGCGGTGTGGTTGAACACGACGTCGAGGATCACCTCCAGGCCGGCGGCGTGCAACGCGCGGACCGTGCGCCGGAACTCCTCGACCTGGCCGCCGCCGTCGCCCGTCGATGAGTAATCGTTGTGGGGGGCGAAGTATCCGATCGACTGGTAGCCCCAGTAGTTGCGCAGCCCGCGCTCCACCAGCTGCGCGTCGTGCACGAACTGGTGCACCGGGAGCAGCTCGACGGCGGTCACGCCGAGCCGCTGTAGGTGCTCGACGGCAGCTGGATGTGCCAATCCGGCATAGGTGCCGCGCAGCTTCTCGGGCACGTCGGGGTGCAGCTTGGTGAAGCCCTTCACGTGAACCTCATAGAAGATCGAGTCGGCCATCGGCCGGCCAGGAGAACTGTCCTCGCCCCAATCAAAGTCCGGGGACACAACCACCGAGCGCGGAACGTACGGCGCCGAGTCAATGTCGTCCGCCCGATTCGGGTCACCGGACGCATGACCGTATACCGCCGGGGTCCAGCGCACCTCACCCGCCACCGCGCGGGCATAGGGGTCGAGCAGCAGCTTCGCAGGGTTGCAGCGAGCCCCCCCAGCCGGGTCCCACGGGCCATGCACCCGAAAGCCGTAGCGCTGGCCCGGGCGCGCGCCCGGCAGGTACCCCTGCCACACAAAGCCGTCGCCCTGCTGAAGGCTCCAGCGCGTCTCCGCGCCCGAGTCATCGAACAGGCACAGCTCGACCGCCTCCGCCGCGCTGCTGAACAGCGCGAAGCTCGCGCCGCTGCCGTCGTAGTGCGCGCCCAGCGGCGCTGCGGCGTCCGGTTCGAGCGACGGGCTTGTGAGCGTGACGGACACGGGATACCCCCTCAGAGTTGGTCGCAGACCCACTAGTCAAGCAGCCGACCTAACGACCGTACACCCATCCGAGCCGAGCCCCATCACCCGATCGGGATGAACGAGCATCTCCGCCCCGGTGGTCAGGAGGCCGGGGGCACGGGCAAGGGATGTAGGATCAGCCAATGTTGGTTCGTTGGGCAATCCGAGTCGGTACCTCACTCGTGGGTATCGCGATCGGGATCATCGTTTCGAGCGCGGTGCTCAGCAAGTTCTCGATCGACGCGACGGCCGTCGTTGAGGCGACTCTCGTCTTTTGGCTCGTCCACCTTGTGGTCCAGCTGGTCGCGCTGCGCGTGCTTGTCCATGAGCCGTCTGTAGCGCTGGCCGGACTGCTGGCCCTCGCCTCCACGATCGTCGCCTTGATCATCGTCAACGCGATCGTCAGTGGGCTCAAGATTCACGGCTTTCAGACGTACGTGTTCGCGACCCTGATCATCTGGGTCGCGACGTCGATCAGCGACACGATCGGTCGTCATATGATCAGAGCGCGGCGCCAAGAGCGACGCGGGGAGGGTAAAGGAAGGTCCTAACCCGCGCGGCCCGTCTGCAGTCCGCTGCGGAACGAGTTTGCGGCGATCTAGCTCGAGTAGAGCGCGGTCCCAGCCGGTTCGTTCACGTATGCCCATACGGATATATGATGTGGGCGATGGCCCGGCCAGCGGTTGTGGTCGGGAGGGGTTCGAGCGGCTCGATCTCCTGGCGGCGGACCGACGGCCTTGGCGCTAGGGTGAGCCAATCGCCTACCAGCCGAAGCTCATCATCCAATTGCCGCGCGGCAGCGCGGTCGAGCGACAGCTCAACCGGCAAGGCCAGCGGAGCGCGGCCGGCGGCGAGGTCGTGGTCGAGGTCGGCCCGGCTGACGCCCAGGGCCACCTCGAGCCGCCCGCGGCGGGCAAGGTCGTGCTGTCGGTCCCCTCGCCCGAGGCGCTGGCGCGCGAGCCCGGAGAGGTCCGTCGCGTGATCTCGCAGGCGGGAACGGGCCTCGATCCGCTCGTTCTCGTCGTAGAGGCCGCGGAGGAGTTGCGCGAAGAGGAGCTCGCGGCGGTCCTCCAGGCAGCGGGCCACACTTCGCGCCCCGTGATCTTGCGGATCCTCCGCGATGGCTGATCAGCGCGGCCCGGAAGCGGTGGAGTCTCGGCGCCGAAGGAGTTGATCGACAGGCCCTCCGGCAATCGCGAACCATCGCGTCAGCCTGGACTACCGGAGGGCAGAGAAACCGAGCGGTCAAGTCGTCGTTCCGGCGGGCGCCGCCTCACGGACTTCCGTGCCCCGAAGGGCGGCTTGGAGCTGCTCCTCGGCGTCGCTGGCTACCCACCCCGATCGCAGGCTGTCCTTTGACCGCGCCTTGGCGAGATTGCGCTCGAAGCGCTTGAGCTGCCCGCGACTCATCCGGTTGGCCCACTCCCTGACGATCTCTTCGAGGTCTCGATCAATGTGGATGTACCAGAGCTCGAGCGCCCGCAGCGCGGTCAGGCTACGGATCGCCTCGCGGTATGAGCGGGCCACCGCCAAGTTGACGGATTCCCGCTGCTTCTTGCGAAAGCGACGATCGCGCCCGGCCACCGCGAAGCTCGCGACGAGGCGCTTGACATCCCACTCGAACGGCGCCGGGAGCGTCTCGTCGAAGTCGTTGACGCTGAACACGAGCCGACGATCGGGGGCGGCGTAAGTGCCGAAGTTCGACAGGTGGGCGTCACCGCAGAGCTGCACATCGAGGCGGGTCCGCGCCTGATCGGCCAGGTCGGACGCCATCACGGTTGCTGCCCCGCGGAAGAACGTAAACGGGGAGACGAGCATCCTGCCGTAGCGGATCGGATTCAGCTCCGGCAGCTTCCCGCTTGCCTGGTCCTCGAGCAGCTCGATCGGATCGGGCCGGTTGGGCAGACGGCCCCCACTCACCATGGCTGGATCGTGGCGCCTTCCGGCGCGCGGCCCTCCCGCGCGCGGCACGGTCGGCCGGGCTCGAGTGCTCTAGCCCCGACGTCCAAGCGGGTTGGGACCGCCAGCCGTGCGCACTGTCGACATCGCCCGTTTCCACGAGAGTCGCATTGCTCATCGGTCAATTGTGGTAGGCCTGAAAGGCGTTCGGGCAAGATCCCGGGGAACCTAGGGCACACCGCGCGGCTCGAGCCACCGTGCCGTCCTTGCCGGGGAGCAGCACCGGCCTATGCTTAGGTTGATGGCCAACGGCTCGATCATCCAGTGTCCGAACTGCCGCACGAACAACCGAGTTCAGCCCAGCCCCAGCGGGGTCCCGCGGTGCAGCGTCTGTCATACCGTCTTGCCATGGATCGTCGATGCCGAGCCGCGCACCTTCGACGAGGAGACCAAAGCCTCGGTGCCGGTACTCGTTGATTTCTGGGCGCCTTGGTGCGGGCCTTGCCGGATGGTCTCGCCGCTCGTCGAGCGCGTCGGGCGCGACCACGCCGGGCACTTGAAGGTGGTCAAGCTCAACGTCGACGACGCGCCCGAGATCTCCGATCGCTACGGCATTCAGGGGATCCCGTTGCTGGTGCTGATTCGGACCGGGAAGGAAGCCGACCGGCTGGTAGGCGCGGTGCCTGAGGGACAGCTGCGCGGGTGGCTGGAACCACACCTGAAAACGACAACTGAGGCCACCTCCTAGCTTGTCCTCTGGCTTCAACGGCCTATTTCGGGGGCTAGGTTGGTCGAACGAGGGTTGCCCATGGCCGGTCCGCCGACGCAGGACGGGTCTCGCCGATGGTGCAGGGAGGGACCCAACCGATGTGGTGGCCATGGGAGGCGCGGAATCCTGCCCTCGGTTCACCTGGCGAGAACTCCTGCCCCCTGATCACCTGGCGAGAGCTGTTCTTAAGCGGAGCGGTTCCTACCCGGATTTTCAGCGTCGATCGTGTCTTGGGGTGGCGGGTCGTAGAGCGCCCCATCGACCAGCCGCCGCGTCCCGACGGGGTGGGGAAGGGCGATGCGGACCGGCGTCTCGGGGTTTGGCGAGCGACTCTGGAATCCCGGCTGCGGGGTGACGAACATTGTCAGCACCAGTTCTTCCGCGTCGACGTAAAGGTTGGGTTGGAGCAGGCGGCCGTCGGCCCGTTTGCCCCCCGCGAACGTCTGCTCGGTGACCAGTACGCGCAGCACGGTCTCCTCCGGCTGGACGTCAAGGGTTGGATCCAGGCGCCATCCAGAAGCGCGGATCCCGTCACGCGTAGCCCGTAGCGGGCGGGCTGCGGTGCTCCCGATGCACGTCCATCTCCGGCGACGAGCGTCTTGCCGGACCGCTACGGTGAGCAGCCGTGGCGGGCGGCCACGCGCGAACAGGACCTCACGGTCGGTGCGAGCGAGCCGCCGCCAGCCCTCGAGACTCGGGTATGCCGGTGGCGCGGCGGTGTCTTGCCTCCAGCGCGGGCGGGAGGCACGCGACGGAGCCGTCCGCGAAGTGAGCTGCGCGATCAGCGCGCCAACGGCGGGATCCTCGGGGTCAAGCCGTTCCGGTGAGCCGGCCAGGGAGGCCGGCGGGAAGGGCAACCCGCCACCGTCGCCGATCAACTCGGGATAACGCGAGGCCGGGCGCGGCTCGAGTACGACCGAGCGCTCCCAGTCACGTTCCTTCGGAAGTCTCGGCGCGCGCGCCACGAGACGGCCCAGACGGCGGACGGCGGGCTCCGACACCCTCGCGAGACTACCGGCAAGGCGCTCACCAAGGGAGCGCCAGCACTATCCGATTCCTGGAGGAGGCACCACAGCACCGCTCGGTCAGGCGGTCGAGCGCGCCTGGAAGAAGGGACCGCGGTACCTCGTGTCACTCGAGCCCGGAACGCCGCATATCGTGGCAACGAACAGCGGCCACTACATCCAGGTGGAGGATCCCAAGCTCGTCATCGACGCCACCTGCCGCGTCTGCGCAGTGCGCGCCGGCAGGTCCACGGCTGGTTGACCCGTAAACGAGAGTCGATCACTCAACGCCTTCAACCGCCTCGGCACGGTCTAATCAGCCGCCTGGCACGGTCTAATCAGCCCCGTGGGCAGGCTCGTCCCCGGCCAAGCGCCACGCGAACAGGACCGCCGCGACTGAGGTGGCCAGATTGAGGCTGGAAACTCCTGGTCGCATCGGGATCGAGACACGTGCATCGGCCCGCGCCAGTAGCTGATCGCTGATCCCGTATCGCTCGGTCCCGAATGCGAGCACCGCTCGGGGTGGCATCCGAGCCGGAGCAAACGGCGTTCCCGCTGGATCGACCGCGAGCAGCGGGCGATCATGAAACGAAGTCTCCTCGATCCGGCTTACGGGCAACGCAAAGTGCAGGCCAGCGGAGCCCCGCAGCGCGTCGGCCTGCCAGGGATCCCGAGCGCCGGTGCTCAGCACACCAGCCACGTCAGCCGCGGCCGCGGCACGAACGCATGCCCCGATGTTGGCCTGGTTGCGAGGGTCTTCCAGGAGCACTATCGGTCGCCGGGCGCGGTCGGCGAGCAGTCGCCCCAGGTCTACGCGCGGTCGTTTCGCGATCGCGATCACGCCGGTCCGGGGTGTCTGCGGAGCCAGTTGAGAGAACGTGTCCGGAGAAACGACTCGCAGCCCGGCAGCGAAGCGGCCGCGAAGATCAGGGGCCAGGAGCGCTGCGAGACGATCGAGTTCGTCCGCGTCGGTACCGACCATCGCAGACAATGCGGCTCCGAACCGCAGAGCGTGCTTTACGGCGTGAACGCCTTCGAGCACTGCGAGCTCCGGGTTCCGCCGGGCGGCTCGGAACTGTTCCGCGATCCGCGGAAGCTCGGTCACAACTCTCAAGTTTGCACCAAGCGCTGGGTGGAGCGAAGGATCGGCCAACCGAGGTCAGCTCGATTGCGGCCGCTGAGCGGCAGCCCCGGTAGGTAACGCTCATTTCCAACAACACGCCGTACGTGTTCTCGAGCTTCCACACTTGGGGCGGATCACAATTATCGTGGGCGTTATTCAGCTCGGCGCGGGGCTCTCACTGATGGGCGGCGGAGCCTTCGGTCGCATAATCGGGATTTTCGCGGCCGCCATTGGCGCGCTGGAAGCGCTGCTCGACCCGTACGCGCGGCGAGCGCTTCGTACAAGGTGGTAGGCAGGTGGGCTGAGCAGCGCGGCGTGGTGCATCGATCGGGAGCACGGCCGCGTTCGCGTTTACCCGCTAACGATGTTGAGCACCTGGTCTACGTCGCTCTCGTTGTTATACAGATGCCAGGAGGTGCGCAGCCGCCCACCGCGCACAGCGGCGACGATCCCGGCGTCGGCAAGGCGGTCGGCCGCCCCCGGCAGGTCCGCGCAGACGATCGCGCTGTTACTCGGATGCAGGCCGATGCCGGCTCGGAAGCGATTGGCGAGCACGAGGTCATGGTCGTGGATCGCCTGGATCCCGATCCGCTCGATCAGCTCCAGCGCCGGCTGAGTGCCCACCCAGGAGAACCACGCCGGGGAGAGATCCAGCCGGCGTGCGTCTGAGGCCAGGCGTAGCGGTGGACCGAAATAGCTCGCGTGAACGTCCTCGCCGGCGTACCAGCCGGCGCTGTGGGGCACCACGCTCTCCAGCAGACGATCCGAGACCGTGAGGAAAGCGCTCCCGCGCGGAGACATCAGCCACTTATAGGCGCTGCACACGACGGCATCGAACCGGCCTGCCTCCAGCGGCAGCCAACCGAGTGCCTGGGTCGCATCGCACAGCGTGATCGCGCCGACGCCAGCCGCCGCATCCAGGATCGCGTCGTGATCGGCGACCTCGCCGCTGCTCATCTGCACCGCACTGAACGCGACCGCATCAACACCGTCGGCGATCGCGTCCACCAGCTTCGCCAGCGGAACCGTGCGGACGTCCAGGCGTCCCTGGACCAGAAGCGGAAACAACGTCGATGTGAACTCGATGTCGGGAACCACCACCCGCGCTCCGGGCGGGAGAGCGGTGACAACCGAGCCGACCAGCTCCGAGACCGTGGAGCCGACCGCGACTCGCTCCACCCTCACGCCGACCAGCCGCGCGAAAACCGCGCGGGCGCCTTCGGTGCTCTTTCCCCAATCCTCCCAGCTGGTACGGCCAGAGTGCCAATCGGCGAGCGCCGACTGCAGCGCCTCCCACGCCGGCTGCGGTGGCAGCCCGTAGCTCGCAGTGTTGCAGTACACGCCGTCCGGCTCCCACAACCCTTGTGCCTCGGAGATCCTCATCGGATTGATTGCATCACGCCTGGGTCGATTAGGCTGATCGCCACGACGGTCGCGGGCGTGAGAGCGATCGTCGTGCCTTGCCCGCGCCGAAGAGCATCGGGTCGGCGCCCGGTGGACTGAGTTGCTTCAGCCCGAGGGCGTCGCGGTGGAACGCCTCGGCGCGGCGGCCGTCTTGGGCAGGCAGGATCGGATCTAAATCGCCTCGAGCACGAAAACCGCGATCCGACGGTTGCTCGCTCGCCGCTCGTACGAAGACCAGCCGGGATAGATCGCCAAGCCCTCGCGCCAGATCCGCTCTCGCTCGTCGCGCTCTGCCTCCCGCGCGCGGAAGCGCCGGCGCTCGCCGTCGACGGAAACCTCCCCTTCCGGGTGCGCCAGCAAGTTGTGATACCAGGCCGGGTGCCGGGCCTGACCGTAGTTCGAGGCGATCACGACGAGGCCCTGCTCGGTCGGGAAACCGAGCACTGGGGACGTGCGCGGCCTCCCGGTACGCGCTCCCGTGGTAGTGAGGAACACAACCGGAAGACCCGAGACGAGGCTCGACACCGTGTGCCGGCCGCGGGTCAGACTGAATAACGGCGGGTCGATCCGAGGGAGGACACGGATGGCGATCCACGAGCCCGGGCCGCTCGAGGCGAGCCGGCGTATTGCCCGCTGGAAACGGTTCGCGCGATCGAACGTCACAATCTCGCCCGCGCGCTGATCCGGGTCACGATTCGCCCGCGCTGATGACACGGGCGGCACCCTAGCGGGCGGCGGGCGGGACCCGCTGATCGGGCGGGCGGGACCCGCTGATCCGCCGGGCGGATCCGTTCGGCGCGCGGCCAGCAACGGCTTGAGCTACACGCGCGCTTACGCGAACCTTGTGTGGATGCCCGGCAGGGCCCTCTTCAGAGTCGTTCGCGAAGGCTTCTCGGAGCGGTACCTGAAAATCGGCGGAACAGTGGCGCGACCACGAGCGCTGGGCGATCCGCGCCGAACAATGGCTCGACTAGAACGATCGCGCGTAGGCGGCGCCGAGAGCGCTTCTTCTGACTCCGTGCGAATCCGTGACGCTGCTCCAGGAGAGGCCGCGGCACTTGTGGCGCTCCAGCGCCGGTCGTCGGACATCTGGGATCAGTATCGCGACCAGCTAGCCGAATATCCCGACGCGATTCAGCTGCCCCAGGCCTTCATCGATAACGGCTGGGTACATGTCGCAGTCGCAACCGATGACACGCCGCTCGGCTTTGCGGTTCTGATTCCCGGCGATGGCAGAGCTCACGAGCTCGACGGGCTGTTCGTGGAGCCGGCTCGGATGCGCCGCGGCATCGGGCGCGCGCTGGTGCAAGACGCCTGCCGGCGCGCGCACGCCAACGGCGCCCTGCGGCTCGAGGTGATCGCCGGCCCCGCCCAACCCTTCTACGAGAAGCTCGGCTTCGCCGCCACCGCCAGCGCAGAAACGCGTTTCGGTCCAGCGGTCCGGATGCGCCGTCGCTTGTAGGCCCGCCGGGCACACAGCGAGCGGCGAGCGGTGGTATTGACTGGGATAGCCCGCGCGCTACCGTTCCTGTATGCCGGGGAAGTCGGCACCCACCGGATTTGATCTCGGAGGATTGCTGTACCTCCTGTGTGTCTTTGGCCTGCTGTTCGTTCCGGCGCTGCTCGGCCGTCGCAGCTCTCCGCCGGATCCCCCCGATCCTGGCTCAGACGATGGCTGGGGCAAGGGCCCGCCGCAGCCACCCAAAGCACCCGACGCTCCGCGCGGCGGGATTCCGCTGCCCGATGCCGATCCGGCGCCGGTGCGACTCCGCGGCCATGACCGGCTCACGGATCGACTTCCCGCTCGCTCGCGACGGCCAGCGCAAGAGCCTGGCCGCCCGGTGCGAACGCCGCGACGGGCGAGAGCCCACGTGGACTGCAGCTCGTGACTCCCTTCACCATCAGGAACCTCAAGGAGCTCGAGGACTCCGCCGCCGACCGCGGACCGGAGATCGAAGCTCGGTTTGGCCGCAGGCATCTCGATACCGAGCATCTCGGCGTCAGCTACTTCCGCTACGGCCGGGGTTACAAGGCACCCTACGGGCATCGCCACCGAGAGCAGGAGGAGGCTTACGTGGTTGTCGGCGGCTCGGGTCGGATGCGACTCGATGACGAGATCGTCGAGCTACGCCAATGGGACGCCATCCGCGTTGCTCCCGATGTGGTGCGGGCATTCGAAGGTGGACCCGAGGGGCTTGAGCTGATCGCGATCGGTGCCGACCGCCCGGAGGGTGGCGATGGCGAGATGATCAAGGACTTCTGGACAGACTGACAACCTGCACTAATGACCAAGACGGTGGTGGTTCTGGGGGCGCGCAATCTTGGCGGCGCGATCGTTGAGCACTTCCTCGGCCTTGGCTGGAACGCGGCGGCCGTTGCCCGCAGCGAGGAAACACTCGAGCGAGTGCGTAGCCGCGGTGCGCTGGCCATCGCGGCCGATGCGTCGGATCCGGGGAGACTGTCTGATGCGCTTGCCACCGCGCGGCGGGAGCTGGGGTCGCTCGACGCCATGATCAACGCCGTCAGCGCCAGCCGTCCTCCGACGAGCGGACCGTTCGGAGGAGGGGAGCTCGCCGCCGCAGACCTCGAGGCGTTCCGCGGCTGGACAGTGGCCGTCGCCGAGCAGGCCTTCGTGTTCGTTTCCACCGGCGCGCTCGCGCTGCGACAGGCCGGCGGCGGCGCGCTGATACAGATCACAGGTGGTTCAGCGCGGCGCGCGATCCCGGGTAAGGGATTGTGGGCTGCGGGGGCGTTCGCCACTCGGGCGCTCGTGCAAGCAGCCGCGCAGGAGCTCCGGAGCGAGGGAATCCACGTCGCGCTGCTGGCCGTCGACGCGACGATCGAATCGCCCAAGACCGCTGCCTACACACGCGAGCAGCCACGCGATGGGCTAGCTGACATGAACGAAGTCGCCTCCGCGGTCGCGTTCCTCGTCAACCAAGGAGCCCGAGCGCTGACCCACGAGCTCGTCGTCACTCCGGCGGCGGAGCGCTGGGTGCCTTAGCCCGCACGGAAGGTGGACAGAGCCGTTAGGCTGGGCCGGGCATGGCACGTATGGAGTCGCAAAGCCGGTCTGATCTGCCCACCCTTTACGGCGAGATCAAGGCTGAGGCCGCACGCTTGGCCGGCGGTCCGGGCGACATGCCCCAGCGCGTGGCCCTGCTGCATGCGATCTTCGCGGACTCGTGCGGCAATCACGCGTTTCCGGAGGTTGCGCTCCATGGGGCCCTATGGGCGTACGGCTTCTACGAGCGACGTGGCGCGGTCAGCCGAGCGATCGCCTACCGCTACTTCTATGACCGCGACGAGCGCGCGCGCCGAGCTTACATGCTGTTCGTCTTCTCGCAAGGGTTCAAGGAGGCGAACCGCTCGGTGTTCATGGACACGTATGCGAACTATTACTTCACCAAGCGTTACGGCGAGGTCCCGGGGGCAGAGGAGGTCGTCGCGCCACAGCTTCTCGAGGCGCTCAACCGGGTACACCACGCGGCGCGCTCGAGCCGGTGGCTTCCGGCCGTCGAGCGCCGCAAGACCTTCGAGACCTCCCTGCTCTTCGAGCAGGAAACCACCGTAGGGCCAAAGGTCAAGGAGGAGGTTTCGAAGTTCGACTGCCCGATCCTCACGGGGATCGTGCTCAAACCGATCGTCCACTTCAGCTACTTCCCCCGCCTCACCATGCTGCGCTTTCACGACTTCAGCAACACCGACGAGCGGATTGAGAAGGCCGTCCGGAGCTACGACCTGGCAGAGCGAACCGGCTGGCCGCACGTGGCCGGGTGTATCCGCTACCAAGGCGTTCTGCCCGAACGCTTCTTCGCGAATCCCGTCGCGTACGGGGATGAGCTGAGGGCGGCCGTCTGACGGACCAACGGGCGGGCGCCCGCAGTTAGCCTTGCGGGCGTGAGCTGCCGAGCTCGCTGCGTAACTGTGAGCGTCGGATCTTGCCGCTGATGGTCTTCGGCAGTTCGTCCACGAAATGGATCTCGCGCGGATACTTGTAGGGGGCCGTCCTTTCCTTGACGAAGTCCTGCAGTTCGCGGGCCAGCTCGGGTGAGCCGGTGTGCCCAGGGGCCGGCGTGCAAAAGGCGGTGACGATCTGCGTGCGCTCAGGGTCGTCCTTGCCGACGACGGCGGCCTCCATCACGGCCGGGTGCTCGACGAGCACGCTTTCGACTTCGAATGGTCCAATGCGGTAAGCGCTCGAGGTGATGACGTCATCGTCGCGGCCTTCGAACCAGAAGTATCCGTCCTCGTCGAGCGCCGCCTTGTCCCCGGTGAAGTAGAACGGGCCGCGGAACGCCTGGGCGGTTGCGTCCGGGTCGTTGTGGTAGCCGGGGAACAGTCCTACGGGACGGTCGGGTTCGCAGCGTACGACGATGTTTCCCACCTCACCGACTTCCACAGGTTGGCCTTCGTCGTCGACGACCGTGACGTCGTAGCCGGGGATGGGGCGGCCCATCGACCCGGGGCGAACCTTCATCGAGCGGTAGTTGGCGACGAGGCACGTCGACTCGGTCTGCCCGTAGCCGTCGTAGATGGTCAGGCCGCCTGTGCCCTCTTGCCACGCGCGGATGACCTCAGGGTTGAGCGGCTCGCCGGCGCTCGTGCAATGCCGCAACGCCGAGAGGTCGTGCTTGGAGAAGTCCCCCTGGACGATCCGTCGGTAGAGAGTCGGCGGGGCGCAGAACGACGTGACCCGATGGCGGGCCAGGATGTCGAAGATCGTGTCGGTGTCGGGGCGGGCGAGCGCGACGTTGAGGATCGCCGCCCGCTCGTGCATTTGCCCGAACAGGCCTCCCCAAGCCGCCTTGGCCCAGCCGGTGTCGGTGACGGTCCAATGCAGGTCGCCTGGGCGCAGGTCTTGCCAGAAGCGTGCCGTTCCGATGTGACCGAGGGCGTAGGACTGAACGTGCTGGACCATCTTCGGGTAAGCGACCGTGCCGCTCGTGAAGTACAGAAGCAGCGGATCGTCGCGACCGGTCGGATCCGTCGGCGTGTCCCCGTCTCCGACCGCACCAGACCGCTCTGCGAACGACAGCCAGCCGTCCGGCGCGTCGCCGACACAGAGACGGGTCCTCAAGTTCGTGCCTGCCTGATCGACTTTGATCGTGCCCGCCTCGTCGGTGATAGCCGCGGTCGCGCCGGTCTGCTGGAAGCGGTAGGCGATGTCCTTCGAGGTCAGCAGGTTCGGGCCCGGCATCGGGATCGCGCCGATCCGCATCGCGCCAAGCAAGGCCGCGTACCACTCCGGAACCCGCGCCAGCATGACGAATACGTGGTCGCCCTTGCCCACGCCCAGATCCAGCAACGCCCGCGCCACCTGCCGGGAGGCGCGCGCCAAATCGGCTGCCGACTGCTCCGCGACGATCTCACCGAGCTCGTCGATCGACAACACGGCCAGCGCGTCGGGATCCTCCGAGGCCCACGTCTCGACGATGTCCAGTACGGCGTTGAAGCGCTCCGGCAGCTCGATCCGATAGCTGGCGCGCTCGGTGTCAAGATCCGTCAAACGCGGAGCACACTCGCGGGCCGGACGAACTAGAGGAACGATCGACACGGCTTGGGTTCTATCCTGCGCGGCCCGGCTCGTCATCCGTTTAAGAGCGCAGTCTTGGTGCGCGGAACCACATAGAGGGGACGGAACCACCATAGAGCGGTGACTCGATTGACGGGAATCGCCCCGCGCGGTAGACAATCCGTGGCGGATGCATACGACCCGGGAGCTCTCCAGCGCGGATCCTCGATCCGGTCGAAATCATCGACGTCGTCTTCGAGGCACGGCCGGCCGCGATTTCCTTCGAGGCCGCAAATCCCCGTCATGAGCACGAATGGACTGTGTTTGAAGACGTGAGGTTGCCAGCTCGACGGCATCTTCCGCTGATTGCCGACAGTTCAGGCACTACGGCTCGACGGGAATTAGGCGCTGTAACGTTCCGGAGAAAGACTGGAGGAACGAGGTGTCGGAAACCAACGAAGCGTCGGTCCGTGCTGCTGTAGCAGCGTTCAACGACCCTGATGGCCGAGAGCGGTACTTCGATCTCTACGCGCCTGACGTCGTTCTACATGGCTATCCCGGTGACATCCAAGGCCGCGAGGGGATCCGAAGCTTCTACTCGGCACTGTGGGCCGCATTCCCTGATGTCCGCATCAGCGTTGCGGAGATCCTCGCCTGCGACGACCGCGTCGCGTCGAGGTACACGCTCGAGGGAACCCACTTGGCAGACTTCTACGGCTCTCCGATGAGCGGCCGTCAAACCGAGCTCGAAGGAATGATTTGGTTTCATTTCCGGGACGGCGTGGTCGTCGAGGTGTGGCAGGTTTCGGGGACGCTCGAAATGCTTACGCGGCTGTCGGCGCGGGCGTCCGAGGCGCCACCCCGGCCCTCGGCAAGCGCGGCTGCGGCGGCACTTCGCTGGGAAGAGAAGCATCCGAACGCTTGACGACGAGGACATCGCAACCCCCGTCGGCGCTCTCGGTCGCCAGGCGGATCTCTGTGTCGACACCCGTGGGCTCTCCCTCAGCAACGGCTAGCAGATCGCCGGGCCCTCGCCCCGAGCTCCTCGTCGTTCCATCCCCGCTCGGCGAGCGCCCCGACCAACTCGCGATAGTGTTGCGCGAGCGGCTCGCGCTCACGCTCGTCTGGATCAATCGTCTCGGTCACTTTAACCATGCTCTTGGTCGCCGCCGACAGATTCGGGTGGACGCTGCCCGCTCGTCACCGCCTGTCCCGGGTCGACGACACCCATCCCGATCGCGGTGGTGGCGATGTCGAACGGCGGCGAGCTGACTCGGATACCCGAGCGGCTCTACGCTGGCTACGTCTTCGACCTCGACGGCACGACTATCTCGGCTCCGAGCTACTGCCCGGAGCGGCGCGGCTCGTGCGAGCCCTGCGCGCGCTCGACCGTAAGGTCGTGTTCGTCTCGAACAACCCGACCCGCGACCCCGAGGAATACGCACGCAAGCTCTCCGAGATGGGCCTGCCGGCACATGGCTCGCTGACGGCGGCGAGCGCCCGCGGCCGAATCGGGTCCGTTCAGCTGCTCGGTGCGTCGCGACCGAGGATCTTTCCCGGGTTGAGGTTCGCGCTGGGATCGACCCCGTTGAACAGGGCCCGCAGCATCGCCAAAGCAGGCGCCGAGATGTCCTCCTCGAGCCAGCGAGCGTGCTCTGTTCCCACCGCATGGTGGTGCGACAAGGTGGCGCCACAGTCGACGAACTGCTGCTGAATGGCCGACTTCACAACGTCGTACTCCTCGAGCGCCTCGCGCCGCTCCGACGGCTTGAACGCGAACGTGAAGTAGAGGCAGGCACCCGCGCGGTAGGAGTGCGATAGGTGACACATGATGTAACCGGGCACGCCAAGCTGATCGAAAGCTGCTCGTGCCGACGCCATCACCTTCTCGTACAGCCCGGGCAACAGGCTCCACGGTGCGGCGGTCTCGGACACATCCGCGAGCGCGCCGCGGTCGAGCAGGTAATCGCGGATGTAGGGAGTGTCGAACTTCTTCTGGTCGTAGAGCGCGCCCGGACCGGCGCCGATGCACAGGCCACCGTGGCGGCCGATGATGCGCCCCACCGCTCGGCGTTGCGCGGCGACGTGGCGCTCGCTGCCTTCGTATCCGACGAACGACAAGCACATTGCGGCCAGTTCGAAGCCGCGTCGCCGCCGCAGATATTCAGACAGAGCGGTCGACTTCATTCGATCGAGGGGCGAGGGCGTCTTACGAGTCGCAAACGAGAAATCGGTCTCCGGCGCGTCGGACAGGCGCGTCAGTGACGGTGAGGCCTCACTGGCGGCAAGGTCGTGCATGGCGGCAAGACCCTCGCTCCAGTTGGGGAAGAGATAGCCGAGGATCGTCCGGCGTTGCGGCAGGCGGTGCACCTGGACCGTAGCCTCGCTGATGATCCCCAGACGTCCCTCGCTGCCCAGCACCATCTCGCGGACGCTAGGACCGGTTGACGTGCTCGGCACAGGCCGGATCGAGAGCGTACCTACGGGTGTCACCACGCGGAGGCCTCGCGGTGAGGTCGGCAACGTCGCCGTACTTGTCCGATTGCATCCCGGATGAGCGAGTCGCGATCCAACCGCCCAGCGTTGAATGGGTGAAGCTGTCGGGGAAATGCCCAACCGTCCAGCCTCGTGCGCCCAGCTGACTCTCGAGACGGGGCCCGAACACGCCGGCCTGCACGCGGGCCAGTCGTGAGACCTCGTCGATCTCGAGCACGCGGTCCAGCCGGCTCAGGTCGACTGAGATGACCGTGCGCTTCTCGGCCGCCGGCGCCTCCAGGGAGCCCGAGATGTTCGTACCGCCGCCGAACGGTATGACCACCGCGTCGGCCTCGATCGCCGCCAGCAGGATCGCCGCGAGCTCGTTTTCGTCGCCGGGGCGGACTACCAGATCCGGCAATCTCCCCAGCTCGCCGCGGCGATGCCGGACCAGGTCGCGCAGGCTCTTGCCCCGCGCGTGGACGACGCGATCGTGAGGGTCGGTCGAGAGCCACTCGCCGCCGAGGGCGCGCTCGAGGGCGAGCCACAGGCTCGAAGTCACCCGCGGATCAGGGATCCGCAGCTCATCGAAGGCCACCGGCCGTGAGCTGTCCCGTGCGACGTCGATCGCGAGATGGCGCTGGATGAAAGGACCGAGGCCCGGCTTGTCCTCGTGTGTGAACGAGACGCCGTCATCTCCCCAACCCCACCATTTCATTGCACGCATTGAGTCCTCTGGTCTCCTCTGGCGGGCGGCCCCGGTTCGGCGCTCCGCCTGGCGACCCACGATACGGCACGCTCGGACGGGGACGCGCGTCGCCATTCCCGGTGGGTCAACCGGACAGCGCGAGGTAACGGGTCGCCGCCACCAACGTCCACGAGTTAGATCAGGCAACGGTGGAGGCTCTTCTCGGCAGGCGTCGGTCGCGATGAGTCTCTATTCGGCGGCCGGTCTAACCAGAAAACGCCAAACATGAGGTGAAGGATTTGTCCGAGAGAGATCCCATCGAGGTCAAGAATCCGGCACTACCGTGAGGGCGGCTGGCCGGCGGAGGTGGAAGACGACGCGCTCACCGCTCCGTTCAGCGCGCCGAGCGCCGGACCACCACCATGGGAGCTGTCCCGCTTCGTCTTCCACACCGCCATCGCGGTCGCAACGGCGGAGCCATACGGCGCCACGCGATGGCGCTTCAGCCGTTGAGGGATGATTCCGGGTGTGACCAACCCGATCACGCGTCACCTTGCGGTGACCGCGTTTGCCGTCTCCGGGCCGCCCACAGAGGTCGGTGATCGCTTCGCCCGTCACCAGCTTCCGGGAGGGCAAGGTCGTTGAGATGGTCGCGTATGAGAGCCCGGAAGCAGCGCTCACGGCTGTCGGGATCCAAGCGGCCAGGTAGGCGTCACAGGGCTCGGCCCGGGGGCTCGCTCGACGTCGGCGCGGGCTCCGGCCGCGCGAGCGAGATGGCTCCTACGGTGACCGCCGCGAACGCAAATACGCGCAGTGCGCCGAGCACCCCGCTCGGCACCGGCTCGTCGAGCACGAGCGTCGCCGCGGCGATCGGGAGGGCATTCGTGAGCAGCGTCGCGCTTCCGGCGACGACCAGCGCGCCTCCGCTTTGATAGCCGAGCTGCAGCAGCGACGTACCGAGCGCGTAGCCGGCCACCATGGCGATCACGAACGCGAACCGGGCCCCTCCCTCCGTGGTCAGCTTGGTGGAGATGTCACCGATTGAGAACAGCAGGCCACCCGCGATGCCGTTGGCGGCCGCGGCGCCGATCCAGCGTCTCCCGTAGACGATCACGAGCAGCGCAATCGCCGCAGTCGCCACCAGCCAGAGAACGATCGCGATCGTCGAGCCCTCGGCGCGTGCATTGCCGCCGCTGGTCAGCGACAACCCCAGCGCAAACAGCCCGAGGACCGAGATGGTCACGCCGAACAGCTCGCGCCGGCCGAGCGACCGCCCTGTGGCGCGCGCCGACGCATAGGCCAGCACCGCCATCCCACCGGCGCCGGCGGTCTGAACAACTGCCAGCGAGGCCAGCGCGAGCGCCGCCACATAGAGCGCGAAGCCGCCCGATTCGAGGCCGAAGCCCCCCAGCCATCTTCTGTTGGTCAGCAGCAGTCGCAGTGACTGCCGCGGACGATGCAGCGAGAGCGGGGGCAGCGCGGCCACCGCCCCCCGCTCGCGCACGTACGCCACGTTGACGAGCGTCGTCGAAACGAACTCGAGCCCGATCGCGGTTGCGGTCTGAAAGCCCACGCGGGGCTGTCAGATAGCAGCCGCGACGAGTGCGGTCAATCCCGAGATCCTGGCGGAAGGGCGGTTGCCTGGCCGAGCACAGGCCCTGGTCTCGAAGCGCTAATTGTCGTCGGGGGGCTCGCCGGCGGCTTTCATGACCGTGATCTCGCGCTCGCTCGGGAAGCGGTCGGCCGCATCGGCCGCGAGCGAGGAGAGCGTCGTCGCAAGGCCGCGGATGTCGTCCAGGAGCCCCGCACGTTCCCCTCGGAGACTGTTCTTGTCGGCCTCGAGTTGGCGCAGCTGCCGGTTCGCGTCCTCGGTGATCGCGATCGCATTCGCCGCCGCGTCGGCGATACAGCGATCAGCTTCTGCCTGCGCCCGGCTCGTCGTCTGCTGGGCCTGGTCGTGCGCTGCCAGGAGGATCGTCGAAGTCTGCTCCCCGATCCGCTCGATCTCCGCGGCGACCTTGGTTCCCGACGGGGTCCGGGCCTGCAGCTCGGCGAGCTCCCGGTCGAGCTCGATCAGCTCCTGCTCGAGTTCACCGAGGTAGTCGTCGACGGCGGCGCAGTCGTACCCCTGCCGGACGATCGAGAACCGCGGCGCTGTCACGGGGGTCGCCCGCGGCGGCCGCTCGTCGGGAGGCGGATGTTCACCGTTCCCGTTCGGCTTCCCGGGTGTCTCCTCCCGTTCGGACACCGAAAAGGTCCGAGCGAGGCGATCGCCTAGATCGCCCAGAAGCGAACTCTGTGGACGCCGCTTCACCGGCTGCTCGAATGTGGCGCCGGGCTTCTCGAAAGCTTTCATGTCACCTCCTCGCGTTGCTGGATTGCTTACGCGAGGCCTGTTCGCCGCATCAGAGGAGATCCCTCGTGAGCGCAGCGCGATGCCAGCGGTCATGCACCGGGCGCAGCTCGACCCCGGCTCGGGCGAACCTTGGCGAAGTGCTCTTGAGAGCGCGCCGATCTAATCGCGCAGCGCGCAGTCGTCGACGCGTCCCTCGCCGCGTCTCGTAACGGCGATTTCGAAGCGCTCGTGGCCGTCCTCGATCCCGACGTCGCCTTCCGCGTCGACGGTGGTTCAGCCGGCGTACCGTTCCCGACCGAGATCGAGGGCCCCGGAGACGTCGCCACCACGATCCTCAGCCGGGGTGCTCAGTACGCGCACTTCGCGCGTCATGCGATCGTGAACGGACGGGATCGTGAACGGACGGACGGGCGCGGTGGTCGCCACCCGCCGTCAGGTGATCTCGGTGCTCGCTTTCACCTTCGCAGGCGACAGCATCAAGGGCATCGACCTGGTCCTCGACCCGAGCAAGCTGCGTCGGGTACGGGTGTGACGCGCTCCGCTCAACCGACCACCCAGGTGTCCTTACCGCCGCCGCTCTGAGAAGAGTTGACCACGAGCGCGTCGCGTTCGAGCGCAACCCGGGTGAGCCCTCCGGGTATGAGCGTGACCTGCTCCGCGCAGAAAGCGAACGCGCGCAGGTCGACGTGGCGCGGTTCCAGCTTGCCATCGATCACGGTCGGGTGCCGCGACAGTTGCACGACCGGCTGGCTGATGTAGCGCTCAGGGTTACGCTCGATCTCCTGCCTGAGCCGCTCGAGCTCTTCGCGCGAGGCGTGAGTACCGACGACGACGCCATGGCCACCATGTCCGTGGCGAGGTTTGACCACACGATCACCGAGCCGCGCGATCGTTTGCACGCGCTCGGACGGCGTATCGAGCGAACGAGTGGGTACGGAGCGGACCAGTGGCTCCTGCTCGAGGTAGAAGCGAATGAAATCCTCCACATGAGCGTGGACCAGCTTGTCATCGGCTACGCCGGCCCCGAACGCGTTGACCAACCCGAGGTTTCCTTTCAGCCACGGAGTAAGGAGCAGTCGGGCGACTTCAGTCAATTCGCCGCCCTCGTCCCGCACGCGGTCCTCGTTGGTTCGCCGGTAGACAACGTCGACGGGCCGTGTCGTCCGATCGGCCAGGCGGACGAGGAGGCGATCCCCGTCGCGCTCCAGGTCAGCAGGTGTCACCAGCGGCACTCTCAGTCGCGCAGCGGCCTGGGCATGCTCGTAGTAAGCGACGTTTCCGGGCCCGTCGGTGAGCACGACGATCGAAGCGTCGCCGACACCCGGAGGCGAGGCAGCTCGGATTGCATGCCCGAGCAACTGGTAGGTGAGTGGGTCGATTGGACGTGGGTGCAGAGCTACGGCCGGAAGCGTCTTGCTGAGCGCGGCTCTGGCAGCGAGTGCGTAGCAGAAGCCTGACGGCGTCCTCATGTTGTCCTCGAGCACGAGGAACTCGCCGGCGGAGTCGCGCACGACATCGAAGCCAATCACCGCCGCCGGCGACGGATACTGCGGGATGCACCCGGAGAGGTCGGCTTCGAACCCCTCGGCCTCTTCGATCAACTCGTCGGAGATGATGCCGGAGCGGGCGATCCGACGCTTGGTGTAGACATCGAGCAAGAAGTAATTCAGCGCCCGGGCGCGCTGCGCGAGGCCCTCGGCGAGCTCGTCCCACTCGGCCGACGGGATCAGCCGCGGCACCGGGTCAATCACGAACGGGTGGTCTCCGAACCCCACGCCTGAGCGCTCCAGCTGGGCAGTGACAGCCGTGCAAAGCGAGCCGAGGTCGACCTCGGCTAGGCGCCCTAGGAGGTCCGTGTACCCAGGGCGTGGATTTCCGGTGTCGTCACGGTCCTCTTCGAAGGCGCTCATGGGTTCAGATTCCATGTCCTCTTAGCCAAAGCTCGAGCAGCGCGAGCTGCCAAAGCTTCGAGCCCTCCAGTGTGGTCAGGTGCTCGTTAGGCGCAGCAAGCAGTTCTCGGGTGTGCTCGGGTCTGAAGAGTCCGCGCTCTCGGACAGCCGGCTCGTCGAGCGTCTCGCCGACCAGGGCGAGCGTCGTGCCCTCCAGAGTTGAGAGCGCGGGGACCGGGAAGTAGCCCTTTGGCCGGTCGATCACCATCTCGGGCAGCATGCTGCGGGCGGCCGCCTTCAAGATCCCCTTGCCACCATCGGCGAGCTTCAGCTCTGGCGGACAAGCAGCGGCCAGCTCTACCAACTCGTGGTCCAGGAAGGGGGTCCGAGCCTCGAGTCCCCAGGCCATCGTCATGTTGTCCACCCGCTTGACCGGATCGTCGACCAGCATGATCTCGGTATCCAAACGCAGCGCCCTGTCAACGGGCCGATCGGCTCCAGGCTGTTCGAAGTGACGATCGAGAAACGCGCGACTCGGGTCTCCGGAAGGCAGGTAAGCGTCGGTGAGCGCCCGCGCCATCTCGCCATGAGGACGATCGAAAAACTCGGCTTGGTAGGCGTCAGCTCCAGTGCCGTCAACGTCGATGAGCGGCTGATACCACGAGTAACCCGCGAATACCTCGTCGGCGCCCTGGCCGGATTGAACTACTTTCAGCGAGCGTGCGACCTCCTGGGAGAGGAGATAGAACGCCACCGCATCATGGGAGACCATCGGTTCGCTCATCGCCTTGATCGCGCCGTCGAGCGCCGGGAGCATCCGCTCCGTCGGCACATGAATCTTGTGATGGTCGGTGTCGAACACCTCGGCAATCAGATCCGAGAAGCGGAACTCGTTGCCCTCACGATCTCCGACGTCATCGAATCCAACGCTGAAGGTCGCGAGCTCGTCCTGTCCCGACTCGGCCAGCAGTGCCACGATCAGACTCGAATCGAGGCCGCCGGACAGCAGCACGCCGACAGGGACGTCGGCGACCATCCTGCGTTCCACGGCCTGGCGAAGCGCAGACAGCACCGCGCCGGCCCACTCATTGCGTCCCCAGTCCGCATACTCCGCGCGGCGCGTGAAATCCGCGCGCCAGTACGTCTCGCTGCGACGAGCACCATCGGGCTCGACCGTCATCACCGTGGCCGGTGCCAACTTGCGCACACCCTTCAGGATCGTATGGGGAGCTGGCACGACGGCGTGCCAGCTCAGATAGTGGTGCAGCGCGACCGGATCGAGATCGGTATCCACCCCTCCTCCCACGAGCAAGGCCGGAAGCGTCGACGCGAAGCGCAGCGAGTCCCCGGCCGACGCGAGGTACAGCGGCTTGATCCCGAGGCGATCACGGACGAGGATCAGGCGCCCGGAGCGGTGCTCATAGAGGGCGAACGCGAACATTCCCGCGAATCGATCAACGCACCGCGTGCCCCAGCGGCTGTACGCCTTCAGGATCACCTCGGTGTCACTGCTCGAGAAGAACGAGTACCCCTCCCGCTCGAGCTCCCGGCGAAGCTCGCGGTGGTTGTAGATACAGCCATTGAAGGCAATCGTCAGCCCCAGCTCGGCGTCGACCATTGGCTGGTCGCCGGCGGGCGAGAGATCGATCACCTTCAACCGGCGGTGAGCAAGCGCGACGCGTTGATCGGACCATTCGCCGGAGCCATCGGGACCTCGATCACACATCGTCTCGCCCATCCGCCGCACCGCCTCGATGTCAGGCGCGCGCATCGTCGTGAACTCGCCGGCGAACCCACACATGGCCCAGTTCCTAAGCTCAGGCGACGCGCGCGAAACGCTGCGCTGCGTGATCGAAGCGCCGAGCGCTCTCAACGAACGACCGGAACAGGGCGGCCTGGTCCGCGCGTGCCGTCAAGCATTCGGCGTGCCACTGCACACCAAGGACGAAGTCCCGGTCGGGCGCCTCGATGCTCTCAACGGTGCCATCGGGCGCTCGGCCGGTGACCAGCAAGCCCTCGCCGAGCGTCGCGACCGCTTGGTGATGGAACGAGTTGACCTTTGTCTCCCGGCAGCCGAGGACCTGATTGAGGAGACTGGTGTCGGTAAGTGACACCCAATGGGTCGGGGTCGTGCCGCGCTCACCCTGGCGGTGGCTGATGCTGTCTCCGACGACGTCCGGAAGGTGCTGATGAAGGGTTCCTCCCCGGGCCACGTTGAGGACCTGCAGGCCCCGGCAGATCGCCAGGATCGGCAGCCGGCGAGCATCGGCAGCACGCGCCAGCGCCAGCTCCAACTTGTCCAGCTCGCTCCAGATCGGTCCGGAGCGCGCGTGGCGCTGCTCCCCGTACGCCACCGGATCGAGATCGGGTCCGCCCGATAAACACACTCCCGCGACGCTCGAGAGGAGCGGTTCGACGGCGTCGAGCTGAAGTGGTGGGACCACCACCGGCAGGCCGCCGGCGGCTTCGATCGCCTTCAGGTACCGCAGCCCCAGCGCCATCTCTTCCTGCGGCGGCTCCCCTTCCGGTGTCGAGGTGACGGACATTGCGGTGCGCACCTCGGACGTCGTCACCGCAATCAACGGTCGAGCATCGCCTGTGCTCGTTTCCAGCGCCTCTTCCTCACTGTGCATTCGCACCAACACGGTACTAGTTGTTGCAAGCAGCCGACGGTCCGGCAATGGCCAAATGGCCAGCATTCCGTGGTGAAAGCTCAGCCCTCGGGCCTGTCGGTTGTCGGGAACCCTACCCGGAAGCCAAGATAGGTTTGCACTCGATCGAACTGGCGTAAGGTTGGAGGCACGAGGTTCAAGACCGAGCAATTCGAGCAGGGGATTGAGACCGGATGCGCGATGAGCAGATGAGCGAAGCAACGCTTCGGGCTTGGGCGGAGTGGAGCCCGTCGCGGCCCTACGGCATCGCATTGAGGAGGAGGTGATGCTGCTCGACCCTCGGGACTGGTCGCTCGCCCACCGCATGGAGTCGATCCTGCTGCGACTTTCTCCGATGCTGACCGCCGCAGCTGTTCCTGCCCTGTCCGCCGCAGCAAGAATCTGGTTTCGCAACGTCAACCTGAGGAATACGGGACCGCTGGACAGCCGGCGGGTGCCGACCGCGTGATCGTCCCCCGCAACCGCGCGGCTATTGCAGGATGTTCACGGCGCGCGCGACGACGAGAGCGATCGTCACAAGCGACACGAGCGACTGGATCCCCATAATGCTCTTGGCCCTTGGCGAGAGCGGCATCGTGTCGGTCGGACTGAACGCCAGGGCGTTGGTGAGCGAGACGTAGAGGTAGTCGATGAACTGTGGGCGCCAGTTGCGGGGCTCGATGCGATCGTCGTTCATCTGGGGGAAGAGAAGGTCGGGAGCTCCATCCCGACCGGCGGCGCGCCTCCCGGGCCCTCCGCGATCTGTCTGCCAGTACCACAGACCGAAGATCAGGACATTGGTGAGCCAAATCAACGTCCCGGAGACGATCAGCTGACGGCCGTTGGGCGAGCCATGGTGGAGCAGGTCATGACTGAGAAGCGCGAGCGAAGTGATGTTCGCCGCGCTGACCAAGACCGTCAGGCCGATGGCCATCAGCCGACGCGCGCGGTGCTCGTGCTCCATCCGACGCGGCGAGGCGAGCGCCAGCCCAACGAGCAGTGCGCCCTCCAAAGCCGGGAGGAGCCACCTCGGACCGGCCGTCAGTCGTTTCGGTAAGAGCAGCTGCAGAGCGACGGCAAACAGTACGGCGGCCAGCGCCGGCCAGAGCGGTTCGGTACGTGCAGGAGGCGGATACGGCCTGCCGGTCGGCGAAGCTCCACCAGCCTGATGATCGGGCTGCGCCACTGTCCGAGAGCGTACGCTGCGCTCACGACGAGGCACCGTCGCTTCTCAGGCGGGTAGGAAGCCGGCGAGCTTGAGCAGCAGCAGGGCGGCGATCAGCACGATGTAGCCGCGGAGTATCGCGAGCGTGAGGAGCCGTGGGCGAGTCGGGGTCGCCGGTTTCACGAGCTCGAGCACGGGAGCGCTCCAGGTCAGTCTTTGCCATGGCGAGAGGTGGCCCGAAGGTCGGCTTGGTCGTCTGTTTCTCAGATAGCTGGCGGTTAGCGCCAGTCCAGCAGCGCGTCCCGGATCCGAAGCGACTAACCGACGCCTGCGCCCGGCGCGATGAGTTCCGCGAGTCCGGCGTTTGCTCCCTCTGCCGATCGCCGTAACGCACTCGACCGTGCGCACATCGGCGATATCGAAGGGGCGCTGGGCACCGTTCACGCGTTCGACACCGGCCCGCGCCTTTGGACGCGACGCAGGCTCGGCACGCTGCTCGCGGTGCTCGGTCCCGGGATCGTCGTGATGGTCGCCGACAACGGATGCCGGGACGATCTCCGCGTTCGCCCAAGCAGGACAGAACCACGGCATGCGCCTGCTCTGGGTGCTCGTCGCGCTCTGCCCCGCGCTGTATGTCACCCAGGAGATGGTCGCTCGGCTCGGCGCGGTCACCGGCTCAGCACACGCGCGGCTGACGCTCGAGCGCTTCGGAAGGCTGTGGTGCGCGTTCTCGCTTGCCGACCTGCTGGTCCTGAACGTCGCCACGCTCGTCACCGAGTTCATCGGCGTTGCCCTCGCCCTCTCCTACCTCGGGGGCGGAAGATACGTGTCAGTGCCGGGAGGCGCCGCGTATCCAGCCTACGTCGCCGTGTTCTCGGCCGGAATCCTGGGCCAGAACTACGACGTTCAGGGGATGACCTGGACTACCGCACGCGGCCGCTGGCTCGAGCGCCGTGGCCCGGCTCAGACCGCGTGGGCCCTTGATCGCCGGCGCGGGTGTTGCAACCGTCGCGGCGGCCGGAGCGCTGCTGCTTCTCCTAACTGGAACCTTCGAGCACACAAACAGAATGACGGTCTCGCACCACGCCGCGTCTTCATCCGCGGACGCCGTCCCAACGGTGCCGGTCGCCGTCCTCAACGCCACCTCAACCCATGGATCCGCCGGCCGCCTCGCGGGGCAAATGCGCGCTCGCGGAGTCAACATTGCCGGGGCCGGGAACCTCAGTGAGTCCCGTCCACCAGGCTTGTGGATCCTCTACGCCCTAGCGGCGCGGACGCAAGCGGCGCGGCTCGCCCGGCTGCTCGACTCGCGACGCCGACGATCGCCCCGATCGACCCGGTTGCACAAGCCGCAGCGGGACCGGCCACGAAGGTCGTCGCCGTGATCGCGTAGTGGCAGGCCTTCTCAGGGGTGACCGCCGGGTAGCCCCGCGCGGCGAAGCGCCTTCGCCATGTCGTAGAAGCCGGTCTGGAAATCCGTCAGACGGCCCGGGCCGGGGACCGTGGCCGAGGGATCCGTGAACGCCGCCTGCGTCCACCCGCCACGCCACTCCCGCATCCTCTCGGTCAGTGCTGCGCGGTCCGGAACCTCAGCGCGTGGTTCGCCGCCGGTCAGCAGATGGCCGAGGTGGTTGGCGGCGGCGACACGTGTGGTCATCGCTGGTATCCGGCCATCGATATTGCAGAACCGCGCGAAGATCGTCTTGATGATCGACGCGTGATCGAAATGAAAGTCCGGCCCGAGCAGGCTGGAAGCAGTGCTGCCGGGCGTCACGAAAGGCGAGACGAGCAGCGCCGGAACGCGAACGCCGAGACGCTGGAACGCGGGGTCGTCGTCTGCTCCCGCCGGAGGCGCCACGTGGTCGTAGAAGCCGCCATGCTCGTCGTAGGTGATGATCAGCAGCGTCTTCGCCCAGGTTGCCGAGTTCGAGAGCGCGCTGAAGATCGTCAGGATCAGGTCCTGGCCGGCGAGGACGTCGGACGGCGGATGGTCGTCATTCGAGTTAGGCCCGAGCACGCGCAGATCCTTGAAGCGGGGATCGATCCATGAGACTGCCGGCAGGTTCCCGGCGGCGACGTCGTCGAGGAACGAGGGGCCTTCCTCGGCCAGCTCCCCTGCCTCCCGCTCCCGAGTGCTCAACTTGCGCGAGTCGACAAACGCGAACCGATCATGGTTGCTGAGTCGGTAGGCCGGATCGACCGCGCGCAAGGTACCGGGGTCGAACGAGTACCAGCGCCAATCGACCTTCACCTCGTCCAGGTAGCGAACGAAGCTCGGCAGCTCGTACAGCGGCACCGGCCGGTCATCCCGGCTGCCCGCCGCCCGTCCGGCCACGGCGTACAGGCGGTTGGGCCAGGTCGCACCCGGAACGGAGCTGAACCAGCGGTCGACGACGCAGTACTCGCCGGCGAGGTGGTCGAGCGCCGGCAGATCGTCGGCGTCGTAGTAGCCCATAACCAGCCCTGGATCGGGCACGGGCACACCCAGCTTCGCCGCGCGCTGGCGCGAGATCCGAGCGAAGTTGGCGACGAAACCCGTCCCGCCGCCGGCGAGCTGCTCGTCCACCGAGCCGCCGGAGTGATCGGGATCCTCAGCTTCCCCGTTGAATTGCGTCCGGTCCAAGTGGTGCACGCCAATCGAGCTACCTTCGAACGGATTGGAGTTGACCTCCGGGCCGCGCAAGCCATCGACGTCCGTCCGGCCGGCACCACCTTGCTGCTTGGGCAACGACAGGTAGCCGAGCATGTGATCGAAGGAACGGTTCTCGAGCATCAAGACGACGACGTGCTCGATCTGCTCGAGTCGCCTGGCGCCGTCATCGCTCGGAGCGGCGATCCGAGCCTGTGGCGTTGGCGGAACCGGAGCGGCGGCGACGTCGACGTCGCGCCGCCAGGTTTCGGGCAGCAGATGTGCGACCGCGCGAAGCGCCGCCCGCTCGGCATCCTCAACCAAGCCGCTCAGTTCAGCCTCCTAGATCGACTTTCTGCGCCGCTTCCCGGCTGTCGTTCGACACGATACGCCTACGATCCGACGATGACCTTCGCGAGCGCGATCCTGGGCCGGCAGATGCGCCTTCCTCAGACACAGACCGAGGAGGTGATCTGCGAGCGCGACCTGCGCCAGCCGATGGACGATGGTCCGGTGCTGCTGGCCGATCGCTGGGTCGCTCGATCCGCATGCGATCGCGCCCAGCCGACGGTGCTGGTGCGCTCGCCCTACGGCCGTCGGCGGCTCGTGGGCCTGATCTTCGGACGGCTGCTGGCCGAACGAGGGCTCCAGGTGGTGGTCCAGAGCGTCCGGGGAACGTTTGGCTCGGAAGGTCAGTTCAGCCCGTTCGACGAGCGCGCCGACGGTCTCGCCACGCTGCGCTGGATCCGCGAACAGCCGTGGCACGCCGACCGGATCGGGATGATCGGGCCCAGCTATCTGGGGCTCGTGCAGTGGGCGCTTGCGCCGGACGCCGGCGATGATCTCGCCGCTCTGGCGATCCAGGCGAGCGCGTCACAGTTCCACGGCCAGACGTTCGCCGGTGGCAGCCTCTCACTGGAGACCGCGGCCTCGTGGCTGGTGCTGGTCGCGGCCCAGGAGCACCGGCTCGCGCTGCTCGCCTTGACTCGCGACCTGCGGCGGCTGCCTGATCTGTTCTCGGAGCTGCCGATCTCGCAATTCGACGAGCGGGCAACCGGTGAAGCCGTGACCTGGTTCCGCGAAGGGCTCGCCCACCCGCGTCGCGACGACCCCTACTGGGTCGCGCGTGACTACGCCGCCGGTGTCGCGAAGGTGACCGCCCCGGTGCAGTTCATCGGTGGCTGGCAGGACATCTTCCTACCGTGGATGCTGGAGGACTTCAGCGCTCTGCGCGATGCAGGCCGCGATGCCCAACTCGTCATCGGCCCGTGGACTCACACCGCGCCGGGGCTGATGGCCGCCGGCATCCGCGAAGGCCTGGGCTGGCTGCGCGCGCGCCTGCTCGACGACGATCGGATGGTGCGCTCCTGCGCCGTTCGCGTGCTGGTCACCGGCGAGCGTACGGGCGGTGGTTGGCGCGAGCTACCCAGTTGGCCTCCGCCGGGCACCGGAGAGCGCCGGTTGTGGCTCGCGGACCGGGGAGCCCTTCTGGAGGCGGAACCGGAACCGCAATCGAGCGCTGACCGTTACCGCTACGACCCGGGCGACCCGACGCCGTCGGTGGGTGGGCCCGTTCTCCTGGCGCGAGCGCCCGTGGTCGATAACCGCCCGCTCGAGGCTCGAGCAGACGTTGTCACCTACACGACGGAACCGCTGGCCTCGACGGTCGAGGCGATCGGGCCCGTCCGAGTCGAGCTGTGGGCCCGGGCCAGCTCGCCGTATTTCGACCTGTTCTCGCGCGTCTGCGAAGTCGACCCGACGGGTGCGTCCTGGAACGTGTGCGACGCGCTGGTCCGAGTCGCGCCGGGCCTGTTCGAGCAGACCTCCGGCGGCACCTGGCGGGTGCCGTTCGACTTGTGGCCGATCGGTCATCGCTTTGCCGCGGGTCACCGGATCCGCCTGCAGGTCTCCTCCGGTGCGCATCCCCGGTACGTCCGCAACCCTGGCACCGGCGAGGATCCGGTCACGGCCACCGAGCTCAGGCCGGTGGAGATCGAGCTGCGCCACGGCCGGGACTACCCGTCGCTGCTGATACTGCCCAGCCGCTGAGGCCGCGCGCGCTCGGCGCGGCGCGCACCCCTGAGGCCCGTGATCGACTCCACCGCGATTCCGATTGACGCCTGCCGAGCTGATCGCGGCGGCCGCGCGGTCGCTGGCTGCCGACGCGCTGGTCCGGGGGCGTACCATTTAGGTATGACCGCCTTGGGTGTCTCGCTGTTGGTCCTCGGAGCGGTGTTCGTGCTGGTCGAAGCCCACGTCCCGTCGCTAGGGATCCTTGGCGGCCCGGGAGTGATCGCGCTCGCCGCCGGGGCGGTGCTCGCGGTCACCGGCCTCGGAGGCGGCTTGATCCTCGGCGTCCTGTCGGCGCTCGCGCTGACGGTCACCGCAGTCGGCGTGCTCGCGATCACGGTCCATAAGGGCGCGGGGGTCCGCCGGCGAAGGATTCGCACGGGCGCCGAGGGGATGATCGGTCACGTTGGCGTCGTGCGGAACTGGAGCGAGCCGACCGGGAGCGTGCTCGTGGACGGCGCGCTCTGGCGCGCGTGCCACGCGCGAGACGATGAGGCGGCCGACGAGCTGCACGAGGGAGACCCGATCGTCGTCGAGTACCTGAGCGGGTTGACGCTTTCCGTGCGCCGCGCCGATCAGTGGGAGCTGGTCAGATGATCGCGGCAATCGTCGTCGTCGTCGCCGTGCTGCTCGTGATTGGACTCACCGCAGTGGGAGCGTCGATCAGGGTCCTGCGCGAGTACGAGCGCGGCGTCGTATTCCGGCTCGGACGGCTGATGGAGCCGCGCGGCCCGGGGCTCATCGTGCTGACACCCACGATCGACCGGATGGTGCGGGTCAGCCTGCGGACGATCACGCTCGCGATCCCCCCCCAGGAGACGATCACACGCGACAACATTCCGGTGCGGGTGACCGCCGTCTGTTATTACCGCGTCGTCGATCCTACGCTGGCCGTCACGGAGGTCGAGAGCTTCTCTTCCGCGACGACCCAGATCGCGCAGACGACGCTGCGGTCGGTGCTCGGCGGCGCGGAACTGGACACGCTGCTTGCAGAACGCGAGCGGCTCAACGAGTCCCTTCAGCACGTGATCGACGCGCAGACCGAACCGTGGGGGATCAAGGTCACCTCGGTCGAGATCAAGGACGTCGAGATCCCCGAGCGCATGCAGCACGCGATCGCCCGTCAGGCAGAGGCCGAGCGCGAGCGGCGCGCGAAGATCATCAACGCCGAGGGCGAGTTCCAGGCGGCGGCGAAGCTGGCTGAGGCCGCTGACGTGATCGCCGTGAACCCGGTGACCCTCCAGCTGCGCTATCTGCAAACGCTGCGCGAGATCGGCGCCACGCAGAACTCGACCGTGGTCTTCCCGATGCCGATCGATCTGATCAAGCCGATGCTCGAGGCGGTCAGCAAGAGCTCGGAGTCACCGCCCGACGAGCAGCCGCGGAGCCTCGACCCCGGGCCGCCCGATCCGCTGGGCGTTCGGCCGCTCGACCTCACCCGAACCCCGCGAGCCGACTGACCGCCTCTATCGTGGGCGGTCGGATGGCCACCCGCGAAGACATCCGCAACATCGCGATCGTCGCCCACGTCGACCACGGCAAGACGACGCTGGTCGACGCCTTGCTGTGGCAGTCGGGCGCCTTCCGCGCCAACCAGGACGTGGCCGACCGGGTGCTCGACTCGATGGACCTCGAGCGCGAGAAGGGGATCACGATCCTCGCCAAGAACACCGCCGTGCGCTACGGCGGCGTCAAGCTGAACATCGTCGACACCCCCGGGCACGCCGACTTCGGCGGCGAGGTCGAGCGCGGCCTGACGATGGTCGACGGTGTGATGCTGCTCGTGGACGCCAGCGAGGGGCCGCTGCCCCAGACGCGGTTCGTGCTCCGCAAGGCGCTCGAGGCCAGGCTGCCGGTGATCCTCGTGATCAACAAGGTCGACCGGCCAGACGCGCGGATCGACGAGGTCGTCGACGAGGTCTACGAGCTGTTCCTCGACCTCGACGCCGACGAGTCACAGATCGAGTTCCCGATCGTGTACACGAACGCCAGGGCGGGATGGGCCTCGCTGGCGCCGGGAGTCGCTGGGCGACGGATCTGCAGCCGCTGCTCGAGCTGCTGCTCGAGCACGTTCCCGCGCCCGAGTACGACCCCGGGCATCCGCTCCAGGCGCACGTGACCAATCTCGACGCCTCCCCGTACGTCGGCCGGATCGCGATCTGTCGGCTGCGCCACGGGAGCATCCGCCGCGGCGAGACGGTCGCCTGGTGCCGCGCCGAGGGAACCATCGAGCGGGTCAGGGTCAGCGAGCTGTACGTCACCGAGGCGCTCGACGCGCGTGGAAGCCGAGGAGGCCGCCGCCGGCGAGATCATCTCGGTCGCCGGGATCCCGGAGATCACGATCGGCGAGACGCTCGCGGACGCCGACGACCCGCGCCCGCTGCCGGCGATCACCGTCGATGAGCCTTCGCTGTCGGTGACGATCGGGATCAACTCCTCGCCGCTCGCCGGCCAGGACGGCGACAAGCTGACGGCCAGCCAGGTCAAGGCCCGGCTCGAGCGAGAGCTGGTCGGCAACGTCTCGCTCCGCGTCAGCGCCGACCGAGCGACCCGACATCTGGGAGGTGCAGGGGCGCGGCGAGCTCGCGCTGGCCGTGCTGGTCGAGCTGATGCGCCGCGAGGGATTCGAGCTGACCGTCGGCAAGCCGCAGGTCGTGACGCGAGAGATCGACGGCAAGCTCTGCGAGCCGGTCGAGCGGATGAGCGTCGACGCGCCGGACGACTACGTCGGCGTCATCACCCAGCTGCTCGCGCTGCGCAAGGGCCGGCTCGAGCAGATGGTCAACCACGGCACCGGCTGGGTGCGGATGGAGTACCTCGTGCCCGCCCGCGGCCTGATCGGCTTCCGCACCGAGTTCCTCACCGAGACCCGCGGCACCGGCCTGCTGCACCACGTCTTCGACCGCTGGGAGCCGTGGCACGGCGAGCTGCGCACCCGGCCCACCGGCTCGCTGGTCGCCGACCGCCGCGGGCCGGTGGCGGCGTTCGCGCTGTTCAACCTGCAGGAGCGCGGCACGCTGTTCGTCGAGCCCGGCGACGAGGTCTACGAGGGCATGATCGTCGGCGAGAACTCGCGTCGCCGAGGACCTCGACGTCAACGCCGTCAAGGAGAAGCACCTGACCAACATGCGCTCCTCGACCGCGGACGAGCTCGTGCGCCTGGTGCCCAAGCGCGAGCTGTCGCTCGACCAGGCGCTCGAGTTCCTGCGCGAGGACGAATGCGTCGAGGTCACGCCGCACGCGGTGCGGCTGCGCAAGGTCGAGCTCGACGCGAACGCTCGACGGAAGCGAGCGCGAGCGAATCGGGGATGATCTCTGCGGTGCGGGCCGCGCGGATCATCGGTGTCCTGATCGCACTCGTGGTGTGCGCGTGGTTTGTGCTCGGCATCCGCCAGGCGCAGGAGACCACCAAGGCGACGGCGATCGTCTCGGGTACCGTCCCGCTCACCAGGGATCAGATCAGCCAAGCCGGCGACCTGCTCCACGCCGCGCAGGCGCTCAACCCCGACACCGACGTCGACGTCCTGCGAGCGCAGCTGGACCGCGATCAAAACGAGCTTGTCGCGGCGCGAAACGCGCTCGAGCAGGTCGTCGCCGAGGAGCCCGACAATGCGGTGGCCTGGCTGGCGCTCGCAGAATCCTCCCGCGGCGCCCCTCGAACATTCCTCGAGGCGCTTGTTCACGTGCGCCGGCTCGCGCCGCCGGTCCCGCAGGAGCCGTGATCTCCAGCCAGCGCTCACGGAGCGAGGAACCGCTCGATCCGGCTCAGTAGAGCGTCGTCGAACGATCGATTCCAGTCACGGCTCCAGCGCACGGCACTGCCGCGAACGCGCCGCTCGATGTCCCCGACTCGATCTGCAGCCAGCGCCAGGGCGCCGGCCACCCCGTCGATCGTCGGCTCGGCGGTGATCAGGTTCCCGGAGATCGCCGACATCGCCGCGGGCGTCTTGTTCTCGAACGAATTGGTGACGGTCAGCATGCCTGCGGAGGCCATCTCGATCGGGACGAGGCTGGGGTGCGGCGTGTACATCAACGCGAGGCCGACGTCGTGGTCTCGGAGCATCGCCGCGTACTGCTCCTGGCCGGCCCGAGGCACCAGTTCGAGCTCCATGCCCCCGCCCAGCGGCACGGGGCGCCTGGACTCGACCGTCCCGACGCCGTGCAGCTGCCATCCCTGCTGGAAGGCGCCGTTCTGCAGGGCCTTGGCGAGCGCGAGCGTGCCGAGCTCGAACATGTTGCGGGCAGCGTGCGCCTCTGGACGTGCGTAGAACAGGAGCCGACGCGTTGTTCTGGCCGCCAGCTCGGGGCCAAGCGGCGGTTCCACGGTGGTGATCGCGTTCTCGAACGCGGCGGACTCCTCAGTCCCGGTCGCCGCGCCCCCGGCATAGACGCCGATCCGGTGGGCGCGGAAGTAGTCGCGCAGCAGCTCGGTCGAGAACAGCGCGTAGTGCGGCATGTCGTAGGACCCGCGCGCGAGTGCAGCGTAGCTCCCCATCGGGAAAGTGAACGGCTCATATTCCTGAATCAGATACAGAAAGCGCCGGCCATCCAGCTCATCGAGCGCCTTGCGTGCGATGTGCGCGGTCCACCAGGTGGTCGCGATGAACGCGTCGGAGGCGCTCACGTCGATCCCTGGCGACTCGCGGCCGAACAGCACCTCGACGCGATCTGTCAGACCGCCGAGGCCCGCGTAGGCCTCCAGCTGAGCTCGCCACGAGCGGGGCATTCGAGGCGTTGGATCAACCGTCACAATCCGTACACTGGCGCCCCGCTCAGCGAGCCGGCGAGCGAGGTTGAACTTCGCGATGTACCCGCCGAACAGGTGGTCGAGATCCACCGTCGGAATCAACAGGTTGACGCGCCGAGGAGCGTCGTCGCGCAACTGGAGCACCAACGGCTCGATCTTCTCGGCAATCGCGCGCGCCGCGGACCCCTCGATCGCGACGGTCCGCGCGGGCCCCGGGGCGAGGCTAGACGGAGGAACTGCATCGAGGCGCATCCGTCGCTGCGGGAGATCGCGGATGCTGGCGGCGAGCATCCGTCGCCAGAGCAGCGCGCCGAACAGCATCCACTCCGCACCGAGCGTCTCGCTGCGCCCGAATAGCTCGCGCAGCCCGCGCCTGCCGAGGTTCGCGAGCGCCGGGAGGGAATCGTCGGTATCGAGGAACCGCCGGAGCGCGCGGCGCTTGCGGGCCGACATCTGGGGCCCGCAGCGCATCTCCAGCACGCTCCCGAACTGCATCAGGCGAGCGAGGTCGACGAAGTAGTGCATCCGCCACTTCCGGATCCGCTCACGGGGGGCTCGCCGGCGAAGCGAAGCAAACCGGTCGGGCAAAGTAGGCATCTGGTTGGCGGTCGCATGGCCGAGCGAGGCGCTGCTGTGCTGGACGTAGTCGTAGAGCGGGCGCTCGATGAAGCGGATCTCGCCACGGGCGAGCGCGGTCAATGCGATCCAGTGGTCGTGGTAGTGCGCGAACTGGGCAGGCGGGAACGGCAGGGCGTAGTCGAGCAGCTCACGGCGCAGCAGCGAGGCCGCGCCGGTGACCGCGTTGGCGACCAGCAGCGAGACCAGATTCGAGTGGTTGTTCTGTCTGCGACTCCAGTACGTCTCGGAGATCAGCTCGCCGTCGCACGTGACGATTCTGGCGTCGCTGTAGGCCAGTTGCGCATCCCCGATCTCCGCCAGGAGCGTTGAGAGCTTCTCCTCGTGCCAGCTGTCGTCTTGGTCTGCCATCGCGACGTACGCCGCCGAGCCCGGAACCATCGACAGCGCCCGCTCGAAATTGCGATAGAAGCCGAGGCGCCGGGGCGAGCGCGAGAGCACGAAGCGCGGGTCATCGCCGATCATCGCGCGCAGCGCCTCGAAGGGCTCTGGGCCCGAACAGTCGTCGCTGACGAGGCACACCCAGTTGCGATGCGTCTGCGCGCGGATCGAGCTGAGCTGGCGAACGAGCAGGTCTGCCGGGGGGTTGTACGTCGCCATGCAGATCGCGACAAACGGGCCAGGCTTCTGGGGATCCGCAGCCGCCACTGGGTCGAGGATCGAGCTGAGCATCTGGATGCGAGCGAGCACGCCGTCCGCGCGCCCACCGGACTCGAGCTCCGCGGCCAACAGTAGCTCGCATTCCCACTCAGCGCTCGGCGCGCGGCCCGATCCGCACGATCCCCCAGAATCCACTGCGGTAGCTCCGCAGAGCGGGATCCTCGGGCGAGCGTGGATCGCTTCCAGCGAGCGCGAACGGGTCGAGCCCCGGATGCAGTTCGCGAAACGGGTCGAGCCGCGGCATCGAGTGGGCCATCACCGGCTGGCGTTCTCCATCCACGATGAACTGAAGCGAGCGAATCCGGGCGTTGGGAGAGAAGCACCAACCGCACACGAACAGCGCCGTGCCGGCACCGACCGCGACCTCGGTCGGGAGCGGCTCGTCCAGGCAAACGTGGAGAGCTAGCGCGCCCGCGCCGGCCGTTGCGGCGGGTGCTGGATCGTCGGAGACCGCGGTCACTGTGGGCTATAGGGTGACGAACGGCCGATGACCGCGCCTAACCGCCGCTACGCTGCCGCCATGCCAACCCACGGCGCTCCAGCCCGCCGAGCTCGAGCGGCGGCGGCGTCACCACGAAGCCTCGATGAACTGGAGGCTGACGCGGCGGCTGCGCGCCGCCGGACGGCTCGTGATCAAGGTTGGCCATCGATACACTCGCCGCTCACGTGCAACGGTTTGCCATAAAGGTCGATCCGATGGCCACCGACCCGGGGCGTTGGGGCCACTCGCTGGGGAACCTTGCGGAGCTCGTGATCCCATGTCTGCAAACGGCTGCAGCGGCGTCGGTGGTGGAGGTGGGCGCCTACGCCGGCGATGTTACGCGCATGCTGCTCGAGTTCTCGCAGGCATCGGGAGCCCGGATCTGGTCGATCGATCCCGATCCTCAGGAAACGCTGGTGACGCTCGGCGCGCAGCACTCGCAGCTCGAGCTCGTTCGCAGAACCAGCCTCCAGGCGCTGCCGGAGCTGGCGAGCGCGGACGCGTATGTGATCGACGGTGACCACAACTACTTCACCGTCAGCGAGGAACTGCGCCTGATCGCCGCGTCAGCCGAGGACATGATGCCGCTGCTGCTCTGCCACGATGTGGGCTGGCCGCACGCGCGCCGCGATAGCTATTACTCGCCCGCCGAGATCCCCGATCGGTATCGCCAACCAACCGTCGAGGGCGGCTACGTGTTCCCCGGGATCTCCGGCCTGCATGACGGCGGTCTCATCTACCGTTGGCCGGCGGCCCAGGAGGGAGGCCCGCGAAACGGCGTGCTGACCGCGATCGAGGATTTTCTCCAGGACCGGGAGGACCTGCGCTTCGCGCTCGTACCCGCGTTCTTCGGCCTCGGTGTGATCTGGTCGCGTGAGGCGCCTTACGCGGACGCGCTCGAGGCCATCCTCGCCCCGTGGGACCGCAACCCACTGGTGGCCCGCCTCGAGGAGAACCGCGTTCTTCACCTGGCGGCGTGGCAACGGGGAGCTGCCAGGGCTGCGTGGTGCCAACAGCGGAGCGCCCGCAAGGACGCGCTGCTTCGCAAGCTGCTCGAGTCGGGGACGTTCGCGCTCGCGGTTGTGCTGTCGCGCCTGCGCCAGCGCGGTGAGCCCGCGTACTCCAAAGCCGAGATCCGCGGCCTTCTGTCCGAGTAACCGCAGGCCGAGGACGTTCGTCCGCGGTTAGCCTCGGGCCGCGCGGTCGTGGAGGCGATGGCGCCAGTAGTTCAGCCTGCGCAGCGGCGCCGTCATGCGCCAGCTGATGCTGCTCGTCATCACCTCGAGCTCACGCTCGAGCTGCAGCGCCCGCGCATCGCCCTTCAGCCGGTTGGAGACGGCCTGCCCCACGGCCGCTGCCGCCTCGGCCTCGGCGCGCCGCGCGCGGCGCTTCCAGTCGCCTCCCGCGAAGCCCACGTTCGGCATCCGGCCGTCCCACTTCTCGGCCACCAGCATGTGCGCGGCGATCCATGCCTCCGGATCGTTAATCAGATCCAGCGAGTGATGATGGATTACCTTGAAGTCGGCGGTCACCACTTTGTAGCCGGCCTCGCGTACCTGGAGACACAGGTCGAAGTCGTAGCCGTGCAGCGCGCCGAGCGACTCATCGAAGCGGATGTTGTGAACTGTCCAAGGGGATAGACCGAGCACGAAGCCATCGACCGTGTCGACCTCGCCCGTGCGAGCGTACGGCGGCAGCTCGTTTCCGTTCCAAGCGAACGCCGGAAGGTCACCGCCGCCCAGCTCCGGATAGCGGTGGATGAACGAGCCCCACGTCACCGAGCCCTCCCACCAGGCGATGCTGCGAACCCCGATCGCGCCGACGCAGCCGACGACGCCGACGTCCGCGTCGCTCAACGCGGCTCGCAGCTTCGGGCAGAAATCGGGGTCGACGATCTCCGCGTCCTGATGCACCAGCACGAGCCCCTCCAGATCGTCTCGTTGCGCCGCCATATCGAGGATCAAGTTGTAGGTGCGAAACAGAGAGCCGGCAGGTGCGTTGGCGAAGATTTCAGAGTCGGGCTCGGCAGCGAGACGGATTCCCGCTTGCCCATACCGGCGGTAGACCTCAGGGTCGGTGATCGCCGAGCCGAATGCGATCACGCCTCACTCCGGGGGGACCGTCCGAGCCGGCGTCGGAGCCAAGCCGTTGGCCCGCTGAGGGGGGATCCGAGGAGCCGCTCGATCTCGGCTTCGGCGGCCGCCAGCTGGACACGAAGCTCGGACAGCTCGTGCCTGAGCTCGACCTCCTCGATGGCGGGAACTCTGGCCCGCGGTCCACGGGCGACGGGGCGCGTTGCGTTCTGTTTGCCGGTGGCGGCGGCGGGAGCATCGTCGGCTCCGGGATCCGGCGAGAACCCGGTCTGCCGGCGCCAGCGCGCGCAGCTCCAATCGACCTCCTCGATCGGCTCGGTGATCCCGTGCTCGCGACGGAAGTCGTCGACCGCCCGCCGACACTCATCGAGCGGGAGGTAGTCATCGACGATCACGTAACCGCCAACGGCAAGACCGGGGTACAGCGCGTCGAGCGCGAGCCGGGTGGCGTCGTAGGTGTCGCCATCGAGGCGGACGATCGACCATCGTCTTCCAGTCAGAGCGGGCAACGTGTCCTCGAAGAAGCCAGGGACGAAGTTCACTCCGCGCTCCAGGCCAAAGCGAGCAAAGCTCGACTCGACCTCCTCGAGTGGAACCGACAGAAAGTCGCAACCCGCCAGGTCGACGCCGAGGTCATATCCCTCGCGCCCGTTACGGTCGACGTCGGGAAAGCCTTGGAACGAGTCCGCGACCCACAGCGTCCGCTCGTCCTCGCCGAGTGAATCGAGCGTCGCGCGCATCAAGATCGAGGCGCCGCCCCGCCACGATCCAGCTTCAACCAGATCCCCGTCGACGTCGTCGCGATAGATGGATTCGACGCACGCCTGAAGATCGTCGAGTCGTGCGAGCCCGACCATCGTCAGACCCCGCAGCGGCCAGTCGAGGCCCGCGGTGCGGAAGCGCAACTGGTCGCCAACGAGCTCACGCGACATCACGTCGCCCTGGATCGTGCGCGCTACCGACTGGGTGCTGGTGCCGCACAGGTCGCACAGGCACAACTTGAGCAGATCGAGGTACGCACGTCGCAACCCCTCCACGCCGGGCAGCGGCCCGCTCGCGCGAGCATCCCGGGCGGCTTTGAGCCCATCGCCAAAGCGCGCTTCGATGATCTGCAGCAACCGATCGGCGGCTACGTGCGGCGGGTCTGGGACGGAGCCGGTCAGCAAAGTCGCCCGATGATAACTGCGCCCGTCTACCTGGACCGGTCGCGTACAGTCTGCCGTGCATGGTGTCCGATCGGAGTCAGGCGGCCCCGAACGTGGTGCCGGCGCGGCCGTCGGACCTACGGGTCCAGCTGGAAAATCACCTCCCGCAGTCGCTGCCGATCGGCTGTGCGACGGCGATCTTCTGCTACGGCCACTGCTTTCATCGACGCGCGACGGCTACAGGCCTCGAGCTCGTCGTTGCCGGCGCCCGTCACCGACCGATCGCAGCTCGGATGCCCCGGCGCGATCTGTTCGAGTGGCTGACCGGACCGCACGGCGGCGGCGAAGATCCGGATGGCCGAAGCTACCGCAGCGGCTTCTGGTCAACCGTGCCGATCCCGGCACAGCACCGTCCTGGACGGCTCTACGTGCAGGCGGCCGTTCGCCTCCATGGCGGAGCGGAGCTGCTGGCGCCGTTGGGGGCAATCGAGATCGTTGCGCCCAATCGGGCCCGCCCGAGCGAGGGCGCCTCTCCAGGGCTGATCGCAATCTGCATGGCGACCTTCGAACCTGGGATCGGACTGTTCGCGGCCCAGGTCGATTCACTGCGGGCGCAGACATACCAGGCTTGGGTCTGCGTGATCAGCGACGGTGGCACCAGCCGGGAGCGCTTTGAGCAGATGCTGAGCATCGTGGGCGAGGATCCTCGATTCGTCGTCTCGCGCTCGGAACGGCGACTGGACCCGTACCGCAACTTCGAGCGAGCGTTGCGAATCGCGCCGGCCGAGGCGGAGCTCATGGCTCCATGCGATCAGGACGACCGATGGTATCCAGAGAAGCTGGCGGTGCTGCGCGACGCGCTCGGATCGGCACGGCTCGTGTACTCCGATCAACGGCTGGTCACAGATGACGGCCAAGTGCTGAGAGAATCCCTGTGGCAGGGACGCCGCAACGACTACACCAACCTCGCTTCACTCCTGGTCGCCAATGCCGTGCCTGGCGCAGCCATGCTGTTTCCGCGCGAGCTGGCAGAGCTCGCGCTGCCGTTTCCCGACGCGCCCGGCGTCCAGTATCACGATCACTGGCTCGCGCTGGTCGCGCTCGCCAGCGGTGAGATCGCGTACGTGGACCGGCCTTTATACGATTATGTCCAGCACACCAGAGCGGTCTCGGGAGATGTCTCGGGGAGACCGGCTCGTCCGTGCTCGCGACGCAAACGGCCGCCCGGACCGCAGGCGGCCCTACGACGAGCGCGAGCGACGCGCGGGCCCAGGGGATGGCGAGCTGCTTACTTCGGCGGCTACCTGACCCGCGCGGTCCAAGCCCAGACGCTGCTGGTCCGATGCGACTCGATGCTGGCCCCGCGTAAGCGTCGCGCGCTGGAGCGCTTTGTGGCCGCGGCACACAAGCCGGGCGCCTTCGTCTGGCTCGCCGCTCGGCCGCTTCGCCGCCTGGTCGGCCGCGGCGAAACGCTCGGCGGCGAATCAGCGCTGGTGCGCGGGATCCTCTGGCGGTGGTTGATCGTGCTCGCCATAGGACGCTCGGAACGACCCGGCAGGCGCGTGTTCGACGCCAGCTTTCCCTACCCCCCGCGGTTTGAGCAACGACGGTTGCGACGCTGGCGCGCAGGGGGCCGAGCATGAACCGGCTGTACGCTGGCAGCGACCCAGCGCCGCCCGGGTGCTTAGTCCGCCAACCCCTTGAACACTCCGCGCCACATGTCCTTTGAGCACCAGCCGGGGACGACGACGCTCCTCCGAGTCGGCTCCGACGTGGTCGATGGCCCGGTCGTTATCGAAGCCCGTGACGTCACGAAGACGTTCCGCATCCCGGATCAGCGAATCGACTCGTTCAAGGAGCGCGCGACGCACCCGTTCGCGAGCCGTGCACACCGCGATCTGCGCGCGCTGCGAGGACTCTCGTTCGACGTCCACCTGGGCGAGTTCTTCGGGATCGTCGGACGCAACGGCTCAGGCAAGAGCACCTTGCTCAAGATCATGGCGAGCATCTACCGTGCCGACGGAGGCCGGATCAGGATGGCCGGCAGGCTCGCCCCGTTCATCGAGCTCGGCGTGGGCTTCAACCCCGAGCTGACCTCGAAGGAGAACGTCGTCCTCAACGGCGTGCTGATGGGTTTGAGCCGCCAGGAGGCGCGTCGACGACTGTCCTCGGTCCTGGAGTTCGCCGAGCTCGCGGAGTTCGCGGACCTGAAGCTGAAGAACTACTCGTCGGGGATGATGGTTCGGCTCGCGTTCGCGGTGATGGTCGAGGCGGATGCGGACATCATGCTGATCGACGAGGTGCTCGCGGTCGGCGATGCGGCGTTCGCGCAGAAGTGCATGGACGTCTTCCGCGACAGACGCGACGCCGGCAAGACCGTCGTGCTGGTCACCCACGACATGGCCGCGGTACAGAGCTTCTGCGATCGAGCGATGCTGATCCACGACGGCGAGATCCAGTACCTGGGCGATCCACAGGAGGCCGCTCTCCGCTACTACAGACTGAACTTCGGCGGCGAGGGCGATGGATCACGCGGGGGCGACGTCCCGGATGTCAACGGCCGCCTGATCGATGCGCATCTCGAGGATCCGTCCGGACAAAGGGTCGAGAACATCGAACAGGGAGAGCCGATCGGCTTCAACGTGGTCTTCGAGGCGCGCCACGACTTGATGAACCCCGTCTTCGGCTTTCACTTCCTCACCGCTGACGGCGTCCAGGTATTCGGCTTCAACCGCAGCCTCGAACGCAGTGAAGGCGAGCCCGACGTGCTGCGTGCCGGCCAGCGGGTGCGGATCGCGGGACAGATCGAGAACCGTTTGCTCCCGGGCCGCTACTACGTCAGCGCGATCATCTCGCGGAACCGCAGTTCAGGCGACCTCGCATTGCATGTGCTGCGGCTGCTCGACTTCGTCGTCTACGGAACCGAACCAGGTCCCGGCAGCGTGTCGGTGCACGCCGACGTGGGGGCCGTCGTGGAGCCTGGATTGTGAGCGACGAGGCGCTCGAGCTGCGCGATGTGCGCGGTCCGTCGGCGCTCGGGGGCGGTTGGCGGCGCTCGCTCGAGCTCCTCTACCTGATCGCGTCGACCGAGTTCAAGCGCACGTACTTCGGCACCGCACTGGGTTATCTCTGGTCACTGTGCCGGCCGCTGCTGCTGTTCGCCGTCCTGCTCGAGGTGTTCACCCACCTCATCCGTCTGGGCTCGCAGGTGCTCCACTATCCCGTCCTGCTGCTGCTCAACATCGTCCTGTTCGGCTTCTTCCAAGAGGCGACCAATACTTCTGTCGGATCGGTCGTCAGCCAGGAGGCAGTTGTCCGCAAGACCCAGTTCCCACGACTGGTGATCCCACTGGCGGTCGTGCTCACGAGCATCTTCAACCTGGCCCTGAATCTGATCGTGGTGTTCGTCTTCATCCTCGCGTTCGGAGTCAGCCCGATGTGGTCCTGGCTACTCCTCCCGGTTGTGCTGGCGATGCTGTCCGGGCTCACGGTCGCGGTTGCGATGATTCTCTCTTCGTTGTATCCGCGCTTTCGTGACGTCGGGATCATCTGGGCGGTCTTCGCGACGGCGCTGTTCTACGCCACCCCGGTGATCTATCCGCTGCAGAAGCTGCACGGCACGATCGCCGAGCTGGTCGCGTTCAACCCGCTCACGCCGATTTTCGAACTGGCGCGCCGCTGGATCATCGATCCTCACGCGCCGATCGAAACGGGCCTCGCCGAGATTCTGGTGCCGATCGCGCTGTATCTCGCGATCTGCGCGCTCGCGGTCTGGATCTTCAGGCGAGAGGCTCCGCGGATTGCCGAGGAGCTTTGACCGCGGGCTCGGCCACCGCGATCAGCGTTCCCGCCAGCACGATCGCGATGATCGTCACGGCCGGCATCTGCCAGTCCCAGTCGAGCGGTGCATGCACCACGTAGGTCACCAAACCCGCGATCGGGCCGGCGGCAAGCGCCGGGGCGACGCGGTGGGCTTCAAGCGCCGCCGCTCCCACCCCTGCGAGAAACATCCCCAGCAGCACGAGACCGATCAGACCGAGCTCGGCCGCCGTCTGCAGCGGCAGCGAATGGGCGTCCTGCGCGAACTCGTCGAATGGCCGGTAGCGCAGCCAGTACACCGCCCAGCCGCCTGCGCCGACTCCTCTCAGCGGCTCGTCGGCGAAGGCTCGCGCGGCCACGCGCCAGTAGGCGTAACGGTTGCTCTGGAGCGTCGTCAGCCGCGTCGCTCCCGCGCTGAGCGGTCGGCCGCCTTTCTCCTTGGCGCCGACGACGATCGACAGCGCCAGGCCGGCACAGATGAGCGCCGTCGCGATCAGCCCTGCGCGCGGGGGCATCGGCAAGTCTCCAGCCCGGCCGGCCCGAGCGAGGCGCAGTTGGGTCAGGGCAGCGACGGCGGCGATCAGGACCAGCAACGCGAGCACGATCGCTCCCTGGCGCTCGCGGGTCGCCGCGCTGCCGGCCAGTGACGTGACGCCCTTGAACGGCGCCGCCGCGAGGCTGGCCAGGACCCCGGCGCAGATCGCGAGCGTCAGCGCGCGCAGTTGCTGACGGGTGGGCGAGCTGACCAGCAGCGTCACCACGCCCGCGCCGCAGGCGAACAGCGCGCCGCGCGAGAACGTCAGGTACAGGCCCATGCCGAACGGTGCATTCGCGGCCGCGGCGGCGACCCGCATCGCCCGTGGTCGATCTTCGTCTCCGGCCAGCCGCGCGCAGAGGACGAACCCCAGTGCCGCGACCTCCCCCATCGCGTTCCAGTAAGTGAGCGGCTGCTCGAGGCGCCCTTGGGCGCTGAGCGAACGCGCGAATTGCAGCAGTCCGGGCAGCAATCGCTCGGAGATCCCGTAGCCGATCACCGCCAGCGTGCCGAGCGCCAGGATGGGCTCGACCGCCTGGATCGATTGCCGGCTCTGCAGCAGCGCCACGGCCGCCAGCAGCACCCCGACGTAGACGAACACCAGCTCGCCGGCGTGGTAGGCGGGACCAGCCTCGGCGCCCACGTGGAGGAGACCAGTGTCCAGGCGCCAAACAGCGCCAGGCCGAGGATCGCCAAGCGCCCGCCGAGGCGAGCCGGGATTGGTGAGCGCCCGGAGCCCGGGGGCCACGCCAGCAGCGCCACCACCACCAGCACCCAGGCGACGAGTCCGGCCCATTCACGCGGCACGTCGAAGTACCCGCCGGCAAAGAACGCCAGCACGGCCGGCCCGGCCAGGAGCGCCGCGAGGGCCGCACGCGAGACGATGGCACGGGCACCGCTCACGGACCCGGCGCGCATCCGCTAGCGGTGGCCGTCGCGCGCCGCACGCCGCACGAGGCGAGTCGACGGCGGCGGTTGGCGCTCGCCGGAGGCCAGCGGAGATCGGCTCGCCAGCGCCGACTGCACTTGAGCGAGGATGCCGCGTCCGGAAGTTCTCGGTGTCGAACCGCGCCGCGTTGCGCGTGCAGGCAAGCGGGTCGATCGCGGCATCGTCGAAGGTGACCACGGCGCGCGCCAGCTCGTCCGGCCCGCCCGCCCAGAAGGATCCCGTCACTCCGTCAACGACCGTCTCGAGCGCACCACCGGCCCGTCGCGCGATCACGGGACGCCCTGCCGCCTGGCTCTCGACGGCGGCCAGCCCGAATTCCTCGACAGACGTCTGGATCAGCGCGCGAGCACCCTGGAGGATCTGCGCGACTGCCTGATCGGGGAGCCGGCCGGCGAAGCTGATCGACGGCCCCGCCTCCCGCCGCAGCCGCCGCGCAGCGGGCCCGTCGCCGACGATCGTCAACGGCAGGCGCAGACGGTTGAAGGCGGCGATCGCGACGTCGATCTGCTTGTGCGGCATCAGCTCGGAGACAACGGCGTAGTAGTCCTTCACGGGCCCTGGGGAAAACCGATCGGTGCAAACCGGCGGGTACACCACATTGGCTTCACGGCCGAAGTAGGCGCGGATCCGCGCCTGCGTCATCGACGAGTTGGTGACGTACCGATCGGTCCTCTGCGCGGCGATCCAATCCCATTGGCGCCAGCGACGGAACACTCGCCGCAGAAAGGCTCGCGTGACCGGGGTGCGCTTGGCCAGCGTTTGATCGCGGTCGTTCCAGGCGTAGCGAAACGGGTTGTGGCAGTAGCTGACATGGACGGAGCCCGCGTCGCACAGAACCGCGTGCGCCCACGCCGAGGAGCTTGACACCACGAGGTCGTAGCCCGACAGGTCGAACGACTCGATCGCCGCGGGATACAGCGGCAGCAGGCCGCGGAAGGTGCGCGCCGATGGTCGCAGCTTCTGTAGGAACGAGGTGTGGATCGCCCGCTGTGCGAAGCGGCCCTCCGTAGCCTCGTCGTCGTAGACCGGCGTGTAGATCGGGGCGTCCGGCCAGATCCGGCACAGCTCGAGGAACACGCGCTCGGCACCGCGCAGATCGAGCAAGAAGTCATGCACCAATGCGACGCGCGGCCCTCGTGGCTGTCCTTGCTCGCTCTCCCCCAAGCCGGGCAGTCTATGCGGTTCAAGGGGCGGACCACTAGCCTCACCGCGTCGTGGTGCTGTTCGTAACTTACTCGGGGGCGCTCGGTGGCGCCGAGCAGTTGTTGCTTGACTTCGCGTCCGGGATCGAGCAGGAACGATGCCTGGCATGCCCGCCCGGGCCGCTCGCCGACTCGGCTCGTGCGCTCGGGTTTCGAGTCTTCCTCCTGGGCCGGCGCAGGCTCGAGCTTCGCGCCCGACCGCGCGACCGCGTGCTTGCGGCAGGGCGCCTCTGCGCCCACGCTCGCGAGCTGCGGACGCTCGCCCGCGACCTCGATCCGGACGTCGTCGTGGCGTGGGGAATGCGCTCCGCGATCGCCGCGATGAGCGCCCGAGTGCGCTACGTCTTTCAACACAACGACCTGCTTCCGGGACCGCTGGTCGGAGCGGTCGTCCGCGCGGCCGCCCGGCGGGCTGCGCGAGTGACCGCTCCGTCCCTGACGGTCGCCTTGGACCTGGGTCTCGCGGGCGACGACGGTGCTCGCGCCCGGCGTCGACGTCGATGCCTTCGCGAGCGGCACTCGGCCCGTCGAGCCTCCCGAGGTGCTCGTCCTCGGCGCGCTCGTCGACTGGAAGCGGCCTGATCTGGCGCTCGAGGCGTGTGCCCTTGCGCGCGTACGGGTGCCGGGACTCGCGCTCCGGTTCGTGGGAGCGCCGCTGGAGAATGGTGACGCTCTACTCGGGCGCCTGCGGGCCCGCGCCTCGAGGCTCGACGTCACGGAGATAGTCGAGTTCTCAGGGTTCGTCGCCGATCCCCGGGACGCGCTCGCGCGTTCGAGCTGCCTGCTTCACTGCGCGCCACGCGAGCCATTCGGGCTCGCGGTCCTCGAGGCGCTGGCCGCGGGCCGCCCGGCGATCGTTCCGGCGTCCGGTGGCGTCGCCGAGATCGTCGATCGGTCGTGCGGAGTGCTTTACGCGCCGGGCAGTGCGACGGCGGCGGCGGACGCGTTGGTGGAGGTCTTGTCCGATCCGGCCCGCGCCGCTTCGATGGGCGCGCACGGCCGCGAGCGCGCTCGAGCGCGGTTCGACGCCGGCGCCGCTCGGGGGCAATTCGCGGAGGTGGTCGACGATGCGGTTGCGCGCTCGCGGGGCGCTCGCGGCGCGCCGCGGCTCGCTGGCGGCTCGCGGCTCGCTGGCGGATCGCGGCTCGCTGGCGGGTCGCGGCTCGCTGGCGGGTCGCGGCTCGCTGGCGCTCGTGACGGTGACCCACCACTCGGCGAGGGAGCTGGAGGCGCTGCTGCGCTCGGTCGGGCGCCACTTGCCGGGCGTCAGGGTGGTGGTGGTCGACTGCGCGTCGGGGGACGAAACGCTCGCGGTGGCGCGGAGCTTCGAATTCGTCACCACGGTGGCCCTGAGCTCGAATGTGGGGTTCGGAGCCGCCTGCAACCGCGGTCTGGTCTCGGTCTCCGAACCGATCGCGATACTCGTCAACCCGGACGTCGAGCTGCTCGACGACTCGCTGCTGGAGCTTGCCGGTGAGGCGCGGCGCCGCGATCGGCTGCTGGCGCCACTCGTGCTCTGCGCCAACGGCTCGCGCCAGGACACGGTGCATCCGTTGCCCGCGTCCGCTCCCGATCTGGCTCGTGTGCTTGCTGCGCCGAGGCTCCTCCCGGCGGGGCCAGGCGCCGCGCTCGCGCCGTGGCGGTCGAGCGCTCCCCGTCGCGTCGGCTGGGCCGTCGGGTGCGCCCTGGCAGCGCGTACCGAGACGCTCCGCCGCCTCGGCCCCTTCGACGAGCGGATATTCCTCTACGGCGAGGACCTCGACCTCGGGCTGCGGGCCGCTTCGGCGGGCGTCGAGACCTGGTTCTGGCCGGGCGCTCGGGTGCTTCACCACCGAGCGCACTCGACCAGCGCACGCTTCGGCGGCGAGCCGTTCGAGCTGCTGGCGCGCGGCCGCCGCGACGTCGTCCTTCGCCGGCTCGGCTCTCGACGGGCTCGGCTCGATGATGCGGCGCAGGCGCTCACGTTCGCGACCCGTATGGTTGCCAAGCCGTTGCTCGGGCGCTCGGCGGCGCGCGAGCGCGCGCAGCTGCGCGCGCTGGGGCGGGCTCGGCGGGCGCGGGATGCCTGAACCGCCCGCCCGCCCCGACGAACATTGGCGTTTGACCTCCACGCCCCGGAGGCGAAGCGCCAAAGCTTCGCCGTCGCGGCCGCGGTCGGTGCCGTCGACCGCGACGCCAGCCCTGCGGCTAGCTGCGCCCCAGGCAGCGTGTGGCGAGGGCGCTCTTGCTCCGGCACCGCTCGAGCGCCAGCGCCTCTCCGCGGAACGCCGCCAGTGCCGGCTTGGCGACGACCTGTCCCCCCGACCGGTAGCGCAGCAGCCCGGCGAAGTTGAACGCCGCCGCGTGCGGATACTCATCCCCCATCCACGTGTAGTAGTAGAAGCCGAGCAGGCGGAGGCTCGACCGCCGAGCGGCCAGCATCGGCAGCAGGACGCTGATGTTGTTCGCCTGCCCCGCCTCGGTCACATTCCAGTCGAAATGCTGTGGGGACTTGTGCAGCGCCGAGGGCCAGCTGAGCTCGGTCGCCAGCAGCGGCTTCTGCCGATCACCGCGCTGGTCGGCCGTACGGCGGACCAGCTGCAGGAATCGGATCACATTGCTGGGGGTGGCGGTGAAAGCGTTGACCGCGATCACGTCGAACTGGCTCCGGGCCCCGGGAACGCGTTCAACCTGGTCGAGGTATGTCCAAGCGGCATTCGCGAGTGCGCCGAGCACCACCTTGGCGCCCGGATCGGCCCGCTTGATCGCGCCGTGGGCCGCGTGCAGAAGGCCGACGTAGCTGCGCGCGAACGGATGCGGCCAGTAGCGCTGCAGGTTGGGCTCGTTCCAGATCTGCCACATCCGAATCGGGAGCCTCCGGATCTCGGGGTGGCTTGACCAGAAGCTCCCATGGGGCCCGTAACGATCGACCAGTGTGGTCAAGTAGTTCGCGTACGGACCCGTCTGCTTCGGGGGACGGAACCCGTGCGGATTGGAGCCGGCGTCCCAGCGGGGCGAATAGATCACGGTCGGGAGCAAGGTGAGCCCTCGCTCGGCCGCCAGCCCGACGATCTGGTCAGTGACGGCAAAGCTCGTCGGCACGCCGCCGACGCCGCTTACGAACTGGCGCCACCCGACTGGCCGGCACGTCGGCCGAGCTTGCATACGGCTGGGCGGCCGCCCAGCTGAACGCCATGCGCACGCTCTCGACGCCGTTGGCCACCATCAGGTCGAACTGGTGCCCAAGATCGACGTGGGCGGTCGGCAGCGTCATCGGGCCATCGATATCGACTCCGACGAAGCCCTGCGGGACTGCGGCGGGGGGTGGGGTGCGCTTCGCCGTGGCGGCCGTGGCTGCGGCAGGGGCCGGGGCTGCGGCAGCTACGATCGTCAGAGCGACCAACACAAAACGAGTCCGCAGGCGCAAGAGAGCGACGAGTCTATTCACGATCGAGTGCAACACGCCTCAGGCTCCGTCGGAGCGCAGCAGCTCGCCGATCGCTTCGTCTGTCCGCGCCGCCGTCCGCGTCCACGAGTAGCGCGCCGCGCGGCGCGGCCCGGCCTGACGCAGGCGCGCCCGAACTGTCTGATCGCATGCCGCAGCGAGTACGCGCATCGGTCAGCTCTGCCGGCTCGACGATCAGCCCAGCGTCGCCAACCGTCTCCGGCAGCGCGCCGCGCGCGAGGGCCACAACCGGCACGCCGCACGCCATCGCCTCCAGGCAGGGGAGCCCGAAGCCCTCATACAGCGACGGCATCACGAACGCGAGCGCGCCGGCGTAGAGCGCCGGGAGGTGCCGTTCGGTGACGTAACCAAGCCGCCGCAGTGGAACGCGTGAGCCGCGCAGATAGTCGCGGTCCGAGCCGGCAAGCACGACCTCGATACCGCGCTCGCCGAGCGCTCGCACCGCCGTCTCCAGCGCCCCGAGGTTCTTGCGGGCAGACACCGTCCCGACCGCGAGCACGTATCGCTTCGTCAGTCCGTAGCGCTCCCGCACCAGCGTGGTCTCCGCGCCGGGCGCAAAGCGCCGATCGACTCCTTCCGCGATGACCCGGATGCGTTCGGCGCCGATTCCCAGCAACTCGACGAGCTCGCCGCGGGAGAACTCCGAGACCGTGATCACGAGCCGCGCCCGGCGCGCCAGCACCGGCAGCACGCGTCGCTGGTAGGCGGAGTACGCACGCGAATACGCCTCCGGATACCGCAGTGCCGCCGCGTCGTGAACTACGAGCACATTCCGGCGCGAGAGCACCGGAGCGAGATTGGCGGGCGAGTAGACGAGCGCGTAGCGAGCAGATTCGACGGGCAGTGCGGCCTGCTCCCAAAGATGACCGGCTCGGTGAGCGAGCGCCGCCGGGGGCCGGATCACCCGGTAGCGATCGGGCGCCAGCGCCGGCAATCGAAGTGCCATCTCCCTGGCGAGGCGCTCGACCCCGCCGATCTGCATCCGAACGGCCGCTCGAGCGTTGATCGCGACGGACGCCTCTGCGGGCGGCACTACCCGCTTCGCAGGAGGCGCCGAAGTACGAGCCCCGATCCGGCCAGCGCCAAGCCCAGCGCGGCGGCCAGCGACACATTCACGCCGGTGTACGGCAATGTCGGGCTGCCGGCGGGTCGCGGTGGTCGCCGTCGGGGTCGTGGTCGCCGTCGGGGTCGTGGTCGCCGGCGAGGCCGTAGTGGCCGCTGGTGTCGCGGTCGTGGTGCTCGCCGCCGGAGCGGCAGACGATGGCGAGCTCGGCGCACTCGAGCTCGGCGCACTCGAGCTCGGCGCCGAGCTCGACTGGTCAGACGAGCCCGGGGAGGTGCTGGGAGCCGGTGCCGTGGGAGCGCTGGTCGTCGTGCCGCCGTTCGAGCCGAAGGGATCGACGTACTGCTGATCGCCCGCCGAGGAGCCGGGGCCCGAGGCGAGCGCCGTCCCAGGTCCGACCACGCAGAGAGCTGCGAGCGCCACGACAAGCCAAGTCATCCCGCGCACCTTGCGAGTATTGCAAGCGGGCCGCAAGGTTTGTTCTTCGAGCTCTGAGCGTGGGGGCCCCGGATCTCGGCGTGCCGGCGCGGCGACCCTTCCCGCGTTCGAAGCGCGACTCGGCAAACCGCTCCTTTGCAGGATTTATTGCACACCCAGGAGAGCGCGTGGCGATGGCGACGACTCGTGTTAGGGTGCTCCCGCCGCCCCCGGCACCCCCAAGAGCGCGACGTCGCCGCCATCAGAGGCGCCGTCGTGGCACTCCTCCACGCCCAAGATCCGTGTTCCTGGCCAAGCGACTTCCCGATCCGCGGCGCGCGCTGCTCGCCTCGGCGGCGGTTGCCGCCATCTTCCTCGCCACCTCCTTCACCACGGCCGGAGTTGGCGATCTGCAGGGCCAGATCTCGGCGGGCCAGTCGGCGGCCGCGTCGCTTCAGTCGGCGATCGCCGCCGACAGCGTCCGCATCAGCGCCACGACCAGCGGCCTTGATCAGGCCCGCGCTCAGCTGGGTCAGGTACAGGCCGAGCTGAACGTCCGGGAAGCTCGACTGCGCGCCGTCCAGATGCAGCTCCTGACTGCGCGCGCGCATCTACTCGCCCTCGAGAATCGCCTGCATCATGCCTCGATTGCGCTTGCCGCCAACCTGGTCGCCAGATACGAGAACGCGCAGCCCGACCTGATGACCGTACTGCTCGAGTCCCACGGCTTCAGCGATCTGCTCGAGCAGGTGAACTTCCTGCAGCGAATTGGCCGGCAGGACGCCGGCGTGGTCATCACGACCCGTACCGCCCGCGCCGAGGTGGCCCATCAGGCCGACCTGCTGGCCACGCTGGAGCAGCGTGATCGCAGCCTCGCCCTGCAAGTGCTCGCGCGGCGCAACCAGATAGCGGCGCTGAAGGCAGCGCTGCTCAGCAGGCAGATCTCGCAGCTTCGAGACCGGGCCAGCACAGCAACGAGGCTTCACCAGCTGAACGCTCGCCTGAGCTCGCTCGAGGCACGCGCGGCGGCGGAGGCCCGAACGGCGGCCGCGAGCGGCAACGCCGCGGTCGGCGGGATCGCGATCGATACCGGAGGAATGGTCCAGCCGCCCGCGGGAGCGCCGCCCGCGATCGGCGAGGTGATCGCCGCCGGCAACGCGATCGCCACGCTGCCCTACATCTATGGCGGTGGCCACGCATCGTTCCACGCCGACGGCTACGACTGCTCTGGCTCGGTGAGCTATGCGCTCGCGGCGGCCGGCCTGGTCAGCTCGCCGATGGTCTCAGGCGACTTCGAGTCGTGGGGCGATGCCGGACCCGGGCGCTGGATCACCGTCTACGCCAACGCCGACCATGTCTGGATGACGGTCGCCGGCTGGCGGTTCGACACGGTTGCGCTCGCCGAGAGCGGCACCCGCTGGGCCCAGGGCGGCGGCGAGTTCTCGGGCTTCGTCGTTCGTCATCCGCCAGGGTTCTAAGCCGTGACGGGCTCCTCCCCGCTGCGGACGGCGACTCCCGCGGTGGGCACGGCCTTGGCTGGGAGGAGGGACGCGTCGGGTCGCGAATCGGGGCTTGTCACTCGCTGGCTGTCGCGGGGCCCGAGCGGGCTCACGCCGAGGATCCGCGACGCCAGCAGGGCGAGGGCCGGGATCGCGACGACGGCGAGCATCGCCAGAAACCAAAGCGTTCCGGCATCGGTTCCCTCGCCGAGGGAGTGGGCGAGCCCGAGGAGCCAGGCCAGTGCCGTGAGGCGGTGGAGCTTGCGCCACCGCCCAGCACCGATCGCCCGCCGAGCGTAGTAGGAGATCCCGAGCAGGATCGTGCTCCAGCCGGCGAAGATGCCGATCGAGGTCCAGACCGACTTGTAGTCGCTCACGAACGGGATCGTGATGTCGGCGAGCGAGGGATGCAGGTAGTTGTCGCCGAGCAGGGCGGCGGCGTGAACGACGATCGCGGCGATCGTCGAGAGCGAGAGGATCTCATGGATGGCAACCAGGTCGGCGCCGCGGCGCCTGAGCAACTTGGTGCTCATCAGCAGCCCGACGCATACGGCGAGGCTGGCGAGGATCAGCGCCGCGAAACCGGCCGCACGGCTGGTGATCCAGAACAGATGGGGTAGCGGATCGGTGACCACGAGCCAAGCATCGCGGCGCTTCGGTAGAGCGCCGTAGGAGGCAGATAAGAGCTCCATACGAACAGATCGGTCACAATCGGCCGATGGAGCAACGGGTGAGCCTGATCACGCTCGGCGTCGCCGATCTAGGCCGGGCGAAAGCCTTCTATCAGGCACTCGGCTGGACGAGCGGAGCGAGTCCGGCCGACGACGTGGCGTTCTTCCAAGCCGGCGGCATGATCCTTGCCCTGTGGGATCGGGCGAAGCTGGCCCAGGACAGCGGGGTCGAGGATCGCGGTGGCTGGGGCGGGGTCACGCTCGCCTACAACGTCCGCTCTCCGGAAGAGGTCGATGCCGTCCTGGCTCAGGCGCGGGCCGCGGGCGCGCGGATCCCGCGAGCGGGGGCGAAGACATTTTGGGGCGGATATTCGGGAGTGTTCGTCGATCCTGATGGGCATCCTTGGGAGGTCGCCCACAACCCATACTGGACGCTCGCCGACGACGGTTCCGTGCGGCTCGCGAGCTGAGTCCCCTCTGGACGACGGCGTCAGCGTCCCGGATGGACCAGGTACCCAGCCTGCAGCGAGGCGCTCCGCGCAAAGAACGGGTTGCCCGGCACCGGGAGCTCGGCGTAGGTCACCGTGAACGATGTCCCCCGAGCGGCGAGAGCGGACGTCAGTGCGGCTCCGGTCAAGCTCGCAGGGACACCGCTCGAGACAAATCTCCGACCGCCCTGAATCAGGTTGATCTTCGTCGCCCCCCAAGCCCGACTCGATATCGAGCCTGCGAGCCCGGTGCTCGACACGGCGGCTGCGTCCCCGAACGTGGCGCTACCGAAATTGGCCAGCGGCAGCGTCTGACATACCGTCGCACTGATGCAGTCAGACGGCGCCTCGATGATCCACTCCGCCGATGACACGTCGACCGAGGAGGCGTGCAGTGTCTTGGTGAACGATCGGTGGCCGGTCAGGTCAGCGAGGCTGACCCAGACCGTGTGTCCGACCACGTTGACAGTGGCTTCGATCAGATCGCCTGGGCGGACGGTCAGCTTGACCGCGCGCGACGGAGCCGGAACGAGCTCGTACCAAACGCTCGATCTGACCTGACCGGCGAAGCTGCAGTCGACCTCGGTCCCGATCTGCTCGAGCGCGCTCGAAGTCACGCTGTAGCCGCCGAGGCCGATCCACGCGGCCGAATAACTCGGCTCTCGTGCCGTGCACTTGACGCTTGGCTGTCTCCAGACCGCGGCCACCTCGCGGTACCTGACGCCAGAGCGATGGACCGCGTAACCCGCCCAGTTGGAGCTGTCGGTCGTGTCCGCCAGCGCGGCAGGCGCTGCCAGCGCCAGCGCCGCGGCGCTGATCACAACAGCCTTGAAGAGGAGACGCACAGACGCTTGGTTATCGGCAGATTTGAGGGATAAGTTGACCGATCGCTAGCTCTTCGCGGCTTGGAGGATCGCCGAAGCGCGTCCGTGGCAGTCATACATCTTGCCCTGAATCCCCGAGCTGCTCGGCAGCGTCACTGCCCGACACACTTTAGCGGCGGCGTCGATCGCGCTCTGGCTGCCGCTACGGGTGTCCCCTGGAATCTGGGATCCGCCCGTACCGTCGGTGAGGATCCACCGCAAGTGACCCGAGCTCACCTCCTGAGCGAGCCACGCGAGGCTCACCGTGCTCTCGCGACCGGAGAACCCGCCGAGGCCCGCGACGTTGGCATCGGAGGAGATGATCACTGCCGCAGCCGTGCTCTGGCTCTCGACGCCGATCGTCCCGCCGCCGTGGGCCTTGGCGTAGCGAACCGCCGCATTCAGCGTCGCGCTGTCACCGCCGAACATGCCGCCGCCGGCCCCGCCGGGGGCGCCGCGCAAGCCACGACCCGTGCCGGGCACAACGGAATCGACTCCGAGCTCACGGCGCAAGCATGGGCCATGGGGATGAGACCAATGTGAGCGCCTCGGGAGGCCTGTGCGAGACCAGCCGGGCGACGCCACGCAGGTCGGCAAGCGCAGTCGGGACGATCTCGACCCGCGCATCCGCGTCCTCGACCCACTCGACCGAGACCTCGTGGATGCGTAGGCCACGGCGCTGCGCGGTAACCAGCAGCTCGGTGTCGAAGAACCATTCATCGTCACGGACCAGCGCGAGCAACTCACCGGCCACGTCGGCCCGGATCGCCTTGAACTCGGCCGGCTCGGCCCACACAAAGGGAGGGGTGGTCAGTGCGGTGCTCATCGCGGCTAGGGCTGGCCGGGAACGCGAGTTGCTTCGGCGTTCGCTCCGGCGGCCGCCACGGCAACGGCGCCGAGCGAGATACCGCCGATCATCAAGGTCAGGAAGGTCATCGTGCTCTCCTTGCAGGAATTCGGGCTCGGAGAGAGGATCGAGCGGGGACCGAAGCCGGGACGAAGACCTCACTAAGACGTGCGTAGGAAGGCCGTGGGCTTCAGGCGCGCTCGGGTTGCTCCTCGGCCGCTCGGCCCGCAGAGATCGCGAGCCGCCCACAGCGGTTCCGGCCCATCGTCTGTCGTCCGAACGCCACCACCATGAACGCACTCCGAACCACCTGGATCGCGACGTACGCGACCGCGAACGAGACCCCACGGCTCCCGAACGCCGACGGGATCGCCGCAGGCATGAACAGGCTGATCGCCATCAGCACCAGCATCATCAGCGCGACCCCGGGAAGTTCCGGGTCGATCCAGTTGGTCACCCAGGCGCTGTAGTTCCAGGCCCACCAGATCGCTAGAAACAGGACCAGCGTTTGGGCCGCTCCACGCGCGGTCAGATGCCCCCGAGGTATTCCGAGAGCTGGGTGATCGCGAACACGAACACGAGGTCGTAGAACAGCTCCATGTTCGTGACGCGAGGCGCCTCGCCGGACCGGCGGTCGCGGAGCACGGTGGGCGCGGTCACGGAGCACATAAAGTACGAGTTTCCCCTTATTGACCAGGAGACTGAAGTTGTCCATGAACAGTTTTGACGCCCAAGCAACGCTCGCCGTCGGCGGGGGCTCCTACGAGATCTTCAGATTGGACGCCCTGCAGGCGAAGTACGACGTCGCCCGTCTGCCGTTCTCGCTCAAGATCCTGCTCGAGAACCTACTGCGCAACGAGGACGGGGAGGCGATTCGCGCCGAGCACATCGAGGCACTCGCGACCTGGAACGCCAAGGACGAGCCGAGCACGGAGATCGCGTTCACGCCCGCGCGCGTCGTGATGCAGGACTTCACCGGCGTGCCGGCGGTCGTCGACCTCGCCGCGATGCGCGACGCGATGGGCGATATGGGCGGCGACCCCGCCAAGATCAATCCACTGGTGCCCGCCGAGCTGGTGATCGACCACTCGGTCCAGGTGGACGTGTTCGGTACCCGCCAAGCGTTCGGGCGCAATGCCGAACTCGAGTTCGAGCGCAACAAGGAGCGCTATGCGTTCCTGCGCTGGGGCCAGGGCTCGTTTCACAACTTCCAGGTCGTCCCTCCCGATACCGGCATCGTCCACCAGGTGAACCTCGAGTACCTGGCGCGCGTGGTGTTCGTCAACGACGAGGCCGGACAGGCGTACCCCGACACGCTGATTGGCACCGACTCGCACACGACGATGATCAACGGACTGGGTGTGCTCGGTTGGGGTGTCGGCGGCATCGAGGCGGAGGCCGCGATGCTGGGGCAGCCGATGTCGATGCTGATCCCGCAAGTACTCGGCTTCAAGCTCCTCGGCGAGCTACAGGAAGCGGCGACCGCGACCGACCTGGTGCTGACGGTCACCGAGATGCTCCGCAGGCACGGCGTAGTCGGCAAGTTCGTCGAGTTCCACGGCGATGGCCTCGCGAAGCTCCCGCTCGCCGACCGGGCGACGATCGGCAACATGTCACCGGAGTTCGGTTCGACCTGCGCGATCTTCCCGATCGACGCCGAGACGCTTCGCTACCTCGAGTTCTCGGGGCGGCCGAAGGAGCTGATCGATCTGGTCGAGGCATATGCGAAGGAGCAGGGACTCTGGCACGACGAGAGCTCTGAGGAGCCCACGTTCACCGACGAGCTCGAGCTCGACCTCTCGACGGTCGTTCCGAGCATCGCCGGCCCGAAGCGCCCGCAGGACCGGGTCTCGTTGACCGAGTCAAAGCCGGCCTTTCGGCTGGCGCTCGAGGGCTACTTGCCTGACGCGGACTCCGAAGACGAGGCGGTCGCGGAGAGCTTCCCGGCCAGCGACCCGGTCTCCTCCCACCACCTCGACGGTGAGGGGCACGAGCCGCTGGGAGGGACCGGCGGAGCGCAGGTTGCCGAGCGCGAGCGGACGTGCGTCCCGGTCACGCTCGCAAACGGCACAGAAACCACGCTCGACCACGGACACGTCGTGATCGCGGCGATCACCAGCTGCACGAACACTTCCAACCCATCGGTCATGCTGGGCGCAGGGATCCTGGCGCGCAATGCCGTCCAGCGCGGCCTGATGGTGAAGCCGTGGGTCAAGACGTCACTCGCCCCGGGCTCGAAGGTCGTGACCGAGTACCTGGACCGCGCCGGCCTGACCGAGTACCTCGAGGCGCTCGGCTTCCACCTGGTCGGTTACGGCTGCACGACCTGCATCGGCAACAGCGGCCCGCTGCCCGAGGCGATCTCTGATGCGGTCGGCACCGAGGACCTCGCGGTCGTCTCGGTGCTGTCCGGCAACCGCAACTTCGAGGGCCGGATCAATCCCGACGTGAAGATGAACTACCTCGCCTCGCCTCCTCTGTGCGTGGCCTACGCGCTCGCGGGCACGATGGACATCGACCTCTACGACGAGCCGCTCGGCGAGGACGACCACGGTCGGCCGGTGTTCTTGAGGGACATCTGGCCGAGCGCCGCCGAGGTCGCCCAGACGGTCGCGGACGCGGTGCAGTCGGACATGTTCCGCAAGAGCTACGGCGAGGTGTTCGATGGCGACGACCGCTGGAATTCGCTCCAGGTGCCGAGCGGTGAGCGCTTTGCGTGGGACCCCGATTCGACCTACGTGCGCCGGCCGCCGTTCTTCGAGGAGCTCTCGCCCGAGCCGGATCCGATCACCGACATCGGGGGCGCGCGCGTGCTCGCGGTGCTCGGTGACAGCGTAACCACCGACCACATCTCACCAGCCGGCTCGATCAAGCGAGACGGCCCCGCGGGGCGGTACCTGATCGAGCACGGCGTTGCCCCGAAGGACTTCAACTCCTACGGTTCGCGCCGGGGCAACCACGAGGTGATGATGCGCGGCACGTTTGCGAACATCCGCTTGCGCAACCGGCTCGCGCCGGGGACGGAAGGCGGCGTAACCCTTCATCTGCCCGACCAGACGGAGATGTCGATCTACGATGCGGCGATGAAGTACATCAGCGACGGCGTCCCGCTCGTCGTGCTCGCCGGCAAGGAGTACGGATCGGGCTCCTCCCGAGACTGGGCCGCCAAGGGGACTCGGCTGCTCGGGGTCCGCGCGGTGATCGCCGAGAGCTTCGAGCGCATCCACCGCTCCAACCTCGTCGGCATGGGCGTGCTGCCGCTCCAGTTCAAGGACGGAGACTCGATCGCGTCCCTCGGGCTGACCGGGCAGGAGACGTTCACCGTCGGCGGGCTGGCGGACACGGAGGCGATCCCGCGCGAGTTGTCGGTGAAGGCCGACGACAAGCAGTTCACGGTGATTGCCCGGATCGATACACCCGAGGAGCAGCGCTACTACTCCCACGGCGGGATCCTTCAGTACGTGCTCCGCGAGCTGCTGAGGGCATAGCGCGATGGCACTACCCGAATTTCTACGACGCCTGCTCGCCGCGACCGGTCCGTCCGGACACGAAACCGACCCTGCGGGCGTGTGGCGCGAGGGCTGCTCGGCCTTCACGGATGACGTGCAAGTCGACCACCTCGGCTCCTCGCGCGCGCGGGTTCCCGGGACCGCCGGCGGCCCGGCGCTCGCGATCGTCGGGCACATCGACGAGATCGGCCTCCACATCTCGCACATCGACGATGACGGCTACCTGCGCTTCGGCCAGGTCGGAGGCTGGGATCCGATCGTGCTCGTCGGGCAGCGGGTCCGGCTCGCCACCCGTGGTGGCCCGGTTGCCGGTGTGATCGGACGCAAGCCGATCCACCTGCTCAAGGACGAGGACCGCAAGCGGGTGCCCGAGCTCAAGGATCTGCATATCGACATCGGCGCCAAGGACGGCGAGCAGGCGCGTGAGTTGGTGCGGATCGGCGACGTGGCGGTGATCGACGCCGGTCCGGTCGAGTTTCCCAACGGCCGGGTCGTGTCTCGCGCGCTCGACAACCGCGTCGGTTGCTACGTAGCCGCCGAGGCGGCCCGCCTGGTGGCGGAGAGCGGCGGCGCACCCGGGGACGTGATCGCGTTGGCGGTCGTCCAGGAGGAGACGACCTTTGCCGGCTCCCGTACGAGCGCGTTCGCGCTCGATCCGGATGTCGCGATCGCGGTGGACATGACGTTCGCGACCGATCAGCCGGGGATCGAGCTGGGCCCGATCACGAAGCACACGCTCGGCTCCGGTCCCGTGATCGCCCGCGGAACGACGCTTCACCCGCAAGTGTTCGAGCGGCTCTATGCGGCCGGTGAGGAGGAAGCAATCCCGTTCACGGTCGAGTCGCTCGGCAAGGGCACCGGCACCGACGCCGACGCGATCCACTTCAGCCGCGCGGGCGTTCCGACCGGCCTCGTCTCGGTGCCCTCTCGCTACATGCACTCGCCGGTCGAGCTGGCGGCACTCGAGGACATCGACAACGCGGCGAGGCTGATTGCGGCGTTCGCGCGGCGCCTACAGCCGGGAATGTCGTTCACGCGCTGAACGAGGATCCGGCCGTGCTGCTGCTGTTCGACATCGACGGCACGCTCGTCGCGGGCGCCACCGACGCGCACGGTGCCGCCCTGCGCCTGGCGCTGCTCGAGATCCATCGCGTCGACGCCCGCGCCGTGCGTCGACCGGCCTCGCCCGCCGGCCGTACCGACGGCGAGATCGCCCGCGCGATCCTGCTCGACGCTGGGGTCTCAGCGGAGCGGATCGACGAGCGCGCGGACGACGTGCGCGAGCGTTGCTGTGAGGCCTACGCGCAACTGTGCCCTGACGATCTCTCCCACACTGTGCTTCCGGGCATTCCGGCGCTGCTCGATTGGCTGGTGGCGCTAGAAGGCGTGCGGATCGGGCTGCTGACCGGAAACTATGAGCCGATCGCGCGGCTCAAGCTCCGGCGCGCGGGCATCGGTTACCACTTCCCCGCGCATCAAGGGGCGTTTGGATCGGATTCCGAGGACCGCGCCGCGCTTCCCGCGATCGCGCGGCGGCGGGCCGGTAGGACCGGCAAGCCCTACCCCCGGGAGCAGACGATCGTCGTCGGCGACACCCCCCGTGACATCGCCTGCGCCCGTGCCGATGGCGTCCGCTGCGTGGCGGTCGCGACCGGGCCCTACGGCGCCGCCGAGCTGACCGGAGCTGACGCGATCGTAGCCGACGCAACGGAGCTGCGGGCGACCCTGTCGGCCCTCTAAGTGCTGCGCGCCTCTCATCGAAGCTTCATCGCAGACATCGAGCGCGAGCGTCCGGCAACCCTTGTGAGCGAGATCGGCGATCGCCTCGGGCCGGCGAGCGGTCGCGTAGACGTTCCAGCCCTCGGCCGCCAGCCGCTGCGCGGTCGCATGCCCGATGCCCGAGGAGCAGCCGGTGATCAGGACCGCACGACTCTCCATCAGCCCCGGACCAGCTTCTTGTAGGTGATCCGCTTCGGCCGGTCGGCGTCGGCGCCGAGCTGCTCGTGACGGAAGCTCTCGTAAGCGTCGAAGTTGCCCTCGAACCAGCGCACCTGGGAGTCGCCCTCGAAGGCGAGCACGTGCGTTGCGATCCGGTCGAGGAACCAGCGGTCGTGGGACACGACCACGGCACAACCGGCAAACGCGAGCAATGCCTCCTCGAGCGCACGCAACGTGTCGACGTCGAGGTCGTTCGTCGGCTCGTCGAGCAGCAGCAGGTTGCCCCCGGTCCTCAGCAGCTTCGCGAGGTGTAGACGGTTGCGCTCGCCGCCCGAGAGCTTTGCGACCTTCTTCTGTTGGTCGGTGCCCTTGAAATTGAAGCCGGCGACGTAGGCGCGGCTATTGACTGTGCGGTCACCGAGCGTGATCTGATCGGCGCCGCCGGAGACCTCCTCCCAGACCGTCTTGTCGGGATCGAGCGCGTCGCGTGACTGATCGACGTACGCCAACTGAACGGTGTCGCCGATTCGCAGCGTGCCCGCGTCAGGCTGCTCAGACCCGGTGATCATCCGCATCAGCGTGGTCTTGCCGGCGCCGTTCGGGCCGATCACGCCAACGATCCCACCCGGTGGCAATTCGAACGAGAGCTCGTCGATCAGCACGCGCTCCCCATATGCCTTGCGCAGGCCATCGGCCTCGACGACGACACCGCCCAGCCGCGGCCCCGCGGGGATGTGGATCTGAACCTGGTCGAGCTTGACGTTGCGATCCTGCGCGAGCAGCGCCTCGTAGGCATTCAGTCGGGCCTTCGGCTTGTTGCGCCGCGCACTCGCATTCAGCCGCACCCACTCCAGCTCACGATCAATCGTCCGCCGGCGTGCGGTCTCCTGCCTGGCCTCGGTCTCGAGCCGGGCGCGTTTCTGTTCGAGCCAACCCGAGTAGTTGCCTTCGTAGGGAATCCCGCGTCCGCGGTCGAGCTCGAGGATCCAGCCGGCGACGTTGTCGAGGAAGTAGCGGTCGTGGGTGACACCGACGACGGTCCCCGGATAGTCGTGCAGGTGACGCTCGAGCCAGGCGACGGACTCCGCGTCGAGGTGGTTCGTCGGCTCATCGAGCAGCAGCAGATCGGGCTGGCGGAGCAGCAGCCGGCAGAGCGCCACCCGCCGGCGCTCGCCGCCCGACAGTGTCGCGACATCGGCGTCGGGTGGCGGGCAGCGCAGGGCGTCCATCGCGATCTCGAGCGTCGTGTCGAGGTTCCAGCCATCCACCGCGTCGATCCGCTCCTGTACCCTGGCGAACTCGTCCGCCGTCTCGTCGGAATAGTTCATCGACAGCTCGTTGAAGCGATCGAGCAGCGACCGCGCCTCCGCGACGCCGTCCTCGACGTTGCCGCGCACGTCTTTGCTCGGATCGAGCGCCGGCTCCTGCTCGAGCAGCCCTACAGTCGCCGAAGGAGCCAGCTGAGCGTGGCCGTCGAACTCGGTGTCGAGCCCCGCCATGATCCGCAGCAGTGTCGTTTTCCCGGAGCCGTTGTAGCCGAGCACGCCGATCTTGGCGCCGGGAAGGAACGACAGCGAGATGTCGCTCAGCACCTCCTTGTCGGGTGGGTAGCGCCGCGAGAGCTTGTAGGTCGTGAAGATGTACTGCGAGGACATCGACCACGCAGGATAGGCGGCGTCGGCCCTCCGGCCCTCTCTCACCGGCTTGCGGGGCGCGAGTAGGATCGGTTTGGTGCGTGCGCTTGCGGTCGCATTCGCCGCGATCGCCGTCGGCTGCATGATCGCCGCGATCGTGGGCATGGTCACGGGCAGACCCGGCGCCCGTGCCGGGGGGATCGTCCGTGCAGTCGCCGTGCTGTGCTTCGCCGCGGCCGTCGTCCTCAATGTCGCGGCCCACTAGCAACGTCGAGGTCAGGCTGACCGCAAAACGGGCAGGAGGTAGGCACGCCGGCCAAGGCATGAGGGGCCGGCGAGCCGCCGGCCGGACCACTCAGCTCTCGGGTTGCCAGCCGCTCACCACCCAGCGTCCCGGTGCGAGCTCCGTCACGGTCGCGATCGTCACGTGCCACGCGGGGCGCAGGCCCTGATAGGCGTTGGTGTTGGTCGCGGTCGTCGCTTCGAGGGTGAGCACCGCGTACCGACCGCCAAGCCCTGCCAGCCGCGCGACCGCCTCGACGGTGCCGCGATTTGCGATCCCGCCGCGTTCGAGCTCGTAGTCGTTCGCGGTCTGGGCCGCCGCCAGCTGGGTCGCCGAGCGCGCTTGGCCGACGCTACGGGCGGCAAGCGCGCGCATGTCGGCCGGGACCGTCTGGGCGCTCCAGTTGATGTACGCCTCTGCGAAGCTGCGAATTGCCTCCACGGCAGAGCCCGAACCGCCGGCGGCCCGTTGCGGAGCCGGGAGCCGGCGAGGGGTACTCGTGCGTCGACTGCGCTTGCTGGAGCTTCGAGGGCTGGGTGGTCGTGGCGCCTCGCGAGAACCCCAGCCCGGCGCAGCCGGTCAGGGCGGCGGCGGCGAGCACAAGCGAGATCGCGAGTCGCGCCCTCACAGTCCCACCGGGTGCCTGGCGATGAATCCTGCCGAGCTCCGCACCAGCGGATGCCAGCCGATCCCGGCGCTGCCGTCACCCGGCCCGGCGGCGTTGTGGGTATCCCAGCGCAGTCCGGCCACGTACATGAACACGTGGTCGGCGTTAGCGTAGATCGTCACCCAGCCACCGGGGCCGGGCTGCCCGAAGGATTCGAGCTCGCCGGAAGCCGCGCCATAGGTGACCGGCAGCAGCCTCGCGCCGTAGAGCAGATGCTCGACACTGCTCGAACAGTCGTACGCCGGGGCGATCTCGTCGAGCGGCAGTCCATGCCCGCCGCCGTACAGGTACGGCTTGCCGACGATCTGATTCCCGGCCGCGATGATCTCCTTGACTGCCGCCGGGGCGTCCTCGGGCGCGGCGGCGAGGCCGCTCGGCAACAGACGGGCACGCTGACCTGGGGCCAGCGGCAGACCGGCGATCGTGCTCGGCGCACACGTCCCGGGATCTGTCGCAGCCGTTGACGGGGCGATCAGGGTGCCGCTCTGGCCGGGTGTTTGACCGAGCACGTTGCCGGCGCCACCTCCGGGCGGGCGCTCGATCCGGACCGGGCCCGACCACAGGCCGTTCTCGTAGGGGATTCCGAGCCGGACTGCAAACTGCCACCAGAGGTCGAGCACCCGGGGCAGGCCCTCGATCGGGCCGCCACCGAGACCGAAGTCGCGCTTGTAGGCGATCGCGGAGTGGTTGTTCCACGTGACTCGGAGCGGGGTCATGTAGGGCAACCCGCCCATCGCCGTGGCGGTCTGGAACGTGTAACCGCCGAGCTCCGCATAGCTGTCGGGGTGCTGGAGCAGATTCGCGCCCGACGCGCCGACGGTGCCGCTGCTGGGGTCTCCCGGTCCGCCGTACTCAGTGGCGCCCACCCGCTGCCCGCCGCCCGCCGGTCCGAGCACGACTCCGTCGCCCGCGCTCTGGGCCGAGCAGTCGCTGCGATCGGTGAATGTGCTGATCAGGAGGGCCAAGACGGCGGCGCCAAGTCCCGAGGCGACGCTCACCACGATGAGCCCGAGCACGACGAGCGCTCCTCGGGGCCGAAACTGCGACGCGGTGCTGCTGCTCACGGCGCAAAAATAACCCTCTTTCATACCAACTGAAATCGATTGAGACCAATTCGTTACATACCACCGTTACACGCGCACTCCTTGGCTTCATCGCTAACGTAGGTGCGTGATGGCCCGGATCCTCGACGTAGAGCAAGCAATGCTCCTGCTGGAGCTCGAGGCGCCGTTCGACCAGCGTGCAGTCCAGCTCGCTCGCCGGCGGATGGCCAAGCGCTGGCACCCCGACATCGCTCCTCCCGGTCGCCAGCACGAGCACCAGCGCCACCTCCAGGCGATCAACGAAGCCGCCGACGAGCTCTCTCAGCTGGCGGACTCGCTGCGCGGCGGACGGGTCACGCGCAACGCCGTCAAGGTCTCGGCAGCCGCCACGCGCAAGGCGCGCGAGGAAGCCGGGCGGCGCGCATACGAGGAGGAGCAGCGCAAGCGGGCGGCGGAGGAGGAGCGCGCCAAACATGATCCGTTCGGCTCGCGCGTGCCTGATCACTCGGTCGTCCACCGCTACGCGAGGTGCGTCTCCTACCCCGAGTGGGGCGTGGGTACGGTGACCGGGATCTACTTCTCCGGCGACGACGACAACGCCCAGCAGTGGGCGCGGGTCATGTTCGCGGTCGGCATCCGCACGATTCCCGCCGGCTCGCTGCAATTCGTCGACTTCTCAAAGCCTGACCCGGCAGCCGACCGCGTGCAGCGCTTCATGACCGCCGCACAGCACGCGCTCGCCGAAGGCAACGCTGAACTTGCCGCCCAGCGCCTCGTGTACGCGCGCGACGCCGAGCCCTCCAACCCGATGGTGCTGCGGCTACTGACCGCGGCGTTCTGGCAGGCGGGCAACCTCGCCGCCGCGGCGCGCACCGTTCGCGACTGGGCTCGGATCGACACCGATCGTCCGACGCCGGAGCGGTTCGCCTCACGTATCTACGAGGACATGGGCGCGATCGACCTCGCCGTCGACGCAGCTGCACGGGCGACCGACCGGGCCCCTGCGGATGCCTCCACCTGGGAGCGGCTCGGGCGCCTGCGCATGCGACTCGGTGATCGCTCCGGTGCGATCACGGCGCTCGAGCAAGCCAAGCTGATCGCGCCTTCGGTGGACGGTCTGCTCGACCTCGCACTCGTCTATCACCTCGCGGGCGACGTCGGCGCGGAGGTCTCCGCCGCGCGTGCCGCCACTCGGCTGGACGGCCAGTCGCCAGCCGCCTGGTCGACCTACGCTCACGCGCTCGCGCGAACCGATCGCCTCGCCGAGTGCGCCGACGCCTGCCGGCAGGCGCTGAGGCTCGGGAAGGACCCGGAGGTCGCGGACCTGCTGACGCGCGTCGAGGCGACGGACCCGCGCGGGCTCGCGGAGCGCAGCGCGGCTTAGCCGCCGGCACCACGCCGGCGTCTACGAACTACGTTTAGGACGCGATCGAACCTTCTCGCCCGCAGACCGGACAGGACTCGTGCGGCGCCAGCGGGCGCCCACCGCAGCCGGGGCAATCCTCCACGCGTTCGAGCACGCCGAGCAGCTCCCCGACCCTGCAGACGAGCAGCCGCTCTTCCTCGACCTCCACCCAGGAGCCGGCGGAGGCTGGGAAGACGACATGGTCGCCCGGCTTGACGGGCATCTGCACACCGACGTGGTCCCACCAGTCCAGGCCCGGACCGACGGCCAGCACGATCCCATGCTGGGGCGGCGGCTCGTCGGATCCCGGAGGAATCACCAGACCCGAGCGCCGGACGCGGTCCGGATCGAGTTCCTTGATCACGACGCGATCAAAAAGTGGTCGAAGCTGGTGGCGCATGACGTTCGTCCGCTGATGATCATAGGGTGCTGGGCATGCGCCTGATCGTGGCACGCTGTGAGGTCCGCTATTCCGGACGTCTCGCCGCCCTGCTGCCCCCTGCCCTTCGCCTGATCATCATCAAGGCCGACGGCTCGGTGCTGGTACACGCCGACGCGGGCGGTTATAAGCCGCTGAACTGGATGTTGCCGCCCACCGTGATCGAGGAGTCAGAAGACGGAATGGTCGTGCGCAAGCGCGCCGGCAGCAGCGAGGACCGGCTCGAGATCGCGATCACCGAAGTGCTCTCCGACGTCACCCACGAGATGGGCTCGCCGGGCGAGGACGCCGCGCTCGCCAAGGACGGGGTCGAGGCGCACTTGCAGGAGCTTCTCGCCGACCAGCCGCATTGGTGCGGAGAGCGCTTCCGGCTGGTGCGCCGCGAGTGGCCGACCGACATCGGGCCCGTCGATTTGATGTGCCGCGATGCCCGGGAGCGCTGGGTTGCGGTTGAGATCAAGCGGGTCGCCGGGATCGAGGCGGTGGAGCAGCTGACCCGCTACTTGGAGCGGATCCGTCGCGATCCCGCCTTTGCCTCGTGTCGCGGGGTGCTGGCGGCTCAGGCGATCAAGCCCCAGGCGCGCGTGCTCGCCGAGGCGCGCGCGATCGAATGCGTGGAGGTCGACCTCGCGGTCCTGCGAGGCGAACGTGAGCCGGAGCTGAGATTGTTCGCCGCATGAGCGACGAACCCGCAGTCCTAACCGAGCGCGGGGGGCGCATCCTCCTGATCACAATCAACCGGCCCGAGCAGCGCAACGCGGTCAACGCGGCAGTGGCCACGGGCATCGCCTCGGCTCTCGACGAGCTGGACGGCGACAATGGCCTTTCGCTGGGGGTGTTGACGGGCGCCGGCAAGGGCTTCTGCGCCGGGATGGACCTGAAGGCATTCGTGGCCGGCGAGCGATCGCACGCCGGCGATCGCGGCTTCGCCGGGATCATCGAGCGAGCCGCGACCAAGCCGCTGATCGCGGCCGTCGAGGGATTCGCGGTCGCCGGCGGTCTCGAGATTGCGCTCGCCTGCGACCTGATCGTCGCCGCCCGCGGTGCCCGGCTCGGCATTCCGGAGGTCAAGCGATCGCTGGTCGCGGCAGGCGGCGGGCTGCTCCGGCTCCCGCGCGCGCTTCCGCGCAACGTCGCGTTGGAGCTCGCGCTGACCGGCGACCCGATCGGCGCCGAGCGGGCTTACGAGCTGGGCCTCGTCAACCGCCTGGCCGAGCCTGGCCAGGCACTCACCGCCGCGCTCGAGCTGGCCGACGCGATCGCCGTCAACGCGCCGCTCGCCCTGGGGGCGACGAAGCGGATCGTGGTCGAGTCCCCCGATTGGCCGGACTCGGAGTTCTTCGCACGGCAGGCCGACATCATCGGGCCCGTGATGGCCTCCGAGGACGCCCGCGAAGGGGCCCAGGCCTTCGCGGAGAAGCGGGCGCCGATCTGGAAGGGACGCTAGCTCGCCGAGCGCTCCGCCTGGTCTGAAGCTTGCCCCCACGCCGTCGCCAGGACCGACCGCGGGCCCCCGCGATCCCGGTGCTCGCACAGATAGATGCCCTGCCAAGTGCCCAGCGCCAGATGGCCCCCCGAAATCGGGAGCGTCAGCGATGGCCCGAGCAGCGAGGCCTTCACGTGCGCCGGCATGTCGTCGGGACCCTCCAACGTGTGCGTCCAGTACGGCGCCCGCTCGGGCACGGCCTGGTCGAACCACGCCTCGAAGTCGTGCCTCACGTCAGGTGAGACGTTCTCGTTGCACGCCAGCGAGGCGGACGTGTGCTGGATCAGGAGGTGAAGCAGCCCGATCTGGATCGACTCGAGCTCCGGCAACGCCGAGACGATCTCTCGAGTCACCACGTGGAAGCCGCGCGGCCTCCCCGGGAACCTGATCTCACGTTGCAGCCACATCTGGCACGCGGGCTACCCGCATGTCGACCCGATCACCGCGGAACGGCACCCCCTCGGCCTCGAGCAGCGCGCGCTGCCGTGGTCCCTTCGCCAACGAGCCGTCGGCGCGAACGATCCGGTGCCATGGCACCGAGGAATCGGCGCAGGCGTTCAGCACGGCCCCAGCCACGCGCGGCGCTCCCGGCGAGACGTCGCCATACGTGCGCACGAACCCGACCGGCGTCGCGCGCACTCGCCTGATGATGCGATCCGTCTCCATGAGGGCGCAGCATACGACGACCCAGCCCGCAAACACCCCTCGTGCTAGGGTCCGCTTCCGCCGATTTCCCTGCTACTGATGGGAAACGGAGACCCATTAGGCGCAAACCATGAGCTTCGATCGGCGCATCATCTCAACCCGGCTGGCATCCGTCGCGACGCTGATCGTCGCGACGCTGATCGTGGCGGCCACGATTCCGTTGCGGAGCGTCGCCGACCCGAGCCTCGGCCAGCTGAACTCGCAGCTCGGCCAGGTCCAGTCGCGCCAGCAGAGCCTCTCCGCGAGCATCGACAAGCTCTCGCAACTGATCGGTTCGCTCGACGCCCAGATCGCCCTCGTCCAGAGCCGCGAGGCCGCCGTCCGCTCCGAGCTCGACCACGACCGCGTCGTGCTCGCTGCCACGCAGGCCGCGCTGGGACGCGAAAGGCGCTTGGTCGCCCTGTTGCGGGCGCGACTTGCTCACTCGCGGTTCCTGCTCGCGCGCCAGCTCGTGAGCAGCTACGAGGCCGACCGTCCCGATCTGGTCTCGGTTGTGCTCAACGCCCACGGCTTCGCGGACCTGCTCGAGCAATTCGATTTCCTGCGCCTGGCCGAGCAGCAGCAGCAGTCGATCATCACGGTCACGCGCACAGCGAAAGCGAGGGCCGACGCCGCCACGCTCCGCTTGGCGAAGCTCGAGGCGACCGATCGCGCGATCACGGAGGCGACTGAGATCCGCGTGCGAGCGCTGGCCGGAATGAACGCCCTGCTGCAGTCGCGGCAGGCCGCTCTGCAGCAGGCACGGGCCGCTCGCGAGGCCGCGCTGGCCGCCAGTCGCGCCAGCGGTAGACAGCTCGAGGCGGCGATCTCGCGGGTCGAGGCTCAGCAAGCCGCCGCTCAGCAAGCCGCCGCGAGCACGCCTGTGGCCGGCACTCCCACCTCGAGCACCGCCGGCGGCTCGGGGCCCGCCCTGGGCTCCTCGGCGGGTTGGGCGATTCCCTATGCGATCGTCCTGTGTGAGTCCGGCGGCCAGAACCTGCCCCCCAACAGTGCCGGTGCCTCCGGCTACTACCAGATCATCCCGGGAACGTGGCGGGAGTACGGCGGTACCGGGCCCGCCGCCTATCTGACCAGCAAGGCCGAACAGGATGCGGTTGCATCCCGGATCTGGAACGGCTCGGGGCCATCCGCCTGGGTCTGCGCCGGGATCGTCGGAATCCACTAGCGGCGTCGGGGGTGGCCTTCACGAAGGCTAACCGTTCGCTAACGGAAGTGCCGCTTAGTTTGCGTGCCGCTGCTGTTCGCGATCAGCGTCGTGCTCGTCAACGTCGAGACCCCGCGCTTTCGCGAGCCGGTCGACCCCTTCCTGATCATGCTCGCGGCGTGCGCGCTGGCCGCCGCGGTCGGCCGGCTACGCCGTTCTCCAGTCCGGGGTGACCTCGATGCGGCGCCTTCGACTGGAAGCACTGAGCCGGTCGAAGTGATCTAGCGCCTGGCCTGAGCCAACCGCGACGCAGGTCAGTGGCGACTCGGCGCTGTACACCTGCATCCCGGTTTCGACAGCGACCAATTCGGCAAACCCGCGCACCAGCGTGCCGCCGCCGGCGAGCAGGATCCCATCCCGAGCGATGTCGCTGGAGAGCTCCGGTGGAGTCTCGTCGAGCGTGTCCCTGATCGCCTGGAGGATCTCGCGCAAGGGCCCGGCGATCGAGGCTCGCACCTCCTCGCTGCGAAGCTGGACCGCCGTGGGAAGACCGGTGAGCAGGTGCCGACCGCGAACCTCGAGCGTCTTCTCGGGCGTAAACGGGATCGCCGAGCCGAGCTCGATCTTGATCCGCTCCGCCGTGCGCGAGCCGATCGCGAGCTGATGAACGCTGCGCAGGTAGTGCGTGATCGCCTCATCCATCTCGTAACCGCCGACGCGGACCGACCGCGAGACCACGATCGCACCGAGCGAGATCACCGCCATCTCGCTCGTCCCGCCGCCCACGTCGACGACCATCCGGCCAACGGGATCTTCAATCGCGAGTCCCGCCCCGATCGCCGCGGCGATCGGTTCCTCGATCAGGTGGACCTGGCGTGCGCCGGCTGCCAGCGACGCCTCCTCGACCGCTCGCTTCTCGACCTCGGTGACTCCGGAGGGCGCGCAGACGATCAACCTCGGATGGGCCATCTTGCGGTTCAGCACCTTGACGATGAAGTGCCGGAGCATTGCCTCGGTGACCTCGAAATCCGCGATCACGCCGTGCCGGAGTGGACGTGTGGCGGAGATCGTCGCCGGCGTGCGGCCGATCATCCGCTCCGCATCGGACCCGACAGCGTGGACCTGGCCGGTTCCGACATCCGATGCGACCACGGACGGCTCGGAGACCACGATCCCACGGCCGCCGACGTACACCAGCGTGTTGGCGGTTCCGAGGTCGATCGCCATGTCGTGGACCCCGAGCGTCGGAGCCAGGTGGCGGCGAGAATTGTCGCGACGTGAACCGTCTCTACGAAAGCCGATTCTGGAAGAGTGTCAGAAGCGGGCAGCGCGCGACTGCCGCTACCCGCCCTGACCACCTCAGGCCGCCGCGCGCGCCGCCGCTCGCGCCAATTAGGGTGGGATATTTCTATTGCTCCACGGGGAGTTATCTACCAGGCTGGCGGGGGCGGGCGTCCGGGCGGCGACCCGGCGTGGGCGGCGACCCGGCGTGGCGGCGACCGGCGGGGGGGCGGCGACCCGGCCGCCCCGCGACCGGCGGGCCCCGCGACAAGCCAAACCCCTGCGCGACCCGCCTACCGCTCGCCGGGCAGCTTGCGCGGGTACTGGGAGACCGGCTCGTCCAAGTCCAGTGCCGTCGAGACGATCCGGTTCTGCTCGGCCGCGTGGGCGACCGGATAGCCCTCGCCGGAGGCGGCGCGCTCCGGTCGGCCGATGTACCCGAACTGCAGATGCTCGGGCAGGATCTGCAACAGCCGGGGCGACATGTGCGCGCGGGCACCCTTGTTGCGCGGCTCCTCCTGGACCCACACCACCTCGGTCAGTTTCGGATACAGAGAGACCAGGTCGAGGATCTCCCCCTGCGGGAACGGATACAGGAGCTCGACCCGGCCGATCGCGATCTGCGGCTTGCTCTCGCGCCCTTCGTGGCCGGAGAGGTCGTAGTACATCTTGCCACTGCACAGGATCAGGCGGGTGACCCGATCGGGGTCGACGGTCCGGTCCGCGAGCACCGGCTGGAAGCGGCCCTCGGCAAGCTCCCTGACCGCGCTCGTCGCCTGCGGCAGGCGCAGCAGGCTCTTGGGGGTCATGATCACGAGCGGTCGTTGCTTGGCGATCCGGGCCTGACGGCGCAGCAGGTGGAAGTACTGCGCCGGGGTCGTGCAGTTGGCGACCCGGATGTTGCCCTCGGCGGCGAGTTGCAGGAAGCGCTCGAGCCGAGCCGAGGAGTGCTCTGGGCCCGACCCCTCGTAGCCGTGGGGTAGTAGCAGCGTCAGCCGTGAGGTCTGGCCCCACTTCGCGAGTCCCGAGACGATGAACTGGTCGATGATCACCTGCGCGCTGTTGACGAAGTCGCCGAACTGGGCCTCCCACAAAACCAGCGTCTCCGGGCCCTCCTGCGAGTAGCCGTACTCGAAGCCCAGGCAGGCCATCTCGGACAGCGGGCTGTTGTGCAGCTCCATCGGAGCGAGAGCGCCGGGGAGGTGCTGCACCGCACAATGCTCCTGACCGGTCTTCGGGTCGTGGAGCACGAGGTGGCGCTGGCTGAAGGTGCCGCGCTCGGTGTCCTGGCCGGTCAACCGAATCGGGATTCCCTCGGTCAGCAGCGAGGCAAACGCGAGCGCCTCGGCATGCGCCCACATGATTCCGCTCGAGCCCTCGAGCGCCTCGCGACGCTGCTCGAGCTGCCTGGTCAGCTTCGGGTGAACGGTGAAGCCGTCGGGGACCGACAGCAGCTCCTCGTTCAGGACCCGCAGACGCTCCGCCGGGACGGCGGTCTTGACCTCAGGCGAGGGGGTTCGATCGAGTTGATACTCGCCGGTCGCGTGCTGGAGCTCCTTGGCGGCGGCGATCTGCTGCTTGAGCTTCTGGTGCGCTTCGGTCAGCACCGCCCAGACGTCGTCGGTCATCTCCGTCGATTCCTGCTCGCCGACCACGCCCTGCTCGATCAGCCGCCGGGCGAGCAGGTCCCGGGCCGGGGGGTGCTTCTTGATCACCTGGTACATCTCGGGTTGGGTGTAGGCCGGCTCATCGGCCTCGTTGTGGCCGAAGCGGCGGTAGCCGATCAGGTCGATCAGCACGTCGTGGCCGAACTCCTGACGGAAAGCGAACGCCAACCGCACGGCGGCCAGGCAGGCCGCGACGTCATCGGCGTTGACATGGATGATCGGGACGTCGAAGCCTTTGGCGAGGTCAGACGCCCAAGTCGTCGAGCGGGCGTCGTCGGGATCCGTCGTGAAGCCGATCTGGTTGTTCTGGATGATGTGGATCGTGCCCCCGACCGTGTAGCCGTCGAGCGCCTGGAGGTTGAGCGTCTCGGCGACGACCCCCTGGCCGGGGAACGCTGCATCGCCGTGCAGGATGATCGGGATCGCCGCATTTGTGTCCTGCTGGGGGTGCGGTCCCTGGCGCGCGGTCTGGGCGGCGCGGGTCGCACCCGCCGCGACCGGCGCGACGAACTCGAGATGCGAGGGATTCGACTCCAGCCGCACGACGATCGACTCGCCGCTGGAGAGCTGGTAGGAGCCTTGGCGCCCATGGTGATACTTGACGTCGCCGGTGCCGCCCTGCGGAAGCGTCGTGATCGGATCGAGCGTCGAAGCGCCCTCGAACTCCGCGAAGATCGAGTCGTAGGGTCGCCCGAGATTGTGAGCGAGCACGTTCAGGCGACCGCGATGGGCCATGCCGATCACCACCTCGCGCGCCCCGCGAGTCGCCGCGAGCTCGATCAGCTCGTCCAGCATCGGCACGGTCATGTCGACGCCCTCGATCGAGAATTGCTTCTGGCCGAGGTACGCCTTGTGCATGAAGCGCTCGAGCGCGTCGACTTCGGTCAGGCGCTTGAGCAGCGCCTTCTGCTCGTCGATGGTCAGCGGCTTGCGGAACGAGCCGGACTCGATCGCCTCACGCAGCCACAGCCGCTGGCGGTGGGAGGCGATGTGCTCGATCTCGTAGGCGATCGGCCCGCAGTAGGTCTCGCGCAAGTACGGAAGGGCGTCGAGGAGCGTGTCCCCGGGCACATGCATCCGCAGGATCCGCGCCGGGATCTGCGCCATCAGCTCGGGGGTCAGGCCGAGCGGGCCGGGATCGAGCGCGGGATCGCTTTCGGGCTGGCGACCGAGCGGATCGAGCTTGGCGGCGAGATGACCGTGAGTGCGGTGCCCCTTGAGCAGCGAGGTGGCCGCCTGAACGGACTGCAGCAGTTGCTCGTCAGGCGGTGCCGGAGCCCTTGCGGGCACGGGGACCGGCGCCACCGCGACGAGCTCGACCCCGAGGTCTGAGAAGACGCGCTCATAGAAGCCGTCCTCGCCCTGAAGGTAGCCCTCGATCCGCTCCAGGAAGCGACCGGACTGCGCGCCCTGGATGATCCGGTGGTCGTAGGTCGAGGTCATCGTCATGACCTTCTCGGCCCCGATCGCGGGGCCGACCCGCTCGAGTCCGACCGGGTACGCGATCGACCCGGTGGCGAGGATCGTCCCCTGCCCCACCATCAGCCTCGGGACCGACGCGACCGTGCCGATCCCGCCGGGGTTGGTGAGGGTGAGGTTTCCGCCGCTCAGGTCATCGGCGGTCAGCGTGTTCGTGCGGGCCTTCTCGACGAGCTCGTTGTAGGCCGCGAGAAACTGGTTGAAGCTCTTGCGGCCGGCGTCAGGGATCACGGGCACCATCAGCGTGCGGCCGCCGTCCTTCTTCTCGACGTCGACCGCCAGGCCGATGTTGCACGCGCCGTCGTCGACGCGATGCGGCTTCCCGTCGATCTCGGCGAAATGGTGCGCCATCACGGGCATGTCGTCGGTTGCGGCGCGCGCGATCGCGTACGCGATCAGGTGCGTGAAGGAGACCCGGTGACCGGCGTTCTTCAGCTGCTTGCGTCGCTCATCGAGCACCGTGACGGTCATCGTGCGAAACGACGTCGCGGTCGGGATCGAGCGGCTCTCGTCCATGTAGCGGGCCAGTGCCGCAGCCCCGCCGCGGATCGGCTGGGCGCCGGGGGTGCTTATGGGGGCGGCCTCGGGGGCCGCCCTGTTTGTCTGCGCCGTCGCCCCGTTCCCGGCCGCCGCGAGCACGTCGGCCTTCGTGATCCGTCCCCCGCGCGCGCTGCCGTGGACGCTCGAGAGGTCAATTCCTTCCTGCGCGGCGACGCGCCGGGCGATCGGTGAGGCGTTGGCGCCGTCGGTCGGCACCGCCTCGGCTCCGTTCTCCGAAGCGGGCGTCTCCGAAGTCGGTGCCGGGCCCGTCGCGCCCGTCGTCATCCGGGCGATCACCTGTCCGACGGTGACCGTTTCCCCCTCCTGCGCGAGGATCTCGGCGATCGTCCCCGAGGCGGGCGCTGGAAGCTCCATGTCGACCTTGTCGGTCGAGATCTCGACAATCGTCTCACCGTCCCTGACGGCGTCGCCGACCTTGACCGACCACTCCAAAATCGTTCCCTCGGTGACCGACTCTCCACCGGTCGGAGTCACGATCTCGATCGTCTCGCCGGCCGCGCCATCCGCGGCAGCGAGCCCCTCGGCTTCGGTGGCGGCGCCCGCCACGGCCTCCTCGGGCGTGGCCGGGGGGACTCCCCGGAGACGGGTGTGGCGGGTGGGGCGCCGGCATTCGCACCGTCGGTGGAGATCTCTGCCAGCAGCGCGCCGACCTCGACCGTCTCGCCCTCGGCTGCATAGATCTTGACGATCGTGCCCGCGGCGGGAGACGGCACCTCGGCATCGACCTTGTCGGTCGAGATCTCGACGATCGTCTCATCGACCTCGATGGCGTCGCCCTCCTGCTTGTGCCACTCGAGGACCGTGCCCTCGGCGACGGAGTCCCCCATCGCCGGCATCACGACCTGGACCGTGCTCGTATCTACTGCCATTCGGAATTCAACTGTAACGCGTGCTGATCGTCACAGAGGTGTCCTTGCCGCGGACTGCGCGGCGTGCCGCGATCACGAACCCGATCGTGCCCGCAAACGGTCCGAGCCCTCCGAGCACCGCGACCGTGACGGCCAGCCAGAACGGAATCACGTGCGCTCGGGCGGCCGCGATGCAGACGAGCGACATCCCGATCCACAGCAGTCCGTGCGACATGCCGAGCACGAACGTCTCCGGCTGGGGGTTGTGCAGCACGAAGGCACACAACAGCAGCGCCAGGTAGACGGTGGAATGCACGAACGAGGTCGCCTCCAGGCGACGGAACGTGATCGCTCTCATTCGTTGCAGAGCAGCGCCGCCATGCGGCGAAGCGGCTCATCCGCCTCCTCGGGCCATCGATCGATTTCGGCCGGCCACCACGCAAACTCATCGTGCTCTTCGTCCGGCGTGACGGTCGCCCCTTCCGCGAGCCAAGCTTGCCCGACGAGCAGCACGACGTTGCTCGGAAGTGCGACCAGCGACTCGACCTGCAGGCGGTCAGCCTCGACGGACCACTCCTCGTGGAGCTCGCGAGCGAGCGTGTGCACCGGGTTCTCATCGACCTCGACCGACCCGCCCGCACCGAGAGCCCACCGCCCCGCCCATGATGCCAGCCAGGCCGCCCGCCGGCCGGCCAGCCAGCGGCCGTCCGAGGAGCGGACCACGCACAGCGCGGACATGCTGCCGGCGGCGTTCGTCGGACTCAACCGCAGTGCCCAGCGCGCCGGCTGCAACTCGAGCGCCAGGTGCTCAGCTCCGGCATCGAAGTCCGCCAACCGAGCGGCCAGCCCGTCATGACTCGGGGAGCCCCGCTCGCGGAGCACAGCGAGCGCGCGGTCGGCGGCCTCGATCGCACTCGGCTCGGGCTCGAACGGCTCCGCGCGCCAGGAGACCTCGACCTGAGATGGGTCCCAGGGACCGACCGCCAGCAGGCCCGGTGCAATCGCCACGGCGGGAACGGTAGCGACCGAGCATCCCTCTATGAGGGCGATCCGACGAGGCGGACGACTGTCTGACCAGGGACGTGAGGGCCGTCGAGTCACGAGCCCGATGCGATCCGCCGTGGAACTCGGCGATGTCGCGAGCGCCGGCGCAGGCATCGGGCTCGGTTTCCGGACCGACGTGCGTGGCGGTTCTCACCGTCTGGAGCGACGAGTGGGGACTCCTGGTCCCGCACGCCTTCACGACCTGCGAGTCGACGGGGGCCGAGCCCGACATAGACGTCCTCCCGATAAGCACGTCAGCCCGCGCCGCCCCAAGCCAAACCGAGGGTTCGTGCCGGGATCTCGGTCTTCGCGCAGGTCGCCGGGGAACATGTGGCGAGGGCGATCGAGGCGCTCCGGGAGGATCTTCGCAGCGGCAAGTGGCACAGCGAGCACTCCGAATTGCTTGACCTTGAGGAGATTCACCTCGGCTACTACGTGGTCGTCGCAGAGTGCTAATGGCCGCTCAGCGTCCTGAACGGATACAGGGTCACGAATTCGGCCAGGAACAGGAGCACCCAGAGCCCTACGACCACACGGGGGATCCGGCGCCAGGCAAGTAGTCGCGCGACCGCGATGAACAGCGCCGGCATCGTGATCACCATGTAGTAGAGGTAGCTCGTGCGGTTGTCGATCAGATTCAGCGCCTCGATCGGCAGCCAGGTTCCGAGAATCCAGGCGATGACCAGGAACGAGATCGTGTCCCGTCGCCGGAATGCCCACCAGACGCTCGCCAGAATCGCCACCCAGCTGGTGAACAGCAGGACCCGGCTGATCAGTCCGCGGAAGTTGATGATCGTGCTGGTCCGCGCCACACGCCCGTTTGCGGAAACGGTCACGGACTCCGTGAAATAGGGGATCGGCTTGACGTCGGCCCAGAACTGCCATGGGTAGCTGGCGATCCCCTGGGGCCCGTTGACGCTGCGGAGCTTGTCCGCGAAGCTCGCCATGAACGCGATGTGATTGCAAGCGCCTCGCCACAGCAGCAGGTCGTTGCAGATCGCCGCCTGCCCACGGTTGACGGGATGGCCACCGCTGTAAGGGGTCACCGCCGCGTCGAGGATCGCCAGCGAGCTCGCGAACGCCACGACCGTCACCAGCGCGAGCGCGACCGGGCGCATCACACGGCGCAGCGGCGGCCGGGTCGCCCGGCCGGCGGCCAGCCACTGAAGCGCCCGCATCGCCTCGAGGAGGACCACCACCGCGACGCCGAACAGCGCGACCTCCTTGAAGCAGGCGCCGATCCCCAGCAGCACCCCCGCGATGACGGGCCGGCGCCGCAGGTAGAACGCCACGCCGGCGAGCATGAACGGCACGCAATAGATGTCGAGCACGGCGATCCGGCCGCTTACCAGCCATAGGTTCTCGAAGCTCGCGAGCGCACTGGCACCGAGGGCGAGCCACGGTCCACCCCCGGCGCAGCGAACGAGCCAGTAGAGCAGCAGCAGTCCGGCGAACGCGAACACGACCGCGGTGACCCGCCAGGCGATCGCGTTGTCGCCGCCGATCTCGATCGCAACCGCGATCGCCAGCTTCGCGAGCTGCGGGTGCTCGGCATTGGGATCAGAGCCCCGAGGCGCGGCCTCGAAGTATCTGTCGGCCGGAGTCATCGGCACGCCGGCGATCAGCCGCGCCGCGTTGACGTAGTAGGACTCGTCGAAGATCGTCCCGGCGCCGTTCGGACCTTTCGGGGGGATCCCGAGATGAAAGCTCCGCGCGCCGACCCCGAGCGCGCTGACGAGCACGAGCAGGACCACCGGCGCCCGTCGGTGGGCAAGGACGCGGCGAAGCCACGCGGCGAGCCGCCTCGTTCCGGTCCTAGTCAGTCGCGGGCGCCTCGAACAGCCGCTCGTATACGCGGTAACGCTTGACGATCCGGCCGCCCATCGCCTCCATGCCCCGGTTCATCGCCTTGTTGGTCTCGAGGATCCATCCCGCCTCTCCCCAGTTACACCGGGTTCGCTCGCCCATCCTGAAGTTCTCCAGATACAGCGCGGCGGCGACGCCCGTGTGCTGGTACTCGGGCAGCACACCGAGAAAGCCGACGCGCACCCGGTCGATGATCCGGTGCCTGTTGAGGTAGTACCACCAGCCGAGCGGGAGTAGGCGACCGCCCATCCTGGCGAGTACCTGGTTGATGTCCGGGATCGTGATCGCCATCGCCACGGCCTCCTTGTCGTTCTCGGCGATCATGAACCAATCGCGGTCATAGACGAGCTGCAGGGTCCGCGCGTACTCGTCGAGATCCTCCTTCGAGTACGGGACGAAGCCCCAGTTTCTCGCCCACGCGGCGTTGTAGATCTTCGCGAACTCGTCGATCTCGCGCCGCAGATGCAGGCGTGACATCTTGCGGATCTGGATGCCGTGCTTGGTCAGCGCTCGCTCGGCGATCTCAGGAAGCGCAGGATGCATCCGCTCGCGATCGCCGATATTGAGGTCCCACATGAACAGGTCCATCGCCTTGGTCAGCCCGGCTTCCTCACAGCGCCGTTGGTAGTACGGCGGGTGCCACGGCTGCCTGATCATCGGCTCGCGCTCGAAGCCCTCGATCAGGACTCCGCTCTCGTCGTTCATCTGGAAGTCCATCGGCCCGACCATCCGCTCGCAGCCACGCTGGCGCAGCCATTGGTCGGCCCTGTCCAGCAATGCGTGGAGGACCTCGGGGTCGTCTTCGAACTCGAGGAACCCAAACATCCCCCAGCGAGTGTGGTGAAACTCGTTGAAGGCGTGATCGATCTGCGCGGTGACGCGACCGGCAACCCGTCCGTCTCGCCGGGCGAGGAAGTACTCGGCGTTGCCGTGCGTGAAGTAGGGGTTGAGCTTGCGAGAGAGGAACAGGTAGCGCTCGAGCTTGAGCGGCGGGATCCACGGCGTGCCCCCGTGCAGGCGGAACGGAAGGCCGACGAACGCGCGGAGGTCGCTCAGCTCCCGCAACCGGGTTATCTCGACGCGCATTGGCGCGAAACCGTACCGGACTCGCCGGGGTGCGACCATTAGACGGGTGACCGCGCACGATCCTTACCGGACCCTCGGCGTCAGACCCGACGTCTCCGACGAGCAGCTCCGCGCGGCCTACCGGCGACTCGTCCAGCTTCACCATCCAGACCACAATGGCGACTCTGCAGAGTCCGCGCGGCGCTTCGAGGAGATTCAGGATGCCTACGCGCGAGTCAGGCAGCTCCGCGCCCAGGCGCCGCGATCGCGCCGACGGCCGGCAGACGAGCCTGCCGGCCCGGAGGTCGACTCGCGTCTGTCCGACCTGGAGCGAGAGCTGCGCGAAGCTCGCGCGGCCCGGGAGCGGGCAGCAAAGGCCGCCCGAGCCGCGGCTTCTGAGACCGAAGGCCGCCCGACCGATGAGGAGCTGGGCTACGTGAAGACCGAGGACAGTTTCTCGAAGATCCTCGAGGATGCGGTCTCGGACCTCTCACAGTGGATCTCCGAGCGGCGCAAACCGTGACTCCTTCCCCGCGGAGGGCTTGGAAGCGCCACCGCGGGGGGTGAGCGGCGTGGCCGCGATCGCGATCCTCGGGCCGGGTGGGGTCGGCGGGTTCCTGGCCGGGGCACTTGCGCGTGCCGGAGAGGACGTCGTCGTCGTGGCGCGTGCGGAGACCGCCAGGGCGATCGCCCGCGACGGAATCGCCGTCCGGAGCGTACGCCTCGGTGACTTCGCCGTCGCTCCGCCGGCCACCGCGGCGCTTACGGCAGCGGTCGATCTCCTACTCGTCGCGACGAAGGCGACGGGTCTCGCCGCCGCGCTCGATCGGATCGAAGCCGAGCCGAGGCTGGTGGTGCCGTTGCTCAACGGCCTTGACCACATGCAGGTACTTCACGCCAGGTTCGGCTCCGAACGAGTTCTGGCCGGAACGATCCGAATCGAATCCAACCGGGTGGCCCCCGGCCGGATCGTGCAGAGCAGCCCGTCGCTGCGAGTCGATCTGGCAAGCGACGATCCGGCACTGCGCCCAGATGTGCTGCGACTCGGGGCGACGCTCGAGACCGCCGGGATTTCGGTCGAGATCGGGGCGAGCGAGGCCCAGATCCTGTGGTCGAAGCTTGTCCGGCTGTGCGCACTGGCATGCACCACGACCGCGGCGGACCGCGAGATCGGGTTCATCCGTAGCGACCCGGAATGGCGAGAGGCATTGGTGGCGTGCATCCGCGAGGCCACGGCCGTGGCCAACGCGGACGGCGCCCTGATCGATGCCGCCGACATAATCGGCGAGCTCGACGCCGCTCATCCGGAGCTCGGATCCTCGATGCAGCGGGACATCGCGGCCGGCCGAGAGCCCGAGCTCGAAGCGATCGCCGGCTCGGTGCTCCGCGCAGCCGATCGCCACGGGCTGGCCTGCCCGACGATCGCCCGCCTTGCCGGGCAGATCGCGCAGCGGTCCGGCCTGCCGCCCCCGAGGATCTGAGCGCAGGCGCCGCTGCTAGACCGGCGGGCGCACCGGCGGTGCCGGCCCAGGGGCTCGGCGAGCGGATAGCCACCCGCGCGCCGGCAGCCGATCGCCGAGCGGTGTGCATGCTCTGGGCCAACGGCCCGACGAACCCGCCGGCGGGCGAACGACCGTGGTCCTCTTATTGAGCTAACCCAAGCGATCGGGACGCTTGGCGCAGACTGCAGTGGAGGCGGTGGGAATCGAACCCACGTCCGCGGTCGCGTGAAAGGTGGCGTCTACGAGCGTAGCCGGCGCTCTGATCTCGTCCCTGACTCGCCTCGCCGGCCGGGTTGTCGGGACCAGCTCCAGAAGATGTCCCCGGATTGGCTGGAGCGAACCGCACCGAGCAAGCCTGCTATCTGATCCCGGACATCCCCGCCGCAGGCTAGCGGGGGCCGAGACTCCTCACGGCTTAGCGTTCACTAAGCGCAGAGGGCGGCTTCATGTGTGTCACAAGAAGTGCCAATTGTTTTTCTCCCGGGTGTTTTACGAGGCCGCCCGGGAACCTCGACTCGCAACCACCCCCACGAGCCGACCACGTCGAAGCCAGTCGCCCCCTGGGAACTCTGTGAGGAGTCTAGTCGATCGACCATCCAATAACAACGGATGGGGCGAAAGCCAACCCTCGGCGAGGAGTAGCACGGGCACCGCCGAAAGCGCAGCGGCCCTGGGGTTCGTCGTCGCGTCCGTACAGCACCAACGCCTGCCCTGCGAGCGGAAGCCGCGCCCGCCGCTAGACCGGCGGGCGCACCCGCGGCGCCGGACCTGGACTCTGGACCGGCGCCACGATCTCTTCTGAGGCGACGGCCTCCACCACCTCTTCCTCTTCCTCGACGGCACCCTCGTCGTGCTGACCGTCGCAGAGGATCCTGAAGTTACCCGTCACCCCGCCGTCCGCCTGCAGCACGATCCCCGGCAGGATCTCCTCGCCCTCCTCGAGACCGAGGCGATCGATGTCGAAGTGCGCCATCCCGATCCCCCACGTGTTGTGGGTCGGGTTCTCGCGGTCATGGGCGTAGACCATTTGCGCGAAGCGCTCGAGCAGCTTGGCCATGGTGCTGGTGTCGGGCATCGCCGCCTTCAGCGTACTCGATCAGGCGCGCTCGATCAGCTCGATCCGGTATCCGTCCGGATCGCGCACGAAGCATAGGCGGGACCCTCCATCGCGGACCGTGTACGGAGGGCGTTCGGGCTCGATCTCCTGGGCCTTCAGGCGCGCGAGCGTACCGTCGAGGTCTGGCGTCGTGATCGCGATGTGACCGTAGCCGGTCCCGATCTCGTACGGCTCCTCGCGCCCAACGTTGTAAGTGAGCTCGAGCCGCGGCTCGGCACCGTCGTCGGGCAGGCCCATGAAGACGTTGATCGCCTCGTCGCGAATCGGCGCTCGACCCTTCTCCTCGAACCCGAGCGCCTGGTAGAACGCGACTGAGCGGTCGATCTCCTGGATGCGGTAGCAGGTGTGAATCAGGCTCATTCCGACCTACAGCCTACCCCGATACGCTCTCGAACATGATCATCGAGCGCTCGATGCACGATCAGTGGCTCTCGAACACCTACGTGGTGGCCGACGAGCAGGGCTCGGAAGCCGTGATGATCGACGCCGGCGGCCCGGTAGAACCGCTGCTCGCCGTTCTCGACCGGATGCGCTTTGCGCTGACTCACGTGCTGCTCACCCACCACCACCACGACCACGTCGCGGAGCTCGAGCAGGTACTGGCGCGCCATCCCGGAACGCCCGTCTTGATCCACCCCCTGGAGCGGGAGCTCGTGCCCGGTGTGACCGCGACGATGGCGCCCGGCGAGCCGATTCACAGCGGCGCGCTCGAGATCCAGCCGCTCCACACCCCGGGCCATACCGCCGGGATGCTGTCGCTGCTGGTCAACGGCACCGATGTGTTCACCGGCGACACGCTTTTCAAGGGATCCGTGGGCGGCGTCCGGGCACCAGGCTCAACGGGCTACGCGGATCTCAAGTCCTCGATCATGGACACGCTGTTGAAGCTGCCGCCGCAGACGAGAGTTCATCCCGGTCATACGGACCCGACGACGGTGGCCGACGAGCTCGAGCACAACGCTTTCGTGCGCATCTGGCGGGGACTCGATCCCGAAGGCGAGCAGGAGTGCACGGCGCTCGGCGAGCCCGCGACGCTGATCCTGCTCGGCGATGACTACGACGGCGGGCACAAGGCATGGGTGCGGTGGCCAGACGGCTCCGATGACATCGTGCCGGGGTCACGCGTGCAGCGCTGAGGGGCCCGGCGGCTAGCATCTGAAGATCTGTGGCAGACAAGATCCCCACCTCCCGCGTGGGGCGTACCGCCAGGATCGGAGGGCTCGCAGCAGGACAGGCGGTCCGTCAGGCGGGGACGCACGCGGCCAACGTAACGCGCACCAAGCCGAGGCGCGAGGCCGCCCTCGAGCGGCGTCACATCGAAGCGGCGGAGCAGATCGTCGAGGCGCTCGGAAAGATGAAGGGCGCGGCAATGAAGCTCGGACAGGTGATGTCGTTCGTCGACGTCGGCCTCGTGCCCGAGGAGTACCGGGCCGAGTTTCAGCGCAAGCTCGCAGCGCTGCGTGATGCCGCGCCGACGGTCACCTTCAAGGACATGCGCAAGGTGATCGAGCAGGAGCTCGAGGAACGCGTCGAGGACGTGTTCGACGAGTTCGACGAGGAACCGATCGCCGCCGCCTCGATCGGCCAGGTGTATCGCGCGCGGCTCACGGACGGGCGTCGGGTCGCGGTCAAGGTCCAGTATCCGGGCGTGGCCGCGGCCGTTCGCGCCGACATGCAGAATCTCGGGCTGATCCTGCGGCTCGCGAAGCGGATCGCGCCCGGGCTGGACCCGAAGGCGATCGGCGCGGAGATCCGGGACCGGATCGAGGAGGAGCTCGACTACGAGCTCGAGGCCCAGAACCAGCGCGCGCTCGCCCGGATCTTCCGTGGCCATCCGTTCATCGTGGTTCCCGAGGTGCTCAGCAGCCTCTCGCGCGAGCGGGTGCTGGTCAGCGAGTACGTCGAAGGCACCGGGTTCGAGGAGCTGAAGGGCTTTCCGCAGCAGGGCCGTGACCGGGCCGGCGAGATGCTGTTTCGCTTCTACTTCGGCTGCCTCTACCGCCACCATCAGTTCTCCGGGGATCCCCATCCCGGGCAACTCGATGCTGCTTCACGATGGCCGGATGGCGTTCCTGGACTTCGGGCTCTTCAAGCGGATGCCGGCCGGAGCCGTCGACCTCGAGATCGCGGTCGCGCGGGCGATCGTCGAGAGCGACATCGACACGATCATGCGGCTCGGCACCGAGACCGGCTTCTTTCCCGACCCGGAGAAGTTCAATCGAGACCGGGTGCTCGAGCACTTCCGGGCCGCGACTGCCTGGTACACCCAGGACGAATACGTCGAGCTGACTCCTGAGTACGCGACCCAGGTGCTGATCGACATGAGCGATCCGCGCTCCGAGTACTTCGGCCAGCTCCGCCACGAATCGGCTCCGCCCGACCACATCTTCGGCCGCCGGATGGAGGTGCTGACCCTCGCGGTGATCTCGCAGCTGCACGCGCGGGGCAACTTCCACCGGATCGCGCGCGAGTGGTTCTACGGCGATCCGCCGTCGACCGAGCTCGGCCGTCAGGAGGCCGAGTTCTTCGCGCGGGCGGCGGCTTACGCTGCGCGCCGTAGCGCTTAGCGCAATCGCCGGCGTCAGGCCCCGGCGGTTCAGTTATTCGGTTCTTCCTCGTCCTCGCCGGATAACGCGCCTGCCCCCAGATCGAAGTAGAACGCGGCGCCGTGACCCATCCGGCCCTCGGCATGGATCTCGCCGCCGTGGCGGCGGATGATCCGCTGGACAGTGGCCAGCCCGACCCCGGTCCCCGGGAACTCGTCCTCCGCGTGCAGGCGCTCGAACGGCTGGAACAGCTTCTCGGCGTAGGCCATGTCGAAGCCGGCGCCGTTGTCACGCACGAGGAACGAGCCGCGGCCGTCCTGATCGGCGCGAGCGAGCTCGATGCGGGCGTGATCGCGTGGTGCCGTGAACTTCCACGCGTTGCCGAACAGATTGCGGAGCACGGTGTGGATCAGGTCCCGGTCGCCGGCGACGAGCAGTCCGTCCTCGATCAAGAACTCGACATCCCGTCCCGGGTCGCCCGCGCGAAGCTCGTCGGCAACCGCGCGGGCTTCCTCGCTCAGGTCGATCTGCTCGCGCGCCAGCGGGGCGCGTGACGCGCGCGAAAGGGCGAGCAACGCGTCGATCAGCTCGCCCATGTGCGCCGAGGCCCGGCAGACGCGCTCGAGCAACTCGCGCCCCGGGGGGTCGAGCTCGCTCTCGTAGCCGCGTACCAAGGCGCGACTGAAGCCGTTGATCGCTCGCAGCGGCGCGCGCAGGTCGTGCGAGACCGAGTAACTGAACGCTTCGAGCTCGTCCTTCGCGGCCTCGAGCTCCGCGGTGCGCTCGCGCACCCGCTGCTCGAGCTCGGCCGACAGCCGGCGCAGCTCGTCTTCGGCGCGCTTTCGCTCGATGAACGTGCCGAGCTGGCGCGCGGCCAGCGAGACGAAATGTGCGTCCTGGTCGTCTTCGGGACGCGGTGCGCCAGGGGTCAGAAAGGTGAGCACGCAGACGACGTCGTCACCGGCCATGATCGGGATCGCCACCGTTGCCTGTGGCGCATGCTCGCGGCCGGCCCACTCGAGCCGCGTGGAGCGACGGGCGCGCTGCGCGGCGTCGCGTCCGGCGGGATCCGATGGGCTGTCTGCGCCGGGCCGTGTGGTCCCGTGGGTCGCGGCGCGGATCCATTCTGCGCCTCCGTCACCGGGCATCCAGGCCCCTCCCCACGGCCAGCCGAGGTACTCGCAAGCATCCCGCACGACCGCCTCGAGCGCGTCGCCGACGCTGTCGGCCGTGCTGATCACGAGCGCGAGCCGGTCCAGCATGCGCTCCTCGAGCTCGCGCTGTCGGTGCTCGGTGAGGTCACCGACGACGAGCGACATCGCCGCCTCCGCCGACGGCGGGAGCGCCCTCAGCGAGACCCGCGCCGGGAAGGTGGTGCCATCGCTGCGTCCGACTTGCACCTCGACGTGCGCCGTCCGCGACGCCGCCTCCTCCCAGGCGGCCGCGAACGCCGTCGCGTCCGTGCTGGCCACGAAGCACTCGAACGACGAGCCGACGAGCTGCGTGAGCGAGATCCCGAGCATCTCGCCCAAGCGCCCGTTGGCGTATAACACCGTGCGTTCGCCGGACAGGCTCGCGGCTCCCTCCGGCATCGCCTCGACGAGCGTCCGGTAGGCGTGATCGGCGCCCTTGAGAGTGAACACCTGCTCGCCCTCGGGGGTCTGCACGACCAGCGCGTCGACCTCGCCGGAGCGCAGGGCGCGCAGCGTCTCCTCGGCGTCCGCGAGCCGCGAGCGGAGTGCCGCGACCGTCTCGGTTGACGATTCGCCTGACTGGGGTGTCCCGTTGATCGCCATCACGGCTCGACCAGCGAGAGCACGAAGAGCACACGTTCGCGGTCGGCGAGATCGCCCACGACGCGCATCGCTGGCCCGGGCTCCGTCTTGACCAGCGTCGGCGTCGCGATGATGTTGTCCTGGCGTGCCTGCTCGGGCAGCTGGTAGATGTCCACGATCTCGAGCTCATACTCGGCCTTCCAGGCGCTCGTGGCAGATGTCCTCGATCGCCTGAATAGCGTTCGCGGAGCTAGGCGTGGCGCCGGCGACGTACAGCCGCAGCCGGTAGCGCTCGGGTTCCTCCCGCGCTCGATCGTCGTCGGCGTTGGCGGGATTGTCGGCCGGGTTCACGACATCGCCTTCCGGGCAACGATCTGGAGCCCGACGAGCACGCGCTCGGTGTCGGAGAGGTCGCCGATGATCTTGCGCATCGGAACCGGGATCTGTCGCACGAGCGTCGGGATCGCGAAGATCTGATCGTCACAGGCGAGTTGGGGTCGCTCGATCAGGTCGATGACCTCGATCGTATAGCGGCCGGCAAGGTTCTCCTCGCAGATCCGCGCAGGTTGGCGATCGCAGCGACCGACTTGGGCGTCTGGCCGGCGATGTAGAGCGTCAGCCGCCAGTGGTCCTCCGAGCCGGCGCCCGGTGCCGGCGCGGCGCTCCCGTTGCGGGTTGCGATCAATTCATCGCTCCCGTCCGTTCGAGGGCTTCGCGCCCCCACGCCGCTGCGGCTTGGGGTCGGCGCTGCGGCTTCGCGCGATCGCGCCCCGCGCCATCGCCTCGCCCCTCTCCTGCGCCGCGTGCTCGCCGGCCTCCGCTTCGGCCTGGGCGCTCTCGAACGCCAGCTCGGCCCGCAGCGCAGCGATCTGGGCGTCCACCGCGGCGCGCCGCTGCGCGAGCGCACGCTGCCCGCATTCGTGCGCCTGCGCCCGCTCCGCGACGTGCGCCCGCGGGGGAGACCGCCGAACGTGATCTCGTCGAGGCCTGAGATCCCGATTGAGGCCTTCTCCGGCGTCGCCGAGCGTTGAGCTGCGCGCCGGGTTGGTTTCGCCACCATCGCTTGCTGCCCTCAGAGTGAGGATCGTGCGGCCGCGATCGTGAACTTGGCGCTGTCGCCGCCGCGCAGCTCGCGGACTGCGTCGCCCAGGCCTACCCTGATCGGCGCGCTGTAGCCGTCGGGGGGCGCGTCGACCGTGAGCTCGTCTCCGCTGAGCGAGACGGTGATCGGCCGGTGGCGGAACTGCATCGGCAACGACAGCCCGTCGAGCCGGTCGGCGAGCATCGGATCGAAATACAGCACGTCGCCGCGGATCTCGGTGCCGAGGTAGGCGCGCTGGAGAAGGTCCAGCGTCCCGGCCATCACCCCGAGGTGGATGCCCTCCTTGGTCGTGCCGCCCTGGATGTCGCCGATGTCGCTCTCGAGCGCCACCAGGAATCGCTGCCACGAGCTCTCCGGGTCGATCGCGGCCAGGACGCCGGCGTGCGTGACGAAGCTCAGCGTGGACCCGTGCGAGGTACGCTGGTCGTAGTAGTCGATCGTCCGGCGGGCGGTGTCGTCGGTGTACGGGTAGCCGAGCTGCTCGAACAGCCGGCGAAGCTCGTCCTGGGAGAACAGGAAGAAGAGCATCACCGTGTCCGCTTGCTTGGCGAGCTTGAAGCGGTCGGGGTCCTCGCCTTCGGCCCGCAGAATCCGGTCGAGGCGCTGAATGTTGTCGTGCCTGGAGCGGTAGTCGTCCCAGTCGAGCTCGTCCAGGTCCTCATAGCCCTCGTACTGGCTGATGACGCCGTCTTCGTGGAACGGGACGAACATCTTGCGGCTCATCTCTCGCCAGGTGTCGAGCTCGTCGTCGGTCAGGTGCATCCGCGCGCGCAGCGCGTCGCGCCGGCTTGCGGGAAGCAGGTCGAGCACCCGCTGCGCGGTCGCGCAGGTCCAAGCGACCATCACGTTCGTGTACGCGTTGTTGCGCAGCCCACCCTCGCTCGCGTCCGGATACTTTTCGTGGAACTCGTCGGGGCCCATCACGCCATGGATCTCCCAGCGGTCGCGCTCGGCGTTGAAGTGCGCGATCGACGACCAGAACCGGGCGATCTCGAGCATCATCTCGGCGCCGTGGTCGCGCAGGAAGTCGTGGTCATGGGTGACCTGGTAGTAGTTCCAGACGTTGTAGAAGATCGCCAAGTTGACGTGGCGCTGGTTGTGGCTGTAGTCCGGCTCCCAGCGTCCCGACAGCGGGTTGAGGTGGATCACCTGGGTCTGCTCCTCACCGTCGCTGCCGCTCTGCCATGGGTACATCGCTCCCCGATATCCCGCCTCCGCGGCTCCCGCGCGGGCCTCGCCGATCCGCCGGTAGCGATACATCAGCAGTCCTCGCGTGATCTCGGGCAGCCGGAAGTTCAGGAACGGGTAGACGTAGAGCTCGTCCCAGAACACGTGCCCGCGATACGCCTCGCCGTTGAGGCCGCGGGCCGGCACCCCCGCGTCGTGATGGGAGGTCAGACGTGAACACGTCTGCAGCAGGTGTGAGATGTGCAGGCGGAGCAGGAACTGCGCCCGCGGCTCGCGGGGTAGCTTGACGTCGCAGACCTCCCACAGCTCCTGCCAAGCGTGCACGTGATCCTCGAACGCCTCGGCGAATGTCGGGTAGCGAACGGTGCTCTTGCCGGCATTGGCCAGCGGCTCCTTGATCGCCCGATCGCGCGAGGTGTACAGCGCAGCCATCTTCTCGACGCGGACCGGCGTGCCCTGCTGCACGTCGAACGCCAGGATCTGCTGGACGTAGTCCTCCATCTGGTGGGTCCTGCGAGTCACGTCGAGCGCCTCATCGCCGATGTAGACCCGCGTTCGCGCGGCTGTGGCGATCTCGATCCTCGACTCTCGCGTGCGCGCCTTCAGCGCAATCACATCGGGGGCGAAGATCCGGGGCCCCTGGGGATCGAGGTGACGGCCCTCGAGCCGCCGGTAGCGGGCCACTCCCCCGTTCACGACCCGCCCGTCGAGCGCCGCCACCACCCCGACTCGTCCCGACCAGTTCTCGGCCACGAGCTCCCAGGCGAGCGCCGACATGTGCATCCTGCCCATGCTGACGAACCGTCGGCTCCTCAGGCTCGTCTCGCGTCCAGCTCGATCCCGGAAGCGCAGCTCCCGGGTGAGGAGCGCGTAACGGATGTCATAGGCGTGCCGGTAGGACAACAGCTCGACGTTGGCGAGCCGGATCGGCTCCTCGCCCTCGATCCGGAGCGCCAGCGCGCAGCACCTCGGCAGGTTGACCAGGTCCTCGTTGGGAACGGGATCACCGCCCATGATCGTCGTCCGCCGGTTATAGACCCCGTGCGCGTAGGTGCCGGGGTAGTGCACGTCGTCGGCCTCCTCCCACTCCGCGGCGCCACGAAGGCAGAGGTAGCCGTTACCGGTCGAGGTCAACGTCTCCCGCAGCCCCTCCTGGCTCGGATCGAAGCCGTCATAGACGAGCATGAAGTCGTCCGCCGGGTGACTCTGTTCGTCACTCATGATGCCCAGCGGGCCCGGGTTACTCGTCGCGGACATTGGGCGGCGGTTCGTTGACCACGAGCCAGTACATGCCGACCTGATGGATCACCTCGGAGAAGTGGTCGAAGTCGACCGGCTTGCGCACGTAGCTGTTGGCCCCGAGTCGATAGCTCTCGGCGACATCTCGGGTCATGTCGGAGCTCGTCAGGACCACCACCGGCGTCAGGCACGTGCGCTCGTCTTCGCGAATGCGCCGCAGCACCTCGAGCCCGTCGATCTTCGGGAGCTTGAGGTCGAGCAGCACGAGCCGTGGCGCCTCCCTGGCGTGGTCGATCAGGTAGTCGATCGCCTCCTGGCCGTCGCGCGCCACCTGGACATCGGCGACCGTCTCCTTGCGCAGCGCGAGTACCGTCAGCGCTTCGTCGTCTTTGTTGTCCTCGACGAGCAGCACGGTTACAGGACTTGGCATCAGCTCACTCTACCTCGGCGGGGTGGTGGTCGAGTATCGGCCCACGACGGGTTCGTGCCATCCGCTCTTCTCCTCTGCCCGTCCCCGGAGAACTACTCACACCGAACCCCCAGCTCATCCCCGATGGAGATCTCGCCGTCCTCGAGGATGTCCGCACGCAAGCCTCCGCGGTGGACGAGCTCTCGCAGCACGGGACGGGATGCGTAGCCGTTGACCACCGTGCAGGGCTCGCACAGCCGCCTGCCGAGACACCGCACCGATCCGACCGTGAACTCGCGTCCGACGAGACCGTTGAGGGCGATGCCCCGCGTGACGATGTTGCGCCGATGCTCGTTCGGCACGAGCGGTGGGTCGAACGAGTCACACACCTCGGCCTCGATCAACGTCAGCGCGCTTCCCGGCACGCCGGAGGGAAACGTGCCTGTCCGGTCACGTGCCGGTCACCTTCGAGCCCCCGCCCGGCGAGGGCCGCGCCGCGCCGACCGATTGCGCCGGCTCGCCCGCTGCGCCGGCCACACAGACCGCCTCGACCGAGCCGGAGGCCGCCGGCGCTGCCGGCCGCGGAGGGAGGGCGAGCGCGATGTCGGCTGCGGCGATCAGAAAGCCTTCCTTGATCGAGCGGTTCTCGATCGCTGCACCACCGTCTGGATCCCACACGACTCCCGACGGAACGCCATACATGACGACTGACCGCCGACCGTCACTGCGGCCCGTGTCCACGCGCGCGATCCAAGGACCCGGCCATGAAAATGAGGCGGGATCGGCGATCGATGCGATCCCCACACCCAGTCCCCCGAGCCAGCGGGGCACGGTCCGACCGATCGCTGGATCCTCATCAGCCGCGAGTTCAGGCAGCGCTGCAGGCGGCAGCTCGAGAATTGTCGCCAGGCATGCCAAGAACGACGCCGTCTCTCGCGACAGGTTCGATTGAGAAAGCGTTACCTCTTTCACAACCGGTCCGCGAGCGCTCGGTTCACGCCCGAGCAGGATACTCGTCGCGTGTGGGCGCGCAAGAGGCTCGAGACCCGTGGAGCGATCCCAGAGCTCCGGCCAAACGAGCAATACTGTATGAATTCGATTGCCTTACCCGGGGTTCGGGCGTTCACCCCGTCCCGAGGGATGGCTGACGAAGCTCGACCGGCAGCCCGACGGCAGCTACACCCTGGATCCCGACTTCTTCGTCGACTTCCACGAACAAGCCGACGGAGCGCGACCGCACGAGATCCACCTCCCCGGCGGCGACTGCACGACCGAGATCTTCCAGTAGACGGACGGCCGCTAGGATCCCGCGCACGATGGTCCTCGGAACTGCGCCCGATGCGGCCGTCCAACCGAGATACGATGCGCTGTATCAACTGGGGGCGGTGATCATCGGTCGTCGGCTGGCAGCGCTGGCATCGACGCCGGCGGCAGAGCGCCTGCGGCCAATGAGGCTGGAGCTGTAGGGACGTGCTCGGCCTGCCCGACGGGGTAACCGCGTGCTTGTTCGACCTGGACGGAGTCCTGACTCAGACTGCCAAGGTCCACGCCGCGGCCTGGAAGCAGATGTTCGACGACTACCTTCGCCGGCGCGCCGATCAGCGCGGCGAGGAGTTCGTCCCCTTCGACCCGGTTGACGATTACAACAAGTACGTCGACGGGAAGCCGCGGTATGAGGGAGTGCGATCGTTCCTGGACTCGCGCGGGATCGAACTGCCGCCGGGCACTCCAGATGATCCACCGACGGCAGAGACGATCGCCGGGCTCGGCAACCGCAAGAACGAGATCGTGCTGGCGCTGATCCGCGAGCGTGGCGTAGAGCCCTACGAGGGATCGGTTCGCTATGCGAAGGCCGCCTTGGAGGCGGGTCTGAGGCGCGCCGTCGTCTCGTCGAGCACCAACTGCCGGGACGTGCTGGCCGCCGCGGGGATCGAGGATCTGTTCGAGGAGATCATCGACGGCGTCGTCGCCGAGCGCGAGAACCTGAAGGGAAAGCCGGCGCCGGACACGTTCCTCGCCGGAGCTCGTGCGTTCGGCGTGCCGCCCCGCGAGGCGGCGGTCTTCGAGGACGCGCTGGCCGGCGTCGCGGCCGGGCGCGCCGGGCGCTTTGGCTTCGTCGTCGGGGTCGATCGGGTGGGGCAAGCCGACGCGCTCAAGGCGCACGGCGCCGACGTGGTCGTGCGCGACCTGGCCGAGCTGCTCGGGTCGCCGTGATCGACCACCCCGCGTTCTCGGTCGAGCCGTGGCTGGTGCGCGAGACCGAGCTACAGATCGACTTGCTCGCGCAGACCGAGTCGATCTTCGCGCTGGCCAACGGGCACATCGGGCTACGCGCGAACCTCGACGAGGGGGAGCCCTACGGGTTGCCGGGTACCTACCTCGGCGGGTTCTACGAGGTGCGGCCGCTTCCCTACGCGGAGGCCGGCTATGGCTACCCCGAGGACGGTCAGACCGTCGTCAACGTCACCAACGGCAAGATCATTCGCCTACTGGTCGAGGACGAGCCGTTCGACGTCCGCTACGGCGAGCTCCGCAGTCACGAGCGCGTGCTGGACCTGAGCGCCGGCCTGCTGCGCCGCACGGCCGAGTGGATCTCGCCGACCGGACGCCTGATCCGGATCTCCTCGACGCGGATGGTGTCGTTCACCCAGCGCGCGGTCGCGGCGATTCAGTACGAGGTCGAGCCGCTCGACGGGCCGATGCCCGTCGTCGTGCAGTCCGAGCTCGTGACGAACGAGTCGCCGCCGGAGGCAGAGGACGACCCGCGAGCGACGGCCGCGCTTGCCGCGCCGTTGCAATCGGAGTTCGTCTACACGACCGATGTGCGGGCGCTGCTCGTGCACCGCACCCGGCTCAGCGGCCTTCGCATGGCGCGCCGCGATGGACCACGTGATCGACGGTCCGCCGGGAACCGAGACCACGATCGAGGCCTACGACGACCTCGCCCGGCTGACGATCACCGCCGAGGCGTCACCCGGTACGCCGCTGCGGCTGATCAAGTTCCTCGCCTACGGCTGGTCGGCGGAGCGCTCGCTCCCCGCCGTTCGAGACCAGGTGGGGGCCGCGCTGGCGGGCGCCAAGCACACCGGCTGGGATGGGCTCGCCGCCCAGCAGCGCGCGTATCTCGATGACTTCTGGGACCGCGCCGACGTCGAGCTCGAAGGCGACGCCGAGCTGCAGCAGGCGATCCGCTTCTCGCTGTTCAACGTCCTGCAGGCGGGCGCCCGCGGGGAGCAGCGCGCGATCGCGGCGAAGGGACTGACCGGTCCTGGATACGACGGCCACACGTTCTGGGATACCGAGTCGTTCGTGCTGCCGGTCCTGACCTATACCGCCCCGCGCGCCACCGGCGATGCGCTGCGCTGGCGCCATCAGACGCTCGCGCTGGCGCGCGATCGGGCTGCGCAACTCGGTCTGCGGGGCGCCGCCTTCCCGTGGCGCACGATCCACGGTGAGGAGTGCTCGGGCTACTGGCCGGCCGGGACGGCCGCGTTCCACATCAACGCCGACATCGCCGATGCGGTGATCCGCTACCACCGCGCGTCCGATGACCGGCAGTTCGACCACGACATCGGCATCGAGCTGGTGGTTGAGACCGCGAGACTGTGGCGCTCGCTCGGCCACCACGACGCCGGCGGGCGATTCCGGATCGACGGCGTCACCGGACCGGACGAATACAGCGCGATCGCCGACAACAACGTCTACACGAACCTGATGGCACAGCGCAACCTCCGGGCGGCGGCCGACGCGGTCGAGCGGCATCCCAGGCGCGCCGCGGAGCTCGGCGTCGATGACGAAGAGGCCGCCAGCTGGCGCGATGCCGCGGAACGGATGCTGATTCCCTACGACGAGGCTCTGGAGGTCCATCCGCAGGCGCAGGCGTTTACGGAGCACCAGCTCTGGGAGTTCGAGTCGACCGCCCCCGAGCAGTACCCGCTGCTGCTGCATTTCCCCTACTTCGACCTGTACCGCAAGCAGGTCGTCAAGCAGGCGGACCTGGTGCTCGCCATGCACATGTGCGGCGACGCCTTCACCGCCGAGCAGAAGGCGCGCAACTTCGCCTACTACGAGCGCCTGACCGTCCGCGATTCATCGCTGTCGGCCTGCACGCAAGCGGTTATCGCGGCGGAGGTCGGCCACGTCGAACTGGCCTACGACTACTTCGGCGAGGCGGCGCGGATGGACCTGGACGACCTCGAGCACAACACTCGTGACGGCGTCCATATCGCTTCGCTCGCCGGAACCTGGATCGCGGCGGTCAACGGCCTCGGTGGGATGCGGGATCACGATGGCGAGCTCAGCTTCATGCCGCAGCTGCCGGACGCGATCACGCGGCTGGTCTTCCGGTTGATGTTCCGGGGACGGAGGCTGAAGATCGACGTTGCCCACGATCAGGCGAGCTACACGCTGATCGACGGCTCGCCACTGGAGATCACCCATCACGGCGAGAGCGCCACGATCACGCCCGACGAGCCGCTCGTCCGGCCGATCCCCCCTCCGCCGAAGCTCGAGCGACCCAGCCAGCCGCGAGGTCGCGCACCGGCTCGGCGGCGGCCACGGCGCTGAGCGCGGCTCGGGTCGCGCTATACCCGCTGGATCTGCATCAGGCTCGTCGTGCCGGGTCTCCCGCTCGGCAGCCCCGCGGTGATGCAGACGCGGGCGCCGGACTTGACCCAGCCGAGCTCGACGACTCGCCGGGCCGCGTCGGCGATCAGCGCCTCGGTGATCTCGTGGCGGCGCATCGGTGCGGCTTGCATACCCCACATCAGGCTGCACCGCCGCACCGTCTCCTTCCCCGGAGAGAGGGCGTAGATCGGCACCTGCGGACGGTGGGCGGAAATCAGCCTGGCGGAGCGGCCGGAGAGCGTCGGCACGACGAGCGCGGCCAGATGCAGGTCGCGGGCAGCGGCGCAGGCGCCGTAAGCGACCGTGTACCCCGGATCGCGGGCATCACGCCTGACGCGATCCTCGTTCCAGGTTCGGTAGGGCAGGTCGCGCTCGGTGCGCTCCGCGACCGCTGCCATCGTCTCGATCGCCTCGACCGGAAACGCCCCGACCGCAGTCTCCTGAGAGAGCATCACGGCGTCGGTGCCATCGAGGATCGCGTTAGCGACGTCGGCGACCTCAGCGCGCGTGGGACGCGAGGAGGAGACCATCGAGTCGAGCATCTGCGTCGCGGTGATCGAGGGCCGCGCAAGCCGCCCGGCGATCCGCAGCAGGTGCTTTTGCACGATCGGGACGTCATAGATCGGCAGCTCGATCCCGAGGTCGCCGCGGGCGACCATCACGCAGTCGGCCGCGCGGATGATCTCCTCGGCCGCGTCGACGGCCTGGGGCTTCTCGATCTTCGCAATCAGCGGCAATCGGGTGTGCTGGCGCACGCTCGTGATGTCCTCGGCCGTGCGGACGAACGACAGCGCCACCAGGTCGACCCCGATCGACTCTCCGAAACGGAGCATGTCGAGATCCTCCGCGGGCACGGCCGGCAGCCCGCGAGTCGAGCCCGGAATGTTCAGCCCCTGGCGCGAGGCGACCGTCCCGCCGATCTCGACTGCGGTCTCGATCTCACCATCACCGTCGCGCACGTCCCGGACACGCAGGCGAATTGCGCCGTCGGCGAGATAGATCACGTCATCGGGATCGACTGCTGACGCGAGGCCGCCCCACGCGACCGACATCTGGCGCTCGATTGCCGACGGCGTCCGAGCCGCAGACGAGCACCAGCCGATCTCCCGGCTTGAGCTCCGCGAGGCCGTCCTGCACCGCGCCGATGCGGATCTTCGGACCCGGAAGATCCTGCAGGATCGCGACCTGACGCCCCACGCTGGCGGCAGCCGTGCGGATCCGCTCCGCGTTCTCGGCGTGGAGCTCCCGGTTCCCGTGGGAGAAGTTCAACCGTGCGACGTCCATTCCCGCCTGAACCATGCGGGCAAGCGTCTCGGGCTCCTGCGAGCCAGGGCCGATCGTGGCGACTATCTTGGTGCGACGCATGTCGGTACGGAACCTACTGCACCGGCGTTCGGTGCTCTTTAGGCAGCGCTAGGGGAGCTCGATCGCCTCGCCGTCGACGCTCAAGGATCCTCTCTCGCGCAGGTCGCAGATCAAATCCCAGTGCAGTGCCGAGCCGTTCGTTCCGCCGGTCTCCGGATACGAGCGCCCGAGGGCCAGATGGACCGTGCCGGCCATCTTCTCGTCGAGCAGGATCGAGCCGGTCGGACGGTCGATCCCGCGGTTGGTGCCGATTCCGAGCTCGCCCAGCAATCGCGAGCCGGCGTCCGTGGCGAGTGCCGCGCGGAGGTACTCATCTCCGCGCTCGGCTGATGCGGCCACCACCTCGCCGTCCACGAATGTCAGCTGCACGCCCTCGACGGCCACCCCACGCGGGCTCGAGGGAACCGTGAAGCGGATCGTGCCCTGAGCGGAGTCCTCGAGCGGTCCGGTGAACACCTCACCGCTCGGCATGTTGTGCTTGCCGTCGGAGTTGATCCACGTCCGTCCGTCGACGTGCAATCGCAGGTCGGTCCCCTCCGCCTCGATGCGGATCTCGCGAGCACTCGACAAGCGCTCGACGAGCGTCTGCTGACGGGCGCTCAACTCCCGCCATGCTCCGACCGGATCGTCCTGGTCAAGGAACAGCGCGCCGTTCAGGAACTCGGCGTAGTCGGCTTCGCCCATCCCCGCCTGCTGCGCGAGCGCCGGCGTCGGCCACTGCGTGCCGCACCAGCGCAGCGCGAGCCGCGCCTCCTGGAGCGGCTGCCGGGCGCGCGCCGCACGCGTGATCAAAGCCGGGTCGACGCCGGCCAGAGCCCGCGTGTTCGACGGAGCCTGAATCGAGATCAGCGCGTCGGCGGCCTTCGCCTCGGTGAGCTCGAGCGGCGGGAAGGAGTCGAGGTGGGTCGCGCGCGCGTGGCGGTAGAAGCCCTCCGCGAGCTCGTCGGGCGCGACACGGAGCAGTGGCCAGGCGTCGCGCTCCAGGAGAGCCCGGTGAAGCGCATGCACGAGCGGCAACGCATGCACGCCCACGGCGATCAGCACCTGATCGCGCTCTCGAGCGTCGATGCACCAACCACACAGCAGCTCCGCGAACGCGTCCGGATCGATCATGGCGCCTGCAACTCCGGAAAGTGCTCGTTCACGTGCTCGCGTAACGAGTCCCGGACGAACCTGCGCTCCTCGCCGGAAGCGAGCCGGTAGCGGCCGAGCAGCTCCTTCTGACGGTCGATCTCGAGTCCCTCGATCGACCACGACACGGCCAGGCGCTCAAACAGGAACTCGACTCCCCGCTGCCAGGCGTCCTCGCGCTCGATCCCACCCGCGATCACGACTGCATATTCTCGTCGCGAGCCGGCGGAGAGCGAACTGCGCAGCTTCAGCGCGTTGCCGTCCAGGTCGCGATACTCGCTGACCCGGGCCACGATTCGCTCACGCTGCCTGTTTCGACGTCCCACGGCTCAAAGCGGGGCGGACGCGGCGAGCTCGAGCTGCTCCCGCACGTTCCCGGTGCACAAGGCGACGGCGGCGTCGAGGTCGTGCCGGGCGAGCGCGTCGAAATATCGCTTGGCGATCTCGGCGGTGGTGGCCATCGGAGCCGCGCAGTCTACGCGCCGTCAATATCGTGCGGGCGATGGCCGAGCGGTCTCAGCGCCGAGCGCTTGGGCGAGGCGAGCGGGTTCTTCCGGGACTCTGGCGCCTGCGGCTGCCGCTTCCCTGGCCGGGCGTGCCGCACTGCAACGTGTGGGCGATCGCGGCCGGCTCGGGCGTGGTGCTGGTCGACACGGGAATGCACGAGCCCGGGTCGATGGCGCAGCTCGAGCTCGCGCTGCATCAGGTGAACCTCCGCGTCGAGAACATCCGGCTGCTCGCCTGCACGCATGCCCACTCCGATCACTGGGGCCAGGCCGCGACGATTCACGACCGAGTCGGCTGTGAGTTCCTGATGCACCCCAACCACGATCACGGGAGCCGCGCCGTGGGCGACCCGCGGCAGGCGATCGAGCGTCGGCTCGAGATCGGCCGCCAGAGCGGGGTCCCCGAGCGGGCGCTGCGCGACTACACCGAGCGAGCAAAGGAGATCCCGTCGGGCATCGCCCGCGCGATCGAACCCGACCGGCCGCTCGTTCCCGGGGTCGAGATCGAAACCGACCTGGGCACCTGGACGGTCTATGAGACCCCGGGCCACGCCCCCTCGCACGTGTGCCTGTACCAGCGGGAGCGACGGCTGCTGATCTCCGGGGATCACGTCCTCGGCCGGATCTCGCTCTACTACGACTACGGCTGGACGCACGACCCGGTCGGTGAGTTCCTGCACTCGCTCTCGGTCGTCGACGAACTGGACGTGAGGCTGTGCCTCTCGGGGCACGGAAAGCCGTTCATTGATTTCCACGGGCACGTCGAGGGCAACCGCAAGCTGGTCGCTGAGCGGCTCGAAGCGGTCCTGGGCGCGCTCGGCGCCGGCGCCCGCGACAGCGCTCGAGATCGCGCCGATCGTCCACGGCGAGCCGGTGACCGAGACCAACGCGTCGTGGTTCTTGTCCGAGACGCTCTGCTACCTGCGGCACCTGGAGGCCAAGGGCACGTAACCCGCGGATCGGACGAGGGACGGGAGCGCTGGGAGCGAAAGTAGGGGACGGTCGCTCCGGGCAGGCCCCCTGGCGCGGTCGCCCACAACCCCCAGGCCCAACCTTGACACGCTCGTGTCAATGTTGGTACAGTGACGCCCGCGTGCGGATCGACGAGATCATCACCGCCAGGGAGCAGCCCGTCTTCTCGTTCGAGTTCTTTCCCCCCAAGACCGACGAGGGGGAACGCAATCTGCGCGCGACGCTCGAGTCGCTCGCCGAGCTGGAGCCGGATTTCGCTTCGGTCACCTACGGTGCCGGCGGCTCCAGCCGGAACCGCACGCTCGAGGTCACCAAGTGGCTCAAGCAGCAGGTTGGGATCGAGGCGATGGCCCACCTCAGCTGCGTGGGCGCCACCCGCGAGGAGCTGCGCGGCGTCCTCGACGGGATCGCCGGGGCGGGGATCGATAACGTGCTCGCGCTCCGCGGCGATCCTCCTCGCGGCGAGGCTGACTGGAAGCCCCATCCGGGCGGCCTGCGCTACTCGACCGAGCTGGTCTCGCTGATCCGCGCCGAGCACCCGTTCAGCGTCGGCGCGGCCTGCTTCCCGGAGATTCACCCCGAGGCTCCCGACCTCGCTCATGACCTGCGCTTCCTGAAGGAGAAGGTCGACGCCGGCGTCTCGTTTCTGATCACGCAGCTGTTCTTCGACAACGAGCTCTACTTCAGCTTCGTCGACGAGGCGCGGGGCTACGGAGTCGAGGTCCCGATCCTGCCGGGGATCATGCCGATCACCGACGTGTCGCAGATCAAGACGATCACCGGGATGTGCGGCGCCACGATCCCGGAAGCGCTGCTCGAGGCGCTCGAATGGCGGGCCGGCGACCTTGATGCTGTGCTCCAGCTCGGCGTCTCCTACGCGACGCTGCAGTGCGCCGAGCTGCTGGCGCGTGGGGCTCCCGGGATCCACTTCTACACGCTGAACCGCTCTCCGGCGACGCGCGCGATCCTGTCGGCGCTGAAGCTGCTGCGCCCGTGGGTCAGGCGCGAGGTCGTCCGGACGGCGGGATGATCTCGAGTGCGTGGGCGACCATCGGCCGTCCTCCCGCTTCATAGCGAATGTCGATCTCGTCGTTGCGCTTGTAGGTCCCAATCCCCCAGAAGCCGAGAAACCATGCCCACGGCCCGAGCTTCTGCCGGACGAGCTCCCGCCCGAACAGCAGGTCCCCCTCGGATATCCGGTAGTCGACGCCGAGCTCCTGGCGCACGCCGTTGACGTACACCTCGAACGGCGAGCGAACACCGGACGGAAGCTTTACGCGCCAGTGCTCCATCAGCCCGTCAGATCGGCTCGCACCCGCGCCAAGACCGCGTTGTCGACACGCTCACCATGCTCGCGCGTATATCCGCGCAGCAGTCCCTCGTAGAGGAATCCCGCAGCCCGGGCAGCACCGATCATCGCCTCGTTGCCGGGCTCGGTCAGCACCTGCAGGCGCTCCAACCCCGCGCTACCAAGCAACCACCCGCTGGCGAGCCGCAGCGCCACGCTTGCCATCCGCCGCCCTCGGACCTGCGGGGCGAGCCAGATTCCCAGCTCGGCGCGAGCGTGATCCCAGTCGACGCCGTGCACGCTGAGCTGGCCGCGGCAGACGTCAGAGCTCGGCTCGAGGACCGTCAGCCGCAGCTGCGTGCCCGCGACCCGCTCGGCCTCGGCTCGCTCCGCGCGGCGACCGAGCTCGGCGCCGCTCGGCGGGCGCGCCTCGCCAATCCGCACGTGCAGTTGCGGATCATCCTGGTATGCGATCAGGATCTCCGGGATGTCGCGCTCGGCGTAAAGCCGCAGCTCCACGGCGCCATCGCTCAAGGGCTGGGGAAGATCGGGAAACGCGGGCACGTCGGCATGGCACCGTACTCTCTCGCGCCGTGGATATCTCTTACCGCATCCGCCGCTCCGAGCGCGCGAGACGCGTGCGCGTCACCGTCGATCCGGCCCGGGGCGTCGAGGTCGTGCTGCCCCGCCGCGCCGCCGAGCGAGAGGCAGCCGCGGCGATCCGTGAGCTCCGCCCATGGATCGAGCGGCGCATCCAGGAGGTTGCCAGCGCACGCGACGCGGTCGCGGCGCGCGGTGATTCGGTGCCCTACGTCGGGCAACTGCTGCGGTTGGTCGATGAGCCCGGGCGGACCCGGGTTCACCGCGCCGGCAACGAGCTACTTGTACCGGCGGGGGAGACGCGGACGCTCGCGCTCGAGCGCTGGTATCGGAGAGCCGCCCGAGGCGAGATCGGACAACGACTGGACCAGGCCTGCACGCTGGCGGGCAGCTCGTACTCGGCGCTCACGATCCGCGGTCAGCGGACCCGGTGGGCCAGCTGCTCCGCGAGCGGCGCGATGAGCTTCAACTGGCGGCTGCTGCTGGCGCCCGAGTCCGTGCTGAACTACGTCGTCTGGCACGAGGTCTGTCATCTCGTGGTGATGGATCACTCGCCCCGGTTCTGGGCGCTGCTGCGCGAACGTTGCCCTGAGTACCGCGAGCAGGCCCGCTGGCTGCGGCGCCACGGCGCGACCCTGGTGCTGTAGCCGGCCGTTGCGCACGTGACCCATTACGACCTGACAAGCATTACGACCTGACAAGCGCGCGGCGGAGCGCCTCGTAGGCGCTCTCCCCTTTGCGCGGCTGCACGACTTCGCGCCGCAGCCGCCCCACATACGCCTCGATCGACCCGTCTCCGCGAACGTCGACGCCGCCGCGCACGCTGGCGAGCAGGCGCTCGGGTCCCGCGAGCTCGAGCCTGGCCGCGACCTGCTGAATCGGCTCAAAGCGCTTGAACTTCGCGTCGACCGGCGTGCGCGGCAGGTCCCGAGCCAGTTCGTGGCCGCGAGCTTCGAGCGCAGCCAGCGCCGCGTCGATCTCGTCGAAGCGTTGGCGCTCGACCCGTGGCCCGGTGCGGACTGTGAGCTGCCACGCCACGGCGCGACCGTGAGGCTACGCAGCGCCGCGCGGGATCAGATTCAAATCGTCGCTCTCGAACACGACTTCGAGCTCACTCAGGATCACCCTTCGTGGGCCGTCCTCGACGACGCCGGCGACGAGCGCGGAGAGACCGAGCTCCGATGCGAGCTGCACGACCTGCTCACCGCATCCCTCCCCGCAGTAGACCACGAAGCCGCAACCCATGTTGAAGGTCGAGTAGGCGGCGGCTGTCGACATCGCCGCCCGCTCCGCGACGAAGCTGAGCACCTCCGGAACGTCGGGCAGTGAGTGGACACGGTAGGTCAGCTCCCGGCGCGGTCGCATCAGCTTCAGGAGGCCGTGGCCGGTGATATGGCTCAGGTAATGGACTGGCAGATCGCTTTCGAGCAGGGCGCGAACGAGTGGCACGTAGATGACACTCGGATCAAGGAGCCCCTCACCGAACGTTCGTCCACTCGGCAATCGGGTGCCGTAGCCCTCGGCGAGCTCGCGGGCCACCATCCGCGCGAGCGAGGCTCCATTCGCGTGCAGGCCACTGCTCTCCACGAATACGAGCTCGTCTCCGGCCTCGAGCTCGGCGCCCAGGATCGGACGTCGTCTCGGCGGGATCAGCCCGACTGCGGATCCGGCAAGCTCGATCTCCGAGCGCTCGACGAGCTCGGGCAGCGAGGGAGATTCGCCGCCTCCCCACACCGCGCCCGCATCGTCACAGCCCTGCCGCCAGCCGGCGAGCAGCGCAGCGTGCCGCTCCCGATGCTCGTACCACTTCGATGAGCCAGTCGCGAAGTACGCGTTCACGACCAGCGGGAGCGCGCCGACGCAGCAGAGATCGTTGACGATCGCTGCGACCGTGTCGTAGGCGACATTGCGGTATCCGTGCGCGCCGAGCCGGTCCTCGAGCTGGCGCGCGACAATCGACTTGGTTCCAAGACCCTCGAGTACGAACGCGAACGTCCGGCCGGCGAGCTCGAACACGAACGCAGGCTCCCCCCGCGACTGATCGACTGCCCGCCCGCCATGGGCCCCCAGGTGAACCGACGTCGCCAGCGCTTCGCTCAGCGCAGCTCGCTTACCGGCGTCGAGCGCGTCGTAGTCCACGCCGGTCGAGCTGTAGGCGGAGCTCCGGTCATCCGGCGACTGGCTCATCGGGCGAGGATACCGGCGCCCGATCAGCAGGCTTCGGCTGGTCACAGTGCGCTAAAGGCTCTGGCGCACTGTGACCACTGTGCGCTGAGGCTCTAGCGCTGCTCGATCGGCACGTAATCGAGCCCGCGGCTGCCGGTGTAGATCTGGCGTGGCCGAGCGATCTTCTGCTCGGAGTCGTCGATCATCTCGAGCCACTGCGAGATCCAGCCGCTGGTGCGCCCGATCGCAAACAGGACCGGGAACATCTCCACCGGCATGCCGAGCGCTTCGTAGATCAACCCGGAGTAGAAGTCGACGTTCGGATAGAGCTTGCGCGAGATGAAGTAGTCGTCCTCGAGGGCGATCTGCTCGAGCTCGGTTGCGATGTCGAGCAGCGGGTTCTTGCCCGTGACCTCGAACACTTCCTCGCAGGCCTTCTTGATGATCTTCGCCCGAGGATCGAAGTTCTTGTACACGCGGTGGCCGAAGCCCATCAGCCTCTGATCGCCGTTCTTCACACCCGTGATGAAGTCGGGAATGTTCTCCTTGGTCTCGATCCGGCGGAGCATCCGCAGGACCGCCTCGTTCGCACCACCGTGCAGAGGCCCGTAAAGCGCCGCCACCCCGGCTGCCACGGCGGAGTAGGGGTCCACCTGTGAGGAGCCGACGCTGCGAACCGCACTCGTCGAGCAGTTCTGCTCATGATCGGCGTGGAGGATGAACAACACGTCGAGCGCGTGCTCGAGCCGCGGATCCGGCTCGTACTTGAGCTCGGTCATCTTGTAGATCATCGAGAGGAAGTTCCCCGGGTAGCACAAGTCGTTGTCGGGATAGACATACGGCTTGCCCTGGTTGTGGCGGAATGAGAACGCCGCCAGCGTCGGCATCTTCGCGAGCAGGCGGATGATCTGCAGGTAGCGCATCTCCTCATCCTTGATCGCCGCCGCCTCGGGATAGAACGTCGACAGCGCGCCGACCGACGCGAGCAACATCCCCATCGGGTGGGCGTCGTAGCGAAAGCCCTGCATGAACTCCTTGATGTTCTCGTGCACGAAGGTGTGGATCGTGATCTCGTGCGTCCAGTCGTCGAGCTGATGGTGGTTTGGCAGCTCGCCGTGCACGAGCAGGTAGGCGACCTCCAGGTAGCTCGACTTCTCCGCCAGCTGCTCGATCGGGTAGCCCCGGTACTCGAGAATCCCCTTGTCGCCGTCGATGAAGGTGATTGCCGAGCGACACGACGCCGTCGCCATGTAGGCCGGGTCGTAGGTCATCAGGCCGAAGTCGTCGTCGTGAGTCTTGATCTTGCGCAGCTCCGTCGCACGGATCGTCCCGTCCTCGATCGGGAGCTCGTACCGCTTACCGGTTCGGTTGTCGGTGACGGTAAGCGTTTCCTGCGCCGCGCGTACGCCGGCGCCATCCGGTTGCTGAGTTTCGGTGGTCATGGCACTCCTCTTGCGGTAGCCGGTCGGCCGTCCAGCTCGAGAGCAAGCGGACAACCACACGATCACTTTAGTACCCAGGAGTGCTCGGCGGAAAGGAGCGTCACTGCCGGTGGCCGCCGCGTTGGGCGGGCTATTCGGTGATGATCGCCGCTGCGAGCGTCACGACGACGAGCACGAAGCTGACCGACATCACGCCACGCGCGCCGCGCTCGTCGAATGGGAAGCTCGGCCGGGACAGCCCGAGCCCCGCGAGCACGATGGCCCAAATGACCAGCACGCCACCGGCGATGTAGAACGGAACCTTGGAAGGCCCGGCGGCGGCGATCACGGTGCCCAGCACGGCCGCCAGCCTACCTCATCCCGGGCTGCCCGGCGCGCCTTCGTAACGGCTCTCGGTCGCGGCGCGCTGGCCCTGGTAGTGACTGCCGAGATCGGGGCTTCCATAGGGGCGCAGGGCCGGCGCGTCAAGCGTCATGAACGACAGCTGCGCGATCAGCAGACCGGGGTACAGCTTGATCGGCACCCTCGTCAAGTTGTTCAGCTCGAGGGTCAACGTCCCCTTCCAGCCTGGGTCGCAGAAGCCCGCGGTGGCGTGGACGATCAGGCCGAGACGACCCAGGCTCGACTTCCCTTCGATCCGCGCGACGACGTCATCGGGCAACTCCACCCATTCGAGCGTCCGTCCCAGGCAGAACTCGCCGGGGTGGATCACGAACGAGTCCTCAGCGGGGACGACGACCTCCTCGGTCAGATTGTCCGGCGGCCTGCGCAGATCGATCGCCGACGCACGATGGTTGTGAAACACGCGGAACGAGTCCCCGAGGCGCAGGTCGACGCTCGCCGGCTGCACGAGCTCTGGATCCCAAGGGTCGATCCGGATCCGTCCCTCATCGACCAGACGGAGGATCGTGCCATCGGAGAGCACCGAGGCGAGTGGACCACTCATCGGCGGAAGTCTGGCAGCGCCGGCGGACCGGAACCAGACCCGCAGCGCCGGCGGACCGGAACCAGACCCGCAGCGCCGGCGGACCGGAACCAGACCCGCAGTGGGGTCGGGCAGGGGTCGCGGCCCGGCGCTCAGTGGCCGAAGGTCCGCGCTCGCGCCCGGGTCGTCCGAACCCGGGCGGGCGGAAGCGGTGCCGGGTCGCCGTGCGGGCCGCGGCGGGGCCGGCGCGGGAACGGCTTCGGCGGGTGGGGACGGGTGCGCTTGACGCCGCCGTCGTCATCTGACGAGGGCGTCTCCTCAGGCTCCTGCTTGATCGCCCACCAGACGATGCCGATCAGCCCGATCAACGGAATCTTCAGCGCCAGCATCAACCACAAGAATCCCCACGTCACGAGGGCCGGATCCTACCCAGTTCGAACGCGAAATGAAACCCCTCGCGCCGCGTCTTGAGGGCTTCCGGCGCGCACCTGCTCGAGGGCGTTTCCGAGCGGCTCTCAGGCGGCCCGCGAGGTGCCCGCGGATGCTGTCGTGGTCGCGAGCACCGACGATCGCCACGTCGCCATGTCCGGGCTCTACCCGATCGGAGCGCGGCTAGCGCCGAACCGCGCCCTCGGTTGCCGGCGACGCCGACGGCTCGACTCGCAGCTCGCGCGCGCGACGCTCGGGCAGCCACCAGTTCCAGCGTCCGAAGAGCGACACGATCGCGGGCACGAGCATCGCCCGGATCACGGTGGCCGTCGAGCAGGATGCCAGCGGCTGTCGATGCGTCGGCGACCGGAAACGCATCGATCATCGGCAGCGGATCCCGAAAATGTTTGTGGGACGCAAGATGTGTATCACAAACAATTTTTCGTCGCCAACGTTCGCCGCTACACTTGTTAAGGCATGAAGGAGATTCCGGCAATCCCGCCCAGACTCCACGAAGCGCTGCTTCGGCACACGGGCTTTCTGATCAGTCGGGTTGGCATGGTTGCCCAGAAGAGGTTCGCCGAGCGGCTCGAGCAGCTCGAGTTGACGACTCGGATGTGGGGGGCGTTGAACGTGCTCGACGCGGAGGGCCCGACCACCCAGGGCTCACTCTGCAAGTCGGTCGGAATGGACCCAAGCTCGATGGTCGCGACGATCGACGAGCTCGAGGCCAAGGGCCTGGTCGAGCGCCGACCCCACCCCACCGACCGGCGCGCGCATGCGCTGCACGTCACCGACAGCGGCCGAGCGACGCTGGCACGCGGGCGGGAGCTGGCACGGAGAGCTCAGGACGACCTGCTGGCACCGCTCACGCCTGACGAGCGTGAGCAACTGCACGGCTTGCTGCTTCGCCTTGCCCTGGCGGCGCGCGATGTCGGCAAGCCGACGAACCTGTGACTTTCGTCGCAGCCTGAGTGCTGCGCGCCGTAAATTCAGTCCCACCGAGAAACGTTCCTGGCGGATGACTGGCGAGGACGCGGGAGGCGACGCGCAGCAGCGCTGCGCGAGCCGACGAGGACGAAGCCAGGCGCCGCCAGGGACATTTCGAATGGGACGGACTTACGGCGGGTAGCACTGAGTTCCGCCGACCGTTCATAGTTACGACAGATGCTCACGATCTTGGGAGGAGGGGGCTGGTTTCCGGCGTTCGGCCGGCACACCGCCTGCGCCCTGCTGCGGGAGGGGGATGCGGCGATCATGATCGACGCCGGCACGGGGGTCGGAAGGCTCGCCGAACGACCCGATCTGCTCGACGGCGTCGTCCAGCTCGACATCTTGCTGACGCACTTTCACCTCGATCACGTGGCGGGCCTCGCGTACCTACCGGCGTTCGTGATCTGCGAGCAGACGACCATCTGGGGCCCGGGCCGCCTGCTGTACGACAGCTCCACCGAGGACCTGCTCGATCAGGTCTCGCACGAGCCATTCCATCCGGTCCCCCTGGACGCGCAGGACATCGCGGTCCGCGACCTGCCCAGCGGCGAGCTCGAGCTTGCCGGGGTCCGGATCGACACCAGGCGCCAGGACCGCCATTCGGCGCCCTCGGTCGCCCTGCGGTTCGGCGACTGCCTCGCGTGGGTCACCGACACGGCCTACGACCCGAGTTCGAGCGCCTTCGCGGCGGGCTGCAAGCTGCTCGCGCACGAGGCCTGGTGCACGACCGCACAGCCCCGCAATCCCGAGATCCACTCCTCGGCTGCGCAGGCCGGGCAAGTCGCGATGGACGCCGATGTCGAGCAACTGTTGCTGATTCATCTGCCCCCGTTTGAGGCGAGCACCGAGGCGCTCCTGGACGAGGCGCAGGCCCGGCTACCGTCGGCGCGAATCGCCGACGAGCTGACGGGCGTGCCGACGCCGGCGTGAGCTCAGGCTCGCGAGGACGCCGGGACGGGTGAGAGCTCCGCGGCGCGAGCTCCCGGCCGCTCGCCGCCCGATCGCCGCCCGATCGCCAGCGCCGTCCCGATCCCGAGCAGCGTCCAGGTGACCGGATCCTCGAGGAAGTCCGCGTACAACTCCGAATGGAACACGAGTGCCAGGAACGCGGCGGCGATCGCGGCGCGAGCGGGGTCAGCGCGGCTCCCGCGCAGCAGCGTGAAGGCGGCGACCAGGACGAGCGCGATGTATTCGAGCTCGCCGAGCAGGCCTTGCTCAGCGGCGATCGTGATCGCGATCGTGTGCGATGCCGCGAGCGTCGTCGACGTTCCCGGGTGATGCGTGCGGTACTCCGCGACGAACGACCCCGAGCCGTAGCCCCACAGAGGCCGCTGCCCGAACAGGTCGATGCCCCCGCTGACGAGGCCTGCACGGCCGGCCGAGGCGCCGTTCAGCCCCTGGTTGAGTCCGAACGTGTTCGGCGAGACCGCGATGAAGGCGGCCCCCAGCGCGACCACGGCCACCGCGGCGACGATCGCCCGCGAGACATCCCAGCGCAGCGCGGCCAGGGTCGCCAGCCCCACCAGCAGCGCGCCGAGACTCGAGCGCGAGAGGGTCAGCACGAGACCTCCCCACAAGATCGCCAGGACGACCGTCGCCTGCACCTGCTCACGCTGGCGGCGGGAGTGGAGCAGCACCGCCGCCAGCAAGATCATCACCAGTGCGAGGAACCGTCCGAAAATGTCAGGGTCGAAGAAAACGGAGTTGACCGTGAAGTAGGTGTGGACGTTGTTGGCCGCGATCAGCTTGGAGTTCAAGAACACGGACTTGGTCGCGTACTCGGCGAACCCGACGGCGGCGAACAACACGGCTAGGCCGACCACGAGCTGCAGACAGATCCGCAGCTGCGCCCGCGTCCACGCCATCGTTCGCAGCAAGCAGAACAGCAGCGCGAACGGCACATAGAAGAAGACCATCTGCTGCAGCGCCTTCTCGAAGTCACTGGAGTAGATCGCCTGGAGGCCGTACAGGACGATGCAGAGCGCCAGCAGGCGCTCGACCCACCGCGCGGCGCCGGCACCCTCCGCGCCAGGATCGAATCGATCGGTGCCCCGGAGCGCGGGCACGACGAACGCCAGCGATCCGGCAGCGACCACCAGGTAGAGCGGGACGAGCAGGTTCGCGGTCGTCCCGCCCGCCTCGATCGGGACGCGGAACGGAAGCGCGACGATCGCCAGCGCCCCGAACAGAGCCGGGCGCCGTCCAATCAGCACCGCCAGCAGCCCGACCAGCCCCAGCGCGAGGATCGCGCCAACGGCCGCCACCAGCGGATGGCGGTGCACGACAGACAGCTGCGGCGAGTGCCAGATGTCCGCGAGCAGCAGCACCGGGGCGAGGACGAGCGCGAGCAGGATCGCCAGTGCCCGGGGCCGCGCTCCCCTCGCCAGCACCGCCGCCGCCGCTGCGCACGCGACGACGACCACGCCCAGCTTGGGGAACGGTCCGGTCAAGGCGGCAAACTCGATCACCGCCGTGGATCATCCTCTACCCTCTTTCCGCATGCCTTCCGCGAAGCTCGTGGTCGCCTCGGGCCTCGTCGCGATTGCCCTGTCGGCCTGCGGAAGTATCACCGTCAAGCCGACCAGCGCCTCATGGACGCCGGTGAGCCGCGGCAAGATCGACGATCCCCGAACCACCAAGAACAACCACGTCGAATGCCTCCGACAGAAGGACCTGCCTGTGACCGAGATCGGCGCGAACAAGCTTCAGGTCGGGGTGTGGCCCGCGGGCCCGACGGTGCTGTTCACGCCGACACCGGGCACCGCGCAGGCTGACCAGATCCAGGGCTTGAGATGGGCGCAGAGCGCTGAGGTGATCGGCAGCGCCCTGCTGTTTCCCAACCAGGCCTCGGATTCCGAGCTCGGGAAGATCGAGACATGCGTCGCGAAGGGAGTCTCGGGATAGGGCTGCTGCTCCGCGCGTGCACCGTGGTGGCACTCGCTCTCGGGGGTGGTGTCGGATGCGGGGCGGCATCGCATCGCGCGGCCACGACCGAACATCGAGCCAGGGGCCCAGCCGCCTCAGCCGCGACCCCCGTCCCCAGCTCCTCGACGAAGCTCCTGGGGCAGCGGATCATGGTCGGCATCGACGGCACCCAGGCGGATCCCGGGCTGCTCGCGCGAGTCCGCGAGGGCCGTGTCGGCGCCGTGATCCTGTTCTCGCGCAACATCGTCAGCCCGGCACAGGTGGGCGCGTTGACTGCTGCCCTGCAGCGCGCCGCACATCGGGGCGGGAACCCGCCGCTGTTGATTGCTGTCGATCAGGAAGGCGGTCAGGTCAGGCGCTTCGCCTCCGGGCCGCCGAGCCTCTCTCCGCCTCAGATCGCCGCCACCGCAAGCGCCGCCGTCGCTTTTCGACAGGGGCAGGCGACCGGCCGGTACCTCAAGGCAGTTGGCGTGAACATGGACCTCGCGCCGGTACTCGACGTCCCGACGTTCACAGGCGCGTTCATCTCGCGCCAGGGTCGCGCCTTCTCTTTCAGTTCAGCCGCCGTCGCGCAGTACGCCACCCAGTTCGCACTCGGCATTCAGGCGGCCCGGGTCGCCGCGACGGGCAAGCACTTCCCCGGGCTGGGCTCCGCCGGCGTCGACACCGACGACCAGTTGGATGAGCTCCATCCGACCACGCCCCAGCTCGCGAGCGCACTCGCGCCCTACGAAGCGCTGATCCCCCGCGGCCTCGACGCCGTGATGCTCTCGATCGCGGGCTTTGCGGCCTACGACCCTTCGGGTACCCCGGCCGCGCTCTCTCAGCCGATCGTCAGCGGCTTGCTGCGCGGCCGGCTGAAGTTCGGCGGCGTGACGATCACCGATTCGCTCGGCGCGTCGACCGGCCACGACGAGATCACCGCGGGAGTGCTCGCGGCGCAGGCCGGAGCGGACATGCTCCTGTACACCGACTCGGCAGCGGGAGTGCTGTCCGCGCTCCGGCAGGCGCTCAGCAGCGGAAGCATCGCGCGGGGCGACGCCGAAGCCGCCTACAGGCGGATTGTCGCGCTCAAGTCGCGCGTTGCGGACGGCTGAGCCCGGTACAGCCGCCGGGGCTTTACAATCTGGCCGCGATGCCCGCGCTCGGTGCGCGGGCTCGTGTGCGTCTGTCGCAGATCGCGCCCCGGCGTGCGAACGCGGCAGGAGAGACCGCTTACAGCCCGTGTCTGTTCCCACTGCAGAGCTGACCGCGCCGGCCGCTACGAACCCCTCGAGACCGCGGCAGGCCTCACTGACCCAACGCCTGGGAGGCGGTCGGCTGTACCTGGCGCTCGCGGCGGGAGCCCTGCTGATCGCGGCGTTCTCGCTGCTGATCCCCTCCACGCCGAGCTATGACCCGTGGGCGTGGCTCGTCTGGGGCCGCGAGATCATTCACATCAACCTGCAAACCACCGGCGGTCCGACCTGGAAACCGCTGACGGTCATCTTCACGACCGTCTTCTCGCTGTTCGGCAAGGCGCAGCCCGACCTATGGCTGATCGTCGCCCGCGCCGGAGCGCTGATGGCGTTCGCGATGACGTTCAAGATCGCTTGGCGCCTGACCCAGCAGGTGCTGCCGCCGCCGCCCGGCGCCACCCGCGCCGCTCGGGTCGCCGCCGCGCTGCCCGCGCTGCTCGCCGGGCTCCTGGCCGCCGCCAGCCTCGTGAACTCGCGCGGGTTCATCAGCGACAACGCGCTCGGCTACTCGGAGGGGTTGATGACCGCGCTCGTGCTGATCGCCATCGACCGCCACTTCGACGGCGCTCGCCGGCAGGCGTTCGTGATCGGCTTTGCGGCGGCCCTCGATCGTCCCGAGCTGTGGCTCCTGTGGGGGCCCTACGGCCTCTATCTCTGCTGGAAGGATCCCGGGGCGCGCAAGCTTGTGGCGGCGCTGTTCGTGTTGATCCCGGTGCTCTGGTTCCTGCCCGAGTATTGGGGCTCCGGCCACCTCTTCCGCGGCGTGACGCGCGCCCACAACCCCCGGTCCAACAGCGCGGCGTTCGCATCGTGCCCCTTCTGCAGCGAATTCAAGGACCACGCGTGGCCTACCGTCCTGAACCGCATCAAGTTCGCCGGGATCGTGGCCATGGCCGTCGCGGCGTTCGAGCTGTCGCGCCTGCGGAGCTCGTGGTGGCGGAGCTCCTCGCCGCCCACCTACGTTCGCGGTCTCGCCGGGGTGCTGGCCACCGGCGCGGTGGGCTTCGGCTGGTGGATCGGGATCGCGCTCGAGACCCAGGCCGGGTTCTCCGGCAACGACCGCTACCTGGTGCTCGGCGTCGCCCTGGTCTCGATCACGGGCGCCGTCGGATGGGGATGGGCAGCCGGTGCGATCGCGAGTCTCGTGCGGCGGCTCGGCCGGCGCACGAGCTCTACGCGCCGGCTCGCGACGAGTGCGCTCGCAACCGTCGTCGGCGTGCTGGCCGCGGTCGTGGCGTTCCTTGCGGTGCCGCCGTGGGTCGGGAACAACGTGACCGACGTCCAGGCGACTCATCGAGCGCTGGTCTATCAAGCCCACCTCCGCGAGGATGCATCCAAGGCCGTCAGCGAGTTGGGTGGCGCCAAGAAGGTGCTTCGCTGCGGGACGGTCATGACCGAGGGCTTCCAGGTCCCGATGCTGGCCTGGGACCTGGGCGTCCATACCTTGCAGGTCCAGTCGCCGCCGGCTACCGGTTCTCCCGCCCCACCGGCGCCGAACGTGATCTTCCAGACGCGCTCCCAGCGGAATACTTCGCTGCTGCCGGTCGTGCACACCTGGCCGAGCGTCCACTACCAGTTGGTCGCGCGGGTGCGAACGTTCAGGGTGTTCGCCAGCTGCACAGGTAAGGTGCGCCTCTGATGGCCGTCGCAACCCCACCTCGCCACACCGCTCGCGAGACCGCGCGACGCTTCGACGTGCGCACGCCCGACTGGCTGGATCGGATCCCGACCTGGGCAAGTATGGGCGCGGTGCTGATCGTGCTGATGGGGATCTCCGCCTACATGCGGACGCGTTACATCAGCGGCCAGTTCTGGATGGACGAGGCGCTGTCGGTCGGCATCGCATCGCACTCGCTGAGCGCGATCCCGGGAGTCCTGCGCCACGACGGCTCGCCGCCGCTGTACTACCTGCTGCTACACGTCTGGATGAGCATCTTCGGCTCGAGCGAGTCGGCCACCCACGCGATGTCGCTGCTGTTCGGGCTGTTGACGATCCCGGTCGGAATGTGGGCCGGTTGGAGCCTGTTCGGCAAGCGGGCCGGGGTGATGGCGGCGATCCTGTTCGCGTTCAGCTCGTTCCTGACCGACTACAGCCAGGAAACGCGGATGTACGCGTTGATGGGACTGCTCGGGCTGCTCGCCACCGCCGCCTTCCTGCACGCGTTCGTCTTCCGGCGCCGCAAGTACCTGATTCTGTTCGCGGTCTGCCAGGCGTTGATGCTGTACACGCACGCCTGGGGGATCTTCTTCGGGCTCGGAGCGCTGCTGGCGCTGATTCCCGTTTACCTGGTCAGCGAAGACCGGCGGGGGCTGGTGCGAGATGCCCTGTTCGCGTTCATCGGCGCGGGGATCCTGTTCCTGCCGTGGCTTCCCAACTTCATCTGGCAGGCCCGGCACACCGCGGCGCCGTGGGACTCCTCGCCGCGCTTTGGCGCACCCGTCCAGCTCTCCCGCGACCTGCTCGGCGGCGACCGCGTGACGGTGGCCCTGCTGATCGCCGCGGTGATCGGATTGACGGAACTCGGCACCCGGGGCATGCGGCGCACGCGCGAAGCGACCGCGCTGTGGGCGCTGATCGCGTTGCCGTTCGCGACCCTGCTGCTCGCTTGGCTCGCCTCCCAGATCACGCCCGCCTGGGTCTCTCGCTACTTTGCCCCGATCCTCGGAGCCTTGCTGCTGATCGCCGCGTTCGGGTGCTCGCGAGCGGGGATCGTCGGGATCGTCGCGATCGCGGCGACAGTGCTGTTCCTCTCCAATCCCGCGTCGTTCACCCCGCAGTACAAGAGCGATATGCGCGACATCGGCGGCGAGATGACGCCGCGGCTGCACGCGGGGGACCTCGTGATCGAGGGTCAGCCTGAGCAGGTACCGCTGACCTGGTACTACCTGCCGTCGGGATTGCGTTACGCCAACACGATCGGGCCGGTCTCGGATCCCCGCTTCATGAACTGGGTGGACGCCCTCAAGCGTCTTCGCGATGCCAACCCACAGTCAACGCTCGGACCCCTGGTTGCTAGTCTCAAACCCGGACAGCAGGTCCTGTTCGTGCGCCCGCTGACGGAAGGCGCTCAAAGCTGGCAGGCGTCGTGGACAGAGCTTGTTCGCAGGCGCTCCGCTCAGTGGGGAGCGATTCTCGCCAGCAACCCGAACCTCAAGGAGGTCTGGTGGGCGCCGCACAACTACCGCGGAGCGTGCTGTGTCGGAAACAGCGCGATCCTCTACCAGAAGGTCTCCTGACACCACGGAATGAGCCAAGCAGCTCCCTCAGACAAGCCGGCACCCAAGCGCGCCGGCGCCGGGATCACGCCTGAGCGTCCCGTAGTCGTGATCGGCGGCGGCCCCGCTGGCCTGACCGCCGGATATCTGCTGGCCAAGCAGGCACAGCCGGTGATCGTGCTCGAATCGACCGATCAGGTCGGCGGGATCGCCCGCACCGAGGTGCGCGACGGCTACCGCTTCGACCTCGGAGGCCACCGCTTCTTCACGAAGGTCAAGGAGGTCGACGACCTCTGGCACGAGATCATGAAGGAGGAGTTCCTCAAGCGGCCGCGCCAATCCCGGATCTACTGGCGAGGGAAGTTCCTCGACTACCCGCTTCAGGGCATGGACGTGGTCAAGAAGCTCGGTCCGGTTGAGCTGTTCCTGTGCGGGGTCTCCTATCTGTGGGCCGCGGTCAAGCCCAAGGGACGCGAGGAGACATTCGAAGACTGGGTCACCAACCGCTTCGGCCACCGGCTCTTCCAGCACTTCTTCAAGGCCTACACGGAGAAGGTGTGGGGCGTCTCGACCTCTGAGATCCGCGCCGAATGGGCGGCGCAGCGAATCAAGGGCCTGTCCTTCTTCAGCGCCGCCAAGGCGGCCTTCTTCGGCAACCGCGGCGACAAGATCAAGTCGCTGATCAGCGAATTCAACTACCCCCGTTACGGCCCTGGACAGATGTGGGAGCAGATGACCGCCGACATCCGAGCGGCGGGTGGCGAGGTGCGCCTCAACGCCCCGGTCACGCGGCTGCGGATGTCACCCGAGGGGCAGGTGACGGAGGTCGTCGCCGGAGGCGAGACCTTGACCCCCTCGTATGTGATCTCCTCGCTGCCGCTGCGCACAACGGTCGGCATCACCGAACCCGAGGCCCCCGTCGAAGTGCGCGACGCCGCCCGCGGCCTGCGCTATCGCGACTTCCTGACCGTCGCACTCGTGATCGATGGCGAGGACATGTTCCCGGACAACTGGATCTACATCCACGATCCGGACGTGAAAGTGGGCCGGATACAGAACTTCCGCTCCTGGAGCCCGTGGATGGTGCCCAACGACACTGACGCGTCGATCGGCATGGAGTACTTCTGCTTCGAAGGCGATCGGCTTTGGAACATGGCCGACGACGACCTGGTCAAATTCGCCACCAGCGAGATCCAGCAGCTCGGGCTCGCGAAGGCCGACAAGGTCAAGTTCGGCTTCGCGGTTCGCGTCCACAAGGCTTATCCGATCTATGACGCCGAGTACGCCGATCGCGTCGCGGCGATTCGGGGCTGGCTGGACGGGGTTCCCAACCTGATCCAGGTCGGCCGCAACGGTCTGCATCGCTACAACAACTCCGACCACTCGATGCTGACCTCGATGCGCGCCGTCGACAACATCCTGCGCGGCTCCCATCACGACATCTGGGCGGTGAACGCCGAGAGCTTCTACCACGAGGAGCAGGTGGAGCCCGAACAGCCCTACAGGGAAGCCCCCGAGACGCCGGCCATGGAGCAGCCGCTCGCCTCGGAGCGGTAGGTAGTGCGGCGGATGGCGGTCTTGTCGGCGGCTGTGGCGGTTGGGCTCGCCGGAAGCTCGCTGGCCACCCCGACCGCGCTCGCTCAGAACCCCACCACCAGCCCGTTCACTCCCGGCGTCCCCCAGAACCAGGCCACCGTCTCGACGACTACGACCCCCGCCCCGACGGTCTCGACTGCCACCAGCTCCTCGTCGGGCGGTTCCGGCCTCAGCGGCTCGAGCGCAGTCGTGATCGGTGTCGGCGCACTCGCCCTGATCGCCGCGATCTCGCTCTTCATCTGGCGTGACGCCCGGCGCCGCGCGCCGGTCCGTCACCGGGCGGCGGCGGCGACCGCAGGCGAGGGCAGCCGTCCCGGATCCAAGTCGCGCCAGAAGCCCCGCAAGCTCAGCCCGGCCGAGCGGCGCCGTCGAAAGCGCGGACGCGCGCGGTAGCCCACGCCGGGCCGAGCACGCGGACCTAGCCGTGTGCCGAGGACCCCTGCGGCTGCACCGTCCACGGGTCGTAGGTCCCGAAGCTCCAGACATTGCCCTCGAGGTGATCAGCCGCCTACTCGGGTGAGACCTCGCGAAGTCGGTGCTTTGCGCGCAGTAGCTGCCGCTCTACCGTGCGCGGCGTGCAACCGGTGTACCGCGCCATCTCGGCGTAGCTCAACCCGAGGGCATGCAGCCAGAGGAGACGTTGCTGGCGCTCGGGAAGCACGCGAATCGATGCGAGTTTCTCGCGGGCGGCGAGCAGCTGCTCCGGCGCCGGTGCACCGGCGGCGAAGTCGCCCGTCTGTTCAACTGCCAAATCGAGAGACTGGCACCGGTCTGCACGGCGCAGCAGCTTGAAGGCCTCGTGGACCGCCGTCTTCACGAGCCACGCAAGGGCCGCCTCGCGCCGGACGCGTTCCGAGTGCTGCACGAACCGGCTCCAGGCGAACTGGCAGGCGTCTTCGATCACGGCATCGGGCGCGCGCACGTCCGTCCGCACGATCTGCTCCAGCCGTCCAGACAGCGTCCGGTACAGCTCGGCGACGTCACCCGCGGGTTCGGGAACCCCACCGAGAAGATGAGTGTAAACGACCATTGAATGCAATTGAGACTAATTTGAGTCAAATGACCGTACCATACGCCGCGTGAATTGCTAGGGTTGTTTTTGCTCAATTGGCTCAATTAGTTTCAGGAGGCTCCATGCAGTTGACTCACTTAGCCGTCACCGCTCATCCGAGTCCAACCGCGCTCCCGGGCAGCAATGTCCTGCAGCAACTCGTCAACGGCGCCGAGGCGTGGGCGCTGACAATCGCCCTGTTGGGCGCGTTCATCGGGGCGGCCCTGTGGGCGGTGGCTTCCCACACGCACAACCACCACTACGCCGCGCGTGGGCGGATGGCGGCGCTGGTCTCGGCGGCTTCGGCAATGGTCGTAGGTGCCGGCCCCGGCCTGGTGAACTTCTTCGAGCACCTCGGCTCGACGGCGAAGTGATGGCGCGGCTCCGTCCTCTGCGCTGGGCCGCCGTCGTGCTCGTGAGCACGACGTGCGCGCTCGCGGCGGCGCCGTCCGCCGCCTCCGCAAATCCGGTCTGCACCGCGGCCGGGGTGTTCAGCGGGGTCGCCGGTAAGGCCTGCAGCCTGGCCACGCACGCCGGCAAGATCGTCGGCGCAGGCAAGAAGCTTCTGGGCGGCCACATCGGCGGAGCGGTGAAAAACCTGCTCGGTGGAGGTGGGAGTGGAGGTGAGAGGTGGAGGTGGAGCTGGAGGTGGAGGTGGGGGCGGACAGGCGACCGCCTCGACGGCGCTCGGACTCGCCGCGATCGGAGCGTGGGTCATTGGAGGCGCGAAGTTCGCGCTCGACGAGACGGCCAAGGTACTCAGTCAGACGACCACCCCACAGCTGCGCAGCACTTGGTTTTCGTCGGCCTACTGGCGGATGACGGCGATTGCCGCCGTGCTGACATTGCCATTCCTGTTTGCCGCCGCGATCCAAGCTCTGCTGCGATCGGACCTGGCGCTGCTGGCGCGCGCGGCGCTCTGCTATCTGCCGGTCGCGCTCTTGGCGGTGAGCATCGCCGCCCCGCTGACGATGCTGTTGCTCTCGGCCTCCGACGAGCTGTCGGCGTTCGTCTCCTCCGCGGCCGGACAGGCCGGTGCGCGTCTCATGGGTCGCGGAGCCGCGCTGCTTGGTGCGCTGACGGTTCTCTCCGGTTCGCCGTTCATCGCGTTCCTCGTTGGTGTGCTCACCGCCAGCGCGGCGCTCGTGCTCTGGCTCGAGTTGCTGATCCGCGAGGTGGCCGTCTACGTGATCGTGCTGATGCTTCCGCTGGTGTTTGCCGCCTTTGTCTGGCCGGCGCGGCGCGTCTGGGCAGTTCGTGCGGTCGAGCTGCTGGTCGCGTTGATCCTGTCCAAGTTCGCGATCGTGGCGGTTCTGTCACTGGGCGGTGCGGCGCTGACCGGTAGCGGGCTGCACAGCGTGACGGGATCGTTGGCGGGGATCGTGCTGCTGCTGATGGGAGCGTTTGCCCCATGGGTCCTGCTGCGGCTCGTTCCCCTCGCGGAGCTGGCGAGCGGCGCGGCGGGAGCTCTGCGCACCGAGGGACGGGTCGCGATGCGGACGCCGGTCCGGACGGCGGCGGCGAGCGCAGAATGGTCGGACGCCAAATGGGGGAGCGACTGGGCGGCACTGACGATGGGCGGCATGCGCCGCCAGGCCGAGGAGGCGGCTAGTGCGAATGGGTCGAGCGGCGAGCACTCAACGCGGCAACGGCTCGCGGAGCTCGCCCTCGCATCAGGGTCAAACGGCGAGCCGCACGTCGAAGCGGCCGGTACCGCGGTGCCGTCGGCTGGGTGCGAGGACGGCACTACCGCTGCCGACCAGGCCCCCTCTGAGGCAGGGGCTGACCCTCCGTCCGGCAACCCGGAGCGCTCCGTGGCGACTCCGGCCGACCAGCAAGGCTCCACATCCGCACCCGCCGAGCGCGTCCCCGGCCTGCACCCGATGTGGCAGGCCCGGGACGAGAGCTGGAAGCCGATGGAGCTTCCGGGCAATGACTGGCCGCCGCGTCCGTGGTCCGCCGACGAGTCCGGCGAAGGGCCAGCCGAATCTGCGCCGACTCCCGATCCGGAGCCGGCTGGCACCGCCGACGACCACGATCCCCGGCCGCCGGCGCAAGCCCCTGAGGACGGCCGGCTGTGAGCTCGGAGCGTCTCACTTACAGGTTCGGGCCGCTCGAGCGACGCGGGATCCTTGGGCCGGTCCGAGCTGGCCAAGCGGTGTTGCTCGCGGTCGGCGCGCTGCTCGCAATCGCCACGCTCGATCAGCTCCCGACTGCGTCCGGGGCGCTGCTGGCAACGGCAATGTTCGCCGGTGCAGTGGGAGGCGCGGTCGCGCCCATCGGTAGACGCACGCGCGGAGGAATGGGCGCCGGTGGCGGTCTCGTTTGCTTGGAGAAGCCTGCGCCGTCGCAGGCGATGGCGTTCGGACCTTCCCTCCCGCGGCATACGCGCGCACGGCCAGGCGGATACCAGCGGATTCGAGCCTGGTCAGTCCGAGCCGATCGCCCCGCCCGAGCTTCGCGGCGTGCGCATCGTCGACGCCGCTTATCGCGATCGTCCGATCGGCGTCCTCTCGGAGCGCTCCGGACGCCGGCTCACCGCGGTGCTCGCGTGCCGCGTGGTGGCGTTCTCGCTGCTCGACCCGGAAGCTCAGGAGCGGCGCTTGGCGCGTTGGGGTCTGGTGCTCTCCGGAGCAGCGAGCACCCCGATCCGGCGGATCCAATGGGTCGAGCGGACAGCGCCGGCAGAGGGGGACGAACTCGCGCGCTGGTTGCACGCCGAGCGAGACCCGACGATTCCCCTGAGGGGAACGCCGATGATCGAGTCCTACCTGGAGCTGGTCGGAACGACCGCGCGGGTCACCCAGCAGCACGAGATCCTGATCGCCGTGCAGGTCGACTCGGGGCGCGTGCGCGAGCGCGGCGGCGACGCGATCGTCCAGGCGCTGATCGAAGAGACCGAGCGGGTCGCCCAAGGGCTTGAGACCGCTGACGTGCTGGTCCTCGGCGCACTCAGCCCCGGGCAGCTCTCGCACGTGCTGCGAACCGCGTTTGACCCGTACGCACGCGCCGAGCTCGCGGCATTGGAGGTCGCTGATCCAAGCCGCGCCGGCCTGAGCGAAGCGAACGCGTGGCCGCTGGGGGCGCGCGAGGGGTGGGATCACTATTGCAGCGACGGCGCGCTGCACGCGACCTACTGGATTGGCGGCTGGCCCCGAGTCGACGTCTCGCCGATGTTCATGGAGGCGCTGCTCGGCCGCTCGAGCGCAGTGCGCACGGTCGCCGTGACGTTCGAGCCGATCCCACCCGAGCGCTCGACCCGCGAGGTCGAGGCCGCGATCACCCGCGACCGGGCGGACAGCGAGCTGCGTCAGCGCTTCGGCCAATCGGAAACCGCTCGCCAGCGCCAGGCCCAGGACGCCACGATGCGACGCGAGGCCGAGCTCGCCGCGGGCCACAGCGAGGTCCGGCTGGCCGGTTTCGTGACCGTCTCGGGGAGGGACCGCGACGATCTCCGGCGCGCCGGCGCCGAGGTCTCCGAGCACGCCGCCCGAGCCCGGCTCGAGCTCCACCGAATGTACGGGCAGCAGGCCGACGCGTTCACCTTCACGCTGCCGTTGTGCAGAGGGCTGAAATGACCCTGCGGGCATCCGAGCGACCCGGCCACAGGTGCACGACCCGTCACGCCCAGGCGGTCTACCCGTTCATGGCCGCCGGCGGCCTCGGAGCGCGCGGGGTATTCATCGGCAGGGACTCCGGTGGAGGCGCGTTCTGCTACGACCCGTGGGCCCTCTATCGCGAGGGGCTGCTCGATGACCCGAACGCGATCGTGCTCGGCAAGCTCGGGCAGGGCAAGAGCGCGCTGGTCAAGACATTGCTCTGGCGGATGCTCCTGTTCGGACGGCGAGCGTTCGTGCTCGACGTCAAGCGTGAGTACGGCCCGCTGTGCGACGCCGTCGGAGTAAAGCCGATCTCGCTCGTCCCAGGCGGCGGGGTGCGGCTGAACCCGCTGGCCTCGCGGCCGGAGGAGCATGCGCAGCTCGAGTTGCTCCGCGCCGTCACGGTCACCGCGCTTGGCGGACCCCTGTCGCAGATCGAGGCGGCCGCGCTGCGCGAGGCGCTTCGCACGGTCCGAGCAAACTCGTCCACCGAGCCCACGCTGCCACAGATCGCGATCGTGCTGTTCAGCCCGTCGGCTGAGATGGGAGAGCGATTGCGGACGACGCCGGAGCGGCTCGCGGCGGACGCTCGGCGGGCTGCGCTCGCGCTTCAAGATCTGTGCGAGGGTCCGCTCAAGGGGATGTTCGACGGTCCCACGACCCCAGGCTTGGATCTGCAGGCAAAGCTGCTTGTGCTCGACCTCCACGCGGTCCGCGACTCACCGGCGCTCGGGATCCTGATGGCCTGCGCGACCGCCTGGATGAGCGCGCTGCTCGCACGGATGGCCGAGCGCCCCGGGCGTGAGCGGCTGATCAATGTCGCGGACGAGTCATGGAAGATCGTCCAGCACACCGGGCTGGGCGAGTGGTTCCAGTCGAACTTCAAGCTCGCCCGCCAGTTTGGGGTGATGAATCTGGTCGTGCTCCACAAGCTCGCCGACCTCCAGGCCGCCGGTGACGCGGGCTCGCGAGCAGCGCGAATCGCGGAGGGGTTGATCGCCGACGCCTCCACGCGGATCGTCTACCACCAGGACGAAAGCCAGGTGCCGCTGACCCGCACGCTGCTGGGGCTATCGGAGAGCGAAGCACAGCTGATCTCGATGCTGTCGGCCGGGCAAGCACTATGGCGAGTGGGATCGCGATCGTTCGTCGTCCAGCACTACCGCTCTCGGTTGGAGGCACAGCTGACCAACACCGACACGGGGATGAACGTCACCGGTGCGCAGGAGCTGCGAGGATGAGCGAGCAGCGGGTGGGCGGGATCTCGGACACGGCGGTGGTGGCGGCAATCGGATCCGCGGCCGCGGTCGTCGCGCTGCTGTGGCTGTGGGGCGGGATCGCGGGCGCGATTTTCGGGGGCGGCTGGCCCCAGGTGGACGCAAGCCAGCTGGGCGGCGTGCTGATGCGTCTGCCGGGGCATTTGGGCGATCCGGCTCGCGCTTGGCCGGACACGATCCGTTCGCGGATGCCCGGGCCCGAAGGGTTCTACGCGGCGTTGTGGCTGCTGTTCTCGATCGCCGGGGTGTTCGCGCTCGCCCTGAGCCGCGCAGGAGTCCGCGTGCGCGCACGGCGCCCAGGAGCCCGTTGGGCAGGTCGGGACGATCTGCGTCCGCTTCACCGCCACCGGGGCGCCGGACGCCTGACGCTCGGGCGGCGCCGCGGACGCCTGCTGCGCGCCGAGCAACGCCACGCGCTCGTAGTGTTCGGCCCGCCGCAGTCAGGCAAGTCAGCGGGATTGGCAGTCCCGGCGCTGCTCGAATGGGAGGGGCCGGCGGTCGCGTCTTCGATCAAGGGTGACCTGCTCGCGGCGACGGCCCGGCGACGACGGTCGCGGGGGAGCGTGTTCGTGTTCGACCCGTTCGAGCTGGCGGGGACCGATTCGCACACCTGGTCGCCGCTGCACGGCGCCCGAAGCTGGGATGGTGCGCTCGAGGTCGCCTGGCGGCTCGCCTCGGCAGGCGAGCTCGATCGGCACAGCGTCGAGGGCGGCGACTTCTGGGCGATCGCCGCCGAGCAGCGCCTCGCGCCGCTGCTCTACGCAGCCTCCGCGACCGGCGCGCAGATCGACAGCGTCGTCCGCTGGGCGTACGGGCAAGGCACGCGCGATCTCGACCAGGCACTCGCGCAGCTCGCCGGCAGCGCCGGCGACGATGCCGAGCTCGCCGATGCGCACGCCGCCTACGACGCGGTGCGCGCATTCGAGGCGCAGGCCGACCGGACGCGCTCCTCGATCGAGGCAACCGCACAAGCGCTGCTGCGTGCCTACCGCTTCTCGCGTGTGGCGCGTTCGGCCCGGTCCTGTGAGATCACTCCCGACCGCCTGCTCGATGAGGCAGCCACGCTTTACCTGATCGGAGACGCCAAGGCATCCAAGCTGCTGCGCCCGATCTTCCTGGCCCTCCTATCGGAGGTCGTCGACCGCGCCTACGAGCGCGCCACGCTCGCCGGTGGGCGACTGGAGCTGCCATTGCTGCTGTGCCTCGATGAGGCGGGCAACATCGCTCCGCTGCCGAACCTCGCCGAGATCGCCTCCACTGCCCCCAGCCACAACATCCAGCTCGTTTCGATCTTCCACGATCTGGCGCAGGCCCGGAGCCGCTACCGCCAGCAGGCCGAGACGGTCGTCAACAGCCATCGTGCGCGGATGCTGCTTCCCGGCGTCGCCGACCTCGAGACGCTGCGCTATTTCGCCGGCCTGGTCGGAGAAGAGGAGGCGCGCGATCGATCGCTCACGACCGGCGCGGGAGGCACCACGCGCTCCATCGCGCAGCGCCGCCGTCCGCTCGTCGCCCCCGAGGCGCTCCGCCAGCTGCCCCAAGGCCACGCGCTGCTGCTCTACGGACGGATCCCACCCACCGAGCTGCGCTTGCGGATGTGGTTCGATGACCTGCGGCTGCGAAGACTGGCCCGCACATGAGCTGGTCTGAGCCAGGTGACGGACACTGGGACGATCCCGGCGACGGCGGTGCTGACGAGTTCGAGGGCGGGCGCTGGCCGCTCAACTGGGTCGGACTCTATCCGCGTGAGCGCTGGTTGTGGTTTGAGCAGCTCTGGAGCGACGTCTGCATGCTGCGCGAGCGATACCGGCTCCCGCTCCGTTCGGGTTGGTGGGAGGACCAGGTCCAAGTCGAGGTGCTCGCGGCCCTCGTCGCCTGGGTCGAGCGTTACGACTCCGGTGAGTGGGACGACCCGCCCGGCAAGCTCGGGCTGCTGTACGACCTCGAGCGGATCACCGGCTTGCTGCGCGACGGAAACGAGCCCTTTCACCCGGACCGCGACAGGCTGCCGTTCGCTCGGTTCCTGATCGAGAACGGATGCCAGCCGCCGCCGGGGCGGGAGCCTCCGGAATGAGGCTGCGATCCTGCCTTCAGATGCCCGACCAGGCCACGTTTCCCGTCGGCGCCGCCGTGACGCTCGGCGAGCTCGATCGGGATCCGGACAGCTTCGACCTGGCGCGAGGCGGGGCGCGCCGCCACATCGCGTTCGCACACGGGCCGCGATGTCTGCGTGGGGATTCACCTCGCGCGGCTCGAGGCCTGCGTCGCGCTGGCAACGCTGGTGACGCGTCTCCCGCGCCTCCGCCTCGACTCGGAGCGTCCAGCGGCGGTGCGAGGGCTGGTGTTCCGCAAGCCACGCGAGCTGCGTGTCTTGTGGGACTAGTGTCGCGACACTAGTGGCCGGAGCTCAGCTTGCTGACGGAGAACACCGCCCCGTGCGGGTCGAGCGCCGAAGGCGCTCTGAAGCCGAGGTGCGTCAGTCGGGAGCTCGGCGATCAAGCTGCCAGGCCCGCGTTCAGAACCGTTGGCTCGACCTGCCGCGTCGGGCATCGCCGATCCAGAAGTCCCGATGCCGTGCGATCAGACCGATCCCGTCGACCGGCTCGGGGTTGCTCTGGCACGGCCGCTCGCGTCACATCGAGCCGTGCGCTCCGGCTGAAGTCAAGTCTCCAAGGCGACACGAGCCGCAGTGAAGGCTTCCTCAGCCGATCCCGCTGCCGGATTCCGCTGCGGCGAAGGACCTGGTCTTGGACCAATTGACCCTGGCAACTCGGGCGCTCGGGTTCGCACGCGCTGAACCGGGCGCACCGCGCAGCGCTGAACCGGGCCCGCCCCGGCGCTGAACCGGGCCCGCCCCGAACTTTGGCGCTTGGCCTCCACCCCCCGGAGCCGAAGCGCCAAAGTTCGCGGCGTCGGGGATGTGTAACGCTGGCGTACGGTGAAGAACGCCGCGAGAACGAGGCCTCGGCGAGGCCCGTCGGTGCGCGATCATGCGTGCACCGCGAACGCTTTGACCTCCGACCCGCCCCGCCGTAAGGAGAAGCCGAGATGCCGCTGAGCCACGGAGCACGTCGCGTGCGGGATCGCGCGCGGCGAGCTGCCAAGTATCCGCAGGTCAACACCCTGCTCCCCCGACACGAGCTGCTCGAGACCGGCCTGAGCAGCGACATGGCCTACGAGCTGATCACCAGCGATCTGCTGTTGGACGGTCAGGCCCGGCTCAACCTCGCCACCTTTGTCACGACCTGGATGCCCTCGACCGCGGCGCGCCTAATGGCCGAAACCGCCGACAAGAACATGATCGACAAGGATGAGTATCCGCAGACCGCGGAGCTCGAGGCCAGATGCGTGAGCATCCTCTCGGACTTGTGGAACTCGCCGGACCGCGAGCAGGCGACCGGTTGCTCGACGACCGGTTCGAGTGAGGCGGCAATGCTTGCCGGCTTGGCGCTCAAGTGGCGCTGGCGCGAGCGGATGCAGGCCAACGGCAGGCCCACCGACCGCCCCAACCTCGTGATGGGCGTCAACGTCCAAGTCTGCTGGGAGAAGTTCTGCCGCTATTGGGACGTCGAGCCGCGAATGGTGCCGATGGAAGGAGAGCGCTACCACCTCGGCCCCGACGAGGCGGTCGCCAGCTGCGACGAGAACACGATCGGGGTCGTGACGATCCTCGGCTCGACGTTCGACGGCAGCTACGAGCCGGTCAAGGAGATCGCCGCCGCGCTCGATCAGCTCGAGAGCGAGCGCGGACTGGATCTCCCGATCCACGTCGACGCCGCCTCGGGCGGGTTCGTCGCACCGTTCATCCAGCCCGAACTCGAGTGGGACTTCCGGATACCGCGAGTACAGTCGATCAACGCCTCAGGTCACAAGTACGGGCTCGTGTACCCCGGTGTCGGCTGGGCGATCTGGCGCAACCCGGAGGCGCTGCCGAAGGATCTGATCTTCGACGTCAACTACTTGGGTGGCCACATGCCGACGTTCGCGCTCAACTTCTCGCGGCCCGGGAGCGAGGTCGTCGCCCAGTACTACATGTTCGCGAACCTGGGTCGCGAGGGCTACCGGTTCGTGATTCAGTCCGCGCAGGACGTCGCGCGCCACATCTCGACGGGCATAGCCGAGCTGGGGCCCTACAACCTGATCTCCGACGGCAGCGAGCTGCCCGTGTTCGCGTTCGCGGTCGCTCCCGAGGTCAAGAACTACACCGTGTTCGATGTCTCCGACCGCCTACGCCAGCGAGGCTGGCAGGTTCCTGCGTACACCTTCCCGAAGAACCGCGAGGACCTGAGCGTGCTGCGGATCGTGGTGAGGGCTGGAATGAACCACGAGATGGCGGAGCGGCTGCTCGAGCATCTGCGCGAGCAGACCGAGTTCCTGGAGTCGCTCGACGCGCCGCTTCCCGGTGAGCAACCAGACAAGCGGAAGGCGTTCGCGCACTGAGCGCGACGCGGACGGCTCAGGCCGGCACCAGCAGATCCTGAAGACCGAAGCGCTCCCGACGGCTCGGCAGGGTGGGTGTCCAATCTGGATCGAGCTTGAGATACGACTCCGGATCGGCGGAGATGATGCCGATCAGTACCTCGGCGACGATTCGCCCGCCGACGTCGCCGAGGCGATCGCCGCGCTCGCGGACGGCCGCCTCGCGCAGAACGTAGAGCCACAGCGGAGTCTCCCCCTCCCAGCCGTACTCCGACAGGCCGACCTCGGCGGAGCTCAGGACTTCGGCGCCGATGTGACGAGCGACGCTCTCGCCCGAAGGCAGTCCGGTGCCCTGCCCGCGCTCGAGGTCGCGCGCCGCCAACGATCGATAGGCCTCCTCCTCAACTGCGCCGGTGATCGCCTGGGGCAGTTCGATCAGCGAACGCGGAAGCTGACCGTCGATCGGCTTCGCACGTTGCGCCGGGCGTGTCCCGGGACGTCGAACAGCAACGCCCAGTCGATCTGCCGGTCGCCAATCGGACCAAACCCGATCAGGTCCGGGAAGACTGGCCGCGGCTCCGCATCCTCCCGTATCCGGTAGAGCTGGCGGATCTGTGAGTGGCCGTAGCGGAATGCGGCGTCGGCAAACTCGAGCGGGATGAACGGCTGACCGTTAGGCAGGTAGTAACGGGGACCCGAGCGCAGCAGCTGATCGACGAGCCCTTGGTCGGTAAGCCCGGAGATGAGCTCGTTGACGATCAACCACTGGTAATGCCACGTCAGCGAGCGCCGCGCCTCGTCAAACAGGCTCTCCTCCCCGGCGCCATCCTCGCGAAGGCGATCGACCAGGCGGTTGTGGGCGGCGATGAACGCGACATGCATCTGGCTCATGAATGCGTGGACGTCATTGCGCGGGTCGCCGATCAGCGCGATCCCTTCCTGATTGCGCGGCACGTCCCCGTCGGACTCGAGCAGCTTCGCGGGGTCATCCCGCTGGTAGAGGTACGGCGAGCCGAGTGGGCCGCCTCCGTATAGCGACTCTAGATTTGCTCGCGGCGAGCGGACATTGCGAAGCGCCTCGAGGTCGGCGTGCTCGCGCAGCGGCGAGCGATCCGCCGTCAGGTCATGCGCCACGTACTGCCCGAAGAATGGCCATCCCGCCTCGACGCTCGCGTCGCCCTCACGATCTCCGGCATCGCAGAATCCGCCAGCCGCGCCGATTCGGTGAAGTAACGCTTCATCGGCGGTGAGGGCAGGCAGGTCGAACATCCGGCCATAGCGGCTGATGCCATCGATCGGCGCGTCGATCCGTTCGGGCGCCAAGCAGTGGTCGCGCAGACGAGTTGACACTTACGACAGGGTAAGCGTTCGGCTTGAGCGACGTGTTTGCGGCGGGTAGAACGCGATGGACATGGCTTCTCCCGCGGCGAGCTCGTTTCAGCCAAGGTGCGGCGCTCGTGCGGGCGCTGCATCTCGTGCGAGCAGGGCTCGCCGGATGCATGCCTCACGGGCGACTACTCAGAGCGGGGAATTACGCGGCTTCACGGCTATTCGAGCGAGCTCGTGGTCGAGCTGCCGGAAGACGCCTACGCGTTCCGGGGAGCCAAGGCGTCCCTGGGGTTTGCGGATGGTCAGTGAGGGCCACGCGGTCTCCGGGCTGACGCGACGTCACGCGCCGTGGCGATGAACGCCTCGACGATCGGACGCAGGCTTCCACGTGGCCAAGCGAGCGACACGACGGCCGGCTCGGCATCGCTGAGCGCCACGTACGCGACGTCCCCCCGCGGATAGTGACGAGCCACCGACGCTGGCACGAGACCGACCCCGCGCCCTGCGGCGACGAGCGCGAGCACTTCGTGGACACTGGCCGCCTCCGCGGCCACACGTCCGGGGAGGCCATGACGTCGCTGCTCGGCGAGCCATCTGGTGGGAGGCGCCGCGCTGTGAACCGCGGGGTTCGTGATAAAGCTCTCCTCGTGGAGCTCGGCGAACGTCAATGAATCGCTGGCTGCGAGTGGATGCTCGGCCGCAAGGGCAACGACGCGCGGCTCCCGGGCCACTACTTCGACGTCGACCTCGACCTCGACCTGTCCGGGCAACAGCCGGGTGAACGCGACGTCCACGTCCCCGGCCACCAGCTCGTCGACTCGGCCAAGCAGCAGCTCGCGTAGCGAGATCCCGGCCGACGGATGGCGCTGCGCGAACGTACGGAGGACATCGGGGAGCAGAGTGCTGGCCGCAGAACCATAGAACCCGATCGTCAGGCGCTCTGACCCGGCGGCGCGGGTGACCCGGACGACGCGCTGCGCCGCGGTGAGCAGGCGACGACCCTCGCTCAGCAAGGTCAGGCCGGCCGGAGTGAGTTCGACGCGGCGGCTGGTTCGGTCTAACAGTGTGACGCCGAGCTGCTGCTCGAGCCGGCGGATCTGGTGACTCAGCGACGGCTGTGCGATCTGCAGTCGCGCGGCGGCCCGGCCGAAGTGAAGCTCCTCCGCAACGGCCACGAAGTACTGCACCAACCGCAGATCCAACCGTTCGATAGAGAGAAACTACCGATCCGGAAGCAACGTGTCTTGGACAGAGCGGGCTGCCGCGGGGACACTGAACGGAGTCGGTAGCGAAAGGAGCACGATGCCAACCGAGATGACGACCGCGGCCGTCGGGACCTTCGAGTTGCCCGGGGAGGCGGTGTTTCCCGAGAGCGTTGGGGTCGATCTGAGCACCGGCGACGCCTACGTGGGCAGCCTTGCCGACGGCACCCTGTATCGCCTGACCGCGGATGGCGAGGTGGAGACCTGGTCACCTGCCGGCGAGGATCAGCGTAGCTCCGTAGCGGGGGTCAAGAGATCACGGAACTTCGCACGGCAACGGAACGGCTGTGGGCGGCGGGCGGCGATGACGGAACCACCTACGTCTACGAAACTGCTGATCGCACGTTGCTGGGCCGCCTCGACGTGGGCGCGCGACCGTCGTGCGTCAACGACATCGCGTTCGGGCCCGGCAGGCGAGGCGTACGTCACCGACTCGTTCGTCCCGCTGCTCTTCAGGGCTGCCGGCGAACCACTGGCGATCGAGCCCTGGATCGACCTTGCGGAGCAGGGCGTTCCGTGGTCGGAGGGTCTGAACCTCAACGGCATCGTGCTCACCGCCTGATCGTCGACACCTCGTGGCCTGTCAGACGAACCTCGGCCGCTTCTGGCAGGTCTCGATCGACACCGGGGAGGTCAACGAGGTGGCGCTCGACGGCTCCCCGCTCGAGAACTGCGACGGGATGGCGCTCGCTGGCGAGACCCTGTACGTCGCGATCAACGCCGCGCACCGGATCGCGGTGATCGAGCTCGCAAACGACGGCGCATCGGGGCGCGTCACGAGCATCCTGAGGAGCGAGGCGTTCGCGTTCCCGACGGCCGTCGCCGTGCACGAGGATCGCTTGTTGGTGGTCAACGGCCAGCTCGACAAGATGGGCGCGGAGCCCCGGCTGCCGTTCACCGTGGTCGCCGTTGCCGCCTGAGCCCAGACGGCGCTCACGCGGCCTCTTCGACGTAGGCCGGCTCGCGCTCTGTCGCCCGCGCGGACTCGGCGGCCTCTGGACGCAGCATCACCAGCGCGAGTGGTATCGACGCGATAACGAGCACCGCACCGACCGTGAACGCGAGGTGATAGCCGCCTGTAAGCGAGGAAGCGAGCGAGTGCCCTTGGCTCTGCAGCGTGCTGCTCCGCGTCGTCGAGAGGGTGGCCAGTACCGCCAGCCCGAGCGCGCCGCCCACCTGCTGGGTCGTGTTCACGAGCCCCGAGAGCAGACCGGAGTCCTCCTCGGTGGCCCCCGCCATCGCGAGCGTCATCAGCGACGGGAACGCCAGGCCGGCACCGGTACCGAGGAGCACCATCGCGGGCAGCAGGTTGACGAGGTAGGTCGCGTTGACCGGGGCGCCTCGGAATACGATCAGGCCCGCCGCAACGAGCACGAGCCCGGCGAGCAGTGTCGCCCGGCCGCCGAAGCGGGTGATCAGGCGTGCTGCGAAGCCGAGCGAGAGGACCGCGATCAGCAGTGCGACCGGCAGGAACGCAAGTCCCACCTGGATCGCGTCGTAGTGCAGCACTCGCTGCAGATAGAGCGCGCCCAGGAAGAACATCCCGAAGATGCCCGCGACCATCGCCACCTGGACCAAGTTGGCGCCGGTCACGATCCGAGACCTGAAGACCGAAAGCGGCACGAGTGGGTTGGCCGCCCGAGCCTGTCGGACCACGAACGACGCCAGCAGCGCGATCGCGACTGCTCCAAAGCCGAGCGTGTGAGCGGAGCCCCATCCGTAGTGGCTGGCCTCGACGATCGTGTAGACCGCCAGCATCAGCGAGCTCACGAGCAATACCGCGCCGGGAGCGTCGGCGCCGTGGTCGAGCCCGATGCCCTTGTCGGCCGGGAGCACTCTGGTCGCGAAGAACGCCGTCGCCACGCCGATTGGGAGGTTGACGAAGAAGATCCAGTGCCAGTTGATGGTCTGGGTGAGCACCCCACCGGCGAGCAGGCCGATTGCGCCGCCCGCCGCGGCGACGAAGCTGTAGACGCTGATTGCCTTCGCACGCTCCGATGGCGTCGGGAACATCGTCACGATCATCCCCAGGATCACCGCAGCCGTCATCGCCCCGCCGAGGCCCTGGACGAACCTCGCGGCGATCAACATCCCCTGGCTCTGAGCCAAGCCGCAGACCGCAGAGGCGAGCGTGAAGACGGTCAGCCCGATCAGGAAGATTCGCCGCCGTCCGATCAGGTCCCCGAGCCGGCCGACCAGCAGCAGCAGGCCACCGAACGCGATCAGGTACGCGTTCACCACCCATGCCAGGTTCGACTGCGAGAAGCCCAGGTCGGTCTGGATCGAGGGCAGCGCGACGTTGACGATCGTCTGGTCGAGGATGATCATCAGGAATCCCGCGCAGAGCACGACGAGCGCGATCCATCGGCTGCGGTCTGCTTGGCTCTCGGTCATCGGCGTTCTCCTGGGTTCGTCGAATGGACGGTTACAGAACAGACCGTAGCAGATCGTCTGTTAGTGGACGATTCGGGAGGGCTTGGCGCGCGGAGCTACTGGCGGGGCCGGCGAACCGGTTGCGAGCACTGGACCGGCTCGGCCAGCCGCCCGCACACCAGGCGCGCGAGAGCACGCAGGAGGACCTCCCGCTCGTGTGCGGGCAGTGCGCTCAGCACGTCCTCGCGCACGCGGTCGAGAATCTCCTCGGCCTCGCGGACCTTTCGCTGTCCCGCCGTGGTGACGGCGATCACCCGTGCCCGCCGGTCCGTCTCGGAAGGCCGGCGCTCGGCAAGGCCGGCCGCCTCGAGCTCGTCCACGGTCACCACCATGGTCGTCTTGTCGAGACCGACCAGCCGCGCCAGCTCGGTCTGGGTGTGGGAGCCCGTCATCGCCGTCGCCAGCACGGAATGCTCGCGGGGAGAGATGCCGGACCCCTCGAGTGCGGCCGTCTGCTCGGTCATCAGCACGTGGCTCGCCCGCGCCAACAGCCAGCAGAGGTCGGTGGCGAGTGGCTCGGGTGCGATTGTGGTCGTGGCGCTCACCAGGCTAATGATAGTTCGTCACAAGACGATCTGATAACAGACGAACTAGATGAGCTGCGCGAGCCGCCGCCCGGCCTCCTCGAGCTCCTCGAGAGTGGTCGCCTCGAGCACCGCCTGCAGATCCAGGATCCGCACGCCGAACGAGTCGAGCTCGCGCACCCCGACAACCGCGTGACACGGCACACCCGATTGGCGCGTTCTGGTGGCGACCTCCGAGATGACTTTGCCAGCGAGGCTCTGCAGGTCGAGCTTGCCCTCTCCGGTGACCACCGCTCGTGCCGCCCGCATCCGGCGATCGAACTCCAGCGCATCGAGCACGAACGACGCGCCCGGCACGAGCTCGGCGTCCAGCGCCGCCCACAGGCCGCCCGACAGCCCCCCGGCCGCGCCGGTCATCGGCATCCCGCGCGGATCGCGCTCGAGCCGCCGGGCGATCGCGTGCAGGCGCTTGGTCAGCTGGCCGACCTGGCTCGCGTCCGCACCCTTCTGGGGCCCGAACACGCGCGCCGCCTCTTCGAACGGCGTACGCACATCGCAGAGGACGATCAGGCGCGCTCCGCGCAGGCCGCCGCCGGCGCGTATCGCCCGCACAGCGCCGACTCCGCCGTCCGTAGTGCCGCTCCCACCGACGCCGAGGTAGACGGTCTCAGCACCGGCATCGATCGCCGCCGAGATCAGCTCGCCGGTTCCGAACGTGCTCGCCCCGATCGGGTCCCGCTCTGACGGCGCGATCAGCCCGAGGCCGCTGGCCGCCGCCGTCGCCACGATCGCTGTCTTCCCGCCCAGCCCGAACGTGGTCTCGATCCGGGACCCGAGCGGGTCGGTGGCCGGCGCCGTCACGATCGCGGCCCCGAGGGCGTCGCGGAGCACCTCGAGTGTCCCCTCGCCGCCGTCCGCGACCGGACACAGATCGACCTCCCACCCGACTGCGCTCAGGCCGGCCCCGATCGCCGACGCAACCTCGAACGAGGAGAAGGTTCCCTTGAACGAGTCGGGGGCGATCAAGATCGTGTCCGGGATCCCGGCGACTGCGGGCATCCTGGCAGTATCGCGGTCCCGGATCAGTCATCCTGTCGCGAGCGGCCGTGCACGAGACAGCCGAAGACATCCGGAGCCTGCAGCTCGGTGGCGCGCGCCTCGCGACGCGCCCTAGTTCATCTGTTCGAGCCGGCACTCTCGCGGCGGCTTGTCGTCCCTCCACCGCAGGATCTTCGTGCCGTGGCGGATGCGGCCGCCACTGACGTGGTCGAAGGTGACCTCGACGACCAGCTCGGGGCGGAGCTCGATCCACTCGAGCTCCTTTTCGTTCTTCCACCGGCTTGGATCGCCATGGCCGCGATTGCCGGTCTCATAGGGAGCAAGCTTGCCAACCAGGGCCCGCTTCTCGGCCGCTCTGAGGCCGGACGTGTGGCCGACCACATGGAGTTCGCCCGCCTCGTCGTAGAGCCCGAGGATCAGCGAGCCGACCGTGTCCATCTCCTTGCCCGGCCGGTAGCCGGCGAGCACCGCGTCAATCGTACGCACCCGTTTGACCTTCACCATCCCCACCCGCTGTCCCGGGCGGTAGGGCGCGCCGGTGTCCTTGGCCACGACTCCTTCGCCGCTGCCCAGCCACGGCTCCGCCTCCTCGCGGGAACCCGTCAACGGGGTGACGGCGGCGCCGTCGCCGAGGAGCTCCTCGAGCGCCGCGCGCCGCTGCGCGAACGCTTGCCCCAGCAGTGCCTCGTCGTCACGAGCCAGCAGGTCGAATGCGACGTAGCGCGCAGGCGTCTGGACCGACAGCATCTCGATACGCGACCTCGCCGGATGGATCCGTTGCTGGAGCGCGTCGAAGTCCTGACCGCCGTCGTCCGCATCGATCACGACCTCGCCGTCGAGCACGTAGCGCCCGGGTGCGAACGCCAGCTCGGGAAAGTAGCGAGACAGCGGCTTGCCGCTGCGTGATTGGACGTAGCACTCATCGCCGTCGACGAACACGATCGCGCGAAAGCCGTCGTACTTCGGCTCATAGCACCACTGCTCGCCGACCGGCAGATCGACCTTGGAGCGAGCGAGCTGCGGCTCGACCGGTGGCTTGAGTGGCAGGTCCAAGACTGACGCGATCCTAGCTGGATACGATCCGTCTATGGTCGCGCAACGCGCCACGGTCGCCGAGGAGGAATATCTCGAGTCGCTCTACTGGCTGTTCGAGGCCGGGTTGCCGATGAACGGCGCGAACCTCGCGCGCGCGATGCAGCTCTCGGCGCCGACCGTGCACGAGATGCTCGGAAGGCTCGAGCGCGACGGCTACATCGTGCGCAACGTCGAGCGCGCGATCGACTTCACGCCCGACGGCCGCGAACACGCCGAGCGGATCGTCAGCCGTCACCGGATGATCGAGCGGTTCCTGACGGACGTGGTCGGCGTGCCGTGGGACGATGTGCACGAGGAGGCGGAGAAGCTCGAGTACGCGATGACCCCGCGATTCGAGACCTACGTCCGCAACGCGGTCGGGGACGCCCTGACCTGCCCTCACGGCCATCCGATCCGGGTCGGGGAACGGATCGACGGCGTGCCGCTCGCGGACTGCGCGGTCGGTGCCGAGGTCAGGATCCTGAGGCTGGAGAACGAGGCCGAGGATCTGCTGCACTACCTGAAGAACACCGGGATCGAGCCGGGGCTCGAGGGAGAGGTTGCGGCCAACGACGGCGAGCTCGTGTCGGTGAGGACCGGCGAGCGGACCATGGCCGTGACTGCCAGCGTCGCCGAAACGGTGTCGGTGATCGCGGACCCCTCGCCTCCCCCGCGCACCGCTCTGCCCGAGCAGCTGGTGCTCGGACGCGAGCGCTACGGGCGCTGATCCCGGGCCGCGCCGGCGGGCGGCGCGCTGCGTCCGGAGATCCAGTGGCGGAGCTGCTCGTAGATCGCCGAATGGTTGAGCAGCTCGAAGTGGTTGACGGCGCCGACGTGGTGATAGTGCTCGATCGGAAAGCGCCGCAGCTCGCCGCGGCCCCCGTGCGCCCAGGCGCTCGAGGGAAGCACCATCAGGTCGCCGACGATCCGGCCGAGCGGCGCCTCGGGCGACCGCGAGACCGTCGCGCAGATGAAGTAGTGGTTGGCGCTCTCCAGGAACGGGATCTCGTGACCGGTCCGCCGCAGGAACGCGTCGCAGTCGTGACCGAACCAATCCTCGTCGACGAGGTAGCCATAGCGGAGATCCTTGATGCCCGCGCTGCGGCGGTTCAGCACGTTCGCGAACGGCCGCGTCTCAGGCGCGAGCCTCAGCGCCGCGCTGGTGGCGTTGGCGAGCTGCTCGAGCGGCGCACCGCGGTGGGGCGTGCCGAGCGTGAACAGGTGGCGGACCTTCGTGCTCCACGCGCGACTGGCGCCATAGTGGCACGCGCTGCGGGCCACGAGTCCACCCATCGAGTGGCCGATCAGCGCGATCTCCTGCACCGGAACCGGCCACGTTGCGTAGACCTCATCCAGGATCCGGTCGAGCTCACGGCCGTTCTCCGAGACGTGCAGACCGGTGTTGTAGCGAACGAACAGCGGCGTGTAGCCGAGCTCGGCTTCGAGACGCGCGCCGTAGGGCCGGTGAGCAGGCTGACCCAGCGACCATGAGTCGTCGGACTCGCACAGGCCGTGCGCGAACACCGCCAATCGTGGGGTGGCGTCCGGAAAAGCCCCGCTCAGCGCATCATGGCTGAGCTCGAGGTCGTTGCCTGCCCGGCGCAGCGTCATCTCGAGCGCGAGCGCATTTCGTTGCTGGCGCAGCGCGTCCCCAAAGGCCCCGTTCAGCGCGCCGACGGCGATCCGGCCTGCGGGCGATTGCTGAATCGACGGCGCATCGGGCGGCGTCATCGCGCCCGCCGCCCGCGCTCCCGTGCGTAGCAGCGCGCCAAGTGAGCCCTGGACGCCCGCGTAGACCCCGCGCGCGATCGTGTCGTGGGCAACGCGGACGCCGGCACCACCGGGGCCCACCGCGTTGAACGCGCGCTCCGCGATGCCCTCGTGCAACTCCCGAGCGCGAGCAGCGACGCCGGTGACGGCCCCGGCCGCGAGCTCGCCCAGCGCCTGGGTCTCTTCAGGCCGCATCCGCGTTGGCGGCGGCGCCCGTGAGCTCTGCGTAGGCGTCGGCGAGCCGGCTGACGCCCTCCTCGATCTCCGCCGGGGTCACGCCGGAGTATGCGAGCCGGAAGGACGAGTCGGCTCCCTCGAGCACGAAGTCAGAGCCTTTCACGAATTGCACGCCGCGGGTGGCCGCCGCGTCGAACAGGGCGTTGACGTCTGTTCCTCGCGGTAGCTCGATCCACAGGAAGTAGCCCCCCTCCGGATCGACGAACCGCGCATCTTGCAGCCGGCGCCGGAGGGCGTCGCAAAGCGTCTTGGCCCGCTCCCGCAGAGCCTCCTTGACGGTCTCGATCGATCGCTCCAAGGCACCGGATTGGCAGAACTCATAGACGATCGACTGCGAGACCATGCTCGGAGAGATATAGGTGCTCGTCGCCAGCTTGGTGATGCGCGCGATGAGCTCGGCGGGCCCGACCAGGTAGCCGACGCGGATCCCGGGGCAGACCGTCTTCGAGAACGACGACGCGTACACGACGGAGTCGCCGTCGATCGAGTGCATCGTCGCCAGTGGCGTGCCTTCGAACCTCAGCGCCACGTACGGATCGTCCTCGAAGATCGTGAAGGCGTGCGCCTTAGCGAGCTCGATCAGCCGCTCGCGCTTGGCGGCTGAGAGGGTGTAGCCGGCGGGATTCTGGAAGTTGGGGATGATGTGCACAAGCTTCGGCTGCGCGCCGGCGAGCAGCACGCGCTCGAGCGCCGCGACGTCGATCCCGTCGGGCTCGAGCTCGACCATCCGCACGTCCGCGTCCCGGTTGCGCAGCGAGAGCAGCGTCCGGTCGTACGTCGGTCGCTCGACGATCACCGAGTCCCCCGGCGCCACGAGTACGTCGAACAGCAACGCGTCGGCTTGCATCGAGCCATTCGTGACGATCACCTGCTGAGGATCGACGTGATGACGCTCCGCGATCCAGTTGCGCAGCGGGACGTATCCGACCGACGTTCCGTAAGCCGTCACGCCGGCGGGGTCGTTGGTGAACGCGCTCTGGGCGGCGGCGCGAAGGCCCTCCACGTCGACGATGTCGAGCGAGGGAGCGCCGCGTGCGAATGAGATCGGCTTGGCCATGGTCGAAGACTACGCTGTCGGGCTGGTCGAGGCGTGGTTCGACGCGGGCCGGAAGGGATGCCTAAGCCGCCGCCCCGAGCAGCGACGCCGCCACCTCGGCGACCTGCGTCGGGGTGCGCCCGACCCGCACCCCCTTGCTCTCGAGCATCTCGGCCTTGGCGGCCGCCGTGCCCTTGGAGCCCGAGACGATCGCGCCAGCGTGACCCATCGTCTTGCCAGGAGGAGCGGTGAAGCCGGCGATGTAAGCAACGACGGGCTTGGTCACGTTGGTGGCGATGAACTCGGCTGCCTGCTCCTCGGCGTCGCCGCCGATCTCTCCGCACATCACGATCAGCTCGGTCTCGGGATCGTCCTGAAACATCCCGATCGCGTCGACGAAGTCGGTACCCGGAACGGGATCACCGCCGATCCCGACGATCGTCGAGTTGCCGAAGCCGCTCTGGGCCAGCACGTTGCCGATCTGGTAGGTGAGCGTGCCCGAGCGGGAGACCACCCCGACGTTGCCCTCCCGGAAGAACGCGGCGGGGATGATGCCGACGTTTGCCTTGCCCGGCGAGAGGATGCCGGGGCAGTTGGGGCCGATCAGCCGCGAGCGGCCGTTCTTCTTGATCGCGTTGTAAACGCGGAGCTCGTCGTGAGCGGGGATCCCTTCGGTGATCGCGATGATCAGCGCGATCCCGGCGTCCTCGGCCTCGAGGATCGAGTCGGCTGCGAACCGCGCCGGCACAAAGATCATCGCGGTGTTGGCGCCTGTGTCCGCGACCGCGTCGTGGAAGGTGTTGAAGACCGGGATGCCCTCGACCTCCTGGCCGCCCTTGCCGGGCGTCACGCCGCCGACGACCTGGGTTCCGTACTCGCGGTTGCGAAGCGAGTGAAACGTGCCCTCGCGACCGGTGATGCCGGAAACGCAGAGCTTCGTGTTGGTGTCGACGAGGATGCTCATGCGCGCGCCAGCTCGACGACGCGCTGGGCGGCGACGTCCATCGTCGTTTCTGTGTGCACGTTCGGAAGGTTCGCCTCCGCGAGCAACTTTCGGCCCTCCTGGTCATTGGTTCCGTCGAGCCGCACCACGAACGGGACCTGGGGGCTGATCTGCGCGAATGCCTCGATCAGTCCCCGGGCGACCTCGTCGCAGCGGGTGATGCCTCCGAAGATGTTGAACAGCACAGCGGTCACCTTGCTGTCGGAGAGGATCACTTCGACCGCGCTCGTGATCGCGTCAGCTTTCGATCCCCCGCCCGCGTCGAGGAAGTTGGCGGGCTTGCCGCCCGCCTGGGCGACGACGTCGAGCGTCGACATCACCAGTCCGGCGCCGTTGCCGAGGATCCCGATGTCGCCATCGAGCTTCACGTAGGTGAGGCCGCGCTCCTTGGCCATCCGCTCCTGCGGATCCTCGGCCGAGACGTCCCGAAGGGCCGCATTCTCGGCGTGGCGGAAGAGCGCATTGTCGTCGAGTGTGACCTTCGCGTCGAGCGCCTTCACATCCCGGGTCGGAGTGACGATCATCGGGTTGACCTCGACCAGCGTTGCGTCCTCCTCGGTGAAGACCTCGTACAACTTCGCGAGCATCGCACCGACCGGCCGCACCACGTCGGCGTCGACGCCGGCCTGATAGGCGAGCCGCCGGCCGTGGAAGTCCTGGTAGCCGAGCAGCGGGTCGACGTGCAGGCGGGCGATCGCCTCCGGATCCTCGTCGGCGACCGCCTCGATGTCCATCCCCCCCTTGGTCGAGAGCATGATCAACGGCGCCTTCGCCGAGCGGTCGAAGACCACCGAGGCGTAGTACTCGGAAGCGATCTCCGAGGCCCCTTCGACCCACACTTCGTGAACCGTCAGTCCGCGAATATCCATCCCGAGAATCGCCTCGGCGTGCTCGCGGGCTTCGTCGCGGTCGCTGGCGAGCTTGATCCCGCCGGCCTTCCCCCGCCCGCCGATCTGCACCTGCGCCTTGACGACGCACGGGTAGCCGATCTCGTCGGCGGCGGTGACCGCTTCCTCGACCGTGGTCGCCGGCCGGCCGGCCGGGACCGGCACGCCATGGCGAGCGAACAACTGCTTTCCCTGATATTCGAGCAAATCCATGGTCTATCGGCACTGTATTGAATCGCCCGCCATGGCATCATCCCGGCCCGATGGCGATCCCCAAGCAAATCTCCTTCGTAACCTTCGACGTATACGGCACCTTGATCGACTGGGAGACCGGCATTTACGAAGCGTTCTCGCGCGAGGCCGAGCGAGACGGCTTCACGGTCGACCGCGATGAACTGATCCCGCTGTTCCACGAGGTTCAGCAGAGGATCCAGGCCGGGTCCTACGAGCTCTACGCCGAGGTGCTTCGCCGCACGGCGGTGGAGATCTCAAAGACCCTCGGCTGGCCGCTCGAGCCATCTCGCTCGGGGTTCCTGCCCGATTCGGTGCAACGCTGGCGCCCCTTCAAGGAGACCAACCCGGTGCTCGCGAAAATCGCCAAGAAGTACAAGGTCGGGCTGATCTCGAACATCGACGACAAGCTGCTCGGGCAGACCCGCCGCCACATTCCGATCGACTTCGACCTGGTCGTGACTGCGCAGCAGGTCCGCTCCTACAAGCCTGATCCGGCCCACTTCACCGAATGCGAGCGGCGCATCGGCGGCAAGAAGGGCTGGGTCCACATCGCCGCGAGCTATTACCACGACGTCGAGCCGTGCCTGAAGAAGAAGATCCCCGTGATCTGGGTCAACCGCTCAAAGCAGCAGCTCGAGACTGGGCAGAAGAAGCCCGATGCCGAGGTCAGCACCCTTCGTGAGGCGGCGAAGCTGATCGACGCCGGGTAGTGCCTCGTGCGCGTCCTCGCGCTCCACGCTGACGTCGTCGTCTTCATCAGCCGCGTCTGGCAGACGACCTGCACGGCGGTCCGCGCGGGCGATGAGGGGTTCCTGATCGACTCGCCGGTGTATCCGGATGAGCTCGAGGCGCTTCCGAGCGTGCTCGAACAGGCTCGCTTTCCGGTCTCCGGGCTGCTCGTCACGCACGGCGACTGGGATCATCTTCTCGCCCGGCTCGCGTTCCCGAGCGCCTCGCTGGGATGCGCTGAGACGACCGCGAACCGCCTGCGCGCCGAGCCCGGCGCCGCGCAGCGCGACCTGCGGTCCTTCGACGAGGAGCACTACGTCGAGGGCCGCCGTCCGCTGACGCTCGGGGGCGTCCAATCGCTTCCAGTCCCCGGCCACCTCGCGCTCGGCCCTGCCGGCCTCGAGCTCCAGCTCCAACCCTCCGATGGCCATACGGCGGACGGCGCGGTGTTCTGGCTGCCGTGGTTGAGGGTGCTGGTCTGCGGCGACTATCTGTCCCCGGTTGAGATCCCGGTGATCTCCTCGGGTGGCTCGGTGAGCGCCTACCGGGCGACCCTGGCGCGGCTGGCACCGCTTCTCGAGCACGCCGAGACGGTCGTCCCGGGGCATGGCGGCCCGCTCAGCCGGGTCGACGCCGAGCGAGTGCTCGCGGAGGACATGCGCTACCTCGAGGCGCTTGCCACCGGCGGCTCCTCAGCAGAGCTGCCGCCCGGGCGACGGACGGCAGCGCAGCGGCGGCTACACGGTGAAAATGTGCGCCGCGTAACGTAGCGCTGAGCATCAGCCGGTGATCTCGACCGGGGTGCCTTGCGAGATGTGCGCGGCCATCCAGTCGATCGCGCTGTCGTCGATCCGGATGCAGCCGTGCGAGCGGGCGGAGCCGAGTGGGTCGTTGAGGCTGGCACCGTCGCGTCCGTGAATCGCGACCCGCCCCGGCCCGCCGCCGAAATTGGTGAGCACGTTTGAGAAGATCGTCAGCGGGAGCGCCCAGGGGCCGAGGAATCCGTGCGGGTCGGGCTGGGGATCGATCTCGTATACCGCCGCCAGCCCATCGGGTGTGGGCGTAGCCGGCTTGCCGATCACCGCCCGGAAGCGGCGCACCCGCTCGCCGCCACGGAAGATCGAGACCGCACGCGCTCGCTTGTCGACGGTGATCCAATAGCGCGTGCTCAGGAGCTCGACATTGTCGCGCGGGATCCAACCGGTCGCCCCGTTCGGGCGGATCGGCAGCAGCACGCGCAGCCACTCCCTGCCCCGGTGATCCGCGGAGCCGAGCACCAACAGGAGCTGCGGTTCGCGTGACCAACTGGTCGCTGTGCCGACTCGCCAGACGTTCCTGCCGGCGCCCGGTTGCGAGCGCGCCTCTGCCGCCATCACGATGTCGGCAACCGTCGCGCCGTGTCCGGGTGAGGGCGGAGCGATCGTCGGCGACGGGTTGCGGGCCGCAGCCGAGGATGGAACGCTCGCCGCGAGCGCCAGCAGGATCGCCGCAGCGATCGTCGCGTTCAGGCTCACCGTCCACCTCATCGCCCGGCAAGGCTAGCCGACGACCGTTTCGCGCCGGGCGGATGGCGGCGCGGGTGGCCGAATTGCATAGACTCGCCGACTAGATCCGTGCCCGACCGCCTGTACTTCACCGACTCCGATGAGGCCAATGCGCTGATCGCCTCGGACCCGATGGCGCTGCTCGTCGGTTTCGCGCTCGACCAGCAGGTGACCGTACAGAAGGCGTTCGCCGGGCCGCTCGCGATCCGGGATCGGATCGGCGCGCTCGATGCCGACACGCTCGCGTCCGCTGAGCTCGAGTCGGTGTTCCGCACCCCGCCGGCGATCCACCGCTTTCCGGCCTCAATGGCCCGCCGCGTGCACGACCTCGCGGTGCACGTACGCGATCACTACGACGGCGATGCCTCGCGCATCTGGACCGGCGCCGCCGACGCCGAGGCGCTGCAGTCCAACCTGCTTGCGCTTCCCGGGTTCGGGGAGATGAAGGTCAAGGCGCTCGCTGCTGTGCTCGCCAAGCGCTTCGGCGTTGGCGCCGCCAAGGCGCTCGTGCCGTGGCACCCAACGCTCGGAGACGTCGACTCTCCGCAGGCGCTAGCCGACTATCAGGCAGCTAAACGCGCCCACAAGGCCCAGTGGCCAAAGGCTCAGGTCAGGCGATGAGCTCTTACGGCGTAACGTCGGCGTCGAGCCACCGGCTGAGCGCATGGCGCCCGACGACCGTGATCTTGCCGTCGGCCGCGATCCAATCGCGAGCGTAGAGCTCGCGGACGAGGCCAAGCGCGTCGCGGGGCCCGGGGCCCTCGCCATGAGCAGCGAGCGTGTTGCTGCCCGGCTCGACGATCCAGCGTCCGGAGTCCAGGGCAGCGAGCGCCAGGCCCTGCTCCTCCGTCGGCAGATCCAGCGGATGCGGCCCGGCGCTGCTGAGCGGGTCATGCTCGGTAGCTTTGGGGCGCGACGGCGGGGCCGGGAAGTCCACCTTCTCGCCGTAACTCTCGGCCTGGTAGCGCAGCCAGCTGCTGGCGCCCTCCACCCACTGCTTCGCTCGCGCGGGGTCGACGCCGATCGACTCAGCGAGCTCGTCCACGTCGAACTGCGACATCCGCTCCGCCGATCGGCCGATCTCCTGAGCGAACGCGCGAATCCTGTCTTCGAAGCTGTCTCGGTTCATGTCATCTCCATTCATGCCCTAATCATGACAGGCGCCGGCAACACCGCCCCGGGATTGGCAGGTTGTGCAGGTCGAGAGCTTGCTTGACGACCCACATTGCCGCCAGATCGGCGGCGCGGGCACGCTTCGAGCCAGGGTGCCGTGGCTACGCCGACGCCGTGCTCGGCGCTGATCGCATAGCCCGGACTGGTTCGCGGCGGGCGGCTAGTTCAAGCACAGCCCCGAGGCCTACGACTGAGCTATAGCGCGAGCGACGAGCGGACCGGGTAGACGACGGGAGTCGAGCCCGCGCAGACATCGAACCGGCGGTACATCCTCAGGTACCGGGCGTTGTTGGGCGGAAACACCTGAATGCCCCAGGGGAAGATGCCGCGCAAACAGGGAGCACTCACCGCGTACCCAAAGGTGAAATATGACGTGCGCCATGGACCCAAGACGACGGTTCGCACCGGAAAGCCGCTCTGACGAGCGACGTGGACGTTCATCAACCGCGCGCTCGAGTTGAGCAGGCCGACCCCCGGATATCCCCGGAGCTGGCAGGTCACCGGGCCGACGTTGCGCAGCGCCAGGTCCCAGAAGCGGTGGCTCAGCGCGGCGCTCGAGCGCACGAATTCCAACGTCAGGCTCCCGGTCGAGCAACGTGGCGTCGCCGCCAGGCTGGCGGACGGGCTGACGGCCGCGAACGTGAGCGCGCAGCTCACTGCGGCGAGAACGGCGTACCGGCGGGAAACTCGAAACATCTCCTCTACCCCCTCGTCGTGGTCGCGGTGACGCTACTCCTCCCGGGCGCCCACAGTCAAGCCCGCCCTTTGGCGTGAGCCGACGCTACCGCGCGGCCGAGCTGATCACGGCCAGCGTATCCCCGGAGGCGACCGATGCGCCCACCGCGATCGGCAGGTCGGCGACGGTGCCCGCTTTATGGGCGATGATCTCGTTCTCCATCTTCATCGCCTCGATCACGCACACGAGTGCCCCCTCCTCGACGGTGGCCCCCTTTTCGACGGCGACCTTGAGGACCGTTCCCTGCAAGGGGGAACTGAGCGTGTCTCCACCTCCGCCTCCACCCGCGCGCGAGGAGCGCTCCCGCCGCGGAGGCTTGCGAGCGCCGGTTGCCGTCCCCGCCGAGCCGTTGGAGGACTGAGTACCGCCGCGCGGCGACGGCCCGATCACCTTGACGTCGAAGCGCTTGCCGGAGACCTCGACCGTGTAAGACTGCTCCAAGGTCTCCTCGTCCTCCGCATCTGGAGCGGGGGTTTGCGGGGTCGGCGGCGCGAGGCCCTTTAGCCAGTTGCGGTCCTCGACCAGATCCCGGCAGGTCTCCGCATCCGCCCACTGCTTGCTCTGGAGGATCGCCTCGTGGAACGGCAACAGCGTCTTCAGCCCCTCGATCTCGAACTCCCGCAGCGCGCGCAGCATGCGCGCGGTCGCCTGCCGGCGGTCGATGTCCCAGACGATCAGCTTGGCGACCATCGGGTCGTACATCGGCGTGATCTCGGACCCTGGCCCGACGCCGGAGTCGACGCGCACGCCAGGACCTGAAGGCTCGCGATAGGCACCGATCGCGCCCGGTGCCGGGGCGAAGTTCTTGCTCGCGTCCTCCGCATTGATCCGGCACTCGATCGCGTGGCCGCGCAGCACGACCTCGTCCTGTGAGATCGACAGCGGCTCGCCCGCGGCTACTCGGATCCCTTCCTTGACGATGTCGATCCCGGTCACGAGCTCGGTCACGGGATGCTCTACCTGCACCCGGGTGTTCATCTCGAGGAAGAAGTACTCGTCGTTCTGGAGGAGACCTTCGATCGTCCCGGCGCCGGTATAGCCGACGGCCGCGGCGGCATCGGTCGCGATCTTGCCGATCTTGGCGCGCAGTTCCTCGTCGACCGCCGGTGCGGGAGCTTCCTCGATCAGCTTCTGGTGGCGACGCTGGATCGAGCAGTCGCGCTCGCCGAGGTGGATCACATTGCCGTACTTGTCGCCGAGCACCTGCACCTCGACGTGACGCGGATCGGGTAGGTAGCGCTCCAAGTAGACGGTCGGGTCGGAGAAGAACTTCTGGCCCTCGCGGGAGGCCCCCTCGAACGCATCTGAGAGGTGCTCCTCGCTGATCGCCACCCGGAAGCCCTTGCCGCCACCGCCGCCCGCGGCCTTGACCGCGACCGGGTAACCGATCGTCTCCTCGATCACCGTCTGCGCCTCCTCGATCGTCGCGATCGTCTCGTCGTCCCCGGGACGATCGGCACGCCGGCCCGCGCGATCAGTTCGCGCGCACGCGTCTTTGAGCCCATCGCCTCGATCGCCGAAGCCGGAGGTCCGATGAACGTGATCCCGCGTTCTTCGAGCGACCTGGCGAAGGGCGCATTCTCGGCCAGGAAGCCGTACCCGGGATGCACAGCCTGGGCCCCCGAGCGCTCGATCACGAGCAGCAGCTTCTCGACGTTCAGGTAGCTCTCGGACGCCGGCCCCGGGCCGAGCAGGTACGCCTCCTCGGCTCGCTTGACGTGGATCGCATCCCGGTCGAGCTCGGAGTAGACGGCCACGGCTGCGATCCCAAGCTCCTCGCAAGCGCGGATTATGCGGACGGCGATCTCGCCCCGGTTGGCAATCAATACCTTCGAGAACATCGGCGGGCGCGGACTTTAGCGGGGTGTGGATTCCCCCGCTAAAGTCGCGTACAACCCGTCGACTACGCGCGGACGGGGCGGCCCTGGAATCCGCGCCGCTCTCTGCGCTGGCGAACAGCACTAAGAGCCGGACGCGCCACTAGTGCGCCTCGAGCACCATCCCCGCGCCGACCGTGTCGTTCGTGGCCTCATCGATCAGGATGAAGCTGCCGGTGGTGCGGTTTCGCGAGTAGGGGTCGACGATCAGCGGCGCGCTGCAGCGCAACCGAACGCGCCCGATCTCGTTCAGTCCGAGCTCCGCTGACTGTTCGTGGCCCAGCGTGTTGATGTCGACCCGGTACTCGAGCTCATCGGCGATCGCGCGCGCGGTGCGGGTGGTCTGCTTGATCGCATAGCGGCCGCCCTGGCGTAGCGGCCGGTCGCTCATCCAGCAGACCATCGCTTCGAGCTCGCGGGCGCAGGCCGGCTGATCTTCGGCCTCGACGACCATGTCACCGCGGGAGATATCGAGCTGATCGGCGAGCCGGAGGATGATCGACATCGTCGGAAACGCGGACTCGACCTCGCCGTCGTAGGTGTCGATCGCGGCCACCGTCGTGCGCCGGCCGCTCGGCAGCACGACCACCTCGCTGCCGGGCCGCAGCACGCCACCCGCGACCTGCCCGGCGTAGCCCCGGTAGTCGTGGTGCTCGTCACTCATCGGCCGAACCACCCACTGGACCGGGAAGCGCACGTCCGAGAGGTTGCGGTCGGGAGCGATCACGACGTTCTCGAGGTGGTAGAGCAGCGGCGCGCCGCCGTACCACTGCATCGCGCCCGATCGCCCGACCACGTTGTCCCCGTGCAGCGCCGAGATCGGGAGGAAGGTGATGTCGGGGATCTGCAGCCGAGCGGTCCAGTCGGTCAGCTCTTCGAGGATCTCGTAGAAGACCTCCTCGTCGTAATCGACGAGGTCCATCTTGTTGACGCAGACCACCAGGTGGGGGATCCGCAGCAGCGAGGCGATGTAGGCGTGGCGCCGGGTCTGCTCGCTGACCCCCTTGCGAGCGTCGACGAGCACGATCGACAGATCGGCTGTCGAGGCGCCGGTGACCATGTTGCGCGTGTACTGCTCGTGGCCAGGGGTGTCCGCGATGATGAACTTACGCCGCGGAGTCTGGAAATACCGGTAGGCGACGTCGATCGTGATTCCCTGCTCCCGCTCGGCGCGCAGGCCGTCGGTCAACAGGGCGAGATTGACGTAGCCATCTCCACGCCGCTCGGAAGTCTCGACGACGTGCGCGAGCTGGTCCTCGAAGATCGCCTTGGAGTCGTGGAGCAAGCGGCCGATCAGGGTTGACTTTCCGTCGTCGACCGAGCCGGCGGTCGCGATCCGCAGCAGCTCGCTCGTGCGTGTTCTGACCATGTGACCGTTTGTCGTGGCCCCGGGCGTCATCAGCGGCGCCTCGTCATCAGAAGTAGCCCTCGCGCTTGCGATCCTCCATCGCCGCCTCGGTGATCCGATCGTCGGCACGCGTCTCGCCACGCTCGGTAATCCGGGTGGCGGCGATCTCGGCGACGACATCCTCGAGCGTGGTCGCGCACGAGCGCACCGCGCCCGTACAGGTCATGTCACCGACCGTCCGGTAGCGGACCCATTCCTCGAACGGGTGCTCGCCATCGATCAGCTCCACATGCGGGCTATGGGCATAGAGCATCCCGTCGCGCGCGAACACCTCGCGGTTGTGCGCGAAGTAGATCGGCGGGACCTCGAGCTTCTCCTGACCGATGTACTGCCAGACGTCCAGCTCAGTCCAATTGGAGATCGGAAACACGCGCACGTGCTCGCCCTTGCGAATCCGGCCGTTGTAGAGCGACCAGAGCTCGGGACGCTGGCGCTTGGGATCCCACTGGCCGAAATCGTCGCGGAACGAGAACACGCGCTCCTTCGCCCGGGCGCGCTCCTCGTCCCGCCTGGCGCCACCGAACGCCGCGTCGAAGCCGTGCTCCTCGAGCGCGTCGAGCAGCGTGGTGGTCTGGAGCCGGTTACGGGAAGCCCGCGGACCGGTCTCCTCGACCACCCGGCCTCTGTCGATTGACTCTTGAACGCTCGCCACGATCAGCCGCTCGCCGAGCCGCGAGACGATCCGGTCGCGAAACTCGATCACCTCAGGAAAGTTGTGAGAAGTGTCGACGTGCATGATCGGAAACGGAAACCGGCCTGGCCGGAACGCCTTTTCCGCCAGCCGCAGCAGCACGATCGAGTCCTTCCCGCCGCTGAACAGCAGCACCGGCTGCTCGAGCTCGGCCGCGACCTCACGGAAGATGTGGATCGACTCGGCTTCGAGCGTCTCCAGATGAGAGAGCTCGTAGTGGAGTGGATTCATCCGGAGTGCCTCATACTGGGCCTCATCCGTGAATCCCGCACTCGGTCTTTTCCTGACCGGCCCAGCGTCCCTCGCGACCGTCTCCCGGCGCGGTGCAAGGAGCGCAGCCGATCGAGGCGTAGCCGTGATCGTGCAACGGGTTGTAGGGCAGATCGTGCTCGTGGATGTAGGTCCAGAGGTCCTTCTCGGTCCAGTCGGCAAGCGGGTTGAACTTCCAGATGCCGCGCTTGGAATCGTGCTCGAGCTTGGAGGCGCCAGCGCGGGTCGTTGCCTGCTCACGGCGGATGCCGGTGATCCACGCGTCGACATCGGCCAGCCCGCGCTCGAGCGCGTCTACCTTCGCCACTCCGCAGCAGTGATCCGCGGCCCACGGTTCATCCGGACTGCGCGCGTCGACGATCTCGACCCGCAAGCCGAAGCGGTCCTCGAATTGCTTCCAGGTCGCGAGCGTCTCCGGGAACAGGACGCCGGTGTCGATCATGAATACGCGCGCCTGAGGCTCGATCGCGTTCAGCATATGGACGAGCACGGACTCCTCCTTCTGGAAGGAGCAGGCCATCGACAGCCGCGGATGGAAGCGCTCGACCGCGTAGGCCAACACCTCCTCGGCCGAGGCCGGTTCCAGATCTGGAACGATCGTCGTCATCTCAGACGGCGCACTCTCCTTCGCCGCGGACGACTTCGAACGGAGCGTTCTTGGTCCAGTCGACGAAATAGCTCATGTTCTCGAGATTGAATTCGATCGGCATCGTCAAATCCTTCACGCGCGCCTCAAACTCTTGCGTTCCGACGCGATCGACGAAGGCGTTGAATTGCTCGTCCGCGTGGCGCTCGGATTCGTAGAAGCGTACCCACCGCTCCACCGCCTCCGGTACGCGCTTGGCGGGTAAGCGCGCTTTCAGGCGCTGCCCGTAGCGAACGTCGCCGCCCTCGTAGGCTCCGCCGATATGCGGAATGTAGGCCGGGATCATGTGCTCGCCTACCTTGATCGAGGCGCCGTAGAACCCGATGTTGGCGATGTGATGCTGGCCGCAGCCGTTCGGGCAGCCGCTCATCTTCACGTGGATCCGCCGTGTCAGCTCGTCGCCGAGCTCCATCTGCACGAGCCGCTCCTGGACCACCTCGTTGAGACCCATGGAGCTCGTGATCCCGAGCTTGCACGAGTCGGTGCCCGGGCAGCTGACCACGTCGGTGATCTCATCAGCCCCGGCCTCCCCGAGGTCGAGCTCCGCGAGCCGGGCCCACAGCCCGTAGATGGCCTGGTTGCGCACCCACCGGAGGACCAGGTTCTGATGCACGCTCGTGCGCGCGTAACCGCCGGTGTATTCGCGCATGATCTGTCCGACGCCGCGGAGCTGGTCCGGGGTCAGGTCACCGCGGGGGACCTTCACCTCCACGGTCGAGAAGCCCTCGTGCCGCTGCGGCTGGACATTGCTCTCCAGGAACCGGTCGAACTCGTGCAGATCGCCGTTCGGGGTCGCGTACGAGTCCTGTTGCCCAGGCGCGTTCGCCTGCTCATCGTGATCGAACAGGATGCCCTGCAGCGAGAAGTCGCGCTCCGTCACCCAGTCGCCTTGCAGCTCTTCCTCGACCTGCTCGCGGAAGGCGTCGATTCCGATCTTGTCGATCAGAACCTTGATCCGGGCGCGGGCGCGGTTGGCGCGTAGCCACTCCTGACGATCGAAGATCCGCATGCACGCCTCGGTGATCTTCAGATAGTCGCCGTTGTCGAGCTCGACGAACTCGTACAGGGTCGGCGCCAGCCGAGGCATGATCGAGGTGCCCCCGCCGACCCGGATCTCGACGCCGCGAACACCGTCGCGAACGCGCGGGAGGAATGCCATGTCGTGGATCCGGGTGATCGCGTTGTCCTCGTCGGTGGCAGCGAACGCCGTCTTGACCTTGCGCGGCATCGCCTGCGTGGTGGGATGGCGGACGAAGTAGCGCACGTAGGCGCCCGCGTAGGGGGTGATGTCGAACAGCTCACCCTCGAGCGTGCCCGCCCGCGGGTCGCCTGTGACATTGCGCATCGTGTTACCGCATCCCTCGCGCGAGGAGAGGCCTTGCATCGCCGAGCTCACGGATCAGCTTGGCAGCGTCAGGCAGCGGGATGTGATGCATCTGGATGTTCTGGCGGGTGGTGATGTGGCCCTTGCGCAGCGGGACGTAACGCTCGATCACCTCCGCGAAGGCGTCGAGCTGGTCGGGGGTGACGCCGCCCATCGGCAGCTTCACGCGCACCATCTGGACAGCGGGTTGACGCTGCCCGTAGACGCCCTGCTTGAGGCGAAACTTGATGAACTCATCCTCCTCGACCTGTCCCTTGATGAAGCGGGTCGATTCGGTGTCGAAGTCGTCGAACTCGCGCTCGAGGATCGGGATCACGTGCCCCGGCACGTTCTCGATCACCTCGGGATTCTCGAGCGAGCCGGTGCGAGCCTTCGGTTGAGCCGGGGTGGTTGCAAGCGAGGCGGGTTCCATGTGTCCTTCCGGTCGCCGGGACGGACAACCAAATGTACCAAAAGGCAATCGGAATAGAGCTATTTTCACCTTGCGCAGGGAATTCGCCTCGCGCGCAGGCAGAGCCCCACCGAGCCGAGCGATGCGGTGTGCTCCCGCGCCTTACCCCCAGGGCGGGGGCGGCTGCGGCTGACGTGCGAGGCCTTCGTACAGCGCCGCCTGCTGCCAGGGGTTGCGCGCAGGCGCCGGCGGTGCGGTCGGCGGAGCTGTCTCGCGCATGAACCGCTCGAGCGCGGCGACCACCGCGGCGGCCTCCTCGGGCGAGGCGCCGGGGGCGACGATCGAGAGCTTCGGACGGCGATTCACGGTCTCCCCGAGAGTATCGTGGCCCACGGTGCCGAAGCTGCCCGTGCTCGACTACGACGCCGTCCTCGACGCCGTCACTCCGAACGCCGCGATCGACCAGGTGCGCGAGGCGCTGCTCCGTTACCACGCCGGCGATTGGGCGATGCCACCGAAGGTGTACCTCGAGAGCCCGCCGTTTGGCGACTTCCGCGCGATGCCCGCGCGCGGCGGCGGGCTCGCGATGGTGAAGTGGATCACCTCGTTTCCCGGCAACCCCGAACACGGCCTACCCACCGTCACCGGTGTGATCTGCGTCTCGGACGCCACCAACGGCGAACCGCTGATGCTGCTCGACGCCCGCTCGGTCACGGCGCTGCGGACCGGCGCCGTCGCGGCCGTGGCCGCGCAGGCGCTGGCCCGCCAGCGCGCCCGTACCGTTGGGATCATCGGCTGCGGGCTGCATGGAGCCTGGGCGGCCCGCTGCCTGGCCGCAGCCGGCTACGGCCCGGGCGTTTGTCACGATCCGCGCACCGCGGCGGCGCAAGCCTTGGCATCCGAGCTCGACTGGGACCGGGGCTCCCGCGAGCAGGCCCTACGCTGCGACGTCGTCTGCTGCGTCACGCCGGGCGCCGAGATCGTGATCGAGGCCGGCGATCTGCGGCCGGGCCTTCACCTCAACATGCTGGGCGCCGACGGACCCGGAAAGGCGGAGGCGACCATCGGCGCCGTTGCCTCATGCGCGCTGTTCTGCGACGAGTGGGAGCAGGCCTCCCACGGAGGCGAGCTGACCGGGGCGATCGATGCAGGGCTCGTCAGCCGCGGCGAGGTCACCGAGCTCGGCGCCGTGCTGGCGGGCGAGCTGCGCGGCCGGCCGGGACCCGAGTCGGTGACGCTGTTCGACTCGACTGGCCTCGCAATTCAGGACCTGGCGATAGCCGGCGCGGTGCTCGCGCAGTGGCGGGCCGGCCGCGTGCGAGCCCAGACGGTGACGCTGTAGCCGGCGATTCTCGCCGACATATCGACCCGCTAAGTGATCATCGGGGCCACCTGGAAGCTGGCCCTCGCTATCTCGGGGCGCGCTACACCGCTGCGCTCAGCGGCCTCGTGAACCGCGCGCGCGGACGGCGTGGTGGACCTGCTGATCGAGCGGGTCGGGAAAGAGCGCATCGCCCTCCGCCAGATCCGCGAGCGCGCGCGCCGAATGACGAAAGACATCGCGGCGGCCTCCCGCCGGGAGCACTCGCGTTAGGGTTCGCCCGTGGACAAACGGGCGCGATGATCGGCAAGACCGCATTTGTGTTCCCCGGCCAGGGCTCGCAGAAGGTGGGGATGGGCGCCGACCTTCTCGATGCGGTTCCCGAGATCTTCGATCGCTACCTCTCACAGGCCGACGAGGCATCAGGACTAGAGATCCGCCGACTGTGCCTGGAGGGACCGATCGAGGATCTGACCGCGACCGAGGCGGCCCAGCCCGCGCTGTTCGCCACCTCGCTGGCGGTTGTCGACGTCGCTCGCCAGCGCGGTCTGCGCGCGGACTTCGTCGCCGGGCACAGCCTGGGCGAGTACACCGCGGCTGTTGTCTCGGGCGCCCTTGCGGCGCAGGACGGGATGCGTCTCGTCGCTCGCCGCGGTCGCTTGATGGCCGAGGCCCAATCCGAGCGGCCGGGCGCGATGGCCGCGATCATCGGCCTCAGCCCCGAGCGCGTACGGCAGCTGTGCTCGGAGGCCTCCGCCACCGGGTCCGTCGCGCCGGCCAACCTGAACACCCCGTCTCAGATCGTCTGCTCGGGTGAGGAGAGCGCTGTGCTCGAGCTGATCGAGCTCGCCGAGCGGGCGGGTGCGGACAACGCGATCCGGCTGAAGGTCGGGGCCGCGTTCCACAGCACCCTGATGGAGCCGGTTCAGCGCCACATGGCCGAGGCAATGGAGGCGGTGCAGTGGAGCGACCCCGACACGCCGCTGGTCGCGAACGCGAGCGGCGCGGTGAAGCGCACCGGCGACGAGATTCGCGAGGCGTTGATTGCCCAGATCGTGAGCCCCGTGCTGTGGATCGACTGCGTCCGTACGCTCCGCGGGGAGGGGTGCGACACGTTCCTGGAGCTCGGGTCTGGCCGCACGCTCAGCGGGCTGATCCGCCAGATCGACTCGGACGCGGAGACCTTCGCCGCCGACTCTCCGAAGAAGCTCGACAGGTTCGCAGCGCGCAACCGAACCTGAGTGACCGGCGCGCGGCGAATGTCAGGGGGGAATACACCAGGCGCCTGAAGAGATGGCGCTACGGTCAGCCGCTGGACCTGCAGCTGAAGGGGCTCAGGGAGGCGGAGCGGGTCTATCCGTTGGAGTGGGGCTAGATATGCCTGCCACAGCCGGCGGTTCGGCTGGCGTCGACTCACTGTCCGGCCGCCTCGTGAGGCGACTGTCGCCGGAGGATGTGAGATCCTCGCGCTGGAGACCGAGACCGTTGCCGGGCACACGTGCAAGGTGATCGTGCTGGGTGCGCCGATCGACCCCGAGCTCCTGCGAGCTTCGATTGCGTCTCGTCTGCATCGCGCGCCCCCGCTGTGCATGCGCTTGTGCGAGATCGACGGCGAACCGTGCTGGGCGTCGGAACCGAAGTTGGATCTACGAGCCCACGTAGTTGTCCTCGACGACTCCGAGCCAGCGCGCGAGTCGCGGGCGTCAGGGTGTCATTTCTCGCCGGCCAGGAGCTCGGCGAGGTGGACGACCCGCGTTCTCAGCCTGCGGCGCTTGACCCCCTGTTGGAGCTGCCGGTAGCAGCCCGGGTTGACGACCGCAATTGCGTCGAGATCCGCGTCGGCGATCTCGTCGAGATGCCGATCGAGCACCCGCGCGCTGTCTTGGGGGCGCAGGATCGCGTAGGAGCCCGCCGCGCCGCAGCAGGCGGCCGCACTCGGGAGCTCGACGTACTCGCCCACGGGCGCGATCAGCTCACGCGGCTCGCGCCAGACGCCCAGTCCGTTGCGGAGGTGACAGGAGTCCTGCAGCCCGATTCGCGGGCGCCCGTGAGCCCGCTCGGGCGTAGCGACTCGCGGGCGCTCGCGCTCGAGCAGCCATTGCGAGAGCTCTTTGACCCGCTCGGGGCCGAGCACGCTCGCGAGGTGCGCGGCGCAGCCGCCGGCCGTCGTCACGATCGTCCCTGGAAGCGCATCGCCCAGCTCCTTGGCCAGCTCTCTGCCGCGCCCGAGCGCTCCGTTGTGCGCGTGCAGCGCTCCGCAGCACCCTTGATCGGCCGGTGCCGCTAGCTCGCCCGCCAGCTCCCGGGCGTCGCGACTGACTCGCGGATAGAGAACGCGCTCAAAGCACCCGAGCATCAGATTCACCGGCCCCGCCGGCTCACCGCGGCTGCCGGCGTGGCGGCGGATGATCCCGATCGCGCGCACGCGCCGCGGCGAGTCCACCGCCCACAGCAGCGGCCGCACCTTCCAGGGCCGCCGCCGCCCGTTCCACAGGTGATCGCGCCACTCCTCCAGCAGCGCACCGTAGTGCACGCCGGCGGGGCACACGGGCTCGCACGCGCGGCAGCCCAAGCAGAACGACGACTCCTCGCCGACGGTCGGATCGTCATCAGGCAACACCCCCGTCTCCAGCGCCCGCATCAGGTTGATGCGCCCTCGCGGCGATGACGTCTCGGAGCCGTTCAGCTCGTACGTCGGGCAGGCCGGCAAACAGAAGCCGCAAGAGATGCAGCGGTCGAGCAGCTCGGGGGTGAACACCCCGCGTCGCTCGGGTTGATTCTCCGGCGCGACGTCCGCGGTACTCATGAGCCGAGCTTTCCGGGGTTGAGGATGCCGTTGGGGTCAAAAGCGGCCTTGATGCGCCGCAGAAGCGCAACGTGATCCGCCCCGAGCTGACGCTCGAGGTAGCGCAGCTTGACGATGCCGACCCCGTGCTCGCCGGTGATCGTGCCGTCGAGCGCGATCGCCCGAGCGAAGATCTCGTCAAAGGCGGCATGGGCGCGGTGCACCGCGCCCGCGTCCGCCGGGTCGAGGACGGCGGTCGGATGTAGATTGCCGTCGCCCGCGTGGCCGAACGTGCCGATCTTCAACTCGTAGCGCCGAGCGACCTCCTGGATGAACTGGACCATCTCGGCGATGCGCGACCGCGGCACGGTCGCGTCCTCGAGGATCGTGAGCGGCTCGAGACGCGAGAGCGAAGGCAGCGCGGCACGGCGCGCCTCGAGCACCTCACTGGCCGCCTCCGGGGACTCGGTGATCCGCACCTCGCTCGCGCCCTCCGTCGCGCAGGCCTCCGCCATCCGCTGCAGGTCGCGCTCGATCACGGTCGGGTCCCCGTCCTGCCCGAAGATCAGCAGCGCGCCGGCTGACGTGTCGAGCCCGATGTGGGCGTAATCCTCAACCGCGCCGATGCAGACCTGGTCGAGGAACTCGAGGATGCCCGGCAGCACGCCGGAGGCCAGCACCCGCGACACCGCCCGGGCGGCGTCGGCGAGATCGGGAAAGTAGGCCATCCCGACGCCGGACGCCTCAGGTGCGGGCACCAACCTCAGGGTCAGCTCGGTCATCACCGCCAGGGTGCCCTCGCTACCGCACAGCAGGCGCCGCAAGTCATAGCCGGCGACGTCCTTCACCAGCCGCCCGCCGCTACGAATGATCTCCCCCGTCGCCAGCACCGCCTGCACGCCGAGCACGTAGTCGCGCATAACCCCATACTTCAGCGCCCGCAGGCCGCCCGAGCACTCCGCGACGTTCCCGCCGACGGTCGCAGTCGTGTGGCTCCCGGGGTCGGGCGGGAACAGCAGGCCCTTCGCGGCCGCGGCCTGTTCCAGCTCGATCGTGCGCACGCCCGGCTCACAGACCGCGACGAGCTCCGCTTCGCTGACTTCCTTGACCTTGTTCATCCGCGTCAGGACGAGCACGATGCCGCCGCGATGTGGGACCGTCCCGGCGCTCAGATTCGTGCCCGACCCCCGCGGCACGAGCGGGATCCCCAGCTGATTGGCGATACGCAGCACTCCGGCGACCTCCTCGGCGCTCGCCGGGAAAACGACCGCATCGGGACGACCGCGCTCAAGCGGCGTGGCGTCCGTCGAAAAGGTCAGCAGCGCACCCTCGTCGGTCCGCACATGGTCGCGCCCAACGACCGCCTCCAATCGCCGGCGCAAGGCGGTTGAGCTGCCCGCGCGAGCCGAGCTCAAATGCTCGGCGACGTTCGTAGGCTGAGGCGCGCGCTTCACGGAACACATCTTCCCAACTGCCGCCCCGGCACCCAGGTCGCCTCCTAGCTCCGCTTGATCGGTGCACGGCGCGGACTTACAGCGGAATGTTCCCGTGCTTGCGCTTCGGCCCGGCAACGCGCTTGGTCTGAAGCGTCTCGAGCGCCGTGATGATCTTCGGACGCGTCTCGTGCGGAACGATCACGTCGTCGATGTAGCCCCGCTCTGCGGCGGCGTACGGATTTGCGAAGTGCGCCTTGTAGTCGGTGATCAGCTTCTCGCGACGGTCGTCGGGCGTCGGCGAGGAGGCGATGTCACGGCGGTAGATGATGTTGACCGCGCCTTCCGGGCCCATCACGGCGACCTCCGCCGTCGGCCACGGCGAAGTTGAAGTCCGCGAGCATGTGCTTTGAGGCCATGACGTCGTAGGCGCCGCCGTAGGCCTTGCGGGTGATGATCGTGATTTTCGGGACCGTGGCCTCGGTGTAGGCATACAGCAACTTGGCGCCGTGGCGGATGATCCCGCCCCACTCCTGCTCCGTTCCCGGGAGGAAGCCCGGCACGTCGGTAAACGTGATCAACGGGATGTTGAACGCATCGCAGGTGCGGACGAACCGGGCGCCCTTGGCCGAGGAGTCGATGTCGAGCACGCCGGCGAGCTGGCTCGGCTGATTGCCGACGATCCCGACCGAATGACCGTTCAGCCGAGCAAATCCGCAGATGATGTTCTTTGCGTAGTGCTCGTGAACCTCGAAGAACTCGCCGTCGTCGACGATCAGCCGAACGACGTGGCGCATGTCGTAGGGCTTGTTCGGGGCGTCGGGAACGACGTGGTCGAGCTCGGGGTCTTGCCTGAGGGGGTCGTCGGCGGGTTGGACGCGCGGCGGGGTCTCGAGGTTGTTCTGCGGCAGAAACGTGAGCAAGTAGCGGGTGTCCTCGAGGCAGTGGTCCTCGTCGTCGCAGGCGAAATGGGCCACGCCCGATTTGCTGTTGTGGGCCATCGCGCCGCCGAGTGACTCGAAGTCGACCTCCTCGCCGGTCACCGTCTTGATCACGTCGGGGCCGGTGATGAACATGTGCGAGGTCTCCTTGCACATGAAGACGAAGTCCGTAATCGCCGGAGAGTAGACGGCGCCGCCCGCGCACGGGCCCATGATCAGGCTGATTTGGGGAATCACTCCGCTGCACTGGACGTTGCGGACGAACACGTCGCCGTACGCGCCGAGCGACACGACGCCTTCCTGAATCCGCGCACCGCCCGAGTCGTTGATGCCGATCACGGGGCAGCCGATCCGCGCCGCCAGATCCATGATCTTGCACATCTTCTCGCCCATCACCTCACCGAGCGAGCCGCCGAAGACGGTGAAGTCCTGGCTGAAGACACAGACCCGGCGCCCGTCGATCGTGCCGTGGCCGGTCACGACCGCGTCACCGTACGGCCGGTTCTTCTGCATCTCGAACTCGTAGGTGCGATGGCGAACGAACGTGTCGAGCTCCTGGAAGGAGCCGGGGTCGAGCAACTTCTCGACCCGCTCGCGCGCGGTGTACTTGCCCCTCTCGTGCTGCTTGGCGACAGCCTGCTCCGAGCCGGAGTGAATCGCCTCGTCGCGGATCTCCTGGAGCTGGGCGAGCTTCTCTTCGTAGGTCTCGGGTGCCTTCGCGCGCATCGGCTCGGCCAGTTTAAGCTCTTGTGTCCGCTCGGGGCTTCATCGAAGATTGGCGCCTGACCTCCGGCGGGCGGAGGCCAAGCGCCAAAGTTCGTCGATCAGGCGCGCGAGTAGGGGCGGTGATGGGCTTGGCCGAGGCTGTCGAGCGCCGCCGTGAGGATCTCCGCAGCGCCGGGCACCGACTGGGACGCGTTCTCGGACTCCGGCTCCGACGCGGGCTCCCAAGCGGCCTCTCGGCGCGGGGCTCGAAAGCGGCTGCTTGCCCAGCCGCGACCGCCGTCGGGCGCTGCCCGGAGAGCCACCCGCGCAGGCGCGCCGTGAACCCGCGACGCGGGGGCGCCGGCGGGGCGGCGGACGCCTCCCGGGCGCGGCGTCCCGCGACGGGCGCCTCGCCCGCGCCGGCAGCGGCGACCGCGCCGGGCGCGATCGGCCCTGGCACCTTCCCGGCCGCGCTCCCGGCCGCGCGCGCAGTCAGGACCACGCGCGTACCCCACCCCGATGGCTCGAGCCGCACCGTGCCGCTCACACGCTCGCCCTCCCAGGCAACGGCGGTCTCTGGCTCGAGCCTCGTGATCTTGATCTCGCCGAAGGACCCCCGCAAATGGCGGGTCAACGATGATGGGTCGCTGCACTCCGCCCAAAGCTCCGGGGGTGACTTGACCAGGGTCCGGCTCGCCTTGTACTCCCTCACGTCATCGTGGTTCGCGCGGCCTACGAGGACTCCTTCACTGGCACTCCGCTTGCATGCGCAATCATCGGGTTGATCAATTTCACGACGGGAAAGAGGTACCAGATGACGCAAACACTCGGCTCGGCCGGACCCGTGGTCTCAGAACTCGGCCTCGGCTGCATGGGCATGTCGGGCATGTACGGCCCCGCCGACGAGGCCGAGAACATCGCCACGATTCACGCCGCGCTCGACGCCGGAATCAACCTGCTCGATACCGGCGACTTCTACGGGATGGGGCACAACGAGCTGCTGATCGGCCGAGCGCTCGAGCAGCGCGATCGCGATCAGGTGCTGATCAGCGTCAAGTTCGGCGCCCTGCGCGGGCCGGACAGCGGCTGGCTCGGTTTCGACGCCCGGCCCGCGGCCGTCAAGACCTGGCTCGCCTACTCGCTGGGCCGGCTGCGCACCGACCACATCGACATCTACAGGCCGGCTCGGCTTGACCCGAACGTCCCGATCGAGGAGACCGTCGGCGCGATCGCGGAGCTGATCGAGGCCGGTTACGTCCGCTACATCGGCCTCTCGGAGGTCGGTCCCGAGACGATCCGCCGTGCCGCAGCGGTCCATCCGATCAGCGACCTGCAGATCGAGTACTCGTTGATCTCCCGCAGTATCGAGGACCGGATCCTGCCCACCTGTCGTGAGCTCGGGATCGGCATCACCGCGTACGGGGTGCTCTCGCGCGGGTTGATCAGCGGCCACTGGTCGCCCGAGCGCTCACTCGACAATCGTGATTTCCGCAGCCACGCTCCTCGCTTCCAGGGCGAGAACCTGACGCGGAACCTGACGCTCGTCGACCAGCTGCGGACGGTCGCCGAGGCGAAGGGCGCGTCCGTTGCCCAGGTGGCGATCGCCTGGGTGCGCTCGCGCGGCGAGGACATCGTGCCGCTGATCGGCGCGCGCCGGCGCGACCGGCTCGAGGAGGCACTCGGGGCGCTCGATGTGCAGCTGAGCGAGGCGGAGCTGGAAGCGATCGAGCAGGCGGTACCACGCGACGCTGCCGCAGGCGACCGGTACGACTCGGCGCAGATGGGCCAGCTGGACAGCGAGCGCTAATCGGGGTCTTCGCGCCTCAGAAGGTCGGCTTGTACTCGCCGAACACGTCGCGCATCGCCCCGCACACCTCGCCCATCGAGCAGCGGTCCTTGAGCGCCTGACGCAGGGGCGGCAGCAGGTTCTCGCTGCCGCGCGCCGCTTCGCGGATCTCCTCGAGCCGGCGCTCCACCAGCTCCGATTCACGGTCTGCCTTGAACGCCTTCAGCCGCTCGAGCTGCTGGCGTTCTGAATCGGGGTCGACGCGAAGGATGTCCGGCACCTCGGGCGAGTCCTCGACGAAACTGTTGACGCCGACGACGATGTCCTGTCCGATCCGGTAGCGCTCGTGGTAGCCGAACGCCGACTCCTCGATCTCCGACTTCATGAAGTTGATCGCCTGGATCGATCCCCCGAGCTCGTCGATCTTGGTGATCAGCTCCTGCGCGCGCGTCTCGATCTCATCGGTCAGCGCCTCCACGAAGTAAGAGCCGGCAAAGGGGTCGACGGTGTCGGCCGCGCCTGACTCGTGACCGATGATCTGCTGCGTGCGGAGCGCGATCTTCGCCGCGCGCTCGGTCGGCAGCGCCAAGGCCTCGTCGAAGCCGTTGGTGTGCAGCGACTGGGTCCCGCCGCAAACGGCGGCAAAGCCCTGCAGGGCGACGCGGACGATGTTGTTCTCGGGCTGCTGGGCGGTCAGCGTGACGCCACCGGTCTGGGTGTGGAATCGCAGTCTCCACGACCGTTCGTCGTGCGCGTCGAAGCGCTCGCGCATGATCTCGGCCCACATCCTGCGGGCGGCGCGGAACTTCGCCACCTCCTGGAAGACGTTGTTATGGCCGTTGAAGAAGAACGCGAGCCGAGGGGCGAACTTGTCGATCTCGAGGCCCGCGTCCAGTGCCGCCTGCACGTACGCGATCCCGTTCGCGAGCGTGAACGCGATTTCCTGAACGGCTGAGCAGCCCTTCTCGCGGAAGTGATAGCCGGAGATCGAGATCGTGTTCCACTTCGGAATCCGCTCGTTGCAGTACGCGAACAGGTCGGTCATGAGCCGGATCGCGCCCTCGGGCGGGTAGATGAAGTTGCCGCGGGCGATGTACTCCTTGAGGATGTCGTTCTGAGTTGTGCCGCGCAGCTCGTCCGACGGGACACCCTGCTCCTCACCGACCAACTCGTAGAGCAGCAGCAGGACACCCGCGGGCGCGTTGATCGTCATCGAGGTCGAGACCTTGTCGAGCGGGATCCCGTCGAAAGCGGTCCGCATATCGTCGAGCGTGTCGATCGCGACCCCGGTCCGTCCCACCTCGCCGAGGCAACGGGGGTCGTCGGAGTCGAGGCCGAGCTGGGTCGGGAGGTCGAAGGCCATGCTGAGGCCGGTGGACCCGTGCTCGAGCAGATAGCGGTAACGCTGGTTGGACTCCTTGGCGCTCGCGTAACCCGCGTACTGGCGCATCGTCCACAGTTGCTTGCGGTACATGTCGGGGTGAACGCCGCGCGCGTACGGATACTCGCCTGGCCCACCGAGCCTCTGAAGCAGGTCCTCCGGTAGGTCCTCCTCGGTGTACACGGGAGCGACCTCGATCCCCGAGTCGGTGAACCGCCGTGGGTCGTCCGGCCCGACGATTGGGGCGATCGTGCGGTTCTCGCCGGTGGTAGCCATGCGCGAAGGGAGGTTACTCGCCGAGCCGCTCGGAGGGCTACCAAACGTCGGCTAAAGGTCGCGCTCGGGGCTGCCGATAGGTTGGGTGAAGGGCGCAGTTCCCGCCGAAGGGGGCAAATCATTTGTAGTCGTGGGGTCGCCGGGCGAGAGCTTTGAACCTCTCGCCCGGTGCGACTACAAGACCTTCGACAGGAAGGCCCTGGTCCGCTCGTGCCTCGGTGCCCCGAGCACCTCTGCCGGCTTTCCGGACTCGACGACGATCCCGTCGTCCATGAACACGACCGAATCGGCCACCTCGCGCGCGAAGCCCATCTCGTGCGTGACGACGATCATCGTCATGCCGTCCCGGGCCAGCTGGCGCATGACGTCGAGCACATCCCCCACGAGCTCGGGGTCGAGCGCCGAGGTCGGCTCGTCGAACAGCATCAGCTTCGGCTCCATCGCCAGCGCGCGAGCGATCGCGACGCGCTGCTGTTGGCCGCCGGAGAGCGCAACCGGATAGGTCCCGAGCTTGTCCCCGAGGCCGACGCGGTTCATCACCACGGTGGCCCGCTCACGTGCCTCGCTGCGGTCGATCTTCGAGACGCGGATCGGCGCGAGCGTGACGTTCTCGAGCGCGGTCATGTGCGGGAAGAGGTTGAAATGCTGGAAGACCATCCCGATCTCCGCTCGCTTGCCGGCGATGTCGCGCTCGTTCAGCTCGTGGAGCTTGCCGCCGGATTCGCGGTAGCCGACCAGCTCGCCGTCGACGGACAGGCGGCCGGCGTTGATCTTCTCCAGATGGTTGATGCAGCGCAGGAACGTGGATTTCCCGGACCCTGATGGGCCTAGCAGGCACATGACCTCGCCGGGGCGGACCTCGAGGTCGATGCCCTTCAGGACCTCGAGGCGCCCGAAGCGCTTGTGGACGGCCTGCGCCTTGACCATCGGCTCGGTCACACGGCCTCGCTCCCACGCGCCAAGCCAAGCCAGCGGGCACGCAACGACCGCCGCTCCGTCCGCGTGAACCCACGTCCGAAGCGCCGCTCGATGAAGTACTGGCCGACGTATAGCACGCTCGTCATCACCAGGTACCAGATGCTGGCGACGATCAGTAGCGGAATCGTCTGGAAATTGACGTCGTAGATCTGTGCGACGGAGTAGAGCAGCTCGGTGAACGCCGCCACATAGAGAAGTGAGGTGTTCTTCAGCATCGAGATCGTCTCGTTACCGGTCGGGGGGATGATCACCCGCATCGCCTGCGGCAGCACGATCAGCCGTAACGTCTGCACGCGGCTCATTCCGAGTGATTGCGCAGCGTCCGTTTGGCCCTGGTCTACCGAGATGATCCCGGCGCGCACGATCTCCGCCATGTAGGCGCCCTCGTTGAGGCCGAGCGACAGTAGCGCCGCAGCCAGGGGCGTGATCAGTGAGTTGGCCGGCTCGTGAATAAACGACGGCCCGAACGGAATCCCGAGCGAGATCGTCGGAACGAGCGAGGCGACGTTGTACCAGAACAGCACCTGAACGAGCAGTGGCGTGCCGCGGAAGAACCAGATGTACAGCCAGCTCGCGCCGGATACGATCGGGTTCGGAGAGAGGCGCATCACCGCCGCGACGACCCCGAGCGCGATCCCGATCACCATCGACAGGACCGTCAGGTAGATCGTCGTGAGCATGCCGTGCAGCACGCGCGAGTCGAACAGGTAGTGGCCGACGACGTGCCACTTGAAGTTCGGGTTGACAATCGCCGAGCGGACGATCGACGCCACAACGACCAGCACGATCGCCGCGACGATCCACCGTCCGGGACGGCGGACCGGGACGGCCTCGATGTCCTCTGGCCGTCCCGCCCGTTCCTCAGAAAGCTCGGCGGCGCTCACCTGCGAGCCGTAGTTTGACCGTTAGCTCGTCGCCCCGTTGATCTTCGGGTTTGAGATTGCTCCGCTCTGCCACGCCCCACTTGGTGAGGATCGACTTGTACATGCCGTTCTTCATCAGCACCTGGAGCGCGGCCAGGACCGGCTTGGCGAGGCCGCTGGTCTTTGGGACCGCGAGCCCGTAGGGCGCGGTTCCGTAGGTCTGGCCGACGAGCTTGAACGTGCCGCCCGACTGCTTGACCTGGTAGGCGGCGACGGGGGAGTCGGCCATCGAGATCTGGGCGCGCCCGCTCGATAGCGCCAGGTTCGCGGCGCTCTGGGTCGGGAACACGAGCACGGTCACCGCCGGCTTGCCGGCCGCCTTGCACTTGACGCCTTGTGCCTTGGCGTCGGTCTGCTGCGTCGTCCCGCTCTCGACCGAGACCGTGTGTCCGCAAAGGTCGGCCAGCCCGTTCACGGACACGCCGCCCTGGGACTTGGTGAAGAACGAGGTCCCGGCCTCGAAGTAGGTGACGAAGTCGACGACCTTCTCGCGCGCCTTCGTATCGGTGATCGACGAGGCGCCCATGTCGTACTTCCCCGCGGCCAGGCCGGGGATGATCGTGTCGAACGTTGCGTTCACCACGTTTGCCTTCAGCCCCATGACCCCAGCTAGGGCCTTGGAGAGATCCGCATCCATCCCCACGACGGTGTGCCCGTCGGACCCGATGAACTCGTTCGGCGCATAGCGTCGCGTCCGCCGCCACGGTCAGAGTTCCCTTGCTCTTGATCGCCGAGGGCACCAGCGCCACGACCGAGGAAACGGCACCGGCGGCGGCCGATGACGAGCTCGCGCTCGCCGCTGTCGTCGAGCTCGATGACGACGAGGAGCTGCTACTGCTACTGCTGCTCCCACAGGCCGCGATCGCCCCCACGCAAAGCAGCGAAAGCGGGGCCAGCTAACCAGCTCTTCCATCTATTCATCCCAGAGCTCCTTTGAAAATCGCCCAGAAGTAGTCGCCAGGATATGGGAGAAATGGCGCCCGCGGCAAACCTGCTAACGCGCTGTGAACACATTCAGGCTAGCCTTGTGTCCATGCAGGTCCGCGTCCGATTGTTTGCCGTGCTGCGCGAGCGAGCCGGCGCCGATCAGCTCGAGCTCGAGCTTCCCGAGGGCGCGCTCGTCAGCGACGCTCTCGCCCAGGTGCAGTCGCTCACCGGCGGCGTACCGGTGGTGATGGCGGTCAATCAGGAATACGCCGAGGTCGGCGACGCACTGCATGCCGGCGATGAGGTCGCGCTGATCCCTCCCGTGTCGGGCGGCTCGGTCGCGGCGCTGCACGCCCGGGTGAGCACCGATCCCCTCCGGCTCGATCGACTCGTCGAGCTGGTCAAGGACGATCGCGCCGGCGCGATCGTCACCTTCTCCGGCGTCACGCGTGAGGTCACGGCGCTCGACTACGAGGCCTATGCCCCGATGGCGGAGAGGAAAATGGTCGAGATCGTCTCCGCGGCGATCGAGCGCCACGGCCTCTGCGCGGCGGCGGCCGAACATCGAATCGGAACGGTGCCGCTGTCGGAGCCGTCGGTTCTGGTCGCTGCGTCGGCGCCACACCGCGAGGGAGCTTTCGCCGGAGCGAGGGAGATCATCGACAGCATCAAAGCCCAGGCGCCGATCTGGAAGAAGGAGGAGGGCGAATGGGTACGCGGAGTGACGCCGGACCCGCAGCCCTGAGGGACCTCCCGGCGGTCCACGATCTGGCCGCGAAGCTCGATGCCCCGCACGCACTCGCCGTGGCTGCGGCCAGGCGCGCGATCGACGAGCGGCGGGAGGCGATCCTGAACGGGGACGCGCCCGAGCAGGCGGACCTGACCTTCAGAGCGCTCCAGCTGCTCGCAGAGCTCGGGCAGCCCTCGCTGCGCCGGGTTCTCAACGCCACGGGCGTGATCGTGCACACCAACTTGGGACGAGCGCCGCTCGCGAGCGCGGCCCGGGAAGCCGTCAACCGCGCGGCCGAGGGCTACTCGAATCTCGAGCTGGACCTCACGACCGGCGCTCGCGGGAGCCGCCAGGCCCACGCCGAGGGCTTGCTGCGCGAGCTGACCGGGGCGGACGCGGCGATGGTCGTCAACAACGGCGCCGCGGCGGTGCTGCTGGCGGTCGCGGCGCTCGCGGGTCCCAACCGGGCGGTGGTCGTCTCCCGGGGCCAGCTCGTGGAGATTGGCGGCGGGTTCCGGATTCCGGAGGTGGTCGCCCAATCTGGTGCGACGCTGATCGAGGTCGGGACGACCAACCGAACCCGCGTGGAGGACTACGAACGGGCGCTTGCGCAGGGACAAGTGGAGATCGGCGCGATCCTGCGAGTGCACCCCTCCAACTTTCGGACGATCGGATTCGTGCAGCAGCCGTCGATCGAGAACCTCTGCGAGCTCGATGCGCCCGTGATCGACGATGTCGGCTCCGGCGTCCTGGCGCACGCGAGCGGAATCCCAGCGCTCGGCGAGGAGCCCCCGATAACCCGGTCGGTGGCGGCGGGAGCGGCCCTGATCTGCTGCTCGGGCGACAAGTTGCTGGGCGGACCGCAGGCCGGCCTGATCGTCGGCCGCGGCGACGCGGTCGCAGCGGCACGCGCGCATCCGCTGGCGCGCGCGCTGCGGATCGACAAGCTGTCGCTTGCCGCGCTGCAAGCAACGCTGGTCCTGTACCGAGATCCGCCGCGCGCTCGGCGCGAGATACCGGTGCTCGCGATGCTCGATGTGTCAGACCGGCGCCTGGCCGATCGGGCTGCGCTCCTGCGCGACCAGATCGGACCCGCGGCGCAGGTGGTGGCGTCAACCGCGAAGGTCGGGGGCGGCTCGCTGCCGCTGCTCGAGCTCCAGGGACCCGCGGTCGCGCTCGCGAGCGACACCGACCCGGGCCCCCTGGCGCAGGCGCTTCGCCGGGCCGATCCGCCGCTGATCGGCCGCATCCACGAGGGTCGCCTTGTGCTGGACCCGCGAACGCTCAGCGACGCAGAGATCCCGCTGGCCGCGGCGGCGGTTCGATCCGTGATCTGACGATGACCAGCAGGCCCTTTGACGCTCGGCACCGCGGGCCACATCGACCACGGCAAGACGGCGCTGATCCGCTCGTTGACGGGAGTCGACGCCGATCGGCTCCCGCAGGAGCAGGCTCGCGGGATCTCGATCGAGCTCGGCTACGCGAGCCTCGAGCTTCCCTCAGGACGGCGCGTTTCGGTGATCGACGTTCCCGGGCACGAGCGATTTGTCCGAACGATGGTCGCCGGCGCGACCGGCATCGATTGCTACCTGATGGTGATCGCGGCGGATGACGGCGTGATGCCCCAGACGCGGGAGCACGCGGCGGTTCTGAACGCGCTGGGGGTCGAAACCGGAGTCGTAGCGGTTACCAAGAGCGATCTGGTCGATCCCCAGTCCGCGATCCTCGAAGCCTCTGAGCTGCTGCCGGACGCTCAGCCCGTGCCGGTCTCGGCGAGGACGGGAGCGGGGCTCGACGAGCTCCGCGCCGCGCTCGACCGCGCCGCCGCTCACTTGCGCAGCCGAGCGGACGGCACCGGCCCGACCCGGCTTCACATCGATCGGGTGTTCACGATCCGCGGCGCGGGCACGGTCGTGACGGGAACCCTGTGGTCCGGCGAGGTTGGGCGCGGCGACGATCTGCAGCTGCTTCCAGGAGGCCGCCTCGCACGCGTCCGCGGCGTCCAGGTCCACGACCGGCCGACCGAACGGGCAGCGGCCGGCCAGCGCGTCGCGGTGAATCTGACCGGGCTGGCGGTCGACGAAGTGATGCGGGGGGACGTACTCACCTCGGCAGGATCCGGCCTGAAGGCGACTTACCTGATCGACGCTGCGCTCGAGTTCCGCGAGGTCGAACCGGAGCACGGCGAGCGCGTTCAGGTTCACCACGGCACCCGCGAGAGCCCGGCGAGGGTGGCCTGGCTCGGCGGCCGCTTCTGGCAGCTTCGGCTCGAGCAGCCGCTGGTCCCCGCCCTCGAGGATCGCCTCGTGGTCCGTCGGATCGCTCCTCCGGACACGCTAGGAGGAGGGATGGTGCTGGATCCGCATCCCAAGAAGCACGGACCAAGCCGCGACCTGCTGACCAGGCTGGAGCGGCTTTCCCGCGGCGAGACGCCGGACGAAGGCCCAAAGACGGTCCGCGCCGAAACCGGCCCGCCGGCGTCGCCCCCCGAGCGCGACCCGTTGCCTCCGAGCGCACTTGCCCTCGAACGGCGACTGAGAGCAGCCGGGCTCGAACCACCCTTGGACGCCGAGCTCGACGCCGGCGATCTCGCTGTGCTCCGAGCCGCCGGACGCGCGATCCGCGTCTCGAAGACGCTCCACTACCACCCCGACGTGCTCGCCCAGGCCCGCGAACGCCTGATCGTCCTCGCCGAAGGCAACCTCGGATCCGTGACCCTGTCGCAGTTGCGAGACGAGCTCGCGACCTCACGCAAGTTCGCCCAGGCGCTCCTGGAGCACTTCGATGCCGAGCGGGTGACGATTCGCCGCGGGGACCAGCACGTCCTGCGCCGGCGAGCCGGCTAGCTCATAGCGCGCCGCCCGCCGCCGGTGGCGCCGTGGGATCCTGGGACTGCCCCGCGCCGTGCTCGCGCGTCAGGTAGTCCTCGATGAACATTGGGGAGTCTCCCGAGCGCTCGACGACCGCCAGCAACGAGGACATCGTCGAGACCTCCTCGACCTGCTCCTTGAGAAACCACTGCACGAACTGTTCGCTGAGGTAGTCGCTCTCCTCGCGCGCCACGCCAACAAGCGCCGCGACCTGATCCGAGACGCGCCGCTCCTGCTCCAGCGCCAGCGCGACCGGAGCGACGATGTCGGCGAACTCGGTCTCGGGCGCGGCAATCCCCGGAATCGCGACTCGCGCGTCGGAGTCGAGCAGATAACGAACCATCATCATCGCGTGGTTGCGCTCTTCGACGGACTGGGCGTAGAAGAACGCGGCCATCCGCGGCAGGGTCTGTGAGTCGAAGTAGACGGCGTTCGCGATGTACTGCTGCGAGGCGGCGAACTCGTACGCGATCTGCTCGTTCAGGCGCTCTACGAACCGAGGTGCGGCCACCGGTGCTCCTCTCCGTTGGGGCCACAGATGCTATTAGGCAAGACGCCTCGGCCCGAATCTCAATGTAGATTGCGGTCCATGGCGACATGCCTCGTCACCGGCGGCGCCGGCTTCCTGGGCTCGCACCTGTGCGACGAGCTGCTTCGACGCGGCCATCGGGTGATCTGCGTCGACAACTTCGAAACCGGCTCGCTCGCCAACATCCATCACATCCGCTCGGAGGACTTCGTCCATCTGAACCTCGACATCATCGAGCCCTACTTCGTCGATGAACCGATCGACTTCGTCTACCATCTGGCTTCCCCAGCCTCGCCGATCGACTACCTGCGGCTGCCGCTGCATACGCTGAAGGTCGGCTCCTACGGCACGCACCATACGCTCGGATTGGCCAAGCAGCACCGCGCCCGGTTCTTGACGGCGTCGACCAGTGAGGTGTACGGCGATCCTCAAGTCCACCCGCAACCCGAGACCTACTGGGGGCACGTCAATCCGATCGGACCGCGCGGGGTGTACGACGAGGCCAAGCGCTACGCCGAGGCGCTGACGATGGCCTACCACCGCCAGCAGGGCGTTGATACGGCGATCGTGAGGATCTTCAACTCGATCCTCGCCGACGAGCAGGTGCTCTATGACGACGGCAGGGAATTGCGACGCGAGAAGGTCAGCGAGCTCGCTGGTCGACTCGCGCGCTACGCGGTAGCCGCGGGATACGCCCGCCGCTCGGCGCCGCGCCCGGGTGCAGTTGCGCTGATCGACGCCGGCTTCTCGCCGGCGCTCGAGTACCCGCTGGATTGCGTGAGCGTGGCGGCCTTCGCTCCCGGTGGGCGGATGGTTTCGGCACCGGCGCGAGCACTGATCGCGCATCCGACCGATGAGCGTTGCTATGAGATCCGGACCCGCTACGGGCGCTCAATCCGGGTCACGGGCCACCATTCGGTGTTCGTCGAAGGCGAGGACGGGGAGCCAGTTGCGAAGGCCGCCGCCGAGCTACACGTCGGCGACCGGATCGCGATCGCGCGAAAGATCGAGGTGCCCGAGCGCGACCGGCGCTGGGTGAGCATGATCGAGGTTTGGCGCTGGCACGAGGGCGATCCGTGGCAGCTGACGGTGGAGGCACCGGGGCTCGGTGAGAGTGCCTGGGCAAAGCGATTCGATCTGTTCGGGAAGCTGGTCTCGGAACGGCGAAACGCGGGCCCGAATTGGCGCAACGGAGCCTGGACGCAGATCGTCAGGATGCGTCAGACGGATCGGATCCCCCTGCCCTGCTTCTGGCGGCTCCCAGTCGCCATGCCGGAGGACGCGAACGTTCGGATTCGAGTCGCAGGGCGCAGTGTGCCGATGCCACTGCGGATTGAGATCACCGACGAGCTGCTATGGCTGCTTGGGCTTTGGGTGGCCGAAGGCTCCTGGCATGAATCCGACGGCAATTCATTCCTAACCCTGAGTGCGGATGTTGAACTGCTCGAACGCGCGGCGGCGGCCATCGAGCGCTCATTTGGCCTGCACGTGGTCCGCAGAGCCGCTGACCGCACCCGGCCGGCGGCGATCTTCGCCGACTCGCGTCTCCTCCTCGGCCTGATGGACTTCCTCGGCTTCGGGACCAACGGTAGGCGGATCCCGGGCTGGATCCTCGGTCTCCCCTTGAGCCGCCTGAAGTGGTTCATCGAGGGTTATCGCGAGGGAGACGGAGTGCATTCCGGCGCCAACGTCGGCAAGCGCCACTGCTTCGCGACCATCCACGAGGAGCTCAAGGACGATCTGATCGTCGCGCTCGCTCGATTCGGACTCGTGCCCAGCGTCGGTCGCTACGAGAGCGCTGTCAAGCAACGGACGGCGGACCGCCGCTGTCCCTTCTGGGGCCTGACCGTGTGCCACGTGAGCCCGTGGAGCCCCCTGGACTGGGATCGCGGCGTCACGCAGCGCCTTGGAGCCCGCACCCACGGCGACCTGGTATGGGCCGCGATCCGCGAAATCGAGCAGATCCCCGAGACCGACCTCGTCTACGACTTCTCGGTACCAGGCCTCGAGAACTTCTGGGCGGGAACTGGGGTGGTTGCCCACAACACCTACGGCCCTCGAATGCGCCCCCACGACGGCCGCGCGATCCCGACGTTCTTCCGCCAGGCGCTCCAGGACCGCCCGATCACAGTGTTCGGGGACGGCTCGCAGACGAGATCGTTCTGTTATGTCGACGATCTGATCCGCGGGGTGATCGGCCTCTCCGAATCGGGATACCACATGCCCGTGAACATCGGCAATCCAGACGAGTTCACGCTGCTGGAGCTGGCCGATGCGGTGATCGACGTGACGGGATCGAAGTCGGAGGTCGTGTTCGAGGCGCTCCCCACCGACGATCCTCAGGTTCGGCAGCCTGACATCAGCCTCGCTCGCCGGCTACTAGGCTGGGAGCCGACTGTAGATCTACGGGAAGGGCTCCGGCGGACGCTCGACCAGTCCGGAGCCGACGGCCTGATCGGTGCGATCCGGTGAAGCGCGGCTGAGCTACCGCCCGGCCGTGGGTGCTTCCACCCACAACTTCGTAACTTCGTTGTCAAGATACCGTTAGCACCAGCAGGGGGAATGAACGGCTTGAGCGCTACGTGACGATCGAGCAACAAGAAGCCGCGGGAACGCCCAGCAACGGAACGCTCGAGCGCTCCGGCGAAGTTGTGATGCCCGAGCGCGACGTCCGCCGGAGGCGGCCGCCGCTGCTGTCGTTCGTGCTCCGGCTCGAGACGCTGAGGCGGGTTGCGCGCGTCCTGTCGTTGCTCGCGCTCGACTACATCGGCGTGACGGCCGCCCTGTTCACGGCGCTCGAGCTGAAGCTCATCGTCCGCGGTCAGCCGGACGCCGGCGTCGCTTGGCGGCAGTCGCGTCACTGGGTTGACTTCGCCTATCTCGTCACGGTGCTGATGTTCGCGCGTGTGGATCTCTACGCGGATCGGCCACGGCGCCCGGGACTGGCCCAGATCGCGACCGCGCTGTTCCAAGCGACGGTAATCGCGCTCGTGTTCGCACTGGCCAACGGGGAGCACTTCTCGAGCTACTACATCTTCTACGGCTCGCTGTTCTTCGGCACTGTCTACATCGCGACGCTCCGCCAGTGGCACCTGCGCGTCACCGGCTGGCTGCTCCAGCAGGCGGGATACCGTCGCCGCGCGTTGCTGGTGGGCTCCGGCAAGCACATCGAGGCAGTCGCGGATGCGCTCGAGCACCGAGCCCACTCGCGAGTCGAGCTCGTTGGGTACATCTCGCTCACGGCACGCCCGCAGAATGGCCTGCGCTCACTGGGCCAGCTCGAGCAACTGCCGGAGGTGCTGGCCGCCCAACGCGTCCAGGAGGTGATCATCGCCGACTCCGACTTTCCCCAGGAGAAGGCCGTCGAACTGGTCGACCTCTGCCACCAGCGTGGCGTCACGGTGCAGGTCGCGCCAACGACGATGGAGATCCTGATCGATCGCGCAGAGTTCGTCCCGGGTCAGACGGTGCCGCTGTTCACGCTCCGCCCGCCCGTCTTCCAGGGCATCGACTACGCGCTCAAGCGGACATTCGACCTCGTCGTCGCAACCGTCAGTCTGCTCTTCCTCTCGCCGCTGCTGCTGGCAATCGCTACGGCGGTCAAACTGAGCTCCCGAGGTCCGGTGATCTATCGCTCGGTCCGTCCGGGAATCGCCGGCCGACCGTTCTCCTGCTTCAAGTTCCGGACGATGCGCGAGCGCGCCGATCAAGTCCAAGACGATCTCGAACCACTCAACGAGAAGTCCGGAGCGCTGTTCAAGATCCGCCAGGATCCCCGGCTGACGAAGGTGGGTCACCTGCTTCGCCGCTTCTCGCTCGACGAGCTCCCGCAACTGGCGAACGTCATCCGCGGCGAGATGTCGCTCGTCGGTCCGCGGCCGCTGCCGATGCGGGACTTCGAGCGCCTCGAGGAGTGGCACAAGAAGCGCTACCTCGTGCTCCCCGGGATCACCGGACTGTGGCAGGTCTCGGGCCGCTCCGAGCTTGACTTCGACGACCTCGTACGGCTCGACTTCCTCTATCTGGAGCAGTGGTCGATCATGCTCGACCTATCGATCCTGCTGAAGACGATCCCCGCGGTGCTGAGCCGGCGGGGGGCCTTCTAGCGCTTGCGCTCGCACAGGTAGGCTACGCGGCCAACCGAGATGCCCCCCACCGACCGTTTCATAATCAGCTTTGCCGCCGAACCGCCGCAGGAGCCGTTGCCCTACGGACGCTGGGCGGATACGCTGCGCAACCACTTTCTGGCGGCGTTCCGCGAGCTCGACACCGAGGGCGAGCAGATCGGCGAGCCGGGAGAGATCGCGTGGTTCCCGGACCGCTCGTACTCCGGGCGCACCTACGTTCCCGCGGTCGCGCGAACGACCGAGGGATACGAGCTGTTCGGGTTCGTGTCGTTCACCGAGACATCGGGTGGACCGAGCGACTTCGAGGCGCGGGTCGATTTCACCGCGGAGCTCGCCGAGGCGAATCCCGATTGGAAGCTCGATCTGAACGACGACGTGGTCGGGAGCTGGCGCGGTGAGCAGGGAAACAGCGCTGAGATGACGCTCGTGTGGGGTGTCCCGCTGATTCCCGGCGGCGAGACCGTGACTGCCGAGCTCGCCGACCTGGCAGTCGATCAGTGTCGGCTGATCGAGCAGCGCTTCACGCTGATCGCTCCGGACAACTACCGCTCGGACTACCTCGAGATCAAGCTCTGGAGCAAGGCCGGCGACGAGCTCGCGCGCGAGTCACTCTACGTCGACGAGGACGAGACGTCCAGTGACGAGGCGCCGTCGGGCGAGGAGCCGTTCACCGATGAGGCCTGAGCGCCGCTCAGCGCGATCGGCAATCTGAGCCTGACCTCCTCCTCGGTCAAGGGGAAGTGGCACGCGGCGAGGGTGTCGTTGTGCTTGTCCTCGAGCGGCGGCTCCTCCGTCGAGCAGAGCTCCTGCGCTTTTGGGCACCGGGTGTGGAAGCGGCAAGCAGAAGGAGGATTGGCGGGGCTCGGAACGTCGCCCGTCAGCAGCTGCCGCTTACGACGCCCGGTGCTCGGATCGGGAACCGGGACGGCCGAGAGCAGGGCGCCCGTGTAGGGATGACGCGGGAAGCCGTACAGCGAGTCGTTCGGTGCGAGCTCGACGACCTTACCCAAGTACATGACAGCTACCCGATCGCACATGTGTCGCACGACGCTGAGGTCATGGGCGATGAAGACCAGTGTCAATCCCATGTCGCGCTGCAGACCGCGTAGGAGGTTGAGCACCTGTGCTTGAATCGAGACGTCGAGCGCGGACACAGGCTCGTCGGCGACCAGCAATTTCGGCTCGAGGGCGATCGCGCGCGCGACCCCGATCCGCTGTCGCTGACCCCCCGAGAATTCGTGCGGGTAGCGGTTGTAATGCTCAGGATTGAGCCCAACCCGATCCATCAAATCCTGCACACGTTTCTTGCGCTCGCCCTCGCCCTTGAGCAGGCCGTGGATCGCAAACGGCTCCGCGATCACTGAGCCGACCGTCTTGCGTGGGTTCAGCGACGAGTATGGGTCCTGGAAGATCATCTGCATCTCGCGGTGCAGCGCTTTCAGGCTCGCGCCCTTGCGGGCGCCGATGTCCTCACCGTCGAACAGAATTTGCCCTGACGTCGGGTCGAGCAACCGCACGATCAGGCGCGCGGTCGTGCTCTTGCCGCACCCGGTCTCGCCGACGATCCCCAGGGTCTCCCCTCGGATCACGTCGAACGAGACTCCGTCGACGGCTTGGACCGCACCGATCTGCTTCTGCAGGATCACTCCGCGCTTGATCGGAAAATGCTTGACCAGGTCCTTCACCTGGACCAGTGGAGTTGCCCTTGAGGCGGTCATGCGCCGCCGCCTGGCAGCGGCCGGGCCGCCGCAGCGGATCGTGAGGCCGGCACCGGTTCGGCGAGCCGACGCAGCTCGGACGGCGCGTGACCCGCTCCCAGGCCCTGCCAAATCTGCGCTCGGACAGCGGGCTCGAGCAGGCAGGCCACCTCGTGCCCGGACACGCCCGGCACCGGCTCGAGCTGCGGGTCGATGCGGCGGTGCTCGTCGCGCACGTATGGGCAACGAGGATGGAAATGACAGCCCGAGGGCGGCCGGATCAAGCTCGGGGGCCGGCCGGCGATCGGGACCAGCTCTTCGTCACGAGGCGCGCCCAGGCGGGGGATCGACTTCAGCAAGCCCCAGGTGTAAGGGTGCTGAGGCGCGCCGAAGATGCGCTCGGACGGAGCGTGCTCGACGATCCGTCCGGCATACATGACCGCGATCTCGTCGGCGATCTCGGCGACCACGCCGAGATCGTGGGTGATCAGGATGATCGCCATCCCCAAGCGGGCCTGGAGATCCTCCAGCAGCTCGAGGATCTGCGCCTGAACGGTCACGTCGAGCGCCGTCGTCGGCTCATCGGCGATCAGCAGCTTCGGTTCGTTGGCCAGGGCCATCGCGATCATCGCCCGCTGCCGCATGCCGCCCGAGAACTCATGTGGGTACTGGTCGAGGCGCCGGCGGGGATCGGGGATCCCGACCAGCTCGAGCAGGTCGCCGGCACGCTCGCGGGCGGCCGACTTCGAGATCTCGCGGTGAGCCTGCATCGCCTCCACCAGCTGCCATCCGACCCTGTAGAAGGGGTGCAGCGAAGACAGCGGATCCTGAAAGATCATCGCGATCTCGTTGCCGCGAACGCCACGCATCTGATCATCGGGAAGCGTCACCAGATCCTTGCCCTCGAACATCATCCGACCCGCGATCTTCGCGCCCTGCGTGCGAGTCAGCCCGAGCGTCGTCAGCGACGAGACGCTCTTACCCGATCCGGACTCGCCCACGATTCCGAGCGTCTTGCCCGTCTGTACTGCATACGAGATGCCGTCGACAGCCCGCACGATGCCATCGTCGGTCGCGAACGAGACTTTGAGCCCTTCGACTTGCAGGAGCGGCTCGCTCATGCGTACTGCACGCGCGGGTCGAGGTACGCGTAGACGATGTCGACGAGGATGTTCGCCACGACGATGAACATAGCCGCGAGCAACACAGTGCCTTGCACGATCGGAAAGTCCGAATGAATGATTGCGTCGTAATTGAGCCGCCCGATGCCCGGGATGTCGAACACCGTCTCGGTGATCACCGCGCCGCCGAGCAGCGCGCTGATGTCGAGCGCGAGCACGGTGATGACCGGCGTGATCGCCGAACGCACCCCGTGGCGCCAGATCACGCGCCCCTCGGTCAGGCCCTTCGCGCGGGCGGTGCGAATATAGTCCTCGCCCATCACCTCGAGCAGGCTGCCCCTCAGCAGGCGGGAGTAGATCGCGGCCTGCGTCGCGGCGAGCACGAACCAGGGCAGGATCAACGACGTGAACCATTTCGAGGGATTGGTGGTCAGCCCGACATACGAGTTTGCGCCGGGAAATACATGAAACTTGCCGATGTCAGAGGCGAACAGGAACAGCACGAGCAGACCGAGCCAGAACACCGGCATCGATACGAACACCAGCGCCGCGCCCATCGCCGACCGGTCGAGCACCGTGCCGCGCTTGATCGCGGAGATGATCCCGACCGGGATCCCGATGATCACCCACAGGACCGCCGCACCCACGGTCAGGGAGATCGTTGCCGGCAGCCGATTCTTGATCAAGCTGACCACGGATGCGCCGCTGTAGTAGCTGTAGCCGAAATTGAAGTGCAGGACGATGCCCTTGATGTAGACCCAGAACTGGGTGTAGATCGGCTTGTCGAGGCCGAGCTCGTGCCGGATGTAGGCGATCTGCTGCGGGCTCGAGTTGCGGCCCGCGCGGAGCACCGCCGGGTCGGCGGACGGCAGGACGTTGAACAGGATGAACGTCAGCAGGCTGACGAGGAACAGGAGCAGAATGCCCCACAGGACTCGGCGAATGATGTAAGGGGCCATCGTGTCAGGCGGGGGTCAGGAGCCCGGCGCTGTGGACCCCGCCAAGCGGCAGCGGGGTCCACAGGGGGAGGGGATTCATTACTTCAGAGACGTGAAGGCGAAGTCCCATGTTCCTTCGTCCCAGAGATCGTTGACACCGGCGACGTCCTTGCTCTCGATGTTCGGCTGGTTGTCAAATTCCAGGGGGATCGCCGCCGCCTTGTCGACCAGCAGCTTGTCCACGTTGGCCCACGCCTGGACGCGTGCAGCCGGGTTGACGACCAGCGCTGCCGCCACCATCGCCGAGTTGATCTGCGGGTCGTTGACCTGACCCCAGTTGGCGTTGTTGGTCGGCACGATTGCCGGGCCATAGAACGGCACGAACAGCACGGCCAGTCCGTCGGCGAAGTCGCGGATCCACCCGGAGGTCGGGCAGACGTCGATCTCCTGCTTGGGAACGCCGCAGTACTTGGAGTACATGACCGTCTGGTCCACTTCGCTCACGTGGGTGTGGAAGCCGAGGCTGGTCAGCGCGTTGTTGACGATCTGGATGACCGCGGGGCTGACGCTGGCGTTGTTGCCGACGACCTGGACGGTGGCGCTGCCCGTGTATTTGCCGCTCGGGTATCCGGCGAGCTTCATGTACTTCGCGGCAACGGTCATGTTGCCGTTGACGTTCTGGTTATAGTCGACCTGCGGTCCGGGGTAGCCGCCCGCCGCATCGAACTCATTGTTACCCGGGTAGATGAAGTGGGTCATCGGTTCGGCGACGAGCGGGCCGCCACGGGCCTTGACGTTCGCCGCGCGGTCGAGCGCTGCCCAGAACGCTTTGCGCAGGTTCTCGTTGGTGAACGGCCCGTGCTGGTTGTCGACCGACACGTAGTGGTCCCCCGACCCAGTCGTGAACGTGATCTGCGATGGGTAGGACTGGTAGGCCAGCTTGACAATGGACTGCGCCGGCGTGTCGAGCTGGATCAAGTGTGAGCCCTTCAGCACCTGCTGGCCGATCACGGTCGCGTCGCCGCCGATGTTGACGTTGATCTGGTCGAGGTACGCCGGCGGTTTGTAAGCCGAGGTGTACGTGTTCGGGTCCCAGTTCGGGTTTCGGACCAGCGTCAGCGACTTGCCCGTCTGGTAGCCGATTCCGGCGAACACGCCGGTCTGGGGATTTGCCTTCAGCATGTATGGGCCCGTGGCGACCTCGGCCTGGGTGCCGTACGTCGTCGGGCTCTTCTTGTCCATCGGCCCGGCGAACTCTTGGGGCACAGGCGCAGAGCCCGGCAGGCTGAGGGCGTCGATCAGCGTCACCGCTCCCGGCTTGGTCATGTGAAAGACGATCGTGTACTTGCTTGGCGTCTGGATCCCGGGGATCGGGCCGCCGGTGTACTTGGAGCTCTCAGCGCCGACGAGCGGCGAGAGAGATGCAGAGCCGAAGTACCCCGTAAAGTAGGCGTTGCCAACATTGGGGTTTGCGTCACGCTCGAGCGCGTAGGCCACATCAGCGGAAGTCACTTCGCGGTTCACCGGCGGGCTGAAGTGGACCCCCTGCTGGATGTGCACCGTGACGGTCCTGCCGCCGTCGGTGATACCACCGTTGGTGAGCGTCGGAACCTCGGTTGCCAGATCCGGCGCGAGCGTTGTGGCCGAGTTCGGTGGGTAAATGAACAGCGGACGCTGCGTGGCGTACATCACCATGTAGTCGCTGGCGTAGTAAGCCGAGCCCGGATCGAGGTGCTCGAAGTCCGTGCTCGAGTAGACGTTCAGTGTGCCGCCTTTCCTCTTGCCGTACAGCGTCTGGCCGACCGGGTTCTCGCCTGGCTTCAGCGGTACGCTCGCGCTGCCGGACGTGCCGCTCGAGCTGCCCGAGCTACTGCTGCTCGAGCTGCCGCAGGCGGCGACGCCGAGCGCGAGTAAGCCGGCGATCACCGCGGTGATCGCCGTTTCGCGACGGTTCCTCATGTACTGCCTCCTCTTGATGTGTGTCTGACTCGCAGCGGGCAAGCGGCTCCGAATGGTTACCGCTCACTCGTTCCTCCCCGGGGATTGAGCGCGTCCAGCAGGCCGTCGCCGACCAGGTTGAACGCCAGTACGGTGAGCAGCAGGGCGATGCCTGGAAAGAGCATGTACCACCAGGCTGTGTTGAAGATCGGGGTGGCGTCGGAGATCATCTGTCCCCAGCTCGCGGTTGGCGGCCGGATTCCGACGCCGAGGTAGGACAGGGCCGCCTCGAGCAAGATGTTCACCGGAATCAGCAGGGTCGAATAGACGACCAGGGGCGCGAGCAGGTTGGGCAGGATCTCGCGGAAGATGATCCTCATGTTGGAAGCGCCCAGGGACCGCGATGCCTCGATGAACTCCTTCTCGCGCAGCGAGAGCACCTGCCCGCGCACGATTCGCGCGAAGTAGGTGAAATTGGCGATTGCAATGATGAAGATCACCGTCCCGAGCCCTGGCTGGATCAGCCCGCTGAGGCAACCTCGCACGCCGCACGCCGCGCCGATGCCGAGCCCCAGCACGAGAACCGGAAACGCGAGGAACACGTCAACCCCGCGCATCAGCACCGTGTCGACTCCCCGGCGGTAGAAGCCGGCGAGCAGCCCGATCACCGTGCCGACCGCTGCCGCGACCGCGGTACCGACGATCCCCACCTCGAGCGAGACCCGGGCGCCGTAAATGACCCGGGAGAGCACGTCGCGGCCAAGCTGATCAACGCCGAAGGGATGCGCCGCCGACGGCCCCGTCGGGCTGCCGAACACGTCGAGAGCATTGGGGTCCTGGACGTTCGGGCCGGGAAGACCGAGGATGCTGACCACGAGCGGCGCACCGATCGCGACAATGATCAGCAGCACGATGAACCCGGCGGAGATCATCGCGACGCGGTCGCTGCGGAATCGCCGCCAGAACAGCTGCCGCGGTGAGCGCGCCTCGATCTCGCCGCCGACGAGCTCGACGCTCTCGACATCGGCCTCGGTCTCGAGTAGTAGCTCAGGGGCCCCTACGCTCATGAACTAGGACAGCCTCCGCGCCTCACGCTCGTTCCCGCCTCCAGGGTTTCAGCGGGAATACCACACGTCAGCGGTCTTGTCATCCCAGATTTAACCCGCGCACAACGGACCGCGCCATCGCCGGATAGATTCAATTGCTCGCCCTCGTAGCTCAACGGATAGAGCACGCGCCTCCTAAGCGCGGGATGCAGGTTCGATTCCTGCCGGGGGCATCCAGGCTGACCTTCCCCAAGCGCAGCAGTTCAAGTCGGCGCGCAGCGCCTCTCGAGCGATGCGCACCGGCTCGCATGCTACCGTCCGCGCGTCTTCGTATCCGAGAGCACGCTAGAAGCACCGGTTCCGGGGTCGCCAGAGGCGTCCCGCGAAAGGCCATCCGCGGTTGCGCGAAAGCACCCATGGTGGATCGTGGCGGCCGCGCTCGGGGTGCTCTCCGCTGCGGTGGTGGTGTGGGCCCGCACGCGTCCGGGGTTTGATCCTTACGGCTGGCTCGTATGGGGTCATCAGACGCTGGCCGCCAATCTCGACACCAACGCGGCCCCCTCGTGGAAGCCGCTTCCGTATCTGTTCACGGTTCCCTACGCGCTCGCCGGGCATTACCAACTCTGGTTGTGGATGATCACCTCGGTCGCGGTCTCGCTCAGCGGCGTCGTGTTCGCGGGGCGGATCGCGTACCGACTTACGGATGCGCCTCCGGAGCGACGCTACGCCGGCGTAATCGCCGCGGTGTTCGCAGGAATCGCGCTGCTCGGGATCACCAACTACTCGCATTACATCCTGAGCTATCAATCCGATCCGATGATCGTCGCGCTGTGCCTCGGGGCGATCGACTGTCACCTGTCGGGGCGGCCCCGGTGGGCGTTCGTGCTCGCCGTGCTCGCTTCGCTGGGACGGCCCGAGGTGTGGCTGTTCGCGGGCCTCTACACGTTGTGGGCCTGGCGCGCGATTCCATCGATGCGACCGCTGATCGCCGCTGGGGTATTGCTGCTGGTCCTACTCTGGTTCGGGATCCCGGCGCTGACCTCGAGGACCCCGTTCGTCGCGGCCGCGAATGCGCTCGATTCGGGGCGGCGACTGCAGAACGACCAGGTGTTCGGCACCATCGGACGGTTCCTCGACCTGCACGCCGCACCGCTGGAGATCGCCGCAGTGCTATCGGTCGCTCTGGCACTCCTGCGCCGAGACTGGGTGACGCTCGTGCTGGCGGGCGCGGTCGTCGCGTGGATCGTGGTCGAGATCGCGTTCGTGCTCCACGGCTGGCCCGGCCTCGGGCGGTACATGTTCGAGGCGGCCGGCGTGATGGTCGTCGTCGCCGCGGTCTTCGTCGGGGGCGTGCTCAGCGAGCCGTTGCCGCTACCGAGCGCGCGACCGACGACGATCCCGGGCTGGGTCGCTCCCGCGCTCGTCGCGCTGATCGTGATCGGCCTCGTGCCGACCGCAGTCTCCCGAGCGCGGACCGAGCACAAGGATCTGCGCACCCAGCGCGTGCGGACGGACCAGATCAACGGGCTGGGGAGCACGATCAACGAGCTCGGCGGCGCGGCCCGGTTCCGGCCCTGCGGCGAGCCGCTGACCCGGCTCGAGGACCAGTCGATCCTGGCCTGGACACTGCGGCGGAATGTCTCAGCGATCGGTTTCAAGTACGGCCCGGCGATCGCGTCGGGCCGAGCGATCGTGCTGTTCACGCCCCGGTCTGAACGAGGCTGGGAGGTTCAGGCGCGCCACCAGCAGCTCGCGCGCTGCCGGACGCTCCCGAGCTAGTGGTCCCGATCCGGCCGCTCCGGATATAGCTCGTCGATCGTCGTCAGCGCCACGAACGGGGCGCCGGCGGCGCGTTCGATCGCGTCGCCGCCGCCGGCAAGCCGATCGCAGATCGCCAGCACTCCACAGATCTGGTGGCCTGCCTCGCGGACCGCCTGCAGGGCGCTAATCGTCGAGCCTCCGGTGGTGACCACGTCCTCGACCACCATGCAGCGATCATCCGGCCCGAGCACCGGGCCCTCGATCCGGCGAGCCAGGCCGTGCTGCTTGGCTTCCTTGCGGACGAAGAATGCCTTCACCTCGGCGCCGCCGGCGAGCGCCGCGCAGGCGATCGGATCGGCGCCCATCGTCATCCCGCCGACGGCCGTGGCCCGCCAGTCGCGCGCTTGCGCGGCGACCAGCTCGGCGAGCGCCGCGAAGCCAGATGGGCGCAGGATCGCGCGCTTGGCGTCGACCAGGTACTCGGCCCTGCGACCACTGGTCAGCACGACCTCGCCGATCACCAACGCATGCTCGCGCAGCTCCGCCAGCAGCTGTTCGCGGGCTGTCGCTCGGGCGTTGGAGATGAGCTCCGGACCCTCAGTTGTAGACGTCAACCGCGTCGCCGTAGTCGAGCCAGTTGTAGACCGTGATCGCGTCCGTCATCGGCAGCCGCATGCAGCCATGGCTCGCGGGATAGTCGGGTGCGGGGTTGTAGCCGTGGATCGCGTAACCGCCGATGAAGTAACTCGAGTAGTACATTCCATCCGGCGCGAGCCCCGGAGAGCGACTGTACACGTGGAAGTTGCCGAGCACGGTCGGCGTCGACGGCTTGCCGGAACTGATCGGGAAGATCATGTCGACCTTGGAGCCGTCGATCAGCGCCAGCAGCTGATCCGAGAGGTCGCCCTCGGCGTGCCTTCCGTGTCCCGGGTAGCGAACCTTGAACTCGCCCCAGCCGTCGAGCAGATAGCTGATCGTCCGGCCGTCGACGCTCTTGTAGGTGCCCCAACGGAGCAGCCTGTGGTAGGCGTCCAGGGCCAGTTCCGTGCCCTGGTCGTACACGCCGGTGTGCGGAATGTAGAAGTGACGCGCTGCGAGCCGCTGCTGGATCAGCGCGACGAACGGCCCGCTCGATCCAGGCCCGATCTGCTCATCCAGCACGGAAAACGTCCGCTCGGCGTTGAAGCTCGCGAGCGTGGCGGTCGCCGCATGCGTGACGATCACCGTGACCTTGCCGGCGCGCGAGCTCGACAGGGTCTCGGTGAAGGTGCCGAAGTTGTGGTAACGCGATGGCCTTACTTCGAGCCGGTCTGACTTGATCAGGTGGCGGCCGAGGAAGGCGCGCACGATGACCGATTGACCGGGAACGTAGGGACGCACGACTCCGCCCAAATGGATACGGCGCCCGGGAACCGTGACCGCCGCGCGGTGGACAAAGAAAGCGTCAGGCAGATACAGCGTTGCCGATGCCGTCGCCACTCGGGCAGCGGTTGACTCCGAGCGGGCAAGCGACGTCGTCGCCGCGCCGGCAGTGCTCGCGAACAGACCGGAGAGCAGCGCAGCTGCGAAAACGATCCGAGCGGTGAGCGCCCTCCTCATCGAGTGGAAGTAAACCAGCCGCGCTGCACCGTCGCCACTTCTGGCCCCGATCTTGCCGCCAGTGGTCCCGTGACGACCGCGATCACGAGCAGCGAGCCGGCCATCAATCCGAAGATCTCGGGGGCGTTCCAGCCCAGTTCGTTGACGCCGAGAGCGAGCGAGTTGTTGATCGAATGAAGCGCCATGCACGGGTAGAGGGAACCCGTTCGCCACCGCACCAGGCACAACACGAAACCGAGGAAGCCGAGCGGGATCAGATACTGCCCTGACGCCGACCCCGTATGAGCTAGTCCGAACAGGATCCCGGTGATCACGGCCGCCACCCAGGTGCCGATGTTGCGCCCCGCGACGACGATTCGCCACCTTCGCAGCACGCCGAAGATGAAGCCGCGGAAGAACAACTCCTCCGCGATGGGCGCGATCACGCAGACGAACACGGATGCCGCGACGAGCGCCGCAGTGCTCTTGTTGACACCCAGATCGCTGGGCAGCTTGTCGCTCCCGTGGAGGCGCAGCAGGCTCGAGTAGAGCGCGGTGACGATGAAGTAGGCGATGCCGGCGCTGAGGACCGCGACGACGGTGGTCCGGAGGCCGGGCCAGCGGAAGCCGAAGTCACGAGCGCGCAGCGGGCCCTGGACCGAAGCGAAGTAGATCGCCGCGGCGACGAAGCCGAGGTCGAACAGGAAGTTCGAGACGATGTTCTCCGCCGGCGTGGTATGCGTGGTGCTCGAGCCGGCAGCGCCGCCGATGATCTCGACCCCGATCGAGGCGATCACGCCAAGCCCCAAGCCGAGCACAATCGCGGCCGGTGCGCTCCAGAGGTGCCACGAGGGCTCATCTGGCGGCTCAGGAACTGGGCCGGTTTCAAACTGCGGGGCCGGCGGGGGAAGGCTCGCGGTCATCCAGGAGCAAGGTTAGGCCCCGCCGCGTGGGCGCGACTCAGCGGCGAGAGCCACGCCGCGCGCGAATCGGCAAGCGCGACTCAGGTCTCTAGCTCTGCCAGGCTGTTGATCGTCGGTACCCCGGCGGGGCCGGGTGCGCCGTCTCGACGGATCAGGATCGCCGCGATGCCGGCGGCGCGGGCACCGGCGATGTCCTCCTCGAGGCTGTCCCCGACGTGCAGGCACTCCCGCGCACTCACCCCGGCGAGCTCCAGCGCACGGCCAAAGATGCGCGGGGAGGGCTTGCCTGCACCCACCTGCGCCGAGGTGACGATCCCGTCGAGCAGCGGCGCTAGCTCGAGGCGCCCCAGCACCTCGACGAGCGAGATGTCCCAGTTGCTGACCACGATCAGGAGCCGCCCGCGACTGCGGGCCGTTTCCAGGGCCGGGCGGGCATCCGGGAAGGCCGTGAAGTGAAGCGACCCGAGCAATGCTTCGGTCAACTCGCCGGCGTCGAGCGCGGCGAGCGCGCTCGAGCTCGGCAGCGCTGCCCGAAGCACCTCCGCACAGCGGCGTCGAAGCGCTACAAGGCTGCTTGCGTCCCGGCCGTCGTCGAGATGGGAGCGGTAGAAGGCGATCTCGGTCGCGAGTGCACGGGCAGCCTGCGCTTCACTGACTTCGATTCCGAAGCGCTCCGCGAGTTCGTGCCGCAGTCGCGGTGCCGGAGGCTCGAGCGAAACCAGCGTCCCGAGCGCGTCGAGCAGCAGCGCATGCGGTATCGGCCGGGTCGCCATCGGGAGGCGATCTTTGCACCCAGGCAGGACCCGGAACCGGCGGCCCGAAAAACCATGCTGGTTACACTGATTTCTCCGCTCTTGGCGCCGCGCCTGCTCGCGCCTCGATCTGCCACCCTTGCCGACTGTCCTCCATGAGCCGACGCGAACGAAACAAGCGCCGCCGACGCGATCACCCCTTCAGGCGTATCGGGCTAATGGCCGTGATCGTCGGCGTCTGCGGTCTGGCGATCGCCGCGCTCGCAGCGGTCGGATGGGTCGTCGCCATCGCGGACTCCGCCCCTAACCTGAGCCAGCTCAAGCCGAAGAACCCGCACCCGCTGACGCAGATCTACGCCTCCGACGGCACCCTGCTCGGGTACGTCCACTCGAACACGATCTACAGCCAGGTCGCGCCCAACCAGATCCCCAACCGGCTGAAGGAGGCGACGGTCGCGATCGAAGACCGCCGCTTCTACCACCACGGTGCGCTCGACTACCAGGGCATCCTCCGGGCCGGGATCAAGGACATCTTCGGCGGCGGCAGCTCGCTGCAGGGCGCCTCCACATTGACCATGCAGTTGGTGGACAACATGTACCTCAATCAGACGAAGTACTCGGCCGACCACAACCTCAAGTACAAGATCGTTCAGGCGAAGCTCGCCGAGCAACTCGAGGGACACCATTCCAAGTCCTGGATCCTCGATTCCTACTTGAGCCACGTGCCGTACGGCACCGTGGACGGGGAGACCGCCTTGGGCGTCGGCGCGGCATCGCAGATGTTCTTCGACAAGCCCGTGTGGGAGCTCAGCCTCGCCCAGGAGGCGCTCCTGGCCGGACTGCCTCAGGCCCCCTCGGAGTACAACCCGTTCCTGTTCCAGGGGCCCGCGCGTATGCGCCGTCAGCAGGTACTGCAGGCGATGGTCGCCTCGCACTACATCACCAGGCGACAGGCTCGGGCCGCGGAACGGGAGCCTCTCGGTGTCCAGCACGACTCCGCGTACAGCGTTCGGAAGGAACCGTACGTATTTGACTACGTCGTGCAGCAGCTCAATCGCAAGCTCTGTCCGAACACGCCGACCTACTGCCCAGCCGTCGCCAACGGCGGGCTGAAGGTCTACACGACGATCAACTTGCACACTCAGCAGCTGGCTCGAAACGCGCTTCTCAGCCACGAGGGCGGTCCGGTGCTCGACAACCAACCGGCGGCCGCGCTCGCCTCGGTCGATCCCTCGAATGGCCACATCCTGGCGATCGCGTCAACGGCATCCTACGACCAGACGAACTTCGACTACCCCGTGCAAGCTCATCGCCAGCCAGGCTCCTCGTTCAAGGTGTTCGCGCTGATGACGCTGATCCATGATTTCAACGGCGATCCGAATCAGACCTACTACACCTCGCAGTTCCTGCCTGCCGGCTGGCTGCCCGCGGATCCGACTTGGTCGGTCCATACGGCTGAGGAGACCTACCAGGGATCGATCAACATCACCAAGGCGACGGTGGTCTCCGACAACACCGTCTTCGCGCAGCTGGCAGTCGATATCACTCCGGCCAAGATGGACGCGATGGCGCACGCGATGGGCATCACTTCGACCCTGAACGATCTGCCGGCTGAGGTGATCGGAGGGCTGAAGGAAGGCGTCACGCCGCTGGAGATGGCCGACGCCTACGCAACGCTCGCCAACGGCGGCTGGCACGTACCGACCACCATCATCAGCAAGATCGTGTTTCCCGACGGCAGCTCGCAGAGCTTCGCCGACCCGCCGAAGAAGCAGGTCTTCAGCTACGGCGAGGCCTATGCCGCGATCCAGGTGCTCAAGCAGGTGATCACCAGCGGCACCGGAACCGCCGCGGGCTACGGCTGCCCTGCCGCGGGCAAGACGGGCACCGCCGAAAACCTCGCCAACGCGTGGTTCGTCGGATTCAGCCCAAAGCTCTCGACGGGGGTCTGGGTCGGCTATCCGCAGGGCAATGTGCCGATGGCGAACGGGTTCGGCGGCTCACTGGCGGCGCCGATCTGGCATGACTTCATGCAGTCGGCGAGCAACGGCTACTGCGGCGATTGGGCGCCGCCCGCAGTACCGTTCCAGGGAACCGCGTTCTTCGGAGCACATTCGGACACCGGCAACCCGAACGTCGGCGCGAACACGACCGGCACGGTGGGGACCTCCGGCGGATTCGGCACGACGTACAACAACGCCACCACCTACCAGAGCTCGCCGCCTCAGCCTCAGCCAACCAGTACCGGAGGTGGCGGCGGCGGTGGCACCGCAAACGGCGGCGGGCCGACCGGCGAAACGACGCCGAGTGGCGGCAGTGGAACCGGCGGTGGCACTGCAAACGGAGGCGGGACGATCGGCCAGACGACGCCAAGTAACGGCAGTGGCACCAGAGGCGGCAAGCACCACTAGTCCACCGCGGAAAATGGGACTAGTTGGGCGCCCCGGGGCGCGGCGGACCGCCTGGACGGGCGCCCCGGGCGAGCGCCGCGGACCGGGGCCCGGGCGCCGGGGCCCGCGGCGGCCCCCGCCCTCGGCCAGCGGACGCGAACCGAGGCCCCGCCCACCTATCCCTGAAGCTGACTCTCGATCCAGCGCTCGAGGGCCGGACCACTCTCGACGCTGACGACAACCGCGTAGCGGGTGTGCTTGGGCGTGTGGTGACCGCCTTGGTCCAGGATCTCGCCCCGGACAGCTTTACGAACGAGCGGCGATGTTAGCCACTACTGTTACGTTACCGTCGGTGCCGGTCGGCATTGTCGGCGCCACCCGGCTACAGTCAAGAGGAATGGCCAAAGAAGAAAAGGTCGAACTGGAGGGCGAGGTGGTCGAGGCTCTGCCGAACGCGATGTTTCGCGTCAAGCTCGACAACATGGATCGCACCGTGCTCGGCCACGTCGCGGGCAAGATGCGCAGGTTCCGGATCCGAATCCTGCCCGGCGACCGGGTTCGGGTCGAGCTCTCGCCCTATGACCTCGACCGTGCCCGAATCGTCTACCGGCACCGTTGAGCCGGACTGAGGGGGGCTCCTGCGCGAGCTCGAGCTGATCGAGGCGCTCGAGCGGATTTTCAGCACCGGCGATCCGCGCGTGGTGCGATCGCTCGGCGACGACGCGGCCGTCGTCAGAGCCGGCCGCTACGCCGTGACGTCCGTCGATGCGATGGTCGACGGGGTGCACTTCAGGAGCGAGTCGCTGTCTCCTGATGAGATCGGACAGCGGGCGCTCGCCGCCGCGCTGTCGGATCTTGCTGCAATGGCGGCCGCCCCGGGCGAGGCCTATCTGGTACTCGGCCTTCCGTCCGGAGTGGAGCCGTCCTTCGCCATCGGTCTTGCGACCGGCGCCCAGGCACTTGCCTCCCGGCTCGGAGTGACGATCGCCGGCGGCGACGTGACCGGTGCGGCCGCGATCACGGTGTCGTTCACCGTCGTCGGCTGGAGCGACGATCCGGCCACGCTCATCGGGCGCGACGGCGCCCTGCCCGGCGACCTGATCGGCGTGACGGGCTCCCTTGGCGCAGCCGGCGCAGGCCTGGCGCTATCCAAGGGACGGGCGGCGCTCGCCGATCCGCCGGTCGCGGCGGCGTTGCGGGAGCGCTACGCCCGGCCTGTCCCGCGATTCGCGGAGGGCCAGGCGCTCGCCGAGCTGGGCGCGCACGCGATGATCGACATCTCGGACGGCCTGGCAACCGATGCGGGGCACGTCGCCCGGCGCAGCGGCGTCGGCCTCGCGCTGTCGCTGGGGTCCCTACCGCTCGCCGACGGCGTCGAAGCCGTCGCATCGCAGCTGGATGCGGACCCGCACGAGTTCGCAGCGACCGCAGGCGAGGACTACGAGCTGTGCGTCTGCATGCCGGTGGGCGCACGTGAGCCCACCGATGCGGCGGCCGTTGGTGTCACCTGGGTTGGCCGGGTCATCGAGGGAGCGAGCGAGGTGAGCTTCACCGATGCCTCCGGCGAGCTGCGCGGCTACGAGCACCTCCTCTAGTGAGTGGGGGTTGGACCTCTCGCTGGCGCGGGGGAGCGTCGCGTTTTCGGAGGCGGCGCACGATCGCGTCCGCGACCGCGGCTTCGTCGATCCGGTATTTCCCCTGCTCGATCTCGCCCTTGATCGACGCCAGCTTCAGCTTCTGAGCCTCATCCATGAGCACGCTAGGCCCGTACCGGCGACGGCGACCGCGAGGCACCGGTCGGGAGCACCCCTTGCAGCCGCGCGAACACGATGATTCGCTGCGCCGCGCTGTAGAGCGGATTGCAGGCGGACAGGACGAGCCGTTCGTAGCCGACATTCCTGATCACCCAGAGCGCCGTCGGCAGCACGATCTTGTGGTACTGCACGACATACGTGAAGCGTGCGTAGGGCATCGTCAGCACGATCCGGTCGCCCGGTTTGAGTGCGTCGATGTGACGGAACGGGGCCAGGTACGTGGTGCGGTGGCCGGCGATCCCGACCGTCTGACCGAGACCCGGAAAAGCGGTCTGGGGGTAGTGACCAGGTCCCTTCTCGAGACTCTGGGTGTCCGTGCCCTGAATCACGTCGTAGCTGGCGCCAATCTTCTTGATCGTGATTCGGCCGATCGCGTCCCCGGTCGCGACCTGACGCTGTTCGCGGCGTGCCAGGTACCTGATCCGCTGTTGCATCGTGTTGAGGCCCCCGAGCGCGTGCTGATCGAGCGGTGACAGCGCGGTGCGCTGTGGTAGCTCAGGTAGCGCTTGTCGATCTCGCTGCGCTTGATCAGCGCGATCACGGCGGTCACCGGCTCCTGCCAGAGGATCGTCACGCCGGCGTCGATAACCAGCAGCAAGCCCGAGATGATCAGCACCGTGGAGACGTCGCGGATCAGGCGCCGCAGGACCGAGCGTCGGCCTCCAGACCGCGAGTCCATGTGCTCCAGCACGCTCATCGTCGTAACGCTGACTCGGTCCCTCCAAGCGAGCCCGGTCCAGCGTAGTTGATCGGACCGCGGACGGTGACCGGGACGTCCTCGGGGCGCTGTGCCCGTGCCTGCTGGAGGGCAAGCACGATCACGCTCGCAAAGCAGCCGAGAACGACGCTCCACTCGATCGCCGTCACGATCGCGATCTGGCCGCCGGCGAGCAGCAGAGTACCTCCCCACGCCACCTCGGCTGGTCCCAGCCCGAAGCTCACCGCGTAGTAGAGGACCACCAGCACCGGCGGCGCCAGGCTGACTGCCAGTAAGGCGGCGAGCACCGCGGCCCGCGGCCGCACCTCAGGATCGACGACCCAGATCCACAGATGGAGAGCAGGGACCAGCAGGGCCGCCGCAAACGGATTCTCCACCCAGATCGCGAGCGCCACTGCGCACATCACGAGCAACAGCGAGGCGCCGGCGCCGGCGTTACACGGCTGCCCCGGCGCTCGCCGGGCCCGTGGCTCGCCGCCGGTCAGGCCGATCACCGCCGGCCGCACGAATGCGAACGAGAGCACGACCACGAATACGAGCGCCGCGAGGATCGCCGCCCCGGCGGTGTGCAACGGCACCGCATCGGGGAGCGCCGGACCGGGCGGGGCGACCTTGATCAGGTCGGTGATCCTCGAGGCGCCGACGAGAGCCGTCGCGAGCACGAACGGCAGCGCGCCGGCAAGCACCCAGATCGTCCATCGGACGATCGAGTGACCGCGGCGGCGCACCCGTGCGAGCCCGTCGATCGTGGCCATCAGGACGGGCATGATCAACGCCAGCACGAGCAGCCGGACCGCCCATTCGGGGACCACCAGCCCGGAGAACAGGAAATACGTCGACGGCGCCGGGATCGCGGACCCCGTGTCGAGCGCGTTGATCGTACTCAGCACCGTCCTGCCGAGCGTCGTGATCCGCGTCGCGTCTTGAACCGTCTCGTCCGGAGCGGGGCCTTGTTCGCCGGCCAGCGAAAGCAGTACCGAGGGGTAGCCCTGCACCCCGAACGGTCCCTGCTCGCCAACGGTGAGCGGGAACGCGAGATGGGCCAACTGGCCGGCGAGGCTTGTGCTGCCCGCCGTGAACGTGGTTTGCGCGGACAACGCTCCGGCAACCGTGTTGCGGAGCATCGGCGGCGCCACCCGCTGACCATCTGACCAAGGCACGAGGATCGGAGCGCGGGTCTGTGACCCGGCTAGATCGCCGAGCACGAGCACGGCATCGACAGGGCCGGGAAGCGTGCGCGCGAGCTGGAGCGAGCCGGCGGCTCCAGCCGAGCCGCTCGTGGAGACCAGCACGACCGAGCGGTGCTGAGTCTCGCCGGAGAGCACCTCGGAGAGCGCCATCAGGGTGGCGGTCCCGGAGAGATCCGCCGTCGCCGGCGAGCCGAGCGAGTCTCGATGGGCGACGACTACGATGCTCCCGCTCACCGTCCCGGGCAGCGTTCCGGTGACCGTCTCGAGCGTGCGTGTGCCGACCGCCGTTCGCGCCCTGAAGGTCGTGGTGGACACGATCAGTCCGTTGTGCCGGAACGAGCCGGCAACCTCGGAGGCGAGCGCGTCGTCGCCGTCGGATCCCGGCTGGCGATACGGGTAGGACGCGGCCAGCCTGTTCATCGTCGAATAGGCGTCCCCCCCGTTGAACGCCTCCGGCGCGAGGGTCGAGCTGAGCGGCCCCTGTTGGTTGACCATCGAGAACGCGAGCACGATCACGGCCAGCCCGACGAGGACCAGCCCCGTGCGGTAGATCCGGGGATCAAGCATCGGTCAAGAGGTTATCCGCCTCTCACACGGTGCTTCGAGATACAGGGCTACCCTTCTGTAGCAAAGAGAGAAGGACCCCGTGCCCGATCGCTCACCGCGCATCCTGCTCGTGGACGATGAGCAGTCGATTCAGACGTTGCTTTCCTATCCCCTGCACAAGGAGGGCTATGAGGTGGTTCAGGCGTGCGACGGGTACCAGGCGCTCGAGCGCTTTGACGAGCAGCCGTTCGATCTGGTCGTGCTCGACCTGATGCTGCCCCGGATCGACGGCCTGGAGGTCTGTCGGCGTCTGCGTAGTCGCAGCTCCGTGCCGATCATCATGCTGACCGCCAAGTCCGAGGAGATCGATAAGGTGGTCGGGCTCGAGCTCGGCGCAGACGACTACATCACGAAGCCGTTCTCGCTGCGCGAGTTCTCGAGCCGGATCAAGGCGGCGCTGCGAAGGGCCGAGATGAGCAGGCCGGTAGAGACCGCGCCCGACGAGGTGCCGCTGGTGGTCCGAGAACTTCGGATCGACTTTCCCAAGCGATCGGTTCGCGTCCGGGGGGATGAGAGCGAGCTGACGTTCGTCGAGTTCGAGATCCTGTCTGCGCTGGCCCGTGCTCCCGGGCGCGTGTTCACGCGCGACATGCTCCTATCGCGGATCTGGGGGGACTCCGCCTACCGCGATCCACGGACGATCGACGTGCACATCCGTCACCTGCGGGAGAAGATCGAGCGCGACGCGAAGGACCCCGAATACCTGTTCACCGTGCGCGGGGTTGGGTACAGGTTTCGCGACACCGAGCCGTAACGGGGCACGTGCGACTGTCGCTCGCCAACAAGCTGGCGCTCGTGTTCTCCGCGATCATGCTGGTCGCGATCGGGGCCCTGTACATGCTCGTCACCCCTGGGCTGCAAACGCGGCTGCTCGACGAGAAGCTGACGGAGCTGGCGAGCGCGGCGCAGAAGAACTCTGGGCCGGTCGCACGCGCGGTTACCAGGTCCGAGTCCGTCGCCGGCGTCCGGCGCGAAGTCGACGCCGCCGCCCGGAACTCGGGCAACCGCGTCAGCCTCTTGACGGTCGCAATTGTGCAGGGCGGCCTGAAGGTCTCGCGGGAGGCCGACTCGAGCAGGCCAGTCGCAGCGCAGACGCTCGGCTATCCCGTTGCCTACAAGGCGGCGTCGACCGGCAGGCTCAGCAGGGGCACCGAGTCAACCGGAGCCGGCAGCTTCGCCGAGGCGGCGTACCCGTTCACATACGCGGGCGGGATCGCGGTGGTCGTCTACTCGGCCCCGGTGTCGGATGTGGTGCGCAGCGTCGCGATCGTCCGCCACGAGATCCTGGTGGCGGGCGGGATCGCGTTGCTGCTCGGGATCGCCGGCAGCTATCTCGTGGCGCGGTCGTTGGCGCGCCGAGTCAAGCGGCTCGAACAGGCCGCCGAGCAGGTTGCCGCCGGCGACTTCCAGCGCACGATTTCGGTCGACTCCTCGGATGAGCTCGGCCAGCTGGCGGTCGCGTTCAACGACATGCAACGGCAGCTGCTTCAGCTCGAGCTCGCGCGCAAGAAGTTCATCGCCACCGCCTCCCACGAGCTGCGTACACCGATCTTCTCGCTCGGCGGCTTCGTCGAGCTGCTCGAGGACGAGGAGCTCGACGCGGAGACCCGCCGACGGTTCCTCGACCAGGTGCGAAACCAGGTCGAGCGACTGCGCAAGCTCTCAGTCGACCTGCTCGACCTCTCAAAGCTCGAATCCGGCTCGCTCGAGCTCCGGCCCGAGGAGGTGGATCTGAGCGAGCTCACGCGCTCGGTGTCAGGCGAGTTCGAACCCGCTCTCGCCCGGCACGATTCCCACCTCGAGCTGCGCCTGAAGGGGCGCCAGATCACCGCCGTGTGCGATCCGGTGCGCGTCGCGCAGATCGTCCGGATCCTGATCGACAACGCCCTGACCCACACCGATCCGGGGACCAGGATCGTCGTCACCGCGGGACGCGAGAACGGGCGCGTGCGGCTGGCGGTAGGGGACGACGGTGAGGGTATCGAGCGTCACGCGCTGCCGCGCATCTTCGAGCCGTTCTACACCGCCGACGACGCCCAAGGCTCCGGTCTCGGGCTCGCGATTGCCAGCGAGCTCGCCGAGCGGATGTCCGGTCGCCTCTCGGTGCAGTCGACCCCGAGACAGACGACATTCACGCTCGAGATCCCCTCGTGAGTCGCCGGCCTCCGCGCTCGGATGGCCGCCGGGAACGTTGTCGACCAACGCCGACGGTAAGAATGCGTTGCTGGTGATCCCGCCAAGCGCATCGACCGGCTCCGATCGGACACTCGTTTTCGAGCTTGCCGAGCGACTGCGTGGCCGCGTGCTGCCCGAGCTCGGCTCGCTCGCCGGGCGCCGCGCGCAGGGCGACGGGGCCGGCGGCGACGTCACGTTTGCGGTCGACGCGATCGCGGAGGCCGAGCTGTCTAGCTTTCTCGCCGAGCGCGCACCCCGGATGGCCTACTACTCGGAGGATCGCGGACTCGTCGCAGCGCCCGAAGCCACTCACGTGCTCGTGGTCGACCCGATCGACGGCACGCGCCCGGCGATGGCGGGGCTGGAGTCTGCGTGTGTGGCCGTCGCGCTCGCGCCGCTGGGCGACGGTGAGCCGACGATGGGCGACCTGCAGCTCGGATGCGTGGTGGAGATCAAGTCGGGCGATTGGTTCCTGGCGGAGCGAGGCTCGGGGGTCGAGGCGACGCGTCCCGTCAAGCTGAGCGCCGCAAGCGAGGTGCGCCGGATGTTCTGGGGCTATGGCTTCCGCGGCCGCCCGGTCCGGGCGACGGCCGAAGTGCTCGCCGACCTGATCGACGCCTCGTCGGTCGGCGGGGGGACATTCGAGCTCGGCTCGCAGGCGTTTGCGATGACCAGGATCGTGACCGGCCAGTTCGACGCCGTGATCGAGGTGGGCTCCCGGCTGATCGACGACGTGCCGGGAATGCGGGCGGAGTTCGAGCGCGTCGGCGGAGGTCAGGTGCTCAACAACTCGCCGTACGATCTCGCCGCGCCGTGGCTATGCCTGATCGAGGCCGGAGGCATCGTCACCGACGGCTGGGGGGCGCAACTGCATGCGCGACGCTTGCTCGGTTCTGGGCACGATTTCCAGATGTCCTCGATCTCTGCGGCCAACTCGACGCTCCATGCCGAGCTCCTCCAGGCAATCGACAGCGGAATCGACCGTCTCAGGCGGCTACATTCGTAGCGCTCTCTATATCGTCCGCGTTCGTCTCGTCGTAGCGTAATTGCCCCATGCTCCAACCAGTCTCCGTCGCCCACAAGCACCTCTCCGACTACGCGAGCATCGTCGGGCGCTCGCTCGTCGATGAGATTCGCGAGCGCGCTGAGCGGCTCGCCGGCAAGCGGATCCTCCACGTGTCGGCGACGGCGTTCGGCGGTGGCGTGTCCGAGATTCTCTACACGCTCGTCCCGCTGATGATCGACATCGGCCTCGCCTGCGAGTGGCATGTGATCTACGGTCGCGAGGAGTTCTTCAACGCGACCAAGGTCATGCACAACGCCCTCCAGGGTAGCCCTCAGGATCTGACCGAAGAACAATGGGAGACCTGGCGCCATTACAACGAGATCAATGCCCGCGAGCTGTCGGAGGACTGGGACGTGTGCATCGTCCACGACCCACAGCCGGCTGCGCTGGCTTCGCTGGTGCCCGACAAGGCGCGCAACTGGGTGTGGCGCTGTCACATCGACCTGTCGACTCCGAATCCCGCGACCCTGGATCGACTGCTGCCATATCTCGATCCGTATCCCGCCGCGGTGTTTCACATGCCGCAGTACGTACCGGCGAGTATCGATGGACGGGCGCATATCTTCCCGCCCGCGATTGATCCGCTTGCGCCAAAGAACATGGCGTTTTCGCTGGAGGACGCCCACTACATCTGCGAGCAGTTCGGGATCGACGTCGATCGCCCGCTGATGTGCCAGGTCTCCCGGTTCGATCCGTGGAAGGACCCGATGGGGGTGATCGATGCCTACAGAATCGTCAAGGAGCAAATGCCCGAGGTTCAGCTGGCGCTGGTCGGCTCAATGGCCACCGACGATCCAGAAGGGTGGGACTTCTTCAACGCCACGATCGCGCACGCCGACGGTGATCCCGACATTCACATTCTCAACAACCTCAACAACGTCGGTGCGATCGAGGTCAACGCCTTCCAGTCGCACTGCGACGTCGCGATCCAGAAGTCAACGCGCGAAGGGTTCGGCCTGACGGTAACCGAGGCGATCTGGAAGGCACGACCGTTCATCGGCGGCGCGGTGGGCGGGATCCCGTTACAGGTGACCGACGGCGAGACGGGGTTCCTGGTCGACACCGTCGAGGAGTGCGCACAGCGGTCTCTGGAGATCCTCCAGGACCCCGGGCTGGGCAGGCGTCTCGGGCGGGCCGGCAAGGAAGCGGTCCGACGACGGTTCCTGATGCCTCGCCTGCTGCGCGACTGGCTGGCGCTATTCGAGGAGCTCGGGGCCTGAGGTGGCCGAGTCCTCCCCGCACGAGACGCGCGAAGCGCCGCTGGTCCTGGTGTCCAATCGCGGGCCGGTCACGTTTGAGCCCGACGGCGGGGTTCGTCGCGGAACCGGCGGCCTCGTAACCGCGCTGATCGGCCTGGCCACTCACCGTGACGTCACCTGGATCGCCTCGGCGATGACCGACGAAGACGTCCGCGCGGCCGAGGAGCACGACGGCCGGCCATTCCCGGTGAGGGCGCCTGGCGGCGGGGAATACCGGGTCAAGCTCGTCGCCTCGGATCCTGACGCCTACGACCGCTTTTACAACATCATTGCCAACCCGATGTTGTGGTTCATCCAGCACTACCTGTGGGACCTGTCGAACGCGCCCGACATCAGGCGCAACGAGACCGAGGCGTTCGAGTTCGGCTACAACACGGTCAACGAGGACCTGGCGCGAGCGGTGCTCGAGGAGATCGAGGGCGTCGAGAAGCCGATCGTGATGGTCCACGATTACCACCTCTACACGCTCCCGGGATTGATCCGCCGGGCGCGCCCTGACGCCTTCCTGCACCATTTCGTCCACATTCCCTGGAGCCAGTCCGACTTCTGGCGCGTGCTGCCGACGATGATCCGGGAGGAGATCTACACGGGGATCCTCGCGAACGACATCATCGGCTTTCACACCCGCTCTTACCGGCGCAACTTCCTCCAGTGCTGCGAGGACCTGCTCGGCCTGGAGGTCGACTTCGAGCGCGGCGTGGTCCACTCTGAGGACCGCGAGGTGTGGGTCCGCGCCTACCCGCTCCCGATCGACCCGCGCGCGGTCGAGGCCGTTGCGGCGCGGCCGAGCACGCGGCGGTTCGAGGACGAAGTGCTGCGCCGGCGGCGCGACCACCTGATCCTGCGCGTCGACCGTGCCGACCTGAGCAAGAACGTCTTGCGCGGCTTCAGCGCATTCGACGTGTTCCTCGAGCAGCACCCCGAGTTTCGCGAGAAGGTGACGTTCATCGCACAGCTGATGCCGTCCCGGACCGACGTGCCCGAGTACGCCGAATACCTGGAGCGAATCGAGGCTGTCGTCGCGGTCGTCAACCATCGACACGGGTCGCCGGACTGGATGCCAATCCAGTTGAAGCTTCGCGACGACCTCGAGGAGGCCGTTGCGGCCTACAAGCACTACGACGTGCTGATCGTCAACGCGATGTTCGACGGGATGAACCTGGTCGCCAAGGAGGGGCCGATGGTGAACGAGCGCGCGGGCGCCTCGATCCTGTCAGAGAACACGGGGGCCCACGAGGAGCTCGGCGAATACGCCCTGTCGGTCAACCCGTTCGACATTCAGGCGCTGGCCGATTCGATCCACGCGGCGCTGACGATGCCCGTCAGCGAGCGCCGTCGCCGGCACGAGGGGCTGAAGTCGATCGTGACCGCCCGCAATCCCGGAGACTGGATCGACGAGCAGCTCGCGGACATCCGGAAGAAGTAGCCGGCGACGGATCTTCGGATTAGTGCTGCGCGTGGGTTGTGCGCAAGCCATTCGCGCCAGGCTCGCTGGTCAGCGAGCTCGAGCGTGGGCAGATCTCGCTTGGCGCTCATCAGGAGGTCAAGCATAGGAGGCGGGCACGCGGGGTCCTGCCGGCAGCGGCAGCCGAGCGACAATCGCTATAGTCGGCCACCGGCCGCGACGGCTATGAAGCCATGCCTCCAACGATCTACGACCTGATGCTGCTGCTCTCCACGAGCGTCCCCGAGGAGCGCCGCGCGAAGATCCTCTCCGACGTCGAGACCGCGATCTCCGGCGGCGGTGGCTCGATCGAGCGCAACGACAACTGGGGCACGCGCGGCTTGAGCTACCAGATAGACCACCAGACCGATGCCGAGTATCACCTGCTCCAGTTCAATGGTCCTCCGTCGCTGCTCGAGACGCTGAACCACACGCTTCGGATCACCGACGGCGTCCTGCGCTCCCGGATCATCAAGGTGCTGCTCGGAACCCCGCCGGCACCCGACTCCCCTCCCCCTGTGATCGCCGCGACTCCGGCAGGAGTCGGAGCCTCAGCCACCTCGGCCGACGAGCAGTTCGCTCGCTAAGCGGCTCGCGCCGCCGACCCCGCCGGGGTGACACCCGCCGAGGCGAGGTCCGCAAAGGTCGCAAGTCCAAGTTCCATAACCCCAGCCTGGCAGATAGTTGCCTGCACAACTACAGGGATGCCGAGGGGTACGCGCGGCACGAGATGGCAGGTGGCGGCGGGGCGTACGACCGCCGGATGGCCAGGGGCCCCGGCGTCAGCTGAACTGAGAAGAAGTCGCGTCCGCGAGCGTCTTTGCCCGCTGACGCTCGGGCGTGATGCGAACCACGTTCCAGGCCAGCCCAAGCCGGCTCATGAGCGAGATGATCATCCCCGACGGGTCGATCTCCCATGGGCGCAGGCCGTGATATGCGGAGCGCGGGAAGGCATGGTGGTTGTGATGCCACGACTCCCCGAGCGAGAGCACGGCCAGCCAGCTGACGTTGGTCGACTGGTCGTCGAGATCGAACCGCCGGCTCCCGAAGAAGTGGCAGACGGAGTTCACCGACCACGTCACGTGGTGGACCAGGAAGATCCGCACGAGACCTCCCCACACCAGGCCGCCGAGCGCGCCTTGCACCGTGAAGCCGCTCAGGACGAAGCCCGCAAGGGTGGGGACGAGCAGCGAGACCGCGACGAGGGCAGGGAAGCCGCGGCCGATTCGGCGCATCGCACGATCCTCGTAGAGCTCGGAGGCGTAGCGCTTCCAATCGGCCTGGCCCTGCGTCTCCATCAACCAGCCCACGTGCGCGTGCCAGAGTCCGCTGAGCCCGCTTCCATGGCCGACGTGGGGGCTATGGGGGTCACCCTCGCGGTCGGTGTGGGCATGGTGCTTGCGGTGGTCGGCGACCCAGTCGAGGACCGATCCCTGGACTGACAGCGATCCCAAGACGGCAAACAGCCGCTCGAGCTGCGGGTAGGTCTGAAACGCGCGATGGGTCAGCAGCCGGTGGAAGCCGACCGTCACGCCGACGGCGGTCAGGAGATACATCGCGGCAAGGATCCCGAGGTCGGTTGCGTCGACAGCACGGTTCCAAAGCAGGACGATCGAGATCAGCACGCCGGCGAACGGAACTACCACGCCGAGCAGGTTTGCGATCCGTTCTGTTCTAGTCATCGCTTCAGGATCCCACCTTCTTGTGCAGATTTCTTCGACCACGACTAGAGTGGCTAGGGGCAAGACTTATAAGTTCTGCACAAAGTGGGCGGTGTCAGCGCGCCGGCGGCGGCCGGGGCCTGCGCTGAAGCAACCGGAGCCACTGCCAAAGCGCAGATTCCAAGGAGCAGCACGCGGCCGACGTTGAGCCAATGCGGAGTGCGTCCCGCCCGCTGGGCGTCCGCGCCGAGTCGGTCATTCGGGTTCTCCGTTTGATTGGTGCCGCTCCCGATCCATTACGGAAGAGCTGCCCAACCGGATCACCGCCGGATCGCGATGATCCAAGAGCGCCCCGGCGCCGTAGAAGACTTGGATCCAGCGAATGTTTCGATCGAGCCGCCGCAGCGACCTACGCAGCCTCGCCGACGAGGACCTGATGGAGCTCGTGCGCGACGGCGAGGCCCGGGCGTTCGAGGTGATCTTCGACCGGCACGCCAACGCCGCGTTCTCGCTTGCCTACCGGATGTGCGGCCGGCGGGCAATCGCCGAGGATGTGGTCCAAGAGTCGTTTCTTTCGCTGTGGCGCAGCGGCGCCCGCTACGACCGGGCGCGAGGAAGCGTGCGCTCGTGGATCCTCAGCGTCGTCCACAACCGCACGATCGACGCCTTCCGTCGCGCCGCGGTCAAGGACGTTCGCGACGTTGCCGATGAGGGAATCGCGCAGCGGCTCGCCTCGCCCGAGCTGACGGACACGGAGGTCGAGCGTCGGGACGACGCACGGCTTGTCCGCGGCGCACTCGGGGAGCTGCCTGCCGATCAGCGGCGGGTGATCGAGCTTGCGTACTTCGGTGGCTTCACCCACACCCAGATCGCGGAGATGCTCGACCTCCCAGCGGGAACGGTGAAGGGTCGCATGCGGCTCGGGCTGGGCAAACTCCGGATTGCCCTTGGAGACATGACCGGGGCCGTGCTATGACCGGAGAGGACCCGATGTCTCACACGCACGATTGCGGCGGCGACGCGGCCGCCTACGCGCTGGGCGCGCTCGAGCCGGCGGAGGCGGAGGCCTTCCGCCGCCACCTGGCCGAATGCGTCGTCTGCCGCGACGAGCTCGCCCAGTTCCAGCAGGCCGTCGAGGTCTTGCCGCTGGCGGCTCCGCAACACACCGCACCCAGACGATTGCGTCAGCGGGTGCGTGCGGAGGTCCGAGCCGAGCCTCGCGGTGCGCCCGCGCGGCGACGCGTTCGCTTTCAGATCGGGCGGCCCGCGGCGCTCGCCGGTGCGCTCGCTGTGCTGGCGCTCGCCGTGGTGGGCGGGATCGAGCTCTCCTCTGGAGGATCGAACAGCGTGCGGGTGGTCGCGGCGAAGGTCGGTGACGCTGAGCTACGCGTCGCCGGCGGCCATGGCGAGCTAGTGGTGCGCAGGTTGAGCCCGCCTCCCGCAGGCCGGATCTACGAGCTGTGGCTACAGCGCGGAAAGCGAGCGCCCTCCCCCACCACCCTGTTCAGCGTCACCTCCAGGGGAACGGCCCTCGTCGGCGTTCCCGGCAGCCTGCGCGGAGTGAGCGCGGTGCTGGTCACGCAGGAGCCGGCCGGGGGCACTCTGGCGCCTAGTCAGGCGCCGGTGATCGTCACACAGCTGAGCTGAGTGATCTGAATCGAGGCGCGGCTCGTAGGAAGGGCCAACCCAACGATCGGAGCAAACCATGGGACTTGACAACCCAATCCATATCGCGCTCGTGCTCGTCATCCTGCTGCTGGTGTTCGGCGCCAAGCGGCTACCCGAGATGGGTCGATCGCTCGGCTCCGGGTTGCGTGGCTTCAAGGAGTCGATCAGCGGTGAAGGCGAGCCGGCACACGTGGAGCCAATGACCGCCGCAACCGCGATCGCGCCGCAGGCGGCGTCCGAGGAGACCCCGGCTCCGCCGGTCGCCTGAGACCCGCGAGCGCATTGCTGCCAGCCATGCAGATGCTGAGCGCAGTTCGGCTGCGCCCGCTCGGCGAGCCGTTCACGACGACCGTGACCGTCTCCCTGATCTTCGCGCTGATCCTCTGCCTGCCGGTGCTAATCGCGCAGGCCTACGCCTTTCTGATGCCGGCGGCCTCCCAACAGCATCGCCGGCAGTTGGCGTCAACGACGGTCGCGATCCCAATGCTGTTCGTCATCGGCGTAGCTTTCGGCTACTTCGTCGTGCTGCCCGCGGCCGTGCACTTCTTCCAGAATTTCAACAGCGCACAGTTCAACGTGCTGGTGCAGGCCAGCCAGTACTACAAGTTCGCAGCGACCACGCTGCTCGCGATGGGGCTCGTCTTCCAGGTGCCGCTGATCGTGCTCGGGGTGACTCGGGCCGGCGTGATCACTCCACGGCAATTGCGGCGCAACCGGCGCTACGCGGTGGCGGCCGCGGCAGTCGTGGCGGCGTTCCTGCCTGGTGACGCCGTCACGATGCTGCTCGAGACCGTGCCTCTCTATCTGCTGTTCGAGATCAGCGTCGTGGTCGCCTCGATCGCGGAGCGCCGATCCCGAATTCGCCGCCGTGGAGTCGATCGACGCGGCGTAGGCCGATTCGTCATACCTTCGTTGCAGCGTCAAACGTCGGACCGGCAGCCTCGGAGCGTTTCTGTCCCATTTTGCGCGGAGCGTCCGGGTTGCCGCCTGACTCCGGCATAGACTCGGTCTCAGGCTTTCAAACGATCCGTGAAAGGAGCCTCGAGCATGAACATCAACCGAGTCGTGCTGACCGGGAACTTGACGAGGGATCCCGAGGTGCGGTCGACCCCCAATGGCTTGGCGATCTGCAAGCTCGGTATCGCGTGCAACACCCGCAAGAAGAACAGCAGCACCGGCACCTGGGAGGAGAAGCCCAACTTCTTCCGTGTCACGGTCTTCGGCGCGCAGGCCGAGAACTGCGGCCAGTATCTGAAGAAGGGACGCCCGGTCGCGATCGACGGGCGCCTCGAGTGGAGCTCCTGGGAGAGCGACGGACAGAAACGCGAGTCGGTCGATATCATCGCTGACTCCGTGCAGTTCCTGGGCGGCCGTGACGACGCTGGGAACGGGAACGGCTTCTCCAGCAGTGTGCGCGCGGCGGAGAGCGACGTCCCGATCGACACCGGCGATTTCGAGGCCGCTCCGGTCGCTGCCGGAGCCGCCGCCGACGACGACATTCCGTTCTGAGGCGGAGGATCAGAGAAAGTACGAAGGTACTACCACCAGGAAAACTCGCAGCTGAGCAGTAGAGTTTCCGGAAGTAGCTAGAGTGGTTCCCCGTGGCAAAGCAGCGTAGACGTCCGGTACGCCGGCGCGATAGGAAGGGCGGTCCGGCTACGGGTCGCCGCAAGCCGTGCCCGTACTGTCGCGAGAAGATCGATCAGGTCGATTACAAGGATCTCTCGCTGCTGCGCAGGTTCGTCTCCGAGCGGGGCAAGATCCGCTCGCGGCGGATCACCGGCGCCTGTCGTCGCCACCAGAGCCAGGTCGCACGGGCGGTCAAGCGCGCGCGGGAGCTCGCCCTGCTGCCGTATGTCTCCGAAGGCAGTGGCGGCAGCGGCCGGGGCGATCGTGATCGCGATCGCGACCGTTAGCGAGAGGTAGCAGCGGTGACGCAGGCGATCCTGCTCCAAGACGTGGATGAGCTCGGCGAGCGCGGCGCCGTGGTAGAGGTCTCCGCCGGCTATCTGCGCAACTATCTGCTGCCGCGAAAGCTCGCCGAACCGGCCACCGATGCGTCGGTCCGTGCCGCCGCGCGCCGCCGCGAGGACATCGAGCGGGTGCAGCGGGAGGCGGTTGAACGGGCGCGTGAGAATGCTGCGCTGCTCGGGCGGACGGTGCTCACGATCCCCCAGCAGGCGGGCGACGACGGCAGGCTGTTCGGCTCGGTCACCACTCAGGACATCGCCGACGCGATCCGCGAAGCGCGCGGGATCCGGGTGGACCGCCGCAAGGTTCATCTGGAGGATCCGATCCGGAACGTGGGCACGTATATGGTCGTGGTCGAGGTCACCGATGACGTGACGGCCACGGTCAAGACGATGGTCGTCGCGGCCTAGCCGCGGGCCCCGCGACCAGCCTTCTCGCCGAGGCTCAGCCGGGGCCGCCCGTCTGCGAAGGAGGCCGCCGGCGAGCGCATCGACAGGCGCGCTGGGCAAACTTCGCTGCTTGCGGGAACGGGCCTCGCGCTGCCGCCTCCCTCGAACCTAGACTCGGATCCGGCATGAGCGCCGTTCACAACATCGCAGTTGCGCCGCACAATCTCGAGGCCGAGAAGTCGGTCCTCGGCGCGGTGCTCCTGGACGAGCGCCACCTTCACGCGCTGCTCGTCGAGGAGCAGCTGCGACCCGAGCACTTCTATCGCGATCAGCACGGGACGGTGTACGCGGCGATGATCGAGCTCTACGGGGGCGATCGCAAGATCGACCACCTGACGGTCGCCGAGACGCTGCGCGAGCGCGCCAAGCTCGAGGAGGTCGGTGGACCAGAGGCCATCGAGGAGCTGGCCGGCTGGGTGCCGGCCGCAGGTCACGCGCGCGATTACGGCCGGATCGTGCGCGAGCACGCGCAGATGCGCGCGCTGCTGAGCGCCACCTACGAGATCCAGGCGAGCGTCCTTTCTCGAGAGGCCCCCGCCCCCGAGCTCGTCGAGCGCGCGGAGCGATCGATGCTGGAGGTCGCCCATGACGATCGCCAGAAGAAGATCCGCACGATCGCGGACATCCTCCACGACGAGACCGACAAGCTCCACCACCTCTCGATCGCCAAGACGGCGCTCACCGGTACGCCCTCAGGATTCAAGGACATGGACGAGAAGACAGGGGGCTTTCAGCCGGGCAACTTGGTCGTGGTGGCCGCGCGCCCGTCGATGGGCAAGTCCGCGCTCGTCTGCAACGTCGCGGAGAACGCGGTGCTCGCCGGCCATGCGGTGGCGCTGTTCTCACTGGAGATGTCGGAATCCGAGCTCGCGCAGCGCTTCGTCGCCTCCCAGGCCCGGATCAAGGGCGACGACCTGCGCCGCGGCCGGGTGCCGGAGCATCGCTGGCCAAAGATCCTCGAGGCCTGCCAGCGGCTCGCGCAGGCGAGGCTGTTCGTCGACGACTCGAGCGACACCGGCGTGCTCGAGGTGCGCGCCAAGAGCCGCCGGCTTCACCACCAGGTCGAGGGCGGCCTCGGCCTGATCATCATCGACTACCTGCAGCTGATGCGCCACGAGGGCCGGGTCGAGAGCCGGGTCGAGCAGGTCAGCCAGATCTCCAGAAGCCTCAAGAGCCTCGCCCGCGAGCTGAGCGTGCCGGTGATCGCGCTCTCGCAGCTGAGCCGCGCGGTGGAGCAGCGGGGGGGCGACAAGAAGCCACTGCTCTCGGATTTGCGTGAATCCGGCGCCATCGAGCAGGACGCAGACCTCGTCATGTTCATCTACCGCGAGGAGTACTACGACAAGGAGTCCGAGCGGCCCGGAGAGGCGGACATCATCATCGCCAAGCATCGAAACGGCCCCGTCGGCGACGTGGTGCTCACGTTCCAGAAGGAGTACCCCAAGTTCTCCAACTACGCCGGTGAGAGGTTCGCGCAGTGAGTTACGACTCACCGCCGGCGCCGCTCGGGGCGAACGTGCTCCGTAGCAGCGAGGGCCAGTGCCCGTTCGAGCTCTGCGACGGTTCCGGCTTCCTCTACGACGAGGACACGAACACGGCGTTCGACTGCAGATGCCGTCCGCAGCGAGTCGCGCTGGCAAAGGCGCGCAGCCTGTCGGCCGTGATCCCGCGCCGGTACCGGGACGTGGCGTTCGATCGCCCGCCGGTGACCGAGATCGACCCGGCGATCGTCGCCGCCGCGCGCCGCTTCGCGGACACGATCGATGCGAAGCTCGACGCGGGCCGCGGGCTGTGGTTCATGGGTCAGGTCGGGACCGGCAAGACGACGCTCGCGATGCTCGTCTCCAAGGCGGCGCTGAAGGCCGGGCGCTCGGTCGCGATCTACTCGCTCCCCCGATTGCTGAACGAGATCCGCGACACGCATCGCGCGGAGCGCTCGCATGTCGACCTGCTCGACCGCCTGACCGCGGTCGACCTGCTGCACGTCGACGACGTCGGCGCTGAGCGCAGCACTGATTGGGTTCTGGAGGAGCTTTACTCGATCGTCAACGCGCGCTACGAGGACCAGCGCTCGATGGTGATCACCACGAACATCCTCGACCGCGAGGCTCTCTGCGAGCAGATCACCGAGCGAACGGTCTCCCGACTGACGGAGATGTGCGACGAGCTTCCACTGCTCGGACACGACCGCCGGATGGATCTTGGGATGGCGTGAGCACGCCTCACCCCTACACTCATTGCGAATGCCTGGAATCGTGATCGTAGGCGCCCAATGGGGCGACGAAGGCAAGGGGAAGGTCACCGACCTGCTTGCAGAGCGGGCGGACGCGGTCGTGCGCTTCCAGGGCGGCAGCAACGCCGGTCACACGATTGTGCGGGATGGCAAGACCTGGAAGTTGCACCTGATCCCGTCCGGCATCCTGCACCCAGGGAAGCTGTGCGTGATCGGCAACGGGGTTGTGCTCGATCCGAAGGTGCTGACCGATGAGCTCGACGAGCTGATTCGCCGCGGCATCGATACCACAGGCTTGCGGATCTCGGCCAATGCGCACCTGATCATGCCTTACCACCTGATGCTCGATCACGCCGGCGAGGCGAGGCTCGGGAAGTTGCAGATCGGCACGACCCGGCGGGGAATCGGCCCCTGCTATGCCGACAAGGCTGCTCGCCTGGGAATTCGCGTCCAGGATCTGCTCGATGAGAAGATCCTGAAGAAGAAGATCCTCACGGCGCTCGAGCCCAAGCGACTCTCGCTGCGGCCGTTCCAGAAGGACCCCGAGCTCGACCTGCAGACGATGACCGAGGAATACATGACCTATGGCCACCGCCTCGAGCGCTACATCCACGACACCAGCCGGCTCGTGCTCGAGCGGCTCGATCAGGGGGAAGTGGTCCTGTTCGAGGGCGCCCAGGGGGTGCTGCTCGACATCGATCACGGCACGTATCCGTTCGTGACCTCCTCGAATCCGGTCGCCGGCGCCGCATGCATTGGGGCCGGTGTCGGACCGAAGGACATCGACGAGGTCTGGGGCGTCACCAAGGCGTACAGCACGCGCGTCGGCGCGGGGCCATTCCCGACCGAGCTCGACGGCGAGGTGGCGGACGAGATCAGGGAGCGTGGAGGTGAGTACGGGACCACCACGGGCAGACCGCGGCGCGTCGGATGGCTGGACCTCGTCGCCCTGCGCTACGCCGCCCGGCTCAACTCGCTGACGGCGCTCGCGGTCACCAAGCTCGACGTTCTGTCAGGGTTCGAGAAGCTGTGCGTGTGCACGAGCTACCGCAGCGCAGAGGGAGCCGAGCTCGACTACTTCCCCTACCACCAGACCGTGCTGCACCATTCCGTGGGCCAGTACGAGGAACTGCCGGGATGGTCCGAAGACCTGAGCGAATGCCGCACGGAGGCCGAGCTCCCGCGCGAGGCGCGCGAGTACCTGCAGTACATGTCTGAGTCCGTAGGCGTTCCGATCGCGCTCGTCGGCGTGGGACCAGGACGAGAGCAGGTGCTGTGGACGCGCCCGAGCGAGTGGATCGCGAGCGCTCCCGTGAGCACCGCGGTCTGAGGACACCGACCGCGAACGCGCTAGTCCGTCCGCGAGGGATGCCCCACGCCCGGCCAGGGTGCGAGCACGAGCACCAGCCGCGATTCCGTGCGGGCTCGCACCGTGTGACGCTCGTTGGGCTCGAAATGGGACAGGAAGCCTGTGCCGCCTGTCGCCGTCTGCCCATCCTGCGAGATCTCGACCTCGCCGTCGGCGACGAGCAGGTAGGCCCGCTCGTGGACCTGATGTTCCTGGAGCTCTTCGCCGGCGGGCAGACGGATCGCGATCGCCCGCATCTCCTCATCTGAGCGCAGCACCTGTGGGCGGTGAGGCTCGATCGCCATTGAACGGACGTCCCAGTTCTCCATTGGTCTCCTCGGGTCGCGGTCTGATCTGGAGTGCTACACGATCCCCGGACTGAGAGGCCCTCTCACGAAGCGATGCGAGCAGCTCACCGCCACCGCTCGATCAGGTCCTCGTCGGCCACTTGCCGCACCACCCGGGCAGGAACGCCGATCACGACGGCGCGGTCGGCGACGTCGCGGGTGACGACCGCTCCCGCGGCGATGAACGCCTCCTCGCCGATCACGACGCCCGGTACGAGGACCGCGCCACCGCCGACCCGGCACGCTCGCTTGAACATAGGGCCCTGCAAGGGCTCACCATGGGGGTGCCGGCCCATGGCGTGATCGTTCGTCGTGAGCACGCCCGGACCGAGGAACACATCGTCTTGCACGATCGATCCTCCGGTCACGTAGACGCTGGTCTGGATCAGAACCCGGTCGCCGACCTGAGCTTCGAAATCGACGGTGGAGCCGCGACCCACGACCGAACGGGTGCCGACCGTGGCGCGTTCGCGCACCTGGGACTGATCGCCGATGATCGCGCCGGCGCCGATCTGGGCGCCCGCGTAGACGACCGCACCGCAGCAGATCGTCACCCCGGCTCCGACGATCAGCGAGCCGGGCTCCTGGCCCGCCGCGCTCGAACCGGGGCGCAGGCGCGGACGCTTCCCGAGCACGGCGCCCTCCTCGACGACGCAGCCCTCGCCGAGCTCGGTACCGGACCGAACCACCGCCCCGGCGCCGATCCAGCTCCCCGGCCCGATCCGCGCTCCCGCGTAGATCACCGCCCCGGGCTCGACCTCAACCTCGGCTCCCAGCTGTGCGTCGGGAGCGACGAACACACCGGGCGCCACGGACGCTCCTTCAGCCTCCATGGCGCCTCGCGCCGGCAGGCGTGAAATCACGGAGCGGTTCTTCCAGCGAACGCTGCAGCTCCTCCAGCACGCGCACCACGCGCAGGCCGCTCGCGCCGTCCGAGCGGGGGGCTGCTCGGCGACGAACCGACTCCACGAAGTGCTCACACTCGACGCGGAGCGGCTCGACGTTTGGAATCCGGGGGCAGAAGATCTCGCCCGAGCGGGTGATGTACTCGCCGTAGCCGCGAGCGTCCTCGTCGAAGCCCTTGTCGTAGATCGCCACCTTGCCCTCGAGTGCCATGTCGTCGAACGTCGCCATCCTGCGGGAACCAACGACGGTGAAGCGTCGCTCCTTGTGGGGATCGAGCCAGGAGACGTGCAGATGGGCCGTCAGGCCCGAAGGGAAGCGCAGGAAGCAGAACACCACGTCCTCCACCCCATCGCGAACATACGACTCCCCGTGAGCGACGGCCTCGCATGGCTCTTCGCCGGCGAGGTACAGCAGCACCGAGACGTCGTGTGCTCCGAGGCTCCAAAGCGCGTTCTCGTCGGCGCGCAGCTTCCCGAGGTTCAGCCGATTGCCGTAGATGTAGAAGATGCGTTCGCCGAGCTCGCCGGCGTCGGCGAGCTCCTTGAGCTTCTGGACGCCGGGGTGGTACTCGAGCAGGTGACCCACCATCAGCACCCGCCCGCTTGCGGCGGCCGCGGCGACCGCGCGCTCGGCGTCGAGGACGGACTGGGCGAGCGGCTTCTCGACGAAGCAGTGCTTGCCGCTCTGCAGTACCCGCACCGCCTGATCGGCGTGATTCGGAACCGGAGTCGCCAGCGCGATCGCGTCGAGCGAGGGATCGGACAGCAGCTCCTCCAGGTCCTCAGCCATGCGGGCGCCGGGAAACAGCGGCGCGATTCGCTCCCGCGCCTGCGAGGAGGCATCGCAGCACCAGGCAAGCTCGCAGCCGGGCAGCGCCGAGAAGTTGCGCGCGAGGTTCGGTCCCCAGTAGCCGAGGCCGGCGACCCCGATCCGAAGCGGCGGCTCGCTCATCCCAGTCGGAGTGTAAGTGCCTCGACGACGCGCTCGCCCGCGTGACCGTCGCCATACAGCGGCGGACGCTCCGGCGGTGGGGTGCGCTCCAGGGCCGCCCCCGCGGCATCGCGGTCGAGATCGACGAGCATGTTCCAGCCGTGCTCGACGGTCTCGATCCACTCGGTGCTCGGTCGCATGGTGACACACGGAATGCCCGCGAGATATGCCTCCTTCTGCAGCCCGCCCGAGTCGGTGAGCACCGCCCGCGCATGGCACAGCAGCGCGGTCAGCTCCACGTAGCCGAGCGGGGGGGTGATGACCATGTGCTCCCCGCGCTGAAGATGCTCGAGCAGTCCGGCGCTACGCAGTCGCCCGTGTGTCCGCGGGTGAAGCGTCAGCAGCACGGGATGGGATACCGCGAGCAGCAACTCCACGAGCTCGGCCAACCGTTCGCGGTCGTCGACGTTGCCCGCGCGGTGCGCGGTCGCGAGCACGTAATCCCCCGGGGCCAGGCCGCGGGCGCGCACGAGGTCAAGACGCTCCCGGGCACGGGGCTGCATGACCAATGCCACATCGACCATCACATCGCCGACGAGCTCCACCGTACCGCCGACCGACTCACGCCGCAGGTTCTCGAGGGCCACCTCCGAGGAGCACAGAAGCAGCGTGCTCGCGTGGTCGACGAGCACCCGGTTGAGCTCCTCGGGCATCGCGCGGTCAAACGACCGCATTCCCGCCTCGACGTGGGCGATGGGAATCCGCGCCTGGGCCGCAGCGAGCGCGCCCGCGAGCGTGGAGTTCGTGTCGCCGTAGACGAGCACCGCGTCGGGGACGATCTCCGCGAGCAGCGGCTCGAGCGCAGTCAGCATCCTCGCGGTCTGCGACGTGTTCGAGCCTCGAGCGATCCCGAGCTGGCGGTCCGGAGGCGGAATCCCCAGCTCGGCGAAGAAGACGGCTGACAGCTCGTCGTCGAAGTGCTGGCCGGTGTGGACGAGGATCTCTTCGTGACGCTCGCGCAGCCCGGGCGATACAGCAGCGGCCTTGATGAACTGCGGCCGGTTGCCGATGACGGTCAGGACCTTCAGTCGCCGAGCTCCGTCTGGATGTGCGCCCCGAGCTCTCTCGCCACCCGGGTCGTGACCGGGCCCACCTCGTCGAACGTGCGCTCGTCGATCGCCGCGACCGGCTGCACCTCACGCGTGGTGGACGCGACGAAGGCCTCCTCGGCGCCCTCCAAATCTGCCAACGTGCACGGGCACTCCCGGGCTTTCGCGAGATCGACCACCGCCGCGCGGGTGATCGAGGCCAGGATGTGGTCATCGAGCGGCGGGGTGAGCACCGTACCGTCCTTGACCCAGAAGAATGAGCTCGTCGGCAGCTCCAACACCCGGCCGTGGGGCGTGACCAGCAGCGCGTCGTCGTAGCCGCGCTCTTGGGCGAGGCGACTGGCAAGCATGTTCGCGGCGTATGACAGAGACTTGACGCCGTCGAGAATCCGGGTCGGCGCGTAGGTGATCGAGGCGAGCTTGATCCGCTCGGGTGCCGGGGGCAGCGACTCGGTCAGCAGCAGCTGCCGCCCACCGCGCGTGAGGACGATCCTAAGCAGGTCATGATCCGGACCGGCGCCCGCCTGAGCGAGCAGCCGATATGCGTCCGCCCGGACTGCCTCGACGTCCAGCGGCAGGCGGAGGTTGCCGGCCGAGCGCTCGAGGCGCCGCAGGTGCTCCTCGAGAGCGAACGGTCGCCCGTCGTATACCCGGATCACCTCGAACACTCCGTCACCGCGCAGCAACCCCTCGTCGGTCGCGGGAATCGACGCCTCGCCGGCCGGCATGATCTCGCCATCCAGCGACGCGAGCGAGGCGGCTCCTGACGCGTTCACGTGCGGGAGCCTACTTCGCCCGCTTGCGCGAGTACGTCCGGTTGCGTCCACACCTCGGCCAGCCGCACGACGGTCGCCGCGGCGGCCGCCATATCGTGCACCGAGGCCCACTCGCGCACCGAGTGGTACTCGTGTCCCCCGGTGAAGATGTTCGGTGTCGGCAACCCCATCTCGCTGAGGCGGGACCCGTCGGTGCCGCCCCGGATCGGCGTGCGGATCGGCTCGATCCCCTCCGCCTGGATCGCCGCTTGCGCGGCCGCGATCACGTGCGGCACGCGGTCGAGGTGGCGTGCGCATGTTCCTGTACTGCTCACGGACCTCGACCTCAAGTCGCGCCCGAGGCTCGCGGTCGACGATCTCGTGCGCCGCGCGCTCGAGCAGCGCGACATGCTGCGCCAGTTGCTGGTCGTCAAAATCCCGCACGATCGCTCGGATCTGTGCTCGGCCTGCGCTGCCTGTGAGCTCGTAGATGTGGATGAATCCCTCGCGACCCGAGGTGGTCTCGGGCGTCAGCCCGTCTGCCGGCAGTGAGGCGACGATTCCTGCCGCCAGCCGGAGGGCGTTGACGAGCTTCCCGGTCGCCTGCCCAGGATGAACCTCGATCCCGTGAACGGTGATGACCACCTCCACGGCAGAGAACGTCTCGTCCTGCAGCTCGCCGCGATCGGAGCCGTCGAGCGTGTATGCGAACGCCGCGCCAAAGCGCTCGATGTCGAACAGCGTCGCTCCCTCCCCGATCTCCTCATCGGGTGTGAAGCAGACCCGCAGCGTCGGTCGTGGCAGTTCCGGGTGCCGCGCCAGATACGCGATCGCGGCCATGATCTCGGCGACCCCCGCCTTGTCATCCGCTCCGAGGAGCGTGTCGCCGCTGCTGGTGACCAGATCGTGGCCGAGCTTTGACTCCAGCTCGAGCATCACACCCGGATCGAGCTGCGTCCCGCCTCGCGGCAGCTGGAGCACGCCGCCGTCGTACCGGCGGTGCACGATCGGCTGCACGTCCGCCCCCGGGGCGTCTGGACTGGTGTCGACGTGTGCGATCAGGCCGATCGCCGGCCCGGCGTATCCGTCGCTCGCCGCCAGCGTGGCGATCACGTAGCCATTGTCATCGAGCTCCGCATCTCCCAGCCCGGCTTCGAGCAGCTCGGCCACCAGCAGCCGGCTGAGCTCAAGCTGCCCTGGGGTGCTCGGAGACCGGGTCCGATCCCGCCGAGATTGAGTGTCGATCCGCGCGTACCGCACGAACCGGTCCAGGAGATCGGGTGCCAGCGCCTCGGCGAGTGGTGAGGTGTATGGAGCTGAAGGCATCCTCTCCAGTATTCCAAGGAGCGTTCGAAGAGCATTCGACCGCTATCTGTCAAGGGTGGACGATCGACGGTGCGATCGACCGAATCGGTGACGTCGACCTCGTCCGGTCAACAAGATCACCGCCGCCCTTGGCGACTCTGCTAAAACCCACTGTGTCTGCACGAACTGGAGGTCGGCGAATGGCGCTGACGCAAGCTAGAAACTCGTCCGCAGCTTTGACCGATTCAGCCACGCTGTTCGAGCGCTGGCGCCGTGATCGCGATCGTCGTGCGCGGGATGAGCTGATCGAGCGCTTCCTGCCCCTGGCTCACAAGCTAGCGCGTCGTTACCTTCGCTCCAGTGAGCCATACGAGGATCTGGTACAGGTTGCGAGCCTTGGCTTGGTCAAGGCGGTGGCACGGTTCGACCCGGGGCGGGGCTACGCCTTCACATCGCTGGCGGTGCCCACGATCCTCGGCGAGCTGAAGCGATACTTCCGGGACTCCAGCTGGGCGCTGCACGTCGAACGTGGCGCTCAGGAGCGCGCCCGCCAGATCACCGCCGCGCGGCAGACGATCGCCTCCCGGATGGGCCGCGCACCCACCGTCGGCGAGCTGGCGGAGTACGTCGAGATGAGCCAGGAGGACGTGATCGACGCACTGCAGACGGCGGAGGCCTACGACGCGATTTCACTCGATGCTCCTCAGGCGAGCGATGACGAGGGCTCGGCAACGCGCATCGACGCGATCGGCGAGCATGACGAGCAGCTGGAGCTCGTCGACGATGCCGCCACCGTCTTTGCCGCGGCCAAGCATCTCCCGATGCGCGAGCGTGAGGTCCTGTACCTGCGCTTCGGCGAGGACCTGCCGCAGACCGAGATCGCCAAACGGATCGGGGTCTCGCAGATGCAGGTCTCTCGCCTCTTGCGCCGCTCGCTCTCGAACTTGCGTGTGCTGACCGGGGTCCCGGGCTAACCGGGGTGAACGTCTAGCCCGGGACAGACCCCGAAGGCTTCGCTACCGGCCGTACCGCCCGTCTCCGGCCTGACTCGACACCCCCGATGAAAAGCTTGGAGCTGCCTTTTTGGCCTGCTTGCTGGACACACGTCTACCCGCAGATGTTTGCGTCCACGCGTCCAGCGGGCGTACGTTTTAGCTTATGTATGAGTGCGGACCGCTCGACAGCACGGGGACTCGAACATCAGTAGGCTCGTCGGCAGCGTGCAGACTCCCTTTCGCGTAGAGGTGCGCAGCGATGAACGCGCGACGGTGCTGGTGGTGAGCGGGGAGCTCGATCTGGCGTCCAGCGCAACGCTTGAAGGCGAGCTCGAGCATGCGTTCGAGTCCGACAGCGCGCAGCTCGTGATCCTCGACCTTGGGGAGCTCGAATTCATGGACAGCACCGGCTTGAGCGTGCTCGTCAAAGCGCATCAACGGGCCGCAGCAGACGGGACACCGTTTTGGCCTGATCAAGGGAAGACCTCAGGTGCAACGCCTGCTCAGCCTGACCGGCGTGTCCGAGCGGATCGCGGTTGCAGATTCGCTCGAGGCGGCGCTAGGCGGGGGCTGAGCTGGCCCGGTCTGAGTCACTCGGCGATCGCCTGTTCAGGGGCAACGCTTCGATCTTCACCGAGCTGCTGGAGGTCCTCGATCAGGCCGTGACGATCCGTGATGCAGACGGCAGCATCGTGTACGCCAACCGGGCGGCGCTGGCACATCTCGGTTTCGACTCGCGCGAGCAGTTGCAGACCCGCTCGAGCAGCTCGATCATGGCTGACTATATCGTCGAAGATGAACGCGGCCGCGCGCTCAGCCTCGACGACGTTCCGTCGGTCAGGCTGATGCACGGGATGACCGCCGCGCCGTTGCTGATGCGGGTCGTCAACCGCTCATCCGGCGAGCTGCAATGGAACCTGCTGAGGGCGACTCCGCTTCGTGATGCCGATGGGGAGTACCTCGGGGCGATCACGGTGATCGAGGACGTGACCGCGGTCAAGCAGGCCGAGGTCCGGACCCGAGTGCTGGCCGAGTCGGGGGCGCTCTTGACGTCCTCGCTCGACTATCAGCAGACGCTTCGGAACGTCGCGAACGTGGCCGTCCCGGCCCTCGCCGACTGGTGCGCTGTGGATCTCCTCGACGCCGAGAACCGGCGGGAGCACCTAGTCGCGGCGCACCGGGAACCAGCCAAGCAGGCCCTGGCGGCGCGCCTGCGCGATTTCGAGCCCGACGAGCTGGAACCCGACCGGGCACTAGCACGCGTCCTGCGGACCGGGATCTCAGAACTGCACCCGGTAATCACAGAGGAGCAGCTGGCCGCCGCCGCGCGCAACGATGACCAGCTGCGCCTGCTCCGAGAGCTCGGCATGAGCTCTGTCCTGATCGTTCCGATGCGGGTCCCGGCGCGCACGATCGGAGTGATGACGCTCGCCACCGCCGAGTCGCGCCGGCGCCTGACCCAAGAGGACCTCGAGCTCGCCGAGCAGCTGGCCCGGCGGGCAGCCGTCGCCGTGGAGAACGCCCGGCTCCACACTGCACTGGCGGGCGTCGCCGAGACGCTCCAGGAGAGCTTGCTGCCCGAGCAGCTGCCAGAGATCCCAGCTTGGGAAGCGGCCTCGCTCTACCGGCCGGCCGACACGGAGCGAGGGATTGACGTCGGCGGCGACTTCTACGAGCTGTTCGAACACGACGGAGCCTGGTTCGGGATCATCGGCGACGTAACCGGGCGAGGTGTGGCGGCAGCTTCGCTGACGGCCCTGATGCGGCACGGCGCGCGCATGGCCAGCCGGTTGGAGCCGAGCCCCGCTGCGATTCTGAGACGGCTTGACGAAGCGCTGCGCAACTACTCCAAGGGCGCCCTGTGCACGGCACTCTGCCTCCAGCTGCTCGAGGACCGTGTCGTGCTCAGCTCCGCGGGCCACCCGCCGGCGATGCTCGCCGGTCGCGACGGGATCGTCGAGGCGCCCAGCGCGGGACCGCTGCTGGGCGCGTTCGCCGATGCCGATTGGCCTGAGGAGACCTTGCCGGTTGCTTGCGAGCAGTTGCTGTTCCTGTGCACCGATGGAGTGATCGAGACCGTCGGGCGCGAAGAGCGATTCGGCTCCGGCCGGCTGCGGGCCCTGCTCGAGCAGGACTATCGGCTCAGTCCGCCCACGGTGCTCGCCGATCTCGACAGCGCGCTGGAGGCATTCAGGGGCGCCAGACGCCGGGATGACGTGGCAGCGCTGGTGCTGAGGCCTCGGCGGTAGCGCGGCTACTGGCCGACCGCCGGCCGGCGCTGGTCCACGAGCACAATCCTCATCATTTCCGACTCTCCGGCGGGCTCCACGGTCAGCTCGTCGGCGAGCGTGGCCAGCGGCGAGTCCGGGCGCTTGGAGCGCTCGTCGGCGACGAGCAACTCGCCGGTGCCGCCGCGGAACGGACCGATCACGATTTCCAACCGACGGTTCGACACGGCGATCGCAAACCCGATCCACGATCGGCTCGTGGCCGTCTGTGCATGGGCGGCGATCGCGTCCGTCACGAGATAGACGTCTGAGAAGCGATCGAGCGAGAAGCGGGCAGCCGCCGCCAGCGCCCTCGTGACGCGGCCCAGTACGGCGGCAAGCAAGGCGACCGGCGTGAGCTTCACGACCACGTCGCCGTCGAGGGCCTGCGGCCACAGCTCCGGCTCCCCGACGGTTGGGTGTGCGGCAAGGGGCGCGCCGACCCCGCGGGCGGTGAACGACATCCGGACTTCGGTTCCTCCATCGGGACTACTCAGGAACTCGGCGCGATCGGCCAGCGCGCTGATCACCGCCAGTCCCACCCCCATGCGGTCAGTCGCCGCGGCGGCGATCTGCTGAATCCCGCTACCGCGATCGCTGACGATCACCTCGACATCGCTGTCCTCGACCTCCAGCGCCACCTCCAGCGGCCCCGGCTCCCCATCGTAGGCATGCAAAACGACGTTGTTGCACGCTTCGCTGACGGCCGTCCTCAAGTCGTCCAGCAGCTCGGAGTCGAACGCGAGCGGCTCAGCAACCCCAGCGAGCATGCTGCGCACGAGGGCTACAGACTCCGGCCGACTCTCCAGTTCGAGGCGGACCCTTGGGGAGCTCTGGATCACGTCGCGTGTAGATGTCCGGTTCCCATAACGCCGTCGCACCAAACCCACCCTTGGTTGCCGGCCGGCTACCGGGTCCGCAGTCTACGCACACCGAGGTGATGCGAAGGACCGCTCCCCCCAAATGCGCATCCCAGTTGCCGCGGCTGGTGCGGACATCCTCAACTCCTTTCCGTAGCTGTGAGTCCTCTCTCGGAGTACCCAATTGCAGCCGGCGTAAGCAGGGAATGGCAACAGGTTGCCGTAGCCGCCCCCGAGCAGCGGCAGGATGTCGTCCACCCGCCTGAACTGCCGCCGAGGCTACGCCGCGCGGCAGCGGCCGAGGGGCTCGGCGGGCCATTGCGTTCAGCGATTGAGATTTAGGGCGCGATCAGAACGGCGGGAGCGGGCTCGTCAGGCAGCGCGACGAAGGTCTCGATCTGCGCTCCACCGGGGCCGATCGCGAGCAGCTCTTCGATCAGCCTCAGCGCCGCGGCGTGCGTCTCGTCGGTGTGCCCGCGGACCGCATGGACCGCGTGCGCGCCGAGCGACTCTGCGGGTGGCGTGTGCTTGAGGACATACGCCCGCACCCTGTCCGGCAGGCCTCGTGGCCACCGTCGAGGACGAATCTCAGTCGCCCATCGGCCGAGCCGCTCGGCCCTGGCTTGCTCGACGACGGTTGAGGACCGGCTGCCGACGATCTTCGATGCGTAGGCGTACAGGTCTTGGCGCCGGCGCTCGTCGATTGCGTCGTTGTAGCTACGCATGAACGACCCGATCACCGGGCACACCGTCCCGGGGTGATCGCTGAACGGCTCGCCGGCGAGCATCGACGCCAGCTCCATCACGCAGGCGCCGTTCTCCGGTGAGCTGTGCTTGCCCTTGCTGAGCTTGACGGTTTGGTGAGTAATTGAGGACATCTACTCCTCCGCCCCCAGAGGGGACCGGTCGGTGGGCATGCTTATTCGCTTGAATGCTCCGGAGACGGCCGCTCTAAACCGCCGGAGCCATGCCTAGCTACCCGGAGGTGCCGTCCTCGCCGGTTTCAGTGAGCTCACGCAGGCGAACAAGTGCGCGGCGCAGGATCCGAGAGACCTGCATCTGCGAGACGCCGATCGTCTCGGCGATCTGCGTCTGGGTGAGGTCTTCGACGAACCGAAGCGCGAGGACTCGGCGCTCACAGGTGGAAAGGTGGCGCGCGGCCGCCGCGATCGTCGTATTGGCCTCAACGAGCTCAAACCGCTCGTCCTCTTGGCCGAACGCGTCGACGAGGGTCCCGGACTCACCCTCGCCGTCATCCCGCGGGACGTCCAGCGACGACGAGTGATGGGCCGCCGCGGTCTCGAGTGCGTCGAGCACGTCCTCCACGCCGAGCTCGAGATACTGGGCGAGCTCCGGGACGCTCGGCGGACGGCCGGTGCGTGCGGTCAGCGTCTGCTGCGCGTCCTCGACCTTCAACGCCTGCTCCTGCGCGCCGCGGGGAACGTGGACCGACCAGCCCAGATCGCGGAAGCAGCGCTTGAGTTCGCCGAGAATCGTCGGGACGGCGAACGACGAGAACGCGGTGCCCCGCTGGGCATCGAAGCGGTCAACCGCCTTTACGAGGCCCAGGCTCGCGACCTGAAGTAGATCTTCGAATGGCTCGCGAGCGCCGCTGTACCGGCGCGCGAGCTTACGCGCCAGTGGCAGGTATCGCTCGACGAGTGTCTCACGCGCTCGCTGATCTCCGTGCTGCTGCCAGCGGCCGAAGAGATCAGCCGAGTCAACCGTGGTAATCGTCGACTGCATTGTCTATCCCTACCCGGATGCGCAGGGCCTACACATCCCCTGTCAGCGAACGAACAACGGGATCCGGGATCAACCGTCCCGATGCGCCTCGAGCACGCAACGGGCGCAGATGCAGTGCCGGCCGTGAACCGGGGAGACGTTTAGCCCGGTCATCGCGGGATGGCGATTCTGTCGCCCGCCGGAAACCGATTCGCCGTTGGGCGAAGGGGTTGCCGTGGCGGACCTCCGCGAGAGGCGGGCGACACGAAGGAGGACCGGCTTCATCAAGATAGAGGGTAGACGGTGCGTCGGCGGAATCTCGGGGAGGGCCTGTTGGGCTCCCAGCGGCGTCCAACAGCCCACCCGGGCGCCACCGGCGTCACGAGCGGCCCCCGGCTCGGAGATATCGAGTCGGGCGCCGGCGCCGGCGCCGCGGGTGCGCGGTTCTCGGTTCTGTCGGGCGACTTGCTGTGCCTGCTCGGCGCGGTCGCGATCGTCGCGGCGTTCCCAGCGCTGGCCCGCCACGGCAGCGACCGCCGGGTGGCGGACCAGGGAGGCTCGGCCTCGCCCGGCGCAACCAGTCCGCTCTCGTAGACCACCCGCACGAGCCGGGCGCGATCGCGGCAGTCAAGCCTCAACTGGACCCGGCTGATGGGCGTCTTCGCCGCCCGCGAACCGCAGGGGGCACCGCAGAAACGGATCGCCGGCGAGTGTCCCAGCCGTTCACCAGTATGCGTGTAATAAGCCCTAATAAAGGCAAACGTTGTTTGACACTGCCGAACGGGGTCTGGTAATCTCGGCCCCCTCTAGTGCATGTGGACCGACGCGACGCCGATTGTTCCGGCGACGGTTTGAGGGTGGGTCGTTGAGCGCAGTGAGACTCGGAGTCGACGTCTTGACTGGGCGCAGCTTGGAGCTGCGCTCGGGCTCAGCACACGCGGGGGCGAAATGACACCTCGGGGCGACCGTGCGGCGCTCCCGCCACTCACAGGGCGGTACCTCGCAGGCGACGTACCACGCGCACGCTTCGAGCAAACGTACGGCGACGCGGCGGGGAACATCTCGCCGCGGCAGGGCATCGTCGACGGGCGCCGAACTCAAGAGATCGTTTCCTTGAACCCAACGTCTTGGAGGAGGGTATGTGGCGACAGTAGCTGAATCAGCAGCGAACCGGGCATTGCCGCTTCGCTGGCGAAAAGGCTTGTTCGGAGAGCTGTGGGCCGAGTTCTTCGGGTGTTTCGTCCTGATTTCTTTCGGCGACGGGGTAGTGGCGATGCTCTGGGCCCTGATCGGGTCCGGGCGCTCGATCCCGCCCGTTGCCACGGCTGGGGCCGGGATCTTCGCTAAAGGCTCGCCGCTCCTCGGCAGTGGCGACTGGCTCCTGGTCACCTGGGGATGGGCGCTGGCGGTCTGCTTCGCCATCTACACGGTGGGCGGCATCACCGGCGCGCACATCAACCCGGCGATCACGCTGGGCCAGGCGATACGGCGCAAGTTGCCGTGGAACAAGGTGGCCCCGTACTGGGTGGTCCAGATACTGGGCTGTTTCGTGGGCGCCGCGCTCGTGTTCCTGGTCTACAACAACGCGATCAACCACTACGACCAGGTGACCACATGCGTCAAGGGGCAGCCGTCGTCGTTAGCGACATACAGTACGTTCGCCACTTTCCCCGCGGCTTACTTCCACACCGTCTGGGGACCGCTGGTCGACCAGATTGTGGGTACGTTCTTCCTGGCCTGTTCGTGTTTGCGGTGACCGACGAGTTCAACCTGCCGGTCGGGTCGAACATGGGACCGTGGATCGTCGGCATGATCGTGATGGCGGTCGGCATCTCGTTCGGCGCCAACGCCGGATACGCGATCAACCCGGCCCGCGACTTCGGCCCGCGGATATTCGCGTGGATCGCGGGATGGGGCAAGCTGGCGATGCCTGGCAACTACTGCAGAGGGCATAAGCGACTACTTCTGGGTGCCGATCGTCGGGCCTCTGATCGGCGGCGCGATCGCGGCGATCTTCTACGAGGTCGGGCATCCGATCGATCCTGATCGCGCGAAGGCCGCCCATCGAGGGCGAGCACGAGCGTAGGTACGACGGTGCAGGACAGGCGGCCGGCGGGAGCTGGAGCCCTAGCCGGAACGCAATACACAGGCAAGCAAGCGACGACGGGCGGTGGCACCGAGCCGGTGCTGCCGCCGCCCCGCTTTTCGGTCGTTTCGCATCCACTCATCGCGAGCGCAGCAGGCCGACGCTGCGGCGCCCATTCCACGGTTCGGCGCAGTGTCTCCCGCGGGTCCGTGTAGCGGAGGCCCAGCTCACGCGCAGCCCGTGACCCGTCGTAGCGGTGGCCGTGCAGCAGTGTCCTCACCATCTCGCGGCATACCGGCGGCCGCCGGCCGGCCAGCCGGAACGCGTGCTCGGCCACGTACGCTGCGGTGATCGCCGCCGGGCGGGGTAGGAGGCGTGGCTTGCGGTCGACCCCGGCCACCTCGCCCGCGAGCGCGAGCGCCTCGGTGATCGTGAGCGTGGTTCCGTTGACGACGTAGCGCTCGCCTGTCGTTCCGCGCTCGGCGGCAAGCAGATGTCCCTCGGTGCAGTCCGCGATGTCGACCAGGCTGACGTTGGTCGGCACGAAGAGCTTCAGGCGACCGTCGAGGAACGCGAGCAGGAAGCGCGCGGTCCCGCCGGTCCGGCCGGGGCCTTGGACGGACGACGGGTTGACGCACACCACTTCGATCCCCGCCTCGCGCCCCGCCTGCGAACACCACCCGCTCGCCCTCGGTCTTCGAGCGCTCGTACCTCGACAGGAACCAGCCGCGATGCGGAGTCTCCTCTCGCCCCACCGTCCCGGGCGGCTCGCCGAGCGTCGCCGCCGACGAGGTGTGCACCAGCGCGCCCCACGCCCGCGCGGGCCGCTGCGCGCACCACGGCCGCCGGGCCCTCGATGTTCGCACGCAGCATCGGTCCAGGGTCATCGACGCAGAGCGCGTTGACTCCGGCCACGTTGAACGCGAGGGCGCAGCCCTCCATCGCGCCGCGCAGAGCGTCCTCGTCGAGCAGATCTCCGCGGACGACCCGCGCCCCGAGCGAGCCGAGGAGCTCCTCGGACTCCGGCGAACGTGCCAGCGCGACGACCTCGTCACCTCTCGCCAACAGGCCCTCGACGAGCGCGCGGCCGACGAAGCCGCTGCCGCCTGTGACGAACACGCGCCTCACGTAGGGGCGCGCAAAGAAGACGAGAAGCGCACGAAGTAGTCGACGCCCGACCACACCGTCACGAGCGCCGCGACGGCGAGCAGCCACTGATCCAGGAACGCCCCGGCGAAGGTCACGTCCGGGCGCAGCATCACGAGGGTCAGGGCGACGAATTGCACGCTTGCCTTCCACTTGCCGAGCATCGAGGCCTCGAGATGCAGACCCTGAGCGGCCACCGCGGCACGCAGCCCCAGCAGACTCAGCTCGCGTCCGATGATCGCCATCGACAGCCAAGGCGAGGCACGTCCGACCGCGATCAGCGCGATGAGCGTGCCTGTGACCAGCAACTTGTCGGCGGTCGTATCGAGGAACGATCCCAGGCGCGAGCTCACGTTCCAGCGGCGGGCGAGCCGGCCATCGAACCAGTCGGTGCTCGACACCGCCAGGAAGACGATCGCCGCAGCGGTGAACGAGCGGCCGAGCACCAGGGCCATCACCACCGGCGTGGCGACGATCCGAACGCTCGTGCCGGCCAGAATCAACGCGCTGGCGCGGGCACTTCCTGTACTCCCGGTTCTCAGCGCGCCGGCCTCCACAGTGATGGCGATGCTACCAGCGGGTTTATCCCAGAAGGTCGGCCGCACAGCGGCGAGCCTGCACGGAATCGGGCGCGTCCAGGGCGCGCTCCGCGGCATCGACGGCGTCGGTCAGGGCGACCGATCGAAGCGCCGCCTTGACCTCGGGCACGAGCGGAGGCGCCATGCTCAGCTCCCGAACCCCGAGCCCGACGAGTAGCAGCGCCGCAGCGGGGTCCCCCGCGAGTTCGCCGCACACTCCGACCCAGCGCCCGTGCGCCACGGCACCGGCGATCGTCGCGCGCACGAGCCGCAGGACGGCCGGTTGCGGCCCGGAGAGCAGGTCTCCCACCAGCTCGTTTCCGCGCTCGGCGGCCATCGTGTACTGCGTCAGGTCATTCGTTCCGATCGAGAAGAAGTCAGCCGAGGCGGCGAGCTGCTCGGCCTGCAGGGCCGCGGAGGGCACCTCGACCATGATCCCCACCTCGAGTGGCGCGTCGACGCCCGTCTCGGCGCGCGCCTGCGCGACGGCCGCCAACGCCGCCTCGAGCTCAGCCGCCGTGGCCACCATCGGGAACATCACCTTCACCGGATGCTCGGCCGCCACTCGGAGGACCGCTCGCAGCTGCGTGGCCAGCAGCTCGAGGGTGCTCGAGCTGAGAGCCTGATTCCGCGCCGGCCGAGAAACGGATTCTGCTCGGGAGCCATCGGCAGGGCAGGCAGCGGCTTGTCGGCGCCGACGTCGAGCGTGCGCACGATCAGCGGGCGGCCGTCGAGCGCCCTGGCGATCTCCGCGATCGTCTGAACCTGCTCCTCCTCGGGAGGGATCTCCGGCCGGTCGAGGAACAGGAACTCGGTCCGCAGCAGCCCGACCCCGTCAGCGCCGAGCTCAACCGCCGCCGCGGCCCCGCCGGCCCCGCCGAGGTTGGCCGACACCTCGATTACGGTTCCGTCCCGCATCACCGCCGGCTCCCCGGAGTGTCTGCGTGCCTCGCTGGCGGCGCTCGGCCGCCAGCTCGCGCTCCCGGCGAGCCCGATCCGCAGCCTCCTCGCTGGGAGCGACCAGTAAGGTGCCCTCGGCGCCGTCGAGCAGCACCGGCGTGCCTTCGGCGATCGCCAGGACCGTGGGGCCAAGGCCGACGGCCGCCGGGATTCCCAGCGCGCGCGCAAGGATCGCGGCATGCGCCGTGGCGGTGCCGCGCGCGGTGGCGATTCCACGGACGAGGCCGGCATCGAGCGCGGCGGCCTGCGCCGGCGTCAGCTCCCCGACGACCAGCACGCCGGCCCCTTGCAGGCCGGCCTGCGGTTCGCGGCCGGCGAGCGCGGCCAGCACCGCGCGCCCGACGTCCTCGACGTCTGCCGCCCGCTCTCGCGAGCAGCTCGTCGTCGAGCGCTCGCCAAGCGGCGGCCGTCTCCTGCGTGCCGGCGTACCAGGCGGTCTCGGCGGTGGCGCCGGCGTCGATCCTCCGACGCGCTCCTGCCACCAGCGCATCGTCGTCGAGCAGTGCCAGGTGTGCGGTGAAGATCGCGGCCTCGCTCGCGGCGCCCCGGCGCGCCACCGTCATCGCGATCGCGCTCGATCGCCGACCTGGCAGCCTCGCGCGCGACTCTGCAGCCGCTGCCACTCGCGCCTCGGCGCCCTCGGAGGGGCGCTCCGGCGGGGCTTCGAGCTGCTCCTCGAGGCGGCGGACCGGCCCCAGGGCGATGCCGGCGGAGGCGGGGATTCCGCGCAGCAGCGCGCCGGGCTCCGGTTCGGCCGGCGCCACTGGGGCTGACACCGCCGGTGCCGAGGTCGGTGCCGGTGCCGGTACCGAGGCCGGAGCCGCCGCGCTCCCATCTGCGATCCCCTCGCCGAAGCCCTCGCGAGCGAGCTCCTCGAGCGCCGCGAGCGCCTCTCGCGCCTCGCGGGCCCGAGGCGCTCGCGATCAGCTGATCGCCCTTGCGCGCGACGAGTGTCATCAGGCCGGTGAGGCTGCGGGCGCTCACCGGACCGGCGCCCCCCGGCCTTGGCAAGTCGCAGGTCGGCGTCGAAGCGACCCGCGAGCTCGACGACGAGCGCCGCGGGACGGGCGTGCAGGCCGATCTCGTTGAGTATCGGGATGCGAGCTTCCGGGAGGTCCGCCGGCTGATCCGGGTCGGCAGCCGGCGGCGCTGAATCTCCGCGCATCGAGCTGCGCGACCTTCATCTCGAGCGCCCCCCTCGCCTCGGCGCGCACCTCGTCGAGCGAGGCCCCGCCGCGCGCTGTCGCTGCCGCGGCGACCGCACCCTCGACGAGCGGCGCCTCGCTGAGCTCGACGCGCCCGCCGGTCTCCAGCAGCTCGACCGCCATCTCCGCGCTCATCAGCGCGCTGCCGAGGTCCATCAGCACGAGCACGCCGTCGTCGGACATCGCCCGTTCGATCGCCGCGCGTACGCGCTCAGCGTCGGTCCCGATCGAGCCGTCCTCGAGACCGCCCGCGGCCTCGATCCGCGAGCTGATCGCCGCCCATCTGCCGGGCGAGCTCCACCACGCCGTCGGCAAGCGCTGCGCTGTGCGAGACGACGACGATCCCGACCACTGCTAGTGGCCCACTAGAGCCCGTAGGCCCGGTGCAGCAGCTCGATCGGGTGCACCGACGGGCGATCGCGTTCCGTGCTCGATCTGCCAGCGGCAGGTCTCGCTGTCGCAGGCGACGAGCCGGGCGCCGGAGGCCTCGACCTGCCCGAACAGGTCCGCGCCGACGTCCATCCCGATCTGGTACTTCTCGCGCTTGAGCCCGTAGGTGCCGGCGATGCCGCAGCAGCGTGCATCCATCTCGCGAATCTGTAATCCCGGTATCAGCGCCATCAGCTCAATCGCCGGCTTGCCGATCCAATGTCCCTGCAGCTGGCACGGGGCGTGGTAGGCGACGAGCTCGTTCACCGGTTGGAAGTCGGTCCTCAGTTCTCCCCGGTCGTGGAGCTCGAGCAGCAGCTCGCAGATGTCGTACGTCTGGCGGCTGACCAGCGCGAGATCCGGATCTGCCTCCAGCCCGAGGATCTCGCGGGCCTCGCGCTTGAGCATCAACGTGCAGCTGGTGGCGTTCCCGACGATCAGCGTGCCGTCGCGGGCGTGCGGCGCGAGCGCGCGGGCAAGGCGCAGCACGTAGCCACGGGCGTCGTCGAACAGGCCGTTGGATTGAAGCGGCAGCCCGCAGCAGTCCTGCTTGGGAATTTCAACCTGATAGCCGTTGTGCTCGAGCACGGCGACGACCTTCTCGCCGACCTCGGGCTCGTAGTACTCGGTGCCGCAGCCGTGGAAGTAGACGATCCGCTTCCCCGTCACCGGGCTCTGACGCTTACGAGCCCAGGAACTGAAGCTGCGTCCAGCGAACTTCGGCACCGGCGCGTCGCGGTGGATGCCGAGCACCCGTTCGACGGCGACCCGCAGCGGCTTTGCGCGCAAGCTGGCGTTCGCGAGCGGCGCGACCGGCGTCCCGAGGCGGCCGAGCACCGTGGGCCGAGCGATGACGCGGTCGCGCAGCGGCACGCCATTGTGTTGCTTGACGGCGTAGCGGGCATGGGCGTTCAGCTCGGCGATCTTGACCCCTTGCGGGCACGCCTGCGTGCACAGCCCGCAGCCCGAGCAGTAGTCCACCGACCGCTCCTGCGGAGGCTCGCCGAGCGTCCGGTAGCGCTCGGCCTGGGGCCCGGCGTACTTCGGGCCGGGAAACAGCGGCGTCACGTTCGAAACGGGGCAAACCGTCTCGCAGATCGTGCACTTCACGCAGTGGTCGAGTGAGCTGCGCAGCAGCTCGTGCAACAGGCCGTTCGCTCATGCCGCGGCCTTCGCGCCCTCGCGCTCCAGTACCGCTTGCGCAGCGAAGTGCCCGCTGGTCAGCGCGATTCCTTCGCCCGATCCCTCGCGCCAGGGCTCGGCGCCCGGAAGCGCTGCGCCGGCCACGAACACGTTCTCCGACCCCTCGGCAAGTAGCGAGGAGTCCACCGCGATGCCGACCTCGGACATCGGCTGATGCTCGAAGTAGTCGGCGACGAAGCGAGGCTCGCCGGCCCCGGGCATCCCGCGGAGCGCCAGCCCGAGGACGGTTTCGCGGGCGCCCCAATCGGAGGAGAGCTCGATCCCGCCGGAGTGCAGGCCCCCCGTGGCGAGCACAACCCAGCGCGCCCCGTAGACGGTGTCGTGACCGCTGGTGTGTGCGCGCAGAGCGCTGACCTGCTCGCCCTCCCGGGCGACGTCGAGCACCTCGGCCCCGAGCACGATCCGGCCGCCGGCGGCGCGAAGCGCGGCGAGCAGCGCGTTGTAGACGCGCATTCCGGAAGCGGAGGGAGGCAACGTCGGAATCTCGAACACCGATCGTCCGAGCCGGCGCTCGAGATCCGACAACGCGCCGTGCGGGTCACGCAGACCCAGAATCGCGGGCAGTCCGACGCGCTCGCCGCTGCGCAGCAGCGGCACGAGCCGGGCGGCGAAGGCGGCGCGGAACGAGGGGTCATCGAAGCTCCGCGCGAGGCCGAGCGCGTTGGCCTCGGGTCGACCCACGTCGAGGTCGAGCTCGAGCCCCCGGGCCTCGATGCCGGCGCGCTGGAGGTTCCCGGCGCACAGTGAAGGATAGAAATCCCGCAACGCCCGCACACCGACCGCACACACGGGCGTGCCGGCGTGGAGGTCGCCGGCGGCCATCGTCTCCGGGACCAGGGCGGACGGTCGGACCGCGCCGACCGCGGTCGGCAGCAGCTGGTTTCGCTCGAGCCCCCCGAGATAGCGAAAGCCCGGCTGGGGGCCATGCTCAATTTTTGCGGCGAACCAGTCGAGCGCGGGAGCGATCGCGTCGACGCCCATCAGCGCGTAGGGGTGCTCGGGGTGGGCTTCGATGAAGCCCGGAAGCGCGTCGGCGGGCGACTCGACCCGTCCCGGGTCGTATCCGAGGACGTCGACGGTGCCCGGTGCCAGATGGGTCGAGCCCACTCCCTTGGCGAGCACGCACACCTTCGCGCCCCCCTCGGCCAGACGAGCCGCGGCGGTAAGACCGGCCACTCCGGCCCCGAGCACGACCGCATCGTAGTTCAAGGACCGGCTCATGTCGGCAGATGGCTGATATCGAGCACGCCTTGGAAGATCCACTCGTCGAACCTGGCCTGGCGAAGCTGGTCGCCGTAGAGGATCGGCCAGGAACCCTTCCAGCGCTCGTTGACGAACTCGAGCAGGGCGCCATTCGCCCGCTCGGTACCAATCCCCTCGAGCCCGTGGAGGATCCCCGTTGCCCGATAGATGCAGAAGCCTCCCTGGCATGGGCCCATCCCCAGCCTGACGTAGCGCCGGATGTCGTCGAGGTTGTCGGTGGCACGCCGCTGCAGCGCCTCCTCGAGCCTGCCCCTCGAGATCAGTTCGCATTCGCATACGAGCTGATCGTTCTGCAGATTGGCTTCCCGCCGACCGAGCCTGTCGCCGATGTGGTAGTACTCGCCCGCCTCGGAGCCGGGAAGCCTCTCCGTCGCCGTCGTGCAAGGTCGCTGCTCATCGAGCTGGCGGCAGACCGCGTCGACGGTGTCCTGCGCCATCAGTCTGTAGGTGGTCAGCTTGCCGCCGGTGATCGTGAAAAAACCGCTGACGCCGTCGCGCTCGCGGTGGTCCAGCAGCGCGTGCGCGCGAGTGACGTCGCGTGTCGAGGAGGCGCCGCCATCCTTACGGTCCTCGAACAGCGGCCGGACGCCGGTCCATACGCGCAGCGCACGAGCGTTCTTGAATCCTGGCACGAGACGCTCGCCGTCTTCGAGCATCGCGTCGACCTCCTGCTGAAGGACGGAGTGGTCGTCGGGATCGTCGGTGCTGACATCGGTCGTCCCGATCACGCTGACCGTGCGGATCGGCACGATGATGTCGCCATCGGTTGGCATCTGGCAGCGGTTGATGACGGTGTTCACCAGCCGGTGGTTCATCGCGATCATGATCCCCCGACCGGGCATCACGTGAACTCCCTCGATGCCGGCGAGCGCGGCGATCTGGCCCGCCCAGGCTCCGGCCGCGCTGACCGTCACGCGCGCCTCGACGTCGAGCTCCTCGCCGGTGCGTGAGTTTCGCAGTCGCGCGCCGCGGATCGCGTCGCCGTCGCGATGAATCGCGACGACCTCGTGATCGGCCAGGACGCGCGCGCCGCGCTGTTGGGACCCACGGGCCAGCGCCCAGACCAGCTTCCAGACATCGATACTGCCGTCCGGCACCCGGAAGACGCGCGAGATCTGCGGGTTCAGGAGAGGCTCCTCACGCAGGGCCTGCGCCGGCTCGATCTCCTCGCATGGCACGCCCGTCTTGCGGCAGCCCTCAGCGAATTGATCCGCGTACGCCGGATCGTCAAACGGGGTCGTGACGAAAAAACCACCTGTGTCCTCGATGCAGTCGCTCGCCACATGGCGGACGATGATGTTCTCGCGCGCGCACTCGTCGGCCGCCGACTGGTCTTTGACCGCATAGCGCCCGCCGGAGTGAAGGAGGCCGTGGAAGCGGCCGCTCGTGCCCGTGGCGAGATCGCCGCGGTCCGCGAGGACGACGTCGAATCCGCGCAGCGTCGCGTCCCAAGCCACACCGGCACCCGTCCCTCCACCGCCGATCACCAATACATCGGTGCTCAGTTTCTCCACCGAATCAGTCTACCTTTGCGGGGGTCCCGGGGGCGGGGCCCGGCGTCGTCGGCCGGTGCCCCGCGTCACCCAGGCGGCAGGAGCTACTCGGCCCAGTCGAACGTCCGCTCGACGGCCTTCTTCCAGAAGTGGTAGGCCTTCTCTCGGTCGGCATCGCTCATCTTCGGCTCCCAGCGCTTGTCTTCGACCCAGTTCTCCCGCAGGTCTTCGATCTCCTTCCAGAAGCCGGTGGCGAGCCCGGCGGCGTAGGCGGCGCCGAGCGCCGTCGTCTCCGCGACCTTCGGCCGGATCACCGGCACGCCGAGGATGTCGGCCTGGAACTGCATCAGCGTCTCGTTGACGACCATTCCGCCATCGACCTTCAGCGACTGAAGCTCGACGCCGGAGTCGGCGTTCATCGCGTCGGAGACCTCGCGGCTCTGGAACGCCGTCGCTTCGAGCGCCGCCCGCGCGACATGCCCGTCGTTGACATAGCGCGTCAGCCCGGCGAACACTCCCCGCGCGCTGCCCTTCCAGTAGGGCGCGAACAGCCCCGAGAATGCCGGCACGATGTAGCAGCCGCCGTTGTCCTCGACTGTCTTGGCGAGCTCCTCGACCTCGGGCGCACTGCGGATCATCTTGAGGTTGTCACGAAGCCACTGGACGAGCGCTCCGGTGATCGCGATCGAGCCCTCGAGGCAATAGACCGCTGCATCGTCGCCGATCTTGTACCCGACCGTCGTAATCAGCCCGTTCTTTGACTGGACCGCCTCGTTGCCCGTATTGAGCAGCAGGAAGTTGCCGGTGCCGTACGTGTTCTTGGCCTCGCCAACGGAGAAGCAGGTCTGTCCGAACGTGGCGGCCTGCTGGTCGCCGAGGTCGCCTGCGACCGGCGTCCCGGCGAGGACGCCTTCCTTGATCTCGCCATAGACGGCGCTCGATGGCCGGATCTCGGGCAGCATCGAGCGCGGCACGCCGATCGCGTCGAGCAGCCCCTCATCCCAGTCGAGGGTCTGGAGATCCATCAACATCGTGCGGCTCGCGTTCGACACGTCGGTGATGTGAAGGCCACCGTCGGTGCCGCCGGTGAGGTTCCAGATGCACCAGGTGTCGATGTTGCCGAAGCCAAATCGCCGGCATCTGCCCTCGCGCGCGCGCCGTCGACGTTCTCCAGGATCCACCGCACCTTTGGACCCGAGAAGTACGTGGCAATCGGGAGTCCGGTCTTCAGGCGGAAGCGGTCTTGGCCGCCCTCCTTCTCGAGCTCGGCGCAGATCTTGTCCGTTCGCGTGTCCTGCCAGACGATCGCGTTGTGGACCGGCTCACCGGTGTTGCGGTCCCAGACGACGGCCGTCTCGCGCTGGTTGGTGATCCCCATTGCGGCAATCGCGCCCGCCCCGCCACTGACTTTGCCCAGCGCGCCGTCGATCACCTGGCGCGAGCGTTGCCAGACCTCCTTTGCGTCGTGCTCGACCCATCCCGGCTTGGGGTAGATCTGCTCGTGCTCGAGCTGCTCGACCGCGACGACGTTGCCGCCGTGGTCGAACACCATGCAGCGGGTGCTCGTCGTGCCCTGGTCCAGTGCTGCGACGTAATCGGCCATCGCGTTCTCTCCTTTCAACTTGCCAGCGCTTCAGCGGCTGTCTGGCAGAGGTAGTAGGTGGAGGTCGCACCCGGATCCTGGTGATCTCGACTGCGCTCCCCCAGGTAGCTGGCCCGCCCCTTGAGGGCGACCAGCGGAATCGTGTCCCGCATCCCGCGTTCGGCGGCCTGCGCCGCCGCTCGTAAGCCGGCATCGAGGTCCGATGCTTGCTCAAGCGCCTCGACCGCAGGCATCAGAGCGTCGACCATCGTCTTGTCTCCGAGCTCCGCCTTGCCGCGCGCCTTGACGCCTTCGGCGCCCTTGCGCCAGGCGGCCGCGTAGCTCGGGAGATCGACTTCCTGCTTGCCGGCGAGCGGCGTTCCCATCTGCAGCAACAGCGTCCCGTAGAGCGGGCCCGCGGCGCCGCCGACGCTGGAGACGAGCGCCATCGCCACGGTCTTGAGCACCATCCCGGCGTCCGCCTGCTCCTGCGCGCCCAGCTTCTCGAGCGCCTTACGCATCCCGCGATCCATGTTCGTCCCGTGGTCGCCGTCGCCGATCGCGGTGTCGAGCCGACCAGCTCCTCGCGATGCTCCTGCATCGAGGCGGCGAAGCGGGTCATCCAGTCGAGGACCGTGTCGCGATTGACCGGCAAGCTCAGGCGCCCCAGCGCAGGCCCGGCGTGTTCACCGGCGCGTCCCAGTAACGGACCATCTCGTCGTCGAGCTTGAGCAGCGTGATCGAGCAGCCCTGCATCTCGAGCGAAGTGATGTAGTTGCCGATCAGGTTGCGCTCGATCTGCAGCCCGTGCTCCCGCGCCAGCTTCGCGACCTCGTTGTACATCACGTAGAGCTCGATCAGCGGCGTGCCGCCCATGCCGTTCACGAACGCCAGCACGCGGTCGCCCGAAGAGAACGGCAGGTCCTGCACGATCGGCGTCATCAGCCGCTCGGCGATCTGCGAGGCGGGACCGATCTTTTCGCGGAAGCGACCGGGTTCGCCGTGGATCCCGATCCCGATCTCGACCTCGTCGTCGGCGAGCTCGAAGCTGGGCGAGCCGGAGCCAGGGGTGATGCACGGGGTCAGCGCCATCCCCATCGAGCGGCCGTTGGCGTTCACTCTCCGGCCCAGCTCGGCAACTTCGTGCAGCGAGCGGCCGATCGTCGGCTGCGCCGCCGCAGATCTTCTCGAGCACCACGGTGATCCCGACGCCGCGGCGTCCGGCGGTGTACAGCGAGTCCTCGACGGCGACGTCGTCGTTGGTGAGCGACCGATTCGACCTCGACGCCGTCGGCCCGTGTCAGGTCGGCGGCCATGTCGAAGTTCATCACGTCGCCGGTGTAGTTCTTGACGATGTGCAGCACGCCGGCGCCGCCGTCGACGGCCTGGGTAGCCGCCTGCATCTGATCCGGAGTGGGCGAGGTGAACACCTCCCCCGGACAGGCGGCATCGAGCATCCCGGGGCCGACGAACCCGCCGTGCATCGGCTCGTGGCCGGAGCCGCCGCCGGAGACGAGGCCGACCTTTCCCTTCACGGGCGCGTCGGCTCGGACCACAAAACGAGGGTCGTAGCTGATCCGCAAGCGGTCTGGATGTGCGGCCTCCATGCCTTGCAGCGCCTGCAGCACGACATCGTCAGGGGAGTTGATGAGCTTCTTCATGCAGTCCCCCGGAGAGTGACAGGACAGGGCGCCACGGCGGAGGTGCGTCCGGACGGCCAGAAGCCACCGGATGGTCCGAGAGAAGAGTTTGCGACAGGCGGAAGACGCGCTTCACCGTCACTTCAGCAGAGAAAATGCTGAGCAAGCACCCTTCTTTCGGACACATCGCTCTCCACCCACGAGCGGTTTGTTGCGACAATAGCGGAAATCGTTCGCCAATGTCAAACTTCGTTCGGATGCTGCTCAGCACCCGCTGAACGCAGCTATAGGTGTCTGGACCGATTCAATCGATCGAGCGTGCGGCCGCGATCCTGCGACTGCTATCGGGGCGCTCGCGGCGCCTCGGAGTCGTCGAGCTGGCCGGACAGCTCGGGTTGCCAAAGGGGACCGTGCACGGGATCCTGCGGACGCTCCAGGCGGTCGGGTTCGTCGAGCAGGACAGCGAGTCAGGTAAGTACCAGCTCGGCGCCGCCCTGCTTCACATCGGCTCGAGCTACCTCGACGCCAACGAGTTGCGCACACGCGCACTGAACTGGGCTGACTCGCTCGCGACCAAGAGCGGCGAGAGCGTGCGGATCGGCACGCTGCACGAGCAGCAGGTGCTGATCGTCCACCACGTCTTCCGGCCAGACGATAGCCGGCAGGCGCTCGAGGTCGGCAGCCTGGTGCCCGCGCACGCCAGTGCGCTCGGCAAGGCGCTGCTCGCTCACCACAGGTATATGCTGAGCGAGCTCGGGGCGAACCATCTCACGAGCTACACGCCGGCGACGGTCACGGAGGTCGATCAGCTGGAGCGAGACCTGGAGGAGATCCGCAACCAGGGCTGGGCGAGCGAGGTCGGGGAGCTGTTCCCGGGCGTCGCCTCGATCGCCGCTCCGATCGAGGACCGCCGCGGCGTGATCGTCGGCGCGATCGGCGTCTCGGGACCGATCGAGCGGCTGTGCGAGGGCGGGAGCCTGCGAGCGGAGCTCGTCGGCTACGTGATGCAAAGCGCCCGCACGGTCTCGCGGGAGCTCGGAGCGATTCCGTGGTAGGAATCGGAGACGATGAGCGGGCGCTACGTAGCCTCGATCGACCAGGGAACGGCGTCGTCGAGGTGCATGGTGTTCGACCATCACGCTCGGATCGTCTCGGTCGCCCAGAAGGAGCACCGCCACCACTTCCCGCGGCCGGGGTGGGTCGAGCACGACCCCCAGGAGATCTGGGGCAACGTCCTGACTGTCCTGGCCCAGGCGCTCGAGAAGGCCGACCTATCGCCGACCGAGCTGAGCGCGCTCGGGAATCGCCAATCAGCGGGAGACCACCGTGCTGTGGGACCGCGGCACCGGGGTGCCCGTGCACAACGCGATCAACTGGGAGGACACGCGCACAGATCATCTCTGCCGGCGGCTCGCGGACGAGTTCGGGCAGGACCGCTTTCGCCAGAAGACCGGTCTGCCGGCGAGCACCTACTTCTCGGGCCCGAAGGTGCGGTGGCTGCTCGATCACATCCCGGGTCTGCGCGCGCGCGCTGAGCGGGGCGAGGTTCTCTTCGGGACGATGGATTCGTGGCTGATCTGGAACCTCTGCGGCCGCCACGCCACCGACGTGACGAACGCCAGCCGCACGTTGCTGATGAACCTCGAGACGCTCAACTGGGACGACGAGCTGCTGGCGGTGATCGGGGTCCCCCGGGCGATGCTCCCCGAGATCAGGCCCTCTTCGGAGATCTACGGCGAGGCGGGCGCCGCGCTCGCGGGAGTGCCCGTCGCCTCGGTACTCGGAGACCAGCATGCCGCGCTCGTCGGACAGACCTGCTTCAACCCGGGCGAGGCGAAGTGCACCTATGGCACCGGCAGCTTTCTGCTCATGAACACGGGCGCGCGCCCGATCGCGTCCGAGCAGCGGCTTGCTGACGACGCTCGGCTACCAGCTCGGCTCGGCGCCGCCGACGTACGCGCTCGAGGGATCGATCGCGGTCACCGGCGCCCTAGTGCAGTGGTTTCGCGACAACATCGGGTTGATCGGCAGCGCGGCGGAGATCGAGACGCTCGCGCTCACCGTCGAGGACAACGGCGGCTGTTATTTCGTGCCGGCGTTCTCCGGTCTGTTCGCCCCGCACTGGCGCAGCGACGCGCGAGGCGTGATCGCCGGGCTCACCGGCTACATCAACAAGGGTCACCTCGCGCGTGCGGTGCTCGAGGCCACCGCGTGGCAGACACGCGAAGTCGTGGACGCGATGAATGCCGACTACGGCGGCGGGATCGCGGAGCTGCGCGTCGATGGCGGCATGACCGCCAACAACCTGCTGATGCAGTTCCTCGCCGATGTCCTCGACGTCCCGGTGATGCGCCCGATCGTCTCCGAGACCGTCTCGCTCGGTGCCGCGTATGCGGCCGGACTAGCAGTCGGATTCTGGCCGGACGAGGACAGCCTCAAGCGGAACTGGCACAAGGCGGCGGAGTGGCTGCCGAGGATCGACCCGGCAGCGCAGGCGAAGGGTTATCGAAAGTGGAAGAAGGCGGTCGCGCGTACCGTCGATTGGCTCGACGATGATGACTGAGCGACGTCGGCGTCACTTCTCGGCGTTGTCGAAGAAGCTCTGAACGCTCTTGATCACGGCGGAGACATCGTCGGTCGGCGTGATCGGGTCGCCAAAGGTGATGCTCACCTGATGGCGCTTGGACCCGTTCCGGCCGTGCAGCCGGCTTGGCCAGAAGCGCCCCGGGGGCATCGCAGCACGGGTGCCCGTGATCCGGATCGGCACGATCAACGCGTGGTGCCTGACCGCGAGCACCGCCGCGCCGCGCCGCAGCCGTCCGGTCCCGCCGTTGCGTGACCGGGTCCCCTCGGGATAGAGCAGCAGGTTCCAGCCGCGGTCCAGCAGACGGTCGACGTGGCCGGCGGCCTTCTCGTCGAGACCGCCGCCAAAGCGATCCATCGGCACGGTGTTGAAGATCAACGAGACCAGCGCCGCGACGAGCCGGTTGCGGTAGAAGTAGTCCGCGGCGGCGGCCACCACAGTTCGCTTGCGGAATCGGTGCGGCAGCGCGGCCAGGATCACGGGAGTGTCTATGTGACTCACGTGATTTGCGACCAGGATCACCGGCGCGCGGAGGCGCGGGAGCTTGTCGCGACCATTCGTGCGCCGGCGCGTGTAGAACGCGATCAGCGGAGCCAGCACGAATCGGAGGAACGCTTCACGCGCGCTGATGGCCCAGCCGGGAGCGGGCCCAGGGAATGTCGAGCTGGGGCGCCGCGTTGCGCAGTTCCAGCGCGCGACGTTTGAGGCGCGCCGAAGCTGACTTCTTGCGCCGAACGGGGACCACCTAGAAACAACCCCAGTCTGTAACACCCGTTACAGACCGCAGCGCGGCGGGAGGACGGCTAAGTCCACGGCAACCCCGAGCGCGTCTCCCAGTACTCCTCCGACGGCTCTCCGCCGACGCATCCGCGTCCAGCCATCCCGCGCGGCTCCGCGGAAGCGTCCATGTCGCGGTATACCCCTTCTGTCGATCACCGCGGGACGCGGGTTCGATCGGCAGACGCGACGCCGTGCGTCCGCGAGCCCGCAAGGCGCGTTTAGAATCGATCCTCGGCTTCGATCACCGGCCTGCACCCCCCACCCAAACCAGCCTAATTGACGGCGGAAAATTCAGACCCGCGGGAGAGCCTGAGGGCGGAGCTGGCTGACGCCACCGCCGAGCTGAAGGCGCACATGGCGAGCTGGGAGTACGCGTTTGCGATGGGCGGAGGCCGTGACGGCTCGGGCCACCATCCGGTTCACTGGGAGACGCACGCCCGCACCACGCGCCTGGTGGCGCGCCGCGACGCCCTGCGCGCACAGCTCGCCGAATACGAGCTTTAGCGGCGACGGGATGCAACTGGTCGACGATGCCCCCCAGGGCTACAAGGACTTCGACAGCGGGGTGGCCAAGAAGGTCGTCTTCGACCCCCCACGGGCTGATCGAGGCCTGAGCCCGTCGGCGTGCCGGTGCGCCGCGCCTGCGGCGCACCGGCGAAGGCGGTCGGAAGGCCGCCGGGCCCCTACGGCGTCAAGTCGTACCGGTAATCGGTGAGGGTCTCGCAGCCGTCGTCGGTGACGAGCAGGAGGTCTTCGAAGCGAACACCGCCGACGTCACGCCGCCAGAGGCCGGGCTCGATCGCCAGCACGTCGCCTGCGACCAATGGTGCATGCCCTGTCTGGCCGAGCGCCGGCGATGGGGCGGCCTGGCCAACTGCTACTCTGGATCGATCGCGCGGCGGGCTTGGCCGGAGCGTTGTTCACGCAGGTGCTCCCGTACTACGACGCGCGGATCGTGGAGACTGCCCGCGGTTTTGAGCAGGCGATCTACACGCTGATCGACACCCCTGCCTCGCACTGAGCGCGGCGGCCTGCACGCGACCGCGGTGCGCCCGATTACCCTTGAAGGATGGCAGTGGCGACCGAAGCTCGGGCGATCATCCGCACCGAAGGCCTGACGAAGGTCTATCGCGGCACCGACTTCGTGGCGGTCGACGGCCTAGACCTCGATATTCAGGGCGGCGAGATCTTCGGTCTGCTCGGACCCAATGGAGCCGGGAAGACCACGACGGCCGGAATGCTGACCACGCGCGTCATCCCGACAGCCGGGACAGCCCACGTCGGCGCGGTCGACGTGATCTCCCATCCCGCACTCGCCAAGCAGATGATCGGCATCGTCTCGCAGCAGAACACGCTCGATCGTCAGCTCACGGTTTGGGAGAACCTCTACTTCCACGGTCGCCTGTTCGGGATCTCGGCACCTGAGTCGCGTCGGCTCGCCGATCAGCTGCTGGAGCAGTTTCACCTGAGCAAGTGGGCGAAGGCCTCGGTGTTCGCTCTCTCCGGCGGGATGGCCCAGCGCCTGATGGTCGCGCGCGCGATCCTCCATCGGCCGGCGGTCCTGTTCCTCGACGAGCCGACCGCGGGCCTCGATCCCCAGAGCCGGCTCGCGCTTTGGGAGATTCTCGGGCAACTGAACCACGACGGCCAGACGATCATGCTCCTGACGCACTACATGGAAGAGGCCGAGCGCCTTTGCGACCGCGTCGCGATCATGGACCACGGGAAGATCCTCGCGCTCGATACGCCCGCAGCGCTCAAGCAGTCGGTGGGGGCCGACACGATCGTCACCGTCAAGGCCGAGGGTGATGCCGCGGCATTCGCCGAGCAGCTCGAGCAAGCTGTGGCCGGCGTGACGCGGGCACGGGTGATCGAGGGCGGGGTCGAGCTGCACATCAAGGGTGCCGATCGGATCGTCCCAGCCGTCGTCGCAGCCGCGGACGCTGGAGGCTTCGAGCTCATCGACCTGTCGGTCGCGGAGCCCACCCTCGAGACGGTGTTCATCAATCTCACGGGGAAGGAGCTGCGCGAATGACGACCACGACGACCAGCGGGCCCGCCCGCGTCGACGCGCGACCGACAGCGATCGCACTCGCACCGACGCGCTCGACCCTGGCGGCAAGCCGCACGGCGCTGAGGGCCCTGATCCTGCGGGATCTGCTCGTGCTGAAGAAGAACTTCGGGGAATTTGTCGCGCGCACGCTAATCCAGCCGTTCCTGCTCGTTTTCGTGTTCCTTTACGTGTTCCCGTCGATCGGCCAGGGCGTCGGGGCCGGGCACGGGCCGGTCGCGGAGTCCCACTTCGCGACGGTGCTGGTGCCCGGTGTGGTCGCGATCTCGATCATGTTCCAGGGGATCCAAGCGGTGGCGCTGCAGATGTCGACCGAGTTTGGCTACACGCGCGAGATCGAGGACCGCGTGCAGGCTCCCTGCCCGATCTGGCTGGTGGCGATCGCGAAAGTCCTATCCGGCGCTGTGCAGGGCGCGCTCGCGGCCGTGATCGTGTTCCCGATCGCCGCGGTCGTCCACGCCCCCGGCGTGCACGCCCACCTCTCAGTCCACTGGCCGATCGTGCTGACCCTGATCCCGCTCGCGTGCGTCGCAATGACCTCCTTGGGACTGGTGCTCGGCACCACCTTCGAGCCGCGGAACATCGGGCTGATGTTCGGGTTCGTGGTGCTCCCGCTGACGTTCCTTGGCGGCACGTACTACCAGTGGACCAAGCTTTCGCCGGTCAAGCTCGGCGGATTTCACTGGCTTCAAACGGTGGTCCTGATCAATCCGCTGATCTATGTCGCCGAGGGCATGCGCGCCGGCCTCACGAATATCTCGCACATGCCTCTCTACGTCATCTATCCGGTGCTGTTCGCGTTCTGCGTGGGATTCCTGGCCTTGGGGCTGCGGAACTTCAGACGACGCGTGCTGGTCTGAGCCCCAACTCGGCGTAGTTCAGACGTCGCTCTCCGTGGTTCTTGCTCACAGGTACCCGGCGCCGACTTCCAGCAAGCGGGGGACGCCGTCGCCGAGGGAGGCCGACCATTCGTCGCCGCGCTCGCCGCGCAGGTATCGGATAAATGTGCGGGTCAACGACCCGGAGAACGGGGTCCGAACCGCCCGCGACACTCGGCACGTCGACGAACCCGGCACGATCGCCAACGACCCGGAGAACGGGGTCCGAGCCGCCCGCGACACCCGGTACGCCGACGAACCCGGCACGATCGCCAACGACCCGGAGAACGGGGTCCCCGCCCGCGACACTCGGCACGCCGACGAACCCGGCACGATCGCCAACGACCCGGAGAACGGGGTCGGACCGGGTGAAACTCGTCAGGTCGAGAGCGAGGACGCAGCGCCTGGACGTCCCATCTGATCGATCAGCAGGAGATGGCGGGCCCGCTTCACGGGTCCGTGGCTGAGCCCCGACTCCGGGCGACGCGCGGCCGGGAACTCTCGACAGCGGTACCGCCTGAGGCCGGGTCTGTCAAGTGTTTGTCCAAGGATTGCCGCCCGCCGGGCCGCGTGGTCACGCTAGGCGGGGCTGCCGGTTTCCACCCACCGAGCGAGCGTGTCGATCCACGCCTGCGGCCAAGCTGCGTCGCACGGCATCGAGCCGTTGCTGACACGTCGGAGGATGTCAGGGGCGTGCTTCTGAACATCGGCGTACGACCAGAGGTCAAATGCAAAGCTCATCGAGCGGCGGTCGCGCTCGCGGAATAGCTGGCGGATGTGCTTCTCGAAGCCGACGGGTTCGTCGCCGGCGGGGAGCGTCACCGGCTCCTCGGGCTGCTCCGAGCTGGGCGCGAGAGCCGAGATCCTGCTGCCGGGCGCTCCGGCGGCCGTGGTCCAGTCCCAGTGTGGCATTGGCATGTGCTCGGGTGGTTTCGCCCCTGTTTGGGAGTTCTCCACCGCGAGCCGCGAGCCCCACTCGATGTAGGCCTGGAAGGCGGATCGGAACTCCGGATCATTCGGCAGTCCTGCTTCGCGAGCGGACTGCAGCAACAGCTCGACCCATCGCGACCGCCAATCCTCTGTGAGGCACTTCCCGAGGTGCTGGGAGAGCATCCGCGGGTAGCCGCCGTGCTCCGCGCTGTAGCAATCCGGGCCTCCGAACACCTCGCCCAGCCACTTCGCGACTCGCTGGGGGTGATCTGCCGACATGTTCGCGAACAGCGGCGCCAGCATCGGATCCTGCGGGACGTGCTTCTCGTAGAACAGCCGCGTCATCCGCGTAAGCGCCGGTAGCCCGCCGCACCACTCGAACATCGTGGGCGTGCGTTCCGGGTCCGGGAGCGGGTCGTGGAAGTCGACATACCAGTGCATACCGCTGCAGAAGGGCTTGTTCTGCGAGTGGCCGCAGCGGCACAGCGCATAGTGCTCGCGTGAAGCCCCCGCGTTTTGCTTCACCCCGACTTCCGTCCTGGTCGAGAAGAGGAATGTCGCCGGCGACCCGGTAGGGGCCGTCCTTCGTGACTTGGATCGTGTGCTCGCGTTGAGCGTGGTAATCGACTCGCCGGGGGCCTGCGACCCCGTCGATCGCGATAGCTGAAAGCGGCGCCTGACGGGACAGTCGCGCACGCTCGGAGGATCTCGTCCATGCGCCCGCCGCTCGGAGTGATGAACGGCTCCTCACCGAGGTGAAAGACGGCCGCGAGGCTGGATCGGTGCAGAGCCCGGAGTGCTGGCAGGTCCCGCGGTTGTCGAGGATTGTCAGCTGCTGACCCACATACGTCACGCGACGGTCTGGGATCCCGGCCAGGGTCCTTTGCGTCGCTGAAGCTCACCTCGCGGTGGCTTCCATCGCAGAGAGGTTTGATCTTCGATTGCCCGCAGCCGCATAGCGCCATCTGTGGCGTCGTGTAGACCGCTGACCCTGCCAGCCCACGAACTGACGCTCGTTGGGACCAGATAGGGCCCGTTCCGTGAGGCTGAATCGTGGACACAAGTTCTGCCTGCAGCTCCGCCAAGGCCTCGAGACGCCGTCCCCAGACCTGATCGTCTGCGGCAACGGAACGAGCCAGATCCTGCAGCGCGGCGGTCGCCTCGAGGAACTCATCGGGCTGGCCGAGCTTGACGCGTAGATCCGTCGCTCGGCGGGTCAGCTCCCAGAGGGCTTGCTCCCATTCGGCTGCGACAGGGGTTCGATCAGCGGGCGCTCCCTCGCCGGCGTCGAGGCGATCCCCGCCGGTGGCCTCACTCAGCGGGTGGATCACCGAGTTAGCCAGGCGATCGGCCGCCGCCTCGAGCCACTCCGAGCGACACGGCTCCGAGCGAGACGGCGCCGAACGAGACGGCGCCGAGCGAGACGGCTCCGAAGAAGCGAGGTACCTCGCTTCGCGCTCGAGCCTCCGCGGGCCGAGAAGCGCCCCAGACGTCCATCAGATCCGAATGCCGTCTAAGCATCGACGACCGAGAGTTATCGGACGGCCCGATGGATTACTTCGAGCCGAACACCCGTTCGAGCAACGCCGTATCGCCGGCGGTTTGGAACCTAGCCACCTTCCCTTCGCGATACGTGAGCACATCGACCTCATCGGCCTGCTCACCGCCAAGCGTAATGTGCGTCAGCACCACGACGCGTTGATCGTCCGAGAACCAGTATTGCGGGGCGGTTGAGAACCCCTTCTCGGCAAGCTGCGCCCACAGCGCTCCGACTTCCTGCTTCCCGTGAATGGTCCCGCTGATCGCACTGTTGCCCGGCGTGATCCACTCGACGTCGTCCGCGATGTTCTGCATTGCTCCCGCCGCGTCACCCGCTGAGAACGCGGTGTATGCCTGCTTTGCCGCTTCCAGATTCTGCTCTCCGGCCATCGCACACCCCTCTCGCTCGAACCGAGGCCTACCCGTTCCGCCAGCAACACCGTACCACCGCCCGGCGGGCCAATGGCAATCGTGAGCAACTCAATTGCCACGGCGGCCTCCGGGCTGCAAGACTCGCGTTGTCTGATCTCTTTCCCCTACAGGAGGTTCGCATGGCAGAGAGCGTCTACCGCGTCACCGAGGTCGTCGGTGTCAGCAGCGAGTCGTGGGAGGCCGCGGCCCGCGTTGCCGTCGAGACGGCGGCAAAGAGCGTCCGCGAGCTCCGCGTGGCCGAGGTCGTGCGCCAGGACCTGACGATCCAGGACGGCGGCGTCGTGAGCTTTCGAATCCGGCTCGGCATCTCGTTCAAATACACCCCAAACGAGTGAGCAGGTAGTCCATCGGAGAGCGCTCGCCTCGGTGCGACACCCCCGGGGCGAGCGCTTCGTGGCCGTTTCTTCAGCCCCGAGGCGGTCGGTCATTCCTGGCGGAGGGGGAGCTGGATGCGCTTCGCTGCTGCGGTACTGGTCAAAGGTCCGCTTGGCGATTCGCCTCTGCCTCAAGTAGGCGACGATCAGCGCGACCTCGATCGGCCCGCGACCCTCGACCCCGACCCCTTACCCACGGCCCGATTGACCGGGGAGGACGAACTCGACGATCCGGCGCGCGCGCTCACGGCGGCTGTGGGGTAGCGCTTGGGCGCCGGTGACGAGCTCGACGAACGCGGCGTATTGGGCGGTCCCGAGTAGGACCATGGCGAGGACCTCGGGGTCGACGCCAGCCGAAAGGTGCCCGAGTTGTTGCTCGGCTCTCAGGTACCAGTCGCTATGGGAAGCTGATGCCCGCACTGCGGGGGGGCGGGATTTTCCTTCACCCACGGGGGGCCGGGTCACCCCTTGACCTACTCGGCCTGGCTCTCGCCTCCGCCGCCGCGAGCCGGGGGGCGGAGCGATGATGGGCTTCCTCAGCCGACCGATCACGCCGACGTTGCGCACCCTCCTAGCGCCCTGCCGATGAGCACGATCTCGGAGCACCCGACGAGCACCTCCCCGCTCCTGTACCGCTCCGTGGTTCTGGTGACTGGCGCATCCTCCGGCATGATCGGCGCCACCGGCAGGCTCGGCCAGGCAGTGGTTCGTCAGGCGGTCAACCGCACGTACACCGTCACGGCGATGGCACGCGAGCCGCACGACGTTCCCGAGCTGGATTGCCCCCGCGTGGTACGCGGCGACGTGCTGGTTCCGTCGACCCTGGACGCGGCGCTGCCCGGCCAGGACGCCGTCGTGTGCGCCCTGGGCACGCCGAGTCCACGCCGGCCGCTGCTGCCCCGCTGCGTCTCGCCCGTAGCGCATCGCTGAGCTCCGCCAAGGTCTGCTGTGGCGGATCGCAGACCAGCAGCCACCCGCCACGCGACCGATTAGTTTTGGACGGCCGGGCCGGTGTCGGCCGGAGCCCAGCGGGCTGGCGCGATACTCCGCGGATCCGTATCAACGAGAAAGGCGTCGCGAAGATGACCGACTTGCCGCTGACAGGCGGCTGCAACTGTGGGGCCGTCCGATTCGAGGTCTCCGAGCCGCTCGTCGCGGCGAGCTATTGCCACTGCAAGCGGTGCCAGCGTCGCAGCGGCGCGGCGGCTTCGCCGAACGCCCACCCCGCAGTTGGCGCGTTTCGCATCGTGGCCGGCGAGGACAAGTTGCGTGCCTGGAAGCCGCAAGACGGCGGCGAAAAGTGGTTCTGCGGCGAGTGTGGCTCGTCGCTCTTTGGCCGCAACCCCAGCCACGCCGACCCGATCGGAATCAGAATGGGCACGTTCGACCACGATCCGGGGATCCGCCCGAGCGTCCACCAGTTCGTTGCCTACGCCGCCCCGTGGGAGCCAATCCCCGATGACGGATTGCCCCGCCATGTGGAAAGCCGCCACAGGCCGGGGTGACCCGCCCCCTTGTTGCTCCCTGCGGTGTGGAAGGGACGTCCACTCCAACCAACTCGCGACTCTTGATGGCCCCGTGGCGGCTCACGCGGCGGGCACCCCTCATCCGCGAGCTGAGCTCCGTTCAACCATCGCTTGCCGGACTGAGCCGGTCCCCGCTTGCCGGACGGAAACGCCCCGACTTGCGCGTGGATCGAGGCTCAGCGGTCAATGATGACCTTCAGTGCGTAGGTCTCCGCGGCCCGGCCGAACGTGTCGTAGGCGTCCATCATGTCCTTCAGCGCGAAGTGATGGGTTTCGAAGTTGTCGACGTTCAGCTTCCCGCTGGCCACCAGCTTGAGCAGCAGAGGCGTGGTGTTGCTGTTGACTAGCCCCATCGAGATCGAGATGTTGCGAATCCAGAGGTCCTGCAATTGGAGATCGACCGATGTTCCGTGCACGCCGACGTTGGCGACGTGCCCACCGGGGCGGACTATCTCGGTGGCCATCTGAAACGTCTGTGGAATGCCGACTGCCTCGACGGCGACGTCCACACCCCACCCGTCGGTCAACGCCATGATCTGTTCCTTCCAGTCGGCGTCGCCGGAGTTGACGCCATCCGTGGCCCCGAACTTCTTCGCCTGGTCGACCCTGTTCGCGTCCAAGTCAACCGCGATGATCCTGGCCGCCCCGTACAAGCCTGCCGTCGCCATCACGGCGAGTCCCACCGGACCGGCACCGACCACGGCGACCACGTCCCCGGGTTTCACCTGCCCGTACTGGACCCCGATCTCGAACCCCGTCGGCAGGATGTCGCTTAGAAGCACACCCTGGTGGTTCGTGACGCCCTCGGGCACTTTGTACACGGATGTCTCGGCATACGGCACCCGCACGTACTCGGCCTGTGTGCCATCGATCAGGTGGCCGAAGACCCAGCCGATCCCTGACGCTCCCTCGTCACCCAGGCAGTGCGCGAAGATGCCCTGCTGACAGAAACTGCAGTAACCACACGACTTGATGCAAGAGAGGATCACGTTGTCGCCGACGGCGAGCTTGGTCACCGAGCTGCCCACCTCAGTGATGACGCCGACACCCTCGTGACCGAGAATCCGGCCCGGCGTGACCGCCGGCACGTCGCCCTTCAGGATGTGCAGGTCGGTGCCACAGATCGTCGTCGTGTCGATCCTCACGATGACGTCCGTCGGATTCCGGATCTGCGGTTCAGGCGCGTCGGTCCATGACTTCTCGCCGGGGCCGTGATACACGAGTGCTTTCATGATGTCCTCACGTCCGATGCGGATCACCGGTTGCGGGTGTCCGACTGCTCTATAGGGACGACACTACCGTCGCTGGGCTCGACGATGTCCGTGAGGTCGCCGCTCGGCGTACGTCTGGCGGCGTTCTGCGGAAGTCGCGCCGCAGGCGCGGTGAACGAACTGTAGAGCATCCTGCGTCGCGTTTCGAGCACGCGGACGAGGGGCTCCCCGAACGCGAACCTCTCTGGGACGAGGCCCGGCGGCGCGATGCTCAGGGCTGGAGCGTTACGCGCCGGCGACGCCGTCGGCCGCTTGGCGCGGGGCGAGGAGGATCTGATTGATCTGGTTGTAGACGGGCAGGGCTGTTGCCCGGGCGAGCTTCCGCAGTTAAGATCGCGACCAAGCGCACACGAACCGGGGGTAAGGCACGGTGCGACGGCGATCGTCGCGAACTTCTGGGCGAGAGGTCTGTGATCGGCGACGCGAGGGTGTCGAAAACGACACCTTGGGGGCCCTGACGGGTAGCGATGCGCGGCGGACAATCGCGATGTGTGGATCTCCGGGCCGGAATTCGCGGTGGAAGGCTCTCATCCCGTAGCCGCGCTGCCGCGCATCGGCCGGGCGACGCGCACGGCATCGCTGCTCGCGTGGCTCCGCGAGCGAGTCACTACCACGCCGGGACGGCTCGTTCTGGTGTCGATCTCGGTGATCGTCGGAGCCGTGTGCTTCGGGGTGATCGCCACGGTCGCGGAGCGGTCTCGTGCTCAGGCGGCGCAGGCGGCCCGGACTGAGACCGAGCCGTTGCTCGTGCAAGCGGTCACCCTGTACACCGCGCTGTCGGATGCGAACGCGACCGCCAACACGACCTTCCTGAACGGCGGGCTCGAGCCGGCAGCCCGGCGCGCGCATTACCTACAGGATCTCCGCCTGGCGAGCGACTCGCTGGCAACCTTGACGCGAGAGGTCGGCGGGTCGGCCGATGCCCGCGTGGCGGTGGGTACGATCACCGAGCAGTTGCCCATCTTCAGCGGCCTCGTCGAGGCGGCGAGAGCCAACAACCGACAGGGACTGCCGGTGGGGGCCGCGTATCTCCGCCAGGCGTCAGCACGGCTGACCGGCACGATCCTGCCTGAGGCGGATCGCCTCTACGCCATCGAGGCCAAGCGTCTGAGCGGCGACTACGGGACGGGAACCGCAGCCGCAGCACTTGTCGTGCTGATCGTCGTCATCGGCCTTGCGCTCGCTCTGCTGGTCCTAGCTCAGCTATACCTCGCTCGGATCAGCCGGCGGATCCTCAATGCTCCAACACTGTTAGCGACCGTCGTGCTCGCGGCGGTTTCGATCTGGGCGGTGGTCGGATTGATTGGCGAGCAGAGCGCGCTCGCGAGTGCTCGGCGCGGCTCCGACGCCGTAGAGGTCCTCTCGGCCACCAGGGTTCTGCTCTCTCGCGCACAGAGCGATCAGAGCCTGACGCTCGTCAACCGCGGTAGCGACGAGACAGACCCCGCCGATTTCGCCGCCGTGATGAGAGAGCTCGCACCGAACGGTGGACTGTTGGGCGGGGTGTCGGCGCTCGCCCGCCGGACCGGCACGAGCTCGCCAGCACACCGGCTAACGACTGAATTCGCCTCCTACCAAGCTGAGACTACGCAAATCACGATGCTGGAGAGCAATGGGCGGATCCTCGATGCGATCAGGCGTGCGTCTGCCGCGAGCGCGAGCTCGATCGCGGATCGGTTGAATGCTGGTATCGCGGGGCAGATCACAAACGCCCAGGGCCGGTTCATGAGCGCCGCAGCCGCTGCGGCCTCGTCGCTGTCGGGACTATCGGTCGCGATTCCGGTGCTGACCGCGCTCGCCGCGGCACTCGCGCTGATCGGACTTCGACAGAGGCTGAGCGAGTATCGGTGAAGTGCTCGCTGGCCCAGCTCCTCGGTGTCGCGGTCGTCGCAGCGCTGCTTGCCGGCTGCGGCTCTGGTTCAGACCGTGCGCAGAGGATGACTCTTGCAGCGTTGGGCACGAGGGCATCGCAGCCGGGCCCGTCGGCCGCGTCCGGGCGCGAGCCACGCTGCGGTGACGCGACCGCCAGCCTCCGACCGCCGGCTGCAATGCCCGCGCCAGGCGCGATGCCGGCCGGCAGCTTCATGGCGAGGATCGAGCGGCGCGGTTACCTGATCGCGGGCGTCGACCAGAACACGTTGCTGTTCGCGTACTTCAATCCGCTGGACGGACAGCTCGAGGGCTTCGAGATCGACATGTTGCGCGACCTCGCCAAGGCCATCTTCGGTGATCCGAACAAGGTCCAATTCAGGGCGATCACCACAGCCGAGAGGATCACGGCGGTCCAGGACGGAAGCGTCGACGTCGTCGCTGACGCAATGACGATCACCTGCCAGCGCCGCGAGGAGGTGGATTTCTCGACCGTTTACTTCGATGCGGGGCAGCGTGTGCTGGTTCCTTCGGACTCGCGGATCAGCAGCCTCAAAGACCTCGGCGGCAAGCGCGTTTGCGCGACGACTGGATCGACGTCGATCCAGAACATCGAGCGCTTGATACCGAGCGCGATCCGCCATCCGGTGGCGCAGCGGACAGACTGCCTCGTCGCGCTTCAGCAGGGACAGGTCGACGCGATCTCCACCGACGACGCCTTACTGCTCGGCTTCAAAGCACAGGACCCGTATACAAAGATCGTCGGACCGCGCTTCACGAATGAGCCCTACGGCATGGCGATCAGCAAGGCCCATCCTGACTTCGTTCGCTTCGTCAATGGCGCGCTAGCCCAGATGCGTGGGAACGGCACCTGGAGGGACATCTACTCCCGCTGGCTCGGCAAGTTCGCTGCGACCCCGGCGCCGCCACCGGCTCACTATGTCGGCTGAGATGAAGCTCGACGATCCCGCTCAAAGGCTTCAACGGCTGCACAAAGCGGCCGAGTGGATCTCAGCCAACCTGGTAGAGCTCGAGATCGACTCGACTCGCCGGCTGCTGGAGTCCAGCATGCTCGAGGGCGAATCGGCCGTTCGCTGGTCAGCGGCGAGCGACGCGCTCACCGAGCTGTGGCGACGACATGCACTCCTCGAAGACCTGCTGCATCGGATGGATAGCCTGTACGGCTCCCGGCGAGCCGATGAGCTCCGCTTCCTGCTCGAAGCGCCTTCCATCGAACTCGCGAGCTCGGATGTGCCGCTGGCCGAACGGACGCTCCTCGGCGCCCCGCAGGTGGCCGACCGATGCTCACCCGACGAGCTGCTCTGCAGCATGTCCGCTGCGTTTGACGAGATAAAGACCGTTGTATCCGCTATCGGCAGCGCTTGGGAGGCGTCGATCCCAAGGCTCGACGCTGCACGCCGCCTACTCCAAGAGACGAGCCAGCTCGCCGAGGAGCTCGGCGAGACCGGGGGTCGGGACCTCGACTCGGCGTCGGACACGCTCGACCGCCTCAGCGCGTCGATCACGACCGATCCGTTGTCGGTCGCGCCAGACGCCGTCGATATGCTGGTGCGGGCGGTACACGCGGTCCGGGATGACCTGGAGGGCATCGGCGCGCTCAAGCGCGGGTTCGAGGCAGCGATCCTCGAGGCACGCGCGCTGCTCGAACGGCTGCGAACCGCGGTTCGGGAAGCGCAAGCCGCGCATCAAGAGCTACTCATCAGGATCTCCGTGCGGGGGACTCCGGCGGCGCCGAAGGCGCGCGGCGAGCTCGAGACCGAGCTAACCGGGATCGCGGAGCTGGCGCAAAGGGGAGCATGGAGAGAGGCCCGGCGTGCGCTCGCGGACTGGACCGCTCGCAGCAATGAACTACTCGACGAGGCACGGCGAGCGCTCGATGCCAACCGCGCCCCGATCGACGCCCGCAACCAATTTCGCGCGCTGCTCGAGGCGTATCAGGTGAAGGCCAAGCGCCTCGGTCTCGTCGAAGATCCGGAGCTGGAGGACATCTTCGCGAGGGCGCGGGAGGCGTTGTACAACGCGCCCACCGACCTCGCGCTCGTCGCGCAGCTCGTGCGGAGCTGCCAGCAGGCCCTCACCGGCTCCCGGCCCAGTCCGGAGGCGATGCCGTGAACTGCGAGCAACCGGGGTGCACTGGGCACATCGTCGACGGTTACTGCGATCTGTGCGGGTTGGCGCCGGCAAGAGCCACGACGCCACCGCCCGCAACCGTCGCGAGCGAGCCACAGATGCCAACGGGCCCGAGCACCGCGACCGCGGCGTCGTTCACCTCCGCCCGCCGGTCGGGAATCACGCGGACGCGCCCGAGCGGACGTAGCCGTCTGGGCGCCGGGCTCGTCGAGATCCCCTCGGTGGCGTTCCGCGACCCCGCGGACGCGGTGATGGCAGATCCGATGGTCCCGGAGAGCCGGCGCTTCTGCGCACGCTGCGATGAGCCCGTCGGTCGCAGCCGCGACGGAGCGCGCGGGCGCGCCGCGGGTTTCTGCCGCAAGTGCGGAGGTCCGTTCTCGTTCGAGCCAAAGCTCCGGTCCGGCGATCTGGTCGCCGGCCAGTACGAGGTCGTCGGCTGCCTTGCTCACGGCGGCATGGGGTGGGTCTATCTCGCCAAGGATCACAACGTCTCGCATCGGTGGGTCGTGCTCAAGGGTCTGCTCAACACCGGCGACAGCGACGCGACCGCCGCCGCGCTCGCCGAGCGTCGCTTCTTGGCAGAGGTCGAGCATCCCAACATCGTCAAGATCTTCAACTTCGTCCAGCACGAAAGCTCTGGGTACATCGTGATGGAGTACGTCGGAGGCAGGAGTCTCAAGCAGATCCTCGCGGCCCGCCGCGAGGCCAACGGGGGTGAACCCGACCCGCTCCCGACTGCTCACGCGATCGCCTACATGCTTGAGATCCTGCCAGCAATGGGCTACCTGCACGACATGGGCTTGCTGTTCTGCGACTTCAAGCTCGACAACATCATCCAGACGCAGCACTCGCTGAAGCTGATCGACCTTGGCGGCGTGTACCGCGTAGCCGAACCGACGAGCGCGATCTTCGGAACGGTCGGCTACCAGGCGCCGGAGATCGCGGCCGCGGGCCCCTCGATTTCGTCGGACTTGTTCACCGTCGCCCGCACGCTCGCCGTGCTTTGCGTTGACTTTCGCGGCTATCAGAGCACTTACAGGTTCACGCTTCCTCCCCAGGACTCGGTACCGCTGTTCGAGCGCTATGACTCGCTCTACAGGCTCCTACTGAAGTGCACGGCTCTCAACCCCGACGACCGCTTCCAGTCGGCCGATGAGATGGCCGACCAGCTCTACGGCGTGCTACGAGAGGTCGTCGCCGCCGAGGAGGGCCGGCCGGTTCCGGCACCGAGCACCCTGTTCACGGGCGCCCTGCGCGCGGACATCGAGCGTCCTGACTGGCGAATCCTGCCGCGCCCCCAGGTCTCGAGCGACGACCCAAGCGCCGGTTACCTGGCGACGATCACCGCGACTGACCCCCAGCAGATGATCGCGCATCTGCGGGCGGCACCGGAGCGCACAGTCGAGGTAGATCTGCGGCTCGCGGCCTCACTGATCGAGAGCGCCGATCATGAAGGTGCCGAGTCGTTGCTGGCCGGGATCCAGGCGAGCGATCCATGGGAATGGCGCGCATGTTGGTACCGCGGCGTTGCCGAGCTCAGCCGGGGGCGCGCGGACCAAGCGGAGGAAAGCTTCGCGACCGTATACGACTCGGTGCCAGGAGAGCTCGCATCGAAGCTGGGGCTCGCGCTCGCCTTTGAGTCAGCCGGCGAGCTCACGGAAGCAGCGCGCTGGTACGAGGTCGTCTGGCGGACCGACCCGTCGATCACCAGCGCGTCGTTTGGACTAGCGCGTTGCCGCCTGATCGCTGGTGACCGCGCCGGTGCGGTAGCGGCGTACGAGCGGGTGCCCGATTCCTCAAGCGGTTATATCGACGCACAGATTGCGCGAATCCGTTGCCTCAGCGCTCACAACGGCGCCGGCGATCCGACGCTCGATGAGTTGCTCGCCGCGGGATCGCTTCTCGACGCGCTGCCGGTCGAGGGCGAACAACGGGACCGATTGACCGCCGACCTGCTCGATACGGCGCTCCATTTGGCGCTGAAGGGCGACGCCGATGGCGGTCGCGCCAGTCTGCTCGGCCATCGCCTGGTGGAGGGCGACCTGCGCGTCGGCCTCGAGCGGTCATACCGTGCGCTCGCTCGCCGCGCGACGAGCCGCGCCGAGCGCATCCGCCTGGTCGATGAGGCCAATCGCGTGCGGCCGAGGACGTGGACGTGACCGGTGGGACCGACCTTTGCTGCGGCGCCTGCCAGGCGCCACTCGAGGAGGGCGATCGCTTCTGCGAGCAATGCGGTGCGCGGCTGGCCGAAGAGCAATCCGAGGACGGCGGATGTCACGTGTGTGGCGCCGTCGCGGCGGCGATCGACGGCGACGGGTACTGCTCCGTCTGCGGCGCGCGCCAGCGTAGCGCGAGCGATCGGGTCGAGCTCGACCTTACGATCGCGGCCGCCATCAGCGACCGGGGACGCGTGCACCGACGAAACGAGGACGCGTTCGAGGTCGAGGTGATCGCTGGGGACCGCGTGGCGGCTGTGGTCTGCGACGGGATCTCGTCAGCCAGCGCAGGCGATGTCGCCGCCCGCAGCGCGGCCAAAGCTGCGGCGACGGTGCTCGTCGAAGCGATTGCTGATCCTGCTCGGGACGCGAGCGCGGCCACGGTCGATGCGATCCAGGCCGCGCACGGCGCAGTTGAACAGGTGCCTTGGACGACGCGTACGGATCGCGGCATGCCCTCCAGCACGCTCGTCTGCGCGCTGTGCCGAGATGGCGAGATCGTGGTCGGCTCGGTCGGCGACAGCCGCGCCTACTGGATCGGCTTCCACGGGGCGCGCCAGCTAACGGTCGACGACTCGTGGGCTGAGGAGCAGGTCGCAGAAGGTCGGCTGACCTTCGAGCAGGCTCTACATGATCCGCGCTCCCACTCGATCACCCATTGGGTGGGTGCGGATGCTCCCGAGCGACCGCCGCGCCTGGCGGCGCTCCGCCCAGACGGACCCGGCCGGCTCCTGCTCTGTACTGATGGGCTGTGGAACTACGTGGCGACTGCAGCCGAGCTCGGCGAGCTGATTGCGGCCCTCCCGCCCGGAAGCCTCACCCGCCGCGGTCGCGCGCGCGCTTACGGACACCGCGGTCGTCCGTGGCGGCCGAGACAACATCACCGTTGCCGTTGTTGAGATCGACCCGCAATGAGGAGCGTCCAATGAGCAAATTGACGGCCGAGGTCTACCAGAACGAGTACCTGCCGGTTGACGGCTCGGAGGTCAACGCGATCGTGACCGTCGCGTCTTCAGGCGACGGGGGACCGGCTCAGGAGCCTGAGGCGGCCGAGATCGTGATCGTGGACACCTCGGGATCGATGAACGTCCCGCGGGTCAAGATCAACGCCGCGCGAGAGGCGACAAGCGTCGCGATCGACTGCATCCGGGACGGCGTGGCGTTCGGGGTGATCGCCGGGACGTTCGATGCGCACCTGATGTATCCCCCGAGAGGCGGACTCGTCTCGGCCTCCCCGGCGACGCGCGCTGAGGCCAAGCAGGTCGTCGCACAACTGAAGGCAGGCGGGGGCACTGCGATGGGCACCTGGCTTACCCTCGCCGGCGACCTGTTCCAGGCTCTCCCTGGTCGCATCTGCCACGCGATCCTGCTCACCGATGGCGAGAACCACAACGAGACTGCCAAGGAGCTCGACGCAGCGCTCGCCGCATGCGACGGACGCTTCCAATGCGACTGCCGGGGGGTCGGCACCGACTGGCAGGTGAGCGAGCTTCGCCGCATCGCTTCGGTCCTGCTCGGGACGGTCGACATCATTGCCGACCCGGCCGACATGGCGAGCGACTTCCGCTCGATGATCGAGACCGCAATGAGCAAGGCGACCCGTAGCGTCTCGCTGCGGGTGTGGAGGCCCCAGGGCGCCCACGTGGCGTTCGTCCGCCAGGTGGCTCCGACGATCGAGGATTTGACCGATCGTGCTGTCGAAGTAAACGCGCTCACAGCCGACTACCCCACCGGGACCTGGGGCGAGGAGTCACGGGATTACCACCTGTGCATCAAGGTGCAACCACGCAACCTCGGCGATGAGATGCTTGCCGGCCGCGCGAGTCTTGTCGAAGCTGACGAGGTGCTGAGCCAGGCGCTGATCAAGGCCATCTGGACGAATGATCAGCAGCTCTCGACCCGGATCAACCGCGAGGTTGCCCACTACACCGGACAGGCGGAGCTGGCCGAGTGCATCCAGGACGGTCTCGAAGCCCGCAAGGCGGCCGACGAGCCGACCGCGACACTCAAGCTAGGGCGCGCAGTCCGGCTCGCCAGCGAGAGCGGAAACGACGGCACACTAAAGCTCCTCGAGGCCATCGTCGAGGTCGACGACGCCGCGACGGGAACCGTTCGTCTCCGGCGGGAGGTTGCGGACGTCGATGAGATGGCGCTCGACACGCGCTCTACTAAGACCGTCCGCGTCGGGTCCGTCACATGACCGTCGTTTGTCCCCGCGGTCACAGCTCGGCTACCGCCGACTACTGCGACCAGTGCGGGGCACCAATCTCCTCCAGCCCGGCAGCGGCGCACGCCACGGAGGTCCTCCCGATAGTCGAGGAAGCCGAGACAATTACGGCGGCGCGTCAGGATCCGTGCCCGGCGTGCGGCGCCCAGCGCTCTGGCGACGACCGGTACTGCGAGGGATGCGGCCATGATTTCCTCGCGCCGCCGCGGGCCAGCGGAGCGTGGGAGCTCGTCGCCAGCGCTGACCGTGGACAGTTCGAGCGCTTCGCGGTAGCCGGGCTCTCGTTCCCAACCGATTACGCGGAGAGGCGGTTTGCGCTTGACGGTCCCGAGCTGCGGATCGGGCGAAGTCGGAGACGCGCGGGCGAACCGACTCCCGAGATCGATCTCGCCGGCACCCCGGAGGACCTCGGCATCTCGCGCATGCACGCGGTTCTCGAGCGTCAGGAAGACGGCACCTACGCCGTCCGCGATCTTGGCTCGACAAACGGCACAACCGTTAACGACCAGACGGATCGTGTCGGCACCGACCAAGCGATCACGCTCGCCGCAGGCGATCGCATCCGGCTCGGCGCCTGGACAACGATCACCGTCCGGACTCGTTAGAAGTCGTGGGGAACGAGCAGCCCAGAGTCCAGCACAATCGAGACCAGCCGGCTGCGCTTCTCATTCTGCGGTAGCTCGCCGAGGCCGAAGCGGTCGAATAGAAGGCGCAGGTGAGCCTTGACCGCATCGACGCTGAGGAACACCTCCGCCGCGATCTGCGGATTCGTCGCTGGGATCGCGGAGCTCGACTCGATGATCGGCCGGCAAAGGGCGATCAGCACCTTGCGCTGCATCTCGGAGAGTCGCACCGAGCTGGGCGATTGGGGCGCGCGTGCGGTCGACTCGCTCCCCCGGCCGGTGGCCGGCCCGCGGTAGACGAGGTGAGTGTTGCCGAAACAGATCCGGTCGCGGTCGTGCAGCCGCTGGCGCCCGTGGACGCGGCTGCCATTGACGAACGAGCCGTTGCGCGATAAGCCGTCGTCGATCACAGTCCATTCTTCGCCCACAGGCTCGAGCAGGGCGTGGGCGCGTGAGACCTCGGGATCCCACGCCAGCGGGATGTCGGATTGCTCGCGCCGGCCGATCGTCACGCGCAGTCGATCGGGCGCAAGCATCAGAATGCGCTGCTCGTCGGCGCTGTCACGCCAATGCAGGAACGGCACGCCCGTCCGCTCGGCCTCGATCAGGGCCTTGAGCTCTCGCGGACTCGGTGCCCGAGTCTCATGCGTCTTGTCCATTTGGAGAGAGCGACCTTATCGCTCAGCCGCTCGTGGAAGGGAAAGTTGACACGAGAGCGTTGCGCCTTTGCTCAATGACGATCGAACTCACCGTCCCCTCCATCCCCTCCATTGTTTGACGAGCGGTGACCCCGCGGGCGACTCGCTCACGGGGTCACCATCCTGCCGCTCCTCCCGGCTTACAGCAGCGCGGTGAAGGTGACGCGCCCCGAGTCGCATTGGTCGCTCTGGCCAGTCGCGGTCTTGAACGTCAGATGGAGCCGCCACACGCCGGAGAAGACCGATCGCTGGGGATTGAGCCTTCCAGTCAACGAGTGTGATCCGCCAGTGAGGAAAATGGTGGATTCGGGTGGGATCGTGGCCGCGGCATGGATCCTGCCGTTCGCGCTGATCGGGAGGCGCTCCCAACCATCCTCGAGCGGAAGACGCTCGCCCGACGTGCAGCTCATGTCGAGCCCCGTTGCAATCACCGCGATCTTCTTGCGCTGCTTCGCGAACACGACGACAACGGGCCAACCCTGCGAGGTAAAGCCCCCGAGGACTTGGCCGACGGCCGGCACGGCCGCGGCGTCCGCACTCCTTTCCGCTGTCGCGAACGTCGCCTGTAGCGATCGTGGATCGGACAGGCTCCTCGCCGAGGCCGTCGACGCCACGGCCGCCATCGCGACGAGGACTAGCGCAACGACACGCCGGGGGCGTCGCCGCTTCTGATCCGGCTTGTGCACTGACATGACGAACCTCCTTTCTGGGTCGGCGTTCAACACCGGCCCGGTTTGTTTACCGACGTTGGCCGTAGACACCCGTTGCTTTCCGGTTACCGCCGACGCCGGTGAGAGCGCTTTGCTCGCGGCGTGCTCACCTGTTCGCCGAACAACGCCCCATGCCGTTGCGGTGGGGTCATACCGTCGTCCGAGTGTGGTGTACATCGTTGGCCTCGTTTTCCGCCGACGCTGCGCCGACCGTCGTGGAGAGTGATGAGGCCAGTGTCAGGTGCGGCCCGTATTCCGGCCAGCGACCCATGGGTGCGCATCCCACACCTCGCGTCGTCCGACGGTGATAAGCAGGAGCACGACGAGGTCGTCCTCGGTGCACTTGTCGATACAGCCTGCTGCTCACGGAGCCGGTTCGCCGGGTTCGCGTGCTGGCGGTGGGATTGAGCTCGTCTATCGGGCTGAGCCGAGGCCGCAGACACCGGTGGTCGACAAGAGCCTGCGGTGGCGCGGGCAATCGCTGTGATGCGCGACCGGGCCGCTGCGTTCGGCATGTCTAGGTCGTCAGTCCGGACGACCGGTCCCGAGATCACACGTCCAGCTACCAGGCCTCACGCAACCTGGCGCGAGCTGAGCAGGGGCGTCGGGACCACGGCGCGATCTGGAGTGTCTATGACTGGGAGGCGGACGCGCTGACCCCGAACGGCAAGACCGTCGCCAGCCAGCTACAGGCCCAGGCTACCGACGGCCACCACGGTCAGCCAGCGTGATGCGGCTACCACGGCCCCCGTGAGATCCGGTGATCGCCGGCAGCATGTCGCTGTACGACGCGGTCAAGCTGGCCGCCAAGCAACCGCTGCAGGTGAGTAACGACGACGCCAGGCTCGGCAGCGAGTACTACCTGTTCGGCGCTCCGAACAGCACGGCCTGCGCGACCGCCGCCAAGGACGCCGGGAAGGCGACGGTCCCTGGCGTTCACTGCCTGCTCTCGGGGCCCGCGGTCATCCGTCCGCGGCTAGCTGTAGTCCCTGAGTACGTTGGTCCATCCGGCCTCCTTGGAGGTTGAGAGCTGCCACGCGATTCAGTCCGAGGAGGACACCTGATGAAGCTTCACGCTTTTGCGAGCGAGCCGGGTCCGCAGCCACTGTCGATTGCAGAGAACCGCGGATCGGAATCGCGTCCCCCGCGGGTCGCCGCTCACGCCTCAGAGTTCGCTCACTCGCTGCGCTCGCCCGGGACGCTTTTGGTCGAGATCTCCGCTGGGGATGGACGCTCGTCCATCGATTTGTCGTGACCTGAGGCAAGGCCGACAACCGCTGTCAACAGGCGGCCGCACGACTCTCGCACACTGTATTGCGCGGCGAGCGACTGCATCCCTGCTTCGTTTGCGGGATATGCATCTCGCCGGCCGGACGGGAGCTCGATCGGCAAATCGGCTACCGGCGGCACCACGCTGATCGCGCTCGCGAGGTACTCGCGGTCCGCGTCGCGGAGCGGCCTGTCGCGCAGGACGCCGGCGATGTCCCCATAGCGCCGGATCATCCCCGCCGCGGTGACGCTACCCACTCCCTTGAGTCCGGGAAGACCGTCTGAAGGATCACCCCGCAGGATCGCGAAGTCGGCATATCGACGGCCCGGAATTCCGTAGCGACGCGTCACCTCGGCCTCGTCGATCACCGCCAGGCCCGACCTCTCCGGATACAGGACGCGCACTCGCGGGTCCTCCACCAGCGCGAACAGATCCCGGTCACCGCTGGCGATCTCGACCGTGCCGGGCGCGAGCTTGGACAAGGTAGCGATCACATCCTCCGCCTCATGCTCGGCCACACCGACCACGTCGATCCCTACGGCTTCGAGGAGCTCGCGGAGCACCGGAATCTGCGGCGCCAGCCCGGCGGGGACCGGTTCGGCGACCCGGTGCGACTTATAGGTCGGGATCAGGTCCACCCGCCAGCTCGGACGCCACGCCCAGTCATCGGCCACGGCCAGATGGCGCGGGCGCCGCTGCACAATGAGACGCCCAAGTCTCTCGAGGAAACCCCGAATCGCGTTCACCTGCAAGCCGTCCGGCTCCCGAACGCTCGCCGGCACGCCGTAATAGGCGCGGAAAATCATGCTCGATCCGTCGATCAGCAGCCAGTCGCACGCCACGGTGGCACCATTCTGCCGCGCCCAGGGATGCGGTGAGACCGGCCACCCGGATGTCGAGCGGCCGGTAACTCCCGATCGCGCGCGAACGCCTCCATGCGGGCGGAAAGGCCTGCGGGGAACGCCCAGGGCGTAGGCTGATCGTCGTCGTGATCACCGGTGTCCACGCGATCATGTTCACGAGGGACCCAGAGCAGCTGCGCGCCTTCGTGCGCGAAGTACTCGGGTTCCCGTCAGTCGATGCCGGCGGCGGGTGGCTCATCTTCGCGTTGCCACCCGCCGAGCTCGCCGCCCATCCGACAGAGGAGGCGGCTCACCACAAGCTGTATCTCATGTGCGACGACATCAACGCGACGGTCGCCGAGCTCGAGACGAAGGGCGTCGAGCTCACCAAGGAGATCAGCGAGGAAGGGTTCGGCCTGTTCACCTCGCTGAGACTCCCGGACGGTGACGAACTGGGCCTCTACGAGCCAAGGCACCCGAGTCCGCGCTCGCCGAGCAACTGACCCAAAGAGCGCCGCCGCAACGCGCCGAATCCGCGCCCACCAAAAAACCCGCCAACGCGGCCCTTCCGAATGGGCCGTGGAGGGCTCGAACCTCCAACCTTGGGATTAAGAGTCCCCTGCTCTACCAGTTGAGCTAACGGCCCTAGGGCGCGATGTTACCCGGCGGGGGCGGGTTCGCACCGGGCAGCGCCACGGCCGCTCGATCGTCTCGTCGGGCGGTCCTCGAGGCGGCGCGCTCGACGGCTTTACCCGTCGGTGGTCCCCGCTCAGCACTCCTGCTGGGCGATCCCCTGGGCGGTTTGGGATGACGTCTTGGCCGACGCGAGAGCCTTCTGAGTCGTGGTGCGCTGAAGCTTGGGCACGAGCGTCAGAGCCCTCGCCGTCGCGAGGTCGCCCTTCCGGGTCTGGCCGGCGGCGTAGGCCGAGGCGGCAAGGCACTCGTAGCCCCTCGGGGAGCTCGGATCGCCCGCGGCGCTGATTTCCCACGCGTTCGCGGCTCCGGCGAAGTTGCCGATCTGCGCGAGGCCTCTGGCGGCGAGAATCGCCGTGTTCGGGTCCGGCGTCTTCGTCAACTGCAGGTACCGGTTCCAGGCCTGCTCCATCTTGGCAAGCTCCTGCTTGCCCGATGCGGTGAAGCTGGAGGTCGCGGTGTTGTAGTTGCTCCCCTGGCCAGCCGAGGTCCATCGCGCCTGAACGAGCGAGGCCCAGCCCGATGGATCGGTCGGGTTCAGCTGGGTCTGTCGCAGCGCCTGCTTCTCCTGCTGGCTGACGACCACGGACTGGTTATTGCTCCCGCCGCCGGTGAAGGCGTTCAGAAGCCCGCCGACGCCGTTCCCCGCGCCGACGCCGAACAGCACCAGCCCGCCGCCCATCAGCAGGGCGAGTCCCAGATACACGGTCTGCACGGTCCGACGGCGTCCACGGCTACGAAGGTCGAAGAGCATGGTCTTGGCTAGGGTATTTCGAATCCGTCGCCCATTTGCGACAGCTCGGCCGCGGCCCGGGCAGCCGTGCGGCGGTCGGCGATCTTGAGCAACACGATACTGGCGAGGAAGAGAATCACCAGCGGTAGCATCTCCAGTCCGGTGGTGACGGGATCCGCCCCTGGCATTGCGGCCGCGATGACCGCAATGATGACGGTAGCGTAGCGCCAGTTGTGCGTCAGAGTGCGGGCGTTGATCACCCCGATCCGCTGCAGGGCGAGGAGACCCAACGGCAGCTGGAACGCGAGGCCGATCCCGAGCATCGTCAGCATCTGGAACGTGTAGTAGGTCTTCGCCTGAACGAGGATGTCGAAGTTCTGGCTGTTGTAGCCCTGGAGGAAGTGAACGGCCGGCGGTAGGACGATGAAGTAGGCGAACGCCACGCCGCCGATGAACAGAATCGGGGCGACAGCCATGACCGGCAAGGCGACGCGTCGCTCCTGCGGGTTCAAAGCCGGGATCACGAACCCATAGGCCTGGTAGAGCAGGAATGGCAGCGCCAACAGGAGCGCGAAGTAGGCACAGACGGTCAGCGTGGTCGTGAACGGCTCGCCGACTCCGATCGTGATCGGCAGACGCTTTGCGGTGTCCTTGGGGAGGGAGCTGGCCGCCTCGGAAGCGCCCTGGGAGAGCTGGTCGAAATGCGCCCGCTCAGCGGGCGACAGCTTCGGTGACTGCGCGAGCGCGGCGGAGGATTGGGCCATCAGCTCGAGACCGCGGCGCTCCTTCACTTGGTCCCCGGTCAGCCCCGAGATGTGGTTCGCGCTCGTCGCCGGCGTAGCCGGAAGCGCGCGGTTCAGGATGGTCAGCAACGCATGGTTCTGCCAGAAGCAGAAGCCGAATGCGACCAGCAGCGCTGACCCCGCTGATGATCAGTCGAGTGCGGAGCTCGTCGAGATGATCGATGACGCTCAGGCGGTCCTCGTGACCGATTGGCCGCAGCACCTTCGCCATACCCGAGCTACCTCGCGCGCGCTAGGAGCTGCGCTCTGACGACTCGCCCGTAGGCTGGGCTGCTTCCACCGGCGCGCGCTCGCTGGAAACGGTGGTCGGGGCCGCGACGGGAGCGGTCGCGGCGGTGATCTCCGGACGCTCGACGACGTCCGCTTCCTTGGAGTCGCCGGTGATCGAGTCCTTGAACTCACGCATGCCCTGACCGAGTGAGCGGCCGAGCACAGGCAACCGCTTTGGACCAAAGAACAGGAGGACGATCACGAGAACAATCAGACCATCTGCATAAGGGTTGCGGAACATACGCGCAGGACCTCCGAATGGGGAAATTCGAAGGGTAGCGGTCGTAGGAAAGGTTGGGCGAGTAAGAACTTCCGAAGTCCGCTGCCAATCCGCTCAAGCTCCGAGTCCCGTGCGCCGATGAATGCCTCATCGGGAGGCACTCATGAACCAGAATCACAATCAACACTCAGTACGCCGGATCGTCCTCCCCAGCGGCAGGTCGATCGAGGTAATCCGTTTCCACGACGACGCAGTGGAGCCTGCGCGCAAGCTCCACCTTTGCCCCCAATGCGGCTCGGACCTCGTTCAGCCGGTCTCGTGGAGCGAGACCTCGGAGGAGCATTGGGAACTGACGCTCGAATGCCCCAACTGCTGGTGGAGCACCCACGGCGTGTTCGACTGCGAGCAGATCCACGAGCTCGAGGAGCGACTGGATGGAGGTCTCGCCGACATGCTTCAGGATCTTCAGCGGCTCGCGCAGGCAAACATGACCGATCAGATGGAGCGGTTCATCGCCGCGCTGCAAGCCGATCTGATCCTCCCGGAAGACTTCTAGGCTCGAAGCGTGGTCTCGAGGCTGTCTCAGGCGTAGCGTTCGACGACGCCTTCGGCGACCAGCTCGAGCGCCGCACGCTGGCGCTCGGGCAGTGCCGGCAGCCGTGACTTGGCCTGAACGACCAGCTCGAGGGCTCGCTCCCGCGCACTGGCGAGGGCACCCGTCCTGGCAATCTTCTCGCAAAGCTCGGCCGCCTCGGCGGCCGTTCTGATCTCCCGGATGTCGACCTTCGCGAGCTCGCCGTCGCGTGCCCGCGCAATGATCAGGGGGAGCGTCACGGTTCCGTCGAGCAGGTCGGCACCGCGGGGCTTGCCGGTCCGCTCCGGGGGCCCGGAGACATCGAGCACATCATCGAGCAGCTGGAAGGCGAGACCGATCTGCTCTCCGAACAACGCGAGCAGATCCGGCTCGCCGCCGCCCTCGAGCGCCCCCAGCTCGCTGGCGGCTCGAAACAGGACCGCGGTCTTCAGCCGGCAGCGCTCGAGATACCGCCGCACCGTGACATCACTCTTCCAGGCGTCGGCCCGCTGCATCAGCTCGCCTTGGGCGAGCTCCGAGGCCGCCCGAGAAAGCACCCGCACGGCCGCGACCGAACCTCCCGCCGCGAGCTCCGCAAACGCGCGCGAGAACAGCAGGTCGCCGGTGGCCGTGGCGACGCGCCTGCCTCCAGCGGCGATCACCGTCGGTCGCCCGCGGCGCAGCGACGCCCCGTCGAGCACGTCGTCGTGCACGAGCGTGGCGCCGTGGACGAGCTCGACTGCGACCGCCGCGCGGACCAAGCCCTCCGTCTCAGGCGGCGGCGCACCGGCCGAGAGGCACACGAGCAGCGGACGCAATCGCTTGCCGCCGGCGGCGATCGTGTCGCCCGCGTACCGCGCGAGCGGCTGCCCATGACCGCCCGCCAACGCGGCCATCCGCTCCTCGACCCGGTCCATCAAGCGCGAGACGGCGATCCCGCCGGCGTCGAACACGGCCGCAAGCGCCGCAACGCTCACCGGGAGACCTCGACCTTCCCCGCGTGCAGCGCGATGATCCCCCCGGCCGTCAGTATGTACTTGATCTCGCGTAGTCCGCATCGCCACATGATCGCGGACAGCTCCTGTGGGCCGGGAAAACGCTTGACCGAGCTCGGGAGGTAGCTGTAAGCCTCCGGGTCGCCGGCGAGCCGGCCGAGCATCGGCACGAGGCGGTCGAACCACAGCTCGTAGAACCTCGATAAGCGGCGGCCGGCGCGGCGCGGTGATCTCGAGCACGACGACCCGGCCGCCGGATCGGACGACGCGGGTCATCTCGCGCAAGCCCTGCTCGAGCTCGGCGAAGTTCCGAGCCCCGAAGCCGACGGTCGCGGCGTCGAACTGGCCGTCGTCGAACGGAAGCGCGAGCGCGTTGGCGAATTCGAACGAGATCGAGGGCGCCTTCGCTCGTGCCAGCTCGAGCATTCGCTCCGAGAAGTCGACCCCGACGACCTCGCCCCCGGGCGCGACACGCTTGGCGAGCTCGACCGCCAGGTCCCCGGTCCCCGTGGCCACGTCGAGCGCCCGGTTGCCGGGGGTCAGCGCCGCGAGGTCGGCTGCCCGGCGCCGCCACTGATGGTGCAGGCCGGCAGTCATGACCGTGTTCATGCGGTCATACAGACCCGCGATCCGGTCGAACATCGCGCGGACCTGGCCCTCCTCGAGCGTGCCGGGTACGCCGTCAGGCGCCAGGTTTACGCTCGCGGTCATGGTCAGAGGACCGCGACTACTGCAGCATCGACAGGAAAGCGACCAGGTTCTGGAACTTCTGCGGGTACTGCTGCTGGAGGCCCCTGAACGAGGGCATCGGGGCGGTCGGGTTGATCAGCGTCGAGGCGATCGCCTGCGCGGGCAGCGTCGCCCCGATCTTCGTCAGCGGCGGTCCGGGACCGTTGTTTCCGTTGCTGCCGATCACGTGGCAGGCGAGGCACCCGGACTGGCCGACGACCAGCTCCCCGGCGAGGTAGGTCGCCTTCTGCTGGGCCGACAGGTTGGCGGGAGGCTTAAGGTCGACCGAGTTCGGCGAGCCCGTATCGGCGCCTTGGTAGGTGAGGAAGGCCATCGCGGCGATCGTCGCGACGCCGGCGGCGAACGCAATCGGCCTCCGCTCGATCCGTCGCTCGGGGCTGCGGTCGTAGAACGGCAGGAGGAACAGCAGGATCATGGCGATCGTCGGCACGCCGATCGTCGCCATCGGCGTGAACTTCGGGACGTTCTTCATCACCCGCAGAACCTCGAACAGGAAGTCGAAGTACCAGTCCGGGCGAGGCACGTAGGTGGTCGTGGTGGGGTTGACCTTCGGCCCCAGCTCCGCGCCGAACATCAGCGCCAGGAAGATGATCACGGCCATCACGATCACCGCCATCAGCGCGTCCTTGACGACGGCGTACGGGAAGAACGGCTTGCCCTCGTTCTTCAGGATCGAGTATTCGCGGAGGTAGGCCTCCTTCTCAGCCTGGTTCACGACCCTGCCTCGATGATCACACTTCCGCCTCGAGCAGCCCGAGTTCCTCGCGGTCCTCCTTGGACTCGACCTTGATCCACGGTGGGGCCGAGATCCCGAGCTTCATGATCAGGTACAGGTGGGCGCCGATCAGCGCGATCATCGCGCCCGGGACGAGCAGCATGTGGATCGCGTAGAAGCGCGACAGGGTCGTCGCGCCGAACTCGGGGCCGGCACGAAGGAAGTCAGACAGGAAGGGACCGATGAACGGCCCGGTGCCGTTGATGTTCACGCCGACGATCGTCGCCCAGTAAGAGCGCTGGTCGAACGGCAGCAGGTAGCCCGTAAAGCCCATCACCAGAGTCAGGATCAGCAACACGACGCCGATCACCCAGGTGAGCTCGCGGGGGTACTTGTAGGCGCCGAAGAAGAACACGCGCCCCATGTGCAAGAAGATCAGGATGATCATCACCGACGCGCCCCACTTGTGCATCGCGTGCACGAACTGGCCGAGCCAAACGTTGTCGTTGATGTTGCGGATCGACTCGTAGGCACCGCTCGCTGCATCCGGGCGGTAGTACATCGCGAGGAAGACCCCGGTCACGGCCTGGGAGAGGAACGCGAACAGCGTCGCGGAGCCGAGCGTATAGGCCCAGTTGATCCCCCGCGGGACCTTGCGGAACAGCATCCAGCGCACGCCTCCCGAGAGCGATGTCCGCTCGTCGATCCAGTCGACGACCGTGATACCGGCCTCGGCCGGCGTGACGGCGTCGCCCGCGTTCTCCTCGCCGGGCCGCTTGGGCGCGGGGGCCAGCTTCCTGGGCATTGGTGGTGCCGGCAGACGGGGCAACTCAGCTAGCCTCCACCACTCGGTCCGCTCGAGAGCTTCGGGGTGGAGAAGCGCGACGGGTAGAGGTATTGGCCGATCCCGTCGAGCGGCTCGGCGGGATCGCGAGCCGCGAAGCGATGCAGCTCGCTGTTGACCGAGTAACGCGGACCGATCTCGACGAGGCCGTCGTTGACGCGCGTGTAGAAGCGATCGAGGGGGCGCACCGGCGGGCCACCGGCGACCAGGCCGCGGAAGTCGTAGACGCCGCCGTGGCATGGACAGACGAAGCGCTGTGCTGCCGCCACGTAGCGCACCGGACAGCCGAGGTGCATGCAGCGGTCCGACAGCGCGATGTACTGGTTGTACTGGTCGGCGGGCTCGGTGTCGATCGCGGGGTCGCGCTTGCGCATGTAGGTGATCGACTTGCCGGCCTCGCCGATCCCCGCCACGAGCGTGATCACCTTGGTCACGTAGGTGTCGGGCTGCTCGAAATCGGACGGTGGCCCGACCGGTTGCCACTGCCATGGCGTGCGGGTGAATACCGGCGCGAAGGCGAAACCCAGTGCGGGGAGGGTGAAGGCTGCTGCCGCGACGAGCCCCGCACCGTTGGTGACCAGGCCCATGAATCGCCGGCGGCTGACTGTCTCGCCCTCGAATGCGCCCGGGAGATTCCGGTCGATGGTGTATTTAGATTGAGGGGATTTGCGTCGGTCGGGCACGTGCGTCTCTACTGCGGGGCGACTGAATTTAAGGGATTCATAAGCGTATCGTCAACAAAGAGGCGAGCGTCACTTGCCTCTCCCGAGCGCGCCATCGACGAGCTCTTCCGCGGCGGATCGCAGCGCCCGTAGCGCCCCCGGATCGGCGGCGCGGGCGAGCGCCTTGGCACGGCGCAGTCCTTCCGTCTGACCCCATCCGATTGCGACGGCACCGGCCTCCCAGACGGCGTCCGCGAGTTCTGGATCGGATCGTGCCTGCGCCTGGGCGACCAGTGAGATCACATCCGCGAGCTCGGCGGTGGCGTCGAGATCGCCGAGCGCCGCCAGGCGGGATAGGCCCAGCGCGTAAAGCTGGTCGCCGAGCAGCAACGCCAGGTCTGGGTCCTCGGGTGCGACGACTCGTGGGCACCCGTAGTGCAGACGCGCACCCTCCAGGATCATCTCGAGCAGCAACTCATATTCGGATTCCAGACCGCGTACGCGCGGTCCGCGCGCGGCGAGCTGCGGCGGTCCCGGGGCATCCTCGACCTCGGCGAGCCGGCCCGCGCGGACGAGCACCGCGGCGACAGTGCCGCCCTCGGGCGCGAGCGCCGCCACCAATGCCTGAGCACCGTCTCGGGCTGTGCGGGGAGTCACGCGATCGCCTTGAAAGCCTCGCCGGCGGCATCGATCGTCCGCTCGAGATTCTCGTCAGTGTGGGCCAGCGACGGGAACCACGCCTCGAACTGTGAGGCGGGGGGATACACCCCACGGGCGAGGAGCTCGCGACACCACGCACCGTAGGCGTCGAGGTCGCACGCCGAGGCATCGGCGTAGCGCCGCACCGGGACGTCGGTGAAGAACGGCGTCAGCAGCCCGGGCACGCTCTGGACCTGGACGGGGACACCGGCGGTGGTGGCCTCTCGCCGAAGGCCTTCCGCGAGCGCGTCCGTCAGAGCCCCCAGGCGCTCATAGGCCGAGCGATCCAGGAGCTCGAGCGTCGCCAGCGCACCCGCCACCGCCAGCGGATTGCCCGACAGCGTCCCGGCTTGATAGACGTCGCCCGCCGGTGCGATCCGCTCCATCAGCTGCCGAGCGCCGCCGTAGGCCGCCGCCGGCAGTCCACCACCGATCACCTTGCCGAGGATCGTCAGGTCGGGGATCACGCCGAAGCGCTCCTGAGCACCGCCGCGACCGACCCGAAAACCGGTGATGACCTCGTCGAAGATCAGCAGCGCGCCGGTGCGATCGGCCCGCTCGCGCAGCAGCTCGAGAAAACCTGGCTCCGGGGGCACGACGCCCATGTTCGCGGGGACCGGCTCGGCGATGATCGCCGCGAGCTGATGGCGCTCGGTGGCCTCGAGGACCGCCGGGGGATCGTTCCAGGGCGCAATCACGGTCGCGGCCGCGGCGGCAGCGGGCACTCCCGGGCTTGCCGGAATTCCCTGCGTCGCGACGCCCGAGCCGGCCTCCGCCAGCAGACCGTCGACGTGACCGTGATAGGCGCCTGAGAACTTGAGCACCGGCTCGCGACCGGTGACCGCCCGGGCAAGGCGCAGCGCGCTCATCGTCGCCTCGGTTCCAGAGGAAGTCATCCGGAGCGTCTCGACGGAGGGGATCCGCCTCGCCACCTCCGCGGCGAGCGTCACCTCGCCTTCGGTCGGGGCGCCGAATGTCGTCCCGCAGGCCGCCGCCTTCGTGACCGCCTCGACCACCGCGGCGTTCGCGTGCCCGAGGATCAATGGTCCCCACGAGCAAACCCAGTCGACGTATTCGTTGCCGTCGACGTCACGGATCGTGGCCCCTTCGCCCGAGGCGATGAAGATCGGCTCGCGGCCGATCGAGCGCATCGCGCGCACAGGAGAATTGACGCCTCCGGGGAGCACCGCCAGCGCTCGCTCGTAGAGCTCAGCGGAGCGTGTCGTCGTGAACGCGCTCACACGCCGGCGTGTCGACGTTCCCAGGCCCGGTAGTCGTCGGTGAAGTAGAGCAGGCGGATCTTCTTGAACTCGGTCGAGGAGTACAGGGTCGCCCGCTCGCTGACACCGGTCTTGGCGGCGATCGAATCGAGGATCGCGTCGCACTCCTCCTTCGAGCGTCCGTGCGCCATTGTGAAAACCGAGTACGGCCAGTCCTCGTACGTCGGCCGCTGGTAGCAGTGCGAGATGCCACGAAACGCCGCCATCCGGGGCCCCAGCTCGGCGATCTGCCCGTCGGGAACCTTCCACACGCCCATCCCGTTGGCGCTGAAGCCGGCGCGCCGGTGAAACAGGATGGCGGCGACGCGACGCAGCAATCTGCGCTCCTGCATGCCCTCCAGGTGCGCGAGCAGATGCTCCTGCGGAACGCCGAGCTGCTCCGCGGCAGGTGCATAGGGCTCCGGGATGATCGGCATGTCGCCCTGGAGTGCCCGGATCACCGCCACGTCGAACTCGTCATAAGGCTGGCGCTCGATCTCCGCGGGCGCCACCGCCTCGGCGGCTTTGGACAGCTCCTCGGTGCCCGCCTCCATCTCCAGATCCATCCTGATCTTGAACAGCTTGAGTGTCGGGAGCTGCCGGATCGATTCGGCGCCGGCGATCCGCCCGAGCACCTCGAGCGTTCCGTCGAGCCCTAAGGGAGAATCAGGCTCGGTCGCGATCGTGAACCAGATGTTGAACTCGTGGTTGCGCAAGTAGTTGTGCGAGACGCCGGGATGCTCGTTGATCACGTTGGCGGCGCGCCACGGGTTCTCCGGATCCACCTTCGCCGCCACGAGCATCGAGGAGTAACCGAGCGCGCGGGTGTCGAAGATCGGCGTCACCTGACGGATGATCCGCTCCTCGAGCAGATGCTGCACGCGGGCGATGACCTCTTCCTCCGCGACTGAGGCCTGCGTTGCGACGTCCCGGAAGGGGCGTGAGGCGATCGGGAAATGGCCCTGCATCAGATTCAGCAGGCGCTTGTCCGTGTCATCGAGGGGAATCGCGGCGCCGTGCTTGCGGCTGCGGAGCTTGAGTCCATGCTGGGCGCTCGTTGTCGGCGCCGGCTCTATTGCAGCCATCGTGCGGCGTCCTTCGCGTGGTAGGTGATGATGATGTCTGCCCCCGCGCGACGGATTGAGGTCAGGGTCTCGAGCACCGTAGCGCGCTCGTCGAGGTAGCCGGCCGCGACCGCGGCCTTGACCATCGCGTACTCGCCGCTGACGTTGTACGCGGCGAGCGGTAGCGCGGTCTCGTCTTTGATCCGGCGGATCAGATCGAGATAGGGCAGTGCCGGCTTGACCATCAGGATGTCGGCTCCCTCCTCGACATCGAGGCGCGCCTCACGCACTGCCTCGTTGCCGTTCGCCGGATCCATCTGATACCCACGGCGGTCGCCGAACGCCGGCGCCGAGTCGGCTGCCTCCCGGAACGGGCCATAGAACACCGAGGCGAACTTGGCCGAGTAGGCGAGGATCGGCGTACCGGTTAGGCCGTCCTCGTCGAGCGCGGCCCGGATCGCTCCGACTCGCCCGTCCATCATGTCGCTCGGCGCGATGATGTCCGCTCCGGCCCGGGCCTGGGATATGGCCGTCCGCGCCAGCAGTTCGAGCGTCGCATCGTTGTCGACCCCCCCATCTGAGCGGACCACCCCGCAATGACCGTGGCTCGTGTACTCGCACAGGCAGAGATCGGCGATCACGAGCAGGTCGGGATGGGCCTCCTTGATCGCGCGCGTGGCAAGCTGGACGATCCCCTCGTCGTCCCAGGCGCCTGAACCCTCCTCGTCCTTGGCTGCCGGGAGACCGAACAGCAGCACCGCCGGGATCCCCAGCGACGCGGCTTCTCCGGCCTCGCCGACGGCGTGCGCGATCGACAAATGGTCGACGCCGGGCATCGTAGGGATCGGCTCGCGGCGATCGACGCCGTGGGCGACGAACATCGGATAAACGAAGTCGGCCGGATCCAGGCGCGTCTCTCGAACGAGACCGCGCAGCGCGTGGCTTGCGCGCAGCCGGCGCAGACGGGTCTGCGGGAATGGCATTGCTCGATTGAGGATACCGGCGCCGCGGAGCGGTCCGGCGCTAGACCAGCTTCCAGAGCTCGCTGCGCCAGGATTTCACCAGTCCCGCCTCCATATACGGGTCGGTCCGCGCAAAGCTCTCGATCTCCGCTTCCGGCACGCCCCGGAAAACGACCGCACCCCCATGTGGTGGATCCCCGAGCGCTCCGGCCATCACAATCCGGCCGGCCTCGCGCTCGGCGCCGATCCTCGCGAGATGCGCTTCCCGATAGGGACCGCGGCGCTCGACCATGTCGTCGACGTACTCGTAGAACAAAATGCGATGCTCACCTTGCTTGCTCATCGCCACACCCTACGCGCTACGCTGCAAGTGTGGCGGACCTTCAAAAACGCGGTAGCTACACGCCGAGGCGGGCTCGCGAACGGCGCGCCTACCAGCTGGTCGTGGCGGGTAGCGTCGCCGGGGCTGTCGGGGTGGTCGGCTTGGTGCTGGCGGTCGTCGGCGTGATCGGATCCGGCCTACCGGTCATCGCGCTGATCGTGGCAGTGATCTGCGCGGTGATGTTCCGGCGGACCGTCGGCGCGCGGTAGAGCCGCTCAGCGCGACGCGAACCGCGTCAGCGCCAATCTGGCCAGCCCGGCAAACACCAGCGTCAGCACGGCCAGGTGAACGAGCGGCCACCCGATCCCGGGAGCGGCGCCGGTGAACGCGTTGCTCGCCGCCTGCAGGGCGGCTTTGAAAGGAAACACGAACGCGATCACGTCGAGAACCGACTTCAGCGCGCCCGACACCGCGTCGCCGGGCACCAGCGCGACGAACGCGATCGGCAGCGACAGCAGGAACGCCAGCAGCGACGCGGCGCTGACGTCTCGCGCGAGTCCGCCGATCGCCACCCCCAGCGCTCCGAAGGCGAGGCCGCCCAGCGCCAGCGCCAGCACCCACAACTCCGCGCGTCCCCAATCCAGATGTACGAACAGCGACACGCAGGCCGCCATCACCAGCGTAACCGTCGCCGCGCATCCAGCGGACAGGATGACCTTCTCAGAGAGCAGACGGCCGGGAGAGACGAGTCCGCGGACCAGCCGCGAGTAGGCATTCTCGGACCGCTCGATCGCAAGCATCCCGGCCGCCAGCAGCAGCGTCACGAACATCAGGGAAACGATCACGGCGATCGCCACCGCGTAGGTGTCGGTCGGGGTCGTCTTGCCGGCCAGCTCAGTGCGCTCGACCGTCAGCGGAGAGCCGATCGAACTCAGCGCCGGGGCGGCGAAGTCAAGGCCTCCAATCGCCAGGCTGGCGAAATCAACCACCTGTGCGAGCGCCGGGCGCAGCGTGGATCGCTTCGGCAGCGACGCAATCGTGCCCTGGACGATCGCCCGGGAGTTCTTCAGCCCGAGCAGTGCCACGTTCTGTCCCAGGAACTGGATTGTGCCGCCGTTCAGCACCTGCTGAAGATCGGTGACGGCGACCCGCAACACCTGCTTGGAGACGGCCTGATCGACCTCGTTCAGGCGCGTTGTGATCGCCTGGTCGACGAGCTGGCGCTCGAGCGGATCCTTGGTATTGAGGATCAGCTCGACCGTCGGCGTACCTACACCCTGCGTGACCAGGTCCTGAATCTGGCTGACGATGTCGCCGGGGACGATCAGCGCTGCGAGCGCCTCACCGTCGCGGACCTTGGCGATCGCCTGCGCGCGCGAATGCACCTTGATCGGCTGGATCGACTGATTGAGCTCGTTGGCGTATCGCGAGATGTTGATCTGCTGATTGCCAAAGTTGATCTTGCCCTTCCCGGGTGCCACTTCGCTGTAGAACGCGACCTTCGGCTTGCCCGGAGGGCTCGAGAGCGCGAACCCGATCATCAGCGCGATCGCGATCGGATAGACGATCAGCAGCCCCACGAGCAGCGGGGAGCGCTTGAGGATCTGGAGGTCCTTGACCAGCAGCCAGCGCATCGGCCGATCCGATCAGTGGCCCTGCTCGCGCAGGAAGCGCACGAATGCCGCCTCGAAGTCCCGCGCGTCCCCACCGACGGCTCGCTCGAGCTCGGACGGAGTCCCGGTGAACAGCAGCTCACCGTCGACCAGCACCAGCACCCGGTCGGCGTAGCGCTCGGCCTCGGCGACGTTGTGGGTCGAGTAGACGACCGTCGTCCCGCGACCGGCGAGGCCGCCGACGAACTCCCACAGCCGCTCGCGCTGGCGGGGATCGAGCGAGGCCGAAGGCTCATCGAGCAGTAGCGCCGCCGGCGCTGACAGCAGGCCGATCGCAATGTTGACCCGCTGCTGGTTGCCGCCCGACAGGCGGCCGACCTCCTCGTCGGCGCGATCCCGCAAGCCCGTCTGGGCGAGCATCCGCTCGACTGCCTGCTCGGGATCGGCGAGCTTCTCCAGACGCGCGAACAGGCGCAGGTTCTCGGTCACCGACAGCTTCGAGTAGAGCGCCGGCTGCTGGGGAACCCAGCCCACCTCGCGAGGCGCACGCGTCACCTCGCCCTCGGTGGCGGTCAGGATCCCGGCCAGGATCGAGAGCAGCGTGGTCTTGCCGGCGCCGTTGGGTCCGATGATCGCGACGAGCTCGCCTGGGAGAAGCTCGAAGCTAACGCCGCTCAGTGCCGTCCTAGCTCCAAAGCGCTTGGTGAGCGATCGGGCAACGAGCGTCGTCGTGGGCTCGCCGGTTGCGATGCTGGCAGGCAAGGCTTCTGAGGCTAATACAACCGGGTGCCGACGGTTGCGCCTGGCCGCGGCCTCACCCCGGTGTCTTCACACGCAGCTCGAGCGACGCGCCGCAAGCGCGACAGAAGGCATCTCCGCCGGATGCGGGCGTCCCGCATTCCGGACAGCGATCCGGGGCAAGCGGCAGCAGGCCGGAGCCGGCACCCACGGACGTCGAAGTCCAGGGCTCGAGCACCAGGTGGCGGCGTAGGTAGAGCACCGTCTGGCGGACTACCGCCAGCGAGGGCAACGCGATCAGCGCGCCGGCGATCCCGTAGAGCTGGTAACCGATCAGCAGCGCGAGGATGATCAAGATCGGGTTGATCCGCAACGAGATCCGGAAAACCTGAGGAGCGACGACGTGGCCCTCCAGCTGCTGCAAGGCCACGAACAGCAGGATCACCCAGGCAGCCGTGATCGGGCTGTTGAACAGGGCAACGACGACAGCGGGCAAGGGCCCGATGATCGGGCCGATGTAGGGGATGAATTCCATCAGTCCGTAGAAGCCGCCGAAGAACAGCGCGTAGGTCTCGCCGTCGGGGAAGATCCCCACCAGACCAAAGAGCGCCAGCGCGGCCGCGGCGCTCGTGCCCATGATCAGGGAGAACAGCAGCTGGCCGCGGACGTAGCCGGACACGGCGCGCTGGACGAGCAGCGGGAAGTCGTCCTCGGGCGTCTGATCGCCGTCGGGCATGATCCTTCGCACGAGCTCCCCGATCTGCTTGCCGTACACCAGCAGGTAGATCGAGAGCACCACGATCAGAATCAGGTCAAAGCCGACCGTGACGATCTTGCTGAGCAGGTCCTGCGAGAACGAGACGATGTCGCTCGAACGCTTGAGCACGTCCTTCTGCAGCGTTTGCAGCGCCGTCTGGCCCTGCTTCTGGATCCGGATCTTGATCCCGTGCTGGTCGAGCCACGTCTGCAGGTTTGCGAGATCGCTGTTCCCATGCTTGATCAGGGTCGGGACGTCCCTCTCGAAGTGGCTGAGCTGGGTGCTGATCGGGTTTACGAGCAGCAGGCCGATCCCGGCGAGGGCCGCCACGAAGCCGAGATAGACGGCGGCGATCGCCAGACCACGAGGTAGCCGGGCGCGCTCCAGGAGCTTGACCACCGGGTTCAAGATCAGGGCAACCAGAGCGGCCACGATCAGGATCAGCAGGACCGATCCCGAAGCTCGCGCCAGTGCCCACAGGCCGAGTAGGGCGAGTGGTAGCAGGACCAGCTGGACCCACCGGGGCACGAGCACGGGCGCGGGCGTGGGAGGATTCAGCTGCCCCTGGAGGCGATCCTCGCGCAGACCGTCGCCTTCGTGGTCCGCGGCGCGCGAGGATTCGGTCGCACCGGCGGACTCGGGATCGCGTCGATCGGCGTCTGCCCGTGGACCGCTCGTTCCCCTGGGAGGCCATAAACGCATTCGAATGGAAGTATGCGCGCAAAGTGGACATGAGCAACAAGCCCATCAACATCCTGTTCGTCGGCGATCTCGTCGGTGGGATCGGCAAGCGGACGCTGCTGGCGCTGCTGCCGTCGCTGCGCGAGCGACACGCGATCGATTTCGTGGTCGTCAACGGTGAGAACGTAGCCGGCGGGATCGGGATCACCCCGAAGATCGCCGACGAACTGCTCGCGACGGGGATCGATGCGATCACGCTCGGGAATCACACCTATCGCCACCGGGAAATCTACAACTACCTGGACGACGAGCAACGGATCCTTCGGCCGGCGAACTTCCTGCGCAGCCAACCGGGGCATGGGTGGTGCGTGATCGACCGGCAGGGGGTTCGGCTGGGCGTGGTTTCGCTGTCGGGGAATCTGTACATGAACGCGGGCCGGCCGGCCTTCTCGGAAGCCGATGCGGCACTCCATGCCCTCAAGGGGAAGGTGGAGCACGTCCTGGTCGACATGCACGCCGAGGCGACCAGTGAGAAGGTCGGGATGGGATGGCACCTCGACGGCCGAGTGACCGCCGTGGTCGGCACGCACACCCACATCCCGACCGCCGACGCTCGCGTGCTGCCCGGCGGCACCGCCTACATCACCGACGTCGGCATGACCGGCCCGCGCGGAGGGGTGATCGGCGTCAAGCGCGAGCAGGCACTCGAGGCGCTGGTCACGCGGATGCCGGTCAGGTTCGAGACCTCAGGCGAGGATCCGTGGCTGAACGGAGTAGTGATCCGGGCGAGTGAGCCGATGCGCGCGCGGTCGATCGAGCAGGTGCTGGAGCCGGCGGTGGCGGTGCGGTAGGCCTCGCGTGGGCTCCCGCGGCCGATCAGACCGCGGTGACCGCGGGCCGCCGCGGCTCGGATGACCAGCGCTCCGCTTCGGCCAAGGGAGCGTTCCGGACTTCGACCGGATGCGTGCCCACCAGCGCCAGGATGACCAGTGGGAAGAACCAGACGACGTAGGAGTACAGCCAGTAGTTCGCGCTGATCTGCAGCATGATCAGCACGGCCGACGCGAGCGCCGCGATCTGCAGCACGCCCCGGCGTCGCGGCACGAACGCGATCGCGAGCGCCAGGGCGACCGTCGCGGCCTCGACGAGATGCTGCTCGAAGCCGAGTCCGCCCCACAGGCCCCAGACCGAGAACGGGGTCACGCGCCCCGCCTGGTAGGAGATCGAATCGTGCCAGAAGGCGTCGAAGTTGTGCTCGAGCAGCACCGGCGCCATCGCGACGAGGAGCGTCGCGCCGTAGGCGGCCGCGTACGCGAGCAACGAGCGCTTTCGAGGCCAGCCGCCAACGCCGTGCATGAACAGCGGCCCGAGCGCCAGCGGGGCAAATTTGGTCAATCCGGCGAGCGCCGCGGCCACGCCGCGCCCCGGGGCTGAGCTGATCACGAGCAGGGCGAGCACCAGCAGCATCGCGACGAGCGTGTCGTTTGTGTTCGAGCACAGCGACCAAAGGGTGAATGGGTATGCGACCCACAGGTAGGCGAGCACCGTACCGCCCGTCGGACCGCGCACGCGGCGGCCGAGGAGGTAGAGCCCGACCAGCGTCAGCAGATCGAATGCGATCGCCGCGGCATGCGCCGCCGGAAGCTGATCCCACGTTCCGCTCCACCCGAAGATCAAGCGGAACGGGACATAGGCGTAGTAGTTGACCGGACCGTAGGTGTCTCCCTGCGCGTTGTCCTGAGGCCAGTTCCCGTACAGATGGTGGCCGTGGATGAGCTTGTCGGCGCCGATCACACCGGCATAGCCGACATCGATCACGTTCGAATTGACCACATCGAGCCCGATCCGAAAACCGACCAGGAACACGACCGCGACCGCGAGCCACGACGTCGGGATCGCGATCCGAAGCGGCTTGTGCGGAACACCGCGCCCGAACGCCAGCAGCAGCATCCGCACCGCGAAGTAAATGAGAAACGGGTAGACGATCGGCACCGAGATCCCGATCTGCGCGTGGTTGAAGAACGCCAGCGAAACCGAGAAGCCGAGCAGCATCAGCAGATCGAGGTGCCAGAGCGACCAGCCGCCGGCGCGCCGTCGCCAAGGAACGAACGGCGCGAGGAACAGCACGCACAACGGCAGCCATACCCACCAGGCGTTGACTCGGCGGCCGAACGCCCCCGCATAGCCGCGGGCCATCGTCCACGCCACCTGGAATCCGGTCCACGCCTCGGTCACTCTTCCGGTCGCGTCGTCCACGTAAACCTGGGCAAGCTCTCGCTGGTCTGCACCCGGCGTGAACCAGCTCACCTGCCAGCGCCCTGGGCCCTTCGTGTACTCGTACGGCACGAGCTTGAGATGGCGATGGAGCTCGCCGCGGACCGTGGGGTTGGCCGCCGCGATCTTCTCCACCTTGGCCGCCGTCAGGCGGTAGCCGAGCGGAGGCCTGCTCTGCGAGGTGACGAGCACCGGGGTGCTGGAGTCAGCCGCGGTGCTGGTGCTGCTCGCCGCACGGGCGACGCCGGTCGTCGAGAGGGAAGCAAGTAAGACTGCTAAGAGGGCGAGTGCAACAAACGTCCCAGCGCGGCAAGGAGCGCTTACGCTCGGAAGCTCCAAAGCTTCTGCCCGAGGAAGGAGAGCGGCGTCCCGGCCGCGATCGCGATCGCCTGGGCGACCACCTTCTCCATGCCCGCACCCTCGACGAGCGCAATCAAGACCAGGTACGTGAAGCCGAACGCCAGCAGCGAGACCGCGAAGAAGCGCGCTCCCTGGAAGATCGGGTGTTCGTGCGTGGCGTCGAACGTCCAATGGCGGTTCAGCCAGAAATTGTTGACCACTGAGAATACGAACGCGATCACGGACGAGACTCGGTAGTCGATCGCGAGCAAGTGCACGCAGACGGCGAACACGCAGAGGTTGACCACGTAGCCGCTCGCGCCGACGGTGGCAAATCGCAGCAGCTGACGCCAGTTGTGCCCACGGCGCACGCCATGGCGAACGCGGGCGCGGATCGGCAGCTCGACTGTGCTCGTCAACTCATCGTGCATCGGGGGAAATGTAACCGCGGGTGGTGTGATCTCCGTAAGAGCGGGGATACCCTAACGCGGTCCTAATCAGCCGTGCCGGCGGATCTCAAGCCGAAATGCTCCCTCACAAGTGGCGCCACATCGCACAGGGACCACTGCGTGCGGGCATCCCGGGACTCGGGACCGGTGCCGCACCACAGGAGCGCTCCGAGCGAGTCCGAGCGGTGCAACGAGCCATGGCTTCCGCCCCCGACGTGGTCTGCTCCGCCCCAGTCGACGAACTCGTATCCCGGGGCCGCCGACAGAAGCACGTCACCCGCCGTCGGGCAATGCAGCGCCGACCAGATCCTCGCCAGCGCATCCGGATATTCGGTGCAGAGGAAGCGGCCGTCCTGCACCTCAGCTCGCAGGGCGGCGAGCCGACCCTCGACGCTCCAGCGGCCGCCCCGCTGGTCTTCCAACGCGCCGCCGGCGACGAATCGCAGCTCGCCGCGCCTGCTCTTCACCACCGCCTCCTCACCGGCCATCGACAGCACCAGATCGACCCCGTCGAGCTCGCAGACGGCCTCGAGTGAGCGCTCAATCAGCTCCTCGCGCCGGTCGGGGTCAAGCGCGTAGATCATCGCCGAGCGCTGCGCTGGACTGAGCGCGATCTCCGACGAAGCCGATCGTGAGCTGCTCGGGCTGGCGACGTCGAAGTCCGCGAAGGCGCGATCGAACCGAATGCGCTCCTCGACCGCGGCTTGCGAGTGGTCGGAGGTGACGATGATCGAGTGATCCTCGAAGAACGACTCGGGGCCGCCCGCCGCGTGCATCAGGCGCTCGAGCTGCCGATCGGCGGCGGCGATCGAGGTCACCTGCGCGTGGGGGCCGTTCTTGTGCGACCAGGCGTCATTGTCCGGCAGCGAGAACAGCAGGAAATCGAACAGGTCGTGTTCGACCAGGTAGGCGCCGACGCACCCGGTGTGCTGGTCGCGGATGCCGGGCATTCCCAGCTGCCCGCGGCAGCCGGTCTTGCGGCTCGCGTACAAGTCGGCATAGAACAGCTCCTGCGGCCCGTCGATCGTGCGCCGAAAGAGCGTCGAGGTGGCGATCCGCGCGAGCGCCGTCTCGTTCGAGACCTCGTGCTGGTGGCGGCCGCGGTAGATCAGATAGGTCGTGCCCGCTGTCCGCACCTCAGCGTCGTCGAGCGACTCGAACACCGTTTCGACGTCGGGCGAGAGGTGCTCGGCGTTCATCCGGTAGACGGTGTCGGTGAGCGAGCGCAGCACGCCGAACTGGCGCGAGGCGGAGAAGCTCGAGCCGTACTCGACGTAGCGGGCCTCCTCGCGGTGATACCAGTTCATGCTCGGGATCAGGTGACGGTCAGGGCCGACTCCCGTGGTGATCGTGGCGGCACAGACGGGGGTGACGGAAGGGAACGCCGCGACACAGTCGTCGACGTACACCCCTTCACGGAAGATCCTTGCCAGCACGGGGGCGCGTCCGGCCGCGATCGCGCGCTCGAGCATCGCCGGCTTGAGCGCGTCGATCACCACCAGGACGAGCTTCTTCGGCTTGGCGTCGTTCACGGATCAGCGAAGAATGCGCAGGCCGGCGTACTTCTGCTGTTCGCGCGAGCGTCCGGCCAGCAGCAGCCAGAGCAGGGCCAGCACGCCGATCAGCCCGACGGGCGGCGCCACCACCGAAAGGACCGCGAGCAACAGGCCGGCGCCTTCGGCGTAGAGCGGAACCGCCGCCGCGGCGGCCTGATCGAGCCGCGCGCGCACGCGGCGCAGCAACGGCACCGTGGCTGCGATCGCGATCCCGGTGCAGATCACGCCGCCGATCAATCCGGGCCAAATCGGGTAGTGCCCGCGAGCCAGCGAGCCGGCGAAGAACAGCGCGCCGAGGGCGAGAGCGATCACGGCGATCACGACCAAGCCAGGGCCGTCCTCGAGCCGGTCACGACTGAACCTTCGCTCGGCCAGTGCAATCAGCGCGGCGCCGACGAACATCGCAAGCAGGAACGGCGTTCCCTGCAGGAAAGAGTAGTCCGTGCCATTGAAGTGGATCTCGACGTTCGCCTCTGCCAGCGCGCCGACCACGAGTGCGGGCAGGAACGGCCGGATCCCCACTGCCGCGGCGATCCCCATGCCCTGGAAGATGTCGAAGACGAGATGCACTGTGCTGTACCGTGCCTGAGCGTGACGATAGACGAGAGGCGGCGATGAGCCACGGCTCCAGGCGCCCGCGGTCCACCGCACGCGACATAGAACGTTACGCGTCGCTGTTCGCGGAACGGACAAAGGTCATGAAGTCTTCGGCGATGCGCGACCTGATGGCGCTGACCGAACGACCCGACGTGATCTCGCTGGCCGGCGGGCTGCCCGATACCTCGACGTTCCCTCCAGACTCCTACGCGTCGCTGATGAGCCAGGTCGCGGGCGAGTCGTGCGCCCGCGCCTTGCAATACGGCCCCACCGAAGGGCTGTCGCTCGTCAAGCGCTGCATCGTCGATGTGATGGCGGCCGAGTCGATGGAGGTCGACCCCGATGAGCTGCTCGTGACCACAGGCGGCCAGCAGGTGATCGACCTGGTCTGCAAGACGCTCGTGGATCCGGGAGATGTCGTGGTAACCGAGGCGCCCACCTACCCGGGCGCGGTACCGACCTTCTGCGCCTACCAGGCCGATGTGGTGCAGGTGACGATGGACAGCGACGGAATGCGGATCGACGAGCTCGAGAGCACGCTCGACGAGCTCGACCGCACCCGACGCCGCCCGAAGTTCATCTACACGGTTCCCAACTTTCACAATCCGGCCGGGGTGACGATGTCGGAGCAACGACGGCGGGAGCTCGTCCGGATCGCGGGCGAACGCGAGTTGCTGGTGCTCGAGGATAACCCCTACGGCCTGCTGCGCTACGAGGGCACACCGCTGCCGACGCTGCGCTCGCTCGACGGTGGCGAGTTCGTGATCTACGCAAGTACGTTCTCGAAGATCCTCTCGCCGGGTGTGCGGCTCGGCTGGACGGCGGCGCCGGCACCGGTCCTGCAGAAGATGAACATCGGCAAGCAGGCCTCAGACCTGTGCTCGTCGTCGATCTCTCAGTACTTCGTGGGCGCCTACTTCGAGTCCGCGCCGTGGCAGGACTACGTGCGTTCGCTGATCGAGATCTACCGCCGCCGGCGTGACGTGATGCTCGACTCGCTCGCCGAGCACTTCCCTCGCGAGGCACGGTGGACCCATCCCCAGGGCGGGTTGTTCATCTGGGCGACGCTGCCCGACTACATCGACACCACCGACCTGCTGGCCCGCGCGCTCGAGGAGCACGTGGCGTTCGTACCCGGTCGGGCGGCGTATGTCGACGGACGTGGAGGCTCGGCGATGCGCCTGAACTTCTCGGGCGTCGGCGAGGACGAGATCCGCGAGGGCATCCGCCGGATCGGCGAGGTCGTCCGTGAGCAGGTCTCCCTGTACGGGACGCTGACCGGCGCGGGGCCGGCGAGCAGGCAGGCGAGCGCGGCGCCTGAACGGGATCCGGCAATCTCGCCGGAGCTCGACGAACCGGCCGCTGAGCTCGCGAAGATCCTCCGGCTGCCGGCGAAGCGCACGCAAACCGGATGACGTTCGCGGGGCGCCGGGGGTGAGCCGGGTCGCGGTGCTCAAGGGCGGGCGCTCGCTGGAGCGCCAAGTGTCGCTCAAATCGGGCGCCCGGGTGCAGGACGCGCTCGAGCGGCTCGGGCACGCGGTGATCCCGATCGACGTCGGCAGCGACCTGGTCGATCAGTTGCGAGATACGCGGGCCGACGTGGTGTTCGTCGCCCTGCACGGCCGCGACGGTGAGGACGGGACGGTCCAGGAGCTGCTCGAGGTGATGGGGATCCCGTACACGGGATCAGGAGTCTCCGCCTGTATCCGTGCCGCCGACAAGGTGCTCGCGAAGCACGCGATGCGCGATCGGGGAATCCCGACTCCTGATTTCTACGCGTTCAACGAGACAGCGTTCAAGGAGCTCGGGGCCGCGCAGGCGCTGCCGGCGATCGAGGAGCGTCTCGAGTTCCCGATCGTCGTCAAGCCGGCCTCGCAGGGCTCGGCGCTGGGGATCAAGTTCGCCCGAACCGCCGCCGACGTGCCCGCCGCGCTCGTGGCCGCGTTCTCCTATGACCGCAAGGTGCTGCTCGAGCGCTACGTGTCCGGCCGCGAGCTGGCGGTGTCGATCATCGACGAGTCCGCCGGCCCCCGTGCCCTGCCGATCGTCGAGGCCGTCCCCGAGCAGGAGGACTTCTACGACTTCGAGGCCCGTTACGAGATCGGACGCACGCGGTTCGTGTGCCCAGCAGAGCTCGACAGCGCGGTTGCCGGGGCCGCCAGCGCGCTGGCCCTCGACGCTTACCAGTTGCTGGGCTGCGCCGGGTTCGCGCGCGCGGACCTGATGCTCTCGGCAGGGAGCGAGGAGCTGTACGTGCTCGAGGTCAACCCGATCCCGGGCCTGACCGAGACCAGCCTGCTGCCCCAGGCCGCCGATGCGGCCGGAATCGGGTTCGACGAGCTGATCGAGCGGATCCTGGGGGCCGTGGCGGGGTAGACGGGTGTCGGCCGTGGGTCGCGGGGCGGGCGATCGGGGCGTGCGGTCGCCGGGGTGCGCGCGGGTCGGGGCGCCCGGGCCGGGGCGCGCGGGCCGGGGGTCGCGCGGGCGCGCCGCCGAGCGCGATCGCGGGCCGGGGGTCGCGCGGGCGGGGGGTCGCGCGGGCGCGCCGCGGAGCGCGATCGCGGGCCGGGCCGGGGCCGCGCGGTCGCCGGGGGCCTAGGCGGGAGGCTGGTAGATAACTCCGGTATGGCCAGCAAGATATCCCGGCCTGACCGCGGGAGACCTGCGCGAGGGCGGGCGCCGGCCTCCGTGGGGCGCGCCGCCTCGCCGCCGCTCGCTCGCCAGGGGCCCCGCCCCTACTCCTCGCTGGCGAAGTCCTCGGGCGAGACGCGGTCGAGGAAGTCCTTGAACTTCTCGACCACCTCTTCGGTGTCCTCGACCTCGTGCTCGAACTCGATCGCGGACTCTGAGATCACCTCGTCGGCGGCGAAGATCGGGGCTCCGGCGCGCACGGCGAGCGCGAGCGCGTCGCTCGGACGGGAGTCGATCTCGATCTCGCGACCGTTCGCGCGCAGGCTGATCGACGCGTAGAAGGTGTTCTCACGCAGTTCGGTGACGGCCACGCGCGTGCATTCGACCTCGAGCTCCCCGAGGACGTCGGAGAGCAGGTCGTGGGTCATCGGCCGGGGGGTCGAGGCGCCCTGCAGCTTCATCAGAATCGCCGCTGCCTCTGGGTGACCGATCCAGATCGGCAGGAACTTGTTGTTCTCGACGGTCTTCAGCAGCACGATCGGCTGCTTGCCAACCATGTCAAAGCTAACGCCGTAGATGACCATCTCCTGCACGTGCTGCTCCTCACTGGGGTGGTCGGGCCAAGTATAGGGTCCTGATTGGTGCCGCCGACCGGGCATAGCGGCCCCGGCCAGAGGGCTGAGCGAGCTCCCCGTGCCTCTGGCTGGAGTGTCCGAAAATGACGAGGCGGGCGCATCACTGGCGCCGATCGCGTTCGGATCCCTGATAGTGATTGCCGAAATCGGAGGCGGAGTGACTACATCCCAGACCCGCGGCCTGGTCACCGATATGTCAGGGCTGGCGCAGGCCGTCGAGCTGGTCACGGTCACCGACGAGAAGCCCGCAATGACCGCCGAGGCGCTGGTGCGCCTGTACAGATGAGCATCGACCTCGCGCAGCTGCGCGCGATCGACGTGCAAACGTACGCTGAACGGAGCAACAATCAGCCGCGGGATCCGGTCACCGCCGACCTGCTGGCCGCGGCCGGCAAGTACTTTGGCGGTAGCCCTCCGCAGCGCACCGCCCAGGAGGGGGCCGACTGCTACCCCGAGCGCAAGATGCTTGCGGTCTTGTTCACCGTCGACGATGAAGCGGGCATGGGCCGGGCGGCGGTGAAGGATCGAAAGGGCCGTGTACTCCTGGACGCTCAGCTCGAACTTCCCCAGGCGCACCCGCATCTCTCGCCTGATTCCCTGAGCGACCTGACCACGATGAAGATCAGCGCAGCTTCCTGCCGGCCACCACTTGCCGATGATCGGACCACGGGTCCAACCTACAGCGACGATCGGGCTCGCTACAGCGACGCAGACCAGGAGCGCTCCCGCCATCTGAGTCGTACGCTCTGGCCCCCGATGGCCGAGCGCGATCACACAGTCAGCCAACAGCCGATCCGTGAGTGGCGCTATCCGCCTCCACCGCAGTCCGAGCCTGCCTGGCCGGTGCAGGCGGCGGTACTCGGTGCGATCGCGCTTCAGGTCCTGCTGCCGACGAGAGTCACGGCCGGTCCGAAATGGCTGCTACCCGCGCTGGAAGGAGCGCTGGTCGTGACGCTGGTGATGACCACTCCGCGCGAGCTTGAGGGGCCGCACGCCCGTCGACGACGGCTGGCGCTGGCGGTGATTGCGCTGGTCAGCGTCGCCAACGCCGTTTCGCTCGTGCTGCTGTCCCATGACCTCCTCCACCACTACATAATCAACGGCCGTGGGCTGATCGTCGGTGGCGTGCTGATCTGGTTGACCAACGTGTTGATCTTCGCCGTCTGGTACTGGGAGAGCGATCGCGGCGGCCCGGGGCAACGCGCCGCCGGCCGCGACGGACCGCCGGGCTTCCTCTTCCCGCAAATGAGCGATGATCGGATCCAGCCCGTCAACTGGCGACCGCAGTTCATCGATTACCTGTACGTATCGCTCACCAACGCGACGGCCTTCAGCCCCACGGACACGATGCCGCTGACGCCGGCGGCCAAGAGCATGATGGGCTTGCAGTCGCTCGTCTCGCTGGTGACGCTTGGCCTGGTCGTGGCCCGATCGGTGAACATCATCTAAAGCGATCGCTCGCGTCGAGCTGGCGACCAAAATGAGTGCGCCCCGAAACTGGCGATGATATGAGGCCAGTCGGGGCGCGCTCGAGAGGGAGGAGAGGTAGTGCGCGAACAAGAGTGACGCCAACCGCTTTAGTTGTCAAAGACGACTCATGTAGTAGATCTATACGCTTAGCTTATGGAGCTGCGCCAGCTCCGATACCTTGTTGCGCTTGCGGAGGAGCGTAGCTTCACTCGCGCGGCGGCTCGCGAGCACATCGCCCAGCCGGCGCTCTCGCAGCAGATCCGGCGGCTCGAGGATGAGGTTGGCTTGGCGCTCGTGGAGCGCACGACCCGGCGGGTGTCGCTGACCGACGCCGGCGTGCTGCTGGTAGCGCGGGCTCGCCGAGTACTGGTCGAGGTCGAAGCGGCTCGGGCCGAGCTGCAGGCTCTCACCGGGGTCCACACCGGGTTGGTGCGGATCGGCGCGATGCACACGATGGGACCGGTCGATCTATCGCTGGCGTTGGCGATCTTCCACCATCGCCATCCGGGGGTCGAGCTGACCGTCCGCGAGCAATCGAGTGAGGAGCTCGCCGAGATGCTCCGCTACGACGAGCTCGACCTGGCTTTTCTATCGGTCACCGAGCGCGTGGAGAGCCACGGGCTGGGACTGCACCAGCTGGTCTCCGAAGAGCTGGTCGTGATCCTCTCTGAGACCATCCTCTTGGCGAGCGCCGGCAGATCAGGATGGCCGAGCTCGCCGATCAGCAGTTCATCAGCTGGCGCGAGGGCGCACGACTGCGCGAGCTGCTGGTCTCGGCCGGGCGCGAGGCCGGCTTTGAGCCGCGTGTGAAGCTCGCCTCCAATGAGAGTCAGCGGATCCGGCGGCTCGTGGCACGCGGTCTAGGGGTGGCGATCCTGCCGCGCTCCGACGCGGAGGACCCCGGGGCCGATGTCGCCGTTGCTAGCCTGACTCAGCCCGCGCTGACGCGTGATATCACTCTCGCGTGGCGAGAAGGACGCCGTCTCCCCCCCGCCGCAGCCGAGTTCCTCGCGCTCGCGCGGGCGACATTCCCGTGGATAATGGAAACACCCGCATAGCCGCTGGGGCGCGAGGCTGAGGGGTCATCGACCCCTTCTGAACGCATTCTTCGAGATCCCTTACTGGTCTCTTCGGGTATTGCGGGAAGCTAATTTCGGGCAGCCTCCAGGCACTGGGGGCCCCTGCTGGGACCTCCCGCTGCCGCAGTCTGGCGCAGGAAATCTTAGTTCGGTAAACGTCGTACTTCTGCTACACTTCGACGCAGATCGAAACAGTCTAGAAATTTGGAGATAGCTCTGAATAGCTTTGAGAACGAAGGCCGCGACGTCGCTCGTGCGGCGGGCGATCACCGCGAGCCGACACAGACACAGAGAGCGCGCACACGAGGCGCGCACAAAAGAACGGCGACCGGCGGCAACCGACGCCAGAATCGTCGCCGCTCAGTCCACGACGCGCTCGCGCCGGAGTACGGAGGCGAGCCGCAGGTAGCGGCGGCACCCGATCCGGTGGTCGGCCAGGATTCGCTTGCGCTGTTCCTTCGCAGGGCGCGGGTCCACCCGCTGCTGAGCGCAGCGGAGGAGATCGACCTGGCCAAGCGGATCGAGCGCGGCGACCTGGAGGCGAAGGAGCGGATGATCAACTCCAACCTGCGACTGGTCGTTTCCCAGGCGCGGCGCTACCAGGGCCACGGCCTGCCGATGGAGGACCTGGTTCAGGAGGGGATGCTGGGCCTGATTCGCGCAGTCGAGAAGTTCGACTGGCGAAAGGGATTCAAGTTCTCCACCTACGGGACACTGTGGATCCGGCAGGCCATCCAGCGAGGCCTGCAGAATCACGGCCGGACGATCCGGATCCCGGTTCATGTCGCCCAGCGTGAGGTCAAGGTTCGCAAGATCGAGGGTGAGCTGAAAGCCAAGCTGTCACGCGACCCAACCGATGAGGAGGTTGCGGACGCGGCGAAGCTCTCGATCGACGAGGTGACCGAGCTGCGCGAGCTCTCTCGCGGCTTGGCGAGCCTCGACCAGCCAGTCGGGGAAGACGGCGAGACCGCATTCGGCGACCTGCTGGCGAGCGACCGCCCGGAGCCGCTGGAAGAGGTCGCCGGCTCGGAGCGCACCCAACGCGTCAACGACGTCGTCGATCAGCTGCCGGAAGGCGAGCGGGAAGTGATCCAGCTTCGGTTTGGTCTGGGTGGATCGGATCCGCTGACGCTCAGGCAGACGGGATCGGAGCTCGGGATTCCGCTCGAGCGAGCCCGGAAGCTCGAGGAGCGCGGACTGAGCCGTCTGGCCGGCAGCCTCGAGCTCGAGGCGCTCCGCGAAGCCGCTTAGCTGGACGCAAGGCAGCGGCTTAGCAAGACGCAAGGCAGCGGTTACCCACGGGACGGAGGCCGCCTTGGGCGGCGGCCGCCGCTTCCCGTGGCGCGCGAACAAGATCGTTCTGCTCGGGCGCTCATCGGCGGTAGCTTAACTCTGGGGCAACGTGCCCATTTCGACTGATTGGGATGATCCATCGCGAGCTCAACCGGACAGGAGAAGGCATGAAGGCAACGGCGAAGCTACATGAACTCGGGCAGAGCATCTGGCTGGACAACATCACCCGAGAGATGCTCGACTCGGGCCGGCTGGAGCGCTACATCGACCAGTACTCGGTCACGGGGCTGACTTCGAATCCATCGATCTTCGACAAGGCGATCGGGTCGGGCGCCTACGACGACGCAATCCGCGGCAAGGCCTCCGCCGGCGACCGCGAAGCGCTGTTCTTCGAGCTGGCGATCGAGGATCTGCAGCGGGCGGCAGACCTGTTCGCGCCGATCCACGCCCGCACCGACGGGGTCGACGGCTGGGTCTCGCTCGAGGTCTCACCGGTGCTGGCATATGACACCGCCAACACGGTGCGGGCCGCGAAGGAGCTCCATGGGTTGGGGCAGCGCGCGAACCTCTTCATCAAGATCCCGGGCACCAAGGAAGGGCTCGCGGCGATCGAGGAGAGCATCTTCGCCGGGGTGCCCGTCAACGTCACACTCCTGTTCTCGGGCGAGCAGTACACGGCCGCCGCCGACGCTTATCTGCGCGGCGTCGAGCGCCGGATCGAGGCCGGCCTTGATCCGGCGATCGGCTCGGTGGCATCGGTGTTCATGTCACGTTGGGACGCCGCGGTGCTCGACCGCGCGCCTGAGCACCTTCGCGACCGCCTCGCAATCGCCGTCGCGCTGAAGACCTATCGCGCCTACCGCGAGCTGATGGAAACCGACCGATGGCAGCGGCTCGCTGGCGCGGGAGCCCGGATGCAGAGGCTGCTGTGGGCGAGCACGAGCACGAAGGATCCAAAGGCACCGGACACGCTCTACGTGCAGTGCCTGGCCGCTCCGTTCACGATCAACACGATGCCCGAGGCGACGCTGCTCGCGTTCTACGACCACGGCGAGGTGGGTGAACCGATGCCGGCGGACGGCGGCGACGCAGAAGCCACACTGGCCGAGTTTGCGGTCGGCGGGAATCGACGTCGATCAGCTTGCCGCGAAGCTTCAGTCCGACGGTGCGCAGAGCTTCATCGACGCCTGGAATGATCTGATGGCCCGGATCGAGGAGCAGCGCGCGGCGGTGCACGCGTGAGCCCCCGAGCCTGCCGCGCTACAACCTAAGGAACGGACCATGAGCACAACGGCGAGGACCGAGATCCCCATGCTGCGCGAGCGGCCAGCCTGGAGCGCCCTGCAAGAGCACCACGCCGAGATTCGTGATCTACACCTACGCGATCTGTTCGCCGCCGATCCCGAGCGCGGCGAGCGGCTCGTCGCCGAGGGCGCAGGCCTGTACCTCGACTACTCGAAGAACCGAGTCACCGACGAGACGATCCGGCTGCTCCTGGCGCTCGCGGAACAGTCGGGGCTACGGGAGCGGACCGCCGCGATGTTCCGCGGCGACCCGATCAACGTCTCCGAGAATCGCTCGGTGCTCCATGTCGCGCTGCGGATGCCGAAGGGCAGCTCGCTGATCGTGGAGGGCACCGACGTGGTCGCGCAGGTTCACGGGGTGCTTGACCGGATGACGGCGTTCGCCGAGCGGATTCGCTCGGGAGATTGGAAGGGACACACCGGCAAGCCGATCAAGACCGCCGTCAACATCGGCATCGGCGGCTCGGACCTGGGGCCGGTGATGGCCTATGAGGCGCTCCGTCACTACACCCGGCGCGACCTCGGCTTTCGCTTTGTTTCCAACGTCGACCCGACCGATTTCGTCGAGGCGACTCGTGACCTCGACCCCGAGGAGACCCTGTTCATCATCTCCTCGAAGACGTTCACGACGCTCGAGACGATGAGCAATGCGCGGTCAGCCCGCGAATGGTGCTTGGCAGCGCTCGGCGACGAAGCGGCGATCGCGCGTCATTTCGTCGCGGTCTCGACGAACGCCGAGGAGGTCTCGAAGTTCGGGATCGACACCGCCAACATGTTCGGATTCTGGGACTGGGTGGGCGGCCGCTACTCGATGGACTCGGCGATCGGGCTCTCGACGATGCTCGCGATCGGCCCGGAGCGCTTTCGCGAGCTGCTGGCCGGCTTCCACGCGATGGACGAGCATTTCCGGACCACGCCGCTCGAGCGGAACCTCCCGGTCCTGATGGGACTGCTGGCGGTCTGGTACGGGGATTTCTTCGGCGCTCAGACGGTCGGCGTGATGCCCTACAGCCAGTACCTGAAGCGCTTCCCGGCCTACCTGCAGCAGCTGACGATGGAGTCGAATGGCAAGCACGTCACCCTCGACGGCAAGCGGGTAGACTACGAGACCGGCGCGGTCTACTGGGGCGAGCCGGGGACCAACGGCCAGCACAGCTTCTACCAACTGATTCATCAGGGGACGAAGCTGATTCCGGTCGATCTGATCGGTTTCGGGCGAACGCTCAACCCGCTGCGCGACCAGCACGACATTCTGATGTCGAACGTGTTCGCGCAGGCCCAGGCGCTGGCGTTCGGCAAGACCGAGGACGAGGTTCGCGCGGAGGGAACGCCTGAGCCGATCGTGCCGCATCGCGTCATGGAGGGGAACCGGCCCACGAACGTGATCCTGGCCGAGGCCCTGACCCCGCGGTTGCTCGGCACGCTCGTGGCGCTGTATGAGCACAGCGTGTTCACGCAGGGGACAGTGTGGTCGATCGATTCCTTCGATCAGTGGGGAGTCGAGCTGGGTAAGGTGCTGGCCAAGCAGATCATCCCCGAGCTCGAGAGCGAGACCGAGCTAGGTCACGACAGCTCGACAAACGCCCTGATCCGGCGCTACCGCGCGATGCGCTGATCGACCGAGTGCGGCGCGCACGAGGCCGGGCGACCGCAGTCGGCGGCTCGGTCAGGTGCGTCTCGACTATGGTGCGCCGGATGGGACTCACGAAACGCGGGAACAGGAGCAGGCATGACGACTGATAAGCCGATGGAACTCGGAATGGTCGGACTTGGCCGGATGGGGGCGGGAATCGTTCGCCGGCTGATGGGAGACGGTCACCGGTGCGTCGGCTTCGATGTCAATCCGGCGGCGGTCGACGCGCTGGCGTCCGAAGGCGCGGTGCCCGCGCACTCGATTTCGCAGTTCGTCTCCGAGCTCTCAAAGCCTCGGGCCGTGTGGGTGATGGTCCCGGCCGGGGCGATAACGGCGAAGACGATCCGCGAGCTCGGGGAGGCGCTCGAGCCCGGTGACGTCATCATCGACGGCGGCAATACGCACTACAAGGACGATATTCGCCATGCCGGCGAGCTTCGAGAGAAGGGCATCCACCATGTCGACTGCGGGACGAGCGGCGGCGTTTGGGGTCAGGAGCGGGGCTTCTGCCTGATGATCGGCGGCGAGCAGGACGTCGTCGAGCACCTCGGGCCGCTGTTCGCCTCGGTCGCCCCGGGCATCGACGGCGCGCCTCGCACCGAGGGACGCAGCGGTGAGCCGACCACCGCGGAACAGGGTTACCTTCACTGCGGTCCCAACGGCGCAGGCCATTTCGTGAAAATGGTCCACAACGGGATCGAGTACGGGCTGATGGCCGCCTATGCCGAGGGCCTCGACATCCTTCGCAACGCCGACGTCGGCAAACGCTGGCAGGAATCAGACGCGGAAACGGCGCCGCTCGAGCACCCCGAGGACTACCAGTACGAGATCGACACCACCGAGGTCGCCGAGGTCTGGCGACGGGGAAGCGTGGTCGGCTCATGGCTGCTGGACCTGATCACCCAGGCGCTTGTGAAGTCGCCGGCGCTCGAGGAGTTCTCGGGCCACGTGTCTGACTCGGGCGAAGGACGCTGGACGTCGGTCGCCGCGATCGAGGAAGGTGTCCCGGCCCCCGTCCTGACGACCGCTCTGTACTCGCGTTTCAGCTCTCGCGGACTCGGCGACTTCGCCAACCGGGTGCTGTCGGCGATGCGCAAGCAGTTCGGCGGCCACGACGAGAAGTCGATCGGCTAGCGGCTCGGGTGCAGCTCTCGAATGGGCCCCGCGGCTGACCTCGAGCGTGAGAAGCAGCTCGCTGCCGAGGCAGCTGCACAACTCGTCGAGCGTGGCATGACGGTCGGCCTGGGTAGCGGCTCGACGGTGGCCTATCTGCTTCCGGCGCTGGCCGCACGGAGACTCGACCTGCGGTGCGTCGCGAGTTCTCCCGCGACCGGAAAACGCGCCCAAGAGCTGGGCATGAGGGTCGAGTCATTCTCGGGCGCGGATGCCCCAGCACGGCTGGACCTGGCGATCGACGGTGCCGATCAGGTCGCGCCGTCCGGATGGCTCGTCAAGGGAGGTGGAGCGGCGCATACCCGTGAGAAGGTCCTGGCGGCGGCCGCCGACCGGTTCGTCGTGATCGTGTCCTCGAACAAGGTCGTCGAGCGACTCTCTCCCCCGGTTCCGCTGGAGTTGCTCGAATTCGGCCTGGGCGCGACGCTCGTGCGGCTCGCGACCGTGCGGCTGCGCGGTGTCCCGAGGAGTCCAGACGGCGGCGTGATCGCGGATTACACCGCGAAGTTCGACGATCCCGAGGCCCTTGCCCTGGAGCTGTCGGCGGCAACCGGGGTGGTCGAGCACGGGCTGTTCGGGCCCGCGCTCGTCACGGAGGTGCTGGTCGCGCAAGGGGGACAGGTGCGACGCGTCGTGCCTGAATAGGCCTACGACGCGACGGTTGCCGCTCTTCAGCCGTCGTCCTCCGAAGGCGAGGCCTTATCGGCGACGAGCTGCCGACTTCCGGCGACCGTGACCGCGATCACGAGCGACAGCGCGACCAACGCCCCGATCGCGCCGACCCAGTCCACGCCCTCGATCCTCAGCGCTTCGGCAGGCTCAGCCGGCTTGGCCTGCGGTCGGGCGCGTCGCGCGGCGTGCGCCCATCGCCGCGAGGGCTCCGCCAGACGCTCGGTGGCAAGCAGCGAGAGGCGTTCGGAGATGTGCCGCGGGTCGGTAAGCGATGCGGATCAGCTCGCGGGTCCGCGTCGCTCCGTAGCGAATCCGACGTGGCCCGCGAGTTGCGGCCGCGGCTCGTCAGGGGTCGCGGTTTCCGTGGGCTCGGGGCTGTCCACCCGAGCCATCTTCTCGCAGCGGCCGAACATGGGGTCCGTCGCCCAACCGGCCCGCATCTCGAGCCCGGCTTCACGAGGCTAGAATCAGGCCTCTCCCGGGCGATTAGCTCAGTCGGTTAGAGCGCTTCTCTGATAAGGAAGAGGTCCCTGGTTCGAGTCCAGGATCGCCCACTCTCGAAAGCCCTGCTAGGAGCCGGTTTTCGGTCCACCGCCATCCTCCGCGACCGCCGTCGGCGGACACTTTCCGGACACACCCTCCCGCGCTGCTCGGATCGCGTCCTCCGCCGAGACCCTCGGCGAGCCCTCCAGCTCGTCGATCACGTGCCCGTACGTCCGCAACGTCAGCGGGCGCCGTGGCCGAGCTGCCGCGCGACGTAGATGACCGATCGTCCCTCGTGAAGCAGCAGGCTCGCGAAGCTGTGCCGGAGGTCGTACGGACGCTGATACGGGACGCCGGCGCGGTCGAGCGCCGCCCTCCAGGTCTTCGCCCGCCACTGCTGGTAGCCGACCTCGGTCCATCGCTCGCCGTCGCGACCGACGACGACCGAACGGTCGCGATCGGGACGCCCGGACGCGAGCCGCCACTCGCGGAGGTCCTGCGCCAGGGGCGCGAGCTGCCTGACGGTGCGGGGCTGAGGACGATGCCGGCGCGTCTTCGGCGCGTGGACGATCAGCGTCGCCTCCCGCACGTGCTCCCATCTGAGCGCCAGCGCCTCCTGCGGGCGCAGTCCCGCGTAGGCGAGCAGGGAGACGAACATCCCGTGCCGCGGAGCGAGGCGCGAGCGGATCGCCTCGACGGTCGCCGGTGCGAGCGGCCGAACCTCCTCGCCCGCCGCCGGCGAAGCCTTGCGCACCAGCCGCGCCGGGTTCGTCGGGATCCGTCCCGCCTCCGTCGCGCGCTGGAGGATCCCGCCGAGCAGCGTCAGGGACTTGCGCATCGACTCGACCGAGACGCCCGCGGCGAGCCGATCGGCCTGCCAGCGCGAGATCGTCTCCGAGGTGAGTTCCCTCAGCGGATATCCCCCCAGGGTCGGGAGGACGTGGGCTTCGAGCAGGTATAGGTACACCTCCCGCGTGTTTCGGGCGAGGTGGACGGCGTGCATCCGGGCCCACTCCTCGACATAGTCCCCGAGCGTTTGTCTACCGCGGTCGAACGCGGCGAGCATCCCGAGCCGCTTCGAACGCTTGACTTCCGCGTCGAAGGCGATCGCGTCCTGCTTGCGGCCGAGCACCTTCGAGCGCGCCCGCCCGGCGCCATCGCGCCACCTGACCCTCCACACGTCGCGTCCCTTGCGGGGGACCTTCTCGATGCTCATAGTTCTTCCTCCCGTCGATTTGCGGAAGGTTCAGATAGCAGGATTCGGCGCAGCTCGCTAGGCGCCGCGGCGACCGCTCGACCTCGGCAGTCGGCCGCTCCCGACTCCGCGGCGACGACCCGACGCGCCTCCAGCCAGCTCTCCAGCGCCGCCTCGGGAATCCGAACACGTCCGCGGAGGCGATAGGCGTCGAGTTCGCCGGCGTCGATCTCGCGATAGACGCTGCGGCGCGAGAGCCCCGTCAGCTCGGCGACACGCTCGACGGTGAGCAGCTGCTCGGTCATCTCGCGTAGTCGCCCCGGGTCATTAGTCGCGGGACGAACTCTGCGAACTCAATATGCGAGTCGACAAGCGGCGACGGCACCCAATGGGGGTCGCGATGCGGGGCCACGACGGTCATCGCCGTCTGGCTGCGCACCCCGGCCGCCTCGATCCGCTCAAGGAGTAGATCGTGCAGCGAATGGTCCATCACCCCCCTCCTCCATCCCAGATGCCACCATCGTCAGTTCACGTCCTCGCGGCG
>CAWIMZ010000014.1:0-336549 GCA_963837385.1 uncultured Solirubrobacterales bacterium
GGTTTGCGACGACCCGGCCGGTACGCTCGCACAGCGTGGGCCGGGTTCGGGACCCTCGCGCTCGTCGCCGTCGCGGCGATCGCGGCCCACCCGCTCGTTCGCGCGCTGACGGATGCGCACGCTCACGAGCTGTACGCACGCGGTGCAGTTCTGTGGGGTGCCGGCGTTGCTCTCGCTTTGACGGCGGCGGCAGCTTTGCGAACCGCCCGTTGGCGAAGGTACATGGTCTGCTCGCTCGTCGTCGTCGATGTACTCATGATGTTCGCGTTGCCAGAGTTCTCAGCACCGCGAAGCATCCGGATCGACCTCTCGCCGGTCGTCTACCTAAAGCACCATCTCGGGCTTGGGCGGTACTACACGCTGGGACCCATTCAGCCCAATTACGGGGCCTATTTCAGGGCTCGCTTCCGTGAATGAGAACAACGTGCCGGTTCCCTCGCCGTGGGCCCACTTCGTGAATGCACGCCTGGACCCGTATGCCGACCCGTTGGTGTTCGTCGGCACCCTCGCAGGCCCGACCCCCGCCTCATCCCCCGAGCACCAGCTACTCGCGAACTTGGACGGTTACCGGGCCGCTGGCGTTGGCTACGTTCTCGCTCCGGCTGGGCAGGCGCTCCCTGACAGTCACCCGGGGCTCACGCTGGTGTTCCGGAGCCCGACTACCTGTCGATCGCCTGATCGGGGCCGCGTCGTATTTCGCCACGGTCGGCAATCGATGCTCGGTCACACCTCGGGGCCGCGAATCGGTGGCGTCACCTGCTCTCGCCCCGCGGTGCTGGTCCGGCGAAGAAGATGAACCTCAGCGGTTCGAGCGCAGAGATCGACGGTAGGCCGGCTAACTTGCGCACCGATCACGGATCTTCCGGAGGTCAACGTGCGAGCCGGATCCCACGTGGTGTCGTTCGGCTACGCGCCATGGGGAATTGGGTGGGCGCTCATCGGGTTCGCCGCGGGAGCAGTGTGGTTCGTTGTTGGTCTGGTCCAGGGCGCAGGCAGGACGGCCGATCTTCTCGGCCCGCTTAGCCGGAAGTTTTCGGGGATCTCAAGAGGTTTCAGGTTCGATCGCCTGTGTTTGTGGGCGATCGGGTTTCTTTGGGGCTGGATGGTGTAGCCAAAGAATAGTTGCGAAAGGGAGGCTGAGCAGCTATGCTTTCTGCTTGCCTAGGCGGTCTGGCGGCGCGGTTCACGTAGCCACAATCAAGACGCGGTATAGGGATCGCGAGTACGTCTCGCACGCTGCTGCGCCGCTCATATCGCGAGGGCGGCAAGGTCAAGAACGAGACGGTCGGGAACCTCTCGCATTTGGAGCAGTGGATGATCGACGGGCTGCGGGCGATGCTGGCCGGCCGGCGGCTCGTTGATCTCGATCGGGAGTTCGAGATCGTGCGATCGTTGCCGCACGGGCACGTCGCGGCGGTGTTGGGGGTGTTGCGTGACCTCGACCTGGAGCGGCTGATCTCGCGCGAGCGCTCGCGTGAGCGCGACCTGGTAGTGGCGATGATCGCCCAGCGGCTGTTGGATCCGTGCTCGAAGCTGTCAACCACGCGGCTGGTGCATCAGACCACGCTTGCCGGCGAGTTGGAGCTTGGCGAGGTCACCGAGAGCGAGTTGCTTGGCGCGATGGATTGGCTAGTTGGCCGCCAACAGCGGATCGAGAAAGCGCTCGCGCGCCGCCATCTCGCCGACGAGGGGTATGTGCTGTATGACCTTTCGTCAAGTTATCTGGAGGGGCGTTGTTGTGAGCTTGCGCAGATCGGTTACTCGCGTGATGGCAAGCCCGGCAAGCCGCAGATCAGCTACGGGCTCTGTTGCGCTCCGGACGGCAAGCCGGTCTCGATCGAGGTGCACGCGGGTAACACCGGCGATCCGACCACACTGGCGCCGGCGGTTGAGCGCGTCAAGCAAACGTTCGGGATCGAGCGGGTGGTGTTCGTCGGCGATCGCGGGATGATCACCGAAGCAAGAGTCAAGGCGCTCAAAGAGCAGGACGTCGGGTTCATCACCGCGCTCAGGGCCCCGCAGATCCAGAAGCTCACGCTCGCGCCGCACTTTCAGCTGTCGCTGTTTGACGAGCAAGGGCTGTGCGAGGTCACCGCCCCGCAATTCCCGGGCGAGCGGCTGGTCATCTGCCGCAACCCCGCGATCGCGGCCGAGCGCGCGCGCAAGCGCGCCGACCTACTAACGCTCACCGAGGCCGACCTGGCGAAGGTCAAGCAGATGGTCGAGGGCGAGCGCGGCAGGCTCAACGGCGCCGACGCGGGAAACATCGGCGAGCGTGCCGGGCGTGTTGTCAATAAGCGCAAGATGGCCAAACACTTCACCCTGCAGATCACCGACGGCGCGTTTAGCTACCAGCGCAACCAGCCGCAAATCGACGAGGAAGCGCTGCTTGATGGTATCTACGTGTTGCGCACCGCCGAGCCGGCCAGCCGGATCGGCGCCGCTGCGGTCGTGCGCGCCTACAAGCAGCTCAAAGTCAACGAGCAATCGTTTCGGCAGATGAAAACGCCGCTTGAGATCCGGCCCGTGCACCACCGCCTCGACGATCGCGTCCGCGCGCACGTGTTCATCTGCATGCTCGCCCGCTATGTCCAACACGAGCTCGCCAGCCGGCTCGCTCCGATGTTGTTCTGCGACGACACGCCACTCGCTCCCGCCGACCCGATCGCGCCCGCGAAACGATCGCCCCAGGCCGCCGCGAAGGCCGGCAGCGCCCGCACCACCACCGGCCAGCCAGCGCATAGCCTCGAGGACCTCCTCAAGGATCTCGGCACGCTGTGCCGCAACGAGGTGCGGATCGGCGACAGTGACGCCACCTTCATCCGTCTAACTACCCCGACCGAGTTACAAGCCGAGGCCTTCGAGCTGCTCGGTGTCAAGCTCGGCAAGTAGACAGACGCACACCGCTCCCGGATCGGCAAAAACCAGCCGCTTGCAGGCTAAATCGCGCTCCACAAGCGAAAACTTCCGCTTAGCCGCGGACTCGGAGGGCAGCGACGGGACCAGACGAGAGGGCTTTGCAGTGCCCACTTGCTTGCTAGCTCTCCTGCCTCCGTGAGCACCGCGTCCGTTGGCAGCTTCGGTCCGTCGGCCGTCGGAGGGAGCGTACGCCGGTTCGCCGAGCTCACGCTGACGCTCGCGCGGACCGAGTTCAAGCTGCGCTACTTCGGCTCGGTCCTCGGCTACGCTGTGGTCGCTGATGCGACCGCTGCTGTTCTTCGGCGTGATCTACGTCGTCTTCACCCAGATCTTCAGCTCGGCAAGGGCGTACCCCACTACGGGGTGTATCTGCTCACCGGGATCGTGCTCTGGACCTACTTCGCCGAGGCGACCGGGGGCTGCGTCCCGTGCCTGGTCCAGCGCGAGGCGCTGCTGCGCAAGGTGCGCTTTCCCGCGGATGGTGGTGCCGCTGGCGGTGTCGCTGACGGCGGTCTTCAACCTCGGCATGAACTTCATCGCGGTGATCGTGTTCGCGCTGGCGAACGGGATCACACCGACGGTCAGGTGGCTGGAGATGGTTCCGATCGCGCTCGCTCCTTGATGTCTGGCGACCGGCACTCGGGATGTTGCTTTCGGCTCTGTACGTCCGCTTCCGGGACGTGCAGCCGATCTGGGAGGTGCTGCCCAGAGCCTGTTTTACTGCTCGCCGATCATGTACGTCGCGAGCGATAACAAGTATTCGAGCACATCGCGCGCCCAATTCGAGCACATGGCTCTTTTAACCCGATCGCCACGTTCTATCCACGCAGATGGGGTCCACGCGTTCATCGACCCGCATGCGTCCACCGTCAGCTGCCACGGCGCGGCGCGGCCGGCGGCGCGCTACGCATGGCCATCGCGCTGGCGCTCATCCCCCTCGCGTTCGCGCTCGGGTGGTGGGTCTTCACCCGCGAGGCGCCGCGGGTGGCCGAGAATCTCTAGGACTATCAGCATTTGAGCCTGCCGCGCCGCTCTTCGACCGTCGTGGAACGCAGCGGTCAGCTCACCTCGGCCGGCAGAGCCAGATATCGTCGGCTTCGCCGATCCGGCAGCGCTTCACCGCCCGAGCCCCGAACTCCTGGACGGGTTGGATCCGCGCCACCTCAAACCCGACCGCCGCTCAGCCGCTCGCCGATATCCGGCGCATAAAGCCGGACATGGTCGTGCTGCCAGAACGCGCGCTCGCGCTCCGACGGTTCAACGATCAACGGATCCTCGAACGTTCGCCCAAGACTCAGATCGAGTGGCACCATCACCAAACACCAGCCACCGGGCGCCGTCACGCGGCGCAGCTCACGCATCGCCGCCGCGTCATCGGTGATGTGCTCGAGAACGTGCGAGCAGATGACCGCATCGAAGCTTTCGTCCGGTAGGTCGAGCGCGGTGAGGTCGAGCTGCAGATCGGCCCCGGGCTGGGAAAGGTCGGCAGTCACGTATCGGAGCCCAGCGATCCGCGAGAATCGCTGGCGCAGAGCACCACTCCGGTGCGAAGTGCAGCAGCGACCGCGCGGAGCGCAAGCAGCTCCGGCCGGCGCGCCAAGAACAGCCACTGCGCGCGATGGCGCTCGTGCGAGCCGCACCGCCAGCAAAGGGCGTTGCTCCGGTTCCAATCGTCCTTGAAGCGCTCGAACCGGCTGCCGCAGACCGGGCACAGGACCTGATCGCCGCGGTGGCGGAGCATCTCGACACGGCTGCTCGACTCCCCGGACGAGCCGCAAGCGATGTCCGCTCAGAGCAACTCGCGCATCGAGGCAAGCAGCGACACCGGCATTCACAGCCCAGCCAAGATCCGCGCCAACCCCTCCCGCAGCTCCACGCGAGCCTCCCATCCCAGCTCCCGCCGAGCCCGCTCCACATCGAGACAGCTGCGCCGGACCTCGCCGGGGCGCTCCGGCGCGAACTCGGGCTCGCCGCTGAACCCGAGACCGCCACCCACGTCTCCCAGTGCCGAAAGCAGGTCGAGCACCGACGTCTCCTGCCCCCAACCGATGTTCACCGGGCCGATGAGGTCAGCGTCGGCGGCGAGCAAGTTCGCACGCACGACGTCGCCGACTTCGACCCAGTCGCGCGTCTGGCGCCCGTCGCCGAAGACAGTGGGCCGGCGGCCCTCCACGAGGTGACCGCAGAAGATCGCGACCACCCCCGCCTCGCCGTGAACATCCTGGCGCGGCCCGTAGACGTTGCCGTACCTCAGCGAGACCGTCGAAAGTCCGTGAAGGCGCGTGTACAGCTCACAGTAGCCCTCGGCGGCGAACTTGCCCTGACCGTAGGGGGCAAGGGGCCTGATCGGGTAGTCCTCCGGCGTTGGCAGCAGGTCCGCGTCGCCGTAAAGGCCGCCGCCGGTCGACGTGTTGACGACCCGGCGCGCGCCGACCTCACGAGCGGCCTCGAGCACAGCGATCGTGCCGAGGACGTTGACCTGCGCGTCTGCGGCGGGGTTCTCGACTGAATGCCGCACGTCGATCTGCGCGGCAAGGTGAAAGACCACTTCCGGCCGTGCACGCACGACGATCTCGCCGACTGCCCCAGCATCGCGGACATCGGCAACCTCCAGCCTCGCCCCGGCCCTGAGCCCGGCTCGAGATTCGATCGCTTACCGGTAGAGAGGTTGTCGATCACGGTGACCCGGTCCCCGCGCGCCAACAGCCCATCGACCAGGTTCGATCCGATGAAGCCCGCCCCTCCGGTGACAACACAGTCGGTCACGATTAGGACAGGTTAGGGCGACGCTCGGTCGAGCGGTTCCGAGAGCTTCCCAAGCACCCTCGCCTCTAATCTGATCGCATGGCCGCTCCCCAGGCGCTTCGCCGACTCACCCCAGACGCGCTTCGAAACGATCCGCGTGTACGCGCGCTCGCGCTCGGCGCGGGGCTTATCCCGCCCCGTCCGATGCACACGCCCGCGGAAGCGCACGTACTCGCGCGGTTGGCGACCACGGCCCGGCGCGTCGTCGAGCTCGGCGTCTACGAGGGCTCCTCGGCGCTGGTCCTGTGCCGCGGGCTCGGCCGCGAAGGCGAGCTTCATCTCGTCGACCCGTTCGTCGACGAAAGCGGCTGGGCGCTGCGGCCAGGATGGAACGCCACTCCGGCTGCCACCCGAATCGCGATCTGGCGGGCGACCCGACGTGGTGGACCGGAGGTCCGCTGGCATCTTGCCCGCAGTCAGGACGTCGGTCGATCGTGGACCGCCGGTCCCGTTGACCTCGTATTCATCGACGGCGATCACAGCCCGGGCGGCTGTCGGGAGGACTGGGAGGTATGGCATCCCCATGTCGCCCCAGGCGGAGCAGTGGCGTTCCACGACGCCCGCGCCGACCGGGCCGACGGCACGGGTGGCCCCGGCCCGACCTCGGTGGTGAACGAGGTGTTCCGAAGCAACGGCTCCGGCTGGAAGATCGCCGAGGAAGTTGACAGCCTCGTCGTCGTTCGGGCCAGCTAGGGCAACCCCTGCAATGGGCGTGGCGGGCCCGTACCGCGATGAGCGGCACGGGCCCAACCAAGGACGACCCTGGTAGGGCTGGGGGCCGTCCGAGACTCGCGAGAAAGGGGGCGATACTCGCGAGTCGGATTGACTTCCTTGTCAAAGCACAGCATAACGCGCAGAGCAAAAAAGGGACAGGGGTTTCCGGAAAAACCGCCGCTCTTAGGTCGGTATTGCGCGAAGCAAGAACGCAACCACAGCGCCGCAATTCCGTTTGAGCCCCTAGCCTTCCGGTCCGACGCGGTTTCAGTCCGCCTCTACGGAACATCCGCATGCACTCCCAGAGTCCGGTTCAATCCCAGGCAACCTCGGTCGCCCTCCCTGGCACGGTTGACGTGCTCGGCGTTCCCCTTGCCCTGATCGACTACGAGCAGAGCTTGGACTGGATCGACGCGATGGTCGAGACGCGCGATCGCGGCTACGTGTGCGTCTGCAACGTCCACACGGTGATGGCCTCGCGGGAGGATCCTGAGCTGCGCGCGGCCCTGCTCGGCTCGTCGATCAACGTCCCCGACGGGCAGCCGCTGGTGTGGGCGATCAACGCGCTCGGGCACTCGCTCCGTGACCGCGTATACGGACCCGAGCTGATGGCGCGAGCCTGCGCGCGGGCGGCGTCTGGCCCCCCACGGCGCTTCTATCTCTACGGTGGCCGCAACCAGGGCGCGCTCGTTCAGCTCGCGCTCAACCTCCGCCAGCGCTACGACGGAGTCAGGATCGTCGGCGGGTACTCCCCGCCACATCGCCCGCTCACCGAGGAGGAGCAGGCCGCTGTGGTCGCGGAGATCAACAGCTCTCGCGCCGACGTCGTGTGGGTCGGGATCGGCGTGCCGAAGCAGGAGAAGTGGATGGCGCGCCTGCGCTCCGAACTCGAGGCGCCGGTGCTGATCGGCGTCGGCGCGGCGTTCGACTTCCACGCCGGGCTCGTTCCCCAGGCCCCCAACTGGCTCCAGGAGAGCCGGACTCGAATGGGCCTACCGACTCGCGCAAGAGCCCCGGCGGCTGTGGCGGCGGTACCTGCGCTACAACCCCCGCTTCGTACGAGCGTTCGCCGGCCAGCTGGCTCGTCACCGGCGCGCGCGATCGAACGCTCTAACCGCGTCGAGACGCGGCGCATGCACGATCTCGGCCTGTCCGATGCGCCCGACAGCTTCGATCGCGATCCCGACCAGGGCCCGTTCCGATTACCTCGACGTCGCGCTCGCTTCGGTGATGCCACAGGTGAGAAGTGCAGGCGCCGAGGTGCTGGTCGTAAGCGACGGTCCCGATCCGTCCGCGGCAGCCGTGGCTGAGCGCCACGGAGCGAGGTTCCTGGCTCTGCCGGCAGCATCAGGGGCAAACGCCGCGCGCAACGCGGCCATCGACGCCACGAACGGCGATCTGATCGTGTTCATCGATGACGATGTCGAGGCGCCGCCGGGCTGGCTCGACACGCTTCTCGGCGGAGTGCAGGCGGCGCCTGACTACGACGTGTTCGGAGGCCCGATCCGCCCCCGCCTCGAAGGCGGTGGACCGAGGGCTTGCGGACGCGAGTCGGCGCCGATCACGACGCTCGAGCACGGCCCTTGGGATCGCGACATCTCGCTCGTTTGGAGCGCAAACATGGCCATCAGGCGGCGCGCGCTTCGAGCGGGTCGGTCGCTTTGAGGAGACGATCACCGGGCGCGGAGAGGAGGAGGAGTGGGAGCGTCGCTACTCCGCCGCCGGTGGCCGGATCCGCTATCTCGCCGATGCCGGCCTCGATCACCGCCGTACGCGCAGCCGACGCGACCGTTCGCGCGCTCGCGCGCGCTGCCTATACGCTCGGACGGACCGCTCGCCGCAACGATGTCCGCAAGGGCACCGCCCCGTCGCTCGCCGGCGAGCTGAGGACGCTCGCCGGCTGCATATGGCACATCGTCAGGCGCCGCTGTGCGATCGGGATCGTGCTCGTCGCGCAAACGGCGGGACGCGTACGGGAGACGCTGGCGGAGCGACGGCCATGAAGCAGGACGACTTCCTCTCCGGCACCAGCGGGGAGGTGTCCGGCATCCGCGCCACGACGTCGGCGGTGCTCGCCGACGCGCTCGAAGACCTGAGCCGAATGGGCCGCCTGGAGCCATGGCGGCTCCGGCGCGCCGCGCAAAGGTGGCCGCGACGGCGCGTGCTGGCGCTTGCGGTCGAGCGGACCGACGTGCCGAACGTCCTCGCCGCGGCGCGCGAGGAGCTCGGCGCTCTCGCCACCACGTCACCTTTGCCGCCACGAGCGCCGGGGACCGGGGAAAGTTCGAGAACCTCAACGATCTGCTCGAGGCGCATGCGACGACAGCTCAGGACTGGCTGCTGATCGTGGACGACGACGCCGCCCTCCCGCGAGGGTTCCTCGACGAGTTCATCTTCCTCGCCGAGCGCTTTTCGCTCCGGCTCGCGCAGCCGGCCCACGCCCGCCGTTCACACGCGGCCTGGAAGGTCACCCGACGTCGCCACGACAGCGTCGTGCGAGAGACGAACTTCGTCGAGATCGGCCCGGTGGTCGGGCTCCAGGCCGCGACGTTCGACGCGCTGCTTCCGTTCCCCCCGCTCAGGGCCGGTTGGGGGCTCGACGCCAACTGGTCGGCGATCGCGCGCGAGCAGGGCTGGCGCCTGGGCGTGATCGACGCCACTCCAATTCGCCACGGCCTGCGCCGGATCGCCGCCTCCTACGACCGCCGGGCGGCGGTCGACGAGGCCCGCAGCTTTCTCTCTGACCGCCCGTACGTCACGGCGATTGAGGCGCAGCAGACGCTCACGACCCACAGGGGCTGGAGATGAGGGTTCTGGTCGTCGCCGAGTACTACCCCCGCGCCGGGGATCCCGGTGCTCGGAATCTGGTCGCACCGGCAGGCGATCGCCGCTCGGGACGCGGGCGCCGAGGTCCGGGTGCTCGTCCTGCACCGTCCGCTGCCCTCGCTCGGGGCGCTGCGCGCAGGCGACCGCGGCGCGATCGCGAGGCCGCTCCGCCAGCCGGGAGCGGCGGAGCTCGACGGTCTGAAGGTCGACTACGTCCGCTACCTCTCGCCGCCCCGTCCGTGGAGCTACGGCTCGTGGGGAGCGTGGGCGGCGCCGCTGCTGGCCAGGGCGCTGCGCGCGGTCCGCGCGACGTTCCCGTTCGATCTGGTGCATGCCCATTACGCAGTGCCCGCGGGCGACGCTGTCCGCAGGGCATCCTCGAGCGCCCGGTTGCTCGTCTCCGTCCACGGTGGGGACGTATACGGCTCCCACGCCGACACCCCCTCGGTCAGGAAGACGCTCGCGCACGCGCGGCTCGTGCTGGCCAACAGCGCGGGCACCGAGCGGCGCTGTCGCGAGCACGGCGCGCGCCAGGTCCGCGTCGTGCACCTCGGTGCCGACCTGCCGCAAGCACCCCCCGAGCGACCCGGGCCGCCGACGCTGGTCTCCGTCGGCCACCTCGTGGCCCGCAAGCGAAACGCCGATGTGATCGCCGCGCTTCACCTGCTCAGGGACAGCCATCCTGACTTGCGCTACGTGATCGTTGGCGACGGCCCCGAGCGCGAGCGGCTCGCGTCCCTGGCCGTCTCGCTGCGACCTCCAGCACCGCGTCGAGTTCCGTGGTCAGCTAGCCCCGGCCGAGGCCGTCGCGTTAGCCCAATCCGCCTCCCTGTTCGTGCTCCCGAGCGTCGATGAGGCATTCGGCGTCGCGTACGTGGAGGCGATGGCCGGCGGGACCCCCGCGATCGGCTGCGAAGGCGAAGACGGACCTGCCGAGATCGCGGCCGCCGGCGAGGGCATCATGCTCGTGCCACCAAGAGATCCGCGCGCGCTCGCACAGCAAATCGCCGGCCTGCTTGCCGATCAAGACGGACTCGAGCGGCTCAGGCGAGCTGCCCGCGGCACGGTGGAGAAGCACTTCACGTGGCCGCGTTGCGGGCAGGAGACCGTCCAGGCGTACCGCGATGCCCTGGCGCTTCCGTGAGGGCTCGTTGCTAATCTCGCGGACCGTGTCGTCTCTTGCCACGGCGCCCGAGGGCGCCGCGCCTGGACCGCCCGAGACAGCACACGATTCTCGCGCGGTCGCTTCGCGCCCGGGCGCCGATGCAGCGTTCGGCCTCGTGCTCGCTGCAGGACTGACCCTGCTCGCGTTCATCACGCGCGGCGGTACCGATCTCGGCACGGACGGACTCGGACAGAACACCTGGGCTGAGATCATCCTGGTCCTGATCGGCGCCGGGCTGGCGGTCGCTGTAGTCGTGGCCGGCGCCCGCGGCCGCCTCTGGGGGGGCGGAACGCTGCTCGCGTTCGCCGCCGTGACCGCGCTCAGCGCGATCTCGATCGCATGGTCGGTTCAGCCGGCGAATTCTTGGCAGACCGCCGATCAGGCATTCGCCTACCTGCTGGCGTTCGGCGGTGCCCTCGCGCTCGCGCGCCTGGTTCCGGCCCGCTGGCCCGGACTGGTGGGTGCGATTGCGCTGCTCGCTGCCGTCGTCTGCGGTTGGGCGCTGCTCGTCAAGGTGTTCCCGGCGACGCTCGATCCGGGCGAGCTGTACGGGCGCCTGAGAGCGCCGTTTGACTACTGGAACGCGACCGGATTGATGGCCGCGATGGGGCTCCCGGCGTGCGTATGGGCCGGAGCGCGCCGGGAGCGCGGGCGTGTCACCGGAGCGCTCGCGACACCGGCCATCTCGGTGCTCTTGGCGGTCCTGATCCTCTCTTACTCGCGGGGCGCCGTCGCGGCCACCGTGATCGGAATGGCCCTCTGGTTTGCAGTGGTGCCGCTCAGATTGCGTGGCGCGCTGGTGCTCGCAGTCGGAGCCGCGGGCGGCGCCGCGATCTCCCTGTGGGCACTGACGACTCACGCGCTCACCCATGACTACGTCGCGCTCGCGCCCCGGACCGCTGCTGGGCACACGTTCGGCGTCGTCCTGCTCGTGGTCCTGGCGCTGACGACGATCGCGGGATTCGCCACCACGTATGCGATCGACCGCGTCACGCTGCCCGCCGAGCTGCAGCGGCGGATCGGGACCGGGCTGGTCGTGCTGGTCGCGCTCGTGCCGCTCGCGGCAATCGGCGGACTGGCGGCATCCTCGCGGGGGCTGACCGGCGAGGTCTCGCACCTGTGGAGCACGCTGACCAGTACCAACGCGGTCGTCAAGAACAACTCGAGCCGGCTCACGAATCTCGGCAACAGCCGGTCGCGCTACTGGAGCGAGGCGATCACCGTCGGCAAGCACAACGCGCTCGAAGGGGTGGGCGCCGCGGGCTTCGGGATCGCCCGTACGCGTTACAGCACCGACTCCGAGCAGGTCGACAACGCCCACGGCTACGTCGTCGAGACGTTTGCCGATCTGGGCCTGATCGGCTTGGCCCTGAACCTCGGGTTGCTGGTCGCGTGGTTCATCGCCGCCGGGCGGTCCGTCGGCGCCCGGGCCCGGTTCCGCGCTCCACCCGGTCACGAGGCCGAGCAGGCCGGCCTACTCACCCTGCTCGTCATCGTGATCATCTTCGGGATCCACTCGGCGATCGACTGGACCTGGTTCATCCCGGGAACGGCGGTCCCGGCGCTGGTGTGCGCGGGTTGGCTCGCGGGCCGCGGGCCAGTGACCGAACCGGTCGGGCGGATTTCGCAGCGCCGGCGGCTCACCTCGCGCCCGGCCGCAGGTGCGGCGATCGTCGCAATCGTCGGGCTCGCGATCGTCGGCGCATGGGCGATCTGGCAGCCGCTGCGCTCGGCCGACGCCGATGCGGGCGCGATCACCGCCCTCGCGCACGGCGACACGCAGGCGGCCACCGCCGATGCCCGCGCCGCAGTGGCCCGCAATCCGCTCGCGGCCGAGCCGCTGTGGGAGCTCGGCGAGATCTACCTCGGGGCGGGTGACCGCGACGGGGCTCGTACTGAGTTCGTGCGCGCCGTCAGCCTGCAACCGCAGAACCCGCAGACGTGGTTTCACCTCGGCGACTACGAGCTTCAGGTCAACGATGGCCGCGGTGCAGTCGGGCCGCTTCAGAGGGCTCGGCAGCTCGACCGCACCGATCCGACGATCCAGACCGAGTTGGCCCAGGCGCTACGGTCGCGCTGAGCGACTGCCTGCGGGACCGCGCGGCGCGGCCTGCTGATCGATCAGGGACGACGGCAGGCGCCCCGGGCCGCGCGCCTCGCAAACTGCCCTCAGAAGCTGCTCGTACTGATCGGTGACGGCTTCCCAGGAGTATTGCTGCGCTCGTTTCAGCGCCCGGGAGCGGTACTCGAGCACGAGCTCGGGATCGTCGAGGAGCCGCTCGAGCTGGGCTGTGAGGTCTTTCACGCCGGCCCGGCCGGAGAAGTAGATCCCGGCGTCGCCGACCGTTTCGACGTTCGGGCGGTGGTCGTTGACGAGCACGCAGTTGCCGGCCGACAGCGCCTCGAGGATCACCGGGTGCGTGCCGCCGACCTCGGTCGGCGCGCAGAAGAGGTACGCGTGGCGCTGAAGCTCCCAGTAGCCGCGGCCGAACACGTAGCCCGGGAAGATCACGCGGGGTCCGGCCGCCCGCCACAGCCGCCGGATGTAGCCGCGGGCGTATGGCGCGTCGCCGACGATCACGAGCTTCAACGCGCCGGCGCGCTCCGCGCCGAGCTGCGCGAACGCCTCTACGAGCAGGTGGGGGTTGTTCTCCGGCTCGAGCCGCCCGGCGAACAGGATGTACTTGCCGGGCTCGAGCCCAAGCCGCTCGAGCGTCTCGGTCCCGTCGTGTCCGGGGTCATCGACGCCGTATGGCACCACGCCGATCCGGCTGCCGTACCGCTGCTCGAAGAGCTCCGCGACCGAATGGCTATCGGTGATCGCGCGGTCAGCCCAGCGCGGGGCGGTGCGCTCCGCAAAGCGCAGGTATGCCTTCGCCCACGTGGGCCATTTGCGCCGATCCGAGTCGAATCCGTCGATATTGATCACCGCCGGAATCGATGCCCAGCGGGCGATCAGGCAGAGCGGCGAGTTGCCGGCGATGAAGAACAGCGCGACATCGGGTTTCGCCACCCGGGCCGCGTGAACGGCTGACAGAAACGTATGCACGAACGTGTCGAGATACTTGTTCTGGACCGTGCGGAGATGAACGAGCCGAGCGCCTTGTATTGAGGTAAGCGGCGGTCGACGACGTGCGGCCGGCAGTAGACCATCACCTCGTGCCCGCGCGCGGTCAGCCTGTGGGCGAGCTGCTCGGCGGCGGTCTCGAAGCCGGAGTAGGAAGCCGGAATGCCCCTCGTGCCAAGGATCGCGATCTTCATCGGCGCTCTGGTGCCAGGGTAGGCGCCACGCGGGGGTAGGTCCACCGGCTCGGCGGTCAATCTCCGCCCCTCGGCGCCTCACCACCTCTCGGAGCGTCACCTCCCCTCGGCGCCTGACCGCCCCTCGGCGCCTCACCTCACCCCGCGCGCAATCAGCATCCGCCTCATCAGTGGGGGCCCGCCGACGGTCCGGACCGAGACCTCGCCGAATCCGAACTGCGCCAGAACCTCCGCCAGCGACCGGCGGGTGTACAGGTGCAGATGATCACCGAGCGGCTCGGAGAAGCGCTCGACGCCGAGCAGCGCCACCCGCAGGCGCCCGTGGGAGGGCGTCGTCAGCAACAGCCTCCCGCGGGGCGCGAGCACCCGCCTGACCTCCGAGAGCCAGCGCGCGGTATCGGCGATGTGCTCGATCACCTCGCTCGCCCAGACCACGTCGAAGGTCCCGTCGTCGAACGGCAGGGGCCCGTCGATCGGCACGAGCACGAACTCGAGCGAAGGATGGCGCGCCTGCGCGCGCCGCACGGCGGCCCGCGCGACCTCGGCGCCGACCGTCCTCACCCCGGCGGCGGCGAGCGCGGCGGTGAACTCGCCGCTCCCGCAGCCGAGATCGAGCACCCGATCACCGCCATCGACCTCCCGCCGGAGGAACGACATCCGTCGCTCGAAGTCGGGCGGCGCCAGCTGCTCGGGCAAGCGCTCCCAGAGGTCCTCGTAATACTCCTGCAACGCGCCGGCCGTCTCTAGCGGCTCATCGCCCCGGCGACTCCACCAGCAACGTCACCGGCCCGTCGTTTACGAGCTCGACCTCCATCTGCGCGCCGAACACGCCCCGCTGGGCGCCCAGCTGATCGCAGAATCGCTCGTACAGCGGCTCGGCCTGCTCAGGCGGGGCGGCCGCGACGTAGCTCGGGCGGTTGCCGCGGCGGACGTCGCCGTACAGCGTGAACTGGCTCACGCACAGAACCTCCCGCCCCCCGAGCGGCTCGTTCATCCGCCCGTCTCCGTCCGGGAACACCCGCAGCGACCTCACCTTTTCCGCCAGCCAGTCGGCGTCGCGCCGTGAGTCCTCGCCGCCGACGCCGAGCAGCACGAGCAGCCCGGGACCGATCGCGGCGATCGGCTGGCCGCCGACCGCGACCGAGGCGCGAGTCACGCGCTGGACGAGAGCTCGCACGGGGCTAGTGGCCGTCGCGAAGCTCCGCCGCGGCTTGCTCGGGGGCGACGATGTTCAGGTTCACCCCGGCCCCCAGTTCGAGGCCCGCAAGGTGGGTCAGCCGAGGCAGGATGTCGATCCGCCAGCAGAACTGCTCCGCACCACGCGGGGCTGTACGGACCCAGAGATTCAGCGGCGGGACGGCTCCCAGGCGCCGGGTCAGCCGCCCGAGCGCGTCTCTGAGCATCGCCGCTCCTGTCGGGCCGTCGTCCTCGAAGCGCCTCCGCGGCCGGCGTGGCGCGATCATCAGCTGGTACGGGACGCGGGCGCCGTACGGGGCCATCAGCACGGTGTCGTCGTCGATCGCCACGATCCGCTCACGCTGACGGACCTCCTCCTGCACCAGGTCGGCCAGCAGATTTCCTCCCATCGTGCGCACCGCATAGGCACTGAAGCGCTCGCGCTCGCGGGCGACGGCCGCGGGTACGAAGTCGAGCGCGTAGAGCTGCGCGTGGCTGTGGGGCAGCGACGCTCCCGCCTCCCGCCGCTCGTTGACGATCACGTGCACGAATGAGGAGCTTTCGTGCGCCCGGATTCGCTCGCGCCAGACATCCATCGCGGCGGCGACCTGCTCGACCGGAAGCTCGCTCAGCGAGATCACGGGCTGCGGGCAGTTGATGATCACCTCGTGGTAGCCGCGCGCCGGGGCCGCCCAGAACAGGTCCTTGTTGGCCTGCGGCTCGGGTTCGTCGGAGGACTCGCTGAGCGCCGGGTAGAGGTTCGGGACGACCCGCACGGTCCAACCGGGTGCGTTCTCGGGGCCGCCGTTCGGGCGCACGGCGTAGATCTCGGGCGGAGTGCGATCTTCGTGGCCCTCAGCAAACGGATCGGTTTCAGGATCGAGCGCCGGCGCCGGGGTGGCGGAGAGCCCTCCCCCGGGGCGGGTGGCCCGCTCACCGGCGACGATCGCCCGGTAGCCGGTCAGCGGATCGATCCGCAGCTCCGGCACCTAGTGGTGCCTCCGGGAAATTCGTTGACTGATTCGCGAGCGAAAATCGAGCATGGCAAGGACGCAGGATTCCGTCGTAGCAGCGCTACGACGGAATCCGAGGACGCCGCCAGGCGAAGATTTGCAGCCGCGAATCGGCAACGAATTTGCGGGAGGTGCCACTAGCGCGCCCCGGCCCTCACGCAAGCCTTCGCCCTCACGCAAGCCTTCGCCCCCAGAGCAGCCCCGGCCCTCAAAGCTGCTTCTCCATCGCGATGTGCTCGATCCCCGCCTCGGTGAACTCGCGTCCCCGGACCCGATATCCGGCGGTCTCGTACAGCGGCCGCGCGTACGTCTGCGCGTGGAGCACGAGCCTTCGCCCCCCGGCAGCCAGCGTCTCCGAGTCGGCGGCGTTCAGCAACGCGGTCGCGATCCCCTGGCGCCGGACCGAGGCCCGGACGGCAAGGCGGCTGAACTGCGCGGTGTTTCCGATCATCAGCACCCGACAGACCCCCAGCATCTCGCCGTTCGAGACCGCCACGAGATGAATCGACTCGCCGTCGCGTCCGTCGAGCTCCTCGTGCTCGGGCACACCCTGCTCGACGCAGAAGACGTCGTAGCGGAGCCGGAGCGCCGCCTTCATCTCGCCGCCGTCGCGGACGCGGCGAACCTCGTAGGGAGCCACGTTCTTCATCCGAGCGCGTAGCGTTGAACGTCCTGCTCGAGCGACTGCACGCTCAGGTACGGGCCCGCCTTGTCGTAAACCTGCTTCCCCGTACGGTCGTAGAAGAAGGTCTGGGGGTACGCCGCGAACGCGTGCATCGCCGAGGCGATGCCTCCGCGGGGGTCGGTGTAGCTCGGGTAGGTGACCGGGAACTTGCGCAGGAAGGCTGCGGCCGCGGAGTTCTGATCCTTGGCGTCGAGTCCGAGGAACGCGACCTTGCGACCGTAGGCGACGGCCACTTTTTGGTAGGACGGGAACTCCGACTGGCACGGCTCACACCACGAGGCCCACATGTTGACGACGACCGGGTATCCGTGGAGCGCGCTCAGGCGGGCGTTGAACGCCGTGACACCCCCACCCAGCAGCTGGTTGGCCTGCTCGTGCAGCGAAGCGAGCGGCGGCGGCGAGCCCTTGAAGGCGACCGCCACCGTGCTCGCGCGTGGCGCGGCACTGCGGGCGTGGCTTCCGCACCCGGCAAGCGCCAGAATGGCGACGATCACGAAGGGTGCGATGCGCAGCGCTACCACGGCCGACAGCTTGCCACACGCCCTGCTCGCGCCCGGTGCATAGCCGCCCGATCTGCCCGGCCAAGCTTGCGGCGCGTTAACACAATCCCCATCTGCTTAAATGTCGCTATCCTCTAAGCCAGAGCCGGTGAGGGGTAACGCTATGCGAGGGCTGCCTCGCCGGACACGGCGCTTGCCGGTACTGCTTGAGTCGCTTCGAAGTACCGCCGCGACTCGCACGTTCTGACGTAACCCCACAATCTTCATGGGTGCTTCCACCACCTTCCCCAGTCCTGCAGCGATCGCCCGTGCAGAGTTGCTCACACGTGAGCGGTTCGTGTACGAGGGCGAGACGCTCGAAGATGCCCTAGCTCCCGGGTCCGCACGACGCCGGGCGCTCGACGCTGCGCTGGCGGAGGTGGAAGCGGGGGCGACCGTGCCTTCGATCGAGTGGCGGCGGAGGTTCTCGCTGCTGCTCGGCCTCGAGCGGCTGCTCTCCGAAGAGGAGCCGCATCTGGCCGACGGCACCGTCCTGTCCGCCCATCAGGTCGACGCCTTGTCGGGGACCCTGACCGCGCTGCTCGCCGAGGTCCAGCGAAACGGCAACGGCTGGGGCGCCGGCAACGGCTCCTCGCCGCCTGCCGAGCCCGCCCAGCTGGCCTCCAGTGCGATTCCCGGCGAGGAGGACGAGGACGAGGACCTCGACGACGGCGAAGCCGATGAGGATGAGGAGCCGCAGGACTGGCAGGACGACGCGGACCTCCAGCTCGATGAGCAGCCCGAGGATCCCAACGCGGCGCGGCGCTTCTGGTTCGAGCATGCGACCGGTGCCGGCAAGACGGTGGCGGCGCTCGGGTTCGTCGAGGCTTCGCGCACCGGCGGAGTGCTGATCCTCACCCACCGCCGCAACCTCGTCGATCAGTTCAACGGCGAGCTCCGCGACCGCGGCTACCGCGACCGGATCTGTGCGCCGCTGCTCGACGGCAAGGATTCGGCGAAGGGCCCGGTCACCGTCGAGACCTACCAGTGGTTCGTCCGCAACGCGGGACGGATCTCCGACGCCTATGCGATCGTGATCTGCGACGAAGCCCACACCGCGCTCGGCGAGAAGACCTCCGCCGCGATCCGCAGCTGGGCGGGACCCGTGTTCATCGGGATGACGGCGACCGGCGCACTGATCGCCCGCCACGTAACCGATCTGTTCCCCACTCAGACCTCGCGCTTCGATCTCGCCCAGGCCGCCCGCCGGGGGGTGATCGCGCCCCTGCGCTGCATCCGGATCCCTCCCGGGCCAGGCGTCCGGACGATCGCCAAGGTTCCCCTCCGCCGCGGCGAGGTGGACACCGAATTCGACCAGGAGATGCTGGCCGAGCTGCTCGATCAGACGCCGTTCAACCTGGCGATCGCCGACCTCTACAAGACCCGCTTCAACGGCGTGCCGGGCGTCGTCTACGCCGCCGGCGTGCGTCACGCCTACAACGTCGCGCAGGCGTTCCGCGACCTGGGCATGAAGGCCCAGGGCGTGTCCGGCGAGACGCCCAAGCGCCAGCTGGCGCGGATCCTGGCCGACTACGAGAGCGGCAAGATCGACGTGCTCGTCAACGCGCAGCTGCTCGCCGAGGGCTGGAACAGTCCTCGCGCGACGATCTGCATGCACCTCGCCCCCACCGCCTCCAAGCGGATCTACCAGCAGCGCGTCGGCCGCGTCACGCGACGTCATCCGGGCAAGGAGTCGGGAATCGTCGTCGACTTCGTGCACCCGGCGACCAAGCACGACGATCCGGTCGTCACGCTCCATTCGCTGCTTGACCGCGACGTCTACCGCGGCGGTGCGATCGTCGTCGGGCCGGTCCGCCGCGGCCGCGGGCGGCGCGTGCGCGTCGAGCGCCGCGTACTGCCGGTGACACCGGATCCGGAGCGGCGCGCAGAGGTGTTCGAGCGAGAGCTGTGGCGGATCGCGGTCGAGCACCTGGACTACGGCGAGCAGCACGTGTGGGCGGCGCTCGCGGGAGCGCGGGTCGCGCCGAACGGCTGGCGTCGTGCGAAGGCGATGCTCCACTTCGATCGCGGCGGCGAGCTCAAGCGACGCTTCCTGCTGACGGCCCTGCAGCGCAACCGCAATTCGCAACTGCGCCTCCGCGCGCTCCAGGAGATCTCGGCCAGCCGCGACGCCGAGGCCTTTGACACCGCGATCGACATCATGGCCGGCTGGCCCCGCGACGAGCGCCGCGAAGGCGTCAAGATCATGCTCCAAGCACTCGCCGAGCGCCGGATCGGCCGCCGCGATCAGGCCAACGCGTGGATCTGGAGGATGGCGGAGTACACGCGCGAGGTGCACGAGGAGTACGCGGTCGCCCGCTGGCCGGAGACCAAGCGCCTGCTCGGCCTGCTCGTCAATTCCAGTGGGGCGGCCCACGCCCGCAACGCTCGCCGGCTCGTCCACGCCACCCGCAAAGAGGACCGCCGGCTGTCCGCGGCGCTGCTTGCGGCGGCACTCGCCCACACGCCGGAGGCCGAGGAGGCGTTGCGCGGCGCCCGTACCCGCATGGCTCGCAAGCCGGCGGCGCTGGCCCGCGAGCTGCTGCGCAACTTCCCCAAGGGCCGGCGGGGCAAGAGCCGTCGCCGGCGCAAGGCGGCCGTCGGCGCAACCAACGGGAGCGAGGCCGAAGGCGCTGTCAGCGCGGCCGCGCTCGAGTTGGATGGCGAGGAGGACGCGCCGGAGAATGGCGAGCTCGACCCCGACGAGCTCGAAGATGACGCGGACGAGGGCCGGGGAGACCCCGGGGCCGAGCACGACGCCGAGGCGGCAGCCTAGTGGTGCCACTAGCTCGGGCGAGCTGACCTGCTCGGCGCCCAGCTTGCACATCACTACTGCGAGGGCCATTGAGCTCCCGGCTCACCGCTGCAGATGGACCTCGCCGGCTCCCAGGTGCACCCGGCCGGTGGCGGTCTCCACGACGAGCTGCCCCTCGGCGTCGATTCCCGCCCCGACTCCCTCTCTGCCCGTCCAGCGGACGGGCTGACCGAGCAGCGCGTCGCGGGCGCGCACTCCGTCGAGCACGGTCGGCGGGTCCGCGGCGATCCATCGCTCGAGCGCTTCCAGCAGCCGCTCGAGCGTGGGCGTGATCGCTGCGGGCTCCAGCCCGAGCGTCCCAGCGATCCCACTGAGCTCCGGCGGGAAGTCCCGCTCCCGCAGCGCGACGTTGAGTCCGATGCCGAGCACCGCCCAGTGCTCCTGCGGTCGCCCCTCGACGAGGATGCCCGCGACCTTGCGGCCGCCGAGCAGCACGTCGTTGGGCCACTTGAGCAGGGCATCGGGACCCGCGACTTCGGCGACCGCGACGCCCGCCGCGAGCGGCAGCAGCTTCGGCGGGTCGCGAAGCAGCAGCGAGCAGAGCAGCGCGCGACCCGGCGGTGCGGACCAGGCGCGCCCCTGGCGGCCGCGGCCGGCCGACTGTTGCCCGGCAGTGACGATCGTCCCGTGGGGCGCTCCGCGCGCGGCGAGCTCGCGGGCACGGATGTTGGTCGAATCGGTGCTCGCGAGGTGCAGCCGGGGTGTCCCGAGGCTCATCCCGGCCCGATCCGCAGTTCGTCGTCGACCGCAACGCCGATCGACGCCGCGGCATCGCCATGGCTCACCGCCAGGGCCAGGCGCCGGGAGGCGTCCTCGTAAAGGATCAGCTCGCCCGGCTGCGCCTCGGCAAACGTGCGCGCAACGATCGCCTCGAGGCGGCGCCCGGAGCCGAGCTCGAGCTCCGCGCGGCGCCCGAGCTTCAGTCCGCTGCCGGCGAGGTCGTCGTGCCCGACATCGAGCTGCACGTTCCCGAACCGGTCGACGTACAGCGCGTGGGCCACCAGAATCCCGTCCTCATGGCGGGCCCGCGGGAGCTCGATCCGCACCAGCGTCTCGGGATCGCATGGTTCGCCGACATCGCCTAGAGGCGTTCCCGATGCGAGCTGCGCGGCGACGGGAGCGAAGACGTCGCGCCCGTGGAACGTCGCCGACACGGGCTCCAGCCGAAACGGTGATCGCGAGATGTCCACCGCCTCGACCACGCCCCCGGCGCGCTCGGCCGCGAGCATCAGCACCCCGTTGTCGGGACCAACGAGCAGCCGGCGATCCGCGGCTCGCAGCGCGACCGAGCGACGCTCGGCGCCGACGTCGGGGTCAACGACCGCGAGGTGCACACCCGCCGGCATGTAGCCAAGCGCCCCGCCGAGGATCATCGCCCCCGCGCGAGCGTCGTGGCGAGGCACCCCGTGGGTGATGTCGATCACCCGGGCCTGGGGGCAGATCATCGCGATCACCCCGTGGCAGACACCGACGAAGTCGTCGTCGAGCCCGTAGTCGGAGAGGAAGGTGATCACCGGCTGGCTCAACGTCAGCTCAAGCGCCCGCGCCGGGGGGCAGGCTTTCCTGCGGGGCGTGGCAGCCGTCCAGCCCCTGGCGCAGTTGCGCCACCGACGGAGGATCGGTCGCGAACAGCTCGGGAAGGCTGACCGACCGCAGATGACGCTGCCGGAGCACCGGCAGCAGCGTCGTCAGCGCGCGGATCGTCTGCCCGCGGTTCTCGTGCATGAGGATGATCGCACCCGGGCGCATGTCCGCTTCCACGTTCTTGATGATCCCCGCGTAGTTGGCGCCGAGCGAATCCTGGGAATCGAACGACCACATGATGTCGAGCAGGCCGAGCCGTTTGGCGATCTGATTCACGACCGCGTTCTGCGCGCCGTAGGGCGGACGAAACAGGTCAACGGACTGGCCCGATTCACGCTCGATCAGCTGCTTGTTTCGCGCGAGCTCTGAGGCCACCTCCGCCGGGGAGAGCCCGAGCAGGTCGGGATGGGTGTAGGTATGGTCGCCGAGCGCCGCGATCTTGAGCTCTCGCGGAAGCCAGCCCGGCCACGCGTTGATGCTCTTGCCGACGACGAAGAAGGTCGCGCGCTGATGGGCCTGAGTCAGCTTCTTCAGCGCGTAGTGGGTGTACACGCCGGGGCCATCGTCGAACGTGAACGCCAGCGCATTGCCGCGCGCGCCGCCGCAGTAAACGGGTAGGGCGAGCGGGATCAGCCGGCGTATCGTCGTGATCCCGCGAGCATCGAGCTGGCTGAGTCTGTGCCTCGGGGCGACCGGGCCGGCGTACACGACGCTGTTCGTCGCGGCGCGGGGGCGCTGATGCTGCGCCGCCCCGCTCCCGCCGATGCTCGCGACGGCGATCGCGACGACGAGCACGAGCCCGATCAACCCGCCGAGCGCCGCCAGGCGCCGTCGCCGCCGCCGAGCCCGGCTCTGTTCGCGGCGGCTCGCGATGCGATCCGGAGGCTCGCTCATCGCGCGGCGTCGGCGACCAGCGCGTCGACGATGCCGTCGATGTCGTGACGCGCGGCCTGCACGTGCGGCTCATGGCCACGCTCGCGCAGCGCGCTGCTCGTCACCGGCCCGATGCTGACCAGCCTCGTGTCCGGCCGCAGGCGGTCGCCGGCGGCGTCGAAGAAGAACGTGACGGTCGACGACGAGGTGAACGTCACGTAGTCGGCGGCGGCGATCGCGTCCAGCTGCGTCTCGGTCAGCGGCTCGGCGACGGTCTCGTACAGGGCGAGCACGTCGACCTCGGCGCCCCGCGCTCGCAGCGCATCGGGAAGCACGTCGCGCGCCTGCGCCGCGCGGGCGATCAGCGCGCGCGCCACCGGCACGTCCGCGAGCGCCTCGACCAGTCCCTCGGCGACGAACCGCTCGGGGACGATGTCGGCGGTCACCCCGTGCTCGCGCAGCGCTCTCGCCGTGCCCGGACCGATCGCCGCGATCCGGGCGCCGGCGAGCGCGCGGGCGTCGCGCCCGGATGCCTGGAGTGCTTCGAACAGCAAGCGGACGCCGTTCGGGCTCGTCAGGCACAAGAGGTCGTAGCGGCCGAGCTCGGGCACGTGCCGATCGAGCGGCGCGATCCTGATCGCGGGCGCTTCCAGGACCGTCGCGCCGAGCCCCCGCAGCCTCGAGGCGAGCTCGCTCGCCTGAGCTCGAGCGCGCGTGACCGCCACCGTCGCGCCGTGCAGGGGCCGGCCCTCCGACCACCGCAACCGCTCGCGGAGCGCCGCGACCTCTCCGAAGAGTGCGATCGCCGGGGCGCGTATACCCGTCGGCGGCGGCGACCTCGGCGATCGTCGCGAGCGTCGCGAGAACCGTTCGCTGGTCCGGGAGCGTGCCGCGTTCGATCACCGCTGCGGGTTCTCGAGCGTCGCGCCCGGAATCGATCAGGCGCTCGCTGATCGCCGGCAGCTGCTTGACGCCCATGTACACGACGAGTGTGCCCGGAAACGCCGCCAGCGCCGCCCAGTCGAGTGCCGACTCGGGCTTCGCCGGATCCTCGTGACCGGTGATGAACGCCACTGCGCTGGCGGCGTCTCGATGCGTGACCGGGATCCCGGCATACGCCGGGGCGGCGACTCCGGCGGTCACTCCGGGCACGACCTCGAACGGGATTCCCGCCTCGCGCAGCGCCTCCGCCTCCTCCCCGCCACGGCCGAACACGAACGGATCGCCGCCCTTGAGCCGCACGACGATCCGCCCCGCGGCGCCGTGCTCGAGTAGCAGCCGCTCGATCTCGGCCTGCGCCATCGACGGCCCACCGCCTTCCTTGCCGGCGTACAGCAGCTCGGCGCCCGCGCGCGCGCCATCGAGCGCCGAGCCGGGGATCAGCCGGTCATAGATCACGACGTCCGCGGCGGCGATCAATTCGAGCGCCCGCGCCGTGAGCAATCCCGGATCGCCGGGCCCGGCGCCGACCAGATGGACGGTCATGCGGCCTTGCCCTCCGAGGCTTGGCGGAGCAGCTCACCGGCGCCGACAGCGAGCATCCGCCCGGCGACCTCGCCTCCCAGGCCCCCCGGAAGGCCGTGCCGCTGGTCCCACACCCAAGCCGAGCCGTCGGGCAGTCCAGCCCAGCCCGTCAGCTCGATCGTGCCGTCGTCGCCGGGGCGCGCGTAGGCGCCGACAGGGGTGTGGCAGGAGGCCCCCAGGGCGTGCACGAGCTCGCGCTCGGCGCTCACGCACGCGCTCGCCACCGGATCGGTCAGCGAGGCGAGCGCGGCCGGCGGCAGCGCCCCGGGGCGCGCCTGCAGCGCCAGCGCGCCCTGGCCCGGAGCGGGCACGAGCTCGGTCAGCAGCCCTCCCACCGCGTCCGCGCGACCGAGCCGCAGCAGACCGGCAGAGGCGAGCACGAGCGCGTCGAATTGGCCCTGATCAAGCTTCTGCAAGCGCGTGTCGACGTTTCCGCGCACGCTGACCACCTCGAGATCCCCGCGCGCGGCGTGAATCTGCGCCGCGCGCCGGAGGCTGCTCGTCCCAACCCGGGCACCGGGTTCCAGGGCCCCGAGTGAAGGCGCACCACAGATTGCGTCATGCGGGTCGGCGCGCTCCGGAATCGCGACGAGCTCGAGGCCATCGGCGAGCTCGGCCGGGACATCCTTGGCGGAGTGGACGGCCACGTCGATCCGGCCGTCGAGCAACGCCTGCTCGAGCTCGGAGACCCAGCGCGATTTGTCCTCCACGGCCGCGCCGCGATCGCCGGCGGTCGTGATCTTCACCAGCTCGGCGTCGGACTGCAGCCGCTTGGCGACCCACTCAGCCTGCGCGAGCGCCAGCGCGCTCGCGCGCGTGCCGATCCGGATCAACGGCGTCGAAGCTCACGCAGCTCGGCGAGCTCGTCCCCTTCGGGAAGCTCCCCAGGCTCGGAGCGCTGATCGGTGCCGAGATCGCCTTCCTGGACGGTCAGGCCGAACAGATCGCGGACCAGCGCCGTCCGTGCGTGGACCCGGTCATCGCGCAGCTCCTTGAGCCGGACGGTCGGGTCGTGCAGGAGGCGATTGACGACCGCGCGGGCGAGCGCGTCGATCCGCTCGCGGTCGCGAGGCGAGGCGGTCTCCCATCTGCCCTCGTTCTCGCGCACGACCTGTTCGGCGATCGTGGTCGCGTGCGATCGCAACGCCGCCAGCGTCGGCAGGACCTCGAGCGAGCCCAGCCAGGCGGCGAAGTGCTGGATCTCCTGCTCGATGATGCCCTCGGCTTTGCGCGCCTCGGCCTGGCGGACCTGGCGGTTGCGGGCGATCACGGCCTGGAGGTCGTCGATGTCGTAGAGCGAGACCCCATCGATCTCCCCGCACGCGGCGTCGATGTCCCGCGGCACCGCGAGGTCGATCAGCAGCATCGGACGGTGATCGCGGTCCTCCATCACCGCGGCCAGCTCGCGTCCCTCGAGCAGCAGATGTGGCGACGCGGTGGCGGCGAGGACGATGTCGGCGCGGCCAAGCGCCTGCGGGAGCTCGTCGAAGCTGACGCTGCTGCCGCCGTAGCGCTTGGCGAGGGCGAGCGCGCGATCTCGCCGGCGGTTGGCGACGAACACGGGGTGAACACCGCTGTCGGCAAGTGCGCGGGCGGTCAGCTCGCTGGTCTCGCCGGTGCCGACGATCACGACCTCGCGTCGCTGCAGGTCGCCGAGCAACTCGCGCGCGAGGCTTACGGCCACACTCGGGAGGCTCAGCTGCCGCTCGCCGAGGCCCGTCTCGCTGCGCACCCGCTTGCCTGTCGCCAGGGCGGCCTTGAACAGGTGGTTGGTCAGCGGCCCGGCCGTCTCCCTGGCGAGCGCCGAGTCGTAGGCTCGCTTGATCTGACCTTGGATCTCGGCCTCGCCGACGATCATCGACTCCAGCCCCGCCGTCACCCGGTACAGATGCCTGGCCACCTCGCAGTTGCGGTGCGAGTAGATCGCCGATGCGAGCTCGGTGGGGCGGATCCCGGCCTGGCTGGCGAGCATCGCGAGCACTCTGCTCTCCCCCTCGACCGGATCGCCGACGACGAGGTAGAGCTCGGTTCGGTTGCAGGTCGAGACCGCAACCGCCTCGTGGATGTCAGCGGCGCCGCGGAGGTCTCGCAGGAATTCCGCCGCGCGGCCCTCGGGCAGGGCAAGGCGCTCGCGAACCTCGACCGGGGCCGTCTTGTGCGAGACGCCGATCGCCAACAGCTCGCTCATGCCACGGGCTCGGCTTCCCGATCATCCGTGCGCTCGCGGGCTGCGGCGGCCTCGACGTCTCGCCGCAGCTCGGTGAGCTCGCGCTCGGTGCGCTGCAGTCGCGCCGCCATGATCCCCAGGTAGACCAGCAGCAGGACGACGAACACGATGTACGCGCCCGCGACGTACTTGCCCGCGCTGTGCAGCGGGAGTGCGGGAGCCGCGAGGACGAGTCGGCTCATGAGGGTGCGGCGCTCCGTCCGAGCGGCCTCACGCCGTCATCGCCGAGCAACGTCCGGCGCAGCGCGCGTATCTGCGAGCGAGCGTTCTTGGCGGCCATCTCGTATTTCCACAGCGTTACGAATAGCAGCACGATCCCGATCAACGAGACCAGGAAGGTCAGCCGCATCGAGCCGGGGAGGTTGCCGCCGGTGAGCGTCAGCACGCGGGGATGGACGTACTGCTGCGAGAGCCGAACCGCGATGAAGTTGAGCGGCACGAACGCTCCCGCGACGATCGAGAACACACTCGCGAAGCGAGCTTGGCGCTCGGGATCCTCGATCGCGAAGCGAAGCGGCTGATAGGTGGCAAACAGCAGTACGACGATCAGGAACGAGACGAGCGTCGGCTCGCTCCAGACCCACCAGTGGCCCCAGGACGCCTTCGCCCAGATCGATCCGCTGATCAGCCCTCCGATCCCGAAGATCAGCGAGAGATGGATCGCGACGTACGAGCGCATGTCCCAGCGACGATCGCCGGTCCGCAGATACCCGACCGCGAGCAGGCCGCCGGCGACGAACCCGCACAGCGACACGATCGCCAAAGGCACGTGCAGATAGAAGATCTTCTGGATGAAGCCCTGGTCCGCGTCGAGCGGCGCGTAGAAGAAGACGAGGATCAGCGCGGCTGAGATTGTCGCGATTGTGGCAAGAGCCAGGCCACGAAGACCGCGACCGTAAGTCATCAAGGGTTAGTCCTCCACCAGGAAGTCGAACATCGCGTAGGCGAGGAGCGCGAACACCAAATCATAAAGCGCCAGGATCGCGAGCCATTTACCAGGCGGCGAGCCAGAGGTGTGAGCGGCGAGCAGCGGCCCGGCGGCTCGCGCCGTCGCGATCAGCGCCGGAATCAGCAGCGGCAGCCCGATCACCGGTCCGATCAGGTCGCGCGCCCTGGTTTGCACAGCGATCGCCGAGACGAGCGTCCCGATCACGGCCAGGGCGATATCTGCCAGCACGAGCACCGCGACCAGCCCGAGCAGCGGTGGCCCGAGCGACGGACCGAGCAGCAGCAACGCGAACGCCGGTACCGCGAACACCTCGAGCACGACCAGAAACACGAACAGCGCGGCGGACTTCGCGAGCAGCAGCGCCGTGCGGTCGACGGGAGCCAGCAGGAAGGCGTCGAACCCGCCTTGCTCGCGCTCGGCGACGAACAGGCGGTTGATCCCGAGTATCGAGGCGAACAGGAGCGTCGCGGTCAGCACGCCCGCGGCGAGCTGACCCGCGATCGTCGCTCGGTTCAGCGCGAAGTGGAAGATCACGAACGTGGTCACCGAGAACAGCATCATCGCCGGCACGGTCTCGAGCGTGCGCAGCTCCAGCCGCAGGTCCTTGCGCAGCACGGTGAGCGCCGTCCTCACGCGTAGAGCTCCTTCAGGATCGGATCCCTGACCTGATCAGCCGCTCCCACGAACGCCCCGCGGCCGTCCTTCAGCGCCAGCACGAGGTCAGCCTCGCCAAGCGCCCCCTGGGGGTCGTGGCTCGTCAGAATCCGGGTTGCCCCGCTCGCCCGCCCGATCAGCGGCTCGACGAGCGCGCTCGCGGACGGATCGAGGTTCGCGCGCGGTTCATCGAGTAACAGCAGCTGCGGCGCGTGCAGCACCGCGCGGCAGATCGCGAGCCGCTGCACCATTCCGCGGCTGAGCAGCCGCACCGGCTCGTCCGCGCGGCGATCCATCGCGACGCCGGCGAGGACCTCCTCGACCCGCTCCTGTCCCGATCCCGTGAAGGCGCGCGTGGTAACGGAGGTTCTCCCGCCCCGTCAGGTCCCGGTAGAGCAACGGCTCGTGCGCGACGAAGCCGAGCTTCCCACGGACCGCAAACGCCCGCCTGGGGAGGGGCTCGCCGAGCACCGATACTTCGCCGGCATGCGGTCGCAGCAGCGTCGCGAGGATCCGGAGCAGCGTCGACTTGCCGGCGCCGTTGCGCCCGAGCACGGCAAGCGTCGCCCCGGCTGGAACCCGCACCGAGAGCTCGCGCAGGACGGTCCGCTCGCCGAAGTGCCGACTCAGGCCGCGCAGCTCAATCGCCGGCGTCAGTGTCGCGCTAGTGAAGGCCGGCGCTCCCACCCTCGCGCTGGAGGGTCGCTACGGCGTGCCCGAGCGTCGGAGCAATAACCCCGAACAGTTCGCCGATCGCCTTCGGATTGCCGGGAAAGTTGATGATCAGCGTCCGCCCCGCGATCCCCGACACGCCTCGGGTGAGGATGCCCATCGGCGTGTGCTTGAGTGACTCGGAGCGCATCGCCTCGGCGAACCCCGGGGCCTCGCGATCGATCACCGCCCTGGTCGCCTCCGGCGTCACGTCGTCGCGGGTGAGTCCGGTGCCACCGGTCGTGAACACCAGCGAGATTCCGGCCTGCGGCGCCGAGTAGCGGCGCAGCGCCTCCTCGATCGCCTCACGGTCGTCCGAGATGACATGCTGCTCCACCACGTCCGCACCCGCGGCGGTTGCCTGCTCGGCGAGCGCCCGGCCGGAGAGATCTTCGGAGACGCCGGCGGCGACGGAGCTGGAGATCGTGATGATCGCGGTTCTCATCGCTCGCGTCGCCAGAGGCCCGATCGCCCGCCGGACTTCTCGAGCAGGACCACCGGTCCGATCTCCGCGCCTCGTTCGATCCCCTTGACCATGTCGTACACGGTCAGAGCGGCGACCGCCGCCGCCGTGAGCGCCTCCATCTCGACCCCGGTCTGGCCGGTGGTGCGGGCTTCGGCGATCAGTTCGATCTCCCCGGCCACGGCATCGACCGAGCCCTCGACGCCGACGAAACTGAGTGGCAGCGGATGGCACAGCGGGATCAGTTCCGAGGTTCGCTTCGCCGCCTGGATCCCCGCGATTCTGGCGACTCCGATCACGTCGCCCTTGGGCGCGTCGCCGGCGAGCACCGTCCGGGCCGTCTGCGGCGACAGGCGGACAACCGCTCGGGCGACGGCGCGGCGATCGGCGGGGTCCTTGTCCCCGACGTCGACCATCCGGGCACGACCACCTGCGTCAAGATGGGTCAGCTCGCCCACCGGTTTCCTAGGCTGGCGCGTGCGTGCGCTGCGCGGCCTCGATCAGATCGCGCACGGCCGCTACATCGCCCACCCGCAGCAGCTCGACCGGGTCGGGCTCGCCGTTGACGATCGACTCGAAGAACTCCTTGCGGTCCTGGTAGGTGGGGAGCGTCGCCTTCGCCCAGCCGCGGGCGTCATTGAGCAGAATCGCGAGAACCGCATAGGGCTCGCCGAACAGCTCGGCGATCTCGCGCTTCATCCGCTTCGCGAGCGCCGGCGACGCCCCCGCGGTCGAGATCGCGACCGCGAGCGGGCCGGTCCGTACGATCGCCGGCAGGATGAAGTTGCACAGGGGCGGCACGTCGACGACGTTCACGAGCATCGCTCGAGTCTCGGCGTCCTCGAACACGCGGATGTTGACATCGGTGTCGCTCGTCGCGGCGATCGCGATCAAGCAGCGATCGAGATCCTCGGGGCGGTACTCGCGTCGCTCCCACTGGATCGAACCTTCGAGCGCGAGCTGGACCAGCTCGGGATGGGCCTCGGGTGCGACGAGCGTCACGTCGGCGTCGCAGGCGAGCAGCCCCTCGACCTTCTCGAGCCCGACGTCGCCGCCGCCGACCACCAGGCACCGGCGGCCGGTGAGACGCAGACAGGCGATGTAGAACGGCGTCTGGAGCATCCCCTGAACGCACGACTGATCGCAGATCCCCTTGCGCAGCTGGCAGACGCATTCCTTGCCGATGTAGGCCTGGGCGGGCACTGAGCTACACAGAGTAGCCAGCCCCTAGCTTCGTCCTCTTCCCCGCCGGATCTCCTCGAGCTTCTCGCGCAGCGCCGACTCCGCTTCGTCGGGCTCGTAGAACCGGACCCCGATCGCGCCGTCCGGCATCAGTTCCTGGGGCGAGATGTGGCCGGGGCGCCTGTGCGGGTTGTCGTAGCCGCCATCGCTGCGCGTCGAGGAGCGCAGCTGAGGAGGAGGCGGCTCGGCACCTTGCTCCCGGATCTGCTCGCGGGCGGCGAAGACCGCCCGCTTGGCAGCGTCGGACTTCGGCGCCAGCGACAGGTAGATCGCGGCCTGCGCGAGCGCGAACTGACACTCGGGGAGCCCCACGTGCTCGACCGCCTGCGCCGCCGCGGTGGCCACGCTCAGCGCCTGCGGATCCGCGTTGCCGATGTCCTCCGAGGCGAGAATCACCATCCTGCGGACGATGAACCGCGGATCCTCCCCACCCTCGAGCATCACCGCGAGGTAGTACAGCGAGGCGTCGGGATCGGAGCCGCGCGTCGCCTTGATCCAAGCCGAGATCGTGTCGTAGTGGCGGTCGGCCTGACGGTCGTAGAGCAGCGCCCGGCGCTGCAGTGCGTCCTCGGCGTGAGCGAGCGTCACCGGCTGCCCCTCGCCCGCCGCCTCGCTGGCCAGCTCGAGTCCGTTCAGCGCCGTCCGGGCGTCCCCGCCCGAGCGCCGCGCGAGGAACTCGATCGCCGCGGGATCGATCCGACCGGGGGGACCACATTCACCGCGAGCGACCGCCCGCTGCAGGAGGCGCTCGATGTCGGCCGGGCGCAACTGCTCGAGCTCGTACACGTGGGTGCGGGAGATCAGGGCCGAGTTGACCTCGAAGTAGGGATTCTCGGTGGTCGCGCCGATCAGCGTCACCAGGCCGTCCTCGACCGCCGGCAGCAGTGCGTCCTGCTGGGCCTTGTTGAAGCGGTGGATCTCGTCGAGGAAGAAGATCGTGGCGGTGCCCGTGGTGGCCAGCCGCTGGCGCGCTCGCTCGATCACCGCCCTCACCTCGGCACGGCCGGCCTGGACGGCGCTCTCCTCCTCGAACACCGCATGGGATGCCTCGGCCACGAGCCGGGCGAGCGTCGTCTTGCCGCTGCCAGGCGGCCCGTGCAGGATCATCGAGTGCGGGCGGGCCTCCTCGATCGCGCGGCGCAGCGCGGATCCCGGCGCCAGCAGCCGCTCCTGACCGACGAATTCATCCAGCGTGTGCGGCCGCATCCTGGTCGCGAGCGGCGCATGGGCCACCATCTCCGTCGCGCGGGCGGCGCCCGTGCTCGCCGGGGCCTCGTCGTCGCCGAACAGGCGCTCCATGGCGACAGTATGCGCCGCGGCGCGGCTCAGGCGGTGCCGGCGCCCGGTGGCACCTGGGCGATCGTGTGCTCGGCGAGGGCGGTGATCGTCAGGCTCGGGTTCACACCCGGGTTGGCGGGCAGCGCCGAGCCGTCGGTGATCAGCAGGTTCTGGTAGCCGAACACCTGGCCGCGCGCGTCGATGACGCCCTGGGAGCGCTCGCCGGCGATGACCGCGCCGCCGAGGATGTGCGCGGTCCCGGGCACGTTGAACAGCGCCTCGCTGGTTCCGCTCTGCGGAGTGCCGCCGATCCGCTTGGCCAGCCACTGCGCCGCTCGGTTGGCGGCGGGAATGAACGTGGGGTTGGGGTTCGCGGCGTCCTGCTCGGTCGTGATCCGCACGCCGCCGCGCAAGCGCCGTGGCCGGGGCGTGAACCGTAGCGCGCTGTCGACCGTCTGCATCACGAGCACGATCACCGTGCGCCGCGACCAGTTGGGCGTGGCGAGCAGGCGCACGAATCGGACGGGATGGCGGGCGATCGCGGCCAGCCAGCGCAGCGGCCGGGTGACTCGCGTGCCGTCGCCCACGAGCACGGTGAACAGCGTCTTCATCGCGCCGCCGCCGCCCCCGTAGGTCACCAGCTCGATGTGCGTGTCGGGATCGGGGTAGATGCTGGAGCTGATCGCGACCGAGGCGGTGAAGTCGCGTGCGTCGTCGGGCGCGGTGACGGCGACGATCGACTCGCTGTTGGTGCGCACCAGATGGCCGAGGCGCTCGGAGACGCGCGGCAGCGAACCGGAGTGCCGGCAGCCGGCCAGCAGCCGGTTGGTGCCGAGCGCACCAGCGGCGAGGACGACGCCACGGGCCGTGATCGTCTCGCCGCGGCCGCGCCGAGACGCTCCGCTGCGCGCGTGCGTGACCGCGTATCCCTCGGAACCGTCGGGGGCGCCCAGCGGCCGCACGTCGGTGACCGTCCGCTCCGCGTCGATTCTCACCCCCAGGCGCTCGGCGAACCACAGATAGTTCTTGACGAGCGTGTTCTTGGCTCCGTGGCGGCAGCCGACCATGCACTCGCCGCAGCGGATGCAGCCGGTGCGGGCCGGGCCCTCCCCGTCGAAATACGGATCCGGGTGCTCGACGGCGGGCTCGCCGAGATAGACGCCCACGCGCGTGTGGCCGTAGGTGTCCCCGACGCCCAGCGCACCGGCCAGCTCGCGCAAAAGGATGTCGCCGTCGGAGTCAAACGTCACGTCGGTCACGCCGAGCATCCGCTCCGCGGTGGCGTAGTGCGGGGCGAGCTCGGCCTTCCAGTCGGCCAACTCGCGCCAGCGCGGGTCCTCAAAGAACGAGTCGCGAGCCCGGTAGAGCGTGTTGGCGTACCCGAGGCTGCCGCCACCGACACCCGCGCCGGAGACGATCAGGACGTCCGGGAACGGCGTGATCCGCATGATCCCGCGCAGCCCGAGCCGCGGCGCGAAGAAGTACCGCCGCGCGTCCCAAGTGCTGCGTGCAAAGTCCTGATCGCGAAAGCGCGACCCGCTCTCCAGCACCCGCACCGAGTAGCCCTTCTGCGCCAGCCGCAGCGCGGCGACGCTGCCGCCGAAGCCCGAGCCGATCACGACCCAGTCGACGTCCGTCGCTCCTGACATCACGCTGACGCTACTCATCGGTGCCTATTCTGGCCTGGATTCGATCACCCGGATCGCGGACATTTGTCACAGGAGCGGTCCCTTCCGACCGGGTAGTAGCGCCCGACGATCCCCAGCGCTCTAGCGCCCGACGATCCCCAGCGCCGGGCCCGACGATCCCCAGCGCTCTAGCGCCCGACGATCCCCAGCGCCGCGTCGTGCAAGACGCCGTTGGTCGCGATCGCATCGCCGCCGTCGGGCCTCGGCACGCCGCCGAGGTCGGTGAACCGCCCGCCGGCCTCCTCGACGATCACCTGCGGGGCGGCGAGGTCCCACAGCGATACGGCGGGATCGAGCGCGATCTCGGCCGCACCTTCGGCGACGAGCATGTACTGCCACGCATCGCCGACCCCCCGCGAGCGCCAGCACCTCCGGCCGAGCTCGATGATCGCCTCGAGCCTGCCGATCGCGTCCCAATCCTCGATGCCGCTCCAAGCGAGCTGCGCGTCCTCCAGCCGGGAGACGCTGGAGACGTGAATCGGGTGATCGTCGGCGAATGCCCCCGAACCCCGCTGCGCCCTCCAGCGCCGGCCGAGCGCCGGAGCGGCGACCACCCCGAGCGAGACTTCGCCTCCAATCGACAGCGCGATCAGCGTCGACCAGGTCGGCATGCCGCGCACGTAGCTCTTGGTCCCGTCGATCGGATCGACGATCCATTGGCGCCCGCCGCTCGAGCCGGACGTGCGCCCGTACTCCTCGCCCACGAACGCGTCATCGGGCCGCACCTGTGCGAGACGTGCCCGGATCGCCTGCTCGACCGCGCGATCGGCCTCGGTGACCGGGGTGAGGTCGGGCTTGGTCTCGATCAGCAGATCATCCGCCTGGTAACGACCGAGCGTGATCGAGTCGGCCAGGTCGGCCAGCTCGAGCGCTAGCGCGAGATCATCCATTACGCCGGCGGATCGTAGACGTGGTTACGCTCTGGCACTCATGACGAGCGATCTCCAGACCGAGACCACCGCTGTCCTGCAGCAGCTCGTGCGCTTCAACACGGTCAATCCACCCGGCGACGAGCGGCCTGCGATCGAGTACCTCGCCGGCTACGTGGAGCAGGTCGGATTCGAGACCGAGCTGCTCGCCGCGGTCGAAGGTCGTCCCAACCTCGTCGCGAAGCTCGCCGGGACCACCGACGGGCCGACCCTGTGCTACCTCGGCCACGTGGACACGGTGCTGGCCGATCCCTCGGAGTGGCGACACGACCCCTGGTCCGGCGATCTCGCCGACGGATTCCTGTGGGGCCGCGGCGCGCTCGACATGAAATCCCAGGTCGCCGCCGAGGCGGTCGCCGCGGTGACGCTGGCTCGCGACGGCTGGCGCCCGGCGCGCGGCACGCTGATGCTCGTGTTCGTCTCCGACGAGGAGACCGGTGGCGACGTCGGCGCCCAATGGCTGTGCCGGACCCATCCCGACAAGGTCCGTTGCGACATGCTGCTCAACGAAGGTGGCGGCGAGGTGTTTCAGTACGACGGGCGGCGGCGCTACGGCGTCTGCTGCGCCGAGAAGGGGATCTTCCGCTTCCAGCTGACCGCCCGCGGTGCCGCCGGCCACGCCTCGATTCCGAAGACGGGCGACAACGCGCTGCTAAAGCTCGCCCCCGTGCTGCAGAAGCTGTCGGCCGCGGAGTCGTCCTTCGACATGACCGAAGGGCCGGCCGCGTTGCTCGCCGGGCTCGGCGAGGATCCCGTCGACCCGGGCCAAGCCGTGGAGCGGATCGCCGCGAAGGACCCGGCGCTGGTGGTCTTCCTCGAGCCGATGCTCGGCGTGACGCTGACGCCGACGATGGCGCACGCCTCGGACAAGATCAATGTGATCCCGTCGCGAGCCTCGCTGAAGATCGACTGCCGCGTGCCGCCCGGGCTCGGCGAAGAGGCGGCGAGACGGCGGCTCGAGCAGGTGCTCGGCGAGCATGCCGAGCAGCTGGAGATCGAGTTCACGGAAACGGTTTCCGGGAACGCCTCGCCTCTGCAGACGGAGCTGATGACGGCCATCGATCGATGGGTTGCCGCTAACGACTCGGGCGCTGAGACGCTCCCCGTGATCCTGCCCGGCTTCTCTGACTCGCGCTGGTTTCGCGAGGCGTTCCCGGAATGTGTCGCGTACGGATTCTTCCCCCAGCGACACATGACGTTGCTCGAGGCCTCACCGCTCGTTCACAACGCCGACGAGCGGATCGACGTGCGTGACCTCGGCTTCGCGAGCGGCTTCTACGTTGACATCGCTCGCGAGCTGCTCGGCTGAAGATTCCCCGCCGAGCTCACGGACCGAGCGGGGCAACAGCCCGACCAGCAGCAGCACCAACCCGATCGCGCTGCCGACGCCGAGCACCGTGGAAGCTCCAAACTCATTCGCGAGCGGACCGGCCGCCAGGTAGCCGAGCGGCAGCAAGGCGAGCGATCCCATCCAGTCCCAGGCGCTGACGCGCGACAGCGCGCTGGCGGGAATGTGCCGCGCGAGGGCGGTCTCCCACCAGATCATCAGCAGCGAGAACCCGAACCCGCTCGCGAACGAGCAGGCGACGACAAAACCAAGCGGTGCATGAAGCGCGAACGCTCCGGCTTCGATCGGCCACGCGAGTACGAGCAGCATCCCGATTCGCATCGGGTGTGCTGGACGCCAGCGCAGGGCGATCACCGCGCCGCACACCGCGCCGGCCCCGCCGATCGCCTCGAGCACCCCGAAGACGCCGGCCCCGCCGTAGAAGTCGCGCGCGATCACCGGCGCCAGCGCAAACCACTGCGCGTACACGCACAGCACGGCGCCGGTGAAGACCCCGATGATCACCCAGACCCAGGTCCGCGAGCGCACCTCGCGGAACCCGACTCGCAGCTCGTGGAGCATCGAGCCCTGCGCGGTGGTCTCCCCCCGGGAACGCGGGTGCACGTGAACGAGCAGCAGCGCGCTGAACACGAACGTCGCGGCGTCGATTGCAAACGCCTCACCGGCTCCGACGCCGAGCACGAGCGCGGTCGCGATCGCCGGCCCGAGCAGCACAGCGACATTCGCGACCGACTCGGTGAGCGCTCGCGCGTCCTGGATCAGGGATTCAGGGACAGTCTGCGGGAGCAGACCGCTGTATGCCGGCTGAAAGAAGGCCTGCGCGGCGCCGAACGTCGCCTCGATCGCGACGAGCTGCCAGATCCGGACGGTGCCCGTGAAGATCAGGATCGCCAGCATCGCGTGCAGCGTCGCCCGCGTCAGGTCGGTCACGATCATGATCCGGTGCCGCGGCAAGCGGTCTGCCCACACGCCGCCGAACAGAATCAGCGCCACCAGCGGCAGCGACTGCGCGGCCAGCACGAGGCCAAGGTCAGTGGCTGAGCCGGTCCGCTGGGCGATGAACAGCGCCAGCGCCACCACGACCAGGCGGTCGCCGATCACGCTGGCTGCCTGACCGGCGAACAGATATCGGAAATCTTGGTGGCGCAGGACGCGCAGATAGGTACTCATCAGGCACTCTCGACGGGACGTTGACGACGGAACGGGGCGCAAGCGCCGGCGCCTTCAGCGGGCGGCGGCGTGCGATCAAGTCACGGTCGAGAGGTGCAAACCATCTCGTCATCAGGCTAGCAATAAACTCCCGCCGCATGGCGACGGAGGCCTCGGCTCGTATCGATCCGGCCATCTTCCGCCTTCCGGTTCAGCGGATCCGGTCGGGCTACTACTCGGACGCGTATTTCGTCTACACCAAGAAGCTGCTCGAGGCGGAGAACCACCATCCGCGAATGACGATGCAGGTGTTCCAGAAGCGCGACTCGTTGCTCGGCGGCATCGACGAGGCGATCGCGATTCTCAAGCTTTGCTCCGGCCACGGGGACCCGGACGGCGACTGGGTCGATGGCTGGGACCAGCTCGAGGTCAGAGCGCTGCACGAAGGCGATCGCATCGCCCCCCGCGAGGCGGTGCTCACGATCGAGGGCGACTACAGCCTGTTCGCCCATCTCGAGACCGTCTACCTGGGGGTGCTGGCGCGCCGATCACTGATCATGCGCAACGTCTCGGAGGTCGTGCAGGCGGCGCGCGGCAAGGAGATCTTCTACTTCCCGGCCCGTCACGATCACTGGCTGGTGCAGACCGGCGATGGCTGGAGCGCGCACGTCGCCGGGGCGATCGGCGTGTCGACCGACGCGCAGGCGTCCTGGTGGGGAGGCACGGGGATCGGGACCGTGCCGCACGGCTTGATCGCGGCCTACGGGGGTGACACGGTCAAGGCGGCGGCCGTGTTCGCCGAGCGCTTTCACAGCGAGATGAACATCACCGTGCTGGTGGACTGGGAGAACGATTCGGTCAAGACCGCGCTGCAGGTCGCGGAGGCACTGGGGCCACGGCTGTGGGGCGTTCGGCTCGACACCTCCGAGACGCTGGTCGACCGCTCGCTGTTTGAAGAGATGGGAGGCTTCAGTCCGACCGGCGTCAACCCGCGCCTGGTCGAGAATGTGCGCACGGCGCTCGACCGCGCCGGGTACGGTGACGTGCGGATCGTGGCCAGCGGCGGCTTCACCGCCGAGCGGATCCGCGAGTTCGAGGCCGCCGGTGTGCCGGTCGATGCCTACGGCGTGGGCTCATCGCTGATCCGCGGCGACAACGACTACACCGCCGACGTGGTGATCGTCGAAGGCCGGCCGTGCGCCAAAGCGGGACGGTTCTACATTCCCAATCCACGCCTCGAGACGGTGAGGTGATCGACGGCACCGCGCCGGTCCGCCCGGCAGGGCCGCCGAGGTGAGCCGCGCTTACGTATGCTGCTGGCCCATGCTGTCGATCATCGACCACGTTGGCGTCGCCGTCGAGGAGATCGACGCGGCGCTTGCGATCTACCGCGACGCGCTCGGAATGCCGCTCGTTCACCGCGAGCGGATCGCCGAGCAAGGAGTCGATGCCGCGCTGCTCGACGTGGGCGATGGGCACATCGAACTGCTCCAGCCGCTCGGATCCGAGACTCCGGTCGGCAAGTTCATCGCGCGGCGAGGACCGGGCCTGCACCACGTGGCCTATCGCGTCGCTGACGTCGAGCAAACGTTGAAAGCGCTTGCCGCTGCCGGCATGCGCTTGATCGACGAGCACCCCCGGACCGGGATCCGGGGAACCAGGGTGGCGTTCGTCCACCCCGCCTCGACTGGAGGCGTCCTGACAGAGATCGTCCAGCCGCTGGAGAATCACTGACCATGGCAAACGAAAGGCCTCAGAGGATCAGCATCGGCTTCCAAGGTGGCCAGGTGCTGAGCGCCCGCGTGGCGTCGACCGAGTTGACGGGCCTGCGCAAAGCGCTGGGCACCGATGGATGGCACGAACTGAGCGCCGAAGACGGAACCGTCGCGCTCGACCTCAGCAGCATCGTCTACGTGCTGGTCGACAACGAAGGCCACCACGTCGGCTTCGGCAACTGAAGAGCCACCCGGGAAGGGGTTGGTCGCGCGCCGGGGAAGGGTCCGGCGCGCGACCATTGCAACCGGAGGTCGGCCCCCGACACTCCTTTGCAATCGAGATGATGGTCCGCTCGCAGCCTGCCGGCTTCCGTACGGCGATGTCGATTTAGTGCGTGGAGACTACGGATCCCGTGCGAAGGCGATATGACCCTCGAGGTGGGCGACCGCGGGCCCGACGGCGATCTTTCGCACGCGGCATTTCGACGCACCACAGCTGATCGCGTCGGTCAGGGCCCCGCCTTCGGTGGCGACGAGCAGATCGCCCGAGCTCACGCCGGCGCCTCGCAACGCCGTAGCATGGATCCGAAGCACGAGGTCGTCGCCCGGATGCCTGTTGCCCGGCGTCAGGCGATCGGCAACCAGCGCGTCCTCCGGGGCGCCCGGCGGCACGAAGCCCTCGCTCTCGACGCCGATGTCGTTCCCGTGGGGTAAGCCGGAGCTGGCAAGCAGCAGCGCAGTCCCGGCCGGCGTGATCGCAAACACGTTGCCCGACACTTCCCCGGGAGCAATCAGATCCCCGGCGAATCGACCGAACGTGGCCGGCGCGACGGCCAGGCCACCCTCGACTCTGGGCGCGCTGCGCGTGATCGCCCGTACTGCGCCGTGACAATCGATCGCATCCACGGTCGTACGGGAGCCGGCGTTGATCGTGACGAGTAGCCGGCGGCCAAAGGCGCCCGTGCGATCGAATGTGATCCCGTCGATCAGCCCGGGCGCGCTGAGCCGCGCAAACCGACGCACCTCGCCGCCGGCGCTGATCGCAGTCACGCCCCGGCCCGAGTGCAGCCGGATCGCATACACGGCGCCGCGCCCGAAGCAGCCGCCTGGCGAGAGCGCGATGTACGGCTCCTCGCCACCCGGGCTGCTGTAAGCACTGGCGAACGGCGTCACCGCGCCGTGGCGCCCCAGCAGCCACAGGCGTCCGGCGGCGGCCAGCACAATCGCGCCGTCGGCCCGGGGACCCGCGAGATCGAGCGGCCGCTTGACGTGCACGAATGGCGTCCATTGTGCAAGCTTCGCCGCCCCCCCGGCAGGCCCAGTCCGGGTCAGCGCACTGCCACAGGCCGCAAGCAGCAGGTTGGCCGACCCAACCAGCACAACGGCGACCAGACGAGCGCCTCGCATGGTGAACGCGAGGGTAGCGCCAACGTGCGTACAGTCTTCGGCCGTGTCAGCGACTGACCTCGACCGCCATATCCTGATGCTCGCGCGTACCCGCGGACACGGCCGCGGCGCCGAGCGCGCGATCGCGGCTTACTCGCGCCTCGGCGAGCACGCGGCGTGCTGGCTGATCCTCGGCGCCGCCGGCACCTTGCTCGATCCGGACCCGGATCGCGCCCGGGCCTGGGGACGAGGAGTCAAGATCGTCGCCTGTGCCTACGGGCTCAACTACGCGGTCAAGATAGCCGTCCGCCGTCGCCGGCCCGAGCTGCTCGGTCTTCCCCCGCTGACCGGGACCGTCTCCCGGCTCTCGTTCCCGAGCGCCCACGCCACGAGCTCGTTCGCCGCCGCATGTGCCTTCCGCAAGCTGGCCCCGGGCGCGGCGCTGTACTCGGCCGCCGGCGCGTTCGCGATCAGCCGGCCGTACCTCGGCGTCCACTATCCGAGCGACGTCGTTGCCGGCGCGCTGCTCGGCACCGCGATCGCCGGGCTCTGGCCGCGCAGGGGGGAAGCGCAGTGAAGGTCGGGATCGTCGGCCTTCCGAACGCCGGCAAGTCATCGCTGTTCACCGCCCTGACGGGGGTCGCGGCCGAGGCAGCCAATTACCCGTTCACCACGATCGCGCCCAACGTCGCGGTCGTGCCGGTCGCGGACGAGCGGCTCGAGCGGGTCGCGGCGATCATCAAATCCTCGAAGGTCGTCCATGACACGATCGCCTTCCACGACATCGCCGGGCTCGTCGCGGGAGCGCACAAGGGCGAGGGCCTCGGCAACCAGTTCCTGGCCAACATCCGCGAGACCGACGCGATCGTGCACGTCGTCCGCGCGCACGACGACCCCAACGTCGTGCACCCCGACGGCCGGGTCGACCCGCTCGCGGACATCGAGACGATCGAGACCGAGCTGATCTACGCGGATCTCGAGCAGGCCGAGCGGCGACTCGAGCGCGTCGCCAAGACCGCGAAGTCCGGCGACCGCCATGCCGTCGCCGAGGCGCAGTGGCTGCGCGAGCTGATCGCGGCGCTCCAAGCCGGCCGTCCGGCACGCACCGTTCCCGCTCCGCCCGACGCGCCCGATGCGATTGCGCTACTGCAACCGCTGAGCGCCAAGCCTGTGCTGTTCGTCGCCAACGTCGAGGAAGGTACGGACGGGGTTCCGCCCGAGATCCAGCGGCACGCGAGCGCGAACGGAGCCGCCGCGGTCGCGGTCTCAGCCCGCCTGGAGGCGGAGCTGGCGGAGCTGGATGATCAGGAAGCGGCGGCGATGCGCGACGATCTGGGGCTCACCGAGTCCGGACTCGAGGCGGTAGTTCGCGGCGCATTCGAGCTGCTCGATCTGGTTGCGTTCTTCACCGCCGGTGAGGACAAGCCCGCCCAGTCCTGGCATCTGCGTCGCGGGTTGTCGGTGTGGTACGCCGCGGGGCTGATCCACTCCGACATCCAGCGCGGCTTCGTGCGCGCGGAGGTTGTCCCGTGGGACGAGCTCGTCGCCTCCGGCGGCTACGCGGGCGCACGGGACCGGGGAACACTTCGCCTCGAGGGCCGCGACTATCCGGTCGCGGACGGAGATGTGATCACTGTTAAGTTCACGCCCTAGCATGGACGGGAAAGCGCTCAGACCGATGCCAGAGATTCTCGACCAGCTCAGGGATATCGACGAGCGCTCGTTCGTGCTCCGTTACGTCCAGCCGGGACTGGTCGGGCTGATCGATGGCACCCTCTCGACGCTCGCTCCGATCTTCGCCGCGGCGCTCCTCTCGGGCTCGCACGCGGCGCTGTTCGTCGGACTCGCCACCGCGGTCGGGGCCGGAATCAGCATGGCCTTCTCGGAGGGCCTCTCCGATACCGGAGAGCAGACCGGCCGGGGCTCGGCCGCGGCTCGCGGCGTGATCACCGGCGTGATGACGACCCTCGGCGGAACCTTCCACTCGCTTCCGTTCGTGATCAGCGACGTCAATACAGCGCTCGTGGTCGCGGGGATCGTCGTCGCGTTCGAGCTGACCGCGATCTCGGTGATCCGCAAGCGCTTCCTGGATGTTCCGCTTCGCGTCAGCCTGCTTCAGGTCGCGCTCGGCGGTTTCCTGATCGTCACCGCCGGCGTGCTGCTCGGCAACGCCTGACGCACACCGAGCCCTAACGCACCGCCCGCAAACGGTTCACAGCCCGTTTAGAGCACTCCCCAGCCTGGTGACGGCAGGGCGCCGAAGGGGCAACGGACTCTACCCAGCAGCTAGTGGCACCTCGGGGGACTAGAGCTGGCTGAGGCCGTCGGCCTTCTCGAGCCGCTCGGCGAGCCGGTTCATTCCGTACTTCCTCGCCGCCTTGGCACCGCCGACCAGATCGGTCGACCGGTCCGCCGGTCGTTCCAGCTCCTCGATCCGGAGCGTCGCGATGTCGCGGAAGGCCCTGAGCTGCGGGGCCGCCTCCGCGAGCACGGCGGCGATCTTCGGTCTCTCGCCGGCGGCGCCGGCGAGCGCTCCCTCGAGCGACCCGTGGCGAGCCAGCAGCTCGGCCGCGGTCTTGGGTCCGATACCAGGGGCACCGGGAAGTCCGTCGGAGGGATCGCCGCGCAGCGCGATGAAATCGGGCACGAGCGAGGGCGGTACCCCGTAGCGGCGCTGCACCTCCGCCTCGTCGACCTCCTCGAAGCCGGTGGTGCCGGATTTCAAGTACAGGACCGTGGCGTGCTCACCGACGCATTGGTACATGTCGCGATCGCCGGTGACGATCAGCGTGTGACCGCCGGCGCGCTCCTCCGCGTGCGCGAGCGAGCCGAGCAGGTCGTCGGCCTCGAGCGTGTCCGTGTCGTCGATCCCCCATCCGAAGGCCGAGAAGAGCTTCGGCGCCTGCTCGAACTGCCAGGCGAGCGCATCGGGAACCGGCGGTCGCGCGGCGTGGTACTCGGGAAATAGCGCGACGCGGTAGTCCGCCGCCTCGGCCCCGAAGCACACCGCGATCGCTCGCGGTCCGCGGTCGGCGGCGATTCGCAGCAGCGCGTTGACCGCGCCGAGCAGCGCGTTGACGGGCCTGCCGTCTGCGTCCTGAATCGAGTCCGGGAGGGCGAAGAACGAGCGGTACAGCACGAACGGGCCGTCGACCGCGAGCAGAGCACCTGGCACCCGCGGGAGGGTAGTCGCCCTGGGCGGGGCGCGCCGCGGCCCCAGCGCGCGGCCCCGGCCGCGGCCAACGCGCGGGGCCCGAGCGGCTACAGGTTGCCGGCGGCCATCTTTCGCAGATCCATCGCCTTGTTGTAGGTCTCCTCGTCGACGCCCTTCTCGTAGGCGACCTCGCGCAGCAGCCGGCCCGATGCCGCCGCTTCCTTGACGATCTCGGCGGCCTTGTCGTAGCCGATATAGGGATTCAGCGCCGTGGCGGCGGCCAGCGTCGATTCGGCCGACCGGTGGCAACCCTCCTCGTTGGCCCGAATGCCGTCGACGCACTTCTCGGCAAAGGCGCGCGAGGACGAGGCGAGCAGGCGAATCGATTCGAACAGGTTGCGGGCGATCAGCGGCACCCTGACGTTCAGCTCGAAGCTCCCCTGGGTGCCGGCGACGGTGATCGCCATGTCGTTGCCGATCACCTGGGCCGCGACCTGGATCACCACCTCCGGGATCACCGGGTTGACCTTCCCGGGCATGATCGAGGAGCCTTTCTGGAGCTCGGGCAGGAAGATCTCGCCGATCCCCGCCCTCGGGCCCGATCCCATCTGCGCCAGGTCGTGGGCGATCTTCGTCAGCGACACCGCGACGACCTTCAGGGCGCCCGACAGCTCGACGAGCGCGTCGCGATTGCCCTGCGCCTCGAACGGATCCTCGGGCGGACGGATCTCGAGACCGGTGGCCTCGATCAGGCGAGCCCGGACGCGCTCCGCGAACGCCGGATGCGTATTCAGGCCCGTGCCGGTCGCCGTGCCGCCAAGTGGGATCTGAGCAACCTGCGGCAGCGCGTTGCGCACCCGGCGCACGCCGAGGCGCACCTGGGCGGCGTAGCCCGCGAACTCCTGTCCGAGCGTCACCGGAACCGCGTCCATCAGGTGCGTACGGCCCGACTTGACGATGTCGTGGAACTCGGTCGCCTTGCCCTGCAAGGAGCCCTCGAGCTGCTCGAGCGCCGGGATCAGATCATCCGTCGCCTCCGCGAGCGCCGCGAGATGGACGGCGGAGGGGAACACGTCGTTGGAGGACTGCCCCAGGTTGACGTGGTCGTTCGGGTGCGCGCCTTCGCCGGCGAGCGTCGCGATCACCTCGTTGGCGTTCATGTTCGTCGATGTCCCCGAGCCGGTCTGGAAGACATCGATCGGGAACTGGTCGTCGAACTCCCCCTCGGCGACGCGATCGGCCGCCGCCGCGATCCGCTCCGCGGACTGGGTGTCGAGCAGATCCAGCTCGGAGTTCACGCGCGCCGCCGCGCCCTTGATCCGACCCAGCCAGCGAATCACCGGCACCGGGACGCGTTCTCCGGAGATCGGGAAGTTGGATACCGCCTTGGTGGTCTCTCCCCCCCAGAGCTGATCCTTCGCTTGCACGCCCATCGCTGTCCTTTCGAGATTTTCGGTGGCTAGGCTCTCGAAAGCTACTCCACGTTGAACGTCTCGAAAGGAACCGCATGGAATACCGCCCACTCGGCACGTCCGGACTAGAGATCTCCGCGTTGACGCTGGGGACGATGACGTTCGGCGGCCAGGGAAAGTTCAAGAACGTGGGCGACACCGATCTGGCCGGCGCCCGCCGCCAGATCGACATGTGCATCGATGCGGGGGTCAACCTGATCGACACCGCGGACGTCTACTCCGCCGGCGGCTCCGAGGAGATCGTCGGCGAGGCGCTCGAAGGCAAGCGCGACGACGTCCTGATCTCCTCCAAGGTGCGCTTCCCGATGGGCGACGCGCCGAACATGGCCGGCCTCTCGCGCCACCACGTCATCACCGGCTGCGAGGCGAGCCTGCGCCGCCTGCGCACCGACCACATCGACCTCTACCAGGTCCACGAATGGGATGGCCTAACGCCGCTCGAGGAGACGCTCGGTGCGCTCGAGTACCTGCTCGAAACTGGCAAGGTGCGCTACCTCGGCGCCAGCAACTACGCGAGCTGGCAGCTGATGAAGGCGCTCGGGATCGCCGCGTGCGAGCATCTGCCCCGGTTCGTGAGCCAGCAGATCTACTACTCGCTGCAGGAACGCTCGGCCGAGTATGAGCTGATCCCGCTGGCTATCGATCAGGGGCTCGGCACGCTGATCTGGAGCCCGCTCGCCGGCGGGCTGCTGTCCGGTAAGTACCGCCGCGGTCAGGACGCACCCGCCGGCTCGCGCCATCTGACCGACTGGGACGAGCCGCCGGTCTACGACGAGGACAAGCTCTACGACACGATCGACGTCCTCGTGGCGGTCGCCGAGGACCGGGGCGTCTCCGCCGCTCAGGTCGCGCTGGCGTGGCTACTCGGCCGTCCCAGCATCAGCTCGGTCGTGGTCGGGGCGCGCACGGACGAGCAGCTTGCCGACAATCTCAAGGCGATCGAGCTCACCCTGTCCCCAGACGAGCGGGCGAAGCTCGAGGAGGTCTCGAGGCCTCCGCTGCTCTATCCCTACTGGCACCAGCGCAAGACCGCGAGCGACCGCCTCAGCGAGGCTGACCTCTCCCTGCTGGCACCGCACCTGGGCTAGGACCAAGCTTCGAGCAGCGAGCAGGCCGCAGCTCCCGCGCCATCGGCACCAGGCCATCGTTGAGCGCGGCGACCAGCGCGTCGAGCAACTCGGGGGCGACGCCGGCGCCCAGGACGATCATCGCCGGGCCACTACGATCGCTTCCGGTGGCCGTGAAGGACACAGTCCCAGCGCCTGGACTCATCTCCCGCGCCCCCTCCGGCGTGCTCGTGGTGGGGGCGATCGCCTCGGTTCAGTTCGGCTCGGCGATCGCCGCGACCCTGTTCGCGCAGGTCGGCTCCTCCGGCGCCGTGTTGCTCCGCCTGGTGTCCGCGACGATCGTCCTGCTGGCCCTGTGGCGGCCGCGCATCCGCGGCCTCACCGCACGCGAGCTGTCGCTCGCCGCCCTGTTCGGGGTGGTGCTGGCCGGAATGAACTTGAGCTTCTACGCGGCGCTGCACCGGATCCCGCTCGGGATCGCCGTGACGATCGAGTTCGTCGGCCCGCTCGCGGTCGCCGTGTCGGGCTCGCGACGGCCGATCGATCTCCTCTGGGTGGCGCTCGCGGCGGGCGGGATCCTCGCCTTGACCCACGGCGCGGGGCACGCCCTGAACGGCCTTGGGATCGCCTTGGCGCTGCTCGCCGGCACTCTCTGGGGCGCCTACATCCTGGTCAATGCCCGCGTCGGCCGCGTGTTTCCCGGCGCCACGGGACTGGCGCTCGCGATGTGCGTCGCCACCGTGGTCGCGCTCCCGTTCGGGGTCGCCGCGGGCGGCACCCACCTGCTCGAGCCGCGGTCGCTGGCGCTCGGCGCAGCCGTCGGGATGCTCTCCTCGGCGATCCCGTACTCGTTCGAGATCGAGGCGCTGCGCCGGATCGCCCCGTCGGTGTTCGGCGTCTTGATGAGCCTCGAGCCGGCGATGGCGGCGCTCGCCGGGTTCATCGTGCTGGGGCAAGGCCTGAGCGCCCGCTCGCTGCTTGGCATGGCGCTCGTCGTGATCGCCTCGGTAGGAGCCTCGCGCCGCGCGCGAGATGCACCTGTTGCCGTTTAGTGACAAGGGGTTTCATTCTACGGTAGGATCGAGCGCGATGTCGGAGACCCCGGCCGCAACTCGGACCGTCGAGCGGGCGCTCGTATTGCTTGCGGCGGTGGCCGACCACGGCGGAACGCTGAGCGAGCTCGCCCGGGACGCGGAGCTCTCCCCGAGCACCTCCTCGCGGCTGCTGGCGACGCTCGCGCGCCACGAGTTCGTCCGTCGCGATCGGTCCGGCCGTTACTCGACGGGCACCCGGCTACGCCAGCTGGCCGCGGCGACCTTGCGCGATGACCCGCTGTACGAGCTCTCCGGGCCCCACCTCGACGCGCTCGCGGCCGAGACCGGTGAGACCGCAAACCTGGCGGTGGCCGCCGACGAAGCCCGGATCGTCTACCTACGGCAGGTTGTGAGCTCTCAGCTGGTCCGCACGGCACCCTGGGCGGGGCGCACGATCCCGCGGCGTGGCACCGCGCTCGGCGCGGTGCTGGACGGAGAGCTCGGGCGCGGCGGGTACCTCGCCCGCACCGGGACCGTCGAGCCTGAGGTCACGTCGATCGCGGCGCCGATCCGCGGCTCGGGTGGAAAGATCGTGGCCGCGATCAGCGTCCTGGCGCCCACCTATCGCACCCCACAACGACGGGTCGTGAAATGCGGCCGCGCGGTCGCCCGGCACGCCGCCGAGCTCTCGCGGAGCCTGGGGAGCGGCGCGGGCGACGACGAGCAGGCGGCATGACGTTGCGCTGCCAGGGCTGGCAGCAGGAGGCGGCGCTGCGGATGCTGGAGAACAACCTCCACCCCGACGTCGCCGAGAAGCCCGCCGAGCTCGTCGTCTACGGCGGGACCGGCAAGGCCGCGCGCGACTGGCCCAGTTACCACGCGATCGTGCGAGAGCTCCAGCGACTCGGCGATCAGGAAACGCTGCTCGTGCAGTCGGGCAAGCCGGTTGGCGTGTTCGAGACCCACGAGCAGGCGCCGCGGGTCCTGCTCGCCAACTCCAACCTGGTGCCTGACTGGGCCAACTGGAAGGTGTTCCGCGAGCTCGATGCGGCGGGACTGATCATGTACGGACAGATGACCGCCGGCTCATGGATCTACATCGGCAGTCAGGGGATCTTGCAGGGCACCTACGAGACGTTTGCCGCCGCCGCGCGCAAGCGCTTCGACGGCACGCTGAGCGGCCGGTTGGTCGTGACCGCGGGCCTCGGCGGGATGGGCGGCGCACAGCCGCTCGCGATCACGATGCTCGGCGGAACCGCGCTGTGCGTCGAGGTCGATCTGCAGCGGATCGAGCGGCGGATCCAGACCGGGTATCTGGACGAGCGCGCCGCCGACCTCGACGACGCTCTGCGGCGGCTGGACGCCGCGCGCCGCGAGCGGCGGCCGCTGTCGATCGGGCTCGCCGGAAACGCCGCCGAGGTGCTGCCCGAGCTGGTGCGCCGCGGAGTCGACGTCGACGTCGTCACCGACCAGACCTCCGCACACGATCCGCTCAACGGTTACATCCCGGCCGGGCTGACGCTCGAGCAGGCCGAGGTCCTGCGCCGCGGCGACCCGGAGGAGTACCTGCGCCGCGCGGGCGAAAGCGCGCTCGCCCACGTCGCGGCGATCCGCGAGCTTGCCGCCGCCGGCGCCGAGGCGTTCGACTACGGCAACGCGCTGCGCGGGCTGGCGGCCGAGCACGGTGACGAGCAGGCGTTCAGCTACCCCGGGTTCGTTCCCGCGTACGTCCGGCCGCTGTTCTGCGAGGGCAAGGGACCGTTCCGGTGGGTCGCGCTGTCCGGCAATCCGCAGGACATCCACAAGACCGACGAAGCGATCCTGGAGCTGTTCGGCGACCAGGAGCACATCGCGCGCTGGATCGAGCTCGCCTCCGAGCGCGTGCAGTTCCAGGGGCTACCGGCGCGGATCTGCTGGCTCGGTTACGGCGAGCGCGACCGCGCCGGCCTGCGCTTCAACGAGATGGTCGCCTCCGGGGAGCTCGAGGCGCCGATCGTGATCGGGCGCGACCACCTCGACGCCGGCTCGGTCGCCTCCCCTCAGCGCGAGACGGAGGGGATGTCCGACGGCTCGGACGCGATCGCCGACTGGCCGCTGCTGAACGCGCTCCTGAACACGGCCTGCGGGGCGAGCTGGGTGTCGATCCACCACGGGGGCGGTGTCGGGATGGGCAAGTCGATCCACGCCGGGCAGGTGTGCGTCGCCGACGGCACCGAGCCGGCCGCCGAGCGGATCGAGCGCACGCTCAAGGCGGATCCCGGGCTGGGTATCGTCCGTCACGCCGACGCCGGTTACGAGCAGGCAATCGCCGCCGCCCAAACCCACGGTCTGCGGATCCCGATGCTCGACCAGGAATGATCTCGTTCGAAGGCGCGACGCAGGTTCTGCTCCCCCCCGAGCCCGGCCTGCAGTATCTCCGCTCGGATCGCGCCGGGGAGATGACCCTGCAGCCCGGCGGCCTGAGCGCCGAAGACGGATTGATCGTGTCGCTCGAGCCGAGCTCGACGGCCGCCCTGAGCGTCGACGCGAGCGGCTGTGCACTCCTCCCAGGGCTCGTCGACTGCCACACGCACCTGCCGTTCGCGGGCTGGCGCGCGGCCGAATACGAGCAGAAGGTGATGGGGGTGCCCTACGAGGAGATCTCCCGCAGCGGCGGCGGGATCGCATCGTCGGCGAAATCGCTCCGGGAGACGCCCGACGACCTCGTGCTGGCGCAGGCCCAGGGCCTGGCGAGCGAGATGCTCCAGGCCGGCACGACGACGTTCGAGTGCAAGTCAGGCTACGGGCTCTCCCGCGATGGAGAGCTACGCGCACTGCGGCTCGCGACGGCGCTCGGTCTGGGAGTCGAGCAGCAGACCACGCGCACCGCGCTGCTCGCCCACGCGGTGCCGCCCGGTTACACCGCCGACTCGTGGATGGACGAGGTCGAGGCGATGGCGCCCGACGCGCTCGCTTACGCGAGCGCCGTGGACATGTTCGTCGAATCGATCGCCTTCGGCCTGGAGCATCTCGAACGGCTGGGACGGCTGGCGAGCGGTGCCGGCGTCGCCCTCCGGGCCCATGTCGAGCAGTTCTCGACGATGCGCTCGGTGCCCGTGGCGCTCGCCCACGGGGCTCGCTCGCTCGACCATCTCTCGCAGATCCACCCCGACGACATCGCGCCGCTCGCCGGCTCGCAGTGCGCCGCCGTGCTCCTGCCCGGCGCGGAGTTCATGGGCGCCGAGCGGTGCGCGCCCGCCCGCGGGCTGATCGAGGCCGGCGCGATCCTCGTGCTGGCCACCGATGCCAACCCGGGAACATCGCCGGTCTTCTCGCTCCCGCTGATCATCGGCCTGGCGGTCCGCCGCTACGGCCTGAGCACGCGCGAGGCGCTGCTCGCGGTGACGCTGAACGCTGCCTACGTGCTCGGCCTCTCGACCGAACTGGGATCGATCGAGGTCGGCAAGCGTGCGGACCTGGTGCTGCTCGACACGCCCGCGGAGCACGTCGCCTACCGCCTCGGTCACAACTCGGTCGCGGCGACGTTCGTGAGCGGCCGCCCGGTGTACGTGAGACCCGATGCGGCCTGGAGGATCAGCCGGCGATGAGGCTGCCGGCGATGGTCAACGCCCACAGCCATGCGTTCCAGATCGAGCTCCGGGGGATCGGCGAGCGCTCCGGCAGCGGTGACGACTTCTGGGCCTGGCGCACCGAGATGTACCGGCTCGCCGGCAAGCATGATCCGGAGTCGATGCGCGAGGTCGGGAGGCGCACCTACGCGACGATGGCCCGCGCCGGCTACGGCTCGGTCGGCGAGTTCCACTACGTCCATCACCAGCCCGATGGCCGCCCGTACGACGAGCCCAACGCGATGGCGATCGCGCTTGCCCAGGCGGCGCGGGAGAGCGGCCTGGAGATCGTGCTGCTCCCCGCCGCCTACAACCGCGCCGGCCCCGGCCTGCCGCCGACCGAGCGCCAAAGACGCTTCTGCGATCCCGACGTCGGGGCATTCCTGTCCCGCGTGGACGAGCTTCGGAGCTGGGCCGCCGGGCGCGCGGGCGTCCACGTCGGAGTCGCGATACACAGCGTCCGCGCCGTCCCGGCGAGCTGGATCGAGACGATCGGTCAGTATGCCGAGCGCCACGAGCTCGTCCGCCACATCCACGCCTGCGAGCAGCGGCGCGAGCTCGCGGAGTGCTCACGCGAGCACGGCTGCACCCCGATCGAGCTGCTCGAGCGCTGCGGCTTCCTCGGGCCGCGCACCAGCGTGATTCACGCCATCCACGTCTCGGAGCGCGACATCGAGCTGCTCGCCGGCAGCCACACGATCGTCGTCGCGTGCCCCACGACCGAGGGCAACCTCGGGGACGGCCACCAGCCGGCGATGCGTTACCGCGACGCGGGCGTCCGCTACGCGATCGGCTCGGATTCGCAGGTCCGGATCGACCCGTTCGAGGAGACACGGGAGCTCGAGACCGGCGCCCGGCGAGAGCGCCAGACGCGCGATGCGCTGCTGGCGCGCGACGGGGATCTCTGGCAGTCGCTCGTCGACGGGGGACGCGCCAGCCTTGGCCTCGCCGGTCGGCCGCCGGCGGTCGAGCTCGACCTGCAGCACCCCGATCTGGCTGGGATCGCGCCGGAGGACCTTCCGCGCGCGCTCGCCACGTGCGCCTCGGCGGGGGTGGTGAGCCAGGGAGTACATCCCGGGGCGTAGGCGTCTTCGCAAAGACACTCCCGGGGGGCGATGGTCATTCGATGAAACGGGCTGGTAAACGTCGAGTCCTCGAAGCGCGCGGGACCCCTCGAAGCTGCGCTCCATCTCATCTCGATTTGCGGGGACGACGAGATCGCTTCAGCTCGTCCGACGGTGCGGCCTGCGAGGTCACCGTCTCACCGGCATGGATGTCGGCCGGCGATTCGGCGGTGGGCGCGCGGACGGATGCGCGGAGCTCCTCGAGCGGGATGTGACAGCGGATCCCGTGACCCGGCTCTGGCTCGAACAGGTCGGGCAGGGTGCTCTCGCAGATCTCGCCGATCTTACGCGGGCAGCGGGTATGGAACGCGCAGCCGCTCGGGGGGTCGGCGGCGCTCGGGATCTCGCCCTCCAGGCGGATCCGGTCGCCGGCCCGACCGTCGATGCCTGGGCACCGCGGACAGCAGCGCCTCGGTGTAAGGGTGGTGCGGGCCCTCGAAGACCGTCTCGGCGGGCCCGACCTCCATCAGGCGACCCAGGTAGAGGACCGCGATCCGATCGGACGAGGTAGCGCACGACGGCGAGATCGTGACTGATGAACAGGTAAGCGACGTCCTCTCGAGTGCTGAAGGTCGTTCAGCAGATTCAGGATCGCGGCCTGTACCGAGACGTCGAGCGCCGAGGTGGGCTCGTCGCAGACGACGATCCGGGGATCGCCGGCGAATGCGCGAGCGATCGCCACGCGCTGCTTGAGCCCGCCTGAGAGCTGGCTGGGTCGCATCGGCAGGTAGCGATCGGTCAGTCGCACCGACTGCACCAGCGCCAGCAGCCGCGTCTGCAGCGCCGCGCCTGTGTAGTGGCCAAGCTTGGACAGCGAGCGGCTGATCTGCCGACGCACCGAGTGGCGCCGGTTCAGCGCCGAGTCCGGGTTCTGGAACACGATCTGCAGGGCCTTCTTCTCCTCGGCACTGCGCTTGCTTCGCCAGGTAGGCCAGTGCGTGCCCGTCGAGCTCGACAGATGACCCGGCGTCCGGGCGCGGTCAGCCCCACGAGCACGCGCGCGAGCGTGGTCTTGCCGCTGCCCGACTCGCCGACCAGGCCGAGCGTCTCGCCGGCCAGGATATCGAGGCTGACGCCGTTGAGCCCGTGGATCTCCTGGCCGGACAGCCGGAAGGTCTTGCCCACATCGCGGGCGCTGATCAGCGGCTTGGCACCGCCCGAGCTCGGCTTGGCCGCCTCGGTCTCCGCCGGCTCGGTACGCGCGGAGGGTCTGCGCGCGCTCGTGGAAGTGGCAGCGCGAGCGCCGCGCCGCCGCCGAGCTCATACAGCGGCGGCGCCTCGGTCGCGGCAGCCGGTCCTCGACCAGTCCGCAGCGGCTGGCGAAGATGCAGCCACCGGGGGTCTCGCCCGGCCGAGGGCAGAAAGCCCGGGATCGTGTCCAGCCGGGGCGATGCTTGTCCGCGTCGCGGCGCGGTATGCAGCGCAGCAGGCCGACGGTGTAGGGATGGCGCGCCTCGTGCAAGACGTCGAGCGCCGGTCCCTCCTCGACGAGCTCGCCGGCGTACAGAACCCCGACGCGGTCGCACATCTTGGCGATCACGCCGAGGTTGTGGGTGATGAACAGCAGCGAGGTGCCGAACTCCTGGCGCAGCGCCCTGACCAGGTCGAGCACCTCGGCCTCGACGGTGGCATCGAGCGCCGTTGTCGGCTCGTCGAGGATCAGCAGCGACGGCTCCGACGCCAGCGCCATCGCGATCACGGTGCGCTGGAGCATGCCGCCCGACAGCTGATGCGGGTAGCGCCGCATGACGCTGGCCGGATCGGAGATGCGCACCTTGCGCAGCAGCTGCTCGCTGAGCTCGAGCGCCTCCTTGCTGGACTTGCCGGCGAGCTCGAACACCTCGGCCACCTGGCGCCCGACGAGGAGCGAGGGGTTGAGCGCGCGGCCCGGCTCCTGGTAGACCATCGACACCGTGTTCGCTCGCAGGCGCCGCAGCGCGCCCTCGTTCATCGCCAGCACGTCCTCTCCATCGACGGCGATCGAGCCGGAGCTCACGCGGCCATTGCGGGCCAGGTAGCGCACGATCGCGAGCGCCATCGTCGACTTGCCGCAGCCCGACTCCCCGACGAGCCCGAACGACTCGCCGCGTCCGATCCGGAAGGACACGTCGCGCAGCACCGCCTGGTCGCGCCGGCGCACCCGGTAGGCGACGTCGACGTGCTCGACCGTCAGCGCGTCGGTCGACACCGGGGTGACGACCGGCGACGGGGCGGCGGTGTCGGTGCTCACTGGTCGATCGCCCCCTCGACCGCATCGGCGATCAGGTTGACGCCGATCACCAGCGAGGCGAGCGCGAGAGCGTCGAAGAGCACCTCCCACCAGTAGCCGGCGCTCACCAGGCCGTAGTTCGTAGGCGATGTCCAAGGCCCAGTCGGGCGACGGCGGCTGCACGCCGAAGCCGAGGAAGGAGAGCGTGGCGATTGCGAACACCGCGTAGCCGAGGCGCACGGTGAACTCGACGAGGATCGGCGACATCACGTTGGGCAGGATCTCGACGAACATGATGTACGGCGCCTTCTCGCCGCGCAGGCGCGCCGCGGCTACGTAGTCGAGCTCGCGCTCGAGCAGCACCGACGTTCGCACGGTGCGCGCGATCAGCGGCGTGAAGACAATCGCGATCACGAGGATGATCACCAGGTTGCTGCTCCCGATCGCGGCGATCGCCGTCAAGGCGAGGACGACCAGCGGCAACGCCAGGAAGGCCTCGAGCGACGCGGGCAATCGATTCGTCGAGGAGCCCGCGGAAGTACCCCATGACGAGGCCAAACGCGGTGCCGAGGACGGTGCCGATGATCATCGACAGCGGGGCGATGATGAGGATGTCGCGCACGCCGGTGATCACCCGCGAGAGCATGTCGCGCCCGAGCTGATCGGTACCGAACCAGTGCGCGCTCGACGGCGCCCGGTTGATCGCGCTGAGGTTCTCGGCGGCCGGATCGTGGGGGGCGATCGCGTACCCGAAGATCGCGCAGACGATCCAGAACCCGACGATGATCGCGCCCACGATGAACGTCTTGGAGCGGACGATCTCTCGGATGAGCTCGCTGCGCGGCTCGGGGCGGTGCGTACGGCGGCGACGGCTCCCGCGGACTCGACGGGGACGGCGTCGATGCTCATTCGACGCCCTGGTAAGCGGATCCGCGGGTTCAGGTAGCGAGTAGAGCAGGTCGGCGACCAGCGTCGCGAGCATGTAGACGATCGCCGATCGCGAGCACTCCGGCCTCGAGCATCGGGAAGTCCTTGCTGCGTGGCCGCGTTGTAGATGAGCGAGCCAACCCCGTTGTAGTGGAACAGCGTCTCGACCACGAACAGGCCCCCGATCAGGTAGCCGGTCTGGGTCGCGATCACGGTGATCGTCGGCAGCAGCGAGTTGCGCAGCACGTGGCGGCGGATCACGGTGCGGCGCGGCAGCCCCTTGAGCACCGCCGTGCGCGCATAGTCGGAGTCGAGCGCCTCCACGGTCCCCGCCCGGGCCATGCGTGCGATGTAGCCGAACAGGACGAGCGACGAGCGGGATCGCGGGCAGGATCAGGTGATAGATCTGGGTGAAGAAGCCCGCGCCGCGGCGGCCAGCTGGCGGAGATCGGCAGCACGTTCAGCCAGATCCCGAACACGAGGATCAGGACGATGCCCGAGACGACCTCGGGGATCACCGTCGCCGAAGGCCCCGATCACGCTGATCACCCGGTCGGCGGCCTTGCCGACGTGCAGCGCCGCGAGCACGCCGCCGAAGATGCCGAGCGGCACGACGATCACGAACGCCAGCGCGGCGAGCTTGAGCGAGTGCCCGAGCGCAGTGAACGAGCAGCGGCCGACCGGCGACATGGTAAATGTAGGACGTGCCCAAAGTCGCCGTGCACGAAGCTGGCTGATCCACGGCCAGTACTGGGCAGCAGGATGGCTTGTCGGTGCCGAGCTGATGGTCGAGCGTCTTCGACCGCCGCCGGCGGGGCGAGCGGGCCCAGGATCGAGCGCCCCGGGTCGCCCGGAAGCACCTGGGCGGCGAGGAACACGATCACGCTCAGGATCCAGCAGCGTGATCAGCGCGAGCCCGAGCCGCTTGAGAGATGAAGATAGCATCTTCCGGGAGGTTCGCCGCCCGGCCGGGTGACGCGGCCGCCAGCCGCTGCGCTACGACTTGTACGCCTTGTTCAGGTAGATCGCGCTGATCGACGTCGGGTTGACGCCGTGGACGTTCGACGTGGTGGCGGTGAGCCCGTCGAGGAAGTAGGGGATCACGATCGGCGTCTCCTGCAGCAACAGCGTCTCGATCTTGCCGGCGATCGTCTGCTGGGTCTGCAGGTCGACGGCCGCGACGTACTGCTTGACGAGATTGTCGTAGGTGGGGTTCTTGAAATGGGCCGCATTCCACGGGACCAGCCGAGGTCAGCGGTGCCTCGAGGAACACGTTCGGCACGCCGCGGTCGCCGTAGTCGACGAGGCTGACGATCGCGTCGAGCCAGTCGGAGTTGCCGTACGTGCTCTTTGCCGTAGTAGTTGGTCTGGGTCTCGACCTTGAGGTTGGCGTTGACGCCGACCTTGGCCGCGTCGGCCTTGATCACCTGCGCCGAAGCGAGGGATCTCCTGGTACTCTCGGTCGTCAGCGGTCGTCGCTGAAGCCGTTCGGGTGGCCGGCGGCCGCCAGCAGCTGCTTGGCCTTGGCGATGTCCTGCGTAGCGCTGGGGACGAGCGTGTCGGTGGAGGTGAACACCGGCGCGAACGGGCTGTCGTTGCCGACGCTGCCGTAGCCCTGGAGCAGCGCCTGCACCATCCCGGAGCGGTCGAGCGACAGCGCGACCGCCTGGCGCACGCGCGCGTCGGTGAACGGGGCCATGTCGTTGCGCATCGACAGCTCGCGGTGGTTTGCGGCCTTGAGCTTGATGATCTTGTAGTTCGGGTTCGCGAGCAGCGACTGCGCGCCCTGCACGACGAACTGGGCGATCACGTCGACCTGCCGCCCTGCAGCGCGAGGATCTGCGGCTGCTGCTCGGCGTAGAAGCATGAACTGGGTGCGTCCAGGTACGGTGCGCCGCCCCAGTGGCGGGGTTGGCGATGAACGTCGGCGCCGACGTTCTGGGTGTAGCTCTTGAGCTTGAACGCGCCGGTGCCGACGAACGTCGCTCTGCCACTTGCGAAATCGGTGCCCTGCGGGACGATGATCGCGTTGTAGTTGTCGGAGGAGACGAGATAGGGGAAGTTGCCGTTGGGAGCCTCGAGGTGGAAGGCGACGGTCGATGAGTTGACCTTCTGGACGCCGGACGGCGTGAGCACGCCCGTGAATCGTCGACAGCGCGTTCGACGCGTTCTTCGGATCGGCCAGCTGCTGCATGGTGTAGACGACATCGTCGGCCGAGAACGGCGCGCCGTTGTGGAACTTGACGCCCTGACGCAGCTTGAACGTCCACACCGAGCCGTCGCCGTTGTGGCACCAGCTCGTGGCGAGCATCGGCTGTAGCTGCAGCGCCATGTTGTTGTCGAAGGCGAGGAACTCGCCCGTCTGGGCGAGCATGCGAGGCCGCCGGCATCTGACACCGTGAGCGGGTTGACGGCCGCCGCCGGGCGCCTGGGTGGCCACCCTCAGCGTGCCGCCCTTGGTGCCCGGCGCAGCGCCCCGGAGGAGGACGAGGACGTGAAGAGGTGTTGTTCGCGCCGCCGCAGGCCGACAGGATCGCGCCCATCAGACCGGATGACATCCCGATCACCGCGCCGCGTCGCAGGAACTGACGACGGTCCAGCCGCCCAGCCACGAGCTCATCGATGTAGTGATTCTCGAGCTCGCTGCGCTGACTGCGCAGCAAATCGAGCTCTGCATTGCGCGGCTTCATGAACTTACCTTTCTGTCGGAACCGAGATCACGGTGGACGCGGTCTTGCGGGGAGTCAAACCAAACATTAATCGATCCATTAAGTGAAGAATCTCGATCGGGCCCCAGGTCCTGCGCCGACCCCGGCAGGACAGATGCCGGCGTAGCCCGGGCGCGAACGGCGCGTGGGCTGAGGGCCGAGAGCAGTAACCATCTCGAACGTTCACCCGGCGGAACCGTGTTCAGCCGACGGACCGGGACTTGTCCCATACCTGATCCGAGCTGTCAAGTTAAGGTGGCCTTTATGTAAAGCCCCGGTGGGCGCCGCTGCTCGCTACGGGCGGGTGTCCGGTGCCGGATCGGGATGCTGCTCTACGACGCCAGGATGATCGACGGGGGGCTGTGAGGGTTGTCCGGCCCCATCCCGCCGCCGTATAAAATCGGCGCGTGCCAAATGGCGCGAGCGCCGCTCGTGATCCCTCCGTTGAAGGCCTGAGCCGGTCGCAGGGGTGGCTCGCGACCGTGGATTGGCGGGCGCTGCTTCCCCGATGGTCGAGTGCGGCGGCGCTGCGGGCGATTCGGGCGATGGTCGTGGTCTCAGGCCTGTTCGCGCTTACGCACGAGGTGATCGGCAATGCCCAGATGGCCACGTTTGCGGCGTTCGGCGGCTTTGCGACCCTGGTGCTGGCCTCATTCGCCGGGACTCGTCGCGACAAGCTGATCGCGCACACGATGCTGGCCCTCGCGGGTAGCGTGCTGCTGACGATCGGGACGGCTGTTTCGTCGTCCACCGTGGTCGCTGCGCTCGTGACCGTGCCGGTCACGTTTGTCGTGTTCTTCGCGGGCGTCGCCGGTCCCAATGCCGCCTCGGGGGTCACCGGCGCGCTGCTCGCGTACGTGTTGCCGGCCGCTTCCCCGGGCACGATCAGCATGATCCCCGATCGGCTCGCGGGCTGGTGGCTTGCCTCGGTGGCGGGGACCGCCGCGGTCCTGCTGCTCTCGCCCCGACCTCCCGGCGATTCGCTGCGGGCGACGGCCTCGGAGCTCGCGCAGGCGCTGGCGGACCAGGTCGATACGGCGCTCAGCGGTACGGCGACGCCGGCGCAGCTCGATGCCTTGATCGAAGCCAAGCGCCGGCTGCTCGCGGCGTTCACCGCGACGCCCTACCGGCCCACCGGCCTGGCGACCACCGATCAGGCGCTAGCCAACGGGATCGAGCTGCTCGAGTGGTGCACGGCACTGGTCGTCGACGGCGTGCGCGAGCGAGGCGACCTGCGAGGCGCGCCGCCCGCCGACCGCGAGCTGCTGGCACTGGCCGCCGCGACGCTGCGCCAGGTCGTCTCGCTGCTGAACGGCGGCGAGGCTCGGCCCGACCTCGAGCTGCTCGAGCGATCCCGCGCCCGCAGCGCTGCCCAGGTGCAGCGGATCCCCGAAGGCGACGGCTTTCAGGAAGCGGCGCGGCTCTCGTTCCTCGCGCAAGCGATCGCGATCGCCGTCCTCGGGGTGTCCGCCGACGCGCTGATCGCCTCGCGGCAGGCGGATCCCGAAACGATCGCGGCACAGCGCCGACGCTGGTTCGGAGCGGCGTCTCCGACCGACGAGCGGGAGCGACGCCTGTCCGGCGTCGGCGGGGCGGTGCGAGTCGCGCTGCGCCACGCCAGCCTGCGCTCGGTCTGGTTTGTCAACAGCGCCCGCGGGGCGCTGGCCTTGGCGGCGGCCGTGGCGATCGCCGACGTGAGCAACGTTCAGCACGGGTTCTGGGTGGTGCTGGGAACGCTGTCCGTGCTGCGCACGAACGCGGCATCGACTGATTCCACGGCGCTCCGGGCGTTCGCGGGGACGGTCGCGGGTTTCGTCATCGGCGCGGCGCTGATCCTGGCGATCGGCACCGGCTCGGCGGCGTTGTGGGCCGCGTTGCCGGTCGCGGTGTTCGTGGCCGCCTACGCACCGGGGACAGCGCCGTTCGCGGTGGGTCAAGCCGCGTTCACGGTCGTCGTCGCGGTCCTCTTCAACCTGATCGTGCCGGTCGGTTGGAAGGTCGGCGTGGTGCGAATCGAGGACGTCGCGATCGGCTGCGCGGTCAGCGTCGTCGTCGGCAGCCTGTTCTGGCCCCGAGGCGTCGCCGCGGTGGTGGGCGACGATCTCGCCGACGCGTTCCGCGCCGGCGCGTCGTACTTGACGCAAGCGGTCGGCTGGGCCTGCGATTCGCGTGAGCACGCTCCCGATGGAGGCGCGCGCGTGGTGAGCGCCGGCATTCGTCTCGACGACGGGTTGCGCGGGTTCCTCGCCGAACAGGGAACGAAGCGCATGGAGAAGGAGCAGCTGTGGCGACTGGTCGGCGGTTCGTTGCGGTTGCGGCTCACCGCGAACGCGCTCGCGGGGTTGCCGCGGGGGGTGGTCGACGGCGAAGCCGACCGGGATGCGCTGGACGAGCTGGCGCAGGTCCTGGCCTACTGGTACGGCGAGCTCGCTGCGCACGTGGGCCGACCGCGCTCGCGTGGACCTGGATCGCTGGAGGTGCCGGACCTGGGCGGCATCGAAGCGATCGAGGCGTCGGTCGGCTCGCCCAACGCCTGCTGGACGATCTGGGTGCACGAGCACCTCCGTCATCTCGGCGAGCATCTCGGCGACCTCGTCGGGCCCGCTAAGCACATCGCGGCGATCAGGCGACGGCCCTGGTGGCGTTGATCATGCGGTCACCGGCTCCTCCAGCGGGCGCAGCTCGTTCGCGTAGCTGACCGACTGGCGGTGCATCACCCCGTCTCGGTCGATCGCGTACTGACCGAGGCGCGCGGCGCGCGCGCTGAGGCACGTCGAGGGCCGCGCGTCAACCGCAGAACGCGATCAGCTCGCGCGCGACCCCGACCGGATCGTCATAGGCCATCAGGAATCCCGCTCCGGGCAGCGTCCGCAGCTGAGCGTTGGGCAGCAGATCGAGCGCTTCCTGTGCGCCGAGCAGCGGATGGGCCGGGTCCTCCTCGGCCCACAGCAGCAGTACCGGCACCTCGATTCGCCGGTAGGCGTCGAGCAGGTAGCGCTGCGCCTCGGAAGGCCAGCGGTGCACGAACTTGGCCCAGGAGCGAGCGCGATTGCCGTTGCCTGCCACGTCCGCAAACGCGTGCCGGATGAGATCGCGGGCCGCCGGGTTGCGCTGGGCGCTGAGGCGCTCGCCGAACGAGGGCCGAAACACGATCCGCGCTCCGTGGGAGAGAACGCGATCGAGGCCGGGCAGCGCCGCCGTCCGGCTGACGACTCTCCAGGCCGCGCGCTGCCCTCGAAACTCCTCGCGACGGTGCAGGCGATTGGGCATCAGCACGAGGCGCGCAGGCTGCAGACGCCCACTGGTCACCGCCCGCAGGATCAGCTCAGCGCCGATGTCATGTCCCGCCAGCAGTGGCCGGGGTCCGACCACCTCTCGGCAGAACCCCGCCATCACCTCCGCCAGCCAGTCCGGCGAGTAGGAGTGACGAGGGCGATCCTCGGAGTCGCCGTGCAGGGGAAGGTCGGGCAACACGACCCGGAAACGCGCGGACAGCGGCGCAACGATCGGCTCCCATTCACGATGGGAGAGGCCGAGCGAGTGCAGCAGGGCAATCGCGGGCCCGGCGCCGGTCTCGCGGTAGGCGACCCGCGCGCCGTCGTGATGGTGATAAAGGCGCAATCGCATGCTTACGGATCGTCGCATTCCGCGACCCGGTGGGATCTTCTCCTCGCGAGGTTGTGCAAATGTTGCATGAGCTGGTCAACCCTGCCCAAAGGCGGCTGAAATGGGTCGATGGAAGAAACCACTGCACGGCCGCTTGGCCTCTCCACCTCGCAGGCAGCCCAGGCGCTCGGCGTTTCGCTCGGAACGGTCCGGCGCTGGTCCGATATGGGCTACCTCGAGTCCTACCGTACGCCAGGGGGACAGCGCCGCTTCAGCGAGGAGCAGATCGAGCACTTTCTCGGGTCGCTCCAGCGTGGCGGCTTCCGGGCCCGCGAGCAGGGCCGGAAAAGCGCATCCGCATAACGGCGGGTCTAGGCCCCCGCGCCGGCTTCCTTGATCCGGCGTTCCATGTCGAGCTCGGTGTCGAAATCGGCGCCGTCCGCGTGCCGGTAGTCGACGCCTTCGCCGCTCAGTAGCTGAGCGAGCACTTCGATGTAGCGAGCATCGAGCTGGCTATCGGCGACCCGTCGCAGCTCCCGCAGTGCCTCGAACGAGCTCATCCGCGTGCGGTAGGTGTCGCTCGCCGTCAACGTGTCGTACACCTCGGCGACGGCGATGATCTTGGCGATCTCCGGAATCTCCTCGCCCGGCACGCCGTTCGGATAACCACGACCATCGATCCGCTCGTGATGCGCGAGGACGATCTCCGCAACCGGGCCGTACATCCCGAGGTCCTTGAGCATGTCGGCGCCGAACTCGGGGTGGCGGTGGATCGCCATCCAGTCCTCATCGGCGAGCGTCCTCCCGCGTTCCGCAACCCGGTCTGAGAGGGCAAAGCGCCCGATGTCGTGCAGCAGCCCGGCGGTGTGCGCGAGCTCGCACTGCTGATCGCTCATGCCGACCGTCCTGGCGATGTCGCGCGCAAACCGCGCGACCGCAGCGGCGTGCCGCGCCGAGCGCTCGTCGCGCGTGTCCAGCGATCGCAACAGGCCGCCCAGCACGCCCCACGAGAGCGAGACATATTGCTGCGCACGGTAGCGGGACTGCTCGAGCAGATAGGCCATGTAGGAGAAGGCGAACATCGCCACCAGCGCGAACACGATGCCCCGGAGACCGACCTTCAGGTAGATCGCCGCGCCGGCGACCGCGAGGGCGATGCTGAGGCAGTTGACTCGGCGTGTACTCCCAGAACACTCGGAGATTGAGCGTCACGGTCCGCCCGCAACAGGCGGCTGATAGCGGCGCCACGATCACGAAGTTGAGGATCACGTCGACACGCCGGCCGCCGCGACGATGGCGTAGAAGCCAAGCGTGTCGGCCGGATTTGGCTAGAGCGCTCGGATGAGGTTCGCCGCCAGCGAGCGCGGGCCCGATCGCACCCCAACACGTTGAAGGCGACTACGAGCCGATCCGTTCGCAGCTGCCGCGCGGCGGTGAACTCCGCCAGCACCCGCACGCGCAGGCCGAGGCGGACCCAAGGAACGCCACTGCCAGAGTCACGACGACGAACGAGGCCGAGATCGACGCACGGCCGACTTGTGGGGACAACTGCCGCTCCCGCGAGCAACCGCGGCGATGACCAGAACGAGGCCAAGCGCGCTGTCGCGTCCCGTGATCGGTGCCCGCCTGTGCGACGGCGATAGCGACGACGATGCGGCAAGCCCGATACAAGAGGCATCGCGTATCGCCGCATGGCGCCTGCGTCCGCCGACGACCGCGGGATCGGACATGCCGTGAAGTTAGCGCGGATTGCGCGCGATTCAAACTAGCTATCACCGACCACGCCAAAACATGCCGACCCTCCTTTGCAGACTCGTCGGGACCTCCTTGCCCCCCCAGACCCCCAAGGCAGGACTGATTTAGTACGGTTTACGCTAGGAGAAGCCGTGCAATTGTTGGCGGCTGACTCACTAAACTGCATCGCCTAGCCCGACCTTACCTGTGCATGCGTTATCTCAAGACCAGCGAAGCGGCGACGTTGTTGAACGTCAGCCCCAATACCCTGCGGGCGTGGGAGCGTCGATTCGACTTCCCAAAGCCGCTGCGGTCGCCCGGTAAGCACCGCCTGTTCACACATGGCGAAGTGGCCGCGCTCCGCGACGCGTTGCAGGAGGGGCTGTCGATCTCCTCGGCAGTTTCCCGCGCGCGCGAGGGACTTGCGTCGGACACGCACTCGCTGATCGGGGCACTCGTTTCCTACGAGCGCGAGCGGGCGGACGGAGCGATCGAGTCGGCGCTCGCGTTGCGCTCGGTCGAGCGGTCTGTCGAGGAGGTGTTGCTGCCGACGCTTGACGAGATCGCGAGGCGGCACACGACCGAGTCCGCCGCATGGGCTTTCGCGGCTCATTGGGCGGCCGACTGGCTGCGCAGGGCCCAGCGGCTCGCGCCGCCGCCGGTGCGGCCGGTCTCGATCGTCGTCGGCGACGCCTCGCGCGATGAGCTCGATCCCGACGCGCCCCACATCCGCGCACTCGAGTTGTTCTGCGTGCGCTCGGGAATCAACGTCCTGAGCCTGTCCGCACGCGGCGTCGCCGGGATCGGCGATCCGATCGCCGTCCATCGTCCCAACCTCGTCGTCCTGGCCGGCGGGCATCTCGAGGACGACGCAGTCGCGCGATGGGCGTACGGGGTCCGACTCGCGGCGGGCGCGCTTCCGGTCGCGGTATATCGACGTGGGGGCCAGCGAGTGCGCGTGCGCACTACCGGCACGAGCGTCTTGCCATCTGCTGCAGGCGAAGCGCGCCAGCGCTTGCTCGACCTGGTGGAGGGGGAGCAGGGAGGGAGTATCCTCACGGCGTCATCGGCCAACCGGGACTCCGGAGAGGTATCCTCCGCAGGAACACGGTCATCAAGTGTGTGAACGCCAACTGTAGCTGTAGTTAGGAATTGTCAATGGATGACAAAAGGGGTCGCGCGGCACTTCGGCTGGTACCGGACGTTGCGCAAAAGTCGGTCGAGACACTCACGTTCTGCAGCCACTGCGGCACCCGCCCCAAGTGGGCCGAGATCAGCGAGGCGCCCTCGCGCGTGTGCGAGTCCTGCGGCCTTGGCTTGCTGCTCGAGGCCGCCGCGGACGCGGCGCCCAAGGAGGGCGACGCGTTCATGGTGCTCGACGGCTCGCTGTCTGTCTGCGCGCTCTCGAGCGGCGCCGAGGAGCTGCTGGCGACTTCGGAGATCGACGCCGTCAACCGTCACATCAGCGAACTGCTGCTGCCCGCCGATGCCGAGGCGCAGGCGAATGAGAACCTCGCCGTCGCGGTCACCTGGGCGGCGCGTGGCGATGACTCCGGCCGCGCGGTGACGGTCCGCCCGGCGAACACTTTCGGGGTCCGGCTGCGTGCCCGGATCTCGAGTTGCGGGCCGCCTCAGGCTGCGCTCGTCGTATTCGATTGATCGCCCCCTGACGAGCACGAGGCGCGGCGCGCGTTCGACAACGGGCCGCCGGCTCCTGCGTCCGGACGACGGCGCGCAAAGTGAACGATGGCTTGCGCGGATTGCGCGATCGTCGCGGACACTCCATAACTCCCACTGATGAGCGGAATCCGCACCAACGCTGCAGCGGCGATGCTCGGTGTCAGCACCAACACGCTGCGCAGCTGGGAGCGCCGCTACGGCTTCCCCCGGCCGCAGCGCTCGCCCGGTGGCCATCGCCAGTACGCGCTCACCGAGATCGACGCGCTTCGGATGACGCTTGCCGAGACGCACAACGTCTCTTCGGCGGTCTCGCTGGCTCGCGAGCGAGGCGAAGGTCCGTCGTCGCCGGCTCGGCTTGCGAGCGCGTTTGCCGCTTTCGACGAGGAGGCGGCCAACCGGTTGCTGGAGGAGAGCCTCGCGCTGCGCTCGGTCGAGCGGACGATCGAGGAGATTCTGCTGAGCGCCGTCTCCACGCACGCCGATCCCGACCGGCATGGCGCCGAATACGAGTTCGCGTGGCGGCTCGCGACCGGATGGCTCTCCGCAATCAAGCGCCTCGCCCCGGCGGCGGCTCGCGAGGAGGGCGTGTTGATCTTCGACGCCTCGGCCCCCTGCGACATCGACGCACTTCACGCCCAGGCACTCGACGTGATTCTCAGACGAGCGGGCCTGCGAACTCTGTCCCTGACGCCGATGATCGAGCCGACTCGTCTGGGCCGCGCCGTGCGTGCGCTCGAGCCGCGCGCGGTAATCCTGACGGGCCGCGATGTGCCGCTCGACTCGATCGGGCGCCTCGTCTATGCCGTCCGCGCGATCGTGCAGGGAGTGCTCGTCTTCGACTACCGCGGCTCGGTCCCCGATACCGGCGCGAGCACGGTTTGCCGGCTGGGCGAGCTGCCGCTCGCGGCCGCGGACGCGGTGCTCGCTCACCTCGAAATGCGGCCCGGTCGCCGCTGCCCGGCGGCGAGCGAGATCCGAGCGGCCGGCGCCGGCCGCGATCGGCCTGCGTTAAGCCGCTCACCGGGGCGGCAATCGTGGGACTCCTAGAATCCCGCGCCCATGCCGTCCCCCCACCGCCCCGTAGACCCGCGCGCGTCGTTTCCCGAGCTCGAGGAACGAGTGCTCGAGCGCTGGCGCGAACGCGACGTATTTCACGAATCGCTCAGGCGGCGCAGCGGCGCCCCGAGCTGGGGCTTCTACGAAGGTCCGCCCACCGCCAACGGCGCCCCCGGCTCGCACCACGTGCTCGCGCGCGTCTTCAAGGACATCTTTCCCCGTTACCGGACGATGTGCGGGTTCTACGTCGAGCGCAAGGGCGGCTGGGACTGCCACGGTCTGCCCGTCGAGCTGGCGGTCGAGGAGGAGCTCGGATTCACCTCCAAGGACGACATCGACTGGTTCGGGATTGCGGAGTTCAACGCGCGCTGCCGCGAGAAGGTGCTGAGTCACGTCGAGGACTGGAACAAGCTGACCGAGCGGATCGGCTTCTGGATCGACCTCGAGGACGCCTACAGGACGCTCGACGCCGATTACGTGGAGTCCGTGTGGTGGGCCCTGAAGACGATCCACGACAAGGGGCTGCTGTACGAGAAGCTGAAGGTCGTCCCCTACTGCCCGCGCGATAGACGACGCTCTCGAGCCACGAGCTCGGACAGCCCGGGGTCTACCAGGACGTGCACGATCCTTCGGTCTTCGTTCGCCTCCCGGTGATCTCCGACCACGGTGCCGCGCGGCAGGGGGACAACCTGCTCGTGTGGACGACGACGCCGTGGACGCTGGTTTCGAACGCGGCGGTTGCGGTCGACGCTGAGCTGACCTACGTACGAGCGCAGACCGGCGAGGAGGTCGCGATCGTCGCCGAGGCGCTGCTCGAGCGCGTGCTCGGCGAAGGCGGCGAGATCCTCGACCGCTTTCCGGGCGCGAGCTTGGAGGGGGTCCGCTACGACCCCCCCTTTCCATACATTCCGGCGAGCGCCTACGGCGAGCGAGGGCATACCGTAGTGCTCGGCGACTTCGTCACCGCCGAGGACGGGACTGGACTGGTGCACACCGCGATCGCGTTCGGCGAGGACGACTTCCGGCTCGGCGAGCAATACGGTCTGACGGTCGTCAACCCGGTCCGGCTGAACGGGACCTACGACGAGCGCATCGGCCCGTACGCGGGGCGGTGGGTCAAGGACGCCGACCCGGATCTGATCGAGGACCTCAGAGCGCGGGGCCGGCTGCTTCGCGCCGAGATCCTCGAGCACTCCTATCCCCACTGCTGGCGCTGCGGCACTCCGCTGCTCTATTACGCCAAGCCATCGTGGTACATCGCCACGAGCCAGATCAAGGACCGGCTGCTCGCCGCGAACGAGACGGTCACCTGGCATCCCGACCACGTCAAGCACGGCCGCTTCGGCAATTGGCTCGAGAACAACGTCGACTGGGCCTTATCTCGAGAGCGCTACTGGGGCACGCCGCTACCCGTCTGGCGATGCGCGAACCAGCACGTGAAGGCGATCGGCTCGTTCGCCGAGCTCGCCGAGCTCTCCGGCGTGACGGTCACCGATCCGCACCGGCCGTTCGTGGACGAGGTGACGTTCGCCTGCGAGCAGTGCGGAGAGGAGATGCGCCGCGTTCCCGAGGTGATCGACGTCTGGTTTGACTCGGGCTCGATGCCGTTCGCGCAGTACCACGCGCCGCACGAGCACCTCGAGCGCTTCGAGCAGCGTTTCCCGGCGGACTTCATCTGCGAGGCGCTCGACCAGACGCGGGGCTGGTTTTACTCGATGATCGCTGTCTCGACGCTGCTGTTCGACCGCTCGTCCTATCGCAACGTCGTCTGCCTCGGGTTGATCCTCGATGAGCAGGGTCGCAAGATGTCCAAGTCGCTGGGCAACGTGGTCGTGCCGTGGGATGTGATCGACCGCTACGGAGCGGACGCATTGCGCTGGTACTTCTTCACCTCGAAGTATCCATGGGACGGCTATCGCTTCTCACTCGAGACGATCGGCGAGGCGGTCCGGCAGTTCCTGCTGCAGCTGTGGAACACCTACGGCTTCTACGTCCTCTACGCCAACGCCAACGCAGTCGCGCCAAGCGCCCTCGCGCTCACGGAGGGGGAGCCGACCGAACTGGACCGCTGGGTGCGCTCGCGCCTGCAGGCGACGGTCGCGACCGTCCGCGAGCGGATGGATGTGTTTGACGCGACCGGGGGTGGCCGCGCGATCCAGGCATTCGTCGACGACCTGTCGAATTGGTACGTGCGGCGCTCGCGCCGACGCTTCTGGGACGGCGATCCGGCCGCGTTCGCGACGCTTCGCAGCTGCCTGACGGTGGTCGCGCAGCTGCTCGCGCCGTTCTGTCCTTTCCTGGCCGACGAGATCTACGACAACCTCGACGGCTCCGAGCCGAGCGTCCACTTGACGGACTTTCCGGCCGCCGGCGAACGCGACCACGAGCTCGAGCAAGCAATGGCGGTGGCGCGCGAGACGGTGCGACTCGGGCTCGCCGCACGCGGACAGGCCAGGGTCAAGATTCGCCAGCCGCTTCGCGCAGCGGTAGTGGTCGCGACGGGCTCTGAACGCGCGGCGATCGAGCGGCTGCAAGACGTCGTACGCGAGGAGCTGAACGTGCGCGAGTTGCGATTCGTCTCCGAGGCCGATGAGCTTGGCGAGGTGGAAGTCAAGCCCAACTACCGCGCCCTGGGGCCACGGTTCGGCAAGCAGATGCCGCTCGTCGCGGCTGCGGTCGCGGGCCTCGACCCCTCGCACGTCGCGGCGGCGCTGCGAGCGGGCCGCACCCTCGCGATCAGCGTGAACGGTCAGGACCACGAGCTGACGGCGGAGGACCTACTCGTATCGATGAAACCGCTCTCGGGTTACCAGGTCGAACGCGAGGGATCCCATGCTGTGGCGCTCGAGCTCGAGATCGATTCCGAGCTCCGCGTCGAGGGCTGGGCCAGGGAGATCGTGCACGCCGTGCAAGCCGCGCGGCGCGACGCCGGCCTCGAGGTGAGCGACCGGATCGCGCTGATCCTGGACGGTGACCCCGGCCTGCTCGGCGCCGCACGCCAGCACGAGCGTTACATCGCCGCCGAGACCCTGGCCGTCGAGGTCGGTTACGAGTCGCTCGATGGTGCTGAGCCCGTGCAGATCGACGGGCGAGACCTCCGCGTGGGCGTCGCGCTCGCCTAGGCGAGCGCCGGCTCGAGCTCCGCCTCGATCGTGCGCTTCGGATACGCGCCGATCACCGTCTTGGCCGCCTGACCGTTTCGGAACAGGATCAGCGTCGGGATCGACATCACGTTGAAGTCGATCGCGGTCTTCTGGTTCTCGTCGATGTTCAGCTTCACGACCTTGAGGTCGCCTTCGCGCTCGCTCGCGATCTCCTCGACGACCGGGGATACCCGACGGCACGGCCCGCACCACGGAGCCCAGAAATCGACCAGCACTGGGACCTCGGACTCGATGACCTCTGCCTGGAAGTTGTTGTCGGTGACGTCGGCGACGCTGCCTGCCATGGGGGCTCCTTGAAATCGGTCTCGATGCTTACTTCAGAAAGTATAGCGAAGCAACTGGGAGCGACTCGCGCTCCCCGGTGGCATTAGCCTACCGGTGAGCATGGCGGACCCCACCAACACCGAGATCGCTCTGGCCCTCGACGAGCTCGGAGACCTCTACGAGCTCGACGGCGCGATCATCCATCGGATCGTCGCCTACCGCAACGCCGCCAAGGCGGTGCGTGACGCGCCGGTGTCGATCGCTGCGCTGGCGCGCCAGGGCCGGGCGACCGAGCTGCCCGGAATCGGGGCCACGATCCAGGAGAAGGTGCTCGCTCTCGCCAGCGATGGGGTGATCCCGGCGACAGCAAGACTGAGGGCGAAGTTCCCACCCGGACTGATCGAGATCACCCGGCTGCCGGGCCTCGGTCCCAAGCGGGCCCGCCGGCTCTTCGACGAGCTTCAGATCGACTCGCTCGAGGCGTTACGGGCGGCTGCGCAGGAGCATCGGATCCGCTCGCTCAAAGGCTTCGGACCGAAGGCGGAGGAGAGCATCCTCACGGCCCTGAACGTGGCCGGCGCCGGCGAGCCCCAGCAGCGCGTGGTGCTCGACCGGGCGCTGGCGGTGGGCGAGCAGCTGGTCGAACAGTTGCGCGACCATCCCGCGGCGCAGCGTGTCGAACTGGCGGGATCGGCGCGGCGGATGACCGACAGCGTCAAGGACCTCGACGTCATCGCCACCGCCAGTGATCCTGCGGCACTCGCACGCGCCGCCACGGAGCTCGAGCTGATCGAGGCGGCTAACGCCCCGGGCGCGGCGGGAGTCCGACTGCGTAGCCACACCGGCCTGCAGATCGATCTGCGGATCGTCGAGCCCGACCAGTTCGGCAACCTGCTGCAGCACTTCACCGGTTCGAAGGAGCACAACATGGCGCTCCGGGACGCGGCGGTGCGCAAGGGGCTCCACGTCTCCGAGTACGGGCTGCTCGACGACCGCGACCGGCGAGACGCATCGGTGCGCCACCGAGGCCGAGGTGTACGCGCTTCTGGGGCTCGAGTACATCGAACCCGAGCTGCGCGAGAACCGCGGCGAGCTCGAGGCCGCAGCGGCGGGCACACTGCCCGACCTGATCGAGCTGGGCGACCTGAAGGGAGACCTCCATTGCCACAGCACCGCTTCGGATGGGACCGCGTCGATTGAGCAGATGGCGGTGGCGGCCCGCGACGCCGGCTACGAATACCTCGCGATCACCGACCACTCGGCCAGCTTCGGCTTTGGCGATGAGGTGTCGCCCGACCGTCTGCGCGAGCACATCGAACGGATCCGCTCCACCGAGATCGATGGGATCAAGCTGCTCGCGGGGTCGGAGGTCAACATTCTCCCCGACGGGACGCTCGACTATGCGGACGCGCTGCTGGCCGAGCTCGACTGGGTCATCGCCTCGGTTCATTCCTCATTCCGCATGCCCGCGGAAGCGATGACCGAGCGGATCGCCCGCGCGGTCGAGCACCCGCTGGTCGATGCGATCGGTCACCTGACCGGGCGCAAGATCGAGCGCCGGCGTCCTTATCAGTTCGACTTCGAGCGGATCGTCGAGGCCGCTGTTGGTGCCGGGACGATGCTCGAGATCAACGCCAGCCCGGACCGCCGCGACCTGAACGAGGTTCACGCCCGCGCGGCGGCGGCAGCAGGGATTCCGATTGTGATCAACTGCGATGCCCACCGGGTCGGCGGCTTCGAGGTCGCTCGCTACGGGATCGCGACCGCTCGCAGGGCGTGGCTGACCGCCGCCGCCGTGGTCAATACGAAGTCTTGGAGTGACGTCGACTCGCTGCGCTCACGCCACCGGTTGACGGCCTGAGGCGGGCTTGCCCGCGCGTTTGCGCGGGGCTGGGGGCCGGCGGCCCGGCCGTGAAGGGCCCCATCCCCACTGGATTCGCGCAAACCATGCGAGCCCGATCAGGCACAGAATCAGCGCCACGAAGAAGTTCAGCCTGAGCCCCAGGATGTGGTTCGAGTAGTCGATCCGCAGCGACTCCTCGAACATCCGAAATCCCGAGTAGCCGGCGACATACAACGCGAACAACCCCGGCGCCTTGATCCTTCTGTGATGACCGAGCCAAACCAGGAACGCGGCCAGCGACAAGTTCCAGATGATCTCGTACAGGAACGTCGGCTGGAAGGTGGCGTACTGCTCGTAACCGGGGGGGCGATGGGCCGGGTCGATCTTCAGGCCCCAGGGCAGCTTGGTCGGTCCTCCGAACAGTTCCTGGTTGAAGTAGTTGCCGATCCGGCCGATCGCCTGGGCGCACAGCAGCCCCGGCGCGGCGGCATCCATGAAGCGGCGGATGTCGGCCTTGGAAAGCCTTCGGCGCAGGACCCACATGCCGCCGAGCACTCCGCCGGCGATCCCGCCCCAGATCCCCAGGCCGCCCTCCCAGATCGCAAACGGACCCCACCAGTGGGGCGGAATCTGGCTCGGGGTCGTGATCAGAAAGTAGATCCGTCCGCCGATCAGACCGGCAGGGAACCCGACCATCGCCACCTCGTAACAGAGCTCGGGATCTCCTCCTGCGCGGGCCCACCGGCGGCGTGTGACAACAATCGCCGCGGCGACCGCGAACACGTAGGCGATGCCGTAGGCATGGAAGAAGAACGGTCCGATGCTGAGGCCGTTCGAGGAGGGGCTCGGGATGTATCCGTATGTCACGATCGATCAAATGCTGGCAGCAATCGCGGCAAGACGTGCCGGGCGACCGTCCGATCGAGAGTTTCGCGCCGAAACCTGACGAGCAGCTCGGCGGCTCGCTCGGCATATCCGGCAAGCGGGTCGTCGAGCCCGGTACGCACGGCAGCGGCGAGGTCCTCGCCGACCAGCCGGGGATCGAGCTGCCGCGCGAGATCCAGCGCCGGGTAGGGGCCGGGTGACGGCGTGGTGGCCAGCATGCACCCGTGCGCCAGCGCCTCGAGCGCGGCGATCCCGAAGTCCTCACGCCGCGGTGCGGCCACGAACACCTTCGCGCGACCGAGCAGGCTGCGGAAGTCGGCCGGCGCGAGACGCCCCGCGACCGTTACCCCGTCGGCCACCGGGAGACCATCGCACCCGGCGACCACGAGCGTCTCGCCCGGGCGCCGGGCCCGGGCCCAACTGTCGAGCACCAGCGAGAGCCGGCGCTTGACCGGATCGCCGGCGTAGGTGATCGCCGCGATGTCGCGTGGGCTCGATGGCGCCGATCCCTCCACGGGCGTGGGCAGGATCACCTCGTCGTGCCGCCCGCCGCCTAGCGGCTCGAGGGCGCGATCGCTCATCGCAAGCAGCAGCGGCGCCTGCGCGATGCGGCGGCGCTCGATCACCCGCTGCCAGATCCCGTGACGTCCCGGTCGGTTCTCGGCGGCGATCGAGTCCAGCCAGATCGCCCCCGGTCGCGGCCACAGCAGCGCGGCGGTGATCGAGCAGTAGACGATCGCCGCCGGGTCGTGCTCGGCGATCCCGGCGAGGCACGCCCGCCGAGCCGCCCGGGCTTCGACGAAGTCGGTCAGCGCGAACGTCCGCACCCTCGGCAGCGGACCGGTCCTGACGAGCTCGACGCGTGTCCCGGCGCGCGCCAAGGCTCCGACCAGCTCGTCGGCTGACGCTCGCCATCCGGTCGTGCTGCCGACGGAGACGACCAGGACGTCGGTGCGCGGCACGTCCTCAGGCCCGGGGCCTGGCCCGGGGGGAGCGCCCGGTCGCTCCGTTGAGCTCGAACAGATTGGAGCGGAACCCGGGCGTGCGAACGAGCTTGATCGGCCGCAGCGGCGAGGTTCGCTCGACGTAGAAGCGAGCCCCGTCGCGCTCCTCGATCGCCGCCACGGCCGATGCCTGCCGCCGCCACGCGAGCGCCCAGATGATCGCGAAGCCGGTGGCAACGGCGGGGACCTGCGGCAGGACGAACGCCAGCGCACCGGCTCCGATCGTCGAGAGCAGCAGTGGCCACAAGCGGTTCAGAACCGTGCGGCCCGGGTGGATCTCGGGAAGCGAGGGCTGCGTCTTCGCGCTCGCCAGCAACGAGGCGATCGGAGACGATGCATCCGGGCGGCGCCCGAGCCACACGCCGATCAAGGCCGCGATCACCCACCACCCTCCGCCGACCGGAACGATCAGGGCATCGCCACCGTTGGCGGCGCCCGCGACGGTCACCGCGGCGAGCGCGCTGGCGGCCGCCGCGCTGATCAGAACCGTGGTGCGCAGGAAGTCGGTGAACCGCACGGTCGCTACTCGGCGATCAGCGCGGCGAGCAGCTCGCGTACTCCGGAGGGCCCGTCAACCACGATGTCGGCCTGGGCGGCGATCTCGGACGTCCCCTCCTCCGATTTGACGCCGACCCGCAAGGCCCGCTCGAGCTTTCCCTGTTCGACAAGCCGGGTCAACCCGCGGAACGCGTCCAGGTCGGTCGCGTCGTCGCCCACGTAGAGCGCAGCATCGACGTCGGAATCCTCGAGCAACGCCGAGATGCCCGCGCCCTTGTCGATCTGGACCGGCGGCCGGATCTCGAGCACCTTCCTTCCCCAGTGCGTGCGCAGACCCGCGGCCTCGGCCCGCTGCGCCAGCGCGTCGATCGCGGCGCGCGCCGCAGCCTCATCGGGTGCGCCGCGCCAGTGGAAGGCCACGATCGCTCCCTTGTCCTCGATCCTGACGCGTCGTCGCCGCAGGTCGGAGGTGTCGGCCTCTCGGCCGAACTCGCGGATTCGGCGTATCCAGGTCTCCACCTTCGGATCGAGGACGGCCTCCGTCCAGCCCGCTCGGAGCGTCTCCGCGCCGTGTGCGCCGAGATACGTGATCGTTCCGATCGCCACCATCGCGCGCGCGTCGGAAGCCCGGCGTCCACTCACGCATGCCACGAGGCCGTAGCGCCTGGCCACGCCGATCAACAGCTGGCGCGTGCTTTCGGGGACGTGCGCCTCGGAGGCATGCTCGACGATCGGCGCAAGCGTGCCGTCGATATCGAGCAGCACGGCCGTCCGAGCGGGTTTGGCGCGCAGCGGCGCGAGCGCCTCTGACAGGAGCGCTGATGTCACGGCTCTAGTATGCCCGTTCGTGGTGCCCAGAACGAAAGTGCAAGGCGACGGTTACGCGGTATCGGGCGGCAAGGACGGCTACGTCGGTCGCGACGGCCAGGCCGTCAGCGAGAACCCGCGCGGCGGACCTCCGGGCGCGGCCTGAGCCGCGCCGAGCTGGTGGACGGGAGACCTGCTCACGCTCTCCTGCTGCATGGTCAGCCGGGCGGAGCTGGGGATTGGGATCGAGTCGCCGCCCAGCTCGGCCCGGAAGTGGAGGCGATTGCCATCGACCGCCCAGGATGGGACGGGCGAACGAGCCCAACCGATCTACCGGGCAACGTCCGGGCCGCGATCGCCGCACTCGATCGCCAGGACGTCGAGCGAGCCACGGTCGTCGGGCACAGCCTCGGGGCGGCGGTCGCGGCGTGGATGGCGGTCGACCATCCCGAGCGCGTGGCCGCCCTCGTCCTGACCTCGCCGGCGGCGAATCTCGCCTCTTTGTACGCGCTGGACCGGTGGCTGGCCGCGCCTGTGGCCGGCTATCTGGCGAGCGTGGCGGCGCTCGCCGGACTCGGTCTCGCGCTGACCGCCGGTCCGGTGCGAAGAAGGATCGCCGACGACCTTGCCGTCGACGACAGTCACTTGGAGACCGCCGGACGGCGACTGCTCTCCCCGGCGGCATGGCGCGCGTTCACGAGCGAGCAGCGGGCGTTGGTCCGCGATCTGCCGGCGCTCGAGGACCGGCTCGGCCAGATCTCGGTGCCGACCACGATCGTCGCCGGATCCGCCGACCGGATCGTGCCGCGGGACGCGGCACAGAGGCTGGCCGACCAGGTTCCCGGAGCCGAGCTCGTGCTGCTCCCCGATGCCGGACACCTCCTTCCCTTCCAGCACGCGCGGCGCCTGGCCGAGATCATCGCGGGACGAGATGGTCACGAGCCGACTCGATCGGGTAGGCGGCTGCCATGACAAACACACCCCTGACGCTCGAAGTGCCTCAACCCGCCGAGCCGGTCACCCCGGCCGTCCCCGATGCGCCCGTCGCCCCTGCGGTCCCGGACCCCGGTAGCCCGGCCGCCCCCGAAGAGCCGGCGACGGTCCCCGCTCCCGAGGAGCCCGCGACGCCGGTAAAGCCTGAGCCCGATCCCGGTTCCGAGTAAGCTCGACATCAATGGAACGGCCCGCAGCGACATGACGGTTGCGATCGCGGGCGGCCACGGGAAGATCGCGCTGCGGCTGACGCGGCGGCTGGCGGATCGCGGTGAGACGGTGATCTCATTGATCAGGAAGCCAGACCATGCCGAGGACGTGCGGGCGCGCGGCGGGCGGCCGATCGTCTGCGACTTGGAGCACGCGGCCGTGGCGGAGATCGCAAGAGCGGTGTCGGGTGCCGACGCCGTCGTGTTCGCCGCTGGTGCCGGGCCCGGGAGCGGCGCCGAGCGAAAGCTGACGATGGACCGCGACGGGGCGATCAAGCTGCTCGAGGCGGCCCGCGCCGCCGGCGTGGCGCGCTACCTGATGGTCAGCTCCGTTGGCGCGGAGGACCCGCCCGACGGAGACGACGTATTCAGCACCTACCTGCGAGCCAAGGCGCAAGCAGACGAGGCGCTGCTTGCGAGCGATCGCGACTGGACGATCGTTCGCCCCGGCGGGTTGACCGACGAGCCCGGAAGCGGTCTCGTGCGGATCGACTCGGAGCCGCTCCGCGGCACGATCCCGAGGGACGACGTGGCTGCGGTGCTCGATGCCCTGCGCAGACGCGATGATGCGGCGGGGCGGATTCTGTACGTCAACAGCGGCGAGGAGCCGATCGAACAGGCGCTGGACGGCCGTATCGGCTAGCGCGTGGCGGGATGACGGATTCAGCGCAGTCCGCCACGACACTGCCCTTCGCGGGGCACACCGCGTGGGCGCGCAATCTCGAAGCCCCGGTGCGCGACTTCCTGCGCACGGAAACCGGAAGCGCCGCGATCCTGCTGGGGGCGACGATCGCCGCGCTGTATGGGTGAACATCGACTCATCCTCCTACGAGCGCGTCTGGCAGACGCTGCTGTCGATCCGGGTGGGCAACCATGGGATCTCGCAGGATCTCCGGCGCTGGATCAACGACGGACTGATGACGTTCTTCTTCTTCGTCGTCGGGCTCGAGGCGCGGCGCGAGTTGGACCTCGGCGAGCTTCGCGACCGGCCGCGCCTGGCGCTGCCGTTGATCGCCGGAGTCAGCGGAATGGTCGTCCCCGTGCTGATCTTCCTCGCCTTCAACGCGGGTCGCTCATCGATCGGGGGTTGGGGAACTTCGATGTCGACCGACACGGCTTTTGCGCTGGGCATGCTGACGCTCGTCGGCCGCCGGTTCCCGAACAGCCTGCGGACGTTCATCCTCACCGTGGCGGTCGTCGACGACCTCCTCGCGTTGGTCGTGATCGGCACTGCATACACGAGCGCTGTCACGATCAGCGCGCTCGTGATCGGAATTGCCGTGTTCGGGCTCGTGGTCCTCGCCCGCTCGCGCCGGATCCGCAACGGCATCGTCTACGCGGTGCTCGGCCTGGCCGCCTGGACAGCGTTCCTCAAGTCCGGAATCGACCCGGTCGTAGTCGGGCTCGCGATGGGCCTGCTGGCGATCGCGTATCCGGCCTCGAGAGCGGACCTCGAGCATGCCACCGATCTGTTCCGCCTGTTTCGCGAGCAGCCCACCTCCGAACTGGCGCAAACGGCCCGCGCCGGGCTGCGCTCGGCGGTCTCCCCGAACGAGCGCTGGCAGCAGCTCCTGCACCCCTTTACGAGCTACCTGATCGTGCCGTTGTTCGCGCTCGCGAACGCCGGGATCGCGATCAACGGCGCCTTCCTCTCGCGCGCTTACGGCTCGCCGATCACGCTCGGGATCATCGTCGGGTACGTGGCCGGCAAGCCGATCGGGATCGCGGGCTCGACGTGGCTCGTCACGCGCCTCACCAGGGGCAGGGTGCGACCGCCCGTCGGCTGGGCGTCGGTGATCGGCGGGGGGGCGATCGCCGGAATCGGCTTCACCGTCTCGCTGCTGATCGCAACGCTCGCGTTCCATGGCGTGGAGCTCGAGGAAGCGAAACTCGGCGTGCTGAGCGCTGCGCTGATCGCGTCGCTCGCCACGGCAGTGGTGTTCCGGGTCACGACGATGCTCCCCCGCCGGCTGCGACTGCGCGCGCTCGTCGGAACGGCCGAGTCGGTCGTGGATCTCGCGGTACCCGTGGACCTCGAGCGCGACCATGTTCGCGGACCGCAGCAGGCGCCCGTGACGGTCGTCGAGTACGGCGACTTCGAGTGTCCGTACTGCGGGCAGGCTGAGCGGGTGATCCGCGAGTTGCTCTCCGACTTCGGCGATCTCCGCTATGTCTGGCGGCATTTGCCGCTCAACGATGTCCACCCCAACGCCCAGCTCGCCGCCGAGGCCGCCGAGGCCGCCTCCGCTCAGGGAAAATTCTGGGAGATGTACGAGCTGCTGCTCGGTCATCAGGAGCAGCTGCAGCTGCGTGACCTGCTCGGCTACGCTGAGCAGCTCGGTCTCGATGGGGAGCGTTTTCGGGCCTACCTGCGCAAGCGCAAAGGCGCCCCGCGGATCGCGGACGATGTCGAGTCAGCTGACCAGAGCGGCGTGTCGGGCACGCCGACGTTCTTCATCAACGATCGACGTCACTACGGCGCATACGACATCTCAACCCTGTCCTCGGCCGTCCGGGCGGCCAAGGCGCGAGCGAAGGTCGCCTCGGGAACCCGGCCTGATCAGGCCGAGGCCGCCCCGGCGCCACCATGAGCCGCCGGCGCCCGTTGGCCTGAGCTCGCCGTCTGATCGGCGGGCCGGCCGGCGCCGGTCAGGCGGCCTTGAGCTCGGCCGGCGCGTCAGGTCCGCACCCCGAGACGTCCGCGCCCAGGCGCCCCGCCGTCGCCGCCTCCCACCGTCCGCTGCCGACCAACGCGCGGCACAGACGCTCGACGTCCTCCAACGCATCGCGCGCGGCGATGTCCCTGGTCAGATCGCAGCTGAAGATCAGATTGTCCGCCGCGTAGCGAATCCGGTCCTGCTCGCCGTCCAGCAGCTTGCTCGGACCGAGGTCTTCCAAGGTCTGCATCACTCGCTTGTAAGCGTGTGCACGTTCGTGATTCATGACGATCCACCTCGTCGAGAGAGGTTGCGATCACGGCATGGTGAAGCCGCGCCCGAGATCTGACTTTAGCCAACTGTCCAAAGATCGCCGCTCGGTCTTATCCTCGCCACGAGTCCCTAAAGTCGATCAGCGCGGACAATGTCGCGATGATCGAGGAACGGCCTCGGGTGATAGACCTCGGAGCGCAACGATCGGTGCTCGAGATCGTCGGAGCCGCACTCTCGCTCTACGGGCGCTACCCACTGCTGTTCGGCGTGCTCGCACTGGCGGTCGTCGCTCCGTACGAGTTGATCGTGCTCGCCGTGACGGGAACCGGTCCGCTCGGCCAGCAAACGGTCAGCACGGGAACGGCGTTGACCCTGTTTCTGATCGAGCTCGCGCTGATCGGCCCCCTGGTCTCGGCTCTTTCCGTCCACGCTGTGGCCGCGATCGGCAACGGAGAGCGCCCCAGGCTACTCGGCGTTGCCCGGCTCGGCGCACGCTCCCTTCCGGTCGTCGCGGCTGCTCAGATCGTCGCCGGTATCGGGATCGGCCTCGGGGTGCTCGCGTTCATCATCCCAGGACTGATCCTCGCGCTGCGCTGGGCAGTGGTGGCGCAGGCCGCCGCGATCGAGCGCACCGACTGGTTGGGCGCCCTGCGTCGCAGCGGCGAGCTGGCTCGCCACAGCTATCTGCACATCCTCGGACTGATCGTCTTGACGACCGTCGTGAACTACCTGATCGCGCGCGCCGGCGAGGGACTTGCCGGCTCGAGCGCACACGCCCCACAGATAGCCTTCGGAATTCTCATTGAGACGATCATCCGCTCTCTTACGGCGCTGACGACCGCCGTGCTGTACTTCGATCTAATCGCCCGCCGGACAGCCTCGCCGGGACCAGACGCTCGCCGGATCGGCCCCCCGTTCTAGAACGGGCGTCCGAGAGCCGCCAGCAGATTGCGGCGTCGCCGCGGCGACGAGCAGGCCGGCAAAGTTGAACTGGAGCACGGCAAAGGTGCAGGACGCGAACCCGAGCGGTTCCGTTCGTTTACCGAGGAGGACCAGGAAGAGGAAGAGGAAGAGGAAGAGGAAGAGGAAGAGGAAGAGGAAGAGGAAGAGGAAGAGGAAGAGGAAGAGGAAGAGAAGAGAAGGAGGAAGAGAAAGAGAAGGAAGAGGAAGAGGAAGAGGAAGAGGAAGAGGAAGAGGAAGAGGCGTAGACCCGCCTCACCACCACTTTCGCTGCGCGCCGCGGCCGTGCCCCGTGTCCGGTCGAGTTGATCGAGCGCCCCCACCTCCTCCAGACGGGAATCTGCCCTCTGAACGGCGTCCCCCTAGAGTTGGGGCCCGAGCACCCGTAAACGCAAGGAGAACCGATGGGTTTCGACCAGTACCACGAACCTGCCGAGGAGCTGCCGAAGGCGGCCCGCACGTTCGCCCGGCTGTGCGCCTCACTGACCGAGGAGGCCGAGGCGATCGGCTGGTACGAGCAGCGGCTCGCGCTCGAGACGGATCCCGACGCCCAGGCGATCATGCGTGACGCCCAGGGAGAGGAGTTCAAGCACTTCAGCATGGATCTCGAATTCCTCCTGCGCCGGGTGCCGGCATGGCGCCAGATCGCCCAGGGGGTTCTGTTCCAAGAGGGCAACATCGTCGAGCACGGCGAGGACGCCGAGGCCGACGTGCTCGAAAACGGGGGCTCTGGAAGTGAGGACCTGGCGGAAGACGGCTCGCTCGGAATCGGGAGCCTGAAGGGAGTTACGCGATGAATCATCTGCTCCGCTCGCTGGCACCGATCAGCGACTCCAACTGGGACCTGCTCGACACGGAGGCTCGCGAGCGCCTCGTCCCGCCGCTGGCCGCGCGCAGGCTGGCCGACTTTGCCGGTCCGCACGGGTGGTCATATTCGGCCACGAACCTGGGTCGCATCAGGCCGATCGCCGCGGCGCCCTGTGAGGGCGTGAGCGCCGTTGGGCGCAGCGTGCTGCCGCTCGTGGAACTGCGAGCTTCATTCGAGATCTCGCTCTCGGAGCTCCGCGATGCCGACCGCGGCGCCAGCGACGCCGACCTGGGGCCGCTCGACAAGGCCGCCCATCAAATCGCCGTCGCCGAGAACCGAGCCGTGTTTCACGGTTGGGAGGAGGCATCGATCGGAGGCATCGCCGAGGTCTCACCCCACGAGCTGATACAGCTCGGAGACGCGCCCGACCGATATCCGCGGCCGGTCGCCGGGGCCGTGGAGCGACTGCTGCACAACGGGATCAGCGGGCCGTACGCGCTCGCGCTCGGCGGGGAGCAATACCAGCGCGTGGTCGAGACCGCCGAGCACGGCGGCTACCCGTTACTCGAGCATCTCCGCAAGATCCTAGAAGGGCCGGTCGTATGGGCGCCGGGGGTCAAGGGCGCGGTGGTGCTGAGCCTGCGCGGCGGCGACTTCCTGTTCGAGTCGGGGCAGGACTTCTCGATTGGCTACGAGAGCCACGATCGAGAAGTCGTGCGCCTATACCTCGAGGAGAGCTTCAGCTTCCACGTGGCGACGCCTGAGGCGGCGGTGGCGCTCGGGAGCTAGTGGCGCTCGGGGGCCAAACGCGATCGGAGCGCCGCTCCTATGCACGTCGTGCCGATCGCCGAGCGAGGCCGCGCTCGTCAGCGCTCGTGACGCTCCTGCTCCTCCACGGTCCTCTCGGCGGTCGGAACCGCCTCCAACCGTCCATCCGGGATCGGCGCACCGCTCTCGACCGAGAGCCCGTAGGTGCCCGCCGCCAACCGTGCCTCGGCCCGCTCGACCGCCGCGAGCTGCTGCTGGAGATCGGCTTGACGACCCGCGTCGAACTCGTCCTGGTAGAGATCCTCCGAGCCCTGATCACCTGGCTCCCGCCGCTCATCACCCTCGAGCGGCCCCTGGCGTTCGAGCGAAGCGAGTGCCTCCTCGATCCGCGCTCGCTCGAGCGCAAGCAGCTCACGGGCACGACCAGGATCCATTCACTCAGCCTACCCCACAAGCCCCCCTCCGGTTGGTAGCGTGAGGCCATGTCGCTCGAGTGGCCCCCGGTTTCCTACCCAGCGTGGGCCTCGACCTGCGACACCCTGCATGCCCACACCCAGGTCTTGGGTAAATTGGCGGCGCGGCTCGCGCCGCGTGAGCCGGAGCTACAGCATGCGGCGCTGCGGTTGACCGCGCGAGGTTGGGAGACGGCTCCCCTGCCGGCCCCCGACGGCTCCGGGGCGATCGTCGTCGCGCTCGACCTCAGGACACACGAGGCGGTCGTCGAGCACAACGACCGCCGGGTCGGGCGCGTCGCGCTCGCCCCGGACCGGCCGGTGGGCGAGGTCACGCGCGATCTGCTCGACGCGGTCCGGGCAATCGGCGGCTCGGTTGAGATCGACCCGACGCCGCAGGAGGTGCCGTGGAAGGTGCCGCTCGACGAGGATCACGAGCACGCCAGCTATGACCCCGCGCAGGTGGAGTCCTACTTCGCGGCCGCGACCCGCGCCGCGCTCGTCCTCGCAGCCTTCCGTGCGCCGTATCGCGGACGCTCGACACCGGTCAACGCATGGTGGGGGTCCTTCGACCTGGCGGTGGGTCTCTTCTCGGGCTTGCCGGCGGATCCGCCGGCGAAGGACTTCATCATGCGCAACGCAATGGATGCCGAGGAGGTCGCCGTGGGGTGGTGGCCCGGCGATGCGCGTTACGGGAAGGCAGCGTTCTATGCCTATGCGCACCCGGCCCCCGAGGGGTTCGCGAACGCAGGTCTCTCACCCTCGAGCGCCCGCTGGGAGGAGACGTTGGGGGAATACGTCCTGGACTGGGACGATGTCCGCGCCGCCCCCGACCCGCACCAGGCCGCGCTCGACTTCGCCCGCTCGTCCTTCCACCACGCATGCGTCGTCTGTGAATGGGATCCGGCGCTTCCGGCGAGTGCGGAGGGAACGCCGCCTCCGGTCAGCTGAACAGCAGCGGACCTCGGCTCTTTGTTGCCGCGTCCGTTCTGGTCATTGTCGCCCACCGCGCCCATCCGCGCTCCTACATCGGCAATCGGCGCTCCTAGCTCACGGGACTGCCGAGACTCTGGGAGATCTCGTCGATCGCCGTCCGCTCTGCCTCGCTGACGCCCGCTCCGCCCTCCCTGTGCGCATTGGCGACCTTATCCGCGAGCGTGAGCACAAAGCGGCGATAGCCCTCGACCTCGTCTGCCGTCGCCTTTCGCTCGAGCAGCTCGACGGCATCCCGGAGATGCTCCAGGCCATGCTGCTTGAGCTCCTCGACGGAGTGGTAACGCGTGTGGTCGGACTCCGGCTTGGCAGCAACGATCTCGTCGAGCAGCTCGCTCTCGCCGTGTTGCTGGCGCGCTTCGACGTACGCCTTCGCGATCGCGATCGTCTCACGGATCGTGCCGCCGCGCTGCGCGGTCACAACGATCATGCCGGCGCTCGGCGGTCCCTCGAGCACGAGGTCCCACTCCTGCTGTGTGAAGTCGGCTTTACCCGTCATCGCTTCTCCTTTACGTTTGACGAGCTCGACGCTAGCCGATCAGCGCAGCGGCGAGCGCGGTCCATTCATCGTGCGGGACGCCGCTTACGCCGAGCGGCTGTGGGCAGACGTGGTCGGCGTAATCGGAGATCCTCGGCGAGCTTGGCCGCCTCGCCGGCGTTTTCCTCGCCGATTGCGCGGTATGAAGTCCAGACGCCAACCTGATCCGCTTGCATCTCCACAGCGTTGCAGACGCTGGTCTACCCTGCACCCATAGTGAGCGAGCTTGAGTTCCTCGGTGCGCTGCACGTTGAGCTGCTGCGCCATCGCGAGCTCGGCCCGGAGCACCCCGACCATCAGCTGTTTCAGACATCGACGGTCGAGGCGCTGCTGGACGGAGCGTTCGACGGCGACGTCACCATCGGAGAGCTCCTCGAACACGGCGATCTCGGCCTCGGGACGTTCGACGGCCTCGACGGCGAGCTGATCGTGCTCGATGGGGAGGCGTGGAAGGCCAACCTGGATGGCACGCTTACGCGGCCGGATCACTCCTCGACGACACCGTATGCAGTCGTGGTGCGCTTCTCCCGGGTCGGCCGGTGGCACTGCCCGGCCCATTCCGGAGCGCTGAGATCGAGCACCGCCTCCGCGATCGTCTCGACGCGGCCCAGCGGCCGACGGCGATCCGCATCGACGGCCGCTTCGAGGCCGTACGGGTCCGCTCCGTCCCCAAGCAGGATCGCCCGTATCCGCCGCTCGCGGACGTGATCGCCCAGCAACAGGTCAGCGAGCTCATCGGCGTCAGCGGCTCGATGGCCGGGTTCCGCTTCCCCGATGCGCTCGACGGCATCGAGATGGTCGGCTCGCACCTGCATTTCGTCACCGACGACCGCACCCGTGGAGGACACGTGCTCGACTACACCGTTCTGGAGGCGACCGCCCACCTCGACGACGCAAAGCAGCTCCACGTCGAGCTGCCCCCGGCAATCAACGCTCCCCGCCACGGAGCGACGCTCGACCAAGACGCGCTCCGACGGCTCGAGACGAGCCGCTGAGCAAAGCCTGAAAGCTCAATCCTCCATGCGAAAGCCGAGCTTGAGCGTCACCTGGTAGTGATCGACGGCGCCTTCCGCGCTCAGGTGGCCACGAAGCTCGGTGACTTCGAACCAGTCGAGATGGCGCAGCGTCTTGTTCGCGCGGGCGAGCGCGTTGTCAATCGCCTCCTCGATCGTGTTCGGCGAGGATCCGACGATCTCGCTGACTGAATAAACGTGGTTGACCATCTTGGCTCCTCCGTGTCAGGGGTATGAGGGCTCGAGGATTCACTCGGCGCCGCACTCGACGACCACGCGAACCATGCCGGCGGCACGGCTCTCGGCGAGCTTCAGCGCATCTTCGAACTCTGCCAGCGGGAGCCGGTGCGTTACCCAAGCGCTCGCGTCGAGGCGTCTCTCGCGCGCCAGCTCGATCACGGCGGCAAGATCGGCGAGGCCCGAGACGTAGGCCCCGACCACCTGCAGCTCGTGGGCCATGAACGCGCTCGAGGCCCCAAGCGTCAGTGGTCCGTCGACGACCGACCCGAGCACCAGACGTCCGCCGCGCCGGAGCATCGCGATCCCCTCGGCCGGCGCGGCAGCTTGACCGCTGAAGTCGATCACCGCGTCCATTCGTCCGACGCTCCGTCGCAGTGCACGCGCGGCGCCCTCCAGGCCGCGATGAACCTCGATCCCGAGCGCCTCGAGTCGTGCGGCGCTGGCATCGCTGCGAACCACGGCGGCGAGTCGCACCCGCGGATCCAGCGCCCGGGCGACTGCCAACACGCCGTTCCCCAATCCACCGGCGCCGAGCACGCACAGCGCGCCACCGGGCGGCATCAGAGCGAGTCCGAGCGCGTTGTGCGCGGTGGCGGCCGCGTCGGCGAGCAGCGAGGCGGCCGCGGGCTCGATGCCGTTGGCGGGCAGCATCCGCGACGCCGGCCAAACCACGGTCTCGGCAAACCCCCCGGGATCGTGCACGCCGAGCGCGCGGACTGCGTCGCAACGCTGGTCCTCGCCCCGCAGGCACCCCGGGCAGCGACCGCACGGGGCCAACGGGTGCAGCACCGCGAGGTCCCCCTCGGCCACCGGCGCATCGCGCACCTCGACTCGCTCGACGATTCCGGCGACCTCGTGCCCGGGCCGCACCGGATACGACGCTCCGCGCGGTAGCACCATCCCGCTTAGCAGATGCAGGTCAGTCCCGCACAGGCCGCAGGCAAGCACTCGCACGCGCGCCCAGCCGGGTGGCGTCTCCGGCTCGGGGCCGTCGCGCAGCCGAGCCGCGCCAGCGTCCACCTCGACGAAGCGCAATCAGCGCCCCTCGGCGCTCGAGCGCCTCCAGATGCTCGTCATGTCGCCGCTGAGCACGCGCGCGAACCTATCAACTTGCGCTCACGGGAGGATCCGCGAGATCGGCTTTCTCCGAGCGGAGAGCGCTAGGCGCCGGGCAGGTCGGAGGGAAACGGCGGCGCGATCCGCGTCAGGCCACCATCAACGACGAGCGTCGTGCCCGTCACGTACTCCGAGGCCGGTGCCAGCAGGAACAGCACGCAGTCGGCGACTTCCTGAACCGAGCCCAGTCGCCCCTTGGGGATCTTCGGCACCACGGTCTCGATCGGCGCGACGCGGCCGGTGTTGTAGAAGAACGACGACGAATCAGACGCGATGATGCCGGGGATCACGGCATTGACGTTGATGCCCAGCGGCGCCAGCTCGACTCCCATGTATCGCGCCCAGACCTCGGCCGCCGCCTTGGCGGCGCCGAGGTTCGCGTAGGTGGGAAACGTGCGTGGGCTGCCGTAGCTGGAAAGCACGACGATCCGGCCGCCGCGGTCCATCAGTCGCGTCGCCCGCTGCGCGCCGATCACGAACGCGCGGACGTTGAGGTTGAAGGTTCGCTCGAGGTGGTGCGGCTTGAGCTCCATGATCGGCCGAAAGGCGCTCGCTGACGCATTCGAGATATAGAAGTCCAGCCTGCCAAACCGCTCCTGCACGCGGTCGAACATCGCCTCGGTCTCCTCGAGGCTCTCGAGGTCGGCGCGGATCGCCAGCGTGTTCGCCCCGAGGCACTCGAGCTGAGCAATCGTCTCGCGCGCCGCCTCCTCGTTACGACGGTAGTTGATGATCGGCGTGGCGCCGCGGGCCGCGAGCGAGATCGCGAGCTGCCGGCCGATGCCCCGGGACGCACCGGTGATCAGCGCGATCTTGCCCTCGAACCCCTCGCGGGGAGAGGGCGTCAGCGACGCAGCCGCCTGCGGATCGTCCGGCGAGCTCATTGGCGCAACAGCGACCGGGCGATCGTCATCTTCTGGATCTCGGCGGTGCCCTCCTCGAACAGCTGGGCACGGGCGTCGCGGTACACGCGCTCGATCGGGCTGGGGGCGAAGTATCCGATCCCGCCGTGAACCTGCAGCGCCGCGTCGGTCACGCGCTGGAGCATCGCGCCGGCAAACAGCTTCGCCATCGCGGATTCGGCGATTGCCTCACCGTCGCTCTCCCAAGCCCTCGCCGCGTGCATGACCAGCGAGCGGGCGGCCTCGATGTCGGTCGACATCTCAGCGAGCTTGAAGGAAATCGCCTGCCGCTCGGCGAGCTTGCGTCCGAATGTCTCGCGGCGCTTGGCGTATCCGACGGCCAGCTCGAGTGCGCGCTGGGCGAGACCCACGCATGTCATGGCCAGCGAGATCCGACTCGGCGCCAGGAAGCCACCGAGCGCGACGTTCAGGCCGTCGCCTTCCTCTCCCAGTCGGTTCGCCACCGGGACCGGCGCGCGGTCGAAGCGCAAATGGGCGTGGTCGGTTCCGCGCACGCCCATCGATTCGGGCATCTCGGTGGCCTGGACTCCGTCGCCGCGGGGCGGCACCATCAAGGCGAGCGTGCCATCGCCGCCTCGCGTTCCCTGTACTCGCGCGATCACCAGCAGGTAGTCGGCAATCGAGCCAAACGTGATCAGGTGCTTCTCACCGCTCAGGTGGTAAGTGTCGCCCTCGCGCACGACGCTGCAGCGCAGGTCCGCGCCCGTTCCGGCGGTCGGCTCGGTGAGCGTGAAGGCGACCTTGATCTCTCCCGCCACGAGCGGCAGCAGGAACCGCTCGCGCTGCTCGTCGTTCGCGTGCGACGCGATCGGGCGCCAGATGCCGTTACAGACGTGAACGATCATCCGCAGCGACCCATGGGACATCGAGAAGATCTCGAGCAGCTCGAGGTATTGCGTCAAGGGAAGGCCACGGCCGTGATACTCGGCCGGCGCCGCGAGCCGCAGGTAGCCCCGACCGCGCAGCTCGTCCCACAGCTCCAGCGGCACGCGTCGCTCGCGCTCGATCCGCTGGGCCCAGCGCTCGCCCGTGTCCTGCACGTACGCGCCGATCTCCTCCTTGAGTGCCGAGAGTTCCAAATACTGGATTGCGTCTGCGCGGACTGCGGTCATGTGGGGTGCAGTATCGACGATTTGGCGGCCGGATCGGCTCAGCGCTGCGCGGGCCATCCGTGGGACGCCTGCCCGCGTGACGAGAAACGACCCGGTGACCTTCGTTTCGATCACCGGGCTGATCGGGGGAAGGATCTTGCCGTTGCTGCCGTCCTTAGCAGCAACAGGTTGCGCGCGTAGCGGGGGATCCGGGTGGCGCCCCGTTCCGGTGAGAGGCTCGGAAGGATTACTCTGACGAGGCGTCTTTGTGATCGAAGCGTCCGCGGCGCACTTCCGGTGCGCGGCTCAACCGACAGGAGATCGTACGAATGCTCAAGCTCCGTACCGTTGCGCTCGCCAGCGCCATCCTCGCACTGGGTCTCTCCGCCTGCGGCGGATCAAGCAGCAGTAGCAGCGCGACCTCATCTGCGACCAGCACGCCCGCGACATCCACCACCTCGGCAGCGTCGAGCGCCACAACATCCGCGAAGGGTGGCGCCGGAAGTGCAGTTGCCGTCGCCGCAGATCCCAGCGGTCAGCTGAAGTACACGAAGAGCACGCTGAGCGCGAAAGCCGGCAAGGTCACGATCCAGTTCACCAACGGATCGCCGCTGGCCCACAATCTCACGATCCAACAGGGCACGAGCGGCGCGATAATCGGTGCGACCCCGACTTTTCAGGGGGGCAGCAAGACCCTCACGGTGAATCTCAAGGCCGGCACCTACACGTACTTCTGCACTGTTCCAGGCCACCGCATGGCGGGAATGCAGGGAACGCTGACCGTGAGCTGATCGCAGGGAACGCTGACCGTGAGCTGATCGGCGTCCAGCGGCCGCGCGGCGCCGGCGGCAAGCTGCCGCGGCCGATCTGCTGAGCAACCGGTCGCGGACGCGGGGCGCGCGGCTCCGGGCCTGGCGGCGCGTGGTCGGCGATCGCGCTCGCAGTCCGTGCTCAGGTCGCCGGCAGCGCGCCGGCGGGAGATGGTGCGACCGCGATCTCCGCGGGCTGGTCGGGGATCTCGTCGGCGAGCCGGGCGGCCTGTTGGCCGCGGCGCCGTGGGCGCCAGACCCGGAGGTACTGGGCACCGAGATAGGAGCCCAAGACGAGCGCCAACGCGATGAACTGGCCGATGAACGTCTCCCAGTTGTTGAACAGCGAGAACCAGGTACCCATCCAGCCCGGAATATTCAGCCAGTGGATCTCGGTCGTGCCGATCCAGCCGGCCAACTGCATCTCGTTGACCTCCTCGCCGACCGAGACGACGAGCACGAACAACAGCATCACGCCGGTGATGATCAAGAGGCGCCGATAGGGGAGCCGCTGGTGGAGCGCGAACGTGAGCACCCCGATGGCGCCGGTGAACAGGCAGCCGATCACGACCCCTTCCAGGACCACGCTCGAGCCGTACAGCTCTCGAAGGTTCTGCAGGAAGATCACGATCTCGAAGCACTCGCGGTAGACCGAGGTGAAGCCGAGCAGCGCGAGCCCTAGAAGCATCCGGCGCTGGCTCGTCTCGGGATCGGCCGACAGCAGGCCCCGGCGGCGGGTGTGGTGATTCGCGATCCAACCCGTCCAGTAGACCTTGTGAAAGAACCAGTTCATCACGATCAACAGCACGATCAGCGACGGCAGCCCGGACGCCGCCTGCACATCGAACTCGCCGCCGTGAAAGCGCCCGATCAGCCACACCACGAAGATCCATGTCGCGACCCCCGCCAGGACCGCGGCGCCACCGCCAGCGGCAACTGGGCGCCGGTAGACGCGATTGGCGCCCAAGAAGCTCGCCATCACAGCCGCGAGCACGAGAATCGTCTCAAGTCCCTCGCGCAGCACCAGAATCGCGCTGTCGATCACAACCGTTGTGTGGCTGAGACGATCCCCGGGCGGCAGCGCGGTCGGGTCCGTCGTGCCGCCCTTGGCGTGCCAGCTGACCACCACGAGCGCTACCGCCACCGACAGCCCTAACGCCGTCCACACGTAGAAACTGAGACGCTCGCTGTTGCGCCTGGCAATGGCCCTCGGAGACTGGGCGGTAGCTGGGTCGTGTGCCATCGAACGGCTTCGTGAGCAATCCCGACTTCTACGCTCTGCTTTGAGCCCGGGCAGCCTACCACATGTTAGGGCGCCCTAAGCAGGGTCGCCTAAGCTACCTTCGGACAGTCTTGGGGATTAGCGCGCGTCCGAACCACGGCGAGGTTTCGATGACCTCGCCGTGGTTCATGGCGAGCTTTCGATGACCTCGGGCGGCCGACTCACTTGGCGCGCGAGAGCCGCGCGTTGCCTATCTGCTCATGTCAGCGCGAGCACACTGACGAGCAGAACGAGTGCAGCGGTCTGCAGCGCGACGCGCAGGTCTAGGCCGCGGGTCGCGGCACCGCCATGACCGCACAGGCGCCGTCGCGCAGGAGCGCTTCGCCGCTGCTCCCGAGTAGCACGCGAGCCGCCGGCCCCCAACGCCGCGAACCGATCACGAGAAGATCGACCTCCTCGCAGAGCGTGAGCAGCGCTTCGTCCGGCCGGCCGCACAGTGTCTCGATCTGGGCCGCGGCGCTGGTCAGACGTGCGGCGGCGCGGGCCTGCTCTTCGAGCCGGTTCTGCTCATCTTGGACAGCGTCCCTCCACTCGGCACTCACCAATCCGCCCAAGGCCGACCGCAGCAGTACGGGGACCCGGTCATCCACGACAGCGCGGACGTGCAGCTCCGCTTCGGCGGCCACGGCGATCGAACCCGCCAGCGCGAGCGCCGCGTCCGACTCCGGGCCACCGTCGTACCCGACACCGATCCGTCGGAACCTGATCTCGGGTCGGGCGTGCAGCCCGCGGGGCGCGACCGCCAGCGCGCACTCGAAGTTACAGAGCAGCTGCCGGGTCCGCTTGCCGGCCCGCACCCGCCCGTCCCGGGCGTGGCGGCTGGAGCCGAGCACGAGCAGGTCGCGATGTTCGCGGCGCACGACACGGTGCAGCGCGCGTGCGATCGACAGATCACGCTCGACGACGATTCTCGCGTCGGGGGCAAGCGAGTGGCGTACCTCCCGGAGCGTCTTTTCGGCCTGCTCATGAAGGCTCTTCGAATCCATCCCCGGCGGGAGCACGACCAGCGGATCGGGCTGGACAGCAACGAGCATCAGCTCGGCACCCGTCACGCGCGCGATCGCCGCTCCCAAGGCAACCGCGTCGCGCCCCTCCGGATAGTCGTCCACGCCGACCGCGATTCGAGCGACCGCGCCGCTCGGAGAAGCCCTCGCGCTGGGCCGCACCGCGGGCCGGGTCCCGGGATCTTCGTGGTGTGTCGGTGCGGTCATTGCCTCATCTTGGGGTGCGGACGATCCAGAGCTCAGATTCAGGTGTTCGCTCCAATCCCGGCGTCCTGATCGTCCTCGGACGTGCCCGACGTATCGATATCGCGAGCGGCGCGCGTCAGCGCCAGAAGCGGGCAGCGAGCGAGGCGCGCGAGCTGTTGCGTCGTACTTCCGTGCACGAGCCGACCGATTGGCCCGTAGCCTCGCGAGCCGACGACCAGCAGGTCGATCGAGGCGCTGTACATCGCGAGCTCTTCGGCCGGTTGACCGTAGACGGCGTGGGGCTCGACATCGCCGAGAGCGGCAATCCTGTCGCGTGCGTCCTGGACGAGCCCGCCGATCCAGTCACCGACGGGCACCGAGCCGGCGGTGAAGGCGTAGGTCGGAATCGAGACGGCCTCGAATGCGGAGAGCTTGGCGTGGTGCTGAGCCGCGAGCGCTCTGGCGACCTCGAGCGCGTGCCGGCTCTCGGGCGATCCGTCATAGCCGACGCCGATCTCCCGCATCAGCACCGGACGCTGGCTGTGGCCGGCGGGCGCGAGCGCGATCGCGCACGGCGAGCCGTTGAGCGCTGCCCGGGTGTCGTCTCCGACCAGCACCCGCCCGAGCAGCCCACGACGCGACGAGCCGACTACGAGCAGGTCGGCCTCGATCCCCTCGGCGAGCTCGTGCAGTCCACGCCCAACCGACGGGGAACTTCTCCAGCGGAGGTTAGCCGCGACCCCGGCCTCCTCGCTTGCCCTTTCGAGCAGCTCGCGAGCGTGCTCGTGCTCGGCAACATCGTGGGCGGGACTCGGCGCGTGCCAGATCTGCGCACTGCCGTGAAACACGTAGGCGAGCGTCAGCTCGCCATCCTCGGCGAGGAGAGCCCGGGCCAGCGCAATCGCATCGCGCCCGCCCTCGCGATCGTCCACACCGACGACGACGTTGTTGAACATCTCAGGCTCCTCATGACGGGTTTGCAGTCCACCCTATCCCGTCCACCCGGCCGCCCCATCGGGACCTTCCCCTGCTCCGATTGCGGAGTTCTACGCGTGCCTCAGGCTCATTTCAGGGGCGCGGCGCGACCGACTCCACGGCGCTCTGCGTGGATGCCGCGGAGGCGATGTGGGTGTATCCCTGCGGAGCGATGGCGACGGCGCGGGGCGCAGCGTTGAGCGCAAACGCCCGCTCGTCCCCGGCTCGCGCCGCCGCAAGAACCACCGACGACGCGGCGAAGGAATCGAACCTTCCAAGCGGGGGGCTGCCCGGCCCTGCCGGTTTTGAAGACCGGACGGGCCACCAGGCCCCTGCCGCGCCGCGATTGATGCTACGGGGGCACTGGCGAGGGCCCGCGTCAGGCGGGACCGGTTCCGGTGAGCCCGTGCTCGAGCACGCCCTTGACGCTCACATCGAGCGCGTTCAGGCGGTAGAGCGCGACCGCCTCCGCGGAGGCGAACCGTCCCCCGGGGGCAGAACCCGCGCCGTGGTGGCAGAGCACGCAATGGAGCAGCGCCAGTCGTCGCTCCTCATCCAACAGGCCGGCCCGCTCGGAGAGCAGGCGCTGCCCGATCGCCAGGTGGCCTAGCAGTCGGCCCTCCTCGGTCAGCCCGATCTCGGCCCCGTAGCTGAACTCCTGCGTACGGCCGATGTCGTGCACGATCGCCGCGCTCAGCAGCAGATCAGAGTTCAGCCGGGGGTATAATTGACAGAGTTCGTGCGCGAGCGTCGCGACCGCGACGGTGTGCTCGAGCAGGCCGCCCAGGTAAGCGTGATGGCCGGCACGCGAGCACGGCGCTCGACGCCACTGATCGCGGAACGGGCCGTCACCGAGGAGCGCGTCGAGCAGTGCGCGGTAGCGCCGATCGTAGACCTCACCCGCTAGATGTTCGAGGAATCCGTCGAGCTCGTCGAGGTCCCGGTAGGCCGACGGAAGGAACTGGGCCGGATCGGCCTCGGGCACCGTGGCGCGCCCGATGTCCGCCACCGCCACCACGAGCTCGTCCCGGAAGCGCTCGACCCGGCCCGACACGTGCACCAGGTCGCCGCGCTCGAAGCGCCCGGCGAGCGCGTCGGCGTTCTGAAACGCCCGCGCCGACACAGTGCCCGTCCGATCGCGCAGCTCGAGCGCGAGGTACGGCGAGCCCGACCGAGTGGTCAATCGATCCTTGCGTGTGCACGCGAACACGCCGGTCAGCGGTTGCCCGGGGCGAAGCGCAGCCACCGCGATCATGGTCGGCTCGGGAAGCGGCATATGCCCATGATGTACGGTGAGCCGGATGCAGCCATTGCAATGGGAGTACCGCCCCGACGGCTTGCGAGCGCCGGCGCTGATCTGCGCGTTCAAGGGCTGGAATGACGCCGCCGACGCCGCATCCAGTGCGCTCACGTTCGTGGGTGGGTCGCTGAATGCGCGAAGGTTCGCAACGATCGATCCCGAGGATTTCTACGACTTCCAAGCCACTCGACCGCGGGTGAAGCTCGCCGACGGGCAGACGCGAGAGATCGAGTGGCCTGCGGTCGAGCTCTACGAGGCCCGGGTTCCGCGCGCCCCCCGGGACCTGATCCTGCTCTCGGGGAGCGAACCTTCCTTCCGCTGGCGCAGCTTCAGCCAGGTGGTCGTCGAGCTCACCGAGGCGCTCGGGACGCAGCTGGTCGTGACGCTCGGGGCGCTGCTGGCGGACGTGCCCCACACGCGACCGATATCGGTCACCGGATTGGCATCCGATCCGGTGCTGATCGCGCGGCTCGGACTGGCATCGTCCTCCTACGAGGGACCCACCGGAATCATCGGCGTGTTGCACGCCGCGTTCCAGAGTGCAGGCCTGCCCTCGGCGAGCCTGTGGGCGGCGGTCCCGCACTACATCGCGGCCACGCCGAACCCAAAGGCGGCGCTGGCCCTCGTGCGTAAGCTCGAGGGTCTCGTCGGGGTCGCGGTTGAGGCGTCGGAGCTGGAGAGCGCGGCCTCCGACTATGAGCGTCAGGTCAACCTCGCGGTACAGAGCGACCCTGATGTTCAGGCGTTCGTCGAGCGGCTCGAGCAAGCCGCCGCGGAGGAAGCCACGCTCGAGGGTGGCCCGCTCCCCTCGGGAGAGACGATCGCCCGCGACCTGCAGCGGTTCCTGCGCCAGCGTGGCGAGGAAGGGCCGTCCGGACCTGGCGACATCGTCGGCGGCCCTGGCTCCTGACACCGCCTCCTGACGGTCAACGCTCGGCGGCCGGACAGACCAGCCGGTAATCGCAGACCGAGCAGGCTGCGATCGAAGGCGTCGGCTCGAAGCCCTGCGAGAGGATGCCGTCGGCGACCTCCATCGTCACGTCGCGGATCCAATCGGAGCGATCACCCTCGTCGGAGACCGCGACCTTCTTGTCATCGAGCACGTAGTAGTACGCCTGACGTGAGGCATCCAGCCGCCACGCCTCCTTCGCGCCGACGGCGTAAAGCGAGAGCTGGACATCGTCGATCAGCTGAGCGGGGCTCTTTGGCCGGCCGGTCTTGTAGTCGATCAGCTCGTATTCGCCTCCCGGCAGGCGGTCGACGCGATCGACGCGACCGCGCAGCAGATGCGGCCCGAGCTTGAACGTGAATTGGCGCTCGAACCAGATCGGCCGTGACTCCTCTGATTGGAAACGCTCGTGATAGCGGGTCAGCGCGGCGGCTGCCTTCCCTCGCAGCTGGCGCTCTTCCTCGGAGTCTCCGAAGCCGCCTCGCCGCCAGCCGGCGTCGAGCAGCCCGAGCAGCTCCGAGAGCGTCGCCGGCGAATCCTCGCGCGCATGGAAGCGCTCGAGCACCTGGTGCACGAGGATCCCGAACCGCTGATGGATCGTCGGCTCCTGGGGGATCCTGAACACGCGCGCGAACTTGTACTTCAACGGGCAGGTGCGGTAGGTGTCGATATCGGAGGCCGACAGCACAACTCCGTCGCCGCGCGTTGGCAAGAACGGCTCCAGCGACGGCTCGTCACGGGCAGCGATCGCCTGCGCGCGGCGCCGTTCGTCGCGCTCGGCGTCGAGCAGGTAGTCGTCCAACGCCGAAGACGTGAAGATCTCTCGCTGCTCGGCTGTCACCGCCTGCAGGATCCGCGAGTTGACGTCGTGCAGCGCCTCGCCGACGCCCTGCCCCTCGGGCCGGGCAATCAGCGCTGCCACCTTCAGCAGCTCCAGGTAGCGGACGACGGCGTGTGAGACGTCGAGATCGGTGTCGAAGCGCAGCTCGGCGAGGCGTCCGCCGGCCCGCATCGTCCCCTCCAGCAGCTCATCGCGCAGCAGGCGGTAGGTCGAATGAAGCGTCTCGGCCGGCCCGAACAGCTCCTCCTCCTTGTCCACCCAGCGGGCTTCGAGCTCACGGCGCAGGTCCTCGACCAGTGGCGATGGCACGAGCTCGCCTGAGCGGTCGCCGCCGCGCGGATAGGCGAGCACCACCCGTTTTCGCGCGCGGCCGACGGCGACGTAGAGCTCCTGCATCAGCATCGTGCGTCGCGTCTGCTCGTCGTCTGCGGGCAACTGCTCGTGCAGCAGCTCGTCTGGGATCGGCTCGGGCGGCGGGGCGGCGAGCCCCGCGTGGAGACCGGCAACGAACACGTAATCGGCCTCCAGCGCCCCCGCGGCGTCGAGCGTGAGCACCTGCACGGCGGCGGCGCCGACGAGATCGGCCTCCTCTTGCTCCCGCAGCCCGAAGTCGGCCACGGCAGCGATCGAGCGCGCGAATTCGCGCGGAGTTGCCTGCGGTGCCCGCTGCACGTGTGCCGATGCCAGCTCGCCGAAGCGGGCCAACGCCCGCAGGCGCTCGACGACGTCCGACTGGGCGGCGAACAGCTGCTGGCGCCGTAGACCCAAACGCTCGATCAGCCTGTGGACATAAAGGTCGGGGCGGCTCGTGTCGATCGCGGCCACGGCCGAGCGGTAGAGCTTCAGAAACACCCGAATCCGCTCCCGGGCCTCGGGGGGCACCTGAGGCGACTCGGTCGCGGCCGCCAGCGCAGCCACCATGTCGAGCTTGCGCCGCCGAGCGATTTGCGTGCACCGCGCGATGTCGACCGAGCGGAGCTCGATCGGCGGGCGCGCGAGCGCCCTCACCACGGCCGCGGCATCGGACGGGTCGGCGAGCAGCCGGAGCCATGCCAACAAGTCCCGGATCTCGGCACGCTGGAAGAACGCGGCCTCTCCGACAAGCCGGTGAGCGACGGCCCGCTCCTCGAGCGCGACCGCCAGGGCCTGAGCCTCACGCGCGATCGACGGCACGAGCACCGCCACCTGCCCGGGTGCGGCGCCTTCTCGGGCGATCAGTCGCTCGATCTCCGCGGCCACCGATTGCGCTTGTGCTCGATCGTTCGCGCAGCGCCAGAACTCGACCTCGCCGCCGGGCTGCGATGCCTCCAACGGCTCGCCGCGTAACGCGCCGGCGGCGCGCGCGATGTGCTCCGGACAGCGACGCGACTGCGCCAGCGAGACGGTCCGCACACCCGGAGCCTTGAAGCTCTCGATCCGCGCCCGGCCCGCTCCGCGGAACCGCCGCAGCGCCTGTGCCGGGTCGCCCGCCGCGGTGATCCCTCCGCCACCGATCGCGCGCGCCAGGCTGGCCGGTCCGAGGTCGAGCTCTTGAGCATCGTCGATCAGCAGATGCGCGACGCGTGGTAACACCGCCTCGTGCTCGCGGGCGATCCTGAGCGCGTCGCATACGAGGTCGCCGGCGTCGCGCGCGCCCGCCTCGGCGAGCATTCGCTCATGCGTCCGGTAGATCTCGGCGAACTCGCGCTCCAGCGCGCTGTTCCCCGTGTCTGGCAGCTCTTTTGCCCACGCCGCGTAGTCCGAGGCTGTAATCAGCTCCGCCTTCAGGCGATCGATCCTTCGCACGAACCCGCCCAGCAGCGCATTGACGTTGCCGCCGAAATCATGACTGCGCAACGACAGCTCGTCGATCCGCTCGAGCAGCATCGCCAACCGATCACCGGCGCCGAGGGTGGCGGGCAGCAGATCGGTGCTGCTGCCGTTCAGGATCAGCCGCGCCAGCTCGACGGGTGTCAGCACGAACAGTTGCTCATAGCCGAGATCGAGCGCGCTCTCGAGCCGGCCTCGAAGCGCGTCCGCACGCGCGACCGAGGGCATCAAGACCACGATCCGCTCCGGCTCGCAGCTGCTCTCCACCAGCCACCGAAAGCGTGCCTCGATCACCCGCGTCTTGCCGGTTCCCGCGGGTCCGACCACGAGCAACGGGCCCCCACGGTGCGTCGCGGCTTCGCGCCCGGCGGGGAGCAGTCCATCGAGCAAAGACGACACGTCTGACAGCATAGGTTTGATGAGTACCTCGACTCGCTCAGCGCTGGACGCAGATTGGCTAGGCGCATGCCGTCGGGCGACGGTGGGACTCGAGCGGATGCTGGCCGGGGTACCGAGCACAGTTGAGCGAGCCGCGGAGACCGGCACACGCGGCGAGGGCGGGGACCACACGCTGGTGATCGACGAGGCCGCCGAGAGCCATTGTGTTCGCGGAGCTCGACCGGATCCACGCCGAGGGCTTTCGGTTCGTCGCTCTCTCGGAGGAGCGCGGCCTGATCGACTACGGAGATTCAACCGTGAGGGTGGTCATCGACCCGATCGACGGCTCGTTGAACGCCAAGCGCGGCCTCTCCCATCACGCTCTGTCGATTGCGGTGGCCGACGGCGAGACGATGAGCGACGTGGCGTTCGCCTTCGTCCACGACTTTGGTCCTTCGGAGCAATGGTGCGCCCGGCGTGGCGAGGGCGCGTGGTTGGGAGACCAGCGCCTGGACCCGAACCTCGGCGAACGACGAGCGCGCGACGGGCGGCTCGAGGTGCTCGGGATCGAGGCGGCGGATCCGCGCTGGGTGGCGGCTTCGATCGAGTCGCTCGTCGACACGGCCTACCGCGTGCGTGCGCTGGGAACGATCGCGGTCTCGCTGTGCCAGGTAGCTGCGGCACGCTTCGACGGGATGGTCACGCTGCGCCGGTGTCGCGGCGTCGACGCGGCTGCAGGACAGCTGCTCGTGCGAGAAGCCGGCGGCGTCGTCAGCTTCCCTGGCTGTGAGGATCCGCTCGGCGCCCCTCTCGACGCGGTACCAAGCTCTCCGCTGATCGCCGCGCGCACATCCGAGACACTTCTTGAGCTGCAGAGGATCCCAACGTGATCGACTGGATCATCGCCGAACGGATCGCCAGGTATGTGGCGGGCACCGGGGATGGCAGCCTGCCGACCGCCGACCTGCCTGCGCTGGCGGCAGAGTCCGAGGCGCGCGTCACCGCTTACACCGGCCTGCGACCCTCGAGGCCGCTGCCCGAACCGGAGGGGATCGGCCGCCGTGAGTGGGTCGCGAGCAACATCACGTCGATGCGCGCGCTGCTCGACCCGGTGCTCGAGCGCGCCAACAAGGGCCTGGGCCCGCTACAACCGGCGGTGCAGATCGGCGTCGGCTTCGTCCTCAGCACCGAGGTCGGCGTCGTGCTCGGCTATCTGGCCCAGCGAGTGCTCGGGCAGTACGAGCTGGTGCTGCTGGATGAGGCCGTAGAGGACAGGCCACCGAGGCTGCTGTTCGTGTTGCCCAACCTCGGGCAAGCCGTGGAGACCTTCGGGGCCGAGGAGAACGAGTTCATGACCTGGGTCGCCCTGCACGAGGTGACCCACGCTGTCCAGTTCGCCGGCGTGCCCTGGCTTCATGGGCACGTGTCGGGACTCGTCCAGGAGCTGCTGCAGACGGCGGAGGTCCGGCTCGACACGCCGCGCAAGCTACGCCTGCCGAATGGGGATGAAGTCCGGAGGATCGGCCAGGCGCTGCGGAGCGGAGACATGATCTCGCTCGTCACGAGCCAAGCCGAGCGGCAGACCCTCGACCGCGTCCAGGCGGTGATGGCGGTGATCGAAGGGCACGCCGAGCACGTGATGGACGCCGTCGCGCCTGATCTGCTGCCTTCGCTCCCCCGCCTGCGGGCGGCACTCGATCGTCGCCGGCGCTCGCAATCAGGTCTCTCGCGGCTGGTCGGACGGCTGCTCGGTCTCGACCTGAAGATCCGCCAGTATGAGCAGGGCAAGTACTTCTGCGACACGATCGTTCGCGAGCGCGGGCCCGATGTGCTGGCGCGCGTGTTCAGCGCTCCCGACCGCCTGCCGACGCTGGGTGAGCTGCAGAAGCCCTCTGCGTGGCTCGCCCGTACTGATGCCGCTTAGCGAAGATTTATTGGCGACGGCGGGCGAAATCGCGTAACGCAGGCGCGGCACCGGGGTACAAACATATGTTCGCTGGAAGGGCCACCCAGGCGTCACGAACGATCCAGCGTAATATCCTTTTAGTCCATCGGGAGCGGAAGAACCAAGATCATGGCGACAAGTAGCAGTAACTTCAGCGCGCAAAAGCCCGCTACGACGCGTAAAGCGGCCGCGACGCGTAAGCCGGCCGCAAGGCGTAGGACAGCCGCCGGGAGCAGACCGTCCCGGACGGCCTCGACGAGCTCTACCCAGCCGAAGACCCCGGTCGAGCAGGCGCAGTACTTCGCGGAGCGGGCCGTTCTGGTACCGGTCGGCGCGAGCCTGATCGCCCGCGACGACCTGGTCTCCACGGTCAAGGGTTTGGCGACCAAGTACAGCTCAAGGTCGAGATTCGAGCGCGAACTCAAGCGCTACGAGCGCCGCGGCGCTACCGCTCGGAACCGTTTCGAGCGCCAGGCCCGGCGGACCCGCACGCGTTTTGAGCGCGAGCTCCGCCAGCGCCGCGCGCGCGTCGAGCGGACCGTCAAGCAGAACCGCCGCCGTTTCGAGCGTGAGGTACGCTCAGTACGCAAGGATCTCGGGAGGCAGTCCGAACACGTGGGCGCACGAGTGGACAGACTCGTCGCCAATGCGCAGGAGCTGCTGAACTCGACTCCCTAGCAACAGGCTTACCCCGCCGGCGCCCAGGAGAGCGTCGCGAGCGGGAAAGGTTCGCCGGCCTCATATTTTCGCCGGCGAATGCAGCACCCTCTCCTCCCTCAACCGCCGGGGCGTCACGAAAGTGGCGCCCCGTCGGTCTTTTGGTGGCCGTGATCGAGGCTTCCGACGTGATGGTCGGCCTCGAGTAGCCGCGCTGGGCGCCTCAGCCCGTCTGCCACAATGATCTGATGCCGACCAGAGAGCAGATAATCGACGCCCTTCGTTCCGTGATCGATCCCGAGCTTCGCCGCGACATCGTCGAGCTCGAGATGGTCCGCTCGATCGACGTGCACGAGAACGGCGTCGTTGACGTGATGGTCTCTCTGACGACGCCGGGCTGTCCAATCCGCAGTCACTTCCAGACGGGTGTCGCGCAGGCCGTCCATGAGCTTCAGGGCGTGACCGGGGTCAACGTCAGCTTCGACGTGCTCTCGGAGAACGAGAAGTCGGCGCTCGGCCGTAAGCTCGGGCGGGGCTCGTTGCCCGAAGGCGCACTCGCCCAGGTCAAGAACGTGATCTGCATCGGGTCCGGCAAGGGCGGGGTCGGAAAGTCGAGCGTGACCGCCAACCTGGCGGCCGCACTGGCCTCCGACGGCAAGCAGGTGGGCGTGCTGGACGCGGACGTGTGGGGCTACTCACAGCCGCGCATGCTCGGGCTGGGCGCCGAGCGCCCGGGCGTGAACGCCGATCGCAAGATCGTGCCGCTGACGACGCCCGATGGCATCTCCGTGATGTCGATCGGCTTCTTCGTGGAGCAGGATTCCGCGGTCGTATGGCGCGGCCCGATGCTCCACAAGGCGCTCACGCAGTTCCTCGAGGACGTCGAGTGGGGCGAGCTCGACTACCTGCTGATCGACCTGCCTCCAGGCACCGGCGATGTCTCGATGACCCTCGCCCAGTTGCTCCCGCAGGCCAAGTTCCTGATCGTCACCACGCCGCAGCCCGTCGCGCAGAAGGTCGCGCGCCGGTCGGCAGAGATGGCGAGCAAGGTGAAGCTCGAGATCGTAGGCGTGATCGAGAACATGTCCGGGTTCGTCACTCCGGGCGGCGAGCGCTTCCAGATCTTCGGCGAGGGCGGCGGTCAGTCGCTGGCAGAGGAGCTCGAGGTCCCGCTGCTGGCGAAGATACCGCTGACGCTGGCGCTCCGCGAGCAGTCCGATTCCGGCGTCCCCGTCGTCTTCTCCGACCCGGACGACCCCGCCGCCCAGGCGCTATACCAGGGAGCGCGCGGCGTGATCGCGCTCTCGCCGATCGAGCTGCCGGTCATGCAGCCGCCGGCGCCGGCCGCGGCACCGAAGCCGGCCGGCATGTCGCTCCCGATGGCCTGAGGGTCGCTACTTCTTGCCCGCGTAGTAGTCCGTGTTGAGCTGGGTGTACTTCTGCCACTCGTCCGGGAGCTGGTCCTCGGCGAAGCAGGCATCCACCGGGCAGGCCTCGACGCACGCATCGCAGTCGATGCACTCCTCAGGATCGATATAGAGCATCTCGACGTCGTCGTAGTCGGGCTCGTCCGGCGTCGGGTGGATGCAGTCGACCGGGCAGACCTCCACGCACGAGTTGTCCTTCGTGCCAATGCAGGGCTCGGCGATCACGTATGCCATAGCTCTTCTGTCTTCCTCCGGTCGGCGGGACGAAGGGGGGATTTTACGGACGCGCCCTCGGGACCGCGCTCCCAGCACTAACGCCGAGCCCGAGGGTCGCCTTCAGCCGGCGGCCGTCGCTGCGCCCACGGCAACACTCGCTCCAGCTGCCTCGCCAGCTGCAGGAGCGATTCCTCTTGCGCCGGCGGCCCGATCAGTTGCACACCGGTTGGTAGGCCGTCGTCCCCGTGATACAGGGGAAGTGAGATCGCGGGCAGCCCGGTGGCGTTGCAGATCGCGGTGTACGGCGTGAAGTGAGCGGAGCGGCGAAAATGCTCCCAGGGATCGGGTCCACGGCCGTGGACCTCGCCAATCGGCAGCGGCCTCCGAGCGAGGGCGGGGGTGATGACGGCATCGAACGCCGCCAGAAACGTGACGATCGAGCGCGCGAATGCCTCGATCCTGGCCTCCGCGGCGAGGTAGCTGAGCGTGTCCTGACTGCGCGCGCGCTCGAACAGCTCCCAGGTGAGCGGCTCCACGTCCTCCTCGGTTGGCTCCCGCCCGATCAACCGGCCGCCGTTCGCGGTGGCGATCGAGACAGCCGGGCCGAACAGGCGGGAGAACTCAGGCAGCAGATCGCGATTTGACCACGGCGGGGTGATCTCCTCCAGCTCGTGACCGAGCGACTCGAGCAGCGCGGCACCCTCGCGCGCGGCCCGCTCACAGACCGGGTCGAGTAAGCCGCCCTCGAGCGGCATGTTGAGCGCCAGGCCGATCCGCATCCGGCCCGGTTCGCGCTCCGCCAAATCGGCATAGGCGCCGGCCGGCGGCGGCGCCCAGGTCGCGTCGCCGAGCTGATAGCCGGCGATCACATCGAGCAGCTGCGCGGTCTCGGCGACCGTGTGCGTGAGGACGCCGTCGGTGACGAGGAAGCTGTGGCCGCCGTCGGGGCCGACCGAGACTCTCCCCCTCGAGCCCTTCAGACCGACCAGGCCGCAGCAGGCAGCGGGGATCCTGACCGAACCGCCGCCGTCGTTGCCGTGGGCGATCGGCACCATGCCCGCGCTCACCGCCGCGCCCGACCCACCGCTCGACCCACCCGGAGTCCGCTCGAGCGCCCACGGGTTACGCGTCGGCCCGAAGCGCCGCGACTCGGTCGTAGGCAGGATCCCCATCTCAGGAAGCGTGGTCTTGCCGACGATCACAAAGCCGGCATCGCGCAGCCGCCGTACGACATAAGCGTCATATTGAGGGACATAGTCCCCGAACAGGTCGCTGCAAACGGTCATCGGCATGCCGGCCACGGGCCGGTTGTCCTTGATCGCGATCGGCACTCCCGCGAACGGGCGCGAATCACCTCTCCCGATCGCATCGGCCGCGGCGAGGGCGGAGTCGTATGCGACGTGCGTGAAGGCGTTGATCCTCGGCTCGAGCTCGTCGATCCGCCGCAGCGACGCTTGCACCAGTTCCCGCGCGGTGATCTCACCTGAGCGAACCAGCTGCCCGAGCTCGAGCACCGGGCGCAGCAGCAGCTCGGACACCTGCGGAAGCCTATCCGGGAGCCGTCCAGGACTCGGGAGACTCCGCGCGCGCTGCTTGCGAAGGCTAACGTGTTGGCTGCCAACCGCTGCCCAGGAGCCACAACGACGAGATGAGCGTAACTACAGAGGTACAGTCAGGCCTTGAAGGCGTAGTCGCCTTCGCCACCGAGATCGCTGAGCCCGATCGGGAGGGCGGTGCGCTCCGCTATCGCGGCGTGGACATCGAGGAGCTCGTGGGCGTGGTCCCGTTCGAGCAAGTGTGGGGACTGCTGGTCGACGGCAAGCTGCTGCCGGGAATGCCTCCAGCCGAGCCGCATCCGCTGTACGTCCACTCGGGCGATCCTCGCGTGGACGTGCAGGGCGCCCTCGCGATGCTGGCACCGCAGTGGGGATTCGGGCAGCTGATCGACATCGCCGACGAGCGGGCCCGCGACGATCTCGCGCGCGCCTCGGTGATGGCGCTCTCGTTCGTCGCCCAGTCGGCCCGCGGGATCGGCCGCTCGCCGGTGTCCCAGCGCGAGATCGACAAGGCGGGCTCGATCCCAGAGCGATTCCTGATCCGCTGGCGCGGCGAGGCCAACCCCCAGCATGTGAAGGCGATCGACGCCTACTGGATCTCGGCCGCCGAGCACGGGATGAACGCCTCGACGTTCACGGCACGGGTTGTCGCGTCCACGGGCGCCGACGTCGCTGCCGCGCTCTCGGCCGCCGTCGGGGCCCTGTCGGGCCCGCTGCATGGCGGTGCACCGAGCCGCGTGCTGAAGATGCTCGATGACGTCGAGGAGAGCGGCGACGCGGAACGGTACGTCAAGGATCTGCTTGACCGAGGCGAGCGGCTGATGGGCTTTGGTCACCGTATCTACCGAGCCGAGGATCCCCGCGCTCGCGTGCTTCGGCGTACGGCGCACGACCTCGGCTCGCCGCGCGTCGAGGTCGCAGAGGCGCTCGAGAACGCGGCGCTCGCCGAGCTGCAGGCGCGTAAGCCAGACCGCGTGCTGGCCACCAACGTCGAGTTCTGGTCCGCCGTGGTGCTCGATTTCGCCGAGGTTCCGCCGGAGCTGTTCACGCCGATGTTCACCTGCGCCCGTACTGCCGGCTGGTCGGCGCACATCATGGAGCAGAAGCGAGAGGGCCGTCTGATCCGCCCGACGGCGAAGTACGTCGGTCCCGCATCGCGTCCACTGTCGGAGCTCCAGGGGTAGCGCTCAGCGAACGACACAGCTTGTGCTCGCGGGCTGGCCCTTCGGGAAGGCTTTGACCAAGCCGTGCGCGATCAGTCGATCCCGGGCGACGTAGCCGGGCGAGTAGTAGTGGATGCCGTCGGGGATGAACCATTTGCGCTTGGCGTGGGCGGCCCAGTCGTACACGCGCATCGCTGGGTGGTGGGGACAGGCGGCCAGAAGAGCTTCGTTCCACCGCTGCATCTGGTGTTCGGAGTAGGGCCCGGAGCTGAGCAGCGAGATCACATCGACCCAGAGAACGGGCTGGTGGCCGATGCTCGCCATCATGTGGGCGATCCGGGCCGGCAGTCCGATCGGGGAGGTCTGCGCGTTGTCGACGTCATTGGTTCCGAGGGCGAGGATCCAGCATCCTTGGAAGCCTTCGGAGATGTGCTGTTGGGCGACCGTGGCGGCGTTCGGGTGCCCTTCAAAGGTCTCGACGATCGATCGCGCGCCCGAGATCTCAGGGTACGTGGTCCTGACCCCCACCTTGGCCAGCTCTGCTTGCAGACGCAGTCGAGGGTTGGGGATGTAGTCGGTTGAGACCTGCCCTTCGGAGGTGGAGTCGCCTATATAGACGACCGAGCGGCACGAGGTCTGGGTCGCAGGAGCGACCCGCGCGGCGCTCGGGCGAGGGCTGGAGGAGTTGATCGCCGCCAGCGAAATCGGGAGCTTGGAGATCTTCTGCGGGGAGCCCACCCCGGCCGAGGCGGCCGGGAGGACACCGATCAGGCCCACCACGGCGAGTGAAACCGCCGCCAAGGTGCTGAGGGAGAGCGCGAAGGTCCGCCGCCGGGCGCGGATATCCCCAGCGCCCTCGCTAGCGCGTCGCCACATGCGCCCGAGCGCGCCGTGGCGGATCGGCTCCTCCACATAACGCCAGGACAGACTCGCGATAACCAGGGTCGCGGCTACCTGAAGCGCGGCTTGGGGCCAGTCCACCCCGCTGTGCGGCCGCCCCCACAGGACGATGATCGGCCATTGCCACAGATAGATCCCGTAGGAGCGGACCCCGACCCACCGTAACGGGCGGCAACCCAGGACGGGGCCGAGCCGACTGGACGGGTTGACGACCGCGGCGACCATCGCCACGGTCGCCACCGAAAGCAAGATGAACCCGGCCGGATACAGAAACGCCGTGAACGCGCTGGTTCTCCAGACCAGCAAGAAGACCCCCACCACCCCCGCCACCCCCAACAGATCGAGACCCACCGGACTCCGCACCGACCGGCGAACCGCGGCACGAGACACTCGAGTCGGCCATACCATCGCCAACGCCGCCCCGATCAACAACCCAAATGCGCGGGTATCGGTCCCCTCGTAAGCCCGAGTGGGGTCATACCCAGGGTGATACAGACGACCCATCACCCACGCCGATAGTGCTGCCCCGACCAACGTCAACACCACCAAACCCCTCCGGCTGCGGACCACGTGAATCGCCACCAGCAACAACCACGGCCACACCAGGTAGAACTGCTCCTCGATCGACAACGACCACAGATGATCCAACGGCAACGGCGCCGCGAACCGCGCGAAATACGACCCATGCGAGGCGATCGTCGACCAATTCGCGAAATACAAGCCCGCCGAGACCACCTGCCTGCGAACCCCAGCCAGCTGTGAAGCGTCGAACACCGCCACCCACACGCTGACCACCGCCAACATCAAGAACAGCGCCGGGAGCAACCGCCGAGCGCGGCGCAACCAAAACCGCCCCAACCCCAGATCCCCAAACCGCCGGAAATGCCCCAGCAACAAGTCTGTGATCAGATAACCCGACAGCGTGAAGAACACCCCGACCCCCAACATCCCCCCAGAAGCCCACGGCACCCCCAAGTGATACGCAATCACGCACAACACCGCCAGGGCCCGGATTCCATCCAGACCCGCAACGTAACGCTGACCAGATTCAATCGGCCGCGGCATGGCTAGTGATCAACCATCTGTTGTCCGCGACTCTCCACACGCTCACTCGGTGAGAGCCGGCGAGTTCGGCTCGGAGTCCGCGCCGCCCGTGTCTTTCCTCGGCTAGGGCCGCCGAGGATACCGCCTACCGGTGCAGCGCCACCCCCCGGGTTGGTCCTATGCTAAGCAGCGCCCTGGCATGACTCGTCACCTCGATCCCCAGGCGCTCGGTGACCACATCGATCGGCTGTACCGCGCGGCCTGGAGTTTGTGCGGCTCGCGCGAGGAGGCCGAGGACCTAGTCCAGGAGACGTTCGCCCGCGTGCTCCGCAAGCCGCGGATCCTGCACTCCGAGGATGACCTCGGCTACCTGTTGCGCGTGCTTCGCAACACCTTCTACTCGAGCCGGCGCGCCGCCGCCCGGCGCCCACAGACCACGGCGCTGCCCGACGACCTCGAGCTGGTCGAGGATCGCTCGGCGGTTGCGCCCGAGGCTCGGCTGGAGTCGGCGGAGCTCTACGCCGCGATCGCGGCGCTACCGGACGACTTCCGCGATGCGCTGGTCGCGATCGACATCGTGGGGCTCTCCTATCGCGAGGCTGGGCGCGCCTTGCGCGTTCGCGAGGCGACGATCACTACCAGGCTTCACCGCGCCCGCCAGCGTGTGGCGCAGGCGCTGGTCAATGATCCTCCCCAGGGACCCTCCACGCCGCCAGCCTCTGCAGCTCCGCGGCCCTGACCCCGATGCCCGAGAGCACGCACGTGTGGTCGGCGCGGCGCCAGGTGACGACCAGTCGGCCGCCCAGCGTCAGCGTGCGTAGTTCGGTGCCGTTCAGCGACGTGCTGTGGGCGGACGGCGCGAGGAGCGGGGGGCTCGCCATGATCGTGTACGCAATCCGCCTGCCATGCGACGAGTAGTACACGGTCGTGGCCTGGCGCCCGCCGACGCGATCGGTGCGCTGACCGACCGCGCGCCAGCCGAACAGGGGTCCCCAGTTCGGGAAGTAGAGATCCTGGCTCTTCTTGTCAAGCCTCAGGTTCGGGGCGTCCGGATCGGGCGCCGGCGCGGCGCCGGCCGGACCGCGGATCGCCAGCGCGGCGGCTTCGCTGAGCGACGGCGCGCCCGGCGTTCCCGCCGGGAGGATCAGCACGAGCGCCAGCACGAGCGCCGCCAGCGCCCCCACGAGCGCTCCCCCGTAGGCGATCCGCCGCCGGCCCCGAGTCCGGGCCGGCGGGCGCTGCGCTTCGATCCGCGCGCGGAGGGCCGCCGGTGCCCGGTCGCGCGTCCGCGCCTCGTGCAACACCTCGACGACGCGCCGCTCTCGCGCATAGCGAGCGCTCAGCTCGGGCGACGAGGAGATCCGCGCCTGCACCTCTGCGCGTCGAGCGGAATCGAGCGTTCCGTCCGCAAGCGCGGACAGGTCCGCGAGATCGCGCGCGCTCAGCTCTGGGGTGTCGGCGGAGGAAGCCATAGCAAGTCTAAGGTTAACGACGCGCAGAGGGGGCCAATCCTTCCGAAAGCCGTCGGCGGCATAAGGCGCGCACGTACCGCATGATCGTTGGCCCGCTACGCTCGCCGACTTGCCCGCGATCCTGAAGAACGAAGCCCGGCTCGGTGTGCTGGCGTTCGGCGACTCGATCACAAACGGGGGTGGGGACCTTCAGTGGGGCGTCGCGCTGCAATCGTGGGCGCTCTGGGTGGCGCGGTCGACGGGTCTGCCGTTCACGACCTACGCCGTCGACGGTGCTCGCGCCTGCGACGTAGCACACGACCAGATCCCAGCCTTCGAGCGACTGTCCGCGCAACCCGACGCGATCTACGACCTAGGCTGTCTTTACATCGGCGTCAACGATGTCCGCGCCACCGATTGGGACCTCGCTTTCTTCCAACAGCAGTTCCGGCTCGCGCTCGGCTTTCTGCGCACGCGTTGTGATCGCGTCCTGACGATGACCGTGCCGGTCGATCTCGGCCGCCCCCGCGCCGGAGTGCGGGTCCGCGACCTGAATCGCGCGGTCGAACGCGTAGCCGCCGATTACGGCGCGCTCGTGGTCGACCTGCGCGACTTCAAGGCCCGCAACTTCGTGATGGCCGACCACGTCCATCCGACGGCATTCGGCCAGATCGCAATCGCAGAGCGCGCGCTGATCGTGCTCGCGCGCGATGGCGTGTCGGTCCGGACCGCGCCGAGCTCGCTGATCCGCTGGGAGACGACGTGGAGCAATCGGCTGCGAGGCGACGCGACGTACGTCTACCGCCACGCGAAGGTCAGCGGGCGGGAGGCGCTACTCGCGCTCAGCGCGCGAGCGCGGCGACTCACGGCGAGTCACGGCGAGACCTCCTCGTAACGGCGACCACGCGGCCGCACGCTCAGCTGTGCGAACGCGTTGACAGCGCCCTCAGCCCGCCAGCCTCCCCGCCTCCTCCGTCGCCTCACGCAGGCGCCGGGCGCCGTCCGCGCTCAGCGCCCCGGGCGCCATCTGCCAGCGCCAGTTGCCGGTGGCCCGCCGCGGGTCGTTCATCCGCGCCTCGCTGCCGAGCCCGAGCAGGTCCTGTGCCTGGATCATCGCCACTCGCGCGGGCGAGGAGAAGGCCAGCCGGATCAGTCCCCACCAGGGCTCACGCTCACCGAACTCGGCCAGCGATGCGTCGACAACGGCCCGCGTCGACACCGGCAGGGACTCGTACCACCCACGCGCCGTGTCGTGGTCATGCGTCCCCGTGTAGACGATCCGGTTCTCCTCGTGATTCGCGGGCCGATGTGGGCTGGACGGCTCGCGAGGATCGAACCCGAACTGCAGAACGAGCATCCCCGGCAGCCCGAGCGCGTCCCGCAGGCGCCGCACGGCGGGGGTGATCACGCCCAGATCCTCGGCGACCAGCGGCAACTCCGAGCCGAGCGCGCGAGCCGCCGCATCGAAGACAGCTCTCCCCGGTCCTCGGCGGAAGTGGCCTCCGGCCGCTGTACGCGCACCCTCGGGCACCGCCCAGTAGGCCACGAACCCGCGAAAGTGGTCGATCCGAGCGAGGTCGAACAACGACAGCGTCCGGCGCAGTCGCTCCACCCACCAGCGGTAGCGGCGGCGGCGCAGTGCCGGCCAGTCATACAGCGGGTTGCCCCACAGCTGGCCGGTCTCCGAGTATGCGTCCGGTGGCGCGCCCGCCACGGCGCCGCTTTGGAACAGTTCCGGGTGCGCCCGGTGATCGACGCTCCCGGGCGCGACGTAGATCGCGATGTCCCCGAGCAGACGCACGCCCCGCGAGGCCGCGTACTCCCGCAGCGTTCGCCACTCGCACTCGAAGCGCACCTGATCGAGGACGGCGCCACGACCTGTGAACCGCTCCCAGTCATCGATCCAGAACCGCTCGCGCTCGACGAACGCATCTACCTCCGAAGCGCTGACCGGTGCGCGAGGCGACTCCAGCAGCCCCGGCCACGCCGCAAACGCCGACCGCGACTTGTACGGTGAGCGGTAGCGATCCGGGGGACCGAGCGGCAGCACCTGCCACCAGGTCTGGCCGGCGCTGGCCAGCCAGTCGATGAACTCGTAGGCCGAGCGGCCCAGGCGGCCGTCGGGAAGCGAGGTGAGGTGCAGCTGGACGCCGCTGGAGCGGGGAAGTGGATTCACGAGGAAGGGTTTACCTGAACCACCCAGCCGGATACTTTGACGCAGCGTGTCGGATACCCCACCCAAACGGATCATCATTCAGTACCCCGAACCGGCCGTCGACGACGGCCGGTATCCGGCCAAGCGCTGCGTCGGCGATACGGTCGCGGTGTCCGCGGACGTCTTCCGGGACGGTCACGAGCTCCTGCGAGCGGTGGTTCGCTACCGCGGCCCCGGGGAGGGAAATGGGCCGAGGCCGAGATGCGCCAGATCGACGCCCACCTCGGCGGAGTCCGGTGGGCCGGTGAGTTCGAGGTCGACCGCGAGGGTCGCTGGGAGTACACGATCGACGCCTGGACCGATACGTTCGGCACCTGGCGCGACGAGCTCGAGCGCAAGCTCGCAGCCGGCCAGCATGATCTCGGCGGCGAGCTCTCCGAAGGGATCGTGTTGCTGCGTGCGGCGATCAAGAACGTCAAGCGCACGCAGGACGACGACCGTCGGCTGATCGAGCACGCGATCGAGACACTCGAGGATGACCGGGCGCCGGAATGGGCCAAGCACGAGGTCGCCCTCGGCCACGAACTGGCGGCTGCGGCCGAGCGCACCCAGGAGCGACACGACTTGATCAGCCTGACGCCGAAGCTCGCGATCGAGGTGGATCGCCTCCGCGCCGGCTTCGGTGCCTGGTATGAGCTCTTCCCGCGCTCGTGGGGAGGGCTGGAGGGCGTGGAGCGCGAGATCCCTCGGCTCGCGAAGCTCGGCTTCGACGTCGTCTACCTGCCGCCGATCCACCCGATCGGACACACCGACCGCAAGGGCCGCGACAACGCGCTCACGGCAGGACCAGACGATCCCGGCTCTCCGTGGGCGATCGGTGACGAGCGCGGTGGCCATGACGCGATCCATCCGGAGCTGGGCACCGAAGCGGACCTGAGATCGCTTACCGGCACCGCGCAAGCGCACGGCATCGACATCTGCCTCGACTTCGCAATCCAGTTCTCAGCCGACCATCCCTGGCTGCGGGAGCACCCGGAGTGGTTTCACCGCCGCCCCGACGGGACGCTCAAGTACGCGGAGAATCCCCCCAAGCGCTACCAGGACATCTACAACGTCAACTGGGCGTCGCCCGACTGGCGCGGCCTGTGGGACGCCTTGCTCAAGGTTGTCCTGCACTGGGTCGATTGCGGCGTGAAGGTGTTCAGGGTCGATAACCCGCACACGAAGCCATTCTCATTCTGGGAATGGCTGATCGAAGAAGTGCACTCGCGGGACCGGGACGTGATCTTCCTCGCGGAAGCGTTCACCAAGCGAGCGGTGATGCGACATCTGGCGAAGCTCGGCTTCAGCCAGTCCTACACCTACTTCACCTGGAAGAACTCGCGCTGGGAGCTCACGGAGTACGTCACGGAGCTGGCCTCCTCCGGCGAACAGGAGTACTTTCGCCCCAACTTCTTCGTCAACACGCCCGACATCCTGCACGCTTATCTACAGATTGGCGGCCGGCCGGCCTTCGAGGCGCGGCTGATCCTCGCCGCGACGCTGAGCCCGAGCTACGGCATCTATTCGGGCTTCGAGAATGTCGAGAATGTCGCCGCGCATGAAGGCTCCGAGGAGTACCTGCACTCCGAGAAGTACGAGCTCAAGCAGCGCTCGCTGAACGGGCCGTTGTTGGCGCTGATCGAACGCGTCAACCGCATCCGCCGCGAGAATCCGGCGCTCCGGCATCTGTCGAACGTGACCTTCCTCGAGACCGCCAACGATGCGTTGATCGCTTACGCCAAGCAATCAATGGGGAATACCGTGATCACGGTCGTGAACATCGACCCGCACCAGACCCAGGAGGGCGTCGCGGTGGTGCCCGCGAGCCTTGGACTGCCGCCGTCGTTCGCCGTGCACGACCAACTCTCAGGCGAGCGATTCCGGTGGCGGATCGGACCAAACTACGTTCGCTTCGAGCCAGGGCTCCGCCAGGCTCACCTGACTAGGGTCGAGCCATGACGGGACCGCCCACTCTGACGCACGTGATCCGACCACCGGCGGGCCTGTCGCTGCCGCCCCGTACCGAAGCTCACGCGACGACGTCCCAGACGCTGGCGCGGCAGTGGTTCGAGGCCGAGCCGCTGTGGTTCAAGTCAGCGATCTTCTATGAGGTGCTCGTTCGCGGCTTCTTCGACGCCAACGGCGACGGAACCGGCGACTTCCGAGGACTGACCGAGAAGCTCGACTACCTTCAGTGGCTCGGGATCGACTGCATCTGGCTGCTGCCGTTCTACGAATCCCCATTGCGCGACGGGGGCTACGACATCGCCGACTTCACCGACGTTCATCGCGCGTACGGGACGCGTCGAGGACGTCCACGAGCTGATCGACGCGGCTCACGCCCGCCGGATCCGCGTGATCGCCGACCTGGTGATGAACCACACCTCGGCGGACCACCCGTGGTTCCAGGAGTCCCGATCGAGCCCCGACTCGCCGAAGCGGAACTGGTACGTGTGGTCGGACACCGACGACCGCTATCAGGATGCGCGGATCATCTTCGTCGACACCGAGTCCTCGAACTGGACCTGGGACCCCGTCGCCGGCGCCTACTACTGGCATCGCTTCTTCTCCCATCAGCCGGACCTCAACTACGCCAACCCCGAAGTGCGCGAGGCGATGCTCGACGTGCTGCGGTTCTGGCTCGACCTCGGCCTCGATGGCTTCCGCCTCGACGCGGTCCCGTACCTGTTCGAGCGCGAGGGAACGAACTGCGAGAACCTGCCTGAGACCCACGCCTATCTGAAACGGGTTCGGAAGGAGATCGACGAAAACTACCCTGACCGGGTCCTGCTGGCCGAGGCCAATCAGTGGCCCTCGGATGTAGTCGAGTATTTCGGGGAAGGAGATGAGTGCCACATGGCGTTCCACTTCCCGGTCATGCCGCGCATGTTCATGGCGCTGCGCCGCGAGGAGGCCGTGCCGATCTACGAGATCCTCGAGCAGACCCCCCGCATCCCCGACAACTCGCAGTGGGGCCTGTTCCTCCGCAACCACGACGAGCTGACGCTCGAGATGGTCACCGACGAGGAGCGGGACTACATGTACTCCGAGTACGCCAAGGATCCGCGGATGAAACTGAACCTCGGTATCCGGCGGCGGCTGGCGCCGCTGCTCGACAACGGTCGCGACGAGATCGAGTTGATGCACGCGATCCTCTTCTCGCTGCCGGGCTCGCCGGTCCTCTACTACGGCGACGAGGTCGCGATGGGCGACAACGTCTTCCTCGGCGACCGCGACGGCGTTCGCACGCCGATGCAGTGGACCGGAGATCGCAACGGTGGCTTCTCGCGCGCCGACTTCGCGCAGCTCTACGCGCCGCCGCTGATGGATCCGGTGTACGGCTACCAAGCGGTCAATGTCGAGGCCCAGCTTCGGACGGCGACCTCGCTGCTGCGCTGGATCCATCGCTTCATCGGCCTGCGCAAGGAGCATCCGGTGCTCGGCTCGGGCACCTATGAGCCGATCGAGCCCTCCAACCCCCGCATCTTCGCCCATCTACGCGGCTTCGAAGACGATCTGCTGTTGTGCGTTCACAACGTAGCCCGCTCCGCGCAGGCGGTCGAGCTCGATCTCAGCGCCTTCCAGGGGCGCCATCCGGTCGAGCTGTTCGGCAACTCACGCTTCCCCCGGATCGGGGAGCTGCCCTACTTGCTGACGCTCGCTCCGCGCGGTTTCTTCTGGTTCGAGCTGGTCGACGAGACGGAGCGCATCGGCGATGAGTGATCCCCTCTGCATCGAAGTCGCCGACATTCGTCGCTGCCTGGACGAAGAGAGCCTGCGCGACTGGTTTGCCCGTCAGCGCTGGTACGCGTCGAAATCGCGCGCGCTCAGCGGAGTCGAGATCGTTGAGGGCCTCGTGCTGCGCGAGCAACCGCAGCTGTTCCTCGGCTTGGTCCAGACCCGCTTTGCCACCGGGACGCACGAGATCTATCAACTGCTGCTCGCCTTCCGGCGGGCGAGCGAGCGAGGCCCCGGCGAACCGATCGCCCGCGCCGACGGGTGGTCCGCCTACGACGCGCTCGCGGACCCCGCTCAGGCGGTCGAGTTGCTGCGACGGATCGAGCTGGGCGACGAGATCGAAACCGACGACGGCCGGTTCGGCTTCTATCGAGCTGACGGGATGGCCGAAATGGTGGGGGACGGCCCGGTTCGGTTGATCGGCGTGGAGCAGTCGAACTCCTCGATCGTGTTCGACGACCGGCTCGTGCTGAAGCTGATCCGCAAGCTCGAGCCGGGCATCAATCCCGAGCTCGAGATTCTGCGTTTCCTCACAAAGGCGGGCTTTCCTAACATTGCCCCGCTGCACGGCTGGTACGAGTACGACGGCCAGCCCCTCTCCTCGACGCTTGGCGTGGTTCAGCAGTTCTTCCCCGACGCGCGCGGTGGATGGGAGCTCGCGCTGGACCAGATCGAGTCCGACCCGGAGGCGTTCCTGGATAACCTCGGCGCCCTCGGCGAGGTCACAGCCGTGATGCACACGACGCTGGCATCCAACTTCAGCGATCCCGCCTTCGCGCCCGACCAGCCCAGCCAAGAGGCGCTCTCGCTGTTGACGGCCACGGTCGACGAGGACATCGAGCGAATCTTCCTGCGCTTGCCCGATGACGAGCGGCTTGCGCCGATCGCCGGCCGGGGCCAGGACGTCCGTGAGCGGCTCGCGATGCGTTCGCAGGTCGGCGTCAGCGGTCGCGTGATCCGAACGCATGGGGACTATCACCTCGGGCAGACGCTGTACACGCCACGCGGTTGGGTGATCATCGACTTCGAAGGCGAGCCGGCCCGCCCGCTGTACGAGCGCCGGCAGAAGCGATCCCCGCTGCGGGACGTCGCGAGCATGCTCCGCTCGTTCGCGTATGCGACCTCGGCCGTGCAGATCATGCGCGGCCGGCCGGCCCCTGAGGATTTCGAGCAGCGCGCGCGGCAGGTGTTCCTCGGCGAGTACCTGGCGAACGTCGAACCGACACTGCTGCCGGCGAGCGAGTCTGCGATCGAGAACCTGCTCTCGATCTACGAGCTCGAGAAAGCGATCTACGAGCTGCAGTACGAGCTCGACAACCGTCCGGACTGGGTGTCGATCCCCGTGGCCGGCATCAGGAGATTGCTGGAGTCCTCATGAGCAGCGTCGCGACGCAAGAGCTCGATGCGCTCGTTCGGCGCGAGCACTTCAATCCCCATTCGATCCTCGGTGCTCATCCCACGAAAAGAGGCGTCGTAATCCGTGCCCTGCGGCCGGCCGCATCACAGATCAACGCCCAGCTCAGGGACGGTACGGTGGTCGAGCTCGAGCAGATCCACCCCGGCGGGATTTTCGAAGGCGTGGTCCCCGGGGCAGAGCTCCCGCTTCGTTACCGCCTCGAGGTCGACTACGGCGCCGCGGGTACGTTCACGGTCGACGATCCGTATGCGTTCACGCCGACACTCGGCGAGCTGGACCTCCATCTGATCGGCGAGGGGCGGCACGAGCACATCTACGAGAAGCTCGGCGCGCACGTGCGCGAGCACGAGGGCGTCAGGGGAACCGCGTTCGCCGTCTGGGCGCCCGCGGCACGGGCGATCAGCGTCGTCGGCGACTTCAACTCCTGGGACGGTCGGCTGCATGCGATGCGCTCGCTGGGATCGAGCGGGATCTGGGAGCTGTTCGTGCCGGGTGTCGAGCCGGGAGCCCGTTACAAGTTCGAGCTCTTGACCGCGAACCGTCAGCTGAGCCTGAAGGCGGACCCATATGCCTTTGCCACCGAGATCCCGCCGCTGACCGCCTCGGTGGTGTTCACCCCGGAGCACTCCTGGAGCGCGCCCGACGCTCAGTGGCTGCGTGCCAGAGCCGAGCAGAAACCGCTCGAGCGACCCATGTCGATCTACGAGGTCCACCTCGGATCGTGGCGGCTGAACTCGCTCGAGGACAACCGCACCCTCTCCTACACCGAGCTCGCCGATCAGCTGGCTGCCTACGTGAACGACATGGGCTTCACCCACATCGAGCTGCTGCCGGTGATGGCCCATCCGTTCAGCGGATCGTGGGGGTACCAGGTGAGCGGCTACTTCGCCCCCACGCCCCGGTACGGATCCCCGGACGATTTCCGCCAATTCGTCGACCGCCTGCATTCCCACGACATCGGCGTGCTCCTCGACTGGGTTCCGGCGCACTTCCCGCGCGACGAGTTCGCGCTCGCGCGGTTCGACGGCACGGCGCTCTACGAGCACGCCGACCCGCGCCGCGGGTTTCATCCGGACTGGGGCACGCTCGTGTTCAACTACGGCCGCCACGAGGTCCGCAACTTCCTGATCTCGAATGCGCTGTTCTGGCTGCGGGAGTACCACGCCGACGGCATCCGCGTGGACGCGGTCGCGTCGATGCTGTACCTCGACTACTCACGTCGTGAGGGCGAATGGGTGCCGAACCAGTTCGGCGGGCGCGAGGATCTGGACGCTGTCTCGTTCCTGAAGGAGCTCAACGAAGTCCTCTACGGCCGCGAGCCCGGAATCATCTCGGTGGCCGAGGAATCGACCGCGTGGCCCGCCGTCTCAAGGCCAACCTATCTCGGCGGCCTCGGCTTCGGTTTCAAGTGGAACATGGGCTGGATGCACGACACGCTCGAGTACTTCAAGCAAGACCCGATCTACCGCCGCTACCACCACCACGAGCTGACCTTCAGCCTGCTGTACGCGTTCAGCGAGAACTTCATCCTGCCGCTCTCGCACGACGAGGTCGTGCACGGCAAGGGCTCGCTGTATTCGAAGATGGCGGGCGACCGCTGGCAGAAGCTCGCCAACCTGCGCACCCTCTATGCGTACATGTGGGCGCATCCCGGCAAGAAGCTGTTGTTCATGGGCGGCGAGTTCGCGCAAGAGCAGGAGTGGAGCGCCGAGCGCTCGCTTGACTGGCACCTGCTCGAGCAGCCCGAGCACGCGGGCATCCAGGCGCTGGTACGCGACCTGAACCGGCTCTACCGCGAGGAGCCCGCGTTGTGGGAGATCGACTCCGACCCCTCCGGGTTCTGGTGGCTGGAGCCCAATGATGCCGACCGTAACGTGATCGCGTTCGCCCGCGCCTCCAAGAACGGCGAGCGAGTGCTCGTGTTCGTCGCCAACCTCTCACCGATGCCCCAGGAGGGCTACCGGGTTGGGCTGCCGCGCGCGTGCCGCTGGAGAGAGCGCCTGAACACGGACTCGAGCTTCTACGGTGGCAGTGACTGGGGCAACTTCGGCGCGGTCGAGCCCGAGCCTATCCCCTGGCACGGGCAGCCGGTGTCAGCGAAGATCACGCTGCCGCCGCTGGCGGCGATCTGGTTCGGGCCCGACAGCGAGTGAGCACCGAGGACTACCCATGGGAGCGGCCGCTGGGGGCCCGCCCGCTCGGGGACGGCGTAACGGCCTTCCGGGTCTGGGCACCGCGCGCCGAATCGATCTCGCTCAGGCTGGGCAACCGAGACATCGAGCTCGAGCCCGCCGGGGGTGGGATTTATGAGGTAGTCGCCCCGGCTGACGCCGGGGACGACTACTGGTTTTCAGTCGATGGGCGGCGGCTGCCGGACCCGTGCACGCGCTCGCAGCCGAAGGGGCTCCGTGGTCCCTCACGGGTCGTCGAGGTTCCGCCGGCGAGCGTTCACTTCAGTCCCCCGACGCTCGAGGACCTGGTCGTCTATGAGTTGCACATCGGGACATTCACTCCCGAGGGGACGTTCGAGGCGGCATCGCGGCACCTGTCGGGGCTGGCGCAGCTGGGGATCACCGCGATCGAGATCATGCCGGTCGCGGAATTTCCCGGAGATCATGGCTGGGGCTACGACGGCGTCTACCTCAATGCGGCGCAGTCGTCCTACGGCGGCCCCACTGGGCTCGAGCGGCTCGTGCAGGCTGCGCACGCGTCCGGCCTGGCGGTGATCCTCGACGTGGTCTACAACCACGTCGGCACGTCCGGCGTGAAGGCGCTGGAGGCGTTCGGTCCCTACTTCACCGATAAGTACGAGACCCCATGGGGACGGGCGATCAACTTCGACGATGCCGACTGCGACCCGGTCAGGGAATGGGTGCTGCAGAGCGCCACCGGATGGGTTCGCGACTTCGGCATCGACGGCGTGCGACTCGACGCGATCCACGCGATCTTCGACTCGAGCGCCGAGCACATCGTCGAGGCGGTCGCCCGGCGCGTGCACGGGGTGCGTGACGACGCGCTCGTGATCGCCGAGAGCGGCCTCAACGATCCCCGCGTGATGCGCCGGCGGGACCGCGGTGGCTACGAGTGTGACGCCGCCTGGGCGGACGACTTCCACCACGCGCTGCGCACGCTGCTGACGAGCGAGCGCGACGGGTACTACGTGGACTTCGGCACGGTCGCACAGCTGGCAAAGGCGTTTCACCGACCACACGTCCACGATGGCCTGTACTCGCGGTTTCGTCGCCGCCGCTTCGGCGCACCGGCGGATGACGTACCCCCGCGGCGGTTCGTCGTCTTCTCGCAGAACCACGATCAGATCGGCAATCGCGCCTACGGCGATCGGATGCCACCCCGGGCTCGCCCGCTGGCTGCGCTCTGCACGTTGCTCTCGCCATTCGTGCCGATGCTGTTCATGGGCGAGGAGTACGGCGAGCAGGCGCCGTTTCAGTTCTTCTCTGACCACATCGACAAGCGGATCGCGACGGCGACCCGCGACGGCCGGCGCCAGGAGTTCGCGGCGTTTGCCCAGTTCGGCGAGGAGATTCCGGACCCCCAGGCGCTCGAGACGTTCGAGCGCTCGAAGCTGACGCGCCGCGGCGAACCGGAGATCGAGCGACTGTATGGCGAGCTGCTCCAGGCCCGCCGCGAGCTGCCACGGGGCGATCCGGATAGGATCGAATTCGACGAGCAGGCCCGATGGTTGCTCGTCCAGCGCGGAGCATTCGAGCTTGTCAGCAACTTCAGCCAGGAGCCCGTACGCGTGCCATCTCGCGCTGAGCGGATCCGCGTCGCCACTTCCCAGGGTGTCAGCGTGGGCGGTGGCTACGCCGAACTCGACCCGTTGTCGGGGGCCTTGATCCATTGACCGAGGTCTGGCCGGGTCAGCCGTTCCCGCTCGGTGCGAAGTGGGACGGCGGCGGAACGAACTTCTCGATCTTCTCGGAGCACGCGGAGGCCGTGGATCTGTGCCTGTTCGACGAGGAGGGCAATCGAGGAACTGATTAAGATCGCCCAGCGGCGGGCGCTCAACTGGCACTGCTACCTGCCGGGTGTCGGGCCCGGTCAGCGCTACGGCTTCCGCGTGCACGGGCCGTACGCACCGCTCGAGGGCCACCGCTTCAATCCGGCCAAGCTGCTGATCGACCCCTGCGCGAAGGCGATCGACGGTGTCGTCGATTGGACTCACGATGCGAACGTGCTGCCCTACGTCCCCACCGGAGCAGAGGACGCCGACCTCGAGTCCGACGACGAGGACGATGCCGGGGCGATGCCCAAGTCGGTCGTGATCGACGACGCCTTCCTGTGGGAGGGGGACCGTCCACCGCGGATTCCGTTTGCCGACACCGTGATCTACGAGACGCACGTCAAGGGCTTCACGATGCGCCATCCGGGCGTCCGCGACGACCTGCGAGGAACCTACGCTGGGCTCGCCTCGGCGCAGGCGATCGCCTACCTGGTCGACCTCGGGGTGACCGCTGTCGAGTTGCTGCCGGTCCACCACATCTCAGACGAATCGTTCCTGAGCGAGAGCGGGCTTCGGAACTACTGGGGCTACAGCACGATCGGTTACTTCGCGCCCCACTCCGAGTACGCCGCCACGGGAAGACTCGGCGAGCAGGTGCGGGAATTCAAGGGGATGGTCAAGGCACTGCACCGGGCCGGCATCGAGGTGATCCTCGACGTGGTCTACAACCACACCGCGGAGGGCAACCACCTCGGACCGATGCTCTCGTTCAAAGGCATCGACAACAGCGCCTACTACCGGCTGATGCCTGACGATCCGCGGTACTACATGGATTTCACCGGCACCGGCAACTCGCTCAACCCCGTTCACCCCAGCGTCCTTCGCCTGATCATGGACTCGCTGCGCTACTGGGCCGTCGAGTGCCACGTGGACGGCTTCCGCTTCGACCTCGCATCGGCGCTCGCTCGCGAGTTGTTCGACGTCGACCGGCTGTCGGCGTTCTTCGACGTGATCCATCAGGATCCCGTGCTCTCCCAGATGAAGCTGATCGCGGAGCCGTGGGACGTCGGACCGGGCGGCTATCAGGTGGGGAACTTCCCGGTGCTGTGGTCTGAGTGGAACGGCATCTACCGCGATACGGTGCGCGACTTCTGGCGCGGTCACACCAACCGCGGGGAATTTGCCTCGCGCCTATCGGGGTCTGCAGACCTGTACGAGTCCGACGGTCGCGAGCCGTTCGCCTCGATCAATTTCGTCACCGCCCATGACGGCTTCACGCTCGCCGACCTCGTCTCCTACGAGCGCAAGCACAACGAGGCAAACCTGGAGGACAACCGCGACGGCACCGACGACAACCGTTCCTGGAACTGCGGCGTCGAGGGCGAGACCGATGACGTCGAGATCCAGGCGCTACGGGCTCGACAGCAGCGGAACTTCCTGACGACGCTGCTCCTCTCGCAGGGAACGCCGATGCTGCTCGGCGGCGACGAGATCGGCCGCACTCAGCACGGCAACAACAACGCCTGGTGCCAGGACAACGAGCTCTCGTGGTACGACTGGGACGAGGACGACCGCGGGACGGAGCTGCGCAACTTCACCCGCCGCTTGATCAGGCTCCGCCGCGATCATCCGGTCTTCCGTCGGGAGAGCTTCCTGCGCGGCGAGGAGCTCAAAGGCTCCGGTCTGCCGGACGTGTGGTGGTTCCGCGCGGACGGACTGAAGATGACCCGCCGCGACTGGCAGGGCGGCGAGCCGGTGCTCGGGATGTTCCTGAACGGCCGGGAGATCGCGAGCTACCGTCCGCACGGGGAGGACATCGAAGACGACTCCTTCCTGGTGTTGTTCAACGCGCACGGCGAGGATCGCCAGTTCATGCTCCCGCGCCGGCGCTTCGGTGCGCAGTGGTCCCACGAGCTGTCGACCGCGAGCCCTACCGCCGAGGCCGACAAGGATCGCTTCGGCGCGCGAACCGAGCTGACCGTCATCTCGCACTCGATCGTGATCCTGAAGCGGGTGACGTGAACGTCGCGGCCGCCGAGCTAAGGGCGACATACCGCGTCCAGCTGACGCCGGAGTTCGGCTTCGCCGCGGCGGCCGGCCTGGTCCCGTACTTGCGTGATCTCGGCATCTCACATCTGTATCTGTCGCCGTCGCTGCAGGCGCGCGCCGGGTCCAGGCATGGCTATGACGTGATCGATCCCGGGCGGCTCTCGGATGCGCTCGGAGGCGAGCAGCAGTTCCGGGCGCTCGTGCGGGAGGCACGGGGTGCAGGCATGGGAATCGTGCTCGACGTGGTGCCCAACCACATGGCAGTCGACGACGCAAATCCCTACTGGTCCGATCCGTCCCTGCGCGAGCGGTACTTCGACATCGACCCGGTCACCGGTCGGCACCGGCGCTTCTTCGACATCGATGACATGGCGGGTGTACGCCAGGAGGATCCCGAGGTGTTCGCGCAGACGCACGCGCTCGTACTCGGGTTGGTCGCCGACGGGTCGGTGGATGGGCTTCGCATCGACCATCCCGACGGGCTCGCCGATCCGGCGGGTTATCTCGCGCGGTTACGCGACGCGGGCGCAGAGCGTGTGTGGGTCGAGAAGATCCTCGGCTCCGGCGAGCGGCTGCGCGACTGGCCGGTCTCCGGGACGGTCGGCTACGAGTTCCTCAACGATGTCTGCGCGCTGTTCGTCGATCCGGCGGGGGAGGCTACGTTGACCTCGTTGTGGGAGGAGATCTCCGGCGACGCGCGGCAGTTCGGTGAAGTGGCGATCGAGGCCAAGCTCGAGCAGGTGCAGCGGACGTTCCGGCCCGAGGTTGACCGGCTCGCGCGGCTCGATCCGCCGCTGGCTCGCGAGGACCTGGAACGCGGCCTCGCCGCGATGCCCGTCTACCGGACCTACATCGAGCCGGCGAGCGGCTCGGTGTCCGAGGCAGATCGCGCGGTGATTGCGAATCTCGATCCATCACTGCGAAGCATCCTCGCCCTGGAGACCGCGGTCGCGCCCGAGTTCATCATCCGTTTTCAGCAGACGACGCCGGCGGTGATCGCCAAGGGCGTCGAGGACACGGCCTTCTACCGCTACGCGCGACTGCTCGCGCTCAATGACGTCGGCGGTGACCCCTCGCGCTTCGGCATCGACGTGGAGCGCTTTCATGCCGGCAATCTCGAGCGAGCCGAGCGCCTCCCGCTCAACCTGGTCACGACGCAGACGCATGACGCCAAGCGCTCGGGCGACGTGCGCGCCCGAATTGCCGCGCTTGCCTCGATGCCCGACGCGTGGGCGGCGAGCACCCGCAGGTGGTTCGAGCTCACCGAGCCGCTTCGCCACGGCGACGCTCCCGACAACGTCGAGCGCTACTTCCTCTTCCAGACCCTGGTCGGTGCCTGGCCGATCTCCGCGGAGCGGCTCGAGGCCTACCTCGAGAAGGCGCTGCGGGAGGCGAAGCGCAACACCAACTGGGTCGAGCCGAACACCGACTGGGAGGCGGCGGCCAAGCGCTTCTGCCGCGAGCTCTGCTCGCACCGCCCGTTCCTGGACGAGTTCGAGCCGTTTGCGGCTCGCGTGGCTGCCCTCGGCGATCGGTTCGCACTCGGGCAGGTCGCCCTGAAGCTGACCGCGCCCGGTGTGCCGGACATCTATCAGGGCGACGAGCTGCCGTTCCGAGCGCTCGTCGACCCCGACAACCGCCGGCCGGTCGACTGGGAGTGGTACCGAGCGATGCTCGACCGGCTGCTGGGGGGGTCCCCGCCCGACGGCCCGACCTTCAAGCTGTTCCTGACGATGCGGCTGCTCGGCCTGCGGGCCCGGCGCCCGGAGCCGTTCCTGGGCGCCTACGCACCCCTCGAGGCCGGCGAGCGAGCCTGCGCATTTCTGCGAGGCGATGACCTGCTGGTAGTCGTAGCCGTCCGCGCCGGCACGATCGACGGGGTCCTCGAAGCGCCGTCCGGCCGCTGGCGGAACGTGCTCAGCGGCGAGGAGCGCTCGTTCGAGCGCCGGCAACCGCTCGCCCAGCTGCTCGACGATCGAGGCTTGGCGATCTTCGAGCGCGTGGCCCGCTGACCGGCTGCGCTCAGGCCCGGGAGCACTTCGCGGCAGCCCGGCCTCTCCTCACTGAGAGCTGGCCCAGGACGTCAGCGCGAGCGCTTCGTGTCATCTCGACGTCGGCGGAGCGGCGCGGTTCTTCTTGCCTCCTCGGTCTGCGCGAGCGCGGGCGGCCTCGAAGTCCGGTGGGCGCTTCTGCAGGAACGCCTCGATGCCCTCGTGATACTCAGGTCCGAAATACGCGTCACGGCGCAGGCCGTGGAGCCTCTCGTATGTGTTTGGGGTGATCGCTGCCGCTTCGCTGAGCTCGTGCATCGCCTGCTTGGCAACCGCGAGCGCGGCCGCGGAACGGGACGCGATCGTCCGCGCCAACGCGTACGTGCGCTCCGCCAATTCGGCCACGGGAATCACTTCATTGACGAATCCCGCCCGCAGCGCCCGTTCCGCCGAGATCGGGTCGGCGCTGAAGAACATCTCCTTCGCGATCCCGAGCGGAGCGCGGCTGATGAAATTCAAGAAGCCTTCCATGTTGTAAGGAAGCCCGAGCTTTGCGGATGTGATTGCGAACGACCCCGTCTCGTCGGAGAGGACGATGTCGCACGCCATCACGAGGTCGAATGCGCCTCCCCACACCGAGCCGTGCACCATCGCGATCACCGGTGCCTGGAAGCACTTCACGGCTCGAAGGAGCTCCTCGATCGGCTCGTTGTAGGGGATCGGATCCACGTCCGCAAGCGGCAGCTCGTCGACGTCGAGACCGGCTGACCACACCAGCTCGTTGCTTGCGGAGCGAATCACGACCACGCCCACGTCCTCGCGGGCGAACTCGTCCAAGCTGGCGAGCATCTCGGCAATCAGGTCGACGCCGAGGGCGTTGCGCTTGGCGTAGTGGTCGAACGCGAGCGTGCCGATCCGGTCCTTCAGCTGGGCTTGGATGAGCGTCATGATTTGCCTTTCAGATAGTGCGCGATGCTGGCGGCGACTTCACGCTGCTCACGGACAAGTCTCTCATGACACGCTTCGACATCTGACGCCGAGCCGGGAAAATGCCGGGGTGGGCGCGAGCAAATCCCCCGGGTCGTACCCGGTCGCGCAGCCGGTGTAGGGTACGTGGTATATGAGAGCCGTATGGCCCTCAACCACCGCCTCACCGACCGCCGGGACCGGCCACGACGCGATGCGCTCGGGTGACGCCCGCCGCCGCCGTCCCGAAGGGCCCTTGCGGCTGACCTGGGGGGACGCCCACGCGCCCCCCCTGGCGCTCGAGGCCCGTACCCAGGTTTCGATCCACTCCCGCGGTGATGTACACGCGTAGTTCCTACGTGTTCACGGCGTGATGATCCACCGATGGCGGGGCGCGGTGCGGCGGGTACTGTCACCAAGAAGCGACCGAGGACAAGCCACGATTTCGGTTGCCGGTCGCGACCGTCAGCTACCTAGGAGAAGGAGTTATGTCTGAAGCGGTTATTGTTGATGCGATCCGCACGCCGATCGGCCGGGCGGTCAAGGGGACGCTGCGGGACATTCGGGCGGACGACCTCGCCGCGATTCCGTTGCGCGCGCTCGTGGAGCGCAACCCGGGGGTGGATTTCAGCGAGACGGACGACATCATGATGGGCTGCGGCTTCCCCGACTTGGAGCAGGGCTACAACATCGGCCGCAACGCGCAGTTGCTGGCCGGGATCGACCATCATGTCCCGGCGGTGACGGTGAACCGCTTCTGCGCATCCTCGCTGCAGACGATCCGGATGGCGTTCCACGCGATCAAGGCGGGCGAAGGGGATCAGTACATCGCGGCAGGCGTGGAGTGCGTGTCGCGGGGCGCGGCGTCGACTCTTCCGAATATGAATCCGCACCTCGACGGCTCAAACGGCGCGGCCTACAACGTGTACATCCCGATGGGGATGACAGCCGAGAACGTGGCCGAGCGCTGCAAGGTCAGCCGCGAGTCCCAGGACGAGTTCGCGGCGCTCTCGCAGCAGCGCGCGTGCGCGGCGCGCGACGACGGCCACTTTGACCCCGAGATCGTGGGTGTCGACATACCGGAAAAGCGCGACGCCGGCGGCCACGTCGTCGCAGCACACACGGTCACGCGCGACGACGGGCCGCGCGAGGGCACGACCATGGAATCGCTCGCGAAACTCAAGCCCGTCTTCAAGCCCGGTGGCTCGGTGACCGCGGGCAACGCGTGCCCGCTCAACGACGGCGCCGCGGCGGTGCTGGTGATGTCCGAGGAGAAGGCCCGCGAGCTGGGCCTCGAGCCGCGGGCGCGGATCGTCGCGTCCTCGGTGGCGGCGGTCCGCCCGGAGATCATGGGCCTCGCCCCGATCCCGGCGATGCAGGACGGTGCTCAAGGCGGCGGGGATGACGATCGAGGATATCGACGTGGTCGAGATGAACGAGGCGTTCGCGGCCCAGGTCCTGCCCTGCCGCGACGAGCTCGGGATCGATCCGGACAAGCTCAACATCAACGGCGGCGCGATCGCGCTCGGCCACCCGTTCGGGATGACCGGCGCACGGATCATGACCACGCTGCTCAACAACCTCGACTCCGTGGAGGGCAGGTTCGGGCTCGAGACGATGTGCGTCGCCGGCGGGAACGGACAGGCGATGATCGTCGAGCGGCTCAACTAGCGAACGGAAAGGACGGGACAATGGCAACCACGAGTTCTAAACCGGAGAGCGCCGAGCGCGGCGAGAATCTGACGGGACGGGTCGCACTGGTCACGGGAGGTACCCGGGGGATCGGCGCGGCGATCTGCGAAAACCTCGCCGCGGCGGGCGCGGTGGTTGGGGCCGTCTTCTCCTCGAACCGCGAGCGAGCCGACGAGCTGCGCGAGTCGATCGAGGCCGAGGGAGGCACGCTGTCGTTGCATCAGGGGGACGTGGGCGACTGGGAGGACAGCCAGCGCCTCGTCAAGGAGGTGATCGAGGAACACGGCAGGCTGGACATCCTCGTCAACAACGCGGGCGTCACCGTCGACAAGCCGGTCTGGAGGATGTCCGCCGACGATTGGGAGAAGGTGCTGCACGTGAACCTGTCGGGGAGCTTCTACATGACCAAGCCGGCGTTCCAGCACATGATGGGGCGAGGCTCCGGCCGGATCATCTACATCTCGTCGGTGAGCGGCGAGATCGGGCAACATCGGCCAGTGCAACTACACCGCGTCGAAGGCGGGGATGTTCGGGCTCACGAAGACGCTCGCCCGCGAGGCGGCGCTCGCCCTCAGGATGTCCGGCAAGCTCGAGAAGGGAATCGGGCTGACGGTCAACACCATCACGCCGGGTCTGATCGAAACCGACATGGTCGCCACGATACCCCCGTATCTGGTGGACGAGATCCTGGAGAAGATCCCGATGCACCGGATGGGGCAGCCGGAGGAAATCGCCCGCGTCGTGCGCTTTCTCGCCCACGACGCCTCGGGCTACATCACCGGGCAGGTCTGGGGCGTCAACGGCGGAATCGACATGTAACCGAGCGGGCGACGAACGATACGCGGCTGCCCGCACACGGGCAGCCGCGTGCTTTACACGCTCGACGCCCTCGATCTGATAAAGTGCGACCCGCCGTCGGGTCGTTCAGGGCGGTTCCCGCCTGGGATCTCCTCCACTCGTGCATCGGAGTGGGGAGTGGGTGTTTGACTGAACGTTGAGCTCTTCTGTGAAGGCTGACCTCTTCTCTTCCCCCGGACCTCAGCTCTCCCAGAGGCTAGAATCCGCGGGTTCCCCAGCCGGAGCACCGACGACGGAAGGAAGGTGACGGGATGCCCGCTGACACCGGTTACAAAGAAGCTCGAGCGATCTCGGAGGAGGCTCGGGAGAAGGATTGGACGCTGCCCAGCTTCGGCAAGGGGCTCTACCTCGGCCACTTCCAGCCCGAGCTGATCTCCCCGCAGCCGGTTCTGCCGGCCGAGGCGGTCGAGAAGGGAGAGAGGTTCCTGAAGGCCCTCGGCGCGTTCCTGCAGGACGAGGTCGATCCGCAGGCAATCGAGTCCGAGGGGCGGATCCCCGACGAGGTGGTCGCTGGATTCAAGGAGCTCGGCGCCCTGGGCATGAAGGTGCCCGAGGAGTACGGCGGCCTCGGGCTCTCGCAGGTCTACTACAACCGCGCGCTGATGCTGGTCGGGACCTATCACTCCAGCCTCTCGACGATGCTCTCGGCGCATCAGTCGATCGGGCTGGCGCAACCCCTGCTGCTCTTCGGCTCGGAGACACAGAAACGTGAGTGGCTGCCGAAGGTCAGCAAGACGCACCTGTCCGCCTTTGCGCTGACCGAGCCCGGCGTAGGCTCGGACCCCGCACGGGTGTCGACCACCGCTACCCCGACCGAGGATGGCGCGGGTTACGTCCTCAATGGCCGCAAGCTGTGGACGACCAACGGGACCGTGGCCGACGTCATCGTCGTGATGGCCAAGGTGCCCCGCAGCGAGGGTCGCAAGGGCGGCATCACCGCCTTCATCGTCCCGAGCGCGACCGACGGCGTGGTCGTCGAGCATCGCATCGAGTTCATGGGGCTGCGCGGCATCGAGAACTCCCAGACCCTGTACACCGACGTCTACGTGCCGGCCGAGAACGTGATCGGCCGCGAGGGCCTCGGGCTCAAGATCGCGCTCGCCACGCTCAACACCGGCCGCCTGGCTCTCCCGGCCATCGGCGCGGGGGTCGGCAAGTGGGCGACGAAGATCGCCCGCGAGTTCGCCAGCCAGCGCATCCAGTGGGGCAAGCCGATCGGCGAGCACGACGAGCCCGCACAGCGGGTCGCGTTCATCGCCGGGACCGCTTTCGCGCTCGAGGCGATGGTCGACGTGGCCAGCCGCCTCGCGGACGAGAAGCGCAACGACGTACGGATCGAGGCCGCTCTCGCCAAGCTCTACGGTTCCGAGATGGGCTGGCGCATCGTCGACCAGCTCGTGCAGGTGTGCGGCGGCCGCGGCTATGAGACCGTCCCGTCCTTGGTGGCCCGCGGCCTGCGCGGCGTGCCGATCGAGCAGGCCATGCGCGACATGCGCATCAACCGCATCTTCGAGGGCTCGACCGAGATCATGCACCTGCTCATCGCGCGCGAGGCGATGGACCAGCACCTGCACGTGGCCGGTGACCTGCTGGATCCCGACGTCCCGATCGACCGCAAGGCGAAGGCGCTCGGCCAGGCCGGTGCCTTCTACGCCAGCTGGTACCCCAAACTGGCCGTCGGCCGCGGCCAGGCTCCCCGGTCATATGCCGAGTACGGCGAGCTGGCAGGGGAGATGCGGTTCGTCGAGCGCGCCAGCCGCAAGCTCGCCCGCTCGACGTTCTATGCGATGACGCGCTGGCAGGCCGGCACAGAGGACCACGGAGCCTTCCTGGGAAGGATCGTAGACATCGGAGCAGAGCTGTTCGCGATGTCCGCGACCGTGGTCTACGCCCAGACGGCGATGCGCGAGCACCCCGAGCGGGCGGCCGAGACCCAGGAGCTGGCCAAGGCCTTCTGCAACCAGGCCCGGTACCGCACGGAGCGGCTGTTCCACGAGCTGTGGAGCAACGCCGACGCGTCCAACCACCGCCTGGCGCTGGACGTCCTCAAGGGTCGGCACACCTGGCTCGAGGAGGGCATCATCGACCCGTCGGTCGGCGACGGCCCGATGGTCCCACCGCCCGAGACCGACGTGGGGATTCCTGTCGCCCCCGCGCCGACGGTAGGCTCCGGCTCTTGAGGAGGACAGGATGCTTACAGTCAACGGCATCGACGAGCTGAAGGCCCACGTGGGGGAGGAGGTGGGGGCGAGCAGCTGGCACGAGGTCACTCAGGCCGAGATCGACGCGTTCGCCGACGCGACCGGTGACCACCAGTGGATCCACGTCGATCCCGAGCGCGCCCGCGAGACGCCGTTCGGTGGGACGATAGCCCATGGCTACTACACCCTCGCGCTGGCCGCCGGCTTTCTCCAGGAGCTGCTGCGCGTAGACGGCGTGGCCTTCATGTTCAACTACGGCCTCAACAAGTTGCGCTTCCCCGCAGCACTGCCGGTGGGCGACCGGGTCCGCATGCACCTCCGCCTCGCCGCGGTCGAAGACGTCCCGGGCGGCGTCAGGCTGACCTCCGAGCTGACCTTCGAGCGCGAGGGCGGCGAGAAGCCTGTGTGTGTCGCGGAGGCTCTTACGGTCGCCTACGGGAACTGATCGCGCGCGATCGAATCGAGATCCGGTTTGCTGCGCGCCGTTCGCGCGGGTGTCAGCCGCGCGCCCGCTGCCGCTCGGTGGCTTCGATGACGCCCCGGCGGTGCTTGTGCTCGAGCTCGTACGATCGGACCGCGGCGGCGAGGTCCTCGCCGGCGTCGTGGAGGCGCTTGGCGATCACGCGCACCGTCTGCTGGTCGTACCCGGGCCACGGAGCGGCGGGCTCCTCGCCGTGCAGCCCCGCCGCAGCGGCCGTGAGCTCGTGCAGGGCGGCGAGCAAGTCACCGGCCAGGTCCTCGAGGTCGTACATCACAGGAAGTCGCCCACGAGGCCGACGTTCAGCGCGCCGTTGTAGGAGACGATGGCGATACCCAGGTTGAGGTTGCCGCCGAGCGGCACGATCGGGAACATGTCGGTCAGCTCGCGGCCGACGAGGTGGAGCGGGAACTGCGGCCCGGGCACATTGGTCACTACGAGGTTGACGAAGCGCTGGCGCGCGACCAGGCGGTACGCCCCGTGGAGCAGCGTCGGCGGCGCGAAGCCGCTCAGCTCCGTCAGCGCCTGCGCCCCGATCGCCTGCCCGGACTGCTTGACCACCCGCATCTGCGCCGAAATCCTCGCCAGGCACTGCACGGGGTCCGCGCTAGAGACCGGCAGCGTCGTCACCATCCCGGAGACCTGGTTGCCGAGCGTTCCGCGCTGGTCCTCAGTGCGCATGCTCACCGGCACGAACGCTTTCAGCTCGAGATCGTCGATGTCCTCTCCGCGCCGCATCAGGTGCCGGCGCAGCGCCAGCGTGACCAAGGTCAGTACGACATCGTTGACCGTCCCGCCGAGCGTGTTCTTGATCGCCTTGATATCGCCGAGCGGGGCACGCGTCCATGTCACGCGCCAGTCGGCGCCGACCTGGGAGGCGTTGTAGGGGGTAGGCGGCGCCGGTGGCAGGCCCGCCCAGGCCAGCGCGCCGCCGCCGACGACGGTCTCCCAGATGCGGACGGCGGCCGTGCGCGGGCGTCGCACGGCGGCGCGAAGCGGCCCTAGCAGCTCGCCGACGTTCGTCGCGCGCTCAATGAGTGCCTCGGTCACCAGCCCGGCGCTGGAGGGCGCAGGCTCGGGCCGCCACGGCCCGGACTCCGGCTCGTCCGGGGCGAAGAGCACGCTGAGGATGTCGAGGCCGGAGACGCCGTCGACGAGCGCGTGGTGGGTCTTGGAGAGGATCGCGAAGCGCCCGCGATCGAGGCCCTCCACGAGCCACATCTCCCACAGCGGCCGGTCGCGGCGCAGGTGGTGAGAGAGGATACGGCCGGCGAGCACCTGCAACTCGTACTCGCCGCCCGGCGCCGGGAGCGCGGTGTGGCGCAGGTGGTAGCGCAGGTCAAAATGCTCGTCGTCGACCCAGCGCGGGCGGGCCTGAGCGAGCGGTACCTGCGCGATGCGCTGCCGGTAGCGCGGCACCAGGCCGAGGCGCGAGTCGACGTGGGCCAGCAGCTGCTCGTATGGGGGTGGCTTCCCGGCGAAGATCAGCGTCCCCGCCACGTGCATGTGCGAGGTCGCGTCCTCCAGTTGCAGGAACGATGCATCGAGCGGACTGAGCCGGTCCTTGGTCATCTCTCCCCGTCAGTTCTCTCCAGCGCAGGCACACCTTATCGCCACTTGCGGTCTCCTCGTACTCGCCGCAGTGCAAATCGACTCGCCGAATGCGGAGCGTCTCGCCTGGGTCGTGTCGCTCCCTCAGGACACTCCCACGGTCGTGCTTGCTCACAGCATCTCGGACGGGTACGCTGAGCAGTGTGTCCGCGAGGGGAGAGCAATGCGAGGGTCGGCCGACGGCGGGAGCACCGAGATGACCGGCCTCCGGCCGGACATCACGCCGCTGCCGGATTTGCTGCACGGGCACTCGCGCGCGGGACCGGTCCGCGAGAGCCGGCCGGTGTACGTCGATCTGCTGCCGCCGTGTAACGCGGGCTGCCCGGCGGGAGAGAACATCCAGGCGTGGATGGCGCACGTCAAGGTCGGTGAGCACGAGCTGGCGTGGCGGGTCCTGACTACGGACAATCCGTTCCCCGCGATCCACGGGCGGGTCTGCTACCACCCGTGTGAGAGCGTGTGCAACCGCGCCGATCTCGACAGCCCGGTGGCGATTCACTCCGTCGAGCGGTTCCTCGGCGATCTGGCGCTCGAGCGAGGGTGGCTGTTCGATCCCCCGCCTGTGCGCAGCGGCAAGCGGGTGCTCGTGATCGGGGCGGGGCCGAGCGGGCTGTCCGCCGCCTACCATCTCGCGCGTCTCGGACACGACGTCGAGGTCCGCGACGCGGGTCCGGAGCCCGGCGGGATGATGCGCTACGGGATCCCCGCCTACCGGATGCCTCGCGACGTGATGGGCGCCGAGGTCGATCGGATCGCGGCGTTGGGGGTGCGCTTCACGAGCGACCATCGGGTGCTGGACCTCGACGCCGAGCGCCGCGAGGGCGGCTTTGACGCCGTGTTCGTCGCGGTCGGCGCGCATTTGTCAAAGCGGGTCGAGATCCCCGCCAAAGACGCGGGACCGATCGTCGACGCGGTGTCGTTCCTGCGCGGCGTCGCGGCGGGCGAGCGGCCGGTGATCGGGCGTCGGGTGGCGGTCTACGGTGGCGGTAACACCGCGATGGATGCCGCGCGGACGGCGCGGCGGTTGGGCGCGGAGGAGGCGCTGATCGTCTATCGCCGGACCCGCGCGCAGATGCCGGCCCACGAGGAGGAGGCGCAGGACGCCGAGCGGGAGGGAGTGCGGATCAACTGGCTGCGGACGATCACGGCGGTCGAGGGTCCGGAGCTGCAGGTCGAGGCAATGGAGCTCGACGAGTCCGGGTTCCCCCAGCCGACGGGGCGCTTCGAGACGCTGGCTGCGGACACCGTGATCCTGGCGCTCGGCCAGGAGAGCGACACGGCCTTCCTGCGCGCGGTGCCGGGGGTGGAGTTCGACCGCGACGGGACGGTGCGCGTGTCGAGCTCGCTGATGACCGGCTCCCCGGGCGTGTTCGCGGGTGGCGACATGGTGCCCTCAGAGCGCACCGTGACCGTCGGCGTGGGACACGGCAAGCGAGCGGCGCGGGAGATCGATGCGTGGCTGCGCGGCGCGCAGCACGAGCGCGGGCCCAAGCATCCGCTGGCGGAGTTCGAGATGCTGAACCTGTGGTACTTCGGCGATCACCCCCGCCGCCAGCAGCCAGAGCTGGCGCTGGCTGAGCGCGTCGCCGGCTTCGAAGAGGTGGTCGGCGCGCTGTCGCCGGAGGAGGCGGTGTTCGAGGCGAACCGGTGCCTGTCGTGCGGGAACTGCATCGAGTGCGACGGGTGTCTCGGCGCTTGCCCGGAGGACGCGGTGATCAAGCTGGGCAAGGGCAACCGCTACCGGTTCGACTACGACCGCTGCACGGGCTGCCGTGCATGCTTCGAGCAGTGCCCGGTGCACTCGATCGAGATGTTCCCGGAGGCGGCGCCCGATCCCGGGTATGCGTTCGTAGCGATCGAACACGGGAGCCGCGCTGATGCGCGCCACCGTTGACGGCAACGAGGCGGCGGCATCGGTCGCCTACCGGCTGAACGAGGTCTGCTGCATCTTCCCGATCACGCCCTCCTCGCCGATGGCCGAGCTGGCGGACGAGTGGTCCAGCCATAGGCGCCCCAATGTGTGGGGCTCAGTGCCGGCTGTGGTGGAGATGCAGAGTGAGGGCGGCGCGGCAGGAGCACTGCACGGTGCGCTTCAGGGCGGCGCGCTGTCGACGACGTTCACCGCCTCTCAGGGCCTCTTGCTGATGATCCCCAACATGTACAAGATCGCTGGTGAGCTGACCTCGGCGGTGCTGCACGTCGCCGCTCGCTCGCTCGCGGCGCAGGGCCTGTCGATCTTCGGCGATCACTCCGACGTGATGGCCGTGCGCCAGACAGGCTTTGCGCTGCTGGCCGCGGCGTCGGTGCAGGAGGCTCACGACTTCGCGCTGGTGGCGCAGGCCGCGACGCTCAAGACCCGCGTGCCGTTCGTGCACTTCTTCGACGGGTTTCGCACGTCGCACGAGCTGAACACGATGGAGATGCTCTCCGATGAGGACCTGCGAGCGCTCGTTCCCGAGGAGCTCGTCCGCGCGCATCGTGCCCGGGGGCTTACCCCGGAGCGTCCGTTCATCCGGGGCACCGCGCAGAACCCGGATGTGTACTTCCAGGCCCGCGAGACGGTCAACCCGTTCTATGACCGCGTCCCGGACGTCGTACAGGACGCGATGGACCAGCTCGGCGAGCGCACCGGCCGCCACTATGGGCTGGTCGACTACAGCGGGCACCCCGAAGCCGAGCGCGTGCTGGTGGTGATGGGCTCGGGCGGGGAGACCGTGCGCGAGACCGTGGCGTTCCTGCAGGCCCGGGGTGAGCGAGTCGGCGTGGTGCAGCTCAGGCTGTACCGGCCGTTCCCGGCACGGGCGCTCGCCGACGCGCTGCCCGCGAGCGTGGAGCGCGTCGCCGTGCTCGACCGGACCAAGGAGCCGGGCTCGCTCGGCGAGCCGCTGTTCCTCGACGTGCTCGCGGCGCTCAGCGAGTCTTATGCCGACGGAGAGCGCGAGCTGATGCCGAGCGTGGTCGGCGGCCGCTATGGCCTGTCCTCGAAGGAGTTCACGCCCGGAATGGTCGCCGGGGTCTTTGAAGAGCTCGACCGCGAGCGGCCCAAGCGACGGTTCACGATCGGAATCAACGACGACGTCTCCGGCACGAGCCTCTCCTACGACGCGTCGCTTGACATCGAGCCCGCGGAGACGGTGCGCGCGCTGTTCTTCGGCCTGGGGTCCGACGGGACGGTCGGTGCGAACAAGAACACGATCAAGATCCTTGGCTCCGAGGAGAGCCTGCATGCCCAGGGCTACTTCGTCTACGACTCCAAGAAGTCCGGCTCGCAGACCGTCTCGCACCTGCGCTTCGGGCCGGACTCGATCAGCGCGCCGTACCTGATCTCGCGGGCCAGCTTCGTCGGCTGCCACCAGTTCGGGTTGCTCGAGCGCGACGAGGTGCTCGACCGAGCGGCGCCGGGGGCGACGCTGCTGCTCAACTGCCACCATCCGCCGGATCAGGTCTGGGACGAGCTCGCACGCCCGGTTCAGGAGCAGATCCTCGCCAAGCAGATCAAGCTGTACGTGATCGACGCGGGGCAGATCGCGCGCGATGCGGGCCTCGCCGGCCGGACCAACACGGTGCTGCAGACGTGCTTCTTCGCGATCTCAGGCGTGCTCGAGCGCGAGGAGGCGATCGAGCGGATCAAGACGTCGATCGCCAAGACGTACGGCAAGCGCGGCGCCGAGGTCGTCGAGCGCAACCAGACCGCGGTCGACCGCTCGCTGGAGGGCCTTCACCGTGTACAGCTGCCCGATCGGGTGACGGCCGAGCGCGAGCTGGAGCCGGCCGTGCCCGCGCACGCGCCGGAGTTCGTGCGCACCGTGACCGCCGTGATGATGGACGGCCGGGGCGACGAGCTGCCGGTCAGTGCGCTGCCGGTGGACGGCACGTACCCGAGCGGGACGACGCAGTACGAGAAGCGCGGCATCTCCGAATTGGTCGCGGCGTGGGACTCCGAGTTGTGCATCCAGTGCGGCAACTGCAGCTTCGTCTGCCCTCACAGTGTGATCCGCTCCCGTTACTACGGGCAATCTCGCCTGGAGGGCGCGCCGGAGGGTTTCCGGTCGGCTCCGCTCGACGCGCCCGGGCTCCCGGACACGCGTTTCACGCTGCAGGTCTACGTCGAGGACTGCACCGGCTGCGCGCTGTGCGTCGAGGCCTGCCCGGTCTCGGCTCCGGCGGATCCGGCGCGCAAGGCGATCAACCTCGAGGCGCTCGAGCCGCTGCTGCCCGCGGAGCGCGAGAGGATCGCGTTCTTCGAGCAGCTGCCGGCGAACGACCGCTCGCGGGTCGACTTCGGGACCGTGCGCGGCACGCAGTTCCTGGAGCCGCTGTTCGAGTTCTCCGGGGCATGCGCCGGCTGTGGCGAGACCCCATACCTGAAGCTCATCTCGCAGCTGTTCGGCGACCGGCTGACGATCGCGAACGCGACCGGCTGCTCCTCGATCTACGGCGGGAACCTGCCGACGACGCCGTGGACGAAGGATGCCGACGGGCACGGCCCGGCATGGTCGAACTCATTGTTCGAGGACAACGCAGAATTTGGCCTCGGCCTGCGGCTCGCCGCCGATCGTCACAGCGAGCTGGCACGCCAGCGCCTTTCGGAGTTGCGCGACCTGGTCGGCGGGGAGCTGGTTGACGAGATCCTCGAGGCGCCGCAGTTGCGCGAGTCCGAGCTGCGCGCGCAGCGCGAGCGGGTCAACAGGCTCGAGCGGCGACTCGACGAGCTGGACGGCGCGCGTCGTGGCCGACCTGCGCAGCGTCGTCGATCACCTGATCCGGCGAAGCGTGTGGATCGTCGGCGGCGACGGGTGGGCGTACGACATCGGGTCCGGCGGCCTGGATCACGTGCTCGCCAGCGGGTACAACGTCAACGTGCTCGTGCTCGACACCGAGGTCTACTCCAACACCGGCGGGCAGATGTCGAAGGCGACGCCGCTCGGCGCGATCGCGAAGTTCGCCTCCGCCGGCAAGACGATGCCCACCAAGGACCTCGCGCTGCAGGCGATCGCATATGCCAACGTGTACGTCGCGCGGGTCGCGATGGGCGCCGATCCTCAGCAGACGTTGCGTGCGTTCCGCGAGGCCGAGGCCTACGACGGCCCGTCGCTGCTGATCGCCTACAGCCACTGCATCGCGCAGGGGATCGAAATGCGACAAGGGCTCGAGCAGCAGTACAAGGCCGTCGCGAGCGGCCACTGGCCGCTGATCCGCTACGACCCGATGGTGCGGGCGGCCAACGGCAACCCGTTCCTGTTGGACTCGCCCAGGCCGCGGATCCAGCTGAGCAACTACCGGAAGGGAGAGCTGCGCTTCCGCGCGCTGACGAATACCGATCCGGCTGAAGGCCAGCGCCTGCAGGACCTCGCGCAGGAGATTGTCCGCCAGCGCTGGCAGATCTATGAGGAGATGGCCACCCGCAGCGCCGGCGACTTCCCGTCCGACGCCCGCAAGGATCACTAATGGAGCTATCGACCAACTACATGGGCCTCGAGTTGCGCAACCCGCTCGTAGGGTCCGCGTCACCGCTGTCCCACACCGTCGACGGCGTCCGGCGGCTCGCGGACGCTGGTGTCGGTGCGGTCGTGCTCCACTCGCTGTTCGAGGAGCAGCTGCGGGAGGAGGCCGCGCTGAACGCTCGGCTCGCCGACGCCGGCACCGAGAGCTTTGCCGAAGCGCTGAGCTACTTCCCGAGCGCAGCCGAGGAGGACCATGGTCCCCGCCGTCATCTGAGTCTGGTGCAGCGCGCCGCCGCGGCGGTCGACGTTCCCGTGATCGCGAGCCTCAACGGGGTCACCCCCGAAGGCTGGACCGACTACGCGCGCCTGCTGCAGGACGCCGGCGCCGCCGCGATCGAGCTGAACATCTACTACCTGCCCGGCGACCCCCGCACCCCAGGCCGCGACGTCGAGCAGCGCCACGTCGAGATCCTCGAGCGCGTCAAGGACGTGGTCAGCGTGCCGCTCGCGGTCAAGCTGAGCCCGTACTTCAGCTCGACCGGCGAGATCGCGCTGCGTCTGGACGAGGCCGGCGCCGACGCCCTCGTCCTGTTCAACCGCTTCCTGCAGCCCGACATCGACTCGGAGACGCTCGCCGTGGTGCCGAACCTCGCGCTTTCGCGTCCTGTCGACGCGCTGCTGCCGCGCACGTGGATCGCACTGCTGCGCGGCAGGGTGCGCTCCGCGCTCGCGGCCACGACGGGGGTCGAAGACGCCGCCGACGTCGCCAAATACCTGCTCGCTGGAGCGGATGTGGTGATGACGACCTCAGCGCTGCTGCGCCACGGCCCTGAATACGCGCGCGTGCTGCTCGACGGACTGTCCGACTGGATGGAGCGCAAGGAATTCCAGTCGATCGACGAGCTGCGAGGCCTGCTCTCGGTGCCGCCTGGCACCGACGAGGCGGCATACGAGCGCGCCGGGTATGTCACCGGGCTGCGGACGGCCAACGTCAGCGCCTACGGTCCGTGGTGAGCCTCGGTCAGCAATTTCGCAACTCGCTGGCTCACCACTCCTGCTGACGGATCCCGAACGACTCTCGCGGTCGATGCGTTCAAGAAGAGTACGATGACAATGTCAACGCGACGAATGGGATGAGAGCGTGTCTACCGGGACTGGAAAGCGGCGCACAGCGCAACAAAAGAGCAACGGCCGAGCGGCCGTCGACCAGGCTACAGCGGCCAAGGGCGGGAGCGATAAGCGCCAATCCAAAGGTGGAATCGAGGGCCTAATCGGCAAGCGGGTCGCCGCCGCCACGGAGCACGCTCTCGATGGCCCCAACCAGACACTGATGCGCGTTCAGAAGCCTGTCTGGGATGCCCTTTGCAAGTACTACTTCCGGCTTGAGACCTCCGGTTGGGAGCGACTGCCCGAGGAGCCCTCGCTGCTGATCGGAAATCATTCAGGAGGGTCGCTGACGATGGACGCCTGGACGTTCGTCGCCGACTGGTGGCAGCGATTCGGCGCCGAGCGCGTGCTTCATGCGACCGCTCACGATGTCCTGATGGCCACGCCCGGCCTTGGCGACTACTTCCGTCAGGTCGGCGTGATCCCCGCCTCCCGCCAAGGCGTCAGCGCGGCGCTCGCCGCCGGGTGCGACGTGATCATCTGGCCCGGGGGCGAGGTCGACGCGATGCGCAACTGGCGCAGGCGCGATCAGGCTGTCCTCGGCGGGCGCGAGGGCTTCGTACGCCAGGCGATCCGCTCCGGCGTGCCGATCGTTCCCGTGGCCAGCGTCGGCGGGCATGACACCGCATTCATCCTATCCGAGGGCCGCTGGATCGCGAACGGGCTCGACCGCATCTCGGGGCTGAAAAGCAAGCTTCGCGGCAGCAGGTTGCCGATCGTGCTCGGCTTCCCCTTCGGCGTGACGATCGAGACCATTCCGACGCACCTTCCGCTGCCAGCGAAGATCCGCACCGAGCTGCTCGATCCGATTTACGTCGACAAGGACCCAGAGCGGGTCAACGATCGCGAGTACGTCGACTCGATCTACGTCGAGGTGGAGTCCGCGATCCAGGATGCAATGAACCGACTCGCCAAGCAACGGCGGTTACCGATCTTTGGCTAGATGAGAGACGGCGCGCGTGCGTGGCGGCGTCACGCGCACCGCCGGAAAAGAGTGCGGGAACAGCTCAGGCGCGCGGTTCGTACTTGAACGAAACGTTCAGGCGCACGCGGTAGCTCGTCACCTTGCCGTTCTCGATCGTGACGTCGAAGCGGTGCGCCTCGGCAATACGCAGGTCGCGCAAGCTCGCCGCGGCGGTCTCGATCGCGTTGCGGGCAGCTGCCTCCCACGATTCGCCACTCACACCAACCAACTCGGTTACCCGATAGACGCTCTCAGCCATCCTCATCCTCTCTGTCTTGGTCCCTAAGGCGAGACTATTGCAGGTCGCGACGCACCCTGCTCCTGGGCCGTGCTTGACCTGTTCATGACCCACGCCGGCAACGGCGCGACCTTCACCGATCTGGACCGCCAACACCTCTACTCGATCAGGTAACCAGCACTCGATCAGGTACCAGCCGGCCGAACCGGCAACCCCTGCCCGTCTCGCGCAGCCCGTCTCGCGCACTCCGTACATGCGCGAGGCCCGGCTTCTGCCGGGCCTCGCAAGCACTCGCCTGTTGGCGCGATTACATCATCCCGCTCATGTCGGGCATACCTCCGCCCGGCGCGGCGCCTTCCTTCTCCGGCACCTCGGCGACAATCGCCTCGGTGGTGAGGATGTTCTTCGCGATCGAAGCGGCGTTCTGGAGCGCTGAGCGCGTCACCATCGCCGGGTCGATGATGCCCGCCGCGACCAGATCGACGATCTGTCCGCTAGCCGCATCGAGGCCGTAACCCTTCTTGGCGTGGCGGACGTCGTTGACGACGACCGAGCCTTCGAGGCCCGAGTTGTCCGCGATCTGGCGGAGCGGCTCCTCGAGCGCGCGGTGGACGATCCTCGCGCCAGTGCGCTCATCCGCATCCTCCAGCGCATCGAGGTCGAGCGCCTTCTGCGCAACCAGCAGCGCGACACCGCCGCCTGGCACGATGCCCTCTTCGAGGGCCGCGCGGGTGGCCTGCAGCGCGTCCTCGACGCGGTGCTTCTTCTCCTTCATCTCGGTCTCGGTCGCCGCGCCGACCTTCACGACTGCGACGCCGCCCGAGAGCTTTGCGAGCCGCTCCTGGAGCTTCTCGCGATCGAAGTCCGAGTCGGTGTTTTCGATCTCGTTCTTGATCTGATTGATGCGGCCCTTGATCGCATCGCTCTCGCCGGCACCGTCCACGATCGTGGTGGTGTCCTTGGCGACGACCACGCGACGAGCGCGCCCGAGCTGCGAGAGCTGGGTGTTCTCGAGCTTGAGGCCCATCTCCTCGGTGATCACCTCACCGCCGGTGAGGATCGCGATGTCCTCGAGCATCCGCTTACGACGATCGCCGAACCCGGGTGCCTTGACGGCGACACCGGTGAAGGTGCCGCGGAGCTTGTTGACCACCAGCGTCGCGAGCGACTCGCCCTCGACGTCCTCGGCGATAATCAGCAGCGGCTTGCCGGACTGGATCGTCTGCTCGAGCACCGGGAGGATGTCACGGACTGAGCCGATCTTCTGGTTGGCGATCAGGATGTAGGGATCCTCGAGGACAGCCTCCATCCGATCCTGGTCGGTGACCATGTAGGGCGAGATGTAGCCCTTGTCGAACTGCATGCCCTCGGTGAACTCGAGGTCCATGCCGAACGTCTGGCCCTCCTCGACGTTGACCACGCCATCCTTGCCGACCTTGTCGATCGCGTCGGCGATCACGTCGCCGATCTCGTCATCGCCGGCGGAGATCGTCGCCACGCGGGCGATCTGGTCCTTGCCGGAGATCTCGACCGACTGCTTCTCGATGTTCTTGACGACCTCGTCGACGGACTTCTCGATGCCGCGCTTGAGCGACAGCGGGTTGGCGCCGGCGGCGACGTTCTTCAGACCCTGGCGAACGATCGCCTGGGCGAGCACGGTGGCGGTCGTCGTGCCGTCGCCGGCTACGTCATTGGTCGCCGTGGCTACCTCGCGCACGAGCTGTGCGCCCTGGTTCTGGAAGACGTCCTCGACCTCGATCTCGCGCGCGATTGTCACGCCATCGTTGGTGATCGTCGGGGCGCCGAATTTCTTGTCGAGGACGACGTAGCGGCCCTTGGGGCCGAGCGTTACCTTGACGGCGTTTGCTACCGCATCGACGCCCTGCTCGAGCGCCTTGCGGGCCTCCGCCTCGTACTTCAGTTCTTTATGAGCCATATGTCTCTAGTTCTCCTGGAAGGGTTACGACTGGACCTTCGCCAGCACATCAGACTCGCGGAGGACGAGGAGTTCCTCGCCGTCCACCTTGATCTCCGTGCCGCCGTACTTGCTGTAGAGGACCTCGTCTCCTTCAGAGACGTCGAGAGGAGTGCGCTTGCCGGTGTCTTCGTTGACCTTGCCGTCGCCTACCGCGAGGACCTTGCCCTTCTGGGGCTTTTCCTTGGCGGTATCAGGCAGAACGATGCCACTGGCGGTTGTCTCCTCCTCCTCAATTGCCCGCACGATCAGACGATCGCCGAGGGGCTTGAGCTTCATAGATGAAACCTCCGGGGGATGGGGGTGGTGTGTTGCCGGTGTAGTTCGTGGCACTCTCGGTCGGAGAGTGCCAACAACTGCAACTATAGCTGGCGGCCAGCCGGATTCAAGGCCCGCTTGGCACTCTCTCGTAAAGAGTGCCAAGAAATCCGCGTTTGCCCCCGTCTAGTTCCGCGCTCCCCCGAGCCCGTGGATCCGGTCGCGGAGCTCGGGCGGGTTCTCGATGATCTGGGAGAAGCGCACCACGGTCACGGTGTCCTCCAGGACGACTTTCCGGCCGTAGATCTGCTCGAGGAAGTGGACCATCTCGTCGACGCGACGGAATTCGGGATTGTCGTGCTCGATGTCCCGTGGAGAGAGGTCCTTCACGCGCTTGACTTCGACCTGATCGATCACGGCGTAGAAGATCTTCTCGCGGGGCGAGTGCTGGTAGCCGATCGTGACCAGCACGCACTCGTTCTTCTTGTACTTGTGGGACTTGTCGCCGAGACGGATAGTCGCTGTCTTGCGACCGCGACGCAGTTGGTCGGCGAACACAGACGAGTAGAAATTGAGAACCCGCACCGCCGCCAGCCTACCGCTCCGGCGCGATCCGCGACAACGCGCGAGTAACAATTTCACGCTCACCGGGGTGGGTGAGTGCCTGCGCGGCCTCGGCGAGCGGCATCCAGCTGGCTTCCTCGATCTCATGATCGTGGTCGGCGAGATCCCCTGAGCGGTAAGCGAACAGATAGAACGCGACCGTCTTGTCGACAGTCCCGCGCTTGCGCTCGTACCGGTAGCGAATCTCGCCGAGCTTCTCGACCAACTCCGCCTCGACTCCCGTCTCCTCGCGCACCTCCCGGGCCGCGGCCTGCTCGGGGGTCTCGTCCCCGTCGGGATGGCCCTTGGGTAATCCCAGCACGCGCAACCCTTCGAGCGAGCGCTTGACGGGCACGATCACGGCGACCTGATCACCACGCACGACGACCCCGCCGGCGGAGAACTCTGTCCTGTCCGGCGAGCTAATAGACGTACCGCTCCAGCGCCACCGGATCGTGGACGATCAGCTTGCCGCGCCCCTGATGAATGATTCCGGCACGCTCGAGCACCGCCAAGAAGCGGCTCGCGGACTCGCGGGAGGAACCGGCCAGCTGGGCAAGCTCGGCCTGGGTGGAAGTGATCAATACGTCTCCGTCCGCTGCGCCTTCCGCGCGCGCGGCGGCCACCAGCTGCACGAGTGCCGAGGCGACGCGGCTCTGGACGGTCTGAAATGACTGGCGGGCCAGCCGCTCGTTGGTGTCCCGCAAGCGCCTGCCGAGGGCCGACATCAACTTGACGGCGATCTCGGGGTGCTCGCGCATCAACCGCCGCATGTCGGGCCCGAGGATCGCGATCGCTTCGGTCTCCTCGGCCGCTTCGACCGTCGCCGACCGGCTTTCGTCGTCGAACATCGCGAGTTCGCCGAAGATGTCTCCCGGCCCGAACGTCGCCAGCGTGATCGAGCGACCATCGGGGTGCCCCCGCACCGCCCGCGCGCGCCCCGAGCGGACGATGTAGCAGGTCTCGCTTTCGTCTCCCTCTCGGAACACGACCTCCCCGGGTCCAAAGCTCCTCGGAACCGCCACGTCCGCCACACGCGAAAGATCGTCCTCAGCGAGCGTCGAGAACACCGGTACGCGGTGAAGCAGGGCGATCGTGTCGCCGCTCGTCGTTGTCACGTGACGAGGGATAGCAGATCGGGCGGGTCTCTTTCTGGCCGTTTCGTCGGGCTCCCGATATCGTCCTGGGAGTGAAGGCCCTGTTCGCCGTCAGCGCTCTGGTGGCCACCGCCGCGCCCGGGCCCGCGCCGATACCGGCTGTCGCGGCACCGCCCGCGCCGACGCCGGCTGTCGCGGCACCGCCGCCGGCTGCCGCGGCACCGGCGCCGGCTGCCGCGGCACCGCCGCCGGCGCAACGACCCAGCGCCGCGCAAATCCGGGCGGCGGTGCGCCGGGCGAAGCGCTCCCGCAACCTGTGGGCGACGATCAACATCTGCAACACCAAGCGTTACCCGAACGTGATCGGGATCCGGGGCCAGATGCCGGCGCTCGGCTTCGAGACCACCCTCTCGATGGCGATCCAGGTCGACTACCGGAATGTCAATGGCAAGAAGTTCGAACCCGATCCCGGCGTCAAGAAGACGGTGGTGCTCGGCCCCGCGACGAGCGGCCTTCACCAGGATGGGGTCTCTTTCCGCATCGTCCCGCCCGCGGATCTCAGCGGCCAAATCAGCTTCACCTGGAAGCTTGCCGGAAAGGTGATCGGCCGCGCTTCCCGCCTGACCGCGGGCGGCCTGAAGCACGTCGCCTTCGGGGACCCGCCCGGCCACAGCGCCGCGACCTGCCGGATCAGCTCCTAGCGGCGACGTTCACGCCGTCGGCACCGAGAACAGCCTGGGGTCGTTGGTGATCACTCCGGTGACGCCCAAGGCCTCGAGTGCTCGCAGGCGCGGCAGCTCGTCGACGGTCCAGACGTACAGCTCCCCGCCGGCGGCGCTGACCGAGCGCGCCAGCCGCGGCGTCACGAGCCGCCAATGAACCATCAGGGCGTCGCAGATCCCACCGCGGATCGCGCGGGCCGCGCGGGCCGGCAGGATCACCCGCGCCGTATGCACAGCTGCCAGCGCGAGGAGCGCGAGCGCACGCGAGCGAAATGGATCGCGGCTGAGCTTCGGGACCGACCAGCCGAGGCGGACGCCGGGTTCTGCGGCGCGAATCACCGCCAGGCTCTCGCGATACTGGCTCGAGATCAGGGTCCGGTCGAGCATGCCGAAGTCACGCAAAGCGTCGAGCACCCGGAGCTCGTAGCCGGGCAGCTTCAGGTCGAGGTCGAGCTCGATCCCGGTGAACGGCTCGGAGGCCAGGTGGGTCAGCCCTTCCTCGAGCGTATGCGGCAACCGCCGCCCGGCATCCTCGAGATCGTGCGCGAGCAGAAGCCGCTCCCCGCCCGATTCCGGTAGGACGTCGAACTCGATCATGTCAACGCCCGCCGCCAGCGCAGCATCGAAGCTGGCATAGGTGTTACCGGGCGCAATCAGATCGGCGCCCTTGTGCCCCACCCGCCGCAGACTGGACCCTAGCTCTGGCATCCCGGACACCAGTATGTCGTGCGGTTCGCATCGCCCTGCCCCCGGGCGACGACCGTCGTCCCGCAGCGAAGGCACGGACGGCCCGCCTTGCCCGCCCTCGGGCACGCTGACCTCAGGCGCTCAACGTCAGCCGTCGCGGACCCTCCTGGAACCCGAGCTCGACCAGCAGGGGCCCCAGCCGAGAGCCGATCGCCGGCTCGCCGTCGACCTTCTCGAGTCCCACTCGCCTGACCCGTCCGCGCTTGACCTCTTCGGCGAGCGCGGCGAGCGCCGACTCGATTCGTGGATGATCCGCCGGGACGAGCGTCTGCAGCCCGCGGCCCCCGCGCTCGAGGTACAGGACCGGCTCCCCACCGGCCAGCACGACATAGGCGCCCGCGACGCGCGCCGGTCGCCGGCCACCGTCGCCCTCGCGCGCCGGCCACGGCAGCGCGGCGCCGTACGGCTGGGCCGGATCGACCGCCGGCAGCACGAGCGGCCCATCGTGCCCGGCGGCCTGCGAGCGCAGGCGCTCGACGGCACCGGGAAGCGCGAACTGCGCGCCGCCCAGCCCCTCGACGAAGTACCCACGCCGAGCGATGCCGAGCGTCTCCAGCTGCGAAAGCTCCGAGTAGATCGCCGAGAAGCCGCCGGGAAGTCCCTCTGCCAGGACCTGCTCACGGGTCACGACGCCGTAGCGCTCGAGCAGCAGTTCGGCCAGCGCGCGCCGCCGGGCCGCCGGGTCCACCTGATCTCGGAACAAGGGCGCGGTCAGCGACCAGCGGCCCTGGACCTGCGCTGCGGCGCCTCCACGCCGGCGCGCGGCGAAACGGCCAGCGCTTCGCGTCGCTGACCTGACCCGCTCGCGCTGAGCCCGAGCAAGCGTCAAACGAGGTGCCCGCAGCGGCGCGAACGCGTCGTTGGTGGCCTCCCCGGCCCAGGCCAAGTCCCACAACGCCTCCTGCAGCTCCTCAGGCGAGAGCTCGACGTCAGCGAGTAGATCGGTGAAGAAGCAGGCACCGCCGGCCAGGCGCTCGCGGACGAGAACGTGTTGTGGCGAGTCGACGATCGACCCCTTCGGCAACGGCGGCGGGCCGAGTATCGAGAGGTCGTCGCGGAAGTAGAGGGCAACCCGGCCCGAGTGGCGGCCCAGCGCCCCGGCGCCGATCCAGACCAGCTCGCCGCTCGCGCACAGCTGGTCGATCCACGCCGGGCTGTAGGCGCCGGCCCGACGCGGAAGCACATCACGCTCCCAGAGCTCGGCGGGAAGCGCCAGGCCCTGGAGCGGAACCAGTACGTCGCGCAGACGATCTACGCCCGCGCCGCTCGCGGGATGCCGGTCCACGCCCTGCCAGCCGGGCAGGAACCGGGCGAGGGCTAGCTGATCTGCCGGCTCGATCTCGTTTCGGAGCACAGCCAGCGATACGCGCCGCAGGCGCCGAAGCACCTCCGGATGGCACCATTCCCGCTCGCCGCCACCGGGACGAAGCTCTCCACGGACGAGCACTCCCTCGCGCTCCAGCGACGAGAGCATGGCCGAGCAGTCGATGCCGTAGCGGACCCGTAGCTCCGTCGTGGTGAACGGACCGTGGGTTTGCGGCAAACCGCCGAACGAGCCGCAGCAGGGCATCGGGCACGTCTTCCAAGAATGCCGCCGGAAGGCCGCCGGGAGGGGCGACCCCGAGCGCGTCGCGGTAGATGCCCGCGTCAGCAGCATCGATCCACCGCTCTTCGCCGTGCAGACGAACCCGCACCGCCCGCCGCTCGCCCACCAGGTCGGCGAGCATCTGATCGACATCGAGACCATCCAATACACGCGCATAGGCCTCCGCCTCCGTGAGGTCACCGACCGTGCGCAGTACGTCGTGCAAACCGTCGCGGCTGACCGCGCGCCGGTCGATCGAGAGAAATTGGAGGTCGGCCTCGACCTGCGCGAGTGCGCCCGGATCGATCAGATCACGCAGCTCCTCCTGCCCGAGCAGCTCTCGCAGCAGGTCGCGATCGAGCGACAGCGCCGCCGCCCGTCGCTCAGCGTTGGGAGTGTCCCCCTCGTACATGTACGTCGCGACATAGTCGAACAACAGCGAGGATGCGAACGGCGAGGCGGTCGGGGTCTCAACCTCGATCAGGGAGAGCTCGCGCCGGTGGAGCTTCGAGAGCAACTCGACGAGCCCGGGGACATCGAGCACGTCGCGCAGGCATTCTCGGTAGGTCTCGAGCACGATCGGGAAATCGTCAAACTTCTTCGCGACCTCGAGCAGGGATTGCGACTTCAGCCGCTGCTGCCACAGCGGAGTGCGCTTGCCGGGACGGGCGCGAGGAATCAGCAGCGCTCGTGCCGCGTTCTCCCGGAAGCGCGCTCCGAACAGGGCCGAGGATGCGAGCTCGGCCACCACCCGATCCTCGACCTCCTCGGGGTCGATCAGCACCAGCTCGGCCCCCGGCGCCTCCTCGGCGTCGGGCAGGTGGACGATGATCCCGTCGTCTGACCAGATCGCGTCCGACTCGAGCCCGAGCTCATCGCGAATCCGGGCGCTCAAGGCAAGTCCCCACGCCGCGTGAACGCGTCCGCCGTACGGACTCAGTACGCACAACCGCCAGTCGCCGATCTCGTCGCGGAACCGTTCGATCACGATCGCCCGGTCCGATGGCACGACCCGGGTCGCCGCCTGCTGCTCGCGAAGGAACTCGACCAGGTTATTTGCCGCGCGCCGGTCGAGGTCGTAGTCGGCCTGCAGCTCTTCAGGTGAGCGCTCCACCGCCCAGCGCGCGAACGCCCCGATCGCCTCGCCGAGCTCGCGGGGCCGCCCAACGCCGTCACCCTTCCAGAACGGAACCGCTCCCGGGAGGCCCGGAGCGGGCGTGACGATCACCCGATCGCGTCCGATCTCCTCGATCCGCCAGGTGGACGCCCCGAGCAGAAACGTCTGCCCGGGCCTCGCCTCATAGACCATCTCCTCGTCGAGCTCGCCTACCCGGCGACCGTCGGGCAGGGTGACCGCGTAGAGCCCGCGGTCAGGGATCGTGCCGGCGTTGGTCACGGCCAGCTGCCGGGCGCCGGGTCTCGCGCGCAGCACCCCAGCGACCCGGTCCCACACGATTCTGGGTCGTAGTTCGCTGAACTCCGACGATGGATAGCGACCGTCGAGCATGTCGAGCACGTTCTCGAGCTGGCCGCGGTTGAGCTCGGCGAAGGAGTACGTGCGTGTGATCAGTGCGTACAGCTCATCGATGTTCACCGAACCGTCGCCGGCCGCGGCCGCGATCGCGACGATCTGCTGTGCGAGCACGTCGAGCGCGTTTCGAGGTACGACCGTCGTCTCGATCTCGCCGTCGCGCATGCGTCGCGCGACTACCGCGCACTCCAGCAGGTCGGCGCGGAACTTCGGGAAGATCCGCCCGCGGCTGACGTCGCCGACCGAGTGGCCGGCCCGTCCGATCCGCTGCAGACCGCGCGCGACCGATTTCGGCGATTCGACCTGGATCACGAGATCGACCGCGCCCATGTCGATCCCGAGCTCCAAGGACGACGTCGCGACCAGGCAGGGAAGCTCCCCGGCCTTCAGCATCTCCTCGATCACGGTTCGCTCCTCGCGGGCCAGCGAGCCGTGGTGAGCGCGGGCGATCTCCGAGCCGGCGAGCTCATTCAGTCTCACCGCCAGTCGCTCGGCCCCGCGTCGGGCGTTGACGAACAAGATCGTCGAGCGGTGTGCCTGGATCAGCTCGAGCAGCTGAGGGTAAATCGCCGGCCAGATCGAGCGGCGGGTCGCTTCCGAGCCCCCGACGAGCGGATCCAGGTCCGGAGCCGGGGTGGAATCAGGCTCGACCATCGACTCGACCGGCACGTGAATCTCCAGGTCGAGCTCCTTCAGGATCCCCGTGTCGACGATCCGGCATCTCCGGGAGGGCCCGACCAGGTACCGCGCGATCTCCTCGAGCGGCCTCTGCGTGGCGGAGAGCCCGATCCGCTGCACGTCCCGGCCGGCGGTCGCCGAGAGCCGCTCGAGCGTCAGCGCCAGGTGCGCTCCGCGCTTGCTCGCCGCAACGGCATGGATCTCATCGACGATGCACCACTGCGTCCCGGCGAACAGCTCCTGCGCCCTCCCGGTCAGCATCAGATACAGCGACTCGGGGGTGGTGATCAGAATGTTCGGCGGCTCGCGCAGCATCGCCTGACGTTCCCGTTGCGGCGTGTCGCCGGTTCGCACCGCGACGCTGAGCGACGCATCGATCCCCCGCAGCGGCACCCGGAGGTTCCGGTCGATGTCGTAGGAGAGGGCCTTCAGGGGCGAGACGTACACCAGGCCGATCCCGCCGCGCCCGCTCTGATCTGGCGGAGCACTCGTCAGCCTGTCGATCGCCCACAGGAAGGCGGCCAGCGTCTTTCCCGAGCCGGTCGGAGCCGAGATCAGAACATGTTCACCGGAGGCGATCGCCGGCCAGGCCTGTGCCTGAGCCGGGGTCGGCTCCTCGAAGGCTCGCAGGAACCAGTCGCGGACGCGGGGGCTGAAGGCTGACAGCGACAACTCCCTTGCCAGCGTAGCGGCCGTCGCTCACCTCACCCGAGCGTCTTTGCCCGCTCGAACACGCCCTCCATCATCCCCTCGGTCAGCCTTCCCGTGAACGTGTTCTGCTGGCTCGGGTGATAGCAACCGAGCAGCGTCCAGGGGCCGAGCTTCACCGCAGAGCCGTGGCCGAATTTCGGCCGCGGGCGCGGCACCGTGACGTCGAGAGCGACCAGCGCCCGCATCGCCGCATCCCACGCGAAGCCGCCGAGGCAGACGATCACGCGCGCCTCTTCCAGCAGCCTGAGCTCGCTGACCAGGTATGGCAGGCAGTTCTCGCGCTCGGCGGGCAGTGGACGGTTGGCCGGCGGCGCGCAGCGAACCGCCGCGGTGATGTAGCAGCCGGACAGCGCGAGCCCGTCCCCGGGCGCGATCGACTTCGGCTGGTTTGCGAAGCCGGTTCGCCACAGCGCCGCAAACAGCCAGTCACCGGAGCGGTCGCCGGTGAAGATGCGCCCCGTCCGGTTGCCGCCGTGCGCGGCCGGGGCAAGGCCGAGCACGAGCACGCGAGCGGCCGGATCGCCAAAGCCGGGGAGCGGCCTCGCCCAGTACTCCTCGGAGGCATAGGCGGCGCGCTTGACTCGGGCTGTCGCTTCGCGCCACCGCACCAGGCGGGGGCAGCGCCGACAGGCGACGACGTCGCGCTCGAGCGCGCCCAGCTTCCGCTCACGCTCGGCCGAGCTCACGACCCGGCGCTCACGCCTTGAGCGCACGCCCGTAGTGACGTTCGTAGTACTCCCGATAGTTGCCGGAGCGGATCGGCTCCCACCACCACGCGTTGTCGCGATACCACCCCACCGTTCTTGCCAGGCCTTCCTCGAAGCCCACCAGGGCCTCCCAGCCGAGTCCCTGGAGCTTGCCCGAGGACAGCGAATAGCGCCGGTCGTGTCCGGGGCGGTCGGTCACGTACTCGATCAGCGACTCCGCCGCCCCGGTGAGCTCGAGGATTCGCCGCACCGCGACGATGTTCTCGCATTCCTCCGGTCCGCCGCAGTTGTAGGCCTCACCGGGCCTACCCTGCGCGAGCGCGTGGCCGATGCCACGCCCGAAGTCTTCTACGTAGAGCCAGTTGCGCACGTTCCGACCGTCCCCGTAGACGGGCAGCCGGTCGCCGGCCAACGCGTTGAGGATCATCAGGGGAACCAGCTTCTCCGGATACTGATACGGGCCGTAGTTGTTAGACCCCCGGCAGATCACGGTCTCGAGTCCGTAGGTGTGGAAGTAGCTCGAGACGAGCAGGTCGGCCCCCGTCTTGGTGGCGCTGTATGGCGAGGAGGGTGCCAGCGGCGACTCCTCTGTGAACGAGCCCTCCTCGATCGACCCGTAGACCTCATCCGTCGAGACCTGGACGTAGCGCAACCCCCGCGCGCGTGCAGCCTCGAGCAGCACGTGCGTGCCCTGCATGTTGGTCATGATGAACGCCTCCGGGCCGGAGATCGAGCGGTCCACGTGGGTCTCGGCAGCGAAGTTGACGATCGCGTCGCAACCTGTGATCGCCTCGGCGACCGCGGCTGGGTCCTCGATCGCGCCGTGGACGAAACGGATCTCGTCGATCACCTCGTGGAGGTTCTCGCGCCGCCCTGCATAGGTCAGCTTGTCGAGCACCGTCACCCGATCTCCGTGCTCGCGGACGCGGAGACGCACGAAGTTAGAGCCGATGAAACCGGCGCCACCACAGACGAGCAGCTTCACGCCGGCACCCCGGAGGCCAGGTACTGCGCGAGTCCCTCTCGCCACTGGGGGAGGCGAGGGACTTCCGTGCCGCGCTCCGTGCGCAGGACGCTGTAAGCAGGACGCGGCGCCGGTCGATCCAGGTCCGCGCTCCGACCCGGGTTCACCTTGCAGGATGTGCCCGAGGCGACCACGATCTCGCTCGCGAGCTCATACCAGGAGCACTGACCGCCGCCGGCGACGTGCACGATCCCGAGCGGAGGCGTGCCCGCCGCCAGATCCACGAGCGCCTGTCCCAGATGGCCGGTGAACGTGGGGCAGCCGATCTGATCATCGACGACCGTCAGTTCGTCGCGCTGCGCCGCCAGCCGCCTGATCGTGGCTGGAAAGCAGGGACCGCCAGTGCCGAACAGCCACGAGGAGCGGACGACCGTGTGAGCACGGGGCGCTTCGCGCGCGACCGCCTGCTCGCCCGCGAGCTTCGATCGTCCGTATGCCGACTTCGGGCCTACCGGGTCCGACTCGACATACGGCGCGCGTTTGTTGCCGTCGAACACATAGTCGCTCGAGACGTGAATCGTCCACGCACCCGCGGCCGACGCGGCTCGCGCCAAGTTGCCCGCTCCAGGGCCGTTGACGGCAAACGCCGCCTCCTCAGCGGCCTCGGCGCCATCGACGTCGGTCCACGCCGCGCAGTTGATCACGACGTCGGGAGCGGCCGCGCGCACCGCGACGGCGACTTCGTCCGCGTCGGTGATGTCGAGCTCGGCCCGTGCCAGCGCCACGACCTCATGTCCGGCGCCGGCCGCCGCGCTGCGCGCGTCCAAGCCGAGCATGCCCGCTGCTCCGGTGATCAGAATTCTCATCAGGCGCTGAAGAGTAGGGATCGGCCAACTCGGCGGCTCACCCCTCGCCGGACCGGTCGACATCGGGGCGGGCATGATCGGAGTAGTGCGCGATCCGCAGGGTGCAATGTTCGCGCTGTACGCGGGGCAGTTCGATCCCTGAGACCCGCCGCGCGGCGAGCCCTCGAGCGCCATACTGCGTCGGGTGCGGATCCGTGGTCTTGCGACGCTCATCTCGATCGCGCTCGCGTGTACAGCCTGCGGGGCGCAGTCGACCAGCGCCGGTGATCCGAGGCGGGTCGCCTCGCTGCAGCCGGCCGACGCCGGGCAGTCCAGCCACGGCGCATCAACTCAGCAGTCCAGGTGCTCCCGTCCTCGAGCCCATCCGCAAGCGATCGAGCCGGTGGCCGGCACCGCCGCGCCGATCACCGGCGCGCGAGCTCGAGTCCGCCCGCCCAGGTGAGCGTCGGTTCGGGTGGCGGTCCGCTGGCCCAGCCGATGTCCAACGCTGAGGTGCGCGCGCAGCTCGCGGCCAGCGGCCTCTCGCCGAGCCTGACGCAAGCGACGCTGACGTCGAATGGCCTCGCGATCGCTCCGATCGACGCGCCTCGCCGCCGTCCAGGAGATCATCGCCGCGGGCAACGAGATCGCGCGCCTCCCGTACCGCTATGGCGGCGGCCACCTGACCTACGAGGACACTGCCTACGACTGCTCGGGATCGATCAGCTTCGTGTTCGCTGCCGCGCACCTCCTCAGTGGGACGATCTGTACTCCGGACAGCTGATGAACTGGGGGCAGGGCGGCCCCGGCAAATGGATCACGGTGTTCGCTAACGCCGGCCACACGTTCATGTATGTCGCGGGCCTCCGTTTCGACACCGTCGCGCTCGCGGAGACCGGGTCGCGATGGTCGAACCGCCCAGCCGACGAGCCCGACCTGAGCACCTTCGCCGTCAGGCACCCGATCGGGTTGTAGCTGAAATGAGCGCCGCGGAGTGCCCGCTCACGCGCGCCCATATACCGGGATCGCCGCACCGCTCGTGGGGGACGAGTCGCTGGAGAGCAGCTGGGCGATCACGCCCGCGATCTCGGCCGGCTTGACCCAGCGATCGAAATCCGCGTCCGGCATCGATGCCCGATTGGCAGGAGTGTCGATCACGCTCGGCAGGATCGCGTTGCAGCGGACCCGATCATGCTTGTACTCCACGGCGACCGCCTGGGCGAAAGCGATCACGGCGGCCTTCGACGAGATGTAGCCGGCGGCGCCCGAGAACGGCTGCACGGCAGCACGCGTGCCGACGCACACGATCGACCCACCGTCCGCCGCAAGCAGGTGCGGCAACGCCGTGCTGACGGCGAGGTAAGTCGCGCGGAGGTTGAGACGAAACTGTCGCTCGAACTCCTCGACGGGAGTCTCGTGCACCCGTCCGCCAACCGCGAAGCCGCCGACGAGGTTGACGATTCCTCGCAAGCGAGCGTCTGCATCTGCGGCGCCCAGCGCGACAACGCTTTGCGCGGAATCGAGCTCGAATAGGTCGGCCTGCACGAGCTCCAGTCCCTCGCGGCGCTCGACGCGGTCGAGCTCAGACTCCACGATCCACGGAACGACGACGCGCCAGCCGTCGTCGAGCAACCGTTTGACCACGGCGGCGCCGAGCCCGCCCGTTCCTCCGGTGACGATTGCGCTGCTTTTCATGAAGTACCGTCCGCTCGCCACTCTATCTTCGACGCGCGATGGAAGTTAGAGAGTTAGCCGACGGATGTCAGATCGCGCAGGCGCTGCTGGTCCGCGAAGTCGAGCTCCGCCGCCGCCGTGACGGCGGCGAGTACCTGAAGCTTGTGCTGGGCGATCGGACCGGAAGCCTGCCGGCGATGATCTGGGACGGCGTAGCCGCCGCGCGAGAGGTGTGTCGGGCCGGCGAGATCGTGCACGTCACCGGTCACTTCTCGATCCACACGCGTTTCGGGCCGCAGCTCGCGGTGCAGGCGATCAGGGCGGCGGCCGAGGGGGAGTTCGTTCGCGGCCAGCTGCTCGATGGGCCGCACCGAGAGCCCGACCAGATGGAATCCGACCTCCGCGGTCTGCTCGCGACCGTGCAGAATCCTCATCTGCGCCGCCTGCTCTCGGCGGTGTTCGGGGAAGGGTCAGCGACGTGGGCGGTGTACCGCAACGCCCCCGCCGCTAAGCGGTACCACCAGGCCTACCGCCACGGCCTACTCGAGCACTCGTTGACCGTTGCCCAGGCAGTGAGCGCGATCTCCGCGACCTTTCCCGGGATCGACCGCGACGTCGCGGTGACCGGCGCGCTGCTCCATGACATCGGCAAGCTGGAGGCCTACGCCGTCCAGGGCGCGGCGATCTCGATGTCGGACCACGGCCGGCTGTACGGCGAGATCCCGCTCGGCTACTACCGCATCCGGCGCACGATCGAGCAGCTCGAGGGGTTCCCGCCCGAGATCGAGCAGGCCGTACTCCACATCATCTTGAGCCACCACGGCTCGCTCGAGCACGGTAGCCCCGTGGTGCCGTGCACCCGGGAGGCCACGCTCGTCCACATGATCGACAACCTCGGCGGCCGCCTCGGAAGCTTCGACCGGCTGGAGAAGGAGCTCCCCGCGGGCGAGCAGTGGTCGGGGTACGACAAGGCCCTCGGGGCCGGAGCGTACTTCGCGGCACCGGTGGAGCGAGAGCGCGAAGCGGCGTAGCCGCGGGCATCACCGAAACGCTCCGGCACGACTCTGCTGCAAATCCACGCAAATAGCGCGTCGAGCGGCCGTTTGCGACTTGGACTTACGCGCGCCCCAACTACAGTTTGGGATCAATGGCCAAGGACACCGAGAAGCTGATCCGCCAGCTCTCGCTGATCTCGTATCTGATGGCGGAGCGCCGCCCCGTGACGGCGCCGGAAATCAGAAGAGACGTTGAGGGCTACAGCGTGATGAACGAGGACGCGTTCGCCCGGCGTTTCTACGCGGACCGTTCCGAGCTCGAGGCGCTGGGAATCCTGCTTACGGTCGAGAAGCCCGTCGACGGGCAGGTCGAGCAGGAGAACTACTCGCTCCCGCCTGAGAACTTCCATCTGCCGCCGATCGCGTTCACCGACGAGGAGTTGGCGGCGCTTCGGACCGCCCTGCAACTGCTCGATGGAGAGTTCGCATACGCCGAGCCGCTGCGGCTGGCGCTCCAACAGATCTCCTGGGGCCGCCCAAGCCCGCTGAGCGCGCCCGAGCAGAACACGGTCGGGCTCGGGATCACCGGCTCGGCGGGTGGCCATGAGATCTCACAGCGGCTCGCAAAGATCGAGACCGCGATCTTTCGCCGCAAGACGATCGTGTTCGACTACTACACGATGGAGCGCGACGAGCTGGGCACCCGTCGGGTCGACCCGTATCAGCTTCTGTATCAAGGAGGCCAGTTCTACGTAGTCGGCCGCTCGCACGAGCGGTGCGCGATCCGGGTCTTCCGCCTGTCCCGGATCCGTGGCAAGGTCGGCTACGCGACGAAGGCCGAGCACGACTTCCAGCGTCCCGCCAACTTCGACCCACGCGCCTACGCGAACCGGATCCAGTGGCAGTTCGGGGAGCCGATCGGCAGCGCCGAAATCTGGATCGGACGGCGAATCGCCTGGCAGATCGAGCGTCATTTCGGTCGCTACGGCGAGACGCGGCCCGCCAGCGAGGACGACGACCTGTTGTTCATCACCCCCTACGCCAACTCGCGTCAGCTGATCGCTTGGGTGCTCGGGCTGGGGGAGCACGCGCGGATCCTCGGCCCACCCGAGCTCGCCCGTGAGCTCCGCGAGCGGCTGAGGCTGGTGATCGAGCGCCACAGCGGCGAGCCGCGGACCGCTGCCGTGGCCGAGCCCCCTGTGGCCAGCGCACGTCAGAGCGCCGGCGCTCCGCAGGACAACGATGGGAACGGTCACCATCCCGATGCGGCGATCAGACCTGAGCGGTTCGCGCGCCTGGTGACGCTCGCGAGCATCCTGATCGACGCGGGTCGCGCGGGGCGGCGACTCGACGCCGGCGAGCTCTGCCGGGCGCTGAAGATCTCCGACCAGGAGCTGCGCGAGGACATCTCGGTGTTGAACGTCGTCAACTTTGGCGCCGGAACTTATGTGCTGTACGCGGAGATCGATCTCGACGGGACGATCGAAGTAGATCCCGAGCCCTACGGCGATTCGTTCGCCCGCCCCGCCCGGCTACTGCCGGTCGAGGCCAAGGCGCTGATGGCCGCGATCGATCTGATCGGTGAGCACATTCCCGAGGGTTCTCTCTCCTCGGTGCGACGGAAGATCGTTGCCGCGCTTGGCGAGGACCCGGTCCAGGAGGGTCTCCAGGTGGCCTCGCCCGGGGGCGACGATACCGAGATCGCGACCGTCGTCTCGGCGGCGATCGCCGATCGCCGGCTGTTGTCGTTCGAGTATTACAAGGAGAACGAGGACGAGTTCTCGACCCGGCTGGTCGAGCCGTACGCGCTGATCAACGGTCGTGAGGGTTGGTATCTGGCCAGCTTCGACCCGTCTCGTGAGAGCGTGCGCCACTTTCGGCTCGACCGGATCAAGTCGGCAACGGTGACCGACGAGCCATTTGAGCCTCGGCCCGACATCGATCCTGCCGCGGATGTCGACGGCTGGCCCCGGACGGGAGAGGTCCCGGCCTCACGGCGGGCCCGTGTATGGATCTCCCCGTACCGAGCCCGCTGGGCACGAGAGGAACGGACGGTGGTGGCCGAGCTCGCGGACGGTGCCGTCGTGGTCGAGCTCGCGTTCGCCGGCGCTGATTGGCTCGTACGGGAAGTGGTCAAGGAGGCGGGCGACGCCGTCGTGCTCGAGCCTGAAGACGCGCGCACCGCGGTACGCGAGGCGGCCGAGTCGATCGCCGCCGTAACGCAGGCGATCTCGGCTTGAGTCGACGCGAGCAGATCACGATGGGGCCCGAGGAGGTCGCCGCGTTTCTCGAGGAGCAGCGCGTCGTGGTCTGCGCCACCAACGGCCCGCTGGGATGGCCCCACCTGATGCCCCTGTGGTACGTCGTTCGTGATCGCGAGCTCTGGGCGTGGACCTACGCCAAGTCGCAGAAGGTGCGAAACCTCGAGCGCGACGCTCGCGCGACGCTCCAGATCGAGACCGGTGAGCAGTACCACGAGCTACGCGGCGTGATGATCGAGGCGCAGACAGTGATCCACCGGGACCACAACCTGGTATTCGAGTTCGGCACGGAGCTCTTTTCCCGCTACGGCGGCGGAGCGACAGGTCCCGACTTCCTCGACGTCGTACGAGCGCAGGCGGCCAAGCGCGTCGCGCTGCAGTTCGCTCCGCACCGGATCGCGACTTGGGACCACCGTAAGCTCGCGGGGGTTTACTAGCGAGCGGCACAGTACGCTCCGCTCGGATGCAAGACCTAAAGGGGCTGATCCTTTCCGGAGGCAAGGGCACGCGGCTTCGCCCGATCACTCACACCAGCGCCAAACAGCTGGTGCCGGTCGCCAACAAGCCGGTGCTGTTCTACGGCATCGAGGCGATGGCACAGGCGGGCATCGAACGGGTTGGGATCATCATTGCGCCTGAGACCGGGCCGGAGATCCGCGCCGCCGCCGGCGATGGGTCGCGATTCGGCGTCGAGATCACCTACATCGTCCAGGACGCGCCGCTCGGACTCGCGCACGCCGTCCTGACCGCCGAGCCGTTCTTGGCCGACTCCCCATTCGTCATGTACCTCGGCGACAACCTCTTGCAGGGTGGAATCGAGGACCTGGTGACGGCCTTCCGGGAGGGCGTCCCCGAGGCTCTGATCCTGCTCACTCCGGTTTCCGATCCCGAGAACTTCGGCGTCGCCGAACTCTGCGAAGGAGCGGTCGTGCGGCTCGTCGAGAAGCCCGCCGAGCCGAAAACCGATCTCGCGCTCGTCGGCGTGTACATGTTCACCCCCGCGGTCCACGCGGCCGCGCGGGCGATCAAGCCCTCGGGCCGCGGCGAGCTGGAGATCACCGACGCGATCCAGCATCTGGTCGATCAAGGGAAGCGGGTCGAGCCACACATCGTGAAGGGCTGGTGGAAGGACACCGGGCGCTTGGAGGACATGCTCGCCGCCAACCGACTCGTTCTGGACACGATCGAGGGCCGCGTCGAAGGCGAGCTGATCGAGTCGCAGGTCGACGGACGCGTGGTGATCGAGGCCGGCGCGCGGCTCGAGCGCTCCGCGGTGCGGGGGCCCGCGATGATCGGCGCTGGGGCGGCGCTCACCGACTGCTACGTCGGGCCGTACACGGCCGTCGGCGAGGCCTGCACGATTGCCAACGCCGAGGTGGAGCACTCCATCCTGCTCGCCGGCTCCGCGGTCCGCGACCTCGCCGGACGGATGGAGTCTTCGCTGCTGGGACGCAACGTCAAGATCGGCCGGGACCATCGCCAGCCGCGCGCCTACCGCTTCCTCGTCGGAGACAACTCGGAGATCGGGATTCTTTGAGCGGGCGGCTCGTCCGCGGACGAGTGCCTCGAACACGCCGGCGGCGAGCACGGCATGGATCGACGGGAAGCGTCGTGGCAGCCGACGAGGAACGCGCCGTCGGGGCCTAGCCGTGCGTGAGCGCCGCGAGCTCTGCCCGCAGCGCGGCCACTTCGGCCTCCAGGGCGGCGACCCGAGCGGCGAGGTCGCCGTCGCGGGACTCGCTCACCGCCGCCGGGACCCGAGGCTCGGGTGGCATCGTCGCCGAGGGCTCATCCGACGCCCCGCCCAGCAACTGCTCGAAGCGATCCTCCTTCTGGCCCGGCCGCCGCTCGAGCCGCCGGGCGTACCCCCGCTCGATCAGAACGTCGAGGTGATCGTCGACCTCCTCCAGCGATTGCATCCTGGCCATCCGCTCGCTACGCGCCTTGAGCTCGCCGGGAGTCTGCGGACCGCGAAGCAGCAGCACGGCGAGCACCGCGAGCTGCTCGCGGCCCAACCCGAGCCCCTCCTCGGCGAGATGGCGGTATTTGATCGCGCGGCTCGAATGTCCGCTCGCCAAGCGCGCCAGCCCATAGTGGCAGAGCCGCTGCGCGGCTTGGCGGACCGTGCTCTCGTCGTAGTCGGTGACCGGATCGCGGTTGGTCGACTGGTTGCACGCGAGCCGGAGCGCGTTCAGCGAAAGTGGATACTGGTCGGGCGTCGTCCAGCGCTTCTCGATCAGACAGCCAAGGACACGCTGCTCAGGTGCTGTCAGCTCCCCGAAGTGCATGCCGGCGAGGATAGCCAGCGGCGGCCGCCGGCACCTACAGCAGCTCCGAATCGTGCTCGTGGAAGATCTGGGCCCAGTCGCGGCGCTCTCCGGAGTGCAGCGCCTCGATCAGCCGGTGGATCCGTGGCGTCATCACCAGCAGGTAGTGAGCCGGGTCGGATGCCGGGTTCCAGTAAGAGTGGGGCGTGCCCCGCGTAACCAGCAGTGACTCCCCGGCGGCAATGACTCGCTGCTCCTCGCCTACCACAAATCCCAGCCGGCCTCCGAGCACGATCCATGCCTCGTCGTCTGACCGATGAAGATGCAGGCCGGCGATCGGGCGACCCGGATGAGTGCCCGGATCGGTCCAGTCGGCGATCACGAAGGAGTCGCTGATGATCATCGCTGCCGCGAGCCTACGCCTCGCGGCAGCGCCTGGCTAGGTCGCGATCTCCCGGAAGCTGACCTCGCGGTCAGGCGAGACCGACCACTGGCCCCGCCGCCAGGCGATTCGCGTCCCGTCCGCCAGCCGGACGGCGGCGCGTCCAAGCGGCGGCGAGCCCCACAACGTGGCAACCAACGGCCGCTCTGATTCGTTGATGTCCCCGAGCCCTGCGGCCACGTGAGCTTGGGGATACGTAACCACGATCGATCCCGAACGTACCCACACGGGGATTCGGTCCAGCGGCGCCTGCACGATCACCTCGCCCCCGCCCCGAGCCGCCTCCCCGGTCCAGGTCTCGATCCACTCTCCTCGGGGGAGTGCGGCCTCGCGCTCACGCGTTCCTTCGTCGAGCACCGGCGCCACCCACAGCGCCGGCCCGTAACCGTACGCGTCGCCGATCGTCCAGCCGCGCGGATCACCCGGTTCGGTTAGACACAGCGGCCGGATGATCGGCAGTCCGGCCCGCGCAGCGGTCGCCGCTGCCGCTCGGGTGTAGGGAACGAGCTGTCGATGCAGCAGCACGTAAGCCCGATAGAGGTCGAGCACGCGGTCGCCGTAGTGCCAAGGCTCCTGGGGCATCCGGGCATGCGCGTGCATCAGCGGCGTGAAGCAGCCGAACTGCAGCCAGCGCACCAGCAACTCTGGCGGACAGCGCTCGACCAGCCGGTGGCCCAGATAGCCGCCGATGTCGTGCGACCAGTTGGAGAACCCGCTGCACGCGGCGGCGCAGCGTCGCCACGACGAGCACCCGCAACGACCAGAAGTCGGACGCCTGATCGCCCGCCCAGGTGAGGCCGGTCGCGTGCTGAGCCGGTCCAGCCGCTGCGGCCGAACACGACCCCTTCCCCGGATGCACTTCGTCCAGCGCGCGCTGCAGGCATCGCGGTGCAGGCCGCCGAGCGCCCAAGCGGCGCGGCCCCCGTCCGTCCGTCGGCGAGCTGACGTGGTCGGGGATGTAATAACCCTCGCCGTCGTCGGCCTTGATGCCCTGCACTCCGAGCGCGAGCACACGCTTGACCTGCTGCCGCCACCAATCCTGCGCCGTGACGCTCGTCAGGTCGACCGGCGAGCCGGTGCCCATCCACCACTGGGTGACGAACGGACTCCGATCCGGTTCGCGGACGAAGTGCCCGGCCTGCGGCGCCGGAGGCGTAGTTCGGGGCCGGCTCGCGATGAAGGCGCTCCGATCCCGGCTGGGGTGGAATCTGCCCGTCCCGCGAGTCGAGGTTCACCCACGGCGTCACCCACACCACCGTCCGCACCCCTCCGAGCGCATCCCCGCGATCATCCCGGGCGCGTCCGGAAACTGATGAGGGTTGAACTCCCAGCTGTTGTACTGAGTCGCCCAGGGCGAGTCGATCACGATCGCATCGAGCGGAATCCCGCACTTGCGAGAAGCCGTGGAAGTCGTCGAGCACGTCGTCCTGGTGCTCGTAGACGATCGCGGCTCTTCCAGAAGCCGTAGCCCCATTCCGGCAGCAGCGCCGGATACCCGTCTCGCGGCAGAAGGACGCGTAGGCGGGCCGCGGGGGTCGACTCGCACAGGACCTGCACCGTCAGCGGCCCGGCATGGGCGCGCGTGGAAACCGAGATCCGCTCGCCACGAGGTCGAAGCAGATCCCATTGGCCTCGCTCTGTACCCAGATCGCATAGCCGCGGCTCGACAGCAGCCACGGCACCGGCGCACAGTCGCCCTGTGGGATTCCTCCCGCGGCAAGCATCTCGGGCGGGCAGTCGGGCCGGTGTAGCGGCGGTCGGCCCCGAGCTGCACGGTCCTTCCGGTCTGCTCCAGCCGCGTGCAGTGGCGCGCGCCGAGTCCGACAAAGCGCTCCTCCGAGCGGCGGTCCCACTCGAGCGCGAGGCGCAGCGGCTCACCATCGGCCTCCAGGATCAGCTCGACGCGATCGTCCTCGGGCAGCGACGCGCGCAGCCGGGCGCGGCGGCCCCCTTGCAGCAGCACCGCCAACTCGACGCCATGATCGAGCAGGGCGGCAACGGTGCGCCCGGAGAGCCCGCTCGGCCGGAGATCGCTCCTCCCGCGGGACAACGCCCTCGGTGAACTGGATGAAGTGGTCGTGGATCGTGCCGTCGGCTACCCACAGGCCGCCCGAGCGCAGCAGCCGTCGTCCCATCCGACGCACCGTGAGCGAGAACGGGCGCAGGGCCAGCTCGACGCGCAGGAGGCCGCGCTCCAGCACCACCTCCTCCGTCCCGGCGGAGATCGAAGACGTGGTCGCCGCCATGCCCTCAAGGTTCTCGAAATCGCCCCGGGCCCATCCCCGAGTTCACCAAATGGTCACAGAACGTGTGCTCGTTCTTCACGAATCGGGCGGTTTGCAGGTCAATCCTTGTTCCATGACCGAGACCAGCCGCGCCGACCTGCATGTGCACTCGACCGCTTCACAGCTTTCGAAGCTCGGGATCCAGCGCTCGTTGCACCTGCCCGAATGCGCCACCCCGCCTGAAGAGGTGTACGAGCTCGCCAAGCGTCGCGGAATGGACTTCGTGACGATCACCGACCACGACACGATCGCCGGCTCGCTGGCGCTCGACCAGCTGCCCGACACATTCGTCTCCGAGGAGCTCACCGTTTGGTTCAAGGGAGAGCCCCAGGCGGTGCACGTGCTCTGCTACGGGATCACGCGCGACGATCACGAGTGGCTGCAGGCTCACAACGATGACGTCGAAGACTGCGCTGCATATCTGCGCTCGCACGAGATCACCTCGGCACTGGCCCATCCCTTCTTCGCGGTGGAGGCGCCGCTGACGGCTCGCCACCGCCGGCGCCTGGCGCAGCTGTTCCCGATCTGGGAGACGCGTAATGGCTCGCGGGCCAAGGAGCTGAACCTGCCGGCGTTCGTCTACATCGAGACCCACGGGGGAACCGCGATCGGGGGCTCGGACGACCACGCCGGAATCGATATCGGGCGCACGTTCACGGAGACTCCGCGAACGTCGACGCCCGAAGAGTTTCTCGCCCACGTACGCGCCGGCAACGCGGCTGCGCACGGCGCCCAGGGCAGCGCGGCGAAATGGGCTCACGCCGCGATGGCGCTCGCGATCAGGGCACTCGGTCGCGGTGAGGGGACGGCGCGAGCCGATCCGCGCGCGGTGCTGGGGATCGTCGAGCGCGTGATGCGTGAAGGCGACGTCCGCCACGGCACCGTCGGCTCGGATCTCGGACCCGAGGATGCGCGTGCGCTGCTGCGTGCGTGGCTCGTGGCGATGGATCTGGACATCGGCGAGAGCGACCTGCTCGAGCGCCTCCAGGAGGGGGAGCTCAGCCACCCCGATCTCTACCGGCGAGCGCGACGGATCCACGAGCACAAGCTCGCGGGCGCCGTGCGGGAGGTCGCGGGGCTGGCCGAGAGCGCGCCGACGCTCGACGTCCAACGCGGCGCGCTCGCTTTGTTCGACGCCTGCATCCCGGCGATCCCGTATGCCGCCTCGAGCGCGTTTCTCGGGCGCGAGAAGCTGAAGCTGACCCGTAGCGAAGGCGATCGGCCTCGAGTGGCGCTCGTTGCCGACGGCGTCGGCGGAATGCATGGTGTAACCCACACGCTGCAGCAGATCCGGGACCGTGGCGTCCCCGGTTTCGAGGTCGAGGTGATCGGCACCGACGCGGACGTCGATCGGCGACTCAGCGCCGTCGCCGAGATCGACATTCCCTTCTATCGCGGCCTGAAGATCGGCGTGCCGAGCCTTCCGGCGATCGTCGATGCACTCGCCGAAGGGCGCTACGACCTCGTTCATCTCTGCTCTCCCGGACCTGCGGGGATCGGCGCCTGGTTGCTGGCGCGCGTGCTCGAGCTGCCGGTCATCGGCAGCTATCACACCGAGCTGGCGGCGTACGCTGGCCTCCGCACAGGCCAGGTGCAGATCGAGGTTCTCGTCCGGGCGGCGCTGAGTGGCTTCTACCGATCCTGCGAGCTGGTCCTCTCCCCCAGCCCGGCGAGCGACACGCGGCTGAGCCAGCTCGGGATCGCCGCCGAGCGGATCGGGCGCTGGGGTCGAGGCGTCGAGCTGCGCCGCTTCGACCCCGGACTGCGCACCCCCGGTCTCCTGCCGGGCGACGTCAACGTGCTCTACGCCGGCCGCTTGACGAAGGAGAAGGGCGTCGAGCTGCTCGCCGACGCGTTCCTCGCCGCTCGCCGGCGCGACCCGCGCCTGCACCTGGTACTCGCCGGTGGCGGCCCCGAAGAACAGCGGCTGCGCGAGCAGTTGGGCGAGCAGGCGACATTCCTCGGGTGGCTCTCCGGCGATGGATTGGCGCGCGCCTACGCCAGCGCGGACGTGTTCCTGTTCGCTAGCCGGACCGACACCTTCGGACAGGTGATCCTCGAGGCTCAGGCCAGCGGCCTACCTGTCGTGGCCGTCGATGAAGGCGGCCCCGCCTCGCTCGTCGAGCACGGCGAGACCGGGCTGCTGGCGCCGCCCGAACCGAGCACGCTGGCGGACCAGTTGCTGGCGGTGATCGGCCAACCGCTGCTGCGCGAGCGCATCCGCCGCGGCGCGCTCTGGAGCGTCCGAGGACGGACGTGGGAGGCCTCGCTCGAGGAGCTCGCCGCCGGCTATCGAGCCGCCATCCAGCAGGCAACACACGCGCTCGACCGCCACGTCGCGTAACTTCAAGCCGGTGAAAGCGATCACCGACGCGGTGATCCCGGTTGCCGGGCTGGGCACGCGCCTGCTTCCTGCGACGCGCTCGCAGCCGAAGGAGATGCTGCCGGTGATCGACAAGCCGGTCGTGCAGTACGTCGTCGAAGAGCTGGTTCGGGCCGGCATCGGCCGGGTGCTGTTCGTGACCGGCCGGCGCAAGCGGGCGATCGAGGATCACTTCGACGCCGATCCCGAGCTCGGCGCCGGGCCGCTGATCGATCCGCGCACGGGGCTGCAAATCCTCTACACCCGCCAGGCGCGTCCCGCCGGCCTGGGGGACGCCGTTCGCCACGGCGATGGATTGGCCGCAGACCGCGGGGTCGTGGTGGCGCTCGGGGACACGATCATCGCATCCAGGCGGCGCACCAGCCCCGGAATCGTGACCCGGTTGATCGAAGCGTACGGAGTGCACGACGCCAGCGCCGCGATCGCCGTCGAGGAGGTTCCGAGCGCCGCCGTCTCGCGCTACGGCGTCGTGATCGCCGGAAACGGCGACGGCGTGATCGATGTCGCCGGGGTGATCGAGAAGCCGGACCCGAAGCTGGTCACGAGCCGGCTGGCGATCGCCGCTCGCTACGTGCTGGGTCCCAGCGTGTTCGCCGCGCTGCGGGAGATCGAGCCCGACTCGTCGGGCGAGGTCCAGCTCACGGACGCGCTGGGGCGGATCATCGAGCGCGGGGAACGGGTCGTGGCGGTCAAGCTCGCCGACGGTGAGCGCCGTCAGGACATCGGGACGGTCGAGAGCTACTGCAGCGTGTTCCTCGAGCACGCGCTGAGCGATTCCAGATTCGGCGCTGCCTTGCGGGCGCGAGCGGCTGAACTGTTGCTCGATGAGTAGGTGGCCGGCGAGCGGTCAGGCACTCGCCCGGGCCGCGTTGGCGGGCAACCCCTCAGACGGCTATGGCGGCGCGGTGCTGGCGATCACATTGCCGAGCTTCTCAGCCCGCGCACAGGCGCGAAGCGCGCCGGCGCCGGCTGTCGATCCCCCGAGTGCGCTTGTGCAGGCCACCATCCGCCGCTTTGCTCGCGAGCTCGCGCCCAGCGCGCTGTTCACCGCGGTCCAGTGGACGACGACGATCCCGCGAGGCGTCGGGCTCGGCGGGTCGAGCGCGATCGTGATCGCGACCACGCGCGCGCTATGCGAGCACTGTGGGGTGCCAGTCGAGCGCGACCGGCTAGCGGAGTTCGCGCTTGCTGTCGAGACCGAGGACCTCGGGATCGCGGCCGGCCTTCAAGATCGCGTCGCGCAGGCGTACGAGGGGTTGACGTTCATGGACTTCGGCGAGCAGCCCGGTTACGAGCGGCTGCCCGAACCGCTCGTACCCCCGCTCCTGATCGCGTGGCGCACTGACGCGGGTCAGGATTCGGGGCCCGTGCACACCGGACTGCGAGGGCGCTTCGAGCACGGCGACCGCGTGGTCGAAGCCGCACTCCACGCGCTGGCGACGGCCGCACGAGACGCGCGCGCGGCGATACTCGCTTCGGACTACGAATGGCTTGGGCGCTGTCTCGACGCCAGCTTCGATGCCCGCGCCCGGATGATCACGCTGGACCCCCGTCACGTGGAGATGATCGGGGTCGCGCGCGGCGCCGGCGCCGCCGCGAACTACACGGGATCGGGAGGCGCGATCGTCGCGCTCTCCCGCGATCGACAGCAGCGCCGTGCGGTGAGCGCGGCGCTGCTGTCAAGCGGATGCGAGGTGATCGCGATCGAACGGGCGGGCGCTTCTCAGTATCCGTAGCCGCCCGACCCCCAGCCATAGCCGCCGCCATAGCCGCCGTAGCCGCCGCCGTCACCCGGGTAGCCGTAGCCACCCCCGTCGCCGGGGTAGCCGTAGCCGCCGCCATCGCCCGGGTTGCCGCTCGAGCCGGTGCTCGAGGATTGGCTGTCGGCGGACTGCCACGAGACCGCGAACGAAGTGCCGTCGCTGGAGAGCGAGGAAGGTTGCGCTCCGGCAGACGCTGACCCCTGGTAGGCGATCTCCGTCGGGACGTACCCCGTCGAGCCGCCGTCACCGCTCAGCTGGACCGCCTGGGCGTTCCAGTCCGGATCCGAGATCGAGCCGGTGTGACCATCAGCGGTCGCGGAGGAGCTCGTGAACGTCACCGTCCCGAAGTTGGCCAGCGGCAGCGGCTGGCAGTTGCCGTCCTGCGTGCACGATGATGGCGCCTCGGCAATCCATTCCGCGCTGGAGGTGTCAGGATTGCTCATCTGCAGCGTCTTGGACACGGACGCCCCGGTCGTCTGGTCCGACAGTCCGATCGTCACGTTGGTGCCGCTGACGTTCACCTTCGCGGAGATGTGGTCCCCGGGGCGAATCGCGAGGCCCATCCTCACCGGTGCCGAGGGCACCAGCTCGTACCAGGCGTAGTAATCGCTCTGGCCGTCGCTCGTGCAGTCCGCTTGCGTGCCCGTCTGCTCGAGCGCCTCCGTCCCGGACGCGCCCCCGAGCCCGACCCAGAACGCTGAGTAGCTCTGCCCCGAGGTGCATTTTGCCGCCGGCTGCACCCAGCTTCCGGAAACGCTCGAGAAGCTGTTGCCGCCGGCGACATATCCGGACCAGTTCTCGCTCACGGCCTCCTGCGTGCTCACCTCGGCGGCCGACGCCGAGGACGCGGCGATGCTCATCGCGGCCACGCCAACGGCGGCCCCGCCGGTAATCAATTTCAATACGCGTCGTGCGTTCATCTGCATGGTTCGCTCCACTCCGGTCCGCTGAAGGACTTGATGAGAACCACTGTTGTGCGGAGCAGTAAGAAAACGCTCGACGCTCGTGAAGGAAATTCTACGAAGCGGCTAAGAGCTCGATATGAGGACGGCTTCTGAAGGCTGCGGCGCTCGCGTGACACGCGCTCGAGCGACAGGTTGACGAGCTCGCTCGAGCTCCGGGTTCTTACCAATTAGCTGAAGGAGCCGGCAGGGTCGGGAGCATCACGCTCCCGACTCTGACGGGGGCTTCGGAGCCGAAAACAGGAGCGGAAGGCGGATCGGCGAAACCTGATGCCGTGAGCACCAGCCGGCTCGAATCGTTCTCCGACGGCGTGATCGCGGTGGCGATCACGCTGCTCGTGCTCGACATCACGGTGCCCAGCCCCGCCCACGCGGCCACGCTCGGACACGCGCTCGCGAGCAACTGGCCGAACTACGTCGCGTACGTCATCTCGTTCATCACGATCGGGATCATCTGGATCAACCACCACGCGATGATCAGCCGCCTGAGCCAGGCCGACCACTCGATCCTGATCCTCAACCTGCTTCTGCTGATGAGCATCGGCGTACTCCCGTTCGCCACCGCGCTGATGTCCGCGTATCTGAGGGAGAGCCACGGGCAGCATCTCGCCGCGGGGATCTACAGCGGTTCCTTCCTGGTGATGTCGATCATGTTCGCGACGCTGCAGCAGCACATCCTGCTCCGCAAGTCGCACTTGATGGGAGCCGACCTTCCCTGGGAGCGACGCCGCACGATTCTCAGGCGCAGCGTGATCGGGCTCGCGCCATACGCGCTCGCGACCGCCCTCGCTCCTGTCTCGCCATACATCACGCTCGTGATCTGCGGCGCGGTAGCGGTCTACTACGCGTTACCTTCTGCGAGTGGCAGCGAGCAATAGGAGCGGCGCCCAAGCTCACGGAGCTCCTGCGCAAGCTGGTTGGCTAGCGTGCTCGCACGAGCGGGCCGTATGCCTCCGGGCGCCGTGTGGTGAGGAACGGGAACAGTTCGAGCCAGTCGCGACGCTGGTCGAGGTCGAGATCCGCGACCAGCACCGCGGGCTCCTCCCGCGGCGCTTGCGCGAGCACCCGGCCATAGGGATCCGAGACGAAACTCGAGCCGTAGAAGGTCAGCGGGTCTTCGAAGCCGACCCGGTTGACCGCGATCATGAACGTGCCGTTCGCGATCCCGTTGGCGACGATCACTTGCTGCCAGAGCGGCTGCGTGTCGAACTCAGGGTGGTCGGGCTCAGACCCGATCGCGGTCGGGTAGACGAGGACTTCAGCGCCCTCGAGCGAGTACGCGCGGGCCAGCTCCGGGAACCACTGATCCCAGCAGGTCGGACACCCCAGCTTCGCCTCACCATCCTCGGTCGGCAACGATGTCAACGGAAACACGTTCCCCTCCGCTGGGCCGGGCCGGAAATAGCGGTCCTCGTAATACCCCGCGGTGACCGGGATGTGCAGCTTCCGGGTGCGGGAGATCAGGCGGCCGTCGGGCGCGACCACGATCGCGGTGTTGTAGCCGAGACCGTCGGGGCCGTCAGCGCGTTCGTACAGGGAGGCGTGGACCCACGCGCCGGTCTCGGCGGCGAGCCGACGAGCGAAGATCGCCGTCCGTCCGCGGTCGAGCTCCTCGGGCGTCGCGCCCGCCGCAGCTGGTCCGTCCGGGGTGATCGCGAAGTAAGGCGACAGCGTCAGCTCCTGCAGGCACACGATCCGCGCGCCTTGGGTCGCGGCGATCCGGATTCCTGCTGCAAGCGCGGCCTCGTGCTCGGCGGGATCCGGATGCCACCGCTCCTGAACGAGCCCGACGCGCAGCGGCGCCCGCGTCGGTGGACGGGTCCGAGCGGGCGACGGCGGCGGGTCGTAAGCGGTGAGCAGCTCAGGCATCGGCGGGAGCACCGACTTTGATCGGGACCTGCTGGGTGATGCAGTGCGGACCGCCCCCACCGTAGGCGAGGATCGCACCGGGGACGGGCACGACGTCGCGTCCGGCAAACGCGCCGGCGATGATCGCGAGCGCCTCGCGATCGCTGTCTGCGCCGCAGACGGGCACGATCACCGCACCGTTGCACAGGTAGAGGTTCAGGTAGCCGCTCGCGACCTTCTCGCCGGCGATCACCGAGTACGGCAAGAAGGGCAGCTCGAGCACGTCGATTCCCGCCGCCGCCAGGCGCGAGCGGTTCTCCTCGCAATGCTCGTCGTTCGGATTGCCGGGATCGACGGTCTGAAGCAGAACCTGTCCGGGCCGCGTGAAGGCGGCGATCAGATCGACGTGACCGTCGGTGTCACGGTCCTCCAGCAATCCTTGTCCGAGCCACACGATCCGCTCGACCCCGAGCCCGGTGCGCAGCGAATCCTCGATCTGCTCGCGGGTCAGCGAGGGGTTGCGATTCGGGTTCAGCAGGCACTGCTCGGTGGTGAGCAACGTGCCCTGGCCGTCGCCGACGATCGACCCGCCCTCCAGCACGAGCTCAGCGTGCACCACCTCGTCTCCGAGCCGCCCCGCGATCAGGCCGCCGACGGCCGCATCGTGGTCCCAAGGCGAGAACTTCTCCCCCCATGCGTTGAAGCGGAAATGGACCGCCAACCGAGTGCCGTCGGGACGGTAGACATAGATCGGGCCGCAGTCGCGCAACCACGAGTCATCGAGCGGCAGCTCCACCACATCGACGTTGGCACTGCACGCCGCCCGCGCCCGGGAGGAGTCCTCGCCGGGATTGGCGATCATCGTCACCGGTTCGAAGGCGGCGATCGCGTTGGCGACCGCGCCGTAGTCCGCGCGCGCCTGCTCGAGCGCCTCGCCCCACAGCTCGCGACGGCAGGGCCATCCCATCAGCGTCCGTTCGTGCGGCTCCCATTCGGCGGGGAGCCGGACGGCGGTGCGGGAACGCGCGGACAGCGACATACGGGAACGCTACCTCGCGGGTTCAATTGGCACGCGACGCCTCAGGCCGAAGGGCCAGTGACGGTCGCCGCGCCTTCCCCTGGCTCGGCGACCGTCCCTGCTTCCTCCGGTGGCTGACCCCCGTTGCAAGCAATCGCGGCGTCGCGGTCCGGATTCCAGGAGTACGCGTATTCAGGGTTGTCGTGCTCTCGCCAGGCGCTCGTCAGCCGAAGCGGCCTGAACGTGTCCCACATCACCGCCAGCTCGCTCGTGGCGCTCGCCCCGAGGGCGCGCTCGACGGTTCCGGGCTGGGGCCCATGCGGGAGCCCCGACGGATGCAGCGTGATGCAGCCGATCTCGACGCCCTTGCGCGCGGCGTAATCACCGTCGGCATAGAACATCACCTCCTCGGACTGAATGTTCGAGTGGTGATAGGGAAGCGGCACCGCTTCGGGGTCCCAGTCGAGCATCCGAGGGGCGAACGTGCAGATCACGAAGCCCAACCCCTGGAAGGTCTGGTGGGTGGGCGGTGGCAGGTGGAAGCGACCCGCGCGCGGCTCGAAGTCATCGGCGTTGAACGCGTACGGCCACACGTACCCGTCCCAACCGACGACATCGAAGGGATGGCGGTCGAGCAGGTAATCCTGGAGCCCACCGCGGACCCGGACCGTGAGCCGGAACTCCCCTGACTCGTCGTACGTCTCGAGTGTGTCCGGGGCGCGGAAGTCACGCTGCGAGAAGGGAGCATGCTCGAGCAGCTGCCCGTAGCGGTTGCGGTACCGGTCCGGGGTCTCGATCTCTCCGGGCGTATGGAACACGAGCCAGAACTGCTCGCTGCCGTCGAGCTCCCACGTCACCGTCGTCCCGCGCGGGATCACGACGTAGTCCTTCTCCCCGAACGCGAGCCGCCCGAACACGGTCCGCAGCTCACCGCCGCCCCGATGCACGTAGATCACCTCGTCGCCCTCGCCGTTGCGGTAGAAGCCGGGCAACGGCTCGGTCGGCTTCGCGATCGCGACCTCGAGATCGCCGTTCCACATCAAGACGCGACGGCCGCTGAGCGGATCTCCACCTGCCTCCAGCGAGCGGAAGTCCGCGAGCCGGTGGACGTGCGCGTCCGGCTCCCATTCTTCGTGGCGCATTCGCCGCAGCGGCTCCACGTCCGCGATCCGGCAGGGCGAGCCGAGGTGGTAGAGAATCGACTCATTGCCCGAGAAGCCCTCGTAGCCCATCACCTCCTCGACCAGCAGCCGCCCGTCGTCGCGGAACTGCGCGTGGCGCTTACGGGGCAGCGCACCGACCGCGACGTAGCGCATCAGAGGTTCCCGCGCTTGTCCTGCTCGCGCTCGATCGCTTCGAACAGGGCCTTGAAGTTGCCTTCGCCGAAGCCTCGCGCACCGTGGCGCTCGATGATCTCGAAGAAGATCGTGGGGCGGTCTCCGAGCGGGGCGGTGAAGATCTGGAGCAGGTATCCCTCGTCGTCTCTGTCGACGAGAATCCCCAGCCGCCGCAGGTCTTCGAGGGACTCCTCGATCTCACCGACCCGCCCGGGCACCTCCTCGTAGTAAGTCTCAGGTGTTTGCAAGAACCGGATTCCGCGCTCGCGCAGCTCGGTGACAGTGCCCACGATGTCGTCCGTGGTGAGCGCGATGTGCTGCGCGCCGGGACCCTCGTAGAACTCCAGGTACTCATCGATCTGCGACTTGCGTTTGCCCTCAGCGGGCTCGTTGATCGGGAACTTGACCCGCCCGTCGCCGCCGGTGACGACCTTCGACATCAGGGCCGAGTACTCGGTCGAGATCGCCTCGTCGGTGAAGTGGATCATCTCCGTCATCCCGAACACGTCCTCGTAGTAGGACACCCAGCGGTTCATCTCCCCCAGCTCGACGTTGCCGACGATGTGGTCGATGGACGTGGTCGATGCCGTGGAGCGGCATCAGGTCCGGGCTCAGGTGCTGGGTCAGCACCGTTTCAGATGTCGTTGCCATCCGCTCCTCCGAGGCGCTCGGCTGCCAGCTCCTTCGCCGCAACCAGGGTGTTGGTTTGAGTCCGAGAGGCGTGCGCGTAGATCTCCGCCAGCGTGTCGGCGATTCCCTCGGTTGCCTGCTCGACGCGCCGGCGATCGAAGCCGTGCAGCTCATCGGCGACCGCGATCAAGCCTCCGGCATTGATCACGAAGTCCGGTGCCCAGACGATTCCCCGATCGCGCAGCAGATCGGCGACGTCGTCGCCGGCCAGCTGGTTGTTCGCCGCGCCGGCCACGATGGGCACCCGCAGCGCGCCAACCGCTTCGCGGTCGAGGATCCCACCCAGCGCGCACGGGGCGAGCACATCGGCCTCGACGGCAAGCGCATCCTGTAGCGGGACCCAGCTCGCCCCGAGATCCTCGGCGATCGCGCGCCTTCGCTCGTCGACGTCGCTGGCCGTCACCCGCGCACCGGCGGCTCGCAAGCGCCGCGTCAGTTCACTGCCGACATGGCCGAGCCCGACGATCACCACGTGGCGGCGCGCGAGCGGGCCGCGCACGGAGGCCCCAATCCCGACCTCGACGCCGTGGGCGGTGTAGGGGCTCGGATCGCCGCAACCCCCTTCGGCGATCGGATGGCCGGCGACGTGCGAGGTGAGACTTGTCAGGAAGGTCATGTCCCGCAGCGAGGTGCCCGCGTCCTGCGCGGTGATATAGCGCCCCTCGAATGCCTCGACCAGCTCGGCGAAGTCGCGTAGCGCGTCGGCGCGCCGCTCGCCACTGAGTGTCTCCCCGGGGACCGTCCCGATTACCGCCTTCGCGCCGCCGAGCGGCAGCCCCGCGACAGCCGCCTTCAACGTCATCGACCGCGCAAGCCGCTCCGCCTCGCGCACGAGATCTTCTGCCGTCCGGTAGCCCCATATGCGACATCCGCCGAGCGATCTCCCATCAACGGTGCGATGCACTGCGACGGCCATCATCAGGCCCGAGCGCTTGCCGCGCCGCGCGCGCACCTCCTCGTACGCGGAGTGGGAGGCCAAACGCCTCGAAGTGAGCACGCTCACCGGAGCGGCGCCGGCGCGGTGGAGCGCATCGTGGCGATCGACTCGTCGGTGGCGTTTTGGAAGAAGCCCCCGACAAGCTCGACCACCTCGGCGACCGATTCTGCGCGATAGAGCACCGGCTGATACCTGGTGATGTCGTAGTCGGCGGTACCCATCTCGACGAGGTCGAGCGGACGTTGCTCCATCGCCGAGAACTCCTCGATCTCGCCGTAGCTGGAGAGGATTCCGGCGCCGTAGGCGCGCGGCTCGCCTTCCTCGACGACCGTCCCGAACTCGAGCGAGAACCAGAACACGCGCGAGAGGAACTTCAGGCTCTCCACGTCGTGCAGCCGACGAGCGGCGGCGCCGGCCAGCCGGTGCAGCTCGCCAAAGGTCGGCGTGGCGAGCAGATGGCCGTGGCCGATGACTTCGTGGACGATGTCCGGCTCGGGCGTGTAGAGCGGCACCTCCGGATGACGCACGTACTGCGTCGAGTAGAACAGCCGATCGGCGAGCGATCCATAGAAGATCTCCAGCGGTACCAATCCGGCCGCGGGCAGATACCGCCAGCCGGTGAGCGGCGCGATCAGAGCAGAGATCTCGTCGAGCTCGGGCACCCGGTCCGTGGGCATCCCGACGCGCTCCTTGGCCTCGCGATATTCGCCGACCGCGTAGCGCTGATGCCTGGGGGCGAGCTCGCGGGACACCGTGCGCCACACCTGATGCTCCTCCGGCGTGTAGTCGATCCGTGGCACCGGGTCGCCGGAGCGCCAGGCCAGGGCAGCGGCGGCGATCTCGTTACGGCGCCGGCGGTACTCGGGGTCGTTCGCGCCGGGATGGTCGTGCGCGAGGTGGACGGTGACTCCGCCGGACTCGTCCCTGGTCACAGGGGAGTAGAGCTGTGCCTCTTCGTACATCTCCTCTATCACCACAAGTAGCACCTCGATGCGATGGCTGCAAGTCTGCACAGAGATACCGGTCAGAATGACCATGATCGCCCGTCGTAACCGTACAATGCTGATCAGATTGACCAGTATCGATCGTCTCGACTCACGCCTGATCACCACCTTGCGCGAGCACCCTCGCGTCGGATTGCTCGAGGTGGCCCGTCAGCTCGGCGTCGCTCGCGGAACGGTGCAGGCGCGGCTTGCGAAGCTCGAGGCCGGCGGCGTGATCACCGGTCACGGGCCCGAGGTCGATCCCGCCGCGCTCGGCTACTCGATCAGTGCTTTTGTGTTCATCGAGCTTGCGCAGGGACAGCTGGCGGCGGCCGTGGCGGCGATGGAGGAGTTGCCCGAGGTGCTGGAGGCCGACGCGATCAGCGGGCCGCAGGACCTGATCTGCCGCGTCGTCGCGCGTGATACCGAACACCTCCAAGCGCTCGTCAACGAGCTGCTGCGCACGCCGGCGATCCGGCGCTGCACGAGCTACATCGTGCTCTCCCGCCAGGTTCCCCCGCGCACCGGGCCGCTGGTGGCGGCGGCGGGGGAGTATCGGCACGAGTAGCCGCGGGGCCTCGCCGTACGATCCCGGGGTGCCCGGAGAAGTCCCCTGGTCGGCGGCGATCGAGCTGCGTGGCGCGGGCGGCGAGCCTGTCGACCTCGCCCGCACCCTGCAGTCAGATCCTCACGACATGTGCAGCCGGTGCGCGACCGCCGCCGCCTGCGTCCGGCTTCGGACCCCGAGCTTGCCGAGGATCCTCGACACGTGCACGCTGGCCGTCTTCTCGGCCATGAACAGGGTCGCGCCGATCTGCCGGTTCGTGGCGCCTTCCGCCAGCAGCGCGAGCACCTGGCGCTCTCGCGCGGTGAGGCCGAACGGATCCTCGTGGCCGTTGTCCGAGGACGACGCCCGCGCATCGGGCCCGGCATCGTGGCCGGGCTCGAGCCGACCCCGATCGATCAGCGCGGCGATCTCCTCGCTCAGCCACCGAGAGCCAAGCCGGCGGGCGAGCACCAGCGCCGTGCGCGCCGTCTCGCCGGCCGCGTCGCGCTCGCCGGCCTCCACCTCGGCCTCGGCCGCATGCCACCGTTCGATCGCCGCCTGATGTGGCCGGGCGATCGCGTCCCATTCGGCGGCCGCGCGGATCCACAGCTTCGGGTCGCTCCTTCCGCGAGCGCGCGCGAGCTCAGCTGCGCCGGTCGCGAGCCACGCCTTCTCCACGGGACCCCCTTCCCCCGCCGCCGCGCGCAGTCGCTGCAGGTGCAGCCGGGCGCGAGCGATCGCATCGCGCTCCTCCTTCTTCTCACGCAGGTCACGGGCGCGCTGCGCGATGTCGGCCTCCACGCGCGCCCCCGTGGCGCTGACGCGGGCGATCCGCGCCACGTCATCGGTGCACAGCTCGATCCGGTCAAGCGCGCTCGCCACCGCGTCCCGCGCGCCCAGCGGGTCTCGCTGGCGTCGGCGAAGCTCTCCGAGCAGGGCACCGAGCGCGCCGATCCACTGTGGCTCTGAAGAGGCCGCGACGAGTGGCTGAACCTCTTCGAGCCGGCGCGCCGCGGTCTCCTGGTCCCCTTCGCCGAGCGCCAGCTCCGCCTCGTGCAGCAGGCGGAAGATCAGGTGCCGACCAACGAGCTGCGAGGGAGGCGGCCCCAGGTTCGCGCGGGCAAGCTCCCAGTCTCCGGCCTCGAACGCGAGCTGGGAGATCGTCAGGACGATCCAGTCGTAGCTGAAGGTCAAGCGCGTCGGTGTGGCCGCCAATCCCTCCTTGGCAACCTCGAGCGCTTCGAGCGTGCGGCCGGCGATGTTGAGCAGGTCCGCGAGATTCGAGTAGGCGTACGAGGCTCCCTCGACGTCGTCCTCCTCCAGGGCGAGCTCGCCCGCACGGCGCAGCGACGCGACGCCCTCGTCGACCGACCCCAGCGAGATCTGCGCCATGCCGAGCGTATTCAGGACCTCGGCCTCCGTGCATCGGTCGGCTACCGCGACCGCGGCCGTGAGCGCTTCCTCGCCGTCCTTGACCCCGTCGCGAAACCGTCCCCGTAGAACACGAGTCCGGGCGAGCCAAGACAGGAGCGCAGCGCGTCCGCGGCTGTCCTCCCCTTCCGGAAGCATCGCCAGTGCCCGCTGTGCCGTCCTGATGGCCTCAGCGCCTCGATTGAGTGACCACTGCACCCTGCTGAGCCGGGTCAGTAGGGTGCTGTAGCGCTGAGGATCAGTGCGCTCGTCGAGCTCCTCCAACGCGAGTTCGAGCAGCACCTCCGCGCGGGCGTGGTCGCCCGCGATCGCGTGGGCCGCCGCCGCCAGCGTGAGCAGGTCCACGTGATCGAGCGGCAGCAAGTGCTCGGCGTCCGGGACCCTCGGCCACAACTCGAGCGCGCGCTCGGCGAGATCGGCCACCTCACCGTAGGCATGGATGTCACGCGCCGCGAGCGCCGCCTGTACCGACGCGCGCAGCGCTGCGGGCTGGTCACCCGCCATCGCGTAGTGGTGAGCGATCGTCGCGGCGCGATCGATACGACCCTCCCGGACGCCGGCCGCCTGCTGCTCGAATGCGCGCGCCAGCGCGAGATGAAGCTCGCCGCGCTCACCCGGGAGCAGGTCGTCGTACACGGCTTCGCGCAGCAGCGCGTGGCGGAACATCAGCCGTCCGTCTTCGCCCGCCACCAGCACCTGCTCGGCGACGGCGCCGCGAAGCGCTACGTGCAGCGCATCGCGCTCGATCTCGCTGATCTGCGCGATCACCTCCTCGTCGAGCCGGCCCCCGGCGGCGATCGCCCGGGCCGCGTGCTGCGCGTCGGCCGGCAGGCGCTCGATCCTCAGCATGAACGCATCGCGCAGGCTCTGCGGCGCGGCGCCCCGTCCGTCGAGACCCGCCGCCAGCAGCTCCTCGATGTAGAGCGGGTTGCCCTCGCTGCGGGTGTAGAGCCGCTGCACGAGCTCCTCGCTCGGCGCCTCACCGAGAATGTCCGCGAGCACCTCGTTCAGCTCAGCGCGGTCGAGCGGCGACAGGTCGAGCCGCCTGGCCCGCTCGAGACGGTCGAGCTCGGACAGCAGCGGGCGTAGGGGATGACGGCGATGCAGCTCGTCGGTCCGGTAGGTGAGCAGCAGCAGGATTCGCTCCTGACGAAGGCTCCGGGCCAGGAACTCGACGAACGTCCGCGTCGAGCGATCGGCCCAGTGCAGGTCCTCCATGATCAGCGCCACCGGCTGCTCGGCGCTCAGCAGGTCGAGCAGCTCCAGGAGCGCTTCGAAAAGTCGTAACTGGCCCGTGCCGTCGCGCCGGTGCTCGGGCGAAGCGGCCCGATCGTCGTCGAGGCCGGGGAGCAGCGCGGCGAGCTGAGCGCGGCTTCCATGACTGAGCTGGTCGAGCGCCGGGTTTCGTTCGCGAATCAGGGGACGCAGGGCGCCGAGCAAGGGCGCGTAGGGAAGCTCTCCCTCGCCTTGCTCGACAGCCTCGCCTCGCAGGAAGAGGGCATCGCTGCCTGCCAGCTGCTCGAGCTCACTGACCAGCCGGCTCTTACCGACGCCCGACTCACCGCCGACCAAAACCAGCGCTGGGCGCCGATCCGCGGCCTCGGCGATGGCGAGCTCCAGCTCCGCGAGCTCTCCGGCTCGTCCCACGAAGTGGCTGCTCGTGAGTCGCGTCCGCACGAGAGAAGTATCGCCAGAAAGCCAGTCGGTCTGCGGCCGGCCGACGGCGCCGCTGGGCTGGCGCCTCGATCCTCCGACGCTCGGCGAGACGCTGGAGGTCGTGCTGCCGGGCTGAGTTGACAGCCTGGCTGAGGTTCGGGTGCATTGCTCGCTCCTGTCGTTTGCCTTCACGTAACGTCAGGATGAGCTGAGAGGAAGCTCTCCACATCGGCAGAAAGGAGCGACTTACTGGCCTCCTGCCCCTTAGTTGTCGTGGCCGACCCCTTAGGACCACGAGGTCGGTGGGCGACGCCGGACCCCTAAGCGCGCGACTCCGGCGCCAGCTCCCCCGCGCTCAGCGGGCTCGTCCCCGACCGCGCCGCCGCCGCGATCTCCTCCGGGCTGACGTTCTGCGGGTGATGGCAGGCCGCCAGGTGACCGCCGGCGTACTCGGTCAGCTGCGGCTCGACCTCGCGGCAGACATCGGTCGCGCGCGGGCAGCGGGTATGGAAGCGGCAGCCTGGCGGGGGGCGGACCGGGTTCGGGGGCTCACCAGAGACCAGCGGCCGCTCGCGCCTGCGGTTCTCCTCCGGGTCCGGGATCGGGATCGCACTCAGCAAGGCCGACGTGTAGGGTGGATCGGCTTGGAGTAGAGCTCCTGCGCGGGTGAGATCTCCATCAGCTTGCCGAGGTACATGACGATGATCCGGTCGGAGACGTGGCGCACGACGCCGAGGTCGTGGGCGACGAACACGTAGCTCAGGTGCAGCTCGTCCTGGAGCTCGTCGAGCAGGTTGATCACCTGCGCCTGAATCGAGACGTCCAGCGCCGAGACCGGCTCGTCGAGCAGGATCAGCTTCGGGTTGACCGCCAGTGCCCGAGCGATCCCGATCCGCTGGCGCTGCCCGCCGGAGAACTCGTGCGGGAACCGGCCCAGGTGCTCGGTGTGCAGTCCGACCCGCGCGAGCAGCGCGCGGCTCTCGGCCTCCAACCGGTCCTTCGGCACCCCTCGCATTCGCAGCGGAGTGGCGAGGATCTGGGCCACCCGCTTGCGCGGGTTCAGCGACGCCTGCGGGTCCTGGAAGACCATCTGCATCTCGCGGCGGATCGGCTCCAGCTGCTTGCGCCCCGCTTTGGTGATGGTCTCGCCGCGGAAGCGGATCGCCCCGCCGGTCGGCTCGATCAGCCGGACCAGCGTGCGGATCAGGGTCGTCTTGCCGCAACCGGATTCGCCCACGATCCCGAGCGTCTCGCCCTCCCGCAGCTCGAACGACACGTCGTCGACGGCGTGGACCTGGCCGATCTGGCGGTCGATGATCAGACCCGATTTGATCGGGAACAGCACCTGCAGATGCTCGACCTCCAACAGCCCGGTGCCGTTTGAGCTGCCGACGCCGTCAAGCGGAGCAGTCGAGCTCAGCGCTCACGAGCGCCACCGGCTCGCCCGAGCTGAGGCCGATTCGGTCGCCGACCTGGCGCAGGGTTCGCTTACGCTCGGACTCGAGCCAGCAGCGATCGAGATGCCCGGGCGCCTGCTCCAGGTGCGAGGCGAGATCGGGGACCTCGGTGCAGCGATCGAAAGCGTGCGGGCAGCGCGGACGGAAGTGGCAGCCCTCCGGCGGCGAGAGCAGCGATGGGGGCAGCCCCGGGATCGCCGGGAGCCGCTGCGCGTGTCGCTGTCGATCCGGGCAATCGAGCCGAGCAGACCCCAGGTGTAGGGGTGCTGCGGGTCATAGAAGATCTCATCCAGGGTCCCCTGCTCGACCACCCGGCCCGCGTACATGACGATGATCCGGTCGGCGATGTCGGCGACCACGCCGAGGTCGTGCGTGACGAGGATGATCCCGGCGCCGGTCTGCTCGCGGAGCTGCCGGAGCTCGTCGAGGATCTGGGCCTGGATCGTGACGTCGAGCGCGGTCGTCGGCTCGTCGGCGATCAGCAACTTCGGCGAGCACGACAGCGCCATCGCGATCATCACGCGCTGGCGCATGCCGCCGGAGAACTCGTGCGGGTAGGAGCGCAGCCGCTCGCGCGCGCGGGGGATCCCGACGCGCTCCATCAAGTCGGCGGCGCGGTCGAGAGCCTGCGCCTTGTTGACGCTCCGGTCGTGGACGCGGATCTGCTCGATGATCTGCGTCCCGATCCGGTAGACGGGATCGAGCGAGCTCATCGGATCCTGGAACACCATCGCGATCGAGGCGCCGCGGATCTTTTGCAGCTCGGCTTCGGAGGCACCCAGCAGCTCCTGCTCGTCGAGCATCGCTCGCCCTTCGATCCGCGCGTTGTGACCCCGCGTCAGGCCCATCAAGGTCATCGCGGTGACCGACTTGCCCGACCCCGACTCGCCGACGATCGCCACAACCTCGCCACTGTGCGACCGAGAACGAAACCCCGTCGACGGCGCGCACGATCCCGTCCTCGGTCGCGAACGAGACCCGCAGGTCTGCGACCTCGAGCAGCGGCTTTTCGGGCGCGGGAGCGCTCACGACAGTCGAATCCGGGGATCGAGAACCGCGTACAGGATGTCGATCACCGCGCCGAGGATCACGACCGCGAACGCCGTCAGCATCACGATCACGAGGATCGGGATGATGTCGAGCCGGCCGATCGATTCGGCCGCCAGCTGACCAACTCCATGCAGGTTGTAGACGGTCTCGGTCAGGATCGCGCCGCCGCCGATCACCTGCGCCAGATCGAGGCCCCACAGGGAGATGATCGGGATCAGGCTGTTGCGCAGGGTGTGCCGCATCAGCACCTGCTGCTCGGAGAGTCCCTTCGCCTTCGCGGTGCGGACGTAGTCCTCGTTGATCGTGTCGAGGATCGTCGATCGCAGGACCCGCGAGTAGAAGCCGATGAACAGCACCGAGAGCGTGAACCAGGGCAGGATCATGTGCACAAACCACTGCGATGGGACTGGTGGTGAACTTCACGTAGCCGCCCAGCGGGAAGATGTTCGCCTTGTAGCCGAGGAAGTAGATCAGCACCGCGCCGAGGAAGAACGGCGGGAAGGAGACGCCGATCATCGACAGCACAGTCAGCACCCGGTCGGCGGTTTGCCCAGCCTTGATTGCGGCGATCGTGCCGACGACGATCGAGGACAGCAGCCAGATGATGCCCGCGCCCGAGTGCCAGCGACAGGGTCGCGGGCAGCCCTGCCTTGATCTCGTCGAGCACGTTGAAGCCCTGCGAGTAGGAGTAGGCCTGTCCGGTGAAGATGTTCTTCATCGTGCGCGCGTACTGGACGTAGATCGGCTGGTCGAAGCCGAACTTGTGGCGGATCTCCTGGATCTCGGTCGCGGTCGCCAGGCGCCCGGCCAGGCGGAGCGCCGGATCGCCGTTGGGGATCGCCTCGAACAGCAGGAACGTCAGCACCGAGATCAGGAACAGCACCACGATCATCGCGAACAGTCGGCGGACGGCGAATCTGGCCATCGTCAGTGGGCGATGCGGACCTTGGCCCGCGGGTCGAGCGCATCGCGCAGGCCGTCGCCGAACACGTTGATCGACAGCACCGTGAGCACGAGCATGATCCCGGGAACGAGCACGTTGTGGAAGGCGGCCGGGATCGTGCTGATGCCCTCGGCGATCATCGTTCCCCAGGACGGATTCGGCGGCTGGACGCCGGCGCCGAGGTAGGACAGCGCCGCCTCGAGCAGGATCGCGTTGGCCAGGATCAGCGGGATGAACACAACGATCGTGGAGGCGAGGTTGGGAAGGACCTCCGAGAACATGATCCGCACGTGACCGGAGCCCTGCTGGCGCGCGGCGTCGACGAACTCGCGCTCTCGCAGCGTCAACACCTGCCCGCGAACGGGCTTGGCGACGTACGGGATGTAGACGAGCCCGACCACAATGGCCGGCACCATCAACGAGTTGCCCTTCAGCGGCCCCAGGCCGCCGACGGCCAGCGAGACCCCGAGCGCGACGCCGAGCAGCACCGCCGGGAAGGCCCAGATCACGTCGAGCAGGCGAGAGATGATGCCGTCGGCGATGCCGCGGAAGTAGCCCGAGACGACGCCGAGGATCATCGCGAAGAACATCGTGATCAAAGTCGCGACGACGCCGATCTCGAGCGAGTTGCGGCCTCCGTAGAGGAGCCGCACGGCGACATCGCGTCCGTTCTCATCCGCTCCGAGGAAGAAGCGGCTGTGCCACGTTGGTCCGATCGGGATGCCGGTCAGGCTGACCGCATATTCCGATTTGTTGCCGACCTTGATCGGGTGATCGAGGAACTCAGCGGCGGGTGACGCGTGCGCGATGTCGTGTGAGTACACCGGCGCCAGCAGGCACAGCAGCACGATGACCACGAACACGCCGCCGAAGAACAACGCCACATGGTTGCGCCGCAGCCGCCGCCATGCCAGCCGCCAGGGGCCGATGCCCGGCGGCAGTTGCTCGCCTTCGGCTCTTGCCGCCGTGGGCTCGCCAGAGAATTCAGTACCGGAAGCGGAGGTAGTTGCCATGTGAAGCGGGCCGGGACAGCCTACCCGTCCCGGCCCACCTCCAATCGCTATTTGAGCTGGAACGAACTCCAGTCCCATCCGTAAACGGGATGGAATACATAGGTCTGGGAGATCCGGTTCGAGGTGAACGCCGGGAACGTCTGGTAGCCGAACACCGCCTCATAGGCCTTCTTCGCGGTGTACTCGTCGAGCGTCTGCCACTGGCTGGCGACCGAGTTCAGCTTGGTGGTCGGCACCTGACCGAGCTTGCTGGCCTGCGCTGTTGATGTGCGGATCGTTGACCTGGCTGTTGTTGTAGTTGTTGGTCGGCAGGATCGAGGACCCCTGCAGCAGCAGGTAGAAGTCGATCGGGTTCGGGAAGTCCTGGTTCCAGTCATCAAAGCCGGTCTGGGCGTTGAGCTTCAGGTTCCCGATGGTCGAGAAGTAGGTCGCGTCCGCGATCACCTTCTGGGTGGCCTTGAACCCGATCTGGTTCAGGAACGACGTGTAGTAGGTCATCCACTGCTGGCGCGGCGAGCGCGTCTCCGACCACACCGTGACCGGCGTCCCGGCCATGCCCGATTGCTGGACGAGTTGCTTGGCCTTGGCGAGATCGCCGCCGCTGGCCGGATCGCCATACGGGCAGGTCGCGGCGGTGGGATGGCCGACCATGGCGGGGGGCAGGAAGAAGCAGGCCGGGATCAGCGTCCCCGATCCCAGCCGGTTCATCGCGATCCGGTCGAGGCCGACGATCACCGCCTGACGCGCGAGCTGGCTCGAGAACGGCTTCGTCTTCGTGTTCAGGAAGATGTAGTAGGTCGAGTTCATGACCTTCTTCCGATACCGGTCCGATGCCTGAGACTGGATCTGCGGCAGCAGCTGCCGGGAATCGTGTCCGCCCAGTCAAACACGTCGGCTGAGTTCTGCAGCACCGACAGCGCGTTCGAGGACACGTTCGAAGAGATCTTCACGTTGACGTTGACGTGCCCGGACGGGATGCCGGGGATCGGCGTCCAATGCGGGTTCTTCACCACCGAGAACGACGCGTTGGGCACGATGTTGGTGATCATGTACGGGCCCGACGCCGGGCGGCGGGTTGTTCGGCTGGTTGGTGATACGGCGTGCCGCTCGGCACGAGCCCCAGCGCCGGGAACGCGAGCACGTTGTCAAACGCGCCGTAGGGCGCGATCAGGTGGATCGTGATCTTGCCGGTCGCATTGTCCGTGGTGATCCCCGAGATCGTCTTCGCGCTGCCCTTCGAGAACGCGGTCCCGCCCTGGATCTGAGCGGTGAGGAACGTACCGGAGCCGCCCCAAGGGATCTTGATCGCCCGCTCCACGGCCCACGCGAAATCGCTCGCCTTGACCGGCTTGCCGTTCGAGATACACGAGGCCCTTGCGCAGGGTCGCCGTGTAGGTCTTGCCGCCATCGGTGATCGTCGGCAGCGCTGTCGCCAGACCCGGGATCAGCTGCGTGCCCGCGATTCCGTTCGCGTGCGCGTAGGTGACTAGGCCGGTATAGGTCAGCCAGGTCGCCTCCGCGGACTGGCTCGTGTAGCCGAACTGCGGATCCAGCGAGTCCGGCGCCGTCCCCATCAACAGCGTGATCGTTCCGCCGGACTTCCCGCCCGAGGAAGCCCCACCCGAGCTCGTCGATGCCGAGCTGGACGAGCTCGAGGAGCTCCCGCATGCGGCCACCACCAGCGCCGACGCGATCGCGAGCACGCACCGGCAAGGCCGACTTCTTGCGTCTGTTCACTATGCTCCTCCTCCAAGAGGTTGATCAGTCCCGCGCACAATCTAATTCACAAGCGGCCGGCGATGCCGTGCGGGTACTGCGTCCTAATCAAGCCTCAACACTAATGGCGCCGGATCGTTGCGCCGGAGCGCCCGCGGGCATAATGAACCCGTGGTTCCCGAGGCCCCGCTCGAGCGCGACGAAGGCGGCTTGGTTCCGGCCGGCGAAGGATGGTTCGTCCTCAATTCCCGCCGGGCCCGCTGGCTCGCCGGCGATTTCGGGGCCTACACGCGCTTTGAGGGCGCCTCGCGCTTCCCGAAGGTGGGGATCAACATCGGCGTCCTGGAACCCGGGCAGCCCTCGTGCATGTACCACGGGGAAGACGAGCAGGAGGACTTCCTGGTCCTCTCCGGCGAATGCCTGCTGCTGATCGAAGGCCAGGAACGGCGCCTGGAGGCATGGGACTTCGTCCACTGCCCGGCGTGGACCGAGCACGTGTTCGTCGGGGCCGGCGACCGACCGTGCACGATCCTGGCGATCGGCACCAGGTCGAGCGACGAGGTCGTCTATCCGCTCTCGGAGCTGGCGCGGCGTCACGGCGCCGGAGTGCCGCAAGAGACGAGCGATCCGGACGAGGCGTACGCCGAGATCACCGATGACGTCGACATCGACTATCAGGACGGCTGGCTGCCGGGCTAGTCCTGGGGAGCCCGCGCCGGGCCGCCTCCGGTCGCGCGCAGGTCCGCTTCGATCGCCGTCGCTGCGTCCTGAGCGGGCGGCAGGAACTCTCGCCGCAGGACCGCCATCGAAGCGCGGCTCGCGTGCACCGACACGTTGAGCGCGGCGATCACGGAGCGGGAGGCGCTGCGGATCGGGACGGCCAGCGAACGCAGCCCTTCCTCGAGCTCCTGGTCGACCATCGCGTAGCCCTGGTTGCGGACCGTATCCAGCACCGACCGGAGCTCGTCCATGTCGGTGATCGTGTGCGCCGTGAGCGGGCGCAGCTCGATCCGCTCGAGTCGCTGCTGGAGCAAGTCGTCGGTCAGTTCCGCCAGCAATACGCGGCCCATCGAGGTCGCGAACGCCGGCAAGCGCGTTCCGACCGCCAGCGTGATGCTCATGATCCGGCGGGTGGGCACGCGAACCACGTAGACGATGTCGGTGTCGTCGAGCACGGAGATCGACGACGACTCATTCACCTTGGCGACGAGCTTCTCCATGTGAGGTTGCGCGGTCTCTGTCAGGCTCAGGCTCGAGAGGTAGGCATACCCGAGCTCGAGCACCCGCGGGCGGAGCGAGAACCGCCCTTCGGAGCCGCTCACGTAGCCGAGCTCAGTGAGCGTCAGCAGGAAGCGGCGAGCGGCGGCGCGCGTCAGGCCGGTGGCGCGGGCGACGTCGCTGAGCGCAAGCTCCCGGTGCTGGGCGTCGAATGCCCGGATGACGGACAACCCGCGCTCCAGGGATTGCACGAAATCTGAGTTGCGAGGGCGGCGGCTTTCAGGCATTCGTTCGCGATGCGCACAGTACTGAAGCTCGTCCTTCTTGCCCGCTGTCTGCGTGTCAGCCATGGTCTACCTCGCGTTTATGTTGATCTCGATCCGAACTCCATTTGGATCCTCGACGAAGCGACAGGTTTCGAGCGCCTCGGTGAGGCGCTCGATCGGCTCGACGAGATCTTCCCCGTTGGCTGAGCCATCGTAAGGCGCCGGTGGCGGCTAAGCTATTGGCGATGGCGGGCAATGACGATCTGTTCGGCCCCGAGCACGTTCGGGTCTACCGCGAAACCGGCGGTGAGCGTGGCTACGACTGGCGCGGGACGAACATCCTGCTGCTGAGCACCAAGGGTCGGACCTCGGGCCAGGAGCGGACGACTCCGCTGATCCATCGGGCGGACTCGGGTCGCTGGGTGGTCGTGGCCTCGAAGGGCGGCGCCCCCGAGCATCCCTCCTGGTACGCGAACCTCGACGCAGACCCGGAGGCGACGATCCAGGTCAAGGCCGAGAAGATTCCGGTCCGCGCCTCGGTCGCTCACGGCGACGAGCGCGCCCGGCTGTGGAAGCTGATGACCGAGGTCTGGCCGGCCTACGACGAGTATCAGCAGAAGACCGACCGCGAGATCCCGATCGTCGTCCTCGAGCGCCGGTAGCGCTCATCCGACGCCGACTCGGTCGTCTGCCTGATCGAGGTGATGAAGATGATGAACTCGGTTCCGGCGGGCGTGTCGGGAACGATCGTCGAGGTGTGCGCCGAGAACGCGCAGCTCGTCGAGCACCGGGCCGCGCTGTTCCGGGTGGTACAGCGCCTCTACCGTCGCGGCGCAGACTGGCTCGTCGGCGCAGCACTCGGGAATCCGCTGGAAACTTCATAACTCTTGACATATGTGCAGCAATTGGAGAGACTGTGCGTATTCCGCATTTGCGTTCGCATGGCGAACTCTTAGGCACACTCCTGAAGGCTCGGTGGACGGGTGCTGATCAGGCGCACATCCTGATCAGCACCCGGACCGCTTTGAGGGGTGGTTTTGACGGTGGTGGGGTGGTATCACCGACGGGCTCCCGGTGTCCGGGTGGCGGGCTCCCGGCAGGGGTGGCGGGCGCGTGCACGAGCTCGGCCGCGCGAGCGTAAGGGCTGGAAGGGCGACGATCGATCTCGAAGATGTCTTGGTGGGCTGCGCGGTGCGGCTCGTCGGGAAGGAGGAGTCATGGATCTGACGTTCGACGAGCGGGAGCTCGCGTTTCGCGACGAGCTCCGTGCCTGGTTTGCGGAGAACCCGGCCGGGGATCCACCCGAAGGTGAGCATGAGCACTTCGCCTGGCGGCGGGACTTCCAGCGCCGGCTGGCCGCCGGAGGCTGGGCCGCCGTGCATTGGCCGCGCGAATACGGCGGTCGCGGCGCCTCGTTGACCAACTCGGCGATCTTCTTCGAGGAGCTCGGCCGCGCCGGCGCGCCGCTGCCGGCAAACGTGCTCGGCCTGCTGTTGGCCGGCCCGACGATCATGACCTGGGGCACAACCAAGCAGCAGGAGCGCTACCTGGCGCCGATCGTGACCGCCGATGAGATCTGGTGTCAGGGTTTCTCGGAGCCGGAAGCGGGTTCGGACTTCGCGTCTCTCAAGACGAGGGCGGTTAGCGAGGCGATGAGTGGATCCTCACCGGCCAGAAGGTGTGGACCAGCGCCGCGCAATACTCGAAGTGGTGCATGCTCGTCGCGCGCACCGATACCGAGGTGCCGAAGCACAAGGGCCTCACCTACTTCCTGATGGACATGGACCAGGCCGCGGTCCAGGTCAGGCCGTTGCGCCAGATCACCGGAGAGGCAGAGTTCAATGAGCTGTTCATGGAGGAGGCCCGGATTCCGGATGCCAACGTGCTGGGAGGCGTCGGCAACGGTTGGAAGGTCGCGTTGACCACACTGATGAACGAGCGCGCGGGGCTTGCCTTCTTCCTCCAGGTGCGGCTTCGCCAGCTGTTGGATGAGTTGCTGGCCGAGGCGAGCGCTCGCGGACTGCTCGAGGATCCGCTCGTCGCCGATCGGCTGGGCGAGCTTCACGTCAAGGCCGAGGTGCTGCGGCTGACCGCGTACCGAGGCCTGACCGCGATCGAGAAGTATGGCCAGCCTGGACCCGAGGGATCGTTGACCAAGTGGATGTGGTCCGAGACCAATCAGCAGCTGACGCAGTTTGCGGCCGAGCTGCTCGGACCGGAAGCGCTGCAGGCAGGGACGCGGTGGTCCTATGAGCTGCTGCGAGCCCGCGGTAACTCGATCGAGGGCGGGACCACCGAGGTGCTGAAGAACATCGTCGCTGAGCGCGTGCTCGGCCTCCCCAAGTCACGGTAGGAGGAAACGTGGACTTCGATCTGACAGAGGACCAGCGGGAGATCAAACGAGTCGCGCGCGAGCTGCTGGGCTCACGCTCGCCGTTCCCCAAGGTCCGTGCCGCCGCCGAGTCGGGCGAGTACGACCAAGCGCTGTGGCAGGAACTGGTCGAGCTCGGCTGGCCGGGGATCGCGGTGTCAGACGAGCACGGCGGGCAGGGGCTCGGAGCGGTTGAGCTTGCCGTCCTCGCCGAAGAGCTGGGCTTTGCGTGCGCCGCGACCCCGCTGATCACGACGGCCACGGCTGCGGCCGTGATTCAGGCAACCGGCACGCACGAGCAGCAGACGCGTTGGTTGCCGGCCCTCGTCTCGGGTGCTGCCACCGGCGGTATCGGCACGCGAGAGCTCGCGGCCGACGCATTCACAGCCGATGTCGTCGTGCTGCTCGATGGCGACGAGGCACAGCTCGTGGAGCACCCTGAAGCGGCTCCATTCCACGCGATCGATCCGACCCGCCGGTACGCCGCCGTGCATGGTCGAGGCGAGCCACTGTCGTCTGGTGCCGCCGAGCGGGTGCGCGCTGCACTCAGTGCCGAGGTGCTCGGCGTCTGCCAGCGCGCACTCGAAATGACGCTCGAGTACGTCAGGGACCGCAAGCAGTTCGGGGTCCCGGTCGGATCCTTCCAGGCGGTCGGGCACCGCTGTGCGCAGATGCTTCTGTACACCGAGAGCGTCCGCTCGTCCGCCTACTTCGCGGCATGGGCAGCCGACGCCGCGCCCGACCGACTGCCTGAGGGGGCCGCGCTGGCCGCCGCAACAGCGGTCGACGCGGCACGCGAGGTTCCAGCCAGCGCGATTCAGGCACATGGCGGCATCGGCTTCACCTGGGAGGCTGATGTCCATTGGCTCTTCAAGCGCGCGCAGCTCGACGCCGCCCTGCTCGGACCCGCGCATCGTCACCGCGCCGCCCTGGCGAGAATGGCCGCTGCTGGGGTCGCCGTCCCGGCGGTCTGACGGCGTCGGAGGCGAGGGATCAGCGCGAGTCACGCGCGACCGTCCGTCCGCTCTACTAGCGCGAGTCGCGCGCGCTACCTGTCCGTCGCCACGTCGTCGCCACAATATAAAACGAGTAGTTTAGTTTTGGTACCCTTGGGGTACTTGTGACTGGACTGGGACGCGACAGGCAAAGGAGCGACTTATGCCAAAGACACAACTGAGCACGACGGAACTGGGAAGGACCGGCCTCGAAATCACGCGGGTTGGCTTCGGCGCATGGGCGATCGGCGGAGGCGGCTGGGAGTTCGGCTGGGGGCCACAGGAGGACGAGGAGTCAGTGGCGGCCATCCAGCGCTCCCTCGAGCTGGGCGTCAACTGGACGACACGGCCGCCGCCTACGGCTTCGGCCGCTCGGAGGAGGTTGTCGGCCGCGCCCTCGAGGGCATGGATGACCGACCTTATGTGTTCACGAAGTGCTCGCTGCTGAGGGACCCGGCCGTCGCGTGGAGCACAGCCTCAAGCGGGACTCGGTCCTGCGCGAGGCGGAGGCGAGCCTGAACCGCCTGAAGCTCGATGCGATCGACCTGTACCAGATCCATTGGCCCAACCCTGCGCCCGATATCGAGGAGGGCTTCTCAGCGCTTGCCGAGCTGAAGGAGCGGGGGCTGTGCGCACATCGGCGTCTCGAATTTCGACCTCGACCAAATTCGCCGGATTCAGCAGATCGCACCGGTTGAGACCCTTCAGCCGCAGTACTCGCTGATCGTGCGCGACGGAGAATCGGCGCTGTTGCCGTTCGCCGAGCGCGAGGGGATCGGAGTGATCGTCTACTCGCCGATGAGCCCGGTTGGAGCGGGAAGATGACCCGTGAGCGGATCGAGAACATGCCCGAGGACGATTGGCGCAAAGACGACGAGCGTTTCCAGGAGCCGCGACTCTCGGAGAATCTGGCGCTCGTCGATCGGCTCGAGACGATTGCTGATCGACACGACACGACACCCGGCGCGGTCGCTGTCGCGTGGACGCTGCGTAACCCGGCGGAAGACGGTGCGATCGTCGGCTTTCGCCGTCCCGATCAGGTCGATCCAATGCTCGCCGCAGCTGACCTCGCGCTGACCGATGAGGAGGTCGACGAGATCGAGGGCAAGGCGACTTGACCACTGCTTCCACCGGCGCGAGCTCGCGGCGAGGACGCCCTCGCAGCGAGAAGGCGCACAAGGCGATCCTCGAAGCGGCCGCCGAACTGCTACTCGCGCAGGGTCTGGGAGCTGTGAGCATGGACGCCGTGGCCGAGCGGGCGGGGGTGAGCAAGGCGACGATCTACCGGTGGTGGCCGACCAAGGAGACGCTCGCGCTCGATGCGCTGTACTACGAGTGGTCGGCTGCCACCTCGCCCGGCCGCGACACCGGCTCGCTGCGAGGGGACCTGCTGTCTTTGCTCCGGCCCTGGGTCCGGCTGATCAGTACCCGGCCCTACGGACGGGTGGTCGCGGCGCTGATCACGGAGGCCCGGACCGATCCGGTATTCGCGCAGCAGTACCGGATGCGCTTGGTCGAGCCTCGCCGTGATGACGGGCGAGCCGTTCTGGCCCGTGCCGTCGAGCGCGGCGAGGTTGCCGCAGGCGTGAACGTTGAGGTCGCGCTCGATCTGCTCTACGGTGCCCTCTACCACCGGCTCCTCCATGGCCATGCTCCGCTCACGGACCGGTTCGTCTGCGACGTGATCGATACCGTGCTTGCCGGTCTCACGCCGCGATGAGTTCTGGCACCTGGTTTCGTCCTATGGGCAAGGCAACGACGGAGGGAATCCAATGGGCAAGGTGGTCGTATCGGAGTTCTGGCCGGACCGATACCGACATGGGCGGCAGCGGCGGGCGCCCCGTGGCCGACGGCGCGGCATCGGTGCTGTGGGTGTGACCCTGCCCGACGACGGGCCGACGGGTGGCTTCTTCCGGCGACGGCCGGCCGCTGCCGTGGTAGGGCAGACGGAGCGCGATACTTGCTCGATGGCCTACGTACCGCCTGCACGACATCTGCTTAGGGCCAAGGATCTCGCCGACGCCAGGTACTCCGAGGCGCTCGGCGTCGACGACTTGGCTCGCGCTGCCGGCCTTTCGCGCTCGCACTTCAGCCGCGAGTTTCGCCGCGCGTTCGGCGAGTCGCCTCACGTGTATCTGCTCACCCGCCGTCTCGAGCGCGCCGCGGCGCTGCTGAGGACCACGGACCTCACGGTCACCGATATCTGCTTTTCGGTCGGTTTGCAGAGCGTTGGCTCGTTCATCACCAGCTTCAAGGGCACCTACGGCGTATCGCCGACGGGCTATCGCGTCGCGTTCCCACCCGCGGCGGATCGGGCGCTGGTCCCAACGTGCATTCTGCGGGCCTACGGGCGCCCCAACACAGCACGTTTCGAGAAGCCAGCGTCCCGGCCCGGAACTAGTCTGGTCGGCGACCACGTCAGTCGACCAAGGAGGATCAGATGATCAAGTTCGGCAACGCACAACTGTGGGTGCACGACCAAGATGAGGCATTCGCGTTCTACACCAAGAGGCTTGGCATGGAGGTCCGCGCCGACGTGACCCTGCCGGAGATGGGGAACTTCCGCTGGCTGTCGGTCGGTCCGGCGGGGCAGCCCGACATTGGGATTGTGCTGATGGCGATTCCCGGTCCGCCGATGATGGATGCCGAGACGGCGGAGCAGGTCCGCAGCCTGATGGCGAAGGGTTATGCCGGAACGATCTTCCTCACGACCGACGACTGCCAAGCCTCGTACGAGGAGCTCACCGCCCGCGGCGTCGAGTTCGTCGAGCGACCCGAGGAGCGCCCATACGGAATCGACTCGTCCTTCCGCGACCCCTCCGGCAATCACCTCCGGCTCACGCAGGTCAAGGAGATGGCGGCGGCCTGATCTGCGGGCGCGCCGCTACGCCTTCGGCTCGCTGCTGTGCCGCTCCGAGCGACCGCTCGGATAGGCGGTGAACCAGACCGGCTCATCGGCGCCCCGACCCTTGATCGTCCTCACGGTGGCGGGCTTGCTCCACAGCAGCGCGACCTGGGTCAGCGTGCCTCTGGCGTATTCCTCGTCGAGCCCGATCCCTTCGTGGCGGTGCTCGAGCAGCAGCTCTCCGCGCCCACGGTAGTCGGCATCGACGATCTCGATGCGCGGGATTCCGAGCGTCGAGTGCTGCAGGATGAGGACATCGCGGATCGCGTCGGCCTCGCGCGAGGAGACCCGGATCCGGCGCGGGTCCTGCTCGAGGTGCTCGAACGCATACAACCGGGCGAGCTCACAAACTTTGGGGGTCAGGAACTCCCGGAGCAGCGCCTCGTCGTCGTAGTTGCGCAGGATCGAGCGAACTTGCTCCAGCGGGTCGATGTTGCCGGCCCAGCTCCAGCGCTCGCGCTCCTCCTCGTCGGGGTCGGCTGCGATCCGGATTACCTCACGCAGGATGTTGATGCCGAGGTTGTAGGGGTTGACCCGGCCGGGGTGGGGCTGGGTGACGACCGCGTTGAGCTGCTCGAACTCCCAGTATTGGTCGGTGGGCAGAAACAGACGCTGGCAGATCTCTTGGTGTGTGAGCACCGCGGCGCCCTCGTTGAGGACCTTGGTGCGCATCTGCGGAAGGAAATAGCTCTGCTCGGAGCGCACGACCGAGATCACATCGCGCTGCCAGTCCTCCATCCCCCTGGCATGGCGCTCGATGAACGCGAGTAGATCTTCCTCGGGCTCGCGCGGGAAGCGGCGACGCAGCGATGCCCGTTCCGCGGCCGCGTGCTCGCGTGAGGCGGCGACTTCCTCCGGGAACAGGACGTCGTAAGGGCGGTCACGGTGCTCGGGCTCGGACCGCGGCGCCTTGCTGATCAGCTGCGCCTGCGGTTGATGCAAGGCGATCGCGTGGCACGCGTCGAGGAAGTCCTCGACGCGATCTCGGCCGTGCGCGCCCATGTAGTCGCCGATCCGCTCGGCGGCAGACACGACGCGCGACATGATCTCCCGATCGACCGCACCGAGCCACGCGTTGGTATCGAACACGTACCCGTGGCCCAGGCAGTGGGCGACCACGAGCGTCTGCGCTACGAAGCTGTTCCCATCCATCAGGTAGGCATGGACGGGCCGGGTGTTGAAGATCAGTTCATAGACGCGCTCCTGACCGCGCTGATAGCGGCCGAAGGAGTCGTCGAACTGGGCGCCCCAGCGCGCGCTGGAGTATCTCGCCGGCAGGCCGTTTGCCGCGGCGAAATAAACCTCCTCGGGGCGGACGAGGTGGTAGATCACTTCGGGAATCTCAAACCCGAGCTCCGCGGTGGCGATCTCCCGGCAGCGCCCGTCGACCTCCTGCAGGTCCTCGATCGTGTAGCTGCTCACCGGATCGCCCCTTCTACATCGTCCTTGGCGAAGAAGCGCTTCAACGCAGGCCAAAGCTCACGGTCGTCGACCGCCCCGGAGAACACAAACCCATCGATTCCCTCTCCTTGCTGCTCGTAGAACGCCGACAGCTTGTGCGATCTGGCGCCGCCGCTCGGATCGACTTCGAGGTAGCCGACCAGCGCCGCGATCGCGGTCAAGCGAGCTGATCAGCTCGAGCGTGCGCTGGTTGTCGGCGGCGAAGTTGTCGCCGTCGGAGACGTGCAGGACGTAGATGTTCCAGTCATCCTCCGGGTAGCGGTCGTGCTGAATCTGCGCAATCGCTTCGAACGCCGAGGAGACCTTCGTGCCGCCCGACTCGACCCGCCCGAAGAACTCCTCCTCGGTCACCTCACGAGCCTCGGTGGTGTGCGCGACGAACACGATCTCGGTCTGGTCGTACCGGCTGCGCACGAACTGCACGCACCAGTAGAAGAACAGCCGCGCCATCCGCTTGCGATCGACCGTCATCGATCCAGATACGTCCATCGCCAGGAAGATGACCGCCCGGTCACGCGGCTTGGGTATCTCCCGATATGACAAGTAGCGCAGGTCCGGTTTGTCGATCCCACCCAGGGAAGCGCGTCCGCGCTTGGCGTTGCGCAGCAGGTTCTCGCGCAAGGTGGCCTTCTTGTCCAGTTGCGGGCCGGTGCGTGCGATGTCGTTGTAGACCGTCTGCGCCGCCTCTGCGTCCGCCTGCGCCTTCGGCTTCAGGCGAGGGAGCTCCAGCTCCGAGAACAGCAGCTCCTCGACATCGTCCATGTCGAGCCACACCTCGAAGAGCTCTTCGCCGGGCTCGGTGCCCGCCTCGCCGCGCCCGCCGGGCGCCCCATCGGGAGGCCCAAGCACATCGCCGGGCTGGCCGTCGCCCTGCCCCACTCCCCTGGCCTGCCCGCGATCCAGGATGAACTGCCAGCGCTTGGTTCCCTTGACCGGAACCCGGATCTTCTTCTCCGGCCCGGAGGCGATGATGTCCTCTTCGCCGATCCGTTCCTTCAGCTGCTCGGTGATCTTCTTGCGCAGGCGCTCCCGGTGATGAAGAGCGTCCCGGCGGCCCGCCTCATGCGGCAGGCCCGACTCGCCCACGACGGTCATGATCCACCGTCACCGGTTGAGCAGGTGACCGATGTACTCGAGCAGGTCGCGCGCTGAGTGCTCGTTGTAGCCCCGTTCGTCGATCAGCGTCCGGAGTACCTCGTTGAGACGCTTTGCCTGTTCCTTATCCGGGTTGTTCTTCGAGAGCGTGACCTGCACGATGTCCTTCAGCTGATCGAAGAGGTATTCCTCGATCCCCGTGGCGAGCACCGTGTCGGTCTCGTGGGTCAGCGGCCGTTCCCCCTTGCGCAGCGCGATTCCAATTCGCACCAGCACTCCCTGACGGAACGTGTCTTTGGCCGACTCGGGGACGGCCGGCTTGACGTTCTCCTCGATCGCGCGCATCAGCTTCTCGTCGGGCTCGCGATCCTCGTTGGTGATCGGGTCCTGTGTCTTCGTGCCCTGGCAGTAGGCCTCGATGTTGGTCAGGTAGTTCTCCAGTAAGCCCTGGGCGTGCTCGGCGAAGGCGGGTACGAACGCCCGGCGTACCTCGTCCTTCAACCGTCTGTCGATCTCCTTGCGAGCATCGATCACGAACGCTCTCAGCTGCTCGCGGATCTCCTTCGGCACCTCGAGTCGCTCGATGTACTCGTTCAGCGAGATCAGCGCCATGATCGGCGTCAGGTACTTGCCGGTGTGCTGCTCCTCACCCGCCTTCCTCGCAGCGCCGGAGAGGACATCTACGATCGCGCGCGGACCCAGACCGGTCATGCCCTCGTGCTCGGCCGCTCGCTTGATCTCCGGTATCTGCGCGAGCTTCCACTCGCCGACCTCATCGCCGTCGTACAGCTTCATCTTCTCGACGAGCCCCAGGTTCTCGTGCGGCTTCAGGCGCGAAAGCACGGCGACCATCGCGGCCGCCCGCAGCGCATGGGGGGCGATGTGGAGCCCCTCGCGCGCGCCGGAGCTGGTCAGAAGCTTGCGATAGATCTTCTCCTCGTCGGAGACCCGCACGTTGTACGGAACCGCGATCGTGACCAGGCGATCCTTGAGCGCCTCGTTCTTCTGGTCGGCCATGAACCCCCGGAACTCGGCCTCGTTGGTGTGAGCGAGGATCACGGTGTCCGAATCGATGTAGCCGAACTTGGCCACCTTGAATTGCTTCTCCTGAGCCATCGTCAAGAACAGGTTCCGGAACTCCGCGGGATTCTTGAAGAACTCGACCGCCTCGAAAAGCCCGCGGTTGGACTTCGAGAACTCCCCCGCCCAGTCGAGCGCGAGGGGGTGAGAGTCCGAGCCATGCGTCTCGATCGCCCGGAAGTCGAGGCCTCCGGTCAGCTGCTCCATGCTCATCGACTTGGGATCGCCGGGCTCGAACGTGCCGATGCCGATCCGGGCGGCCTCCGAGAAGAAGATCCGCCCGATCGGGAAGTTCAGGAAGTCGCCGCCGAAATCGTGCTCGAGCCGCCAGCGGCACACCGGACAGAGGCGACCCTCCACCGGGACCCGCGTGTGCTCGCTGGCCTGCGCCCGTAACGCGTCCGGGATCAGGTGCAGTGGTTCCTCGTGCATCGGGCATCCGTGCAGGGCATAGACGGCGCCGTCGTCAGTCCGGCTCCAGGCCTCCAATCCGCGCTTGAGCAGCCCGGCGATCGAGCTCTTCGCGCCGCCGGGAGGACCCCATAGCAGCAGGATCCGGCGCCGCGTCTCGTGGCCCTGAGCCGCCGTCTCGAAATACCGGACGACGCGGTCGAGCGGGACGTCGAGTCCGAACAGGTCGGCGGAGAAGAAGTTGTGGGAGACCTCACCGACATGGGCGCCGGCGGTGAGGCCGGCGGCGCTGATCATGTCGTAGACCCGCTGGTGAGCGCTGGCGGCGATCGTGGGGCGCTCGGCGACGCGGTCCACGTACTCGTTCAACGTGATGACCTCAGAGTGCTCGGCCTGGCCCTGCTTGGCGGCGTCCGCCAATGCCTGCTTGAAATCCATCCTGCCCTGCTTTCCGACGTCGACCGGACGCTGCCGGACGCTGGCCCGAGTGACCCGCTAGCGGCTGTGCACCCCGCCGTGGTTGGTTTCGGTATAGGGTTGTGGGTTTCGAAGCAGAGTACATTGGCCCACTGTCCGAACTCAAGGTCAAACCGCTGGGCGCAGGGATAAGCGCAGCGGTTTGACCGATCAGTCGCGGGCCATCCGCTCGCCCCAGTCCCGCCCACGAGTCCAGCGGCGCCAGCGCCCGCAGGAGATCACGTCCATCGTCAGTGAGCTGGTAGCCGGCGTCCAAGCCTCATCTCGGAGCGCCCGAGCGCCCAGGACCAACCCCCGCACTACGATCCGATTCACATGGACGAAGAACTGATCCGGCGGCTCGAAGCCGAGTCGATCGGTCGAATGATCCCTCGCCCGCGCGCGACGACATAGCGATCTTGAGCCTCCGAGCGATCCTGATCCTCCGGGTGACGCCACAAACCTAGGACGGCCGCCGAGACCGCGCAAGGTCGATTTCGCTCCGCGCCACCTCGTGCCCGGCGGCGCAACGGAGCTCCAGGCCCACCCGCTCGCCACAGTCGCGATGAATCAGCTGTACGGGTCCGCCGCGGTCGTCGAGCCAGCGGTCGCCCCATTGCATCAGGGCGACCAGGACCGGGAACAGGTCGGCGCCCTTGGCGGTGAGGCGGTAGTGCTGGCGAGTGCGTTGGCCGGCTTCGCGGTAGTCCTCGCGTTCGAGTAGTCCCTCGTCGACGAGCTCGCGTAGCCGGGCGGCGGTGACCGGTTCGCTGACTCCGGCACGCTCGGCGAAGTCGTCGAAACGGGTCGTGCCGTAGAAGGCCTCACGAAGGATCAAGAACGCCGACCGGCTGGTGAGGACATCGAGCGCCTTTGCGATCGTGCAGCGATCGGCCGTCCAGCTCTCGCGCGGATCCAATGCTCCGGTCAGACGCAGTGCAGTCTCCATGGGCTTCATGGTAGCTGACTTTGGCTTGGATAAGTCAGTGTGTTAGGATTCTGGCTATGCCTTCACTAAGTCAGCAGTTGATAAGTCCGCGGCGTGACGCGTCCCCGCAGTTGGTGTTGGTGATCGTGTGCGCCGGCGTCGTGCTCGCCAGCCTCGATCTGTTCATCGTCAACGTCGCGCTGCCGCAGATGGCCAGGGACTTTCACGCGCACGGGCTGGGGGACCTGTCCTGGGTGCTGAACGCGTACGCGATCGTCTATGCGTCCTTGTTGGTGCTGTTCGGTCGGTTCGCGGACCGCTACCCACGCGAGCGGGGGTTCCTGGTCGGCGTGGCCGTGTTCGTCGCCGCCTCGGCGGCCTGCGGTGTCGCCACCAGCGTGGCGATGCTGATCGCGTTCCGGGTGGTTCAGGCGGCGGGTGCCGCGCTGCTGACGCCGACCTCGCTCGGCCTGATCCTCGCGACCGCCAAACCGGAGCATCGCCACGGGTCGGTCCGGGCGTGGACCGCCGTCGGGGGGGTTGCCGCGGCCCTGGGGCCGGTGGTCGGTGGTCTGCTGGTCGCCGCGAGCTGGCGTTGGGTGTTTCTCGTCAATGTGCCAATCGGCCTGGCCGCGCTCGCGGTCGGCTGGCGAAGGCTGCCCAGGATTCCCGGCCATCCGGTGCCGGTACCCGACGCGCTCGGGGCGCTGCTGATCACCGGCGGGGTGGGCGCGCTCACGCTCGGGCTGGTCAACGCCGGCGACTGGGGATGGGCGAGCGCCAGGACGATCGCCGTACTTGCACTGTCCGTGATCGCGCTCGCGTTGTTCGCCGCGCACTGCGCCCGGAGCAGCAACCCGCTGATCGACCGAGCATTGTTTACGGCCCGCCCGTTCACCGGCGCCTCGATCGTGGCGCTGTTGTTCTCGGCGGCGTTCGGCGCGATGCTGCTTTCCCGGGTTCTCTGGGCACAGGACGTCTGGCACTGGTCTGCGCTGATCACCGGACTTTCGATCGCTCCGGGTCCGATCATGGTGCCGCTGTTCTCGTTCCTCGTCGCCGGCCGGCTGATCGTCAGGTTTGGACCGGGACCAGTGATCGCCGCCGGCTCGACGATCTTCGCCGCCGGCGCCGCCTGGTGGGCACTCGCGATTGGCCTCCAGCCCGATTATGCGGGAGACATGCTCGGCGGGATGCTGCTGACGGGGGTCGGCGTCGGCCTGACGCTCCCGACGCTGATGGCCACCGGTTCCTCTTCGCTGCCGCCGCCGTCCTTCGCGACCGGGTCGGCAGTCGTGAACATGCTGCGGCAGGTCGGGCTCGCGATCGGCGTCGCCGTGCTGATTGCCGTGCTCGGTTCGCCTGGCTCCGCTGCGGCGACGCTGACCGCCTACCAGCGAGGGTCGTGGGTGATCGCCGCGATCGCGTTCGCCGGCGGCCTCGTGGGATTGCCGCTGCTCAGCGCCCACCGGCGAGCGCCCGGGCAGGCGGCCGTCCGAGCGGCCTCGTCCGCGCCCGCCGCCGGCGAGGTTCTTTGAGCCGATTCGAAAAAACGACCCCGGGAGACAACGAGATGAATCAGCTGACCGGATCGAGCGAGCTGATGCGGCTGCTCGAGATCGAGTTCGAGGAGTGCCGACCGACTCGCGTCAGCGGGTCGTTTGCCGCCGACGAGCGCCATCACCAGCCTTGGGGGCTCGTGCACGGCGGCCTGTACACGACCGTGATCGAGACGTTCGCGACCACGGGCGCCTATCAGGCGGTCGAGGATCGCGGCCAGCAAGCCGTCGGCGTCGCCAACATCGCCGATTTCCTGCGTCCCCATCGCAGCGGCCGTCTGCACGTGATCGCGGACGCGATCCACCAGGGCCGCACACAGCAGCTCTGGCAGGTCGACATTCGCCGGCCAGACGACGAGAAGCTGATCGCCCGCGGCCAGGTGCGACTCCAGAACGTCGAGGCCGGCCCGCAGTAACAGCCGGCCGTGGTGTCACCCCGCTTCAGCGGTTCGCCCCGCTGCACGTTCGCGACGGCCCACCGAGACGTAGGCTATCCACGTGACCAGCGCGAGGCCGGCTGCGCAGACGAGCGGCAGAGTGAGATTCGTCTTCAGCATCAATGCTCCGGCGATCGCTCCGGTGAGCATCGCGAGCACCGCAGAGCTTCGCCTGACAGTCCCCTTCCCGGAGCCGCCGGCGATTCGCGAGTCGGCGGCCAAACCGGTCAGCGTCATCGTCAGGACGGTCGTGGTCAGGTCTGGCACGGCCACCCGCCGCACGGTCGCGTTCCGCACGCCCATCGCGAGCGCGAGCAGCGCCACTACAACGTCGCCGGAGAACGCGTTCGGGCGCGGGTTGGCGGTCGCGGCGAGCACCGCGGCGACGGCAACCAGGGCGACTTCGATCGCGAGCGCCGAGCCCACATGAAAGAAATGCCGGTGGGCCACCTTCGATGCCAGCACGCCGCCGGCGGCCGCGCCCACGAGAAAGGCTCCCAGAGAAACGAGCGGGGAGACGACCGGCAGTCCTCCAGCACCCCCGATCCCGAACCCGAGCAGCACGATGTTGCCCGTCATATTGGCGGTGAAGACTCGGCCGAGACCGAGGTAGCTGACCGCATCGACCAGCCCGGTCGTGAACGTGAGCGTCAAGAGCGTCAGCGTCAGAGGGTTCCGGACGGTCGCTGCGGCCCGCTCGGCAACGGTTGGCCCTGCGTGCGCCGGAGATTGTTCCGCCATGGCGGCCCGCCATGATAGTTCTCAACGTACTGCCAACCCAGGAGGACGCGATGAACACCGGTTCCGGCACGCAGATGACCGAGCGCGAGGCTGAACAGGTAGAGCGCGCCAACTCCTCAGGTCGTACCCCAGTGGCGTTCATCCACGGACTCTGGCTGCTGCCGAGCAGTTGGGACAGGTGGGTCGAGCTGTTCGACGAGGCCGGCTACGCCGCGATCACCCCTGGTTGGCCCGACGATCCCGCCACCGTCGAGGAAGCAAAGGCGCATCCCGAGGTATTCGCCCACAAGGGCGTCGGGCAGATCGCCGACTACCTCGACGGGATCATCCGTCGGCTCTCGGAGAGGCCGGCGGTCATTGGTCACTCCTTCGGCGGCCTCCTCACAGAGATCATCGCGGCCCGCGGGCTCGCTGCCGTCTCGGTCGCGATCAGCCCCGCGCCCTTCCGGGGTGTGGTGCCGCTTCCGTTCTCCGCCCTGCGCTCCTCGCTGCCGGTCCTGTCGAACCCCGCCAATCGCAACCGGGCGGTCCCGCTCACATTTGAGCAGTTTCACTACGCCTTTGCGAACGCCGTCAACGTGCGTGAGGCGAGGGAGCTCTACGACACATATTCGGTGCCAGGCTCCGGCCGTCCTATCTTCCAGGCTGCAACCGCCAATCTGGATCCTCGGACCGAGGCAAGAGTCGATACTGAGAACCCTGACAGAGGGCCGATGCTGATCATCGCAGGCGAGTACGACCACACCGTGCCGTGGGCGATCGCGAACGCCACATACAAGCGCCAGAAGCACAACCAGGGGGTTACCGAGATCGAGAAGCTCCCTCACCGCGGGCACGCGCTGACGATCGACAGCGGATGGCGCGGAGTCGCCGACACGGCGCTCGAGTTCGTCCGCCGCTTCACCTAGCTGGACATAAACCACCAACAGGACTGGAGACTGCCATGGCTTGCATCACACGAGCGACGCACCCTCCGCTGTTCCGCCAGTTCCCGCATCGGGAAGGGCAGTGATGTCGCCGATCTCTCGCGGATTTAGGGGTCGCCGTCGGCCCGGGGCCGATCCGGCGCGCGTGCCGCCGGGGCAGTACGTCACCGATGATTTTCCGGTGCTCTCGGCTGGCCCGACGCCGCATACGCCACTGGATGAATGGAGCTTCACGGTCAACGGTGCCGTCGGGGAGCCGGTGTCGTGGCCGTGGCGGGAGTTCTTGGCGCTCCCGGCGGAGATCTTCACGGTGGACATCCACTGTGTGACGAAATGGTCAAAGCTCGATACCCGGTGGAGAGGAGTGTCGGTCGACACGCTGCTGGGCGGTGTGCAGACGAGCGCGGATTACGTGACCGCGTGGTCTGACGGTGGGTACACCACGAACCTGGCGCTCGAGGATCTGACCGATGGCAAGGCGTGGGTGGCGTATGAGTACGGTGGCGAGCGGCTGGAGCCCGAGCACGGCGGCCCGGCGCGTTTGCTGGTCCCCCACCTGTACTTCTGGAAGAGCGCCAAGTGGGTACGCGGCCTTACCCTGACGGACGACGACGAGCCCGGGTTCTGGGAGACCTACGGCTATCACAACCACGGCAACCCATGGCTCGAGCAGCGCTACCAGGGAGACTGAAATGGCGGCTGGCCACCGTGGTCGAGGTGGTCGCCGAAACGGCGCGTGCCAGCAGCATCGTGCTCGAGCTGCCCGGTTGGACCCCTCACCACGCCGGGCAGCACGTCGACGTTCGCCTCACGGCGGAGGACGGGTATCAAGCGCAGCGCAGCTATTCGATCGCCTCTGGACCAGAGGACGGTCATCTCGTGCTGACCGTCGAGCGGCTCGATGACGGCGAGGTCTCTCCCTATCTCGTCGGCGAGCTGGTCCCGGGCGATCAGCTCGAGCTGCGCGGCCCGATCGGCGGCTACTTCGTCTGGGACCAGTCTCGATCGGAACCGGTGCTGATGATCGCCGGCGGCTCCGGGATCGTTCCATTCCGCTCGATGCTCCGTCACACCACCGCGATCGGCAGCACCACGCCGATCAGGCTCCTCTACTCCGCGCGCTCGATCGGCGAGATCATCTACTACGACGAGCTGCTGCGGCTGGCCTCCTATGAGGAGATCGAGATCCGCTTCACGCTCACCCGCCAGTGGCCAGAGGGGTGGCAGGGCCTCCGCGGGAGGATCGACCGCCAGATCCTCGACGCGGTCTCCTGGGCGCCGGACCAGCAGCCGCTGATCTACGTCTGCGGTCCCAGTGGATTCGTCGAGACCGCGGCCGCCACGCTCGTCGCCGACGGGCACAAACCGGCCGCCATCAGGACTGAGCGCTTCGGACCGACTGGCGGCTGACCAAGGAGAAGGATGATGGACGCACTCGACGGCAACGCAATCGCCGGGCAGTTGTACGAGTACTTCGGGATGGAGATGACGACCGCGAGCGGAGCCTGCGCACACTGTCGCACCGTGGCGAGGATCGCCGAGCTATCGGTCTACCTGCGGGCACCGGGTGCGGTCGTGCGCTGCCGCAGTTGTGGCAACGTGGTGATGGTCCTCGTCACGATTCGCGGGATCCCTCGGATCAACCTCGATCGCTTCGAGCTGCTCGAACCAGGGCGAATCTAGATCAGCTTGTCCGGAGTGATCGGCAGCGATCGATTCCAGAACTGCTCGAGGTATGCGCTCAGGGCGCCAACCCCGTCCGGGTTGAGCTGGTAGATGCGCCGGGTACCCGCCCGCCGGTCGATCACGAGTCCCGCGTCCTTGAGCACCCTGAGGTGCTGCGAGACCGCGGGCCGGCTGACCGGCAACTCACGCGCCAGCTCGCCAACGGCACGCGGATGATCGGCCAGGCGCTCGAAGATCGCGCGCCTCGTCGGATCACCCAGGGCCGTCAGTCCATCAGCTTGGTAAGTCAATGCTTACGGTAAGCTACTGCTTACCTATGCGGTCTGTCAAGCGACTTTGTTCACGATGAAGGCTCTCGTTAGCGTGGGCGTATCGGTGGCGTTGATAGGTGTGGCGGAGATTTCGCTGGTGCGGTTGTTGGACACGCTGGCTGGGTTTGACGGATCCGGCGGCGCTAGCCTGGCGCTCGCCGCTTGGGAGCTGTGCGCCGAGGAGCACCAGCTTCGCGACGCCTGGGAGCAGGCGATTGCCGATGGGCTGCTCAGACCGTCCGGACACAACCACGTCTACGGCGAGGATCTGTGGAGGCTGACCGCGGGCGGCTGGGAGGTGCTCAACAAATACCGCGAGAGCGGCTGACCTGCAAGGAACGCCGCGCCGATCGATGAACGGTAGGTTGCCCGTGCTCGCGCGAGTGAGCGGGTCGGTCGCGCGGTTCCAGCGCGTCTTCGGGTGCGGATCACTCACTTGGCGGCCGACATCGCCGACACCTGGGGCACGAGTCGTCCGCTGCGGCTGCCGAGCGCTATGCGTCTCCGCTCGAGCTCGCCAAGCACGGCACCGTTGTGCAAGCTCGGGGGTTCTCGATTTGGGTGAGTGGGGGACGAGCTGCCTGCTGCCGTTAGCTGCGAGAGGCTGACGGCGCCTGCGTCTCGGCTTGCGGTTGGGTCCAGTCGGGTAGTGGCTCGAGCTGCCAGAGGTCGGTGGGGTGCTGGTCGATCCAGCGCTGCGCGTCGGTTTGGCCGAGCTGGATCAGTTGCTCGGCGAATTCGCCGGCGAAGAACACGTAGCTCAACAGCTCGCCGTGCATCGCGTCGGCACCGCCGTCGAGGATCTTTCCCAGCAGCCACAGATCCCGCGCACCGGCCTTCCACGGGCGGGGGCGCCCGTAATGCTTGCGGTAGACGCGGCGGGCGATCTCGCCGATCGCCGACGGGTCCTCCGGCGCGATGAAGATGTAGGGCACCGGGTGGACCGGCTCGTCGAGGCCACCGGGCTGCGCTTGGTGCGCCTGGCGCGCAGCGGGGCCGGCGCCAGAATGTCCATCCTCGGCGGCGAGCCCAGCCGCGATCAGCGCGTTTCTGTTGGCCAGCGTGCGGATGTCCTGGGCCAGCGGGTCGCCGAGCGCGGCGTGCAGCAGGTGCGCGGCCCCGACATAGAAGTCGGGCTGGTGCTCGGCCGGTGGCGTGCGGCTCGGGGCGATCGAATTGAGCGCGATCACGATCACCCGCTCGGCGCCGAGCCACAGCGCCGGCTTGATCGGCGTGTTCAGGCGCGGGCCACCGTCGAAGTACCAGCCGGCCGCCCGCTCGGGCTCGGTCACCCGCACCGCCGGGAACAGCGCCGGGATCGCCGAGGACGCCAGCATATGCTCCGCGCCCAGCTCGGGCGTCGCGACATACTCAATCCCGCGCAACGGATCATCTGGGTGTCGCGCGCTCCCGCCCTGGTGAAACACAACCGAGCGGTTGCTGTGAGCGGGGGTCGCGACCACCCCGAGCGCCAACCGCTGCGCGCGGATGTTCTCGCCGAGCCGCTCAAAGTCCACCAGCCTCGAAAGCGTCCGCTCCAGCGGTTCGGGGTGCAGGATCGACGGGGCGTGCAGGCTGCTGACGGGCAGGAACTCGCCGACGTAGCGCGCGAACCGAGCCACCCCGCCAGGCGCCATCAGCGGCGCGAACACATCCCCGAATCGCAAATCGCGCCAGAAGCGCAGCCCGTCCTCGATCGCCTCCTCAACCGAACGATCCCAATTAGCCGCCAGATACGCCGAGATCAACGCCCCCGCACTCGTCCCGACGATCACCCTCACCTGATCCTTGAGCTCGCGCAACAGCACCGACAACGCCCCGGACGCGTACGCCCCACGCGCCCCACCCCCACCCAACACCAAACCCGCGCCGCCGCCTCGATCACTCTCTCCGCTCACGATCCCAACCCTACCCGGATCACGGCAACCCACGCCAGGCTCTTAGCCCCTGGCGACCGAGGTCAACGCCGACGCGCGCGCGAATGGGGACGCATCTCGACCTTGGGAGTCCGAGTGTCTTGACCGTTTCGGCGAATGCCGGAAAGGAGCCGCGATGGCTATCAACCACGTGTTCGCCGGCGTTGCCACGGCCGACTACACGCGGCGCTGGGCTGGTACGAGCGCCTTCTCGGACCGCCTCATCCAGTTCGGAGAGCCGCTGAGCCCAGACCGCACGGTACGCGGGCGGTGATCTCGTCCAGGCTATTCTAGGTTGGCTAGTCGCGAGCCTCGGTGGCGGCGAGGCCTGCCAGCAATGTGGTGGCGGTGGTTTGGAACCGCCTGAGGTCGCCGTAGGGTCGGGCGACGAGCATCGCGCCCTCCAGGCCGCTGATGATCATCCGGGCGGTGTCTCTGGAGGAACCATCGAACTTCAGGGTGTCGTCGGCGCGACCCTCCTCGAGCACGCGCGCTAGCCATACCTCGTTGTGGTCGAAGAAGGCTACGACGGCGTTGGTGATCTGTTTAGGGAGCGTTTGGTATTCGGCCGCGAGCATGCCGCAGAGGCACATGCGCTGGCCGCGCACCGCTTCGGCGTAGAGGCCCGCGTAGGCGGCAAGCTTTGCCGGGGCGGAGGTCGCCGCATTGCTGTCGATCTCCTCGAGCGCGAGCGCGAAGCGCTGCGCGTAACGCGCGATCAGCGCTTGCCCCAGCTCCGCTTTGCCGGAGAAGTGATAGTGCAGGCTGGCCTTGGTGATCCCCAGCTCGGCGGCGATGTGGGCGTAACTGAAAGCGTTGAATCCCCGCACCTGCACGAGCTGCTCGGCTGCGTCGAGGATTCGCTGCGCCGTCTGCCCCTTCTCCGGGGGCGCCTTCGAGCTACCGGTCGTCGTGGTGGCCACCGCGCGATTGTTGCAGATATGGCTTGACACTGATCTACTAGTAGATAAGAATCGCGCTCGTATCATTTCCGGCAAGGAAAGGGGCCGTGATGCAGAAGACTGCACACAAGAGCTTTGAGCAGCCTGAAGAGAGGCGCGAGTCTTCTAACGGCGAGGCGCAGATCGTGGTCGTGGGCGACGAGTCGGTAGTCGTCGTCGATTGGTACGGGGCAAGCAACTACGCGAGGGCGAGCTGAGACGGAGTCTGGCGAGGGCGAGGAGGAGCGATGAAACGGGATGACGGTTACACGATCGCGCACCGCGAGGAGCTCGAGCGGACTGGGAACTGGACACTCGTGCGACGCTCGCTCGATTGCCAGGCGTTAGGCGTCAACCTCGTCGAGATCCCACCCGGCGAGTCGATCCCGGAGCACGATGAGACAGAACGCGACCAAGAAGAGCTGTTTTACGTGATCTCCGGCTCGCCCACGTTGGTGATCGACGGCCAGGAGCACGCCGCGCCGGCGGGGACGTTCGCGCGGCTCGATCCTCCTCACCGTCGGACGATCCGCAACCACGCCTCGGAGCCCGCCTCCGTGCTGATCGTCTCCGCCCCCACAACCAGCGGCTTTCAGCCAATGGGGTGGGCATGACCACCAAAGCCGGTGAGGACTTCGTTCCCGGCACCGCCGTGATCAAGCGCCCGGTTAGGCTCTCACAGTGACGGGCTTCCCGACGGTGCGCGTTGCAGCGATCCAGGCGGCGCCGGTGATTCTCGACGCTGAGCGATGCGCACAGAAGGCCGAGCGGCTGCTCGCTGCGGCGGCGGACCGGGGCGTACAGCTCGCCGTGCTGCCGGAATGCTTTATCCCGCTGTACCCGTCCAACTCGTGGGCGCGGGGCGCGGCCGGTTTCGGAGGCTGGGATGAGCTTTGGGAGCGCTTGTGGGCAAACTCGGTCGATGTACCCGGGCCGCTCCTGGATCGACTGGTCGGCGTTTGCCGGGAGCGCGATCTGTTCTGCGTTCTCGGAGTCAACGAGCGGGAGTCCGAGCGGCCCGGAACGCTCTACAACACGGTCGTCTATCTGGGGCCTTCGGGCCTCCTCGCCCGCCACCGCAAGCTGATGCCGACCCAGCACGAGCGGCTCTTCCACGGGATCGGCGCCGGTGACGATCTGGCGGTCGTCAATGCCGCTGACGCACGCGTAGGTGGCCTGATCTGCTGGGAGAACCGAATGCCCCTCGCGCGCTACGCGGTGTATCGCGGCGGCCCGCAGATCTGGGTCGCGCCGACCGCCGACGACAGCGACGGCTGGCTGGCATCAATGCGCCACATCGCGATCGAGTCGGGGGCGTTCGTCGTGTCGGCGCCGCAATTCATCCCGTCGAGCGCTTTCCCCGACGACTTCCCGGTATCACTTCCCCCAGGTAAGGAGGTGTTCGGCCGCGGCGGCGCGGCAGTGATCGAGCCAACCTGGGGTGAGGTGATCGGCGGACCTCTATACGGGGAGGAGGGGATCGTGGTCGCCGACTGCGACCTGCGTCGCGGGCTGCACGCGAAACGGTGGTTTGACTCGGTCGGGCATTACAGCCGGGAGGATGTCTTGGGGCACGAGAGGGCAGACCAGGAGGAGCCCGAGGAATGAGCTCGCCCTACCACGAAGGCTCCCGCAGACTGCAGGACCGTTTCGACACGCGACGGCTGGCCGACCGCCTCGACGAGAAATTCCTCTCCCGCCCCACGATCGATCCCGAGGACCGCGCCTTCATCGAGCGCATGGACATGTTCTTCCTCGCCACGGCGGACGCGGACGGCCGGCCTCAATGCTCGTACAAAGGAGGCGATCCCGGCTTCGTCCGGGTGCTCGACGAACGCACGGTCGCGTTCCCGAACTACGACGGCAACGGGATGTACTTGTCGATGGGGAACCTGGTCGAGAACCCGGACGTGGGAATGCTGTTCATCGACTTCGTCTCCGCGCGGCCGTCACGGCTGCGACTCAACGGGGTCGCGAGCATCGACGAGCGCGACCCGCTGATCGGCCACTGCCCGGGCGCGCAGTTCATCGTCCGGGTGCGCGCGACTCAGGTGTTCCCGAACTGCCCGCGATACATCCACCGGATGGCGCTCGTCGAACGATCGCGATTTGTTCCACGCCCAGGCCGGGAAACCCCCGTTCCTGACTGGAAGCGGTCCGACTGGGCGTGCGACGCGTTGCCGATGGACGACCCGGCGCGGAGGAATTAGGGCTCGCGCTCCTTGGGTTGAATTGGGCCCACGAACGCAGGCGGCCCGGCAGGTTGCCCACCGGGTGTGACGCCGCTGACTGTCGTCACCCGGGCGGCTGTTGGCGTCCTGACCCCAGCTCCGCTACCTGCGGCGCGCGAGCGCGTGGGCTCCGGGTGCGGGTGCGTCGCCGGCGGCGTGGCGGCGGCGGTCCGATTTGCTCTTCCTGGCTGGGTCGCAGCACGACGATCTCGCCGGGGGCGTTGGCCAGCAGCCAGGCGACGTCGTCGGGGTCGAAGCCGACTTCTCCGTGCGCTGAGGCGCCGATCACGATCCGGTCGAAGCGCTCGTTGGCGATCGTCTGCCTGAGCGCGTGGCGGTAGGTGCGCCCACGCTCGATCCGGGCGTCGACGACAATCCCGAACGCTTGCGCGCGGTGCTCGATCGCCTCTTGCAGGGGGAGCGCGATCCCGGACTGCCTCGGCAGCGGGGCGTCGAGCGGCAGGCGGAGCGGCACGCGGGCCAGGAATACGGGGACGAGGGTTGCGTCCTCTGCGTTCGCGAGCCGCAGTGCGGCGTCAAGCGCGCGGGGCGAGAGCGCGTAGGCGACGAACGGGAACAGAATCCGCCGCGTCGCGGTTGCCGGGATCCCCGGTGGCCGCCGGGCGCGGTACCGGAGATTGGCAGCCGCGAGCGCGACGACCGCGACCGCCAACGCGACGACCAGCGCGAGGAGCACTGCGGTCATGGCTCCTCCGTGGGTCGCTGGGTCCGGTCGGCGACGATCCGGAGGTCGACGCCGGGGAGCAGTCTGAGCAGCCGGAATGGGAGCGCCGGTTGGATCAGGCGGCGGATCGCGTTGCGCGGCTTGGGTGTCCCCATCAGCACGTAGGTCGTGCCGCGCTCGTTCGCGACGCGTTGGGCTACGCCCGCGACATCGTCGCCGTGCTCGATCAGCAGGTGCGCGCCGAGCACGCTGGCGAGCCGGCGCAGCGCCTCGATCTGCTCCCGCTCCTCCGCGGTCGGCTCACGGTCGGTGACCCACAGCAGGTCGAGCTCGGCGCCGAGGCGCTGCGCAGAGCGATAGGCACGCCGCACCACCCTCTGCGACAGGGGTCTGGGCGTGATCAGCGCGAGCAACCGCTCCCCGATCGCCTGCGGCACAGCGGTGTCGATCATCCGCTCCTCGCGCGCGCGTGCGCCCCCCGCGTCAGAGGGGATGCGCTTGGCCTCGATCTCCTCGGCGACCTGCCTGAGCGCAACCTCGCGCAGCGCTGAGAGGTTCTCGAGCCTGAAGAAGTTATTCAGCGCCGCCTGCACGCGTTCGCCCGGGTACACCTTCCCCGCGAGCAGGCGCTCGATCAGCGACTCGGGCGTGATGTCGATCAGCACCACGTCATCGGCCAAGCCGAGCACCGAGTCGGGCACCGTCTCCCGGACGCGGATGCCCGTCAGCTCGCACACCTGATCGTTGAGGCTCTCCAGGTGCTGCACGTTGACGGTCGAGAACACGTCGATCCCGGCCGCGAGCACATCCTCGATGTCCCGGTAGCGCTTCTCGTGCTCGACCCCGGGGGCGTTCGTGTGCGCGAGCTCGTCAATCAAGCACAGCTCCGGGCGCCGGCGCAGGATCGCGGGCAGGTCCATCTCCTCCAGCGTCGTGTCCCGGTAGGTCACCCGGCGGCGCGGAATCACCTCCAGGCCCTCCCCCAGCGCGACGGTCTCGGCGCGGCCGTGCGGCTCCATATAGCCGATCACAACGTCCCGCCCGGCTTCCGCCTCCGCCTGTCCCTCCTGGAGCATCCGGTACGTCTTCCCGACCCCGGCCGCCATCCCGAGGAAGATCTTGTAACGGCCGCGGGTCGCCGCTCGTTCATCTGCCTGAGGATGCTGGAGTACTGCTCGGTCGCTGCTCAGAGTCTCCGGCCCGGGTCTGCGGACGTCGGACTGCTTGTCCGTCTCGTGGACCTCGTCGCTTCGATGCCCCATTGCTGGCCGCACAACCCTCGATCACACAACGCTCATGATCCGCTTTTCAGCTTCAGCGCGCGCGGCGGTCGAGGTGAGGAGCGGCTGCCGGCGATCACGAGCAGCCGGTGGCTTTCTGATATCGCATCAATCCTGCACGTCGAGCGATTGCGAGACGGCCTGCAGCGCAATCATGACAGCTGGAAGCGGCACAGGACCGAGCGCGTGTTCGCTTGTCATGCGCCGAGCAGGTTGTGGACGATGAGGTCGATTAGTTTGATGCCGATGAATGGGGCGATGATCCCGCCGAGGCCGTAGATCCAGAGGTTGCGTCTGAGCAGTGCGCTGGCGCCGATTGGGCGGTAGCGGACCCCGCGCAGGGCGACTGGGATCAGCGCCGGGATCACGAGCGCGTTGAAGATGATTGCCGAGATCACGGCGGACTCGGGTGTCCCGAGGTTCATGATGTTGAGCACGTGCAGTGGGCTTTTGCCGTGTGTGGTGGTCGCCCAGGTGGTGACGAAGATTGCGGGGAGGATCGCGAAGTATTTGGCGACGTCGTTGGCGATCGAGAAGGTGGTCAGCGCGCCGCGGGTGATCAGCAGCTGCTTGCCGACCTCGACGATCTCGATCAGCTTCGTCGGGTTGGAGTCGAGGTCGACCATGTTGCCGGCCTCGCGGGCGGCCTGGGTGCCGGTGTTCATCGCAACGCCGACGTCGGCCTGGGCGAGCGCGGGGGCGTCGTTGGTTCCGTCGCCGGTCATCGCGATCAGCCGCCCCGACGCTTGCTGGTCTTTGATCAGTTCGAGTTTGGCTTCGGGTGTGGCCTCGGCGAGGAAGTCGTCGACGCCCGATTCCTCGGCGATCTTGGCGGCGGTGAGGCGGTTATCGCCGGTGATCATGATCGTCCGGATGCCCATCGCCCGGAGGTGGTCGAAGCGTTGGGTCATGCCTTCCTTGATCGTGTCCTTGAGGTAGATCACGCCCATCACCTGGGAGTCGCGCGAGACCGCGAGTGGGGTGCCGCCCTCGCGGGCGATCCGATCGAGCACGGGTTGCAGCTCGCGGGGGGGCCGGCCGCCCTCGGCGGTGACGAACTTGATCACGGCCTCGCCGGCGCCTTTGCGCAGTTGCTGCCCGTCGAGGTCGACGCCGCTCATCCGGGTCTGCGCGGTGAACGGCACGAAGTCGGCGTGCAGCGAGGACATGTCGTGCTCGCGGATCCCGTACTGCTTGGCGAGGACGACGATCGACCGGCCCTCGGGGGTCTCGTCGGCGAGCGAGGAGAGTTGCGCGACCTCGGCGAGCTCGGCCTCGGAAACGCCGGGCATCGCGATGAACTCTGACGCGAGCCGGTTGCCGATCGTGATCGTGCCCGTCTTGTCGAGCAGCAGCACGTCGACGTCGCCGGAGGCCTCGACCGCGCGGCCGGAGAGCGCGAGCACGTTACGGCGCACGAGCCGGTCGATGCCGGCGATCCCGATCGCTGAGAGCAGCGCGCCGATCGTCGTCGGGATCAACGCGACGAGCAGCGAGATCAGCGTCGTCTCGGAGATCGGTGTGTGCGCGAACAGGCCGAACGGGCGCAACGTCGCGACGACGATCATGAAGATCAGCGTCAGCCCGGCGAGCAGAATGTTGAGCGCGATCTCGTTCGGCGTCTTGCGCCGCTCGGCGCCCTCGACGAGCGTGATCATCCGGTCAAGGAACGAGTGACCCGGCTCCTGGGTGATCTCGACCAGAATCCGGTCCGAGAGCACGCGCGTGCCGCCCGTGACCGCGCTGCGGTCACCACCGGACTCGCGGATCACGGGCGCCGACTCGCCCGTGATCGCGGACTCGTCGACCGACGCGATCCCCTCGACCACGGTGCCGTCGCCCGGGATCAGCTCACCCGCCTCGACCACCACAACGTCGCCCTTGGTCAGCTCGGACGCCTGTTTGGTGGAGCCGTCCTCCATCCTCGCGACAGTCTCCTGTCGCATCGCGCGCAGCGTCTCCGCCTGCGCGCGTCCGCGGCCTTCGGCGAACGCCTCGGCCATGTTCGCGAACACGACCGTCAGCCACAGCCAGAACGAGATCGTGAACGTGTACCACGACGGCTCGTGACCGCCGCCGAGCGGTTTGCCGCCGAACACCTGGATCAGCCAGGTCACGGTCGTGATCACCGCGCCGATCTCGACCACGAACATCACCGGGTTGCGGACCTGGACGCGCGGGTCGAGCTTCTTGACGCTGTCGATCAGCGCCGGGTAGACGATCTCGCGCTGGAACAGCGAGATCGCGCGGCGCTCGGAAGGGGTGCTCCCGGGAGCGGTATCGACGGACATCAGTGCCCCCCTGTCAAACGGTTCAGCGCGAGGTTCAGCTCGAGCACGTTCACACCGGGCTCGCCGGAGAACCCGAGCCCGCGCCCGTGGGTGTAGGTGGAGATCAGCTGGTCGACCTGCGACAGCGACAGGTGGCGAACCGCGGCGACGCGATGCGCCTGGATGTCGGCGTTGGCGATCGAGATGTCGGGGTCGATCCCCGAGGCCGAGCTGTTGGCGGCGTCGACCGGAACCTTCGCGACGCTCAGGCCAGGGTCATACGGCTTCTCGAGCGCGAGGTACGCCTGGATGTTCGAGGCGATCGCCTGCTCGGTCGCGGTGTTGTTCGGTCCCAAGTTGGAGAACGTCGTCGCGGCCGCGTTGTACGGCGGGACCGTGGCCGACGGGCGACCCTGGAAGTAGCGCGGATCCGGGTTCGTGACCGGGTTGCCGTTCTTATCGACCTGTGGCTTACCGTTCTTGACCACCTGGTCGGCGAACTGCTGACCGATGATCTTCGACCCGACGAGCTTGCCGCCCACGTAGACCTTCTGGCCGTTCGCGTTCCCCGGGAAAGCGACCTGGCTGATCCCCGTGATCACGAGCGGGTACAGGATCCCGCACAGCAGCGTCAGCACGACGATCGCGATTGCGGAGGTGACGATGTCTCGTTTCATGTCAGTAGAGGTGTCCGGTCAGGCCCTGCACGATCGGTCCGAGCAGCAGGGCGGGGAAGAACGTCAGCGCGCCGACGAGCACGATCACGCCGAACAGCAACACCACGAACGTGCCGTTATCGGTCCGCATCGTCCCCAGCCCCGCGGGGCTGATCCGCTTGCCCGCGAACGAGCCGGCGACCGCGAGCGCGAACAGGATCGGCGCGTAGCGCGCGAACAGCATGTCGAACCCGCCGAGCAGGTTCGCGAGCGTGATTCCGTGCGAGCCGAGGTTCCCGGCGTTGGGCTGGATGAACCCCGTGTACCCCGCGAACGCCGAGCCGTTGTTGTTCGCCTGCGAGAGATACGCGTAGAACGTCTCCGAGAACCCCTGCGGGCTACCGCTCGCGGCGGCGGAGATCGAGAGCGCGCGCGCGCTGCGGCTCGCCGTCGCCACAGCGGTGCAGAACAACGCCGCCAACGGCGTGATCAGGATTCCGAGCGCGATCAGCTTGATCTCGCGCGCTTCGATCTTCTTCCCCAGGTACTCCGGGGTGCGCCCGACCATCAACCCGCCGATGAACACCGCCAACAGCACATACAAAAGGATCGAATACAAGCCCGTGCCCACACCACCGAAGATCACCTCGCTCGCCGACAGGTTCGCCATCGGCACCGCGCCGCCGATCCCCGTGAACGACTCGATCGCGCTATTCACCGCGCCGCACGAAGTGACGGTCGTGACGACATCGAAGAGCGCCGAGCCGGCGATCCCGAACCGCTGCTCCTTGCCCTCCATGTTCCCGCCGCTCAAGCCGTGGATCACGCCCGTGTGCAGCCCGGCGGCATGCTGCGCGGGCGAGCCGTGCGCCTCGGCGATATACGCCACCACACACGCGCCAAGGAACATGATCATCACCGTCGAGTAGATCGCGTACCCCTGGCGGCGGTTGCCGACCATCCGGCCGTACATGAAGATCAGCGCCGCTGGAATGATCAGCACCGTCAACATCTCGACGAGGTTCGAGAACCCGGTCGGGTTCTCGAACGGGTGCGCCGAGTTGGTGTTGAAAAACCCACCACCGTTGGTGCCGAGCTCCTTGATCGCCTCCTGCGAGGCGACCGGTCCCATCGCGATCGACTGCGTCAAACCCGTGACCCCATGCACCGTCAAATACGACGAGAAGTTCGCGATCGACCCCTGGAACACCAGCACCAACGCGACCACGAACGAGATCGGCAACAGCACATACAGGACGGTGCGCACAATGTCCTGCCAGAAGTTGCCCAGGCTCTTGCCGCTACGCGAGATGATCCCGCGGATCAACGCGACCGCGACGACGATCCCAACCCCGGCGGAGAGGAAGTTCTGAACCGTCAGCCCCGCCATCTGGCTGAAGTAGGTCATCGTCGTCTCGCCGCTGTAGTACTGCCAGTTCGTGTTCGTCATGAACGACGAAGTGGTGTTGAACGTCACATTCCACGGCGCCGAATGGAAGTGCTGCGGGTTCAGTCCGGTCCAGTTCCACAGCGTCTGCGTGCGCAAGATGAAATACAAGAGCAGCCAGCCCGCGAGCGAGAAGATAATCAAGCACTTCGCATACGCCTTCCAATCCTGACCCCTGGTCGGATCGACCCGCATGACCCTGTAAAGCCAACGTTCCGGGACGCGGAACACGGGGTCGAGGAATGTGCGCTCGCCCGTATACACCGCCGCCATATAACGCGCAAGCGGGATCGCGAGCGCCGTCAGGATCCCCGCGAACAGGAAGATCGTCAGCCAGCCAAGGAACGTCATCCGACTAGAACTTCTCCCCCCGCAACAACGCGTAGAGCAAATAGCCGCAAACGATCACCGACACCACCAACCCAAACAAATCCGCGCCACTCATATGGCTGAAAATGATCGTCCCCGACACCAAACTCATATTCGCTCGATCCCATAGATCAGGGCGATCAAGATCGCGAACATGAGAATCCCGAGCGCGATTGCGACAGCATCCATGCGCACATCCTGGCCGCTGTCACGTCAAGACCATGTGCCAAAACCAGCCCGCGGCATAAAGATGTTGTGAAGATGGCCCTCTTGAACACGGGCGTGGAACACACACGGTCGGGGCACTCTTTGACCGCAAGTGACGGCTGCCACGAAGCGCATCCGGAGATCCGCCCACACCGCTCCTTGCTAGGAACTGCGACGGCGTCGAACGTAGCCGCTCATTCGAGCATCTGCGAGCTGAGCGCTTGCGCGAGCGGTCCGAGCATGAGGACGGTGAGGAAGGTGAGGACGGCGAAGATCGCCACGAACCCGATCAGGAAGATCACGAACGTCGGCGTGTCGGTTCGCAGCGTGCCGAGGCCAGGCGGCGCGAACCGGCGGGGGCCGAGCGAGCCCGCGAGCGCGAGCGCGGCGAGGATCGGGACGAACCGGCCGAGCGTCATCACGCAGCCACCGGCGAGGTCCGCGAACGTGATCCCGTGCGCACCCGCGTTGCCGGCGACGGGTTGGACGAAGCCGCTGTAGCCGGCGAACGCGGAGCCGTTGTTCTGCGCCTGTGACAAGTACGCGTACGCCGACTCGGCGAATCCCTGCGGGCCGTGGGTCGAGATCGACTGACGGCCGGCAGGGGTCGCAACGGCGATCGCTGTGAACACGAGCACGAGCAGCGGCACGAACAAGGACCCGATCGAGGCGAGTTTGATCTCGTGGGCTTGGATCTGCTTGCCGAGGTACTCGGGTGTTCGCCCGACCATCAGCCCGGCGAGGAACACGCCGAGTACGACCAGCAGCAGCATGCCGTACAGACCGGAGCCGGGTCCGCCGAAGATCACCTCGCCGGTCATCATGTTCGCCATCGCCACCCCGGCGCCGAGCCCGGTGAACGACTCAACGCCGCTGTCGACGGCCCCGTCGCCACTGGCGGTGCCGGAGGAAACGAACAGTGCCGAGCCGGCGACGCCGAACCGCTGCTCCTTGCCGTCCATGTTCCCGCCCGTTGAGCCGCCGACGAGATGGGTGTGCAGGCCGGCGGCGTGCTGTGCGGGGCTGCCGTGGACCTCGGCCGCGTACAGCACCGCCGTGCCGCCAACGAACATCACGATCATCGCCGCGTACAGCGCCCATCCCTGGCGGGGGCGACCGATCATCCGGCCGAATGTGGCGGTGAACGCCGCCGGGATCAGCAGCATCAGCAGCAGCTCGACGAAGTTCGACAGGCCCGTCGGGTTCTCGAACGGGTGCGCCGAGTTCGTGTTGAAGAACCCGCCGCCGTCGCCGGACATCAGCTTGATCGCCTCCTGCGATGCGACCGGCCCGACCGCGATCGTCCGCGCCAGCCCGGTCGGGCCACGGGCGTTCAGATAGTGCTCGAGCGTCTGCGGAGCACCCGAGGCGACAAGGAAGATCGAAACTGCCGCCGAGAGCGGCAGCAACACATACAGAAGCGAGCGGGTCAGATCAACCCAGAAGTTCCCCAGCCGGTGGGTCCCGCGGCGCCCAAGCCCCCGGATCACTGCGGCGGCGACCGCCATCCCGGTCGCGCACGAGGTGAAGCTCGCGACCGTGATCCCAGCCATCTGCGAGAAGTACGACAGCGTCGCCTCCCCGGCGTAGTACTGCCAGCTGGTGTTAGAAATGAACGAGGAGGCGGTGTTGAACGACAGATTCCACGGCCCAGCGGCGAACGACTGCGGGTTGAACAGGTGACTCGCTTGCGTCCGGAGGATCAGATACAGCAGCAGCCAGCCCGCGGCGCTGAACAGCAGCAGCGAGCGCGCGTACTCCTTCCAGTCCTGCTCTTCGCCCGCGCTGACGCGACAGATGCGGTACGCGATCCGCTCGACCGGCGCGAGCACCCGGGTCAGCGCGAGGCGCTCGCCCTGGTAAACCTTCGCCATGTAGCCACCCAAAAGCTGCGTCAGGGCCGTCAGCACGGCGACCAGGGCGACGATCTGGATCCAACCGGTTACGGTCATATCGGCCACCGCTCGGTCATACGGAGTTCCTTCGAGCGCCGGCGGACACGAAACCGCCCTACGCGGGCCTCACCGCTGGATCGCCGGTAGTGGCGATCGCGCCACAGCGGCCGCACGTCCACGCGACGTGCTCCGGGTCAAGCTTCATGATCACCGGACAACCCCAGGCGTGGGGAGGACACAGCTGCAATCCGTCGGCGATCCACCAGACCGCATCGCTGATCGAGCGTCCCGAGTAGCGACTGTAGAGGGGCCCGGTACCGTCGGTCAGGAAGACCATCACGCGTGCGACGCCGCAGGGATTGACCGGGGCCGGGCGCTCCAACCGCTCGGCCACGCCAAGCACGGCCTCGCGCCACCGCACGACTTCTTGGCGGTGCACCGGCACCGCGGAGGAGAGCAAAGCCTCGCGCGGGCTCTCCGCGTCGCCGACGACTCTGCGCAACGAGCAAGCGAGCTGATGGCGAGTCGCAGGATCTGCAAGTTGCGTGGCACGCCAAGCGAGGTCCTCGGAAGCCTCACACGCGCACCCATCGGCCAGCTCACGATCAAGCCACCAGCGACGCACCAACACACGAACGCGGACACCAAGCCGCTGCGGCCTGATGGACATGGCCGTCCGGCATGCTTCCTGCCGGTGTTTCCGGAGCGTAAGGAGCTTCATCTCACGGTTGCCCTTCTCTAGCCCCGCTTACCGTAGGTCCCTCGCTGTGACGCTCACGTGCAGATCACGAGGCAGCGCATCAAGATTCCGTGAAGAAGCTCGCCGCTTGCACCACTCCGGCCCGGTCGAGGGCGTGCTAGGTCACTTGCCTGGACATGGGGAGAAAGACCATCCCCGTCGAATCGGCGCTACCTGGGGTCGAACCGGAAGCCCACGCCTGGCTCGGTGCGAACGTAGTGCCGGCAAGCATCGTCGGGCGGCTCGATCTTGCGCCGCAAGCGCGCGATGTGGGTGCGAAGGATCTGAGTGTCATCGGCGTACCCGGGCCCCCACACCTCCGATAGCAGCGCCCGGTGCGTCAGCAGTCGCCCGCGATTGCGCACCAACACGCGCAGCAGCTCAAACTCGGTGCGCGTCAGATGAATCTCCTCGCCGTCGCGGCGAACAACATGGGCTACCAGGTCGACCTCCAAGCCATCGGCGGCGATCAGGCTCTCCTCCGGCTCCGGGGACGCGCGCCGCAGCACCGCCCCGAGCCGCGCGACCAACTCCCGAGGACTGAACGGCTTGGTGATGTAATCATCCGCGCCGACCGAGAGTGATTGGATTTTCTTCTCCTCTTCGTGGACCGCCGACAGGACGATGATCGGCATCTCGCTCCACTCCCGCAGCCGACGGCACAGCTCGATGCCATCGCCGTCGGGCAGCACTAGATCCACGATTGCCGCGTCCACCGGCGAGATCGCCACGACGTCCAGCGCCCCCTCCATGTTCGCGGCCGTCAGCACCTCGTAGCCCTCCCCGCGGAGGATCACCTTCAGCGCGCGGAGAATCCGCAACTCGTCATCACAGGCCAGTATCCGCCGGCCACTCGGGCCTAGGCTAACCATCAATCCGACCGCCACATCGCCGGGCTAGCGACCACGAAAGCGAACGGCGACCACCGGTAGCGGACCGGCTCGGGCGATGCCCGCGGCAGCTTCCAACCTCACAGCCAACGGCCGAGCAACGGCGGCTGATCGGCCGACCCGTTCGGCATGCCCACCCCCGTTGTATCGAAAGCGCTACGGACTTCATCGCTGTGACGCTGGGACCAATGACATTCTCTGACGCACCTACGGTAGAGCTCGCCCTGTGAAGACCTTGTGCAGAACGGCCTGCAGATCATCAAGATTCCGTGAAGGAGGTCCGACGATCACCCAACGCCGTCGAACTCGGCGGCGTTCCCGCTGTGGTCGTTGACGCTTGGGTCGTGGGATCACCCGGCGGCCAGCCGGTCACACCCATGCGCGCGGGCCGACGATCTGGACACGCGTGCTGTGCGACGCCGCGATCGACGGCATCGACGCGGCCGCGTCTCACATCGAGCCACACAGAACGCAACAGACCATGCGGGTGCCGGCTCCGATCCACAGTGGGCGTCGGGGCGTCGACGTGGCGAGGCCCGCGTGTCCAGACTGGCGGCGCCTGGTCGCGCTCGCGCTTGTTCGAAGAGCGGTCGTTGACAGCGAGTTCACATCCGCGGCAGCGCCATGCCGTTAGCGTTGCCAGGCCGTGACGACGCTACGCAGCTACACGCCTTTCCGGGCCGGCCTCCTCCGGCCCTTCTCGCCGATCGACATCGCCGTGCTGATCGCCGTGCTGGTGCTCCTCTACGGGGTTCTACGTGTCGGCCACGGCGCGACCGCGTCGTTCTCTCCATCTGCGCTGCAGCACGTCTCGACCAATCCGGCGCGGCTTCCATACGACGCGGCGCGGAGCCTGCTGCGGATGTTCATCGCGCTGTTCTTCTCGTTCGTGTTCACGCTCGTCTACGGCTACGCGGCGGCGCGCGGCCGCCGCGCGGAGAAGGTGCTCGTGCCGATCCTGGACATCCTCCAGTCGGTGCCGGTGCTCGGCTTTCTGACGATCACGGTGACCGCATTCATCGCGGTCTTCCCGCACAGCGAGCTTGGCCTCGAGGCAGCTTCGATCTTCGCGATCTTCACCGCGCAAGCGTGGAACATGACGTTCTCTTTCTACGCGTCGCTGAAGAGCCTGCCGCGTGAGCTGGACGAACTCTCCCGGTCGCTCCGGCTGACGCGCTGGCAGCGGTTCTGGAATATCGAGGTGCCGAGCGGCGCGATCGGCCTGGTCTGGAACGGGATGTTGAGCTTCGGGGGCGCTTGGTTCTTCCTGGTCGCGTCCGAGGCGATCTCGCTGCACAACCACACCTACTCGCTGCCCGGGATCGGATCGTACGTCGCCGCAGCGATCGCGAAGGGAGACCTCGGCGCCGTCGGGCTCGCGATCGCAACGATGATCGTCATGGTGATCGCGGTCAACATCGTCTTCTGGCGCCCGCTCGTTGCCTGGTCCGAGCGTTTCCGCTACGAGACGACGGAGGCAGCGGAGACACAGCGCTCGGTCGTGCTCGACATCCTCACGCGCTCGTCCTGGCCGCGCGTCCTCGGGCGCCTGCGGGCACGGCTCGCCGAGCCGCTCGGAAAAGCGATGCGGATCCTCGGACGCGACGACACACCGCCCGCCGTCGCGGCCGGCCGCCGGCGCATCGGGGACATCGTGTTCGCCGCGGTCGTGGGCGCGCTCGTCGCCTACGGCGCCTACGAGGCGCTGCACTACATCGCCACGAGCCCGGGCGTCGGACTTGGGCAGATCGCGCACTGCTTCGCGCTCGGCGCGGCGACGTTCGGCCGGGTCGTCGTGCTGCTCGTGTTCGCGACGCTCGTGTGGGTCCCGGTCGGCGTATGGATCGGGATTGATCCGCGCGTCGCGCGCCTCGCGCAACCGATCGTCCAGGTGCTCGCGAGCTTCCCCGCCAACTTCCTCTTTCCGTTCGCCACGCTGGTGTTCATCAAGCTCGGGGTCAGCATCAACATCGGCGGGATTCTGCTCATGGCGCTCGGCGCGCAGTGGTACATCCTGTTCAACGTGATCGCCGGCGCGTCGGCGATCCCGTCCGACCTGCGCGAGGCGATGGATGTCCTCGGCGTGCGCGGCTGGCAGCGCTGGAAGCGGCTGATCATCCCCGGGATCCTGTCCTCGTACGTGACCGGGGGCATCACCGCGGCCGGGGGCGCCTGGAACGCGTCGATCGTCGCCGAGGTCGTGACTTATCACCACACGACGCTGACCGCGACCGGCCTTGGCGCCTACATCGTCGGCGCGAGCAACGCCGGGGACAAGGCGAAACTGATCTGCGGAGTCGCCGTGATGGCGGTTATCGTGGTGAGCGTCAATCGCCTCTTCTGGCGACGGCTCTACCGGCTCGCCGAGACCCGGTACGCGCTTTAGGGTCATGATGCCTCACATGAGCCCGAGCGCCCGAGTCGCTGCGCGCCGGACGCTCGTCTCCGTGCGCGACCTGACGAAGACGTTCGCCACGCGCGACGGCGGGGAGCTGCCGGTGCTCGAAGGGATCAACCTCGACGTCCAGCCCGGGGAGATCGTTGCGCTGCTCGGCAAGTCCGGCTCCGGGAAATCGACTCTGCTGCGATGCATCGCCGGTCTGGTGCTGCCGTCCAGCGGGACCGTCACCTACCGCGGCAAGCCGCTGCAGGGGATCAACCCGGGCGTCTCGCTCGTGTTTCAGACGTTCGCCCTGCTGCCGTGGCTGACGGTTCAGCAGAACGTCGAGCTCGGGCTCGAGGCGAAGGGGGACGAGGTCGAGCAGCGCGCTCGTCAGGCGCTCGAGGCGATCGACCTGATCGGCCTCGACGGCTTCGAGTCGGCGTTCCCCAAAGAGCTCTCGGGCGGAATGCGACAGCGCGTCGGATTCGCACGCGCCCTCGTCGTCGAGCCCGACCTGCTTCTGATGGACGAACCGTTCAGCGCACTCGACGTGCTCACCGCCGAGAACCTCCGGACCGAGCTGCTCGAGCTGTGGCAGGCTGACGAGTTCCCCGCGCAGGCGATCCTGATCGTCACCCACAACATCGAGGAGGCCGTAACGTTCGCCGACCGGGTGATCGTGCTCGGCACGAACCCGGGGCGGATCCGCGCCGAACTCGCATGCGCTCTCCAGCGCCCGCGCGACCGGCGCGACGAGCAGTTCAGCGCCCTCGTCGACGAGATTTACGGGATCATGACCGACCGCCCGACGGCCGCTGCACACCCCACCGAGGATCAGGAGGGTGGCGGCGTTCAGCACGTCATGCTCCCGCACGCGAGCGTCGACGGCATTGCCGGACTTGCGGAGCTCGCGCTCGCGAGCGGCGACGACGCGGACCTCGCCGATCTGGCTGGGGTCGTGGGATTCGCGATCGACGACCTGTTCCCGCTCGTCGATGCGCTGACGATCCTCGGCTTCGCGAGGGTCGAGAACGGGCGCCTCAACCTGACCGAGACCGGCAAGCGGTTCGCCGGCGCCGACATTCAGCGATCGAAGGAGATCTTCCGCGACGCCGCGCTCCGGCAAGTGCCGCTGGTGCGCCGCATCCGCCGCGCGCTCGAGCACTCGAGCGACGGCGCGCTGCGCGAGGGGTTCTTCATCGACCTTCTGGCCAGCCACTACAGTCGCGACGAGGCCCGGGCACAGCTCGACACGGCGATCGACTGGGGACGCTACGCGGAACTGTTCGAGTACGACGCGGGGCGGGGCGAGGTCAGGCTACACGTGCACACCGCCGAATAGCGGATCGGAGCCGCGCCCGGTCGAGGGCCTGGGATCGCCCACCTGTTATTCAAGAAGTCAAGAAGCCGCTTTAGCAGGACTTTTGAGGAGTGGCGAGACCCGGACTCGAACCGGGGACACCACGATTTTCAGTCGTGTGCTCTACCAGCTGAGCTATCTCGCCCTGGCCGGGCGATGCTAGCGCCTGGGCAGCGCGCAAGCCCGGCAGGCGCCGCCGCTCCACACGCGAGAATGAACCCGGATGTCGAGCAAGCTGCTGTTCGTCCTGCGTCATGCGAAGTCGAGCTGGGATGACCCCGGGCTCAGCGATCGCGAGCGGCCGCTCGCCCCGCGAGGCCGGCGCGCGGCGGCGCTGCTCGCCCAGCACGTCCGAGACAGCGGAATCGCTCCTGCGCAGGTGCTTTGCTCGCCAGCTCGTCGCACGCGCGAGACGCTCGAAGGTGTCGCGCCTGGCGGGGAGGTGCTGATCGAGCCTGAGCTCTATGCGGCGAACGCGTCAGGAATTATCGAGCGCCTGCGACGCATCCCGGAAGAAATCGGGTCGGTGATGGTGATCGGCCACAACCCGGCGCTGCAAGTGTTGGTGCTGCGGCTCGCGGGGGGTGAGCGGGCAGTTGCAGGCGGCTCCGAGCTCGCCGAGGTCGAGCGCAAATTCCCGACAGGCGCGCTCGCGACGCTGACGCTCGAGTGCACCTGGAGCGAGCTTGCGCCCGGGCGCGCACGGCTGGCGGCATACGTGCGGCCGAAATCGCTGGCGTGAGGAAGAGAGCTGGCGTCGCTCCCGTTACTCTGAGGAGCACCGCCTGCCATGCGCCGAACGCTCTTTCTGGTCACCGTTATCGCTTGCGCGCTCGCAGGCTGCGGTTCCAGCTCAAAGCCGGCCGCGAGTCCGGTGAACACCGAGCTCTCCTACTTCCCGTCGAGCTCGCCATTTGTGATGACGGTGGCGACCGATCCGGGCTCGGCGGCCGTCAAGCAGGGACAGGGACTGGTCGGGCAGTTTCCTGAGGGATCGCTCGGCGAGGCGGCGCTGATGTCGAAGCTTCAGCAGATCGGGATCAACTACGACGCCGAGATTCGTCCGCTGCTCGGAAACCCGGTCGCTTTTGGTCTTGCGGGCGACGGTCTCGCCGGCGCGCGCAATCAGTTCCTGGTCGCGTGGATCACGAAGGACTCCGCGACGCTGAGCTCGCTGGTCAAGAAGCTCTTCCACGGGGCGCCGAGTGCCGGGACCCACGACGGAGCGACGCTGTATCAGCTCGGATCCGAAGCGGTCGCGATCAACGGGCCAGCCCTCCTGCTCGGCTCCTCCACGGGCCTCCTCGAAAGCGCCCTCGATCGTCACGCGAGCAGCAGCGGCATCAGCCAGTCGGAGTACTCACACGACCTGGGCGGTCTACCCGGAACACGTTGATGGAGGCGTTCGGCAACGTGAGCGGGGTGCTCTCGCAGCCGAGTGCGGCGAAGGCACGCCGGGTGCCGTGGGTGGCGGCGCTGCGCGGATACGCCGCCGCGATCACCGCCAACTCCTCCGGCTTGACTCTCCAGTACCGGCTCGACACGAGCGGGGCGCCTTTGACGAGCTCACAATTGCCGATCGCCGAAGGCACGAATGCTCCGGGGCTCGCGGGAACCGAGCCGATCGTCAGCGCCGTGAACGATCCGGCGCAGTCGATCAAGTTCATCGAAGCCGCCGAGCAGCTCACCAGCCCCGCCCAGTACGCAGCCTTCGAGCAGCGCCAGGCCAATCTCCTGCGCAAGACCGGAGTCGATCTCAACAGCCTGCTGAGCATGCTGACCGGCGACTTGATCGTGCAGAGCGACACGCACAAGACGATGGGGCGCGCGCTCCTCAGCGACCCGGCCGCCGCCAGTCGCACGATCGCCAAGCTCGTCAGCCAGCCGAAAGCCGTGTTCTCGCGGGCGACGAGCGTGAGGAGCCTGGGGGGCGGCTTCTACTCGATCAAGGAGCCGGGCACCGCCATTACGCTCGGGGTCGTCGGCGATGAGCTCGTCGTCGGCAGCGCGCCGGTCGCGGCGCTGCGTGCGTTTGCGTCGGCACCCGCGACCGTGGCCACGGGTGCCCAGGGGACGGTCGCGTACCGGATTGCCCTTCCCACCTTGGTGCAGTTGACGCTCAAACACCCGCCGTCGCAACTCGAGCGAACGGTCCTCAGCTCACTGGGCGAGATCACCGGCTGGACCGCGGCGGGCACGAGCGGGCTGACTGGAAGCGCGACGCTCGCCGTCAAGTAGGCCGCCCCGCACGGGCTGTGTCGCTTGCTCAGATCTCGTGAGCGGCCATTCGCCCGAGCAGCTCGAGGGCACCCCGCTTTGACAACGGCTCGTTGAGGTTGCCGCACTTCGGCGACTGCACGCAAGAGGGACAGCCGGACTTACACGGGCACTCGCCGATCAAGCGCCGCGCGTCGGCAACCAGGCGCTCGAACTGGTCATATCCGCGGCGGGTGATGCCAACGCCGCCGGGATGCCCGTCGTAGATGAAGATCGCCGGTCCTCCCGTCTGGGGGTGGGCGTTGGTCGAAAGGCCCCCAATGTCCCAGCGGTCGCACATCGCGATCAGGGGCAGCACCGCGATCTGCCCGTGCTCGAGGGCGTGCAACGCACCGAGCAGCTGCTCTGGCGGGAACGGTTCGGCTGCGATCAGCTCGTCGAGCTCGTACCACAGCGCCCTCGTGCCGAACTCGACGGTCGGCAAATCGAGCGTCTGGAAGTCGATCACCTGATGATCCTGAAGGCCCTTACGCTGATAACCGAGAACGGTTTCCGAGTAGACGACCGCCCCGAACGAAAGCGTCACGCCGTGAACGGTGCGCTGCTCATGCAGGCGCTCGATGTACGTCATGCTCTCGCGCTTGGCTTGAGTGAAGTACTCGCCGTCGAACGGCTCGAGCAGGACCCGGCGTGCGCGCAGCTCGAGCTCGAGGACACGGTAGGATCGCCCGAGGTGCAGATAGACAGCTCCCTCGTGGACGGTCCCATACGCGCGGGCGGCCTCGACGGTACCCAGCACCTCGCCGGAGCCGGCATCGACCAACACTAACGCGTCGGCGGACGCAGACCGAAGCGCCACCTGAGCGGCCGGGTAGTCGTCGGCTCGCTGCGGAACGAACCCCGCTGCGCGCTCGCGCAGGTATCCAGCGCGGACGAGTTCCTCGGCGTGCTCGCGCCACTGCTCGCCGAAGATCGCGTGATCGGCCTCAGTCAGCGGCGCCTCATGCGCGGCGCACAGCAGGTGCTCGGCATAGATCTCCGGGCTGTCGGGATCGAGAATTGCGGCCTCGACCGGTCGCTGGAGGAACTCATCGGGGTGACGGCAGAAGAACTGGTCGAGCGCATCCTCGCCCGCGATATAAACCGCCAAGCCGCGTCCACGGCGCCCCGCGCGTCCCCACATCTGCCGGAGGCTCGCGACCGTTCCGGGGAAGGTGACGCAGATCGCCGCGTCGAGCTCGCCGATATCGATCCCGAGCTCGAGCGCGTCGGTCGCGACCACCGCGAGAAGATCGCCGCCGATCAGTCGCTGCTCGATCTCGCGGCGCTGCGCAGGCGTGTAACCGGCTCGGTAGGGGGCGATCCTCTCGCCAAGCTCAGCGTCGAGGCGGTCGCGCGCATGCCGAAGGATCAGCTCGATCCCCTTGCGCGACTTCATGAAGCAGATGGTCCGCGCGCCGGTGCTGACCAGCTCGGTCAAGAGCTCGGCGGCCTCGTACAGTGCCGAGCCCCGCAATCCCAAGGACTCGTCGAGCAACGGCGGGTTCCAGATGGCGACCCGGCGCGCGGCCTTCGGCGCGGTGTCGCGGGCGACCAGGTTGAAGTCTTCGATGCCGGTGAGACGCTGAGCCAACTCGAGCGGGTTGGCGATCGTGGCGCTCGCGAGCAGAAACCGTGGCTCGGTTCCGTGGATCGCGGCGATCCGACGCAGCCGTCGCAGCACGTTGGCGACGTGCGACCCGAACACGCCCCGGTACACGTGCGCCTCGTCCAGCACCACGAACGCGAGGTTTGCGAACAGATCGTCCCATGCGGGATGGTGGGGCAGGATCCCCAGATGGAGCATGTCGGGGTTGGTGATGATCAGGTTGCTCCGCTTGCGGATCGCCGCCCGCTCCTGGCGCGGGGTATCGCCGTCGTAGATCGCCGGCCGGACCTGCTTGGCCAGACCGAAGGCGCTGATCGCGCGCGCCTGGTCCTGAGCCAGCGCCTTGGTTGGGTAGAGATACAGGGCGCGCGCCGTGCGGTCGGAGGTCAGTAGCTCGAGCGTCGGCAGCTGAAAGCAGAGCGACTTTCCCGAGGCGGTGCCTGTGGTGATGATCGTGGGCCGCTCGAACGCGGCGTAGATCGCCTCCGCCTGGTGGGAATAGAGATGCGTGATCCCGGACCGATGCAGTGCGGATGTAACGGAGGCGTTCAGCTCATCCGGGACAGAAACAAGGCGCGCGGAGCGCGCCCCATAAAAATCATCGTGAACGAGCCGCTCGTCGGTTCGGCCGGTCTCGAGCAGAGCGGCCCAGGGCTCGGTTTCAGGGACGGTCGCCATCACTGGCCAGTATGGTCGCCCGCTCTGTGCGCTGCGTGTACCTGGACCTCGATGGAACGTTGCTCGGCCCTGGAGCGTCGCTGCTGCGCGGCGCAGACGGGCGTTTCTCCTCCCTGGCTGTACGCGCGCTCGAGGCGTGCTGGCGGGCGGACGTGGAAGTGGTGCTGTACTCGGGACGCAAGCAATCGAGCGTCTTCGAGGGTGCGCGACTGATCGGTTCCAGCGCCTATATCTTCGAGCTGGGGTGTGGGCTTGTCGTCGACGAGGAGCTCGAGTGGCTCACGGGCGGCGTCGAGCCGAGCGTGGAGCGCGGATCGATCCATGACCAGATCGAGGCGTCGGGGGCGCCGGAAGTGCTGCTCGGGCGGTTCGCGGGGCGGCTCGAGTACCACACGCCGTGGTCAACGGGGCGCGAGGTATCACACCTGTTCCGGGGAGCCGTCGACATCGATGAGGTTGGGGCGCTGCTGGCCGCTGAAGGTCTCGACTGGCTGCGACTCGTGGACAACGGCGTGATCCGCGAGCACGCCGACCGGTTCCCGGGACTGGTCGTCCACGCCTACCACCTGATACCTGCGGGCGCCTCCAAGGCGCGGGCGGTGGCAAGGCACATGCAGGTGCGCGGGTACACGGCCGCGGACTGCATCGCCGTGGGCGACTCACGCGAGGACCTTGAAGCGGAGTCTGTCGTCGGCACGTTCTGGGTCGTGGCCAACGCGCTCGAGCGCGACCCGACACTGGCACCCGAGATCGCAGGGCGAGCCCGGGTGCGCATCGCGTCGGTGGGCTACGGAGCCGGGGTCTATGAGGCGGTCGTGACGACGCTGGCCGAGGAACGCGGGTAGCCGATCAACCGTCGGCGGATGATCTGAGGCATCGTCGCTTCCTTCCGATCGTGTTCTGCGTCCCAACTTGCCATCCCGGCCTTCAGGGTTCGTAAACGTCTCCGTGGCGATCGCTAATTGGTGGAGGCTTCTAGCCTAGGCAGCCCCGCGGGTGCGAGACGGCGCCTCGTCGTCGTGGGCAACCTCGTCTGCGAGCGCGACCGCGGCAGCGGCGATCTCACCGAACGCGTCCGCCACATCCGCAGCACTCGAGCCCGTGATCGCGCGATTTAGCTCCGCGACCGCCGCGTCGAATCTCTGCCACATGTCCTCGGGCCCGCGCCGTCCTGTGCCCGGACGAAGCTCATACGGCGGCTCCGCGGTCTCGGCGCCGGGCACCGGGCGCCACAGCAGTCCGGCGGCGTGGGCATGCTCCCAAGCGACCTGCTCGCTCGCGGCCGCGTCGGCGAGGGCCCGCAGGCGCGCGGAGAACCCCGCGTCGGGGGGCGCGAGCTTATGGGCCCGCATCGCGTCGGCCCAGCCGTGACTTGCCTGGCGAACCAGGCGCATCACGTGAGCGCGCTGTCGGTCTAGATCCTCGCCGAAGCTCATTCGTCCGCGCCGGCCGAGTGGGGCGGTTGGGTTTGGGAGGGGCCGGGCTCCGCGAGTCCCGGTTGCGCGCGGGAGGGCCCCGGCTCCGGGAGTCCGACGGGCTCGCCCCCCCAGAAGTCCTCCGCGCTGGGCCCGCTGTCGCGGCTCGCCGCGACGGGCGTAGCGCTGTAGCCCTCAGCGAGCACTCGCTCGAAATCAGAGCGCTTTATCCGGACGCGCCTGCCAACCCGCACCGCCGGTAGGGAACCTTGGTCGATCCAATTGCGCACCGTCTGCTGATTGAGCTTGAGCGTCTCCGCTACCTCGGCAACCGTCAAGAATTCTTCGTCAAGTTCGTTGCGACTAACGCTCATCTTCTCTAACTGAGACAAATTGGGGGCAATTAGAACGCTATACTAGCGCGCTCGGAGGACGTCATCGCCAACCGCGGCAAGAAAGATCTGCAAGCGCGTGGAAACGGAAGGGCCGCACAGCGACAACGGCACGAGGAAGGGCTCGCCCGACAGCAACGTCGTGCCCTTCCCGCGAGACTGGCTGGGGCCGCGCGAGGAGCTGGTGCCGTTCGGGGGCCCTGAACGGGCTGGGGACGGCGAGCCCTCTGACCCATCCGGGCCGCTGACGCCTCCGACGGCTGCGGACTTCTGGAGTGAAGAGGCCGTTGCCCTTCACGACGCATTCCAGGCGCCGGTCGGCGCCGTCCCGGAGAGCGATCGCCGCCACGGCGAGCGACAGATCCGGCGCGACAAGCGGTTTCGCGCGATTCGAAGGTGGAGGCGGAGGGCTTCATATTCGTCAGCGGATCGCCGAACCCGGGATCGAGTTGTGCCTGAGCCGTCCGCCGCGACAAGGCGCGTCCGGCTCGCCGGCATCCGCTCAACTCCCTGGCGACTCGCCTCCGTGCTTGGCACGTTGGTACTCCTGGCGGCGCTGCTCGTCGTAAGCCTGCCGCGCTCCTCGGCGCCGCTCGTGGCGAGCCGACCCACTCAGACCGCCACCAGCGATCTGACCATGTTTGGGCCGCTCATGTCGCGAACGGAGCAGGATTTGTCGTCCGTCCAGCGGGTCGCGCTTCACCGCTGGCCGAGGATGCCCAGCGCGAACCGGCCGGTCAAGAGGCCCCCGCATCACCAGACGGATGTAACTCCGCAGCCGGCATCGACCGTCAGCGAAGGTCTCCCGGCCGCGACATCGACCTCTGTCCCCGCCACGCCGGTCGCGGCGAACTCGACCTCATCTTCCGCTTACTCGGCAAGCGCCGCTTCCGCTCCGCCGTCGCAACCCGCCTCATCACCGCCGACGCCGGCCGCCTCATCACCGCCGACGCCGGCCGTCTCCGCCGGCGCCAATAGCTCCACGACCGAAAGCTCGAGTCCGAGCAGCCAGCCTGCGTTCGGTGCTGACGGCACCCTCGGCCCCGGCCACTCCAGTAATGGTTGATCAAGCGAAGGAGAGTCCCGATGACCAAGCTTGTCGCGCACGCTCGCAGTAATGCGATCGCCTATCTGGCGCTGTTCGTCGCGCTGGGCGGAACTTCGTACGCTGCGGCTAGCCTTCCTGCGGGCAGCGTCGGCGCCCGGCAGATCCAGAACCATTCGATCACGCCGGTGAAGTTCGACCGGACGGCAATCGGCGGGTCCGTGCGCTACTGGGCTCGGATCGGTGCTGGCGGACAGATCGTGGCGTCGCGGCCACGGGTGCGGGTCGTTGTTTGGTACTCGGGTCCGGCGACTATTTCTCGGGTGGGGTAATCAGCTGGGGAAAGCCGATTCCATCCGGTTGCTTCTCGTTGGCGACAGTGGAGAGCTACCCGGCCCCCGCTTATGTGAGCGCGGTGACCGTAAACAGCAACGGCGGACCGGGGACGCAAGTTCGTCTTGCCACGTCATCGCACCTGCCGGTTGACGTGGCGGTCATCTGTCCGCAGCCGTGACTCGCGGAACGTGAATGGCTATGGAGTGTTCGTATCGGGGTTCTCGCCGCCTGATCGCCACGCAGGCAGTCGCAATCGCGGCCCTGATCGTGTTCGCCGGCACGCTCGTCTGCAGTCCGATCGCGCGAGCTAACGAGTCCGTGACGGTGTGCGGGCCATACGCCAATCACGTCTTTCAGCACGCCGCGGTGTTCGGGATCAGCGCGGCCGGGACGTGCCCAAATCCTCCTGACAGCGGCGGCGGAATGGAAGTCTGGTCGAACGGCAATGACATCCCAGCCGGTACGCGGGCCTACTGGCAGGCGACAGCCCCTTCCGGCCTCGCGATCGTCGGTGCGTCAGTCCCAGGTGGTTCGCTCGTGTCGACCGGCGTGAACGATGGGGAGGGTTATGGCGGCGGGTTCTACTGGGCCGGCGGCGGCGCCGGAACATACGACGGCCAGCCGAGCATCGGCGTCGGCCCGTTCTTCTCAAGCTACTTCGGATTCCAATTGATTTGTGGCGCTGAGCACATGCACCACCGGCGTGTCGCATTTGACCGTCGCTGAAATCACCCTCTACGTTCAAGAAACCACAGGTCCGACGCTCGTTTCCCCGGACGGTCTGTGGCAATCCTCAGGCTGGGTGCGCGGAGACTGGACGCTGCACTTCTATGGCGACTCGCCGTCGGGCTTGTGTGGAATGGGGGCGACCATCAACGGTCAGACCGTCGCCAGCTCGAGCTCGAGTCAGGATCCGTCGGTTTGGCATCAGTGCGCGGCGCCCGCCGTCAGCCAGACGATTCATACGTGGCAGGACGGTCAAGGCCCAATGTCGCTGACGCTGAGTGCCTCGGATGCAGCCTTCGAACCTGTCAGCTACACCAGGACGATCTACGTCGATAACAGCCAGCCCACCGTCTCGATGTCCGGCCCTAGCGATGCGCCGTCGACCGCCGGCGTCCAGTACGTGACGGCGACGGGGGGCGGGAGTCCTTCCGGGATTGATGGGCTCGCTTGCTCGATCGACGGTGCGCCAGATCACTGGTATCCGGGTGCGAGCGCGCAGGTCCCCGTCAGCGGCGTGGGACAGCATTCGGTTCAGTGCTCGGCAGCTGACAACGCCGTCGACCAGGCTGGCAATCACGGATGGTCCAGCCCGGCGAGCTGGTCGCTCAAGATCGGCGATCCGACCGTGAGCGCCATCGGCTTCGGAAGCGTCGTGGATGCGCTTCGTTGCGCCCGGGTCAGGGAGCGCGTGACAGTGCCGGCACGATGGGTGACCGTGCATCGTGGTCACAAGCTGGTGAAGGTGAAGCGGCGTGCGCGCACCAAGGTCGTGAAGGCCACGCGCTGCCATCCGCGGACCGCCGTGCAGCGCGTGAGCGTGTGGGTCACGGTGCGCCGGCATGGCAAGAAGGTCCGGGTCAAACGGACAAAGCTCGAGCGGGTCGTGCTCACCCCCCACCTCGTCGACTCGTCCACGCGGCGCGTGCGGTATGGCGGGCGCGCGACGGTCAACGGATGGCTGGGCAGCTCGTCTGGGATCGCACTCGGGGGCCAGCCGGTGTCGGTGCTGACGGCACCCGACAACGGGCTCGGAGAGTTTGCGACCGCCGCGACCGTCACGACCGCCGCCGATGGGAGCTGGAGTGCGGACCTGCCCGCCGGGCCGTCGCGCTTGGTCGAGGCGGTGTACGGCGGTGGGCCCACAACCGAGCCATCGGTATCCGCCCAAGCGCACCTGATCGTGCCCGGGAGGGTCAAGCTGATCCGAGTCGCCCCCCGGCGCGTGCCCTGGGGCGGCACCGTTCGTATCGTTGGACAGCTTCAGGGCGGATATCTGCCGCCCGGCGGTGCGCTGGTGCGGTTGAGGATCGGCGCCGGATCCGCGTACACGACCTACGGCGTGGAGGAGCACGTGACGGGAAGCGGTCGCTTCTCGACTACATACACATTTGGTGCGGGCGACCCCGGCGTTCACCGGTCGTTCTGGTTCCAGATCGCCTCGCTGCCGATGGGCGATTACCCATACGCGCCTGCCGCGAGTGGCCGGATGTCGGTTGTGGTGGGAGGCCACCCGGAGCCGTAGTCTGACCCGTCCTGCTCTCCCCAGCCCACGCACGGCGAACTGAGTAAAGACGCGGTCAGCCCACGCTCCAGAGCTGCGTTACGTGGATCCGTATCAGCGCCGAGGTCGCCTGTTATCTCGCGGTGTGCGATTCTCCACCGCCACGGCAGGCGTTTGGCTCGCCGCCGATGTCGCCTGGAAGCTGGACCGTATCTGCTGGAGCTCAGTGGCGGCGTCAAGAACGTTGGTGCTCATCCGCGGTCGGCGTGGCGGCGTCATGCCCGTTGGTTCTCTTCCGCGCTCGACGTGGCGGCATCAAGAACGTTGGTGCTCGAGGAAGCCGAACAGGGACGCTTTCAGATCTTCACCCAGAACGGCTACATCGTTGGAGCGCCGAGCTACCTGCCAGTCGGAGAACTCGCAATCTGCAAGCCGCTCAGCGGCGAGCTCCCACGGCCCGCTTTCCCCACCGCGCTCGCCACAAGCGGGCAGACACGTTGGGAAGGACGAGCGAGCGTCTCACTGATGTTCGCAAAGGGGCACGCACAGCTTGCCGACGCCGTCTGCTGCGCAGGGGCGCTCGCCACCGCGGTTCTCTGCGCAAGCCACGCCCGACTCGCCCAACGTCGCGAATGGGTGATCAACGAGAAACGCCTCGTGCAGCGTGCCGGGCTCGACGACCTCCAACTGCTCCTCGCTCGTCCGGGAGGCACGGCAAAGGAACTCGCCGCCACGGTGTCCGCCGTCAGCGCGGGACTGAATATCGAATCGCTCGCCGCGCGAGACAGCCAAGCGCCCGACCCCTGAGAGCGGCAAAAACAGCTCAGGCGCATTCGACTCGCCGGCGGGGTCCAACTACGCTTCAAATGGCCAACTAGCCTGGGCGGCAACACGTAGTATGACCCGTCCTGCCTCCCCAGCCCACGCACGGTAGTCGGCGAACTGAGGAAAGACGCGGTCAGCCCACGCTCCAGAGCTGCGATACGTGGATCCGTATCAGCGCCGAGGTCGCCTGTTTATCTCGCGGTGTGCGATTCTCCACCGCCAAGGCAGGCCTTTGGCTCGCCGCCGATGTCGCCTGGAAGCTCGACGCGCATCTGCTGAAGCTCAGTGGCGGCGTCAAACGTTGGTGCCAATCCGCGGTCGGCGTGCCGGCGTCAAGAACGTTGGTGCTCATCCGCGGTCGGCGTGGCGGCGTCAAGAACGTTGGTGCTCATCCGCGGTCGGCGTGGCGGCGTCCGTCGAGGTGCTGGCGTAGAACGCGCTCTCGATCTCTGCGGCGACGCGCCGCGGGTCGTCGAGGGGGTGGAAGGTCCGACCGCCGGAGACCTCGACGAGGCGCGCGTCAGGGAAGATCCGGCTTAAGCGGCGGGCGAAGTCGAGCTTGAAGAAGCGGTCCGCGTCGCCCCAGAGGAGCAGCACCGGTTTGTCGAAGTGCTGCAGTCGCTTGGAGACGTCGAGCAACTGCCTCTTGTCGACACCCTTCAGGAACGCGGCGGTGTCGCGCAGGACCCCGGCGTCAGTGAGGCACGGGTCGACCCAACGGCGCGTGAGGGCGGGGTCCAGCCGCTCGTTGACGAGCATCCCGTAGCCCAGCGGGGAGTGGCGCAGCGTTGTCGCGCGCATTGGCGTCAGCAGCGCCTTCAGGCGCGTGGCGCTACGACCGGCCTTGAACATCTGGTCGAACGGCGCCGGTGGGAACTTGTCGAACGCGTCACAGTTGGTCAGCACAAGCCGCCCGATCCGCGTGGGGTCGGTGTCGATGAGGAACTGCGCGAGCGCACCCCCGGAGTCGTTGCCGACGAGCGTGACATCCTCCAGCCCGAGCGCCTCGAGAAAGCTGATCATTGTCCGCGCGACGCCCCGAGGCGTCTGGTCGGCATCCGGGTTCAGCGCGGTGGTGTGCGAGCCGAGCGGCAGGTCCGGGGCGTAGGACCGCACTCCGCGGGAGGCGAGCGCCTCGGCGACGCCGGTCCACAGCTCGCCGTTGACCAAGAAGCCGTGGAAGAACACGACCGCACGCGCCCCATCTTCCGGGCCGGCGACGCGGTAGTTCAGGGTGCCGCCAGGCAGGACGACGCTGGGCATATCTGCTCCTCAGGGTAGATTTCCATACAGCCTGTCGGCAACATACGGACTGCCTGTATGGAAGTCAACCCCCTGCGTACTCAGGCCGACCGCTCGGCCGCCACCAAGGACGCCCTCGTGCGCGCCGCCCGGTCCCTGTTCGCGCAGGAGGGGTTCGGGGGTGTCAGCACCGAGGCGATCGTGCGTGCCGCCGGTGTCAGCCGTGGGGCGATGTACCACCAGTTCAAGGACAAGAGCGCCCTGTTCCAAGCGGTCTTCGAGGCAGTCGAGCAGGACGTCACCACCCGCCTTGCCACGACCGTCGCCCAGGCCGCGGAGACCGACCCGATCGCACTCATGGAGCTCGGTGCGCACGCCTGGCTCGACGTCTGCGCAGAACCCGAGGTGCAACGGATCGTCCTGCTCGACGCACCTGCCGTCCTGGGCTGGGAGCGCTGGCGCGAGCTGGGCATGAAGTACGGCGTCGGCCTCGTCGAGGCGATGATCGCCCACGCGATCTCCGCCGGACGAATCCAGGAGCAGCCAGTCAAACCTCTGGCTCACGTGTTCATCGGCTCCCTCGACGAGGCCGCGATGTACGTCGTCCGCGCCGAGGACCCCGCGCTCGCGCGCGATCAGATGCGGGCGGTCATCTCGCGGCTGGTCTGGGCGCTGTCGGCAGGAGGACGTCAACAACTGCGACCGCCGGCGTAGCGGCGGCCCCTGAGCCCGGGGCTGCGGGTAGGGCTCGCCTCCGGTCGCATTACCGGCTAAGCTGCTTCTCGTGATTGGCGACATCCTTCAGCCCACGCATCTGCTCTTCGTCCTCGTGATCGCGTTGCTCGTGCTTGGTCCGAAGCGACTTCCAGAGGTTGGTCGTTCGCTCGGCAGGGGGCTTCGTGACTTCAAAATGGCTATCGGTGGGGAAGAGCCCGAGCGCCATGACGAGGTCGTCAGCCCGACGAGCGCCGAGGTTCCTCAGCCCGTGCGCGATCCGGCTGAGCACGTCAGCTAGACGCAGATAGCTGGATGGTCCGTTCGCTCGCGGAGGCGAGTGGGGAGTGGCTGGGTCCCGATGGAGCCGACATGTTCCAGAGCGGAGGGCGAGCCCGCCAAACTCGCCGTCCAAACTCGCCGCACCCCGCGCTAGCCTCGGCCCATGACCCCGCTGGCCGAGCGTGCGGCGCTTGTCGCGCTCCTCCGAAACCGTAAGGCGAGGCGGTCGTGGCAGGAGTACGCGGACCTGGTTGAGGAGGCGGGCAGCGCGCTCGCGACCCTCGAGGAGGAGCAGGGGCTGCTCGCAGCCGAAGTACTCGACGCCGCCGAAGCGGAGATCGAGGGCTGGCAAGCGCGGGGGATCCGGGTGATATCGCTGCTCGATCCCGGCTATCCGGACAACCTCCGGGCGGTTCACGACCGGCCACCGCTGATTTTCGTCGCCGGGCGCATCGAGCCGGGCGATTGGCGTTCGGTGGCAGTCGTCGGCGCGCGCCAGGCATCGCCTGCCGGCTTGAGGATCGCCCGCGCGGTCGCCGAGCATCTGGCCGAGCGCGGTTACACCGTCGTCTCCGGACTAGCAGCCGGGATCGATACCGCCGCGCACACCGCGGCCCTGGCGCGCGATGGCCGAACGATCGCGGTGATCGGGACCGGCCTCAGCCGCTCCTACCCGCCTCAGAACGCCGCCCTGCAGCGACGGATCGCGAGCGAATGTGCCGTCATCTCCCAGTTCTGGCCGGACACGCCACCCAGCCGGCACAGTTTCCCGATGCGCAATGCGGTGATGTCCGGGATGACGCTCGCCACGGTGGTCGTCGAGGCGTCGCACACCAGCGGCGCTCGGATGCAGGCGCGCCTGGCCCTCGCGCAAGGCAGGACGGTGTTCCTGGTCGAGACGCTGCTCGAGCAGCAATGGGCGAGGGAGCTGTCCCAGCGCCCTGGCACGCATGTGGTCCGATCCTCGGAGGAGATCACGACCGTCGTAGGACGCCTCACCTCGTTGGGCGCGCTGACCGCTTAGCGCAGACGATGCCGACGGTCGCCGAGCTGACCGCGCTGTATGAGAACTTCATGCTCGCTCCGCGGGCGGGACCCGACGTGTGCAGCACCTGCTTCAACTTCACGCGCGGATACGCGCGCTGCTATACCTGCGCGCACGTCGAGCAATGGCTCGGCGTGGTGGCCCCGATCTCGTACAGCGTCGGTCGTGAGCAGCTTCACCACGCGTTGGCCCGGTACAAACGGCTGACCGGCGAAGTCGCGCGGCAGCTCTCAGTTCAACTCGCGGCGGTCCTCTGGCGGTTCCTCGCCCAGCACGAGCGATGCGTCGCGGCGGCGGTCGGAACCGACGCCTTCGAACTCGTGACCACGGTTCCCTCCAGCGACCAGGCGCGCGACGAGCACCACCCGCTGCGCTGGATCGTCGGCGAGGTTGTGGCACCCACTCGCGGCCGGCACGAGCGGTTGCTGCGCCGCTCGTCGCTCGCGCTTGACGCGCACGAGTTCAGCCGCGAGAAGTACGAGCCGCGAAGACGGGCTTCACGGCGAGCCGGTGCTGCTGATCGACGACACCTGGACGAAGGGTGCGAATGCTCAAAGTGCGGCGGCGGCGCTCAGCGCGGCAGGCGCCGGGCCGATCGCCGCGGTCGTGATCGGGCGCCACCTGAACCGCGAGTGGCACGAAAACGACCGGCGTCTGCGCGGGATCACCCGGCCGTTCGATTGGACACGGTGCGCACTCTGCGAAGTGCGCCCGGCGGACGACCCAGGCCGGGGCGGCGAGCCGCGAGGAGCAACCTAGGCCGCTTTGATCCGCGCTGGCGGGAGGCCGGAGAATATGGTGACCCGTCGCACACATGCGCGCCACCCTCCTTCGCTTCGTCGAGCAGAGGGTACTCGGCACCTCAGCACGCGCGAGTGGCCCGATTAGTCCCTTCCGGTTGGAGATTCCGCGCGATTCACGATCGTGGTGAGCCGCTCGGGCGCCACGACACCGTCCGGCTCTGGCTCAAGACCGAGTACCGCCCAGTCGTCGCAATGCTGCGCGAGGCGGACCTGATCGGCGACGGCACCGAGACGAGGCGTACATGCGGATCGTGGCGGAGCGCTACCGGCTGTTGCGCACCCACGCGGGGAACGACGAGATTCTCCAACGGGTCGTGAAGGGCCGGAGAGGAGCGGCGCAAGTAGGCGAGCGCCGGCGGCTCGCGTTGAGGCGCGTGGCGCGGGACAAGCGCGTAGTCGCGCGCCTTGAAGCGCCGCGTGCGCGCACGAAACCGAAACGTAAACGACGACCACAAGGTTGTGTTGCGTCCACGCTTGTCGAGGTACCAGTTCCGGCATCCACCCGAGTTCCACACCGTGGTCGACAACTTGTGCTGCAACTCTTCGTTGTCGGCGGCCTGCACCTCGGGCCGAACCTCCACCGACGCGACGCCGCCCGCTTCCATCACCCGCAGCGCATCCACGAGCGGGAAAGTGTGCGACCACTCGGGGTTGGGCGCGAACGAGAACGAGTACTCAAGCTACAGAAGCGTAACGTGAGGTGCGCTAGCCTGCGCGCCTCGTGCCGCCGCGACCGGGTTCAAATCCCCAGAACGCCGAGATCAAGCAGCGTCGGCGGTATGCGCCGCGGATGCCGCCGGATCAGCGCCGCGAGCAGTTGCTCGATGCCGCGCTCAGCTTGATCCTCGAGCAGGGCTACGGCGGCGTCTCGATCGAAGCTGTGGCCCGAGGCGCGGGAGTGACGCGTCCGGTCGTCTACGACCATTTCCCAAATCTCGGGCGCCTGCTGTATGCCCTGTTCGAGCGCGAGGAGCACCATTCGCTGGAGCAGCTCGAGCGAGTGGTGCCCGACGACCCGGGTGACAGCGAGCCGGTGACGCTGCTGGTAGGCGGCGTCAGGCGATTCTTGGAAGCAGTGACGAGCAGACCCGCGACCTGGCGGCTGATCTTGCTGCCACTGGACGGCACGCCCGCGATCATCCGCGACCACGTCGAGCGTAATCGCGCCCGGATGCTCGAGCGAATCGCAGCGCTGGTGCAGTGGGCGATAGAGCGAACCGAGCTCCCGGACGAGCTCGACATCGAGCTGACCGCGCGCGCGATCCGCGACCTCGGCGAGCAGGCTGGACGGATGATCCTGACCGACCCACACCGGTTCCCGCCCAAGCGCTACGAGCGCTTCGTCGAGACAGTGATGACGCTGGTCTGGCCACGTTAGCTGGGCAGCGGCCCATGGGGACGATCACCGAACGCTCCGCCGTCGACCTGGCGCAGGCGATTCGCGCGCGCGAGCTGAGCGCTTACGAGGTCGTCGAGGCGCACATCGAGCGGCTGATGGGAATCGCTCCCGTGATCAACGCAATCGTGGCCGACCGCTTCGAGCTGGCGCGCACCGAGGCGCTGGCCGCGGATGCGCGGATCGAAGCGGCTCGGACGGACGACGACCTGCCGCCGCTGCTCGGCGTTCCCTTCACCGTGAAGGAATCGATCGCGCTGGCCGGATTACCACAGGCCACGGGCCTGCTTGTCCGTCGTGAAGTCCGTGCCGCCAATTCGGCGCCAGTCGTTCAGCGGCTGATCGATGCCGGCGCTATCCCGCTGGGTGTGACCAACACCTCTGAGCTGACACTGTGGATCGAGTCCTACAATCGCCTCTACGGCCGCACGTCGAACCCCTATGACCCTCGCCGGACCGCGGGCGGGTCGTCGGGCGGCGAGGGCGCGGCCGTAGGCTCTGGCGGCTCGCCATTTGGGGTGGGATCCGACATCGGCGGCTCGATCAGGGTCCCGGCGTTCTTCTGCGGAGTGTTCGCACACAAGCCCTCACCGGGGGTGGTGCCGAACACCGGCATGTTTCCTCCCGCTCCTCCGGAGCAGGCGGCGCGGATGCTTCAGGTCGGCCCGATCGCGCGGCGCGGTGCGGACCTGCTGCCGCTGCTGCGCGTGATCGCCGGCCCCGACGGGCTCGATCCGCTTGCGAGAAACGTGACCCTCGGAGACCCGCAGACCGTGGCATTCGACCGGTTGCGCGTGACGACCGTGGAGGATGCTTCGCTGCTCCCGATGAACCGCGAGCTCCGTGACGCGCGGGAGCGCGCAGTCGGCGCGCTCGCGGCGGCCGGGACGCAGACGCACCGCGTCTCCTTGCGCTCGTGGCGGCGCGCAGCGCTCCCCTACCTGACGACTCTTCAGGCCAGCGCACCACACGCAACCCGGATGCTGCTCGCGCAGGCCGGTGCCGAGCAACCAAGCTTGCGAGCGATGCTCAAGCGGGGCGGCCCGCACACCCTGCCGACACGAATCACGCTCGCCGCCGAGATGCTGCCGCAGGTGAGCGCTCGGCGCCGGGAGAAGCTCATTGCGGCCGCCCGGGCGCTTGCCGAGGAGCTGGTCGAGGCGATCGGCGACGGCGTGCTGCTCCACCCGGCTCATCGGCGCGCCGCTCCGCAGCACGGCAGCACCGTGGGACGCCCATGGTTGCTCACGCCCGCGGCGGTCTTCAACCTCGCGGGCGTGCCCGTCACCCAAGTACCACTTGGGCTGAGCTCACGCGGCTTGCCGTTGGGGATCCAGGTCGCCGCCGGCTACGACCGGGACCACGTCTCGATCGCTGTCGCGCTGAAGCTCGAGCGGATCTTCGGTGGCTGGGTGCCGCCGACGGAGCGCAACGGCCCTTAACCACGACGGGGACCCGCTTCCGGGGTCCCCGTCGCTGATCCCAACAACGCGCCCACGGCCGGGTTGGGCGCGTCCTCCGGGAGATCGATTTCGATGCCCAAAACACGGCTCCACACGCAGAGTTGCGGCAGACGTAGAAGAATTTCTCTTGCCATACTTGAATCTCCCTCGAGAGGGGGCGTAGCTCAGTTGGTTAGAGCGCCGGCCTGTCACGCCGGAGGTCGCGGGTTCGAGTCCCGTCGCTCCCGCTTCACGAATGCTCTGGTATACGCACGATTCCAGGATAAGTCGCTCGTGCGGGGGACTATCAGTTCTGGCCCGATTGTGGCCTAAACCCATGTACCCAACTTGGAATTACAAGTCAAGGTGGACATAAGCCACCTCGGACCTGCGGAGGTGGCGTAGACAGCCCCCGAGGGCGCCGGACTACGCGACGAGCTGGAGCTCGCCAGCGCGCCACCGAAGCAGCACCGGCTTGTGCCTTAGTTGCGCACCGGTCTGCGCGTCGACGGGATGTGACGCCGGGACGCCTCACAGCTTGGAGGGTGTGAGGACGATCATCACCGGAGGCCGTGATAGCTCGTCCTCGTGACGCTGGCCGTTGCGATGACCGTTCCCACCGGTGGCCCCAGGTGTGAGCTCGAGATCGGCATGAGCGAGATCCACTCGCAGCGTAGGCAGATCAGCGAGGCGCTCGGGTGAGCGTGGCGGGAGCGACCGCAGTCAGAGAGCCTTGCGCAGGTTCACGGATAACTCCTCGTAGCTCATGCGCTCCCCCCAGAACGGAACCGAGAGCGGGCTTCCGTGGTAGGTCGTCGTTTCGGAGATCGTCGCGCCAGCCTCGCGTCCCCATGCCTCGGCCGCGTCGACAAGACGGGTGCCGACGCCCTGCCTTCGGCTCGCCGCCGCGACGGCGAGGTATTCGATCCGCAGACTCATCGCTCCCAGTTCTGGCGTGATTTCCCGTTTCGCTGCGTCCTCTGGCGGCAACAGCCGAGCGACGAGCGCGCCGACGACTCGACCTTCAGCCTCAGCGACGAGGTGCAGCGTCGCGCTCTCGATCGCTGGAGCCTCGGTCGCGAGCGGCTCCGCGAAGCGCTCGAGCACCTGAAAGTAGTCGGGAGCGAGATCGAGGTAGTAGCGAGCGACCTCGGCATAGATCCGCGCGAGCGCCTCCTCGTCACCCCGCCGGGCCTCTCGCACTGTGATCGGCTCCACTACCCGAAGCTTAGGGGTCCAGTCCTCGCGGCTTCTCGAGCGGACAACGACTGGCTCGGCGAAGAGGACATCGGTGCGCCGCGGTGTCATTCCAGCCGCAGTGCTACCCGGATCGAGCGCGCGTTATCGGGTCGGAACATCGCCGTGAGGTACGGGACGTCCAAATTCGGGAAGCCCGACGCCACGCACGCACGCGCCGCCTCGGTTGCGATGCCTGACCACAGGCGTCGCGGCACAGCGCCCACCCGACCTCGGTCTCGTCGAACTGGCCAGTAAGTCAGCGCGACGCGGCCGACGAAGCGGCCGGTGACACCGTCGACGACGGCCGGCAGGACATGACCGTGTTGCTCCCACTCGCGTTGGTCGGCTGAGCAGCAAGCCGACCGCCGCACAACTGAGCAGCAAGCCCACCGCCGCACAAGGTAGAGGCCGGCGCCCATCCCCACGACCCCACGCCGCGGACCAACAACATGAACTAGCCGGTCGCCGGGACCTGTCCGAGGATTTGTGTGGCGGGTTTGGTCTGTCGGGTATCTGCAGGCTTCGGTAGCCGTCACGAAGGGTGGCCGCCAGGGATCTTGCGGCACCAGTCTGGATCGCCAGGTACGCTTGGCGCGGGTGACCGACATCAACGTGTTCGTCTGTCGTTCCCAGCGCAACGCGCGGCGGGAGGCTGGCCTAGCCCTGATACGGCAGCAGGTCAACGCCGGGAAGCTGAAGGTCAGTTGGATGAGCGAGGAGGAGAAGGCGGCCTATCGGCTGCGGGGTCCGCAAGAAGCTAGGGCGGACCGTGGGGGCGGTTTATGAGACGGGTGAGTACGAGCCGGACGAGGTCGACCTAGCGCTCGCGAGCCCGTCGCTGGCGGGCGAGCTCTGTGGGACGGGCCACGTCGCGCGTCCGGATGTCACGCCTAGCATCCGGATGATCGCGACAAGCGTCAATTCGATGACCTCAGCAGGTCCTCGATCTCCCGGGGTTGGACATGGGCACGATCTATCGCGGTCCGGGCTTGTGCACGTCAGGCCGCCGCAGAGCCCGGCGGCCGAATCTGGACAGGAGACGAGGTCGTGGACGTGCGCGCGCGAGATCAACGCCGAGTTGACCTCGAAGTATGGATTCTCGGTGGTGGCGGAGATCAAGGTCAGCAGCCTATCCTCGACCGCCGGCGGCAGCGCATCCTGCTGGGGCTTGTCGAAGCGGTGGATCTCGTCAAGGGAGACGATCGTCTTCATGCCTGTGGAGGTCAGGCGCTGGCGGACCCGATCACCGCCCTCACCTCGGCCCGGCCAGCCTGCACGGCGCTCTCCTCCTCGATGGCGACAATATGCGCTGCGATCGGCGGCCCCGCGAATCCTTGGCACCGAAACCTTTGGCCGTGTCGGTTGTTGTGCTCAGACATGACGGGCACGGCGCGACGCGTCCTTCAGAGCCGGTGCGCCCGCGTGTCTGTGCTCGCACCGACGTCTGTCCTGGCCCACCTGGTCGCTGCGCTGGTGGGTTCTCCAGCGGCGCTGGCGGCCAATCCGGTGCAAGTCGAGAATGCCAAGCCGGGCGATAGCTACTGGATGGCGGCGACCCAGGACCCTTCGAGCTCCGCGATCGAGGGCTATGCGACCGCGACGAGCGTCCGCCCGGGCGACAGCATCGGCTTTCACGTCTCCACCAACCCGGCCGCGCGCTACCGGATCGAGATCGATCGTCTCGGCTGGTATGGCGGCAGCGGCGGTCGGCGGGTCGCGTGTCTGGTCAGAGCCGCCCTCGATGCCAGCTGCTCGCAGGACGAGCTGGGCGTGCAGCAGCCCGCCGCTCCCGCTCCCGATCCGGTGACCGGGGAGGTCGACGCAGGGTGGTCGGTGACCGACAGGCTGTCGGTGCCCGCCGACTGGACGAGTGGCTACTACCTGGCCGTGTTCCGCCTGACTTCCGGGCCGTCGGCAGGGCAGACCGGGTATACGCCGTTCATCGTGCAGGCACCCGTGGGCGACCACGCCGCGATCCTCGTCCAGGTTCCCGCCAACACCTGGCAGGCATACAACACCTGGGGTGGTGAGGATCTCTACACCAGCCCGCGGGCGGTGAAGGTGTCGTTCAACCGGCCGTATGCCCTCGAGGGGGCGGCCGCGGTCGGCGCTGGTCGCGGGGGCGGGCTGTTCGAGTGGGAGTATCCGCTGGTCCGCTTCCTCGAGCGCACCGGCTGGGACGTGAGCTACACGACCGACGATGACGTCGACCGCGACCCAAGGATCCTCCTTCACCATGCTCTCGACATGACAGCGGGGCACGGCGAGTACTGGACCAAGCAGATGCGCGACGGCTGGGAAGCAGCGCAATCCGCCGGGGTCAACCTCGCGTTCATGGGAGCCAACGCCGGTTACTGGCAGATCCGCTACGAGGACAACGACCGCACGATCGTCTCCTACAAGACTTCCCCCGATCCAGATCCGGATCCGACCGACAAGACCGTGCAGTTTCGTCAGCTTTCGGCACCCCGTCCGGAGTGTCAGCTCGAGGGAGTCCAATTCGCGGGGACCGTTCTGTACCGCAACTACCTCGATTATTCCGTCGACGTCAGCGATCCGTGGTTTGCCGGGACCGGTCTCACAACCGGGTCGGTGCTCCCTGGCCTGGTCGGCTATGAGACCGATGCGGTCGATCCCACCTGTCACGTGCCCCCGGTGACGCCGCTGCTCACCTACTCGAGTCCGCCGGCCAACCCCGGCGGACCCCCCGCCCGGGCCGACAGCGTGCGCTACAGGGCGTGCTCGGGCGCCGAGGTGTTCAGCGCCGGCTCCTTGCAGTTCTCCTGGGGCCTTGACTCGTGGCGAGATCCTCGGTACTCCGCGCCCGGGTTTCCGCCGCTGCCTCCGGCCAGCCCCGGGCTACAGCAGGCGATGACGCAGGCGCTGGGTGATCTCACCCAGCGCGCACGTCCCTACACCTGGACCACCAGAGATCTGCGTTCCAACCTCGACCTTCACGACTTCGGTGTCGCAACCGAACGTCGGACAAGCCGTCGTTTTCACCTCGACAGCGACGGATGCGTCCGGGCAGATCGCGGGGGAGGCTTGGGACCTCACCGGAGGCGGTCGTTCCCAGGATCGTACCGGTCTCACCGCAGCGCGGTCGTTCCCCTCTCCCGGCCTGTATCGGGTCGGACTTCGGGTCGCCGACACCAGCGGCGCCTCGTCGACGACGACCAAGACGATCATGGTCTGCGGGTGCCCAGCAGCCAGCCGCTCAGGACCGGCTACCTGGCCCACCGTCGGCTGGAACGCGACCGCATGCAACGGAGCGACGTTCGGCAGCCTCACGATGGTCAAGGGGCGCCTTCGGTTCCAGCCCGATCCGGGCATCGGCCGCTTCACGGCCCGGATCTACTCGATGGGGCTGACCGCCGCCGGCTCCGCGCGACGGAAGCTTCTCTCTGTGTTCACCGCTCACGCGGCTACGCTGCTGCGAATCCGGGGAACCAGAACGCCGATCGTCATCGACCTGAGCACTCGAGTCGGTGGAGCCCCGATCGAGCAGCAGTTCGTGCTCGCGCCTCGCCGGGGGCAGCGCCTGCCGACACCGCGTCTGTTGAACGGCACCGCTTGTGTTGGCATCGCCGCTCGCGTTCTGACACCGTTGTTCGGGCGGCCCCGGTCATCGGGGTTGCGCGTCGCCGTGACCGGGCGCGGACGAGAGCTGGTGACGGTGGGCCGTCCCGGGCGTCCGGCGCTCTATCACCGAATCCTGGTCGGGCGCGGCAAGCTGAAGGTGCTGTGGTTCGACCCTTCACGCCTGTCGCGCGGAACCTATGACGTCACGATCTCAAGCTGGCTAGGCCATATCTCAGAACGGATCGTGCTGTTCGCGCTTCGCGTGTGATCCACCCGAGGGGCTAATGGCCCCACCCGCGGTAGAGCGCGTCGGCTTGTGCCGCCGTTGCGTACGCGCGCTGACGGCGAAAACCGCCATGAAGCCCAATGTTTCGCACTGCACCAACCAGAGCGACACCCAGCGGTGCTTGGGCGACGGCGTCGGCGCTTGCTCTCGGCCAGATGCGGGGCAGTCTCGGCCACGGACCTGCTTCCGAGGAACACGAGTGGTCCGCGGACCTTTGGGAACACTCTTGCTCGCGGCGGCCACCGGTAGTATCGAGGGCGGGCGCGGGGCTCGGGTGGTACGCGCCCAAGGTTCCCTACTCTGCCGGCTCAACAGGCTCAGGCCGGCGCTGGCAGGCATCATCGGCCGCCGGCGCGCGCGAATGGAGTGGATGATCTCGCTAGGTTCGATCCCCTGCAAGGGAATTGCCGCTGCCAAGAGTCGCACGAAAGCGCCTCGATCAACTCGCGGACGGTGAGCGCCGCTGCGAGCAGCTCGAGGCGGAACTCCACCGGCGACCGGCGACCGGCGACCATCTCGGAGCACGTTTACGAGTCAAGGCGCGAGCGGCGATTTAGCTGGACAGCCGATTGATCGTCTCCGAGCAGGAAGTCACAGTTCCTTGCGCTCTCGGCGGACCTGCGTTCCAGCCCTCTCGCCGCTGCCTGCGGCCGCGCTACGACGCCAGCAGAACAGCTCACGAGAAGTGCGGCAATTTCGCCAGGGTCACAGCGCCCAAAGTCCATCGGCCACCCAGCCAGCGCTGGGCGATCGGCCGCCGGTGGCATCGACCCTATGACGCCGGCCGCCGCGTTCGCTAGTCCGCCGGTCGCGTTGCGATGCCTATTCGTCAGCTGGGTGTCGTCACGCGGATGCGCTTGAAGTGAGAGGATTGTGTCGCTTAACACGCTTCACGATGGGGACTTGATGCGATGGAACTCAGACGTCAGCTCTTGACCGCCGAGATGATCGAGTCCGGCAGCGGCGAGATAATCCGCACACAGGTCGACGTGCGGACAGATCCGCTGACCGGCCAGAGCTGCCGCATCCTCCCCAACCGCGGGCTGATGCCGTCTAACGACTTCGACCTTGAGGCGTTCGCGAGCGAGAGCCAACCGCGGTGTCCCTTCTGTCCTGACCGCATCAACGACCTCACACCGAAGCTGCCACCGGCGATCCATCCCGACGGACGGATCGTTCATGGCGAGGCAGTCCTGTTCCCGAACCTTCATGCCTACTCCTCGCACAGCTGCGTGTCGGTCTACTCGCCGCAGCTCCACTATTTGCCGCTTGAGCGCATGACCGACCGGCTCATGGCGGACAACCTCTCCACACAGGTCGCGTATGCCAGGGCCGTGATGGCGACGGATCCAACATCGCGCTGGGCGTCGATCAACGCCAACCACATGCTGCCGTCGGGGAGCTCCTTGTTCCATCCGCATCTGCAGGGGATCGTGGACTCCGAACCGACAACATTTCAGCGCCTTCTCGCTGACCTGCCTGCCCAGCGATTTGAGAGCTACCTCCAGGCCGAGCGCAGCATCGGCGAGCGCTATCTCGGCGATACCGGCCACGTTGAGTGGCTCGTCAGCTTCGCGCCGATCGCCCCGGCCGAGCTCAGAGCTTTCGCCGGCGCCGTCTCCTCACCGGCAGAGCTCGACGAGGACCTCATCGCCGAGTTGGCGCACGGTTTGGTGCTCGCCCTGCGGACGTACGCGGAGATCGGCTTCGAGAGCTTCAATCTTGCGATGTACGGCGCGCCGCCGGACACGCAGGGCTATCCGCTGAACCTGCGGATCGCTTGTCGCTCGAATCTCAACGCCTTTTACCGGTCGGACTCGACGTTCTTGGAGCGCCTGCACTGGGAAGGCGCCGTCGACATCGCACCGGAGGCCTTCGCCGAGCGCATCGGCGACCGCTTCCGGAGCTAGTCCAGCATCACGTGTCGCCTCGGAAGCCGGCAGCTGCAACTGCGATGTCGGACGCGTCACCTGACGCTTCGACCTCTTTGGCAACGGAGGGGGCGCGCCAGTGGTTGGGATGACGTATATGTGGAAGTCGATGATCACTTGCCCGGCAGCCTCGCCGGATGAGTTGTAGAGCAGGACCCGTCGGAGGCGGTCTTTCATTCGTGCTGCCGGCGCTTGGCCGCGGCAAAGGTCTTCGTAAGATCGCCGGCTCGATCTCGAGGAGGTTCTCGTAATGCCGCCTGGGCATGACCAGGGAATGACCGCGCTGCCATAGATTGACGTCCATAACACGCGACCGTGTCAGCGTCCTCGTCAACGACAACCGCGCGCTTCGCCTGCCGCGATGCACAAACAATGCAGTCCGCCACGGACAAGAGCCTACGCTGGCATGGTTTCTTAGACCTCGCATTCTCCCTCGAGCGGCGAGGCTCCCTCTGCCGTTGCTCGGGTCAGCGGCGTCGGGTCAAATGGTTCACGATCTCGCGCGTACCCTTGAGAGCCGATCGTTGGCTGGAGATCGTTGAGGCTCCTACCTACACCGCTCTCGCCTGATGGCTCCAGTCGATCACGCCTCTCGACTGCCGCCGCCTCCGCTTACTTCAATGGGCATGACGGTGAGCCTCCGCCTCTAACTCAACTAATCCGAGCTTGACCGTAAGGCCCGGCTGCCGGTCGACGCATGTAATGCAACTGTACCTCGCCGACTCACGGCAACCCCATCGCGGTCGGACGCCCGCCGACGTGCCACAGATGATCCAGGGCCACACGCGCCGATCCGGGTATGGGCGTAAACCCAGCAGTGGGCTGGCGCCCGCGTCAGCGTGCTGCCGACGCACCAGTGGAGACGACTTCTCCGTGTCGGCGCCGGGTGGATACTGACCCCCTTCGCCCGTTGAAAGTGACCCCCGTTGGGGGCGGTGGCGGAGCCGTCCGGGGGTCGGTCGAGCCTGGCTCGGTCAATCGTGATCGAGTCAGGAGGAGGATTTGCTTGGCGTGGAGCTGTGGGCGGAGTTGCGCGGGAGCAATCCCCAGCCCGCGCTGACCGCCTCCCGCCTTGGGAACGACCACAACGACCATTCGGGGTGAAACACGCTAGGTCAGCCTGTCGCTTGTCGCCGCGCACAATCCACGCCTTGACCGGCAGCGAGGTTCGCTCGATACTCGTTGCGATGGACACCGACGAGCGGCTGCGTCTCGATTACGACCAGACGAGCGAGCTGATCCGCGCGCTGATGGATGTTCGCTTCAAGCTGCTCGCCGTCGTTCCCACGGTCGCCGTTGCTGCGGTCGGACTGCTCGGCTCGGCCCGGTCGGCGGCTGAGCTGCTCGCAGTCGGAGTGCTGGGCCTACTCGCAACGGTCGGACTCCTCCTCTACGACCTTCGCAACACCGAGATCCTCGATGCGATGCTGCGTCACGAGCAGGCTCTCGAGCGACTACTCGGCCTGGACGTCGCGCGCGACAAAAACGGCCCGGACGGCGCGCTCAGCCAGTTCGCGCCCGGGCGCGGGCGACTCTTCGGCTTAGTGACCGTAGGGCAGGAAAGGGCGCTCGGGCTCGTATACGGATCCGCACTTGGCGGCTGGAGCTACTTGGTGGCCTGGGGTGCACTCCGCGCGCTCGATTTCAGCGGCGCCCGCGAGGTCGGTGGCGTGATAGGAGCGCTTACCGCGGTGGCGGTCACCTCTGAGGTGGAGCGCATCGGCAGGGAGGCCAAGAAGGCGGGCGAGCGCGTCGCGGTTGATAGCTCCTGATCGCAGCCCAGCGATCGAGCTCGATGTCACGGCACACGACGAGCTGGACGCGAGGCGCTCCGCTCCTCCTATGTGTTTAGGCGCCAGCCCGCGGCGCCCCTCGCCGAGCACCGGCGGTCCCTCCGGGCCTTCTGCTTCCGGGTGGAGCGTGCTGGTCGACCGAGCGACGATCGTACATCTATGCCTCCTTCAGACCCGCCCTCACGGAAAGCCCGCGAGCCAAACCAGCCGCCAGCAAGCCGCCCGGTCAATTCCGGGCCACGCCCTTGCCTCTTCGATGTTGGATTCCCCCTGTCAGGACTCCAGGACAGGACTCACACCTCCGATCTCAACGCCCGTGCCCGGCACACCTCTCGGGTAGCCGGGGCGGTTGCCCGCCCCGGCTCCCACAGAACCGTACGTACGCTGGTCGTATACGGCTCTTCGGGACGGCGGGTTATGACCCCCGCCGCCGGCCGGTTGATCGACCTCGAATCATCCCCATAGCGCCAGTTGTGGCGGATCGGGGGCGACGATCTGCTGGCGCGCGTTGCGATGAAGGTCGACCAGGAAGATCAGCCCGCGCTTGGCGAAGTACGCGTTGCGCAGGCCCTGATCGACCGCGTGCGTGTGGCTCAGCGCCCACCAGGACTTGCGTCCCGCGTAGAGCTGTCGCCACGCGCTCTCTCGCTTGACGCCCAGCGCGATGAGTTTGCGCGCGATCGTCCGTTTGCGTTTCCAGTGGCGTAGCTGGATCGCGCGTAACCGCCGCCGAAGGTGGGCGTCGATCTTGCGCATCGCCTGCATCTCCGACAGCGAGGCGATCCCGAAGAACCCATGCCAGCCCCGCAGCCACGCGTTGACCCCGGAGATGCACGACAACAGCGTGCTTCCCCAGGTTCTCGGCGTGAGCTGACGGACCCGCTCCATCGCGTTGCGCTTGGTGCGCTCCGAGAGGAGCACCTCCACGGTCCCGGACTGCGGATCTACTCGCAGCCGGAACCCGAGGAAGTGGCGATCCTCCGGGCGGGCGACAGCCGACTTGGCCTCGTTCACCTTCAGGCGCAAGCGCCGTTGGATGAACTCGGTCAGGCTGGCCATCACCCGTTGCCCCGCCCGCTCGCTGCGCACCTACACGTTGGCGTCGTCTGCGTAGCGAACGAACTTGTGGCCACGCCGGGCGAGCTCTGAGTCGAGCTCGTCCAGCACGATGTTGGACAAAAGCGGCGAGAGCGGACCGCCTTGCGGAACGCCCTGCTCGCTGTTGATCACAACGCCGTCCGGCAGCACAACCTTGGCCTTCAGCATCCGTCCGATCAGCGCGAGCAGCCGCCGATCGCCGACTCGCTCAGCGAGCTTGGCGGTCAGCCGCTGGTGGCAGACGAGATCGAAGAATTTCTCCAAATCAAGATCTACCACCCACTCATAGCCGTCCTCGAGATGCGTCTTGGCCTCGGCGATCGCCGTGTGGCAACTACGGCCGGGTCGAAACCCGTGGCTTGAGGGATGGAACGTCGGCTCCCACAGCGGTTCGAGCACCTGCCGCACAGCCTCTTGGACCACCCTGTCGACCAGGTCGGGAATTCCCAATCCGCGCTGCCCGCCGCCCGCCTTGGGGATGAACATCCGGCGGATCCCGCCGGGCTGATACGTCCCGTCAAGCAGGTCGGCCTGCAGCCTGGGCAGCACGACCAGCCACTGCTCACACAGCGCCTCGATCGTCTGCCCATCCGGACCCGGAGCGCCCTTCTTCGACGCCACCTTCAACAACGCATCCGTCAATCGATACGCCACCTCCTCCATCGTCGCCGACGATGCCATCCCTCCTTGTCGATCGCCTGCGGCGCTCCCGCCCGGATCCCCCCAAGCCGGTCCCGGGTTCTCCTGCGGGTAGCCCCTTGCGGGTTTTCTGCTGTCGCGATCGGCAGGCTGAGCTGCACCGCCGTTTCTTCGACCGGGACCGCCTTCCCTTGCCCACCGGAACTCGACCCGGCACGCTCAACGGGCATTACCCCGCCTTCCGATACTACGCGGTCCTCGGACTTCTGCTGGGCCATCAATCGTTGTCCTCTCGTTCTCCGACCTACCAGCCGAGCCCCTGGCTGGAACCCAGCAGATCTCCCGGGGTGAAACGCTGAGATTTCGCCGTGATCGCGTCGCCACTACGCCCTCGGCATCGACAGGAACCGGGCATCGCCGCTGCGGGACGGCTCGCCCACCGAGGAACGCCTTACGGCGCTTCACTTTCGTTCGCCACCACGACACACCTATGGCCTCTTCCAGACCCGCCCTCACGGAAGTCCCGCAGCGCAACCAGCCGCACTGGGACCGCCCGATCAATTCCGGGCCGCGCCCTTGCCTCTTCAATGTTGGATTCCCCCTATCAGGGCTCCAGGACAGGACTCACACCTCCGATCTCAACATCCGTACCCAGCACACCCGCCTCGCGCTACGCGCTCGGCTCCGCGACGAAGGTCGCTAAGCCCCAACGCAGTGGGGAGAAACATCGCCACCAGGGGGAGAAACATGGCCACAGGCGAGGTCCGATGACCATTGCTACCGCCTATCCACCAACACGGGGGTTCAGGTTTCGACCGGCGCAAGAAGGAGGTTAGTTTTCGACCGGCCTTGACACTCAGAAGCCTTCATCGCCGCTTACCGAAGGTGCCACTTGCTGGCGGCTCGCTCTGGATCTCTGGATCCCCCTCTAAGCCATCTCAGGCCCTGAGTGACACCCGCAACTCTAGGCTTGTGACGGCATGAGAAGGGCGAGAGGCTGCCCGAGTCAAAGAGGACGCGGCGACCGAACGCGGTCGCGCCTGAATCTGAGGGAAGTTGTCGGGACCTCCCGACAGCGTCGAGGAGATCTAGCAGGCAACCATCGACACCGGACGTGCTCTCGCTTGTCGCGAAGCGGAAGCGAGACGCCGCGGTTGCTTCGCGCGCGCTCTGAGCGGTCGCGTGGGCCTACGAGCGCCAGAAGATTCGCGGAACGGTTAGCGGCCGCTCGCGCAGCACGCGGCCGACCTCTCGAATCAGTTCGCCGACAAGGCCCCGCCGAGGCACGGAACGATTGAGCGCCCGGAGCCACCGACGGTCGAGCCCGAACAAGAGCAGACCACCGCTCACGTCCACCAGATCAGCGAGCCGGAGTGCCTCAACCTCGCCGCCGCGCGCCAGCTGGCTGCGCAGCTCGTGATGGCAATCGATCGCTTCAGCACAGCGTTCGATTCGCTCGGCGCTCCAGCCATGGCCGGGGAGTATCTCGCGCGCCAACTCGGCGCCGTCTGCGGTGTACACGCCACCACGCGAGGCACCCGGGTAGAGGCCGATGTCGTGCAGAATGGCGGCGACGGTGAGCACCTCGCCATCGATGTCCCAGCCACGACGCCTGGAGAGCTCCGCGGCTATGTACCGGGCACGCAGGCAATGCCGCTCCATCGGCCCGTCGGCGCGACCAGTGGCCGCGCGCAGCCGCTGGAGCACATCACGCTCGGCCGGCGTGACCGCCAGCTCGTCGAAGCCCTCCACGCGCGCATCATCGCAAACCCCCGCTGCGCCATCCCCCAAAGCCAGTGCTCCCCAGATCTCCCCCATGCAGGCGGTACGGGGCCCCCGCAGAAGCACGCGAATGCACAAGCGCCTGGCTGGGTGGGCGCGGCCGCGTTTCACCTTACGAGCGCCCGGCCCTGCTCTCGATACCCTGGATCGCGGCGCGCGGGCTTTCCGGCCGGCGCGGGTTGCCCGGGACGCGCAGACGCCCCCGGCAGCGCCGGGGGCGTCTTGGTCCGTTGTTGCTGGGCTTGGGTCAGTGAACGATCTGGTACGTGAACACGCCCACTCCCGGGCAACCGCGCCCGAAGGAGTCGTACTGGACGAGTCCGCCAGCTGGGACGGTCGCGTCCCGATTCGCCACGGAAACCACGGCGGGGTAGTTGAACCCGCCGCCGTTCAGGCAGTAGTGCCCGGGGCCCACATGGGTGACCTGCGTCCATCCCCCGGGGGTGTTGAACACAAACGATGGAGAGGTCCCACCGGCGATCTCAGCGGCACGACCGGGATGAAGCGCGACTGCCTCGATATCGAAGTTGACGCGGTCCGAGGGGATGATACGTGTGATTCGGAGAGGCTGCGGGACGTGGAGCGGCTGCCCCTGGAGAGTGGATGGCTTGTCGTTCGGGACCGGGCCCACCGGACTTGCTCCGGCGCTGCCGACGACCGACATCAACAGTGCGGCGAGGCAGACGGCGAGGGCGCCGATGCCCAAAGTGTGCCTGCGAAGGTTGGTCATGTTGAACTCCTTGTGTGTGGGTTATCCGCCCGCCCGTCGAGCGAGCGCCTTCGACCACACACCGTAAGGACGAGCTCACGATCCGAACATCGGCTCGAGGTGTGAAATTCCGCCACCACGGGGTGAATGAGTGCCACCAAGGTGTGAGGCACCAGGGCGCGGCGGAGTCCCGGACGGCACGTTGCCGCCGGTCGCGGGTTATCCGCCCGTAGGGCACGATCCCGAGGAACCCGACACGAGGCTCGGCTTCGGGATCGCTGAAACCAGCCCGAACCACGTTGGCCCGGCCTTAACACCGCCAGCACCGGCGCCAAGGCTCGAAGAACGACACCACCTCGACCGACCCCATCCGCGGCCTGCTGACACCGCGCTCGCCCGTGCGCGGATCAAACACCGCCGCACGGGTCTGGCGCAGATTCACGTCCAGACCGACAAGACGCATAGCCTTTACAGCCACGGTCGGCTCCTCCGGTATGCAATTGCGGGCCGGCACGCGAGTACAAGTCGCGCGGCTACAACGTCCTCAAAGCAACGGGAGGGACCGGCCAGCTTCTACCAGCCGCGCCGGACGCCAACCCGCATAGGGTCTGGTAAGTCCTAAAGCTCGCTGTCGCGGACCAAGCCATGCTGGAACGCCTGCTCGACTAGCCGCACGCGTTTCTCGTTCTGCGGCAGATCGTTGAGGTCGAACTTCGCGAACAAGGCACGCAGGTGACTCTTGACCGCCTCGACGCTCAGGACCAGCTCCGCGGCGATCTCTCGATTGGACGCCGGTCTGGCGAAAGCGGAGTGGTGCTTGTACGGCCTGCACAGAGCCAGGAGGACCTTCCCCTGAGCAGCCGACACGGCCGGAGCAGCCAGCTCCGTACCCAAGATCACGGTCCGCGATCGCTTCTGAGCCGTGTCGCGGAAGCACATCTCGGTTGTCCCGAAGCGGAGCTGGTCCCGGTCGTTCAGAACCCGGTGTCCGTGCACGCGCTCTCCGTTGAGAAATGTCCCATTTCGGGAAAGGCCGCCGTCGTAGACGGTCCAAGAACCACCGCTGCGCTCGAGGCGCGCGTGCAGCCTAGAGACCCCGCCATCCCAGTCGAGGCAAACATCGCATCCGTCGTCCCGACCGACGCTCAGGTAGTCACTAACAGGATCAAGGGTGATGATCCGCTGGTTGCCCTCGCCGTCGCGGAAGAACACGAAGGGCACACCCTGCCGCTCGGCTTCCAGCCGGCGCTTGAGATCCGCTGGTGTGTCCAGAATTCGCGGGTCTGGCACAAATCCGCTCGAGGTCAGGAGGCAAAGCGCCACTCTAGTCGAATGCGCTCGGGGGTGCCAGCGGTATGACTTCCTTTCGGGGCCAGATGCAGCGGGATTTATCTCCGATCGACTTGCGGATTTACAATCGTGACGAGGTGCCACGAGCGGCCCGAGCTGGGCCGGGCGACCTCGAGCCGCCAAGCCACACGGGCCTCGCCGGAGTCGAGGTCGAGACCCCGCCGGGCGACGGGGAGTTCGCTGATCCTGCTTGCGCAATCGCGTGTGCGGCCAACTAGGAGCCATTGGTGGGCGCGGACATCTGATTTGGCCCGTGAGCGCCAGCGTGCGTCGAGCTTCGAGTAGGACCATTCGACTGCTCGGCTCTGGGCTTTCAGAGCCAGCCGCGTAACGCGCGTGAGGGACTGGGCTGCCGGTCGTCGATCACGCCGCGGTGAGGCCGTCACCACGTCTTGATGTGCTCGACCTGGCGTCGGCGCTCGATGCGTATTCGCGTGTCGAGCACGACGCAGCCGTTTGTCGTGCACCGGACCGTGTTGAGGTCGGCCTCGACGATCTCCGGGATCGTCCCGAGCAACAGGGAAAAGCGCAGGATCAGCTCGCGCAGCGCCTGTCGATCCAGCGGAGCGGCGCCCGGGAACCGGTCCAACTGAGTGGCGACGGCCTCGGCCGAGTCGATCAGCTCGTCAGCTTCAGCGTCCGTCGCCGGCGGCAGGCGAAACGCAACCGTTTCGCCGAGGCCGGCTTGGCGTCCGCCGAGGCCGACCGCGATCACGGAGCCGAGATCGGCATCGCTGAACGCCCCGACCAGCACATCGGCGCCGGGCGCCACGAGGGGCTGGACGATCGCTCCGCTCCATTCCCGTCCGGTGGTTCGCACCCGTCGTTCGAGCTCGTGCCAACCCGATCGCACCCCCTGCTCACCCTCCAACCCGAGCAGCACGGCGTCGATCTCGCTCGCGTGTGCTGGAGCGGCAAAGTCCGCCTTCAGGGCCACCGGGCCGCCGAGTTCCTGTGCCGCCGCGATCGCGCCCACGAGACCACGGCAGCGATGCGACGCGGCGGCCGGGATTCCGTGGGTGGCCAATAGAGCCTCTGCGTCGGCGAGCGAGAGCCAGCCGCCGGTGGGCTCATGATCGAGAAACGAAGCGATCAGCTCGCGTGCCGCCGTTCCGTTCAGGCCGGGGTAGTGCGGGGCCTCGCCGAGCGGCCGCGACAGCCAGTCGCGACGGTCGGCCGCATGCGCGAGCACGGCGGCACACGACTCGGGGAACAAGAAGTTCGGCACGTGCGAACCGTTCCTCGCGGGCAGCCCGCCGTCCGAGCGTACGACCGATGCCACAACCGGCTTGGACTGTCCTGCCGAGGCTGCCGAGATCGCGTGCAGGACGGCATCCGGGTGGCCGTCTTGACGGTCGACGTAGTAGACCATCAGCGCGTCGATGCCGGCGTCATCGAGCAGCTCGCGGATGCTCGAGGCGTATTCGTCGGGTCCGGCGCCGACCCCGAGGACCAGCGGGTTCTGCGCTTCGCTCGCCTCGCTCAGCTGCAGCCCCCGCGTTGAGCAGGCGTCGGCGGCGAGCGTCGCCACCCCCGCGGAGTTGCTCAAGATCCCGATCTCCCGTCCGCGCGGTAGCGGCTGGCTCTCGAACAGCTCGGCGGCGTCGAACAGTTCCTCGCCGCTGCGGAACCTCAGCACCCCGGCTTGACGAAAGACCGCGTCGACTACGGCATCGCCGCGCAGCGCCGCAGCCGTCTGGGAGCGCGCTTCGCTGCGCACCCGCTCGGCGCGTCGGCGCCCCTTGACCGCGAGGATCGGCTTCTCGCGCGACACCCCCCGTGCGATCCGCGCGAAGCGCTCAGGATCGCCGAACGACTCCACGTAGAGCATCACCGCAGCCGTCCGCTCGTCGTCCTCGCACCACTCGAGCAGGTCGTTGGCCGAGATGTCGACGAGGCTCCCAAGTGCGACCAAGACCGAGACTCCCAGCTGCCGGGCCGCCGCATGTCCGAGCAGCCCGATCCCGAGCGCGACCGCGTGCGAGCCGATCGCCAGACCGCCGGGTCGCACGCTCGCGCCGCTGAACGTGGCATGCAAGCTGACGTCGGCGGCGGTGTTGACCACTCCCAACGAGCCCGGCCCGACGACCCGCAAGCCTGAGCCCCGCACGATCTCCAGCAGCCGCTCTTCTTGCTCTGGGGACGCTTCGCCGTAGTCCTCGGGACCGGCGGGGAGCACCAGCAGCGCCCTTGCTCCGCTCGTGGCCGCCTCGGCGGCGAACTCGAGTAGCTCGTCACCCGCGGCGGCGATGATCACCAGCTCCGGAACGACCTCGAGCTCGCCGAGGCTGCGAGCGGCCCGCATCGAGCACACCACACCACCCGCGCGATTGACCGGTGTCACCGCACCCTGAAAGCCGCCAGCGACGATGTTCGCCAGCACGGCCCGGCCGACATTGCCCGGCGTCGCCCTAGCGCCCACAACAGCTACCGACGAGGGTGCGAGAATTGGACGCAACGAGGCGACCGCGGCGAAATGGTCGCGCTCCTCGATCCGCTCCAGCAGCGCCTCCGTTGGGGTGATATCCAGCGACACCGTCAGCTCACCAAACGAACCCCGGCGCCGCACAGCGAAGCCCGCGTGCTCGAACACCCGCAGCATCGGCCGGTTGTCGGCCATCACCTCCGCATCGAAGCGCTTGATTCCACGCTGCGCCGCGATCTCCGCGAGCTGCTCGAGCATCCGAGTTCCGGTCCCGCGGCGCTTAAAGCCGTCGGCAACCGCAAACGCGACTTCCGCGGCGCGGGGCTCACGCAGCCCGTCAAAGCCGGCGACCGCCACGACCGGGCCGTCGTGCCGGGCGATCAGCGAGACCCGATCGACGCCACCAGCCTCAGCGGCTGCGCGCGCGGCGGTGTCAGTGCGACCATAGCCGTGAAAGCGCATGTAGCGGCTCTCCAGCGACAAGCCGTCATAGAACTTTTTGATGTCGTCGTAGTCCGCCGGCGTCGGGGCCTGCAGGCGCAACGTCGACCCGTCGCGCAGCAGCACGTCCCGGACCACCGGCTGAGAGTCGCCGGCCGGATCGAGCATCACAGCTTTCGGCCGCCGTTCACCGCGTACGCCTGACCGGTCATGAGGAGAAGGCGCACAAGTCCGCCGCGATCCTGCGGCGGTCGGCAACTTCCGAGCGGTGCCGTGCACGCGCCGGCTCGTAGGGAGATCAGCGTTGTGGAGCTCACCGGCGCATCATCACCCCAGCGGGCGTGCCGACGCAAGGCGGGCGGCCGAAACGGCGGCTTCCGAGCGTGGCTTATCCGGCGCGCGATTGGATTGCGGTGAGCGCGAGCGTGTAGACGATGTCGTCCACTAGAGCTCCGCGGCTGAGGTCGTTCACGGGTTTGGCGAGCCCCTGAAGCATCGGGCCGATGCTGACCACGTGTGCGCTGCGCTGCACAGCTTTGTATGTCGTGTTGCCACTGTCGAGATCTGGGAAGATGAAGACGTTGGCGCGTCCGGCTACCGTGCTGCCGGGCCGTTTGGTTTGCCCTACCGAAGCGATCGCGGCGGCGTCGTACTGCAGCGGGCCGTCGACGGCCAGATCGGGTTCGCGTTCGTGCACGATCTGGGTCGCCTCGGCGACCCTGTCGACATCGCTGCCGACACCGGAGGTGCCCGTGCTGAAGCTGATCATCGCGACTCGGGGTTCGATGCCAAAGGCCGATGCCGACGCCGCGCTCTGGATCGCGATGTCGGCGAGCTCTTCAGCGGTGGGCCGTGGGTTGATGGCGCAATCGCCGTAGACGACCACCTCGTCAGGCAGGCACATGAAGAACACCGAGGACACCAGGCGGCCGCCTGGCTTGACGCCCAGGATCTGGAGCGCCGGGCGGACCGTGGCCGCGGTGGTGTGTAGCGCCCCCGCAACCAAGCCGTCCACCTCGTCTTGCTGGAGCATCATCGTGCCGACCATGATTGGGTCAGCGAGACGATCGCGTGCGATCTGTTCGCTCCAGCCGCGGTGGCGCCGCAGCTCGACCAACGGCGCGACGTAGCGATCGGCGACGGCCTGAGGGTCGACCACGGTGACACCGTCGGGCAGCTCGCAGGCCGAGGCTTTTGGCCTTCCCGGCCACCTCGTCTGGCGGTCCCAGCAGCACGCTGCGGGCGATCCCTCGCTCGGCGCAAGCAACCGCGGCCTGCAGGGTGCGAGGCTCCGTGCCTTCGGGCAGGACCACGCACGCGTCGGCGGTGCGGGCCAGCTCAACCAGCTGGTAGCGAAAGGCGGCAGGGCTGAGCCGGCGGGCCCGAGCGGGGCTGGGCAACGCCTCCAGCCAGGACGCGTCGATCGCATCCGCGATCCAGTCGGTGACGCTCTCGATGCGGTCCAGGTCGTCGATCGGCAGTCCCGAGTCGAGGTCACGCACCCGCGTCGCGGTCTCGTAGCTGTTGTCCTCGACGACAAGAATCGGCAGGCCAGTCGCGCACGCAGCCCGAGTGAGCTCCCACACCCGTGGGTCCGGCTCGACCCCGGCAGTCAGCACCAGTGCGGCCAGTCGGGTTCCGTTGAGCGCGGCAAGGCAGGCAGCCATCACCACGTCATTTCGGTCTCCGGGGACGAGCACAAGCCGGCCGTCGCTGAGCACACGCAGGCCGCCCGGGACGGCCTGAGCGAACACCGCCACGTCCTTGATACGCCGGGACAGGTCACCCTCGTTGAACACGTGTGGATGCAACTGGCCCACAAGGTCGCACACTCGCAACCAGGTCAACTCGGGCCGACGCATCACCAAACCGACCGGGCGCAGCCCGCGCTGTCCCAGCGCCTCCTCAAGCTGTGATGCCGCAGACGGATCCTTGTCCGGCACGCCATTGACCACACAGCCAACCACCCTCGTGTCCTCGCCGGACAAGTACCCGCCGGCTGTGACAGCGAGCGACTCGGCCAAGCCCTCGACCGTGTCCGCGACCGGATCTCGCCCGGGCGCCGTCACGCCGTCTGCCCGTTCCTCGCCGCGCCCTGCGTCCAGCGCCGGCCAGCTGCCGACAAGCAAAACCTCGGCGTCGAGGGCTGCGGCTAGCGCCTCGTTCAGTTCGCTGACGTATGTCTTGGTCGGGCGCGGGCTTAGCCCCTCGACAACGACCACGTCCGATCGGTCGTAAACCGGCTGCCAGGCACCGACGATCTGCTCGAGCACGGCGTCGAGTCCGCCCGTACCGAGCTGGTGCTCGACCTCGGCGCTGGAGACCGGATCCGGGGGACGCCGCGCAGTCGTGGCCGTGACCAGCGCAGTCGAGCGGTCAGAGCCACCATCAGGCCGGGGCTGAGCTACCGGCTTCATGAACGCGACGTCCACGCCACGACGGTCAAGGGCCCGCACCACCCCGAGGCAGGTCCTGGCGAGCCTAACGCCCTCCCCAGCCGGAACGACGAGCAACGTCCGCGCCATGACGTGATCCTAACGCGAGGAGAGTTGTCAACCGCCAGCGATCACGCGGGCGGTGTCGCGGGCGATCAACAGCTCCTCGTCCGTCGGGACGACTAGCGCCAAGACCGGCCCGTCGACGCTGATCCGGCCGCCGGTCTGCCGCCCGTGGTCAGCATTGGCCTCCACGTCCTCAGCCAGGCCGAGGAAACCCAGCCGGCTGAGGACCAGGCTGCGGACAACGGCGCTGTTTTCCCCGATGCCGCCGGTGAAGACCACCGCGTCGACGCGTCGAAGCCCCACCACCAGCCCGGCGATCGCCTTGGACAGCCGGTACACGAACACCTCGAGGGCGAGCCGCGCCCGCTCGTGTCCGTCAGCGGCCGCTGCCACGACGGTGCGCATATCGTTGCCAACGCCGGACAGCCCCTGAAGCCCGCTGTCGACGTTCAGCGCCCGGGTGAGCTCGTCGACATTCATGCCGGTCCTACCGGCAAGGTAGCCGAGAAGGCCCGGATCGACATCACCGGAGCGAGTCCCCATCACCAGCCCGTCCAACGGCGTGAGCCCCATCGTGGTGTCCACCGACACGCCGTCGCGCACCGCGGTCGCGCTGCACCCATTGCCGAGGTGGGCGGTGATCAGCCGAAGCTCGCGGAGTGGCCGGCCGAGCAACGAGGCGGCCTGCTCGCTGACGAAACGGTGACTAGTGCCGTGGAACCCATAACGCCGCACCCCGTGTCGCGTGTACCACTCCTCGGGTACCGCGTAACGAAACGCATAGGGCGGCATCGTCTGGTGAAACGCGGTGTCGAACACCGCGACTTGCGGCAAATCGGGCAATACTGCCCGCACAGCCTCGATGCCGGCAAGATTCGCCGGGTTGTGAAGCGGCGCCAGGTGACTGAACGAGCGCACGGCGGAGATCACAGCGTCGTCCACCAGGATCGACGAAGCGAACCGCTCACCGCCGTGCACCACGCGATGACCGGCCCCGAGCAGGCAAACGCCCTCGTGCCAGGGATCGGCCAAATGATCCAGGACACGGGTTATGACAGCCCGGTGAGTGCCTTCCGCAAGGCGTTCCTCAACCGTCTCCGCCGGGAACCATTGGACGCGCAGCAGCGCCTCCGGCGTGCCCAGCCGCTCGCCGATCCCCCCCATCAGACGTTCCCCACTCCCGGGACGCACCAACGCAAACTTGACGGACGAGCTGCCCGAGTTGAGCACCAACACTAACGATGAGTCACTCATCTGAAGAACAGCGCGAGGCTCACCGGCGTCGTCGTGGCGGTTGGGTTTGACGAGGGCGGCTCGGGCATCGGCGTGCTCACGGTCGTGTGCCAGGGAGGCAGGATCGCGACCAGCTTCTCCCTCGGTCCGATGCTCTTGAACCTACGGAGCGCCAGCTCCACCCTCTCCCGGCGGAGTAGCAGCAGCTTATCCGAGGAAAGCCGCCCGATGCCAATCGCCCAGTTGGACACGCCGATTCCGCACAAGTTCTATCCGATCGGCTTGTCGATCAGCATCGAGACCGAGCTGCTTCGATACGACAGAACCGCTTCGACCCTGGTATCGGCGCCAGAGGCGCGCTCGAGTAGGGTGGTCGGTCATGCGTGAAGAGCGCGACGCGGACGTCGTCGTGCTGGGGGCCGGGCCACCCGGAGAGGTCGCGGCCGGGCGGCTCGCTGGCGGCGGCCTCGAGGTCGCGATGATCGCCCTGGGGTGAAGCCATGACCGAACCCGAGCCGTCGAGCGCCCGGTCCACGAGGCGGTGGTCGGATCCGTTCAAGGTTCGCTCGGTCTGGGTCCCGCCTCGTGCCAGTTCTACGAGCGTGCGAATTCTGAGGCCCGCTGGGCCTGTTCGTCTGTCGGCCGCACGCCGGTGTAGAGGGCGAACTGCTCGAGCGCCTGGAGCGCGATGACCTCGGTGCCCGTAATGACTGTCTTTTTGAGTGACCGGGCCAGGCGAACGAGCGGGGTGAGTGCCGGTACGGCCACCACGTCGAAGACAGTGTCGGCCGTCTCGACCGCTTGCGCGGGGAACGACAGCTGATCCGCGGCCGGACCATCGGCCATCCCCACGGGCGTCGCGTTGATCAGGAGCGTCGGTTGACTTCCGTGCAGCTCGGGCTGCCAGCTGTAGCCGTACTGCGCGGCCAGCGCCTGGCCAGTCTTCTCGTTGCGTGCGATCACGGTTCCCGAACGGAAGCCGGAGTCTCGGAGGGCGACGACCACGGCCTTCGCCATCCCTCCGCTGCCGTGGACCGCGAAGGCGTCGGCAACAGAGATGCCCCGCTCGGCAAGCAGCCTTCGCACGGCGATGTAGTCGGTGTTGTACGCGTCCAGAAACCCATCGGTATTCACGATCGTGTTAACCGACTGGATGGCATTTGCGGATTCGTCCGTGCCATCGACGTACTCGATGCAGGCTTCCTTGTACGGCATCGACACGCCGCATCCACGGATGCCCAGTGCGCGGATCCCGCGGATCGCTCCCTCCAGATCGGTCGTCGTGAACGCCTTATAGACGTAGTCGAGGCCGAGCTCCGCGTAGAGGTAATTGTGAAACCGGGTTCCGATGTTGCTCGGCCTCCCAGCCAGCGACATGCACAGCACCGTGTCTTTCGTGATCCTCAGGGTCATCGCAAAGGCTGCTCTCAGCTGGATCCGGACGGACAGGCACCGGACAACACGCATGCTCCCGGATCGAGCTTCCTCAGCGCGAGGACGAGCACGCGGTGCGACGCGCCAGCGCTACTCGCCATGTGCGGCCCAGTAGGCCTCTGCCTCGGCCTCCATCACCGCCAGGCGGGAGTAATAGTCCGGGAACTCGTTGAGATGCGCCCGCGCGATCTTCGCAGTCACGGTGACATCGTCGTCGGTGACGTTCGTCTCGAGATCCTGGGTGCCGTGCTCGAGCTCGACTTCCATCCCGATCCGCAGCTGTTCGACGTCGAACCGCGAAGTGGCCCAGTCGACGCCGATCTGCTCGCCCGTCGTGCGCGCTTGTTCGGCGGTGAAGTGCGCTCTCTCGCTCATGCCATGAAGGCTAACGCTGCGCATGCGCCCGCTGTCGCTTGCCGCGAAAGGTGACGATCAGCCGGCTAGTACCTCGTGCGCGAACCGCACGACCATCGCGCCGTCGCCCACCGCGCCCGCGACTCGTTTGGACGCCCCCGAGCGCACGTCGCCGGCCGTGAACACGCCGGGGCGGACCGTCTCAAGGAGATGCGGCTCACGGTCTGGCAGCGGCCAGCAGAGGTGCCCGTCGCACTTCGCCGCGCCTGTACCGCAGAGCAGATAGCCGGCGGCGTCGACTGCGAGCATCCCTGTCGCCGCCTCGGTGCAGGGGTCCGCGCCGATCATCACGAACACGGCCGTCGAGGTCACCTCCTGCACGCTGCCGTCGCGGCGGTCAACAAGGCTGACGGACTCCACGGTGGCCGAGCCGTGCACCGCCGAGACTTCGGTCTCGGTCATGACCTCGATCCGCGGCGAGCGCTCGATGCGATCGACGAGGTAGCGCGACATCGTCGACTTCAGCGTCTTGCCGCGCACCACGACGCGCACGCTGCGGGCCCGCGAAGCAAGGTGTGATCGCTGCCTGTCCCGCGGAGTTGCCACCGCCGACGACGATCACATCCTCGTCCCGGCAACGCTCCGCATCGGTCGCCATCGCCGCGTGGTAGACCCCGGCACCGCGGAATCGGTCCACGCCCTCCGCCTGCAGCTCCCGCCAGCGGGCGCCCGTGGCCATCACCACGGAGCGAGCTAGGACATGCTGGCCGTCGTCGAGATCTACCCGCACCAGGCCCTCCGGCCCGTCGGCCAGCTCGACCGCGCGATGAAAGCTCGACAGCACCGCGTCGAAGCGACGCGCTTGCAGCGTCGCCTTGCGCGTCAGCTCGGTTCCGGAGACCCCGGTCGGGAATCCGAGGTAGTTCTCGATGCGGGTGCTCGTGCCGGCCTGGCCACCCGGCGCCCAGGCCTCGGCCACGAGAGTCCGCAATCCCTCCGAGCCGCCGTACACGGCCGCCGCCAGGCCCGCCGGGCCCGCGCCCAGAACGACGAGGTCGAAGCGCTCCCCGTCGACCTCGGCGCGCAACCTCAGCGACCGCGCGACCTGGGCGGCAGACGGGTTACGCATCACCTCGGTGGCGTGCACCAGCACCGGCGTCTCTGAGCGCGGGATCTCAAGCCAATCGAGCAGCGTGGCGCTCTCGACGTCCGTGTCCACGTCGTACCATCGCACCGGCAGCAGGTTGCGCTCGAGCAGGTCACGCACCTCAAACGCGCGACGGGAGCCGCGCGGCGCGATGAGACGCATGACCCCGTGTCCCTCGGCCTCGTGCCACGCACGCCGCGCCAGCAGCGTACGAAAGACGTGCTCGCCGAACTCCGGCCAGCGCGCGACCATGTCGCGCAATCCGTACCGGTCAAACTCGATCACCTCCGTCGGCTCGACGGCCACGCATGCGCTGATCGTCGGCTCCCCGGTGAATGCGGCGATGTCTCCGATGAACGTGCGGCTGTCGGCCTGCGCGACGTAGACGTCCTTGCCGGGCTTACGGTCCACGAACTCGACCCGCCCACGCTCGATCACGTAGAACGGCGCGTCGCGGACGGCGTGCTCGTAGAGCACCTCCCCGGGCTGGAAGGTGCGCCGCTGGCCGCGCTCGGCGAGCCACTCGAGCTTGGCGTCCGAAAGCCGCGGGAAGAGCACCTCATCGTCGAGGTCGGGAAACCGCTCGCTGCGAACTACCTGCGTCGTTGCCATACACCGCAGCCTAGCGGCACGAGAAGCGCCGCATGCACGGCGGCAGGCGTCAGAGAGAGTGCGAAGTCGGCTGCTTCGATCCGTTGGCGGACAGGGGTGCGTTTCGCTTCGGTCAACGGCTGATCGCTCCGCGCTTGGATGGTTGACGATCGCGACGCCGAGGATCACGAGCGCAACGCCGGTTGTCGCGCCGAAGCCGGGGAGCGAGCCGCGAGCGGCTTCGACCGCGACGGCCGGGACGAGGAACGTCCATGCGTACACGCGCGTGGACGGCCAACGGCTGAGCGCGGGGTTGAACCCGAGGTAGACCAGCAATTGCCCGCCGATGATCAAGTGGGCGAGTTGCACGGTGATGCGAGGCGCCATCGGTGACCGGATACACCACGCCGGCAGCCGTCATCGACACTCCCAGAATCAGCGAGACCGGCAGGCGGTGGTGGGGGACGCGCTCAGGTTGATCGTCCACTGGGTGTCTGGACCGGCATGCGAGACTGATACGAATGGGTGCTCACTTCCTTGTCTTCATTGGCGTCGCGGCGGTCGTGATCGTGCTGCCCGGCCCGGACACCGCCGTGGTCACCAAGAACGTCCTCGTCCACGGCCGGCGGACTGCGCTCGGAACGTCGCTCGGCGTCAGCGCCGGACTGTCGGTGTGGACGCTCGCCGCGGCGCTCGGGGTCGCGTCGGTGGTGCGCACGTCTGCCGTCGCGTTCACCGTGCTGAAGCTGATCGGCGCGCTCTACCTGGTCTGGCTCGGACTTCAGGCGCTGCGTGCCGCCGGTCACGCGACATCCGGAGAGGCGACGCCGCAGGTCACGGCGAGGCGGGCAATCGGTGCCCGCGGTGGCTTTCGCCAGGGGTTCCTCAGCGACCTCGCAAACCCCAAGATCGGGGTCTTCTTCACGAGCCTGCTGCCGCAGTTCGTCGATCCCGGGCAGCCGGTCCTGGTCCCGTTTCTGGCGCTCGGCGGCGTGTTCGTGCTGATGACGCTGCTGTGGCTCGGCGCCTACTGCCTGATTGCGGCGAGGGCAGCTCAGACCCTCCAGCGGCCACGGGTGCGAGCGGCGCTGGATCGCGTCACCGGCAGCGTGCTGATCGCGCTCGGGCTGCGCCTGGCGATCGAGCACCGCTAAGCGGCCGGTAACTCTGTGAGATCAGCACATGCAACTCGTGTCCACGCTGACACTGCGCCCGGAGACGCCGACTGATGTGGCGGTCGAGATCGGCACCAGCCGGTTCGCGGCGGCGTGAGACGCTGGCGTCTCGATCAGCGCGGCTCACCGTTTTTCTATGTGGCGTGAGTACGGGCACCTAGACTGCAGCGGTGGCCGGGCACCCTCCGACCTGAAACTGAATTGGGGCGCCGCGATGAGAGAGCATGAATCCTCGCGCTCGTCGACGACCCGCCGCCCCGCCTCCGCCCGGGCCGGCCCGCTTGGCGGCGCCGCGGCGCCCGGCGAGGGTGGGGTGAGTCGAGCGGCGCGGGCGGGGGCGGCGATACGGCAGCCCGACAGCCTGCCGTACCCGAGCAAGCCCGCGGGCACCGTGAATGGCGAAATGCCGTTCGATCACATCGTTGTGGTGATGATGGAGAATCACTCGTTCGACAACTTGCTGGGCGCGCTCCCGCGCTCGGGACAGCCCGCTGCCGATGGGCTGACCTTCGATAGCGCCGGCGTGGCGACCAACTCGAACCCCGGAACGACCGGCACGCCAGCTGTGGTCACCGCGTTTCCCTTCCCGTCGACTGCCCAGGGGGAGGATGTGTCGCAGACCTGGAACGCCACCCACGAGCAGATCGACGCCGGCAAGATGGACGGCTTCGTCAGGTCGGCGAACTCGACCCAGCCGATGGGGTACTACCCGCCCGAGGTCCTGCCGTTCGCGTATTCGCTCGCCGGCACGTTCACGCTCGCTAACCGTTGGTTCTGCTCCGTGCCTTGCCAGACCTTCCCGAACCGGCGCTTCCTGTTGGCGGGGACCGCCTACGGCGATATTGCCACCGACATCCAGAGCCTGAGCGACCCGCCGCCGCCCAACGGCACGATCTTCGACCGCCTGCACGCGCATGGGATCAGCTGGCGCGACTACTTCACGGATCTGCCGTACACCGCGATCATCCCGTCGATCGTCGAGAAGTACCCCACGCATCTCGCCCCGATCCACAAGTTCTATGAAGACTGCGCCGCCGGCACCCTTCCCTCGGTCAGCTTTGTCGATCCGGAGGTCGGCGTGCTCTCGTACATCGGCAAGTCGCTGGCGTCGCTGCCGGTCCTCGGGAGCATCGCCGCGGGCCTTGGAACCGTCGGCGGCGACGAGGAGGCACCCCAGGACATGTACTACGGTGAGGCGTGGGCGCACCGCGTGATCGGGGCCGTGCTGCACTCCCCGGCGTGGCCCCGCACGCTGCTGATCTACACCTATGACGAGCACGGCGGTTACTACGATCACGTGCCTCCGCCGAAGGTGATTCCACCGGACTCGATCCCGCCGCAGCTAAGCCCAACGAACGTTCCTGGAGGCTACGACGTGTACGGCCCGCGCGTGCCCGCCGTGGTCGCGTCGCCGTACTCGAGGCCCAACGCCGTCACCAACGTGGTCTACGACCACACCTCCGTGCTGGCGACGATCGAGGCCAAGTGGAACCTGCCGGCGCTCACTTACCGGGATGCCAACGCGGCCACCGTGATGGACTTCCTGAACGTCGACCAAGCGGCCTTCCTGACGCCGCCGACGATCCAGGGACCATCGCTGACCGGCCCCTCCGGGCCTGTCCCATGAGGCGCGTCGCCGATCTCCGACGGCTCGCTGGTGGCGGCCCTCGTGCTGCTCGCGGCGGCCGGCGGGTCGTGCCGGGTCGGCATTGAGCTCGGCGGTACTCTTCGGGGCTCTCGTCGCTCAGGCGGCGGCTCTGCTATCTGCGGAGCGGGAACGGTCGTTCCCTTCTCGTGTCAGCGATCAAGGAGCGCGGAACTATCGCCGGGTTCGACGTGGTGATTTGCGGTGGCGGGATCGCCGGGATTGAAGGTCTGTTGCGCTTGCGCCGCCTAGCTGGTAACAGCGTTCGGGTGACGCTCGTCAGCCCGGAGGACGAGTTCGTCTACCGGCCATTGGCGGTGCGCGAGCCGTTCGCGCAGGCGGACGCTCGCCGTTATCCGCTGGCGCGGATAGTGTCAGACACAGGGGCGAGCTGGGTCAGAGACCGATTGGCGAGCGTCGATGTGGACGCTCGCAAGGTACATACCGAAAGCGGCGACGAGCTGTCCTTCGACGCGCTGCTGCTCGCGCTGGGGGCGCGGGAGTCATCACCGTACGAGCACGCACATGTTTTCTCGGACCACGACGACGGTCAGAGCCTCCGGGAAATCGTGCGGGAGATCGAGCTGCGTCGATTGAACAGCGTCGCGTTCGTGCTGCCGAACTGGCCGGCATGGCCAGTGCCGCTCTATGAGCTCGCGCTGATGACCGCTGAGCGCGCGCGCAGCATCGGCCTCGACCTGCAGATCTCGTTCATCACGCCTGAGGGACGGCCATTGAAGGCGTTCGGTCAGGCAGCGGCAGACGCGATCCTGCGCCTGCTCGCGCAGGCTGGGATCAATCTGCACACGGGCGTTGTGGCGCAAGTGCCCGCTCCGCAGCTCGTGACGTTCGGCGAGACGCGGCTGGAGGTGCAGCGGATTGTCACCCTCCCGAGAGTCAACGGCCCGGCAGTGCCGGGGATTCCAGCGGGGGATGGCTGGTTTGTGCCGATCGACCGTCGCTGCGTGGTGCAGGACACCAACGACCGTGTGTTCGCTGCCGGCGACGCGACCGACTTCCCCGTCAAGCATGGCGGCATCGGAGCCCAGCAGGCCGACACCGCAGCCGCGGGCATCGCGCATCTCGCGGGTATCGGCGAACGCCCACCCCTTCTTGAACCGGTGATCCGAGGCACTCTGCTGAGCGGCGATCGGCCGCTGTATCTTCTCGCCGCACGCGTGGTCGATGGCCTCGGTTGGCGCTCGGAGGTTTACGAGCAGCCGCCATGGCCAGCCGAGGAGAAGGTGGTTGCTGAGGAACTTGGCCCATACCTCAGGACCCTGAGTGGCCCCGCTGCTCCGACTCGCTAGCGGAGGGAGCATTTGGTCGGTTATGAGTGCGCACGGCTGCCCGTACAGAACGCCTCCGGCAGGCGCAAAACGCGACGGCGGGAAGCGTTGCAATGATCGACACGAAGCAGCGCGACGGGCGCTCCCAAGCGCGTGGGCTGGGCTCATACTTTGCGGGTCTTGTTCGAGAATCTCGACTTCGTCTACCTGCCGAGCCGCGATGTTGCTGGTGAGTGCTGAGCCGCAGTTGCTGGTGAGCTGAAGCACTTCACCGATTCGTTGGGCGCGAGCGGGCTTGCGACGAGGAAGGCCGCCATGCGCGGCCGCGACTACCGCTCGGTTTCAAGAGGACCGGGGTCCGAGGTGAGCCCGGTGAACTCGGCGCCTGAGTGCCCCGTCAAGCACCCATCTGCCGTCTGGCATTCATGTTGGGTTCAGCGTCGATGTTAGGTCTGCGCGCCGTAATGATGCACAGCTGCCGCTGAGTCGCGCTCTGGAGCGTCGAGGGCCTGGAATAGGACGCGCAGTGGGAAGCTCGCGACCATCAGGATCCGGGCGACGTGCCCGGCAAGCTGACTGGGGCGGTCGTTTTCCATGCGCGGGACCGTATCTACGCGAAGGAGCCCCGCCATCCGCATCGAGTACGTGCCGATCTGCGTACAACTACGCAGATCGGCGTAGCACCCGCCCCGCCAGCCGACCCCGCCCTCGGCAGGTCGAACCCGCTGCCCTCCGAGGACGCGACGAACTCGCGAGCCGGACGGTCGTGATTGAGAGATCGCCCGGCAGCCTCGGCGCTGCCGCGGCGCAGCAGGACGCCGCGGCACGACGGTGGCCGCGGCCTCCTGATGTGTACGCTCGCGCTCACGCCCGATACTCAGGGGCGTCTCCTCGCCGCCTCATGCCCCACGTTCCGTGGGGCCGCAGCCAGAACCGGAACAGGAACAACAGCGGGATCAAGAGCCAGAGACCGAAATGACCGTGGTGGCCGCCAGTCACGGCGGAGATCACCACGATCGCGATCACGATCGGAACGAGCGGGATCATCCGTAGGCCTCGGAGATGAAGCCGCCCCTCGGAGGTCGGCTCTGGTGGCAGGTCGGTGACCAGCTGCTCGAGCTCGCCCACCGTCTTGGCCTGATAGCAGCGGTCGATCCGCTCCTGAAACTCCTCGCTGTCGAGGCGGCCTTCGGCGTGGTGGCGGCGGAGGCGCTCGCCGGTCGCTTCCCGATCGGCATCGGCGGCGCGTAGGTTCGGATCCCGTCGGGCGTGGACCCCATATGTGCCGTAACCGTACATTTCTGATGGCTCCCTTTCGATTGGATTGCTGGGAGGATCGTGACGCGCCGGCGCGTCGCTGTCATCGCCCCCGGGGCGGCTTCTTCGCTGCTCCCGATGACCAACTAGCGAGCGGCCCGCTACTCCCGTGGTGGTAGACCGGGCAGCGCCCGGCAGCCGATGACGGCGGACGCCGGCGGGGTTATCGTGGCGCTGTGGAACGGGGCCCTCATCGAGCGCTGTGCGGGATCCGGCCGAGGGACATCCGGCTCGCCGTGATGGTCGCCGCGGTCCAGGTCGGAGGTACGCTCGGCGCGTCCGGCCATCGGCAGGCGCATGGTCACCACGGCTGCTGGTGGGCATCCTCCTGTCACGCCGCTACGCACCTGAACGTCGCGGCGTTCGCGCTGTTGGCCTTCGGCCCGCTTGCGCTGCTGGTGAGGCGGCGGCACCCGCGCGCGGTTCTCGCCGCGATCTTCGCCGCGACGCTGCTGTACGTATCGCTCGGATATCTACAGGGCCCGAACTACGTCTCGCTGGTGGTGGCGGTCGTGGCGGCGGTGAGGGCCGGTGACCGCCTCGCGGCTCGCGTGGCCGTGATCGCCGGCTGGGTGCTGTTCCTCTGGCTTCCGGCGGCGCTCGGCGTGACCGGCGCGCCGACGGTGCTCGCGGCGTTTGCGATCGCGGCCTGGCTGCTGGTGCTGCTCGCCGGAGCCGAGGCGCTGCGCGGCAGGCAGGAGCGGGCTGCCGAGGCGAGGCGGTCCCGCCAGGAGGAGGCCCGCCGCAAAGCCGACGAGGAGCGGCTTCGAATCGCGAGGGAGTTGCACGACGTACTGGCGCACAACATCTCCCTGATCAACGTCCAGTCCGGCGTCGCGCTGCACCTGATCGACGAGCAGCCCGAGCAAGCGCGCACCGCGCTCGAAGCAATAAACGAGGCCAGCGCGGACGCTCTCCGCGAGGTCCGCTCGGCGCTCAACGTATTGCGGGGCAGCAAAGAGGAGCCGCCGCGGGCGCCGACTGCCGGGCTGGCCCGTCTCGACGAGCTTGTGTCTCGTTCCGCGGCGGCGGGTGTCGGGGTCTCGCTCGAGGTGCAGGGCGACCGGCGTCCGCTGCCCGCGAGCGTCGACCTGGCAGCCTTCCGGATCGTGCAGGAGTCGCTGACCAACATCGTGCGCCACGCGGAAGCCGGCTCGGCCAAGGTGCAGCTCACGTATGGAAATGGCGATCTCACGTTGCAGATCGACGACGATGGCCGGGGCCCCGGTGCGCAGGCCGGCGGCGGCAGCGGGATCGCGGGGATGCGCGAGCGGGCGACGGCGCTCGGCGGCGAGCTCGAGGCGGGCCCACAGCCGACCGGCGGCTTCCGCGTGCGCGCGCGGCTGCCGCTCGGGAGCCAAGCGTGATCGAATCCCCTGGGAGCGACCGATGATCCGCGTCCTGCTGGCCGACGATCAGGCGCTCGTGCGCGCCGGCTTCCGCGCTTTGCTCGACGCGCAGGACGGCATCGAGGTCGTCGGCGAGGCAGAGGACGGCCGGCAGGCGGTCGAGTTGGCCAGAAAGCACACACCCGATGTGATCCTGATGGACATCCGGATGCCGGTGCTCGACGGTCTCGCCGCGACGCGCGAAATAGCGCTCGACAGTCAGCTGGACTCCGTCCGGATCGTGATCCTGACCACCTTCGAGCTGGACGAGTACGTGTTCGAGGCGATCCGGGCAGGCGCGGCCGGGTTCCTGGTCAAGGACACCAAGCCAAGCGAGCTGATCGAGGCCGTGCGCGTCGTCGCCGGCGGCGACGCGCTGCTCTCTCCCTCTGTCACCCGCCGGCTGATCGGGGAGTTCGCGGCGCGCGCGAAGGAGCCACCGAGCTCTACCGCGCTCGGGGAGCTGACCGACCGCGAGCGCGAGGTGATGGCGCTCGCGGCCGCGGGGCTTTCGAACGAGCAGATCGCGACCCGGCTCGTCGTCAGCGTCGCGACTGCGAAGACACACGTCAGCCGGGCGATGGTCAAGCTCGGCGTGCGCGACCGCGCCCAGCTGGTCGTCCTGGCCTACGAGACCGGACTCGTGCGCGCCGGCTGGCGTGACCAGTGAAACGGCCAAGGGCCCGAAGGCTCGCCCGGTGAAGGGCAGGACCTTCGGGCCCAGGTGAGAACGACGACGGCTCTCGCAGCCGGGGCCGGGTCCGGGATCGATTGGTCAGGCCCCGGCGCTGAGTGTCGCGACGCCTGGCACGTCTCCGGCTTTCCACAGCCGCTTTCGCGTTCCGGGCAGGTGCTTTAGGTATCGATCGAGGAACGCGACCGTCACCCGTTCGACGACTCCCAGTTGCGGTTGCTCGTCTGTATACGGGCCGAGGTGGGGCGCCCCAAGCAGCCTCAGCAGGAACTTCGGTGCGGGCGCGGCGTGGAAGAAGTCGTACGTGTAGTGGGGCATGTTGATGACGTCGGCCGTCCCCTGCGACGCGAGCAGCGGCGGACTCGGGTCCGGGAAGTAGAAGCCGGGGCTCGATAGCTCGGCGCCTGAGAGGATGATCGCGGCATCGATACGCCGATCGAGGTAATGCGTGTCGTACGCGGTCGCGAGGGCGGTCTCGCCGCCGTCGGACTGCCCCGAGACGGCGATCTCGTGAGGGTCGACGAGCCGCGAGAGAATTCCGCGTGCGGCGGCGCTCGCCGCCAGCATCCGCGTGATCACGAAGCTCATGTCGGCCGGCTGGTTGACGATGTCCGACTCGTCGGCGCCGCCCGGTGTGTTCTTGTTGCCCAGCGGGAAGATCGGCGCCGCGACCACGTAGCCGGCGCTTGCCCAGGCCCGCAACAAGCTGGCGTATATGGTGGGCGTGACATTGAACCCGTGGCCGAACACGACTAGCGGAAACGGCCCCGAGTTCGTCGCGGGTGCGGCGCCGCGTATGTTCAGGTGCGACGGGTCTCCCACCGCTGGGTAAAGGATCACGGTCACTAGCGGCCGCGGCTGCGGCGGGTGCCCGGGGAAGTGAACAAGCCGCGTAGTGTCGGTGAAGCGGACGACGATCTCCCCGACCGCGAACGGTGAGTGGGTGCCGTAAGTCACGGGCCCCGCGGGACCGCTTGTCGGCGGCGCCGTGGTTGGACTGCCCGCCGAACTGCCGTAGCCGATCAGCGCGATCGCGCATGCCAGCGGCAGCGTGGCGGCGGACGCGCGGCACGCGGCGCCCTGTTGATCACTTCCGAGGACCTCCAGAGACAACATGATGGCGACCGTGCCAAGGCGCGGCGCCACCATCGCCTGCAGATCGAATCGCATATGGATGATCGATCCAGCTGCCCCCACTCGGGCTCGGCGCACTCGACGCCGGCGGCGTGCTCGAGAAGCATCTCGATCCCGTGACCACCGGTCATGTGCACGCAATGAACACCGGCATTAGCGCCCCAGGTCCCAAGCGGTTCACCGGACAGACCTGGATGGGGGAGCTCGGCACCCTGTCGAGGCCCAATCCGACCCGGATTCTCAAGGTCACGTTCGCCCCTGGGGCGCGTACGGCGTGGTCGGTCCGTCCGATACTGGGATCGCGCCCTGCGCGCGCGAAGACCTACGGGCATGGGCGCTGGTCGTGCGATTGCGTCAGGTCCCGTAGCGGGGGCCGCTCGGACCGGACGGATCTGCTCTGGTGCGGGTTCTGTCCGGCCGCGCAGGGTAACGCCAGCAGATACGGCGCCGGCCCCGCAGTCAAAACCAGTAACCGCAGCCTCACGCCTCGTGGCACGGGTCGCGCCGTTGGTGGCATTCGGGCTTGGGCTGAGAATCCTGGCCGCAGGGCCAGCTCACGTACGACTCTACTCCTATCGTGGGGGCTTATGTGAACAGATCCAAGAGTTTGCTCGGCTCGTCCGCGGCCGCAGTCATCGGCTGTTCGGTCGGCCAGCCCTCCCTCAATCCCACACGACCCGTCAGCTGTCAGGCTGCTCGTCGATACGCCATCCCCGATCGGTGTGACCCTCGACGTCCCGGGTGAGGGGCGCGCCACACTTCGGGCACTCCCTCCGGTCAAGCGCGAACTGGTCGCCGGCCCTCGAGTTGCCAGAAGTGGTGGACACAGGCTGCCCGCACCGCGGGCAGGGCGGATCCTCGACGGCGTCCGTCACGGCGACGCGGCCCTCAACACCATGTAGTTCTCCTCGAGGCTCCGGAGGCGCCGCAGTGGCTTCCCCCGGCCCGTCGAGCCAAACCGGCTCAGCCTGCCGCCGTCGCGCTCGTCGGGAACCGATGGATCCATGGTTTCGCGCCGTCTCCAGACGTGTAGGACTGCACCTGCCGCTCGGTGCCGCCAACCTGAGGCGGCGACCTTGAACCATGACACCCTCGACGGCCGAACTCAAGGGTGGCTCGACGAGCTTGGCAAACCACCCGGCGCTCATCTAGTCAGTCCAGGTCAACGACGCCTGGGCTATCACCGTCGTCCGCGAGCCGCCCGGCGCCGACCTGCAGCTCGCCGAGGCGCCGGGGCGCCCGCCTCGGGTCTGCTCGGCCAGTGACGACGTCCCGGGTGGCGTCCACCGCCAACAACATCTCAGCGAGGTTGCGCTCAGGCTCGGTTACCTTCGACGAGGCGAGGCTGGGCCCCGGGGTGACGCATTGCGAGGCGCTCGAACCCAGCAGCCGGCACCCGATCTACGAGCTCTCGGGTGGCGCCACAGGGGTCGCATCATTCGACGGGGGCGCGGGTATCTTTGGGGTGGAAACATATCGGTCGCAACCCCGGAGAGAAGAGGATGTCCGAGACGCATCACATCGTCGGTTTGGCTCGCGGTGAGCCGCTGTCCCCGGATCGGGTGGGCGTGCGTGTGTGCTTTCCGCTGTCCGGTAGCCCGAGTCCCCGCTGGTCGCTGGACCTGAGGGCGCGGCTGACACTGGAGTTGGCTGGCCATAGGGCAGTGGGGCATCTGCGGCTCAACGACATCGTCCAAGGCCAGGAAATCGTGCTCGAGGGAGTGGAATCGGAGGAGGCGTCGCAACTCGCCGGGGCGGTGGAGCGAGCCGTGGACGCCGCCAATGACGATTGCGCGGAGGACGACGATAATCAGAGCCGGAAGGCCCGCCAAACGAGCGCAGACGACGTCGCGCACAATATTCGCGCGAGCCAGCGGCCCCCGTCCCCTGGTGCCCAGGCGTGAACTACCGAGCTGAGCGTCACACCCCCTCAGCCGCCTTCTGCACGCCGGCGCCAGGAACGCAGTTCACTCCGCGAAGGGCACGATCATGTCTCCCGCTCCGCGGCGGGCTGTTGTGCTCGTCGGGAACGGATGACACGTGACGCTCCCGAGCTGCGAAGCCAACGCTCCCACACCGAGACCCGCGAGCAACATCGGCCAGGTCACGATCTCGGGTCCGGCGCCCGCGTCGAGCGCGCCGACCATCACGACGATGCCGGCGAACAGAGCGAGGAAACCGAGCTGGACAACCCGGCGGGGTGAGGCCTTGGGGAAGACCTTCGGGATGCCGGCGGCGGCCAACAGGAGTGTGAACGACAGCGGTAGGAGCCGGATCGCCACCGAGCATCAGCCAGATCGCCGGCGACAGGCCGAGCCATTCGGGAGCGCCCGGCTTAGCCGCAGCCGTAGATCACACAGCCGATTGCGAACGCGCGCTTGCGGCCGAGGATCTGACCGACCTTCCCCCCGGTGATCATCAGCGACGCCATCACCAGCGTGTAAAGCGTGATCGCGGTCTGGATCCCGGTTACGGTCGTGTCCACGTCCTCAGCGACCGTCGCGATCGACACGTTCATCACAGAACTGTCGAGCGTCATCAGGAACTGGCCCGCGGCCAGCGTCAGCAGCACGGTCCGAGCCGCGCTCACCTGGCGCCCGGTCATGTCCGCCACACGCCCCCAACCCACCAAGGAGAAGGTGTCACGACCGTCGCCGGGCGAGATCGCCCGGTCTGTACGGATTCTCTAAACACACCTTCTACAAACACTTGACAGGAGCGGGATCCCTCGTGGTGGCTGAACACCGAGGCGTCGCTTCGGCTCGCGCGCGAGGACCTGTGGCGCAGCGTCCGCGAGGAGAACGCCCGCCACCACATCGGCCAGCTGCGGCGGATGACGTTGCCCCCGGAGGCGCTGCTGCTGCGGCGCATGGAGGCGCCCAGCACGCAGCGTGGCTGGCCCGCCGCCCCCACTGACCGCCGCGCCGTCCGCGGGTGGCGTGGTCAGTGTGGGCCGCCACGTTCGATCAGGATTGGTCGTTCGTAGGTATCGAACTGGAATCGCTGTTTCATCCCCACGCGCTCGTAGAGTCTCAACGCTCGGGGGTTGTCCGAGGCGACGCCGAGCTGGGCTTGCTTGAGTCCCGCGGCGGCGAACCGGACGAACGCCTCCCGCAGGAGGGCGGTCCCGAGCCCTCGGTGTTGCTGGTCGGGATGGACGGCGAGGATGTCTACATACCCGACCGCCTCGTCCTTCCAGCGGCGCGCAAGAAGGAAGCCGACGGTGTGCTCGCCGAGCTCAGCAACGCAGCTGAGCTCCGGGGCGAGGTCGTGCGCGCGGAGGTGCTCTTCGCGGAATTCCTCCAAGGACATGGACTGGTGGTCGGGAGCGGCAGCGAAGCTGATGGCGTCCAACGCGTGCGCGGCCACGGCGTCGCCGTCGACGTCAAGCGGTCGTAGGCCGACACCGGTCGGTGGTCCGTCAGCTTGAGGCGATCTCGTCGAGCTGGCACGCCATCCTCCAGTAGCAGCGAGCCCGCGCGTAGCCAGCGGCCCGCAGCAGCGCCTGGGCGCGTTCGTTACTCGCGGCGATCCATTGCCTGTGTCGCTCGCTGCCCCGTTCGCGCTCGCGTGCCTCCGCCCATTGCAGCAGGCGCGCGCCGATCCCGCGCCCCTCGAACTCGGGGGCGACGACGGCCAACGTCCCCGGCCGGCGGACAGCGCCGTACGCGACGATCCGACCGTCCGCCTCGATCACTCGCGCGTCGGTAGCGAGGACGAGATCGCTACCACGCCACTCGTCAAGGAGATCCTCGAGCGTGTAATCCGGTACGCCGAAATCGGCCACCTCACGGGCCACCAGGACGGCTAGAGCCGCCGGCGCATCGTCAGGCACGGGGGCACGCAGCCGCATGCCGACATATCTACCAGCCCGTGCAAGCCCTGGTAATGTCGGGCTCGGGTCAGACCAGATGCCCATTGCCGCGTCTTCCCCCTTTGCCCGCTGCCCAGGCGCGCCGTACTGCGGGCACCTCGCGCGCGTGGTCGCGCTCGGCCGCCGCATGCGGAGCGCCGTCGCGGGATCCTAGGCTGTTGGCAAGTAACCGATCGCCACCCAACGTGGGGTCTTCGCATAATGGCGCGGCGATGAGCGTCGAAACAGAGGCGATACCGTACGGCGGCCGGACGGCGTGGGCGCGGAACCTCGCGGCGCCGGTTCGCAGCTTCTTGAGCACCGAGACCGGCGGCGCGGTGGTGATGCTCGTGGCCGCGATCGGAGCTTTGCTGTGGGCGAACTCGCCATGGTCTCACTCCTATGAGTCGGTGTGGACGACGAGGCTCGTGATCCGGCTCGGCGATCACGGGATCTCCGCCGACCTTCGCCATTGGGTCAACGAAGGCTTGATGACGTTCTTCTTCTTGGTCGTCGGCCTCGAGGCCAAGCGAGAGCTCGATCTCGGCCAGCTGCGCGAGCGGCGTCGGCTGGCGATTCCCGTGGTCGGTGCGTTCGGGGGGGTCACGGTGCCGATCTTGATCTACCTTGCGTTCAACGCCGGCGGCGCCGGCGCACACGGCTGGGGCGCGGCGATGTCTACCGATACTGCATTCGCACTAGGCGCCGTGGCGTTGCTGACTCCCCGGACCGCCACGCGGGTGCGCGTCTTCCTGCTGACACTCGCCGTCGTCGATGATCTCGCCGCGCTGCTTGTGATCGCGACCGTTTACACGGTGCATATCTCGCTGCTGGCGCTGGCGGTGGCGGTCGCGCTGTTCGGCCTGTTGCTGGCGTTGCGCTACGCCCCAGCTGGGCGGCGCGCGGGGGCGATTGCGATTGGGGTGGGCCTGTGGGTCGCGATGTACTACTCCGGTATCGACCCGGTGATCTCAGGTCTGGCGATCGGCCTCGCGACCAGCGCGTACCCGCCGTCACGCGAGGACCTCGAGCACGCAACGGCGGTGACCCGCTCGTTCCGCGAGCAACCAACGCCGGAGCTGGCGCGCTCGGCACAGCAGAGCCTTCTCTCGGCGATCTCGCCGAACGAGCGGATCCAGTACGACCTGCACCCGTGGACCAGCTACGTGATCGTGCCGCTGTTCGCGCTCGCCAATGCCGGAGTCCACCTGACCGGAAAGCTGATCGGCGACGCGATCGCCTCGCCGATCACGCTCGGGATCCTCGTCGGCTACGTGCTCGGCAAGCCGATCGGCATCTTCAGTGGCTCGTGGCTCGCGTCTCGGCCGGCACTCCACGGTCCCCGCCCACTCGTGAGCGGACCGGTGCTCGCCGCAGCCGGCGCGTGCGCCGGGATCGGCTTCACCGTCTCACTGCTGGTCTCGAGCCTTGCCTTCACCGGCGAGCGACTCAATGAAGCCAGGCTTGGCGCGCTGGGCTCTGTGGTCCTCGCGCCCCTGATCGCGTGGGCCGTAGTCCGGGTCATCAGGCGGCTGCCGAGCTCGCTGCGCGCGCGCCAGATCGGGCGCACCGCCGAGGACATCCTCGATCTCTCGGAGGATGTCGACCCCCAGCGCGACCACATCCGCGGATCGGACGACGCACCCGTGACACTCGTCGAGTACGGGGACTTCGAATGCACCTACTGCGGGCACGCGGAGCAGGTGATCCGCGAGTTGCTGTCCTCGCTTGGCAGCGACGTGCGCTACGTCTGGCGTCACCTCCCGCTGAACGACGTCCACCCTAGTGCTCAGCTGGCCGCCGAGGCATCCGAGGCTGCCGGCGCCCAAGACAGGTTCTGGGAGATGTACAACATTCTGCTCAGCCACCAAGGCGAGCTTGCGCCACGCGATCTCGCGCGCTACGCCGAGCAGCTGGGGCTCGATGTCGCCCGCTTCCGGGACGAGCTGCGCCGGCGGCAGTACGAGCAGCGCGTCAGTGAGGATGTCGCGAGCGCCGACGAGAGCGGAGTCTCCGGCACGCCGACCTTCTTCATCAACGGACGGCGTCACTACGGCGTCTACGACATCGACACGCTCACCGAAGCCGTGCGAGCAGCCAAGAACAGGGAGCGGCTCGCACCCGCCACACCGGCGGCCGCTGGCTCCTAGGCCGCGTCGTGCTGCTCGACAGCTCACAGACTGGACCACGTTCGTCCTGGGCACCGATGGCGCCTGAGGCTCCGACTCGGCGCGCCAGCGCGATTCGGCAAGATCCGTCATGCTGTCGCGATGCAAGACGGCCACGACCGGCGGACGCACTCCTGAGGAAACGTGTGTCAGGGCCGCCACCGGACCGCCAGCCACTAACCGAAGAGCAGCGAAGGCGTCGGCGCGCTGAGGCTCGAGCTCGCGCCAAGCGGACTCGGCTCGCGGTGCTTTCGGTGCCGGTCGCCGTCGCGGCACTGGCGGTTGGGATCGCCCTCGCGGTGAACGGCTGTGGCGGGAGCCACACCACGTCGAAGGGCTTTGCCGCGCTCGCGCACAACAAGGCGCCGGCCATGCGTCCGGTCACGATCACCGTCGAGGCCAGCGGTGATCTCCTGATCCACTCCCCCGTCTGGGAGCAGGCGCTCGCCGACGGCGGTGGGACCCATTACAACTTTGCCGCACTGTTCGAGCAGATCAAGCCGTACATCGAGGGTGTCGACGTACCGTTGTGTCACATGGAAACGCCGATGACGCCCGCTCCGCCAACCGGTTATCCGATCTTCAACACGCCCCCGGCGCTCGCGCAGGCGATCCGTCAGACGGGCTGGAAGGCCTGCTCCACCGCGGCGACCCACTCGCTCGACCAGGGTCAGACCGGCGTCATTGACACGATCCGTGCGCTCGATCAGAACGGCATCCTGCACGCCGGCACTTACGCCTCAGCGGCTGCCCAGCAGCACTCCGCTGATCATGACCGTCAAGGGGATAAAGGTCGCATTCTTGTCCTACACCGAGCTCACCAATGGGATCCCCTCGCCCCACCCGTGGTCGGTGAACCGGGCAGAGAACATTCCGCAGATCCTCGCGGAGGCACGCCGCGCCCACGACGACGGTGCGCGCGTCGAGATCATCAATATCCATTGGGGCGACGAGGACGTCGAGACGCCCAGTGCCTTCCAGATGCATCTCGCCAAGGTGCTCACGCGCTCGCCCTACATCACCGCGATCGTCGGTCAGCACGTGCACATTCCCCAGCCGATCCGCAAGATCAACGGCAAGCTGGTGGTGTTCGGTGAGGGCAACCTGATCTCAAACCAGACCAGCGCCTGCTGCCCCTCGGCGTCACAGGATGGTCTCATCGCTCTGCTCACCATCGTGGTGGACACCCACGGCGCCCGGGTGACGTTGATCCACTACGTACCGATCTGGGTTCAGCATCCGAGCTTCGTGGTGCTCCCCGTCGGCCGCGGATTGCGGGTCGACCCGGCGGACGCGGCGGAGCTGCGCGCGTCCTACGCTCGCACGGTCGCAGCTGCGGGTCGCGGGCCGCAGGTACAGCCCATTCCCGCCCACCTGCCCTGAGACATCACGATCGTCGGCACGTCGGTCGCCGGCTGGCGGGCTGATCTCGATTTGCGCGCGGTCCCTTCGTTCGTGTTCGACGGCCCCTTCGCCGAAACCAAGGAGCAGATCGACGCGGCTCACATCCTCAAGTGCGCGAATCCGGATGAGGCGATCGAGTCGTGGCCCCAAAGCATCCGGTCGCCGGGTCGGCACGATTGAGTTGCGGCCGTTTGGGGAAGGATGAGCCAAGTCGCGAGAGTACGGTCGTCGAGGCCTCGCCGAGCAGTGAACGGTCCCGGGTCGCGTTAGCGAGCAGCTGATCTCCGGGGCTGGGACGACGGCCGTAGTAGGGCGGGGCCCCTGCGTCGTCCAGGTTTGTTTCGCTCACTGGTTGCCGTTCATCGGATCCAGCGACCGTTCGTCGTATCTGAGCGGCCGTTCATCGATTTCGGTTGCCGAGCGTCCGTCCGGATGCGACGCTCGGATTCTTCACATCCGAGTAGAGGAGGGTATCGATGGAAGCTGGTCAAGCTGGCGCACCTGTTAGGCGCGAAGCCGACATTGCGCCGGCGCCCGCTGCAACTGAGCCAGCCGCACGGGCGGTGGGATGGAGCCCAGCCGACCCGGGGCCGCTGGGCCTCGCCGCGTTCGCGGCGACGACGTTCATGCTGAGCATGTTCAACTCCAACTTGGTCCGGACGACGGGCCTCATCGCGATGCTCGGAGTTGCGTTGGCGTACGGGGGCATCGTTCAGATACTCGCGGGGATGTGGGAGTTCCGTACCGGTAACACCTTCGGGGCGGTCGTGTTCTCGTCTTTCGGAGGCTTCTGGATCTCGTTCTTCATTCTCGTGAGGGTCACGCCGGCAGCCTTGCTGCTGCCGCATGCGGTCTCCGTCTACCTGTACGGATGGGCGATCTTCACGCTGCTGTTGTTGGTCGCGTCGCTGCGAACGACGGCTGTGATCGCGTTCATATTCGTGCTGCTGGTGGTCACGTTCTTCCTCCTGGCAATCGGGTGGGCCAACCTGCCAAGCAGCAGCGGACAACACCTGGATCCATTGGGGCGGCTATTTCGGGATCGCCACGGCGGCCGCCGCGTGGTACGGAGCGTTCGCCGCGGTCGTCAACTCAACCTTCGGCCGCGTCCTCCTGCCCGTTTTTCCGCTGGGGCGCTGAGCGGAGCCGAGGAGGCTCGTTCGAGTACCTGACTCAGATCACAATCGCAACAGACCTGTAGACAGCTCGAGCGCCGGCGGGTGTCCGTCGGCGCTCGAGGCTGTCCAGCCAAGACCCGGGAGCGATACGGGTCAGTCCGGGCGCCCGGAGTGGAGCTTGTGGACCTCGACGTTGCCGGCGCCGACTCCAACGCCCTGAAGGGCCTCGAACAGCTGGTCGCGGTGTGCAGCGAAGTGCTCCGGAGATTCCCAAACTTCGAACATGTGGACCTCATCATCACCGTAGGCGGCGTGGAACAGACGGCCTTCCGGTTCATCCGCGCCTGACGCCTCGAGTGCAACGATGAGTTGGTCGTACTCCTCCCTTGACATGTGGTGCGGGGTGATGCGTACGGCGACGGGCATTGGGAGCCGGCCTCAGTTCGCTGGGTCGGGGGAATCGGTCAGCACAGGGATGGATCCTCGCGGGCGCCCCGGAAGAGCACATCATCCGAACTGAGTGACTGCGCCAGTCGATGTCTCATCCGCCTGGGAGGTTCCCGGGCAATCACCCGAAGCGGATGATGCGCCCCGGGCACTCGGGAGAGAGGCTCCAGCTCTGATGGGACCATTCCGACACAATCGTGAGCCGGAGGGGACGAGGTATCGAATGCGCGAGAAGCTATTCGCGATCGGCGAGGATTTCTGGGTCGAGAACGAGGCGGGCGATCGGGCGTTCAAGGTCGACGGCAAGGCGCTCCGTATAAGGGACACGCTCATCCTTCAGGACGACTCGGGAGGCGACTTGTTCAAGGTTCAGAGGAAGGCGCTGCACGTCCGGGACACGATGGAGATCGAGCACGACGGTGCCGTTGCGGCGACCGTCAAGAAGGCGCTGATCCATGCTGTGCGTGACCGATTCTCGATCGAGGTGGAGGGCGGGAAGGATCTCGAGGCGAAGGGAAACATCGTCGACCACGAGTACAAGATCGAGCGTGACGGGGACCGCGTGGCCGAGGTCTCCAAGCGCTGGTTCCGCGTCAGGGACACCTACGGCATCGAGATTGCCGCTGGCGAGGACGATGCGCTGATCCTCGCGGTCGTGGTCTGCATCGACCAGATGTCACACGATTGAGCATCTGCTGGTTTCTGGTTGTTCACCGTTCCCCTCTGTGGCCCGAACACGCTCCCTGCAGGCCGCCTGCGTGGGACCAAGAGGGGAAACCGCGAGCCGGCTACCCCTCCACCTTTCCAGGCGGGCCGCCGAGGGAGGCGATCAGCGCCGAGAAGCTCTTCCCGGCGGCGCTGGGGACGTTGTCGGCGTCGTCTGTGGCGTTCCACTCGCCCTTCTTCGCCGCGTAGGTCGTGGTGCCCACGCGGGCGCCCCATCCGATCTCGATCCCGCTCGAGTAGCCGGGGATGATGGTCGCAATCGCCTGGCCGGCGCGAAGCCTCTCCCCGACGCGCAGGCCCGACAACGGGCTCACGCCCTCGGCGTAGTAGACGTAGCAGCCTCCGTCGGGGCCGCCGAAGAGCTGGTACTCGAGGAACGCTCCTGGCCACCCGGTGTCAGACGTGGCGACGTACGTCACCCTTGCTGCGCCGATCGCCGTGAGCTTCCCCGACCCGGCGTAGTCGACGCCCTGGTCGATCCGCTCGGGGGTCACGCGCGCGCCGGCGAGCGGGTCGACGTAGCCGCTCGACCTGACCACCGGCCGGCAGGTTGTCTTTCCGTTCACCCCGGCCCCCAGGCCGGTCACACCGTGGCCCGCACCGGCGTACGACCGGCTCGCCGCCGCCCGGGAACCATTTGCGTACGGCGCCGTCGCCGAAGCTCGGGCACTCGCGCTGGCGCTGGTGGCGAACAGTGGACGAGCCTCGGCGCCAAATCCGGCCTGCTCCCTGCGCCCGGAGGCGCCACCCCCATCGAACACGCTCGGCAAGGTCGCCGCCAGGAGGGCGAACGTGAAAATGCCTCCGGCGCTCGCGAGCAGCATCATCGAGCGCTTGGCGATGGCCGGCGATCGCAAATGCCAGGCCGGCGATCGCAAATGCCAGGCCGGCGATCGCAAATGCCAGGAGGTCACGGGCGCGCGCACGAACTCGTCGTGAGCGAGGACACGCCGCCGTCGAGGCTGGTTCAGCTCGAGCGAGGAGCGCGTCGACCCGTCCCTGCGCGCGAGCGAGCGCTCGAGCGATTCCCGCCACGGCTCAACCCGGCCGAGGTCCCGCACCGTGTCCACAAACCCTCCTTCTGAAATGACTCGAGAGCCTGCGGAGTTAGCTGACGGGCTCGCGCTGTGCGCTACGCCGCATTGCTACGGCGATTCGCCCCGACGATCAAGTCGATCGCTCTGGGTCCCCCGCTCACCGGCCACGGATGGCCCGGCGACTCGGCTCGGTATGTTGCCCGGCAAGCTATCACGCCGGGCGACGGAAGACGTTTACGTCAGCAAGCGCTTGAAGGTTCCCGGACCCGGTCAGCTCGATTCCCGCTCGCGGTGGAGAACGATCTGCTCGCGCTCCGCCAGACGGTTGGCCCGTCGCAGCTCAGCTTCGCGCATCCTCCGCTGCTCGGAGGCAGTAGAGGTGATCAGTGGCGGCACCCGCGCCGGGGCGCCGTCGTCGTCCAGGGCGACCATCGTCAGGTAGGCAGTGTTCGTGTGACGCACCTCTCCGGTGCGGGGGTTCTCGGCGTCGACGCGTACGCCGACCTCCATCGATGTTCGCCACGCCGCGTTGACCGTCGCGCTCAAGGTGACCAACTCGCCGACCCGGATCGGGTACAGGAAGGCCATGCGGTCGATCGCGGCCGTGACCACCCGCTGGCGCGAGTGCTTGATCGCCGCCAAGGCGGCAGCCTCGTCGCAGAGCTTCATCACGGTGCCGCCGTGCACGTTACCGGAGGTGTTCGCGTCGAGCACGCCCATCCAGCGGACGAGCTGAGAGCGGGAGTCGGAGGCCGGCTTGGGTTCCATCGCCGCTCAATCTACTCGCACGGTCACAAGCGACATCCCCGGTCTGGATCTGTGAACAATGTCATGCTCTCGCGACGCTGTTCATAACGACCGCCCGTCACGGGCTCGACGAGACGGCTCTAGGGCGCCAACCGGATGCGGGGCGCGCGTTTCGCGCCGAGAACCTCGGCGTCAGCGGGGCACCATCCGCCCCTTATCGAGGACAAACCGCGCCGTCGCGGCGCTCGCGCTGACGCGGTCCGTCGGGCGGCGTTTAGGCGGTTGGGATCGTTGCGGGGATTGTTGTTCCGTGGCCTGCCATCCTGCGGGCGCGTGCTGAGCGGCCCGCTTGCCAACCGGCTCAGTTAGATGATAAAATCAATAGAAATACTCCGCTTTACGTGCGGGACTTCGCCCATCCGGAAAGCACCTTGAAGATCGACGTTCATCAACATGTCTGGACCGATCCCCTGCTCGAGGCGCTCGCAGCACGCGAGTCGCTTCCGTTCGTCCGGTGCTGCGATCAGCTGACCGTCCTGCACTGCGCCGATGAACAGCCGTACGTGATCGATGTGCGCTCACAGGCGCCTGCTCGGCGCGCCGCCTTGGTTGCGGCAGACGGAATCGACCTCGCGCTGATAGCGATCTCCAGCCCGGTGGGGATCGAAGCGCTTGCGCGCGAATCTGCCTGCGAGCTGATCGCGGCCCACCTGGAAGGCGTTGCCGAACTCGGCAATCGGTTCGCCGCCTGGGGACCGATAGCGCTGGATCGTGCCGATCCTGACGACGTCGACCACCTGCTGGCGCGCGGCTGCATCGGGATCTCGCTACCGGCCGCCGCGCTTGCCGGTCACGACGCACTCGACCTCGTCGGCCCGCTGCTCGAGCGAATCTCCGCCCGTCGCGTGCCGCTGCTGATCCATCCCGGGCCAGGACCGGGCAGCCGCGGAGGCGAGGCAGGCCTGTGCGAGCCGCTGTGGTGGCGCGCGCTGACTGGCTACGTCTCGCAGATGCAGGCGGCTTGGCTCAGCTTCGTGTCGCTGGGCAGGCGCCAGCACCCGGAACTGGTCGCGGTGTTCGCGATGCTCGCGGGAGGAGCTCCGCTTCTTAGCGAACGCCTCCACGCACGCAGTGGTCCCGCGATCGACGTTCGCGATCCGCTCATCTACTACGACACCTCGAGCTACGGGCCGGCAGCCGTCGAGGCGATGGCGCGCCATGTCGGCGTCCGTCAGCTCGTATACGGCTCTGATCGGCCGGTCGTCGAGCCCACGCCAACGCGGACACGAGGCGCTGTTGAAACGCAATGGGGCGCGGCTGGTCTCGTCGATCGGAATCCCGGCATGAGCCTCACGATGGCGGAGCTGGAGCGCTTCGTCGCGGCTCTCGCGGCTGCGCCCGAATCGCTGGAGGGATCACGTGCGCCACGAGAGCGACGCGCGGGTCTACGAACAGATCTGGGACGAGCAGGAGGTCAACGCGTGGGTGATCTGCTGGAGCGAAGACCAGGACACCGGGTTTCATGATCACGACGAATCCGGAGCCGCGATCGCCGTGATCTCCGGATCGGTCCGCGAGGACCGGCTGCGCCTCGAGGGCGAGCCCCGATCGCGGACGCTCGGCCCGGGGAAGACTTTCAGCGTGCCGCCGGTCGCGATCCACCGGGTATTGCACGCCGGCGATGGGCCCGCGGTCACGATCCACGCCTACTCGCCCCCGCTCACGCGGACCGGCGCCTACCGTGTCGGAGCCGACGGCGAACTGGAGCGTGAGTCGCTCCCGTTCGAAGAGGAGCTGCGCGCCGAGCCGGCACTGAGCTGACGTCTCCGCCTTTGACAAGCCGTGCACGCAGCGCGGGTGCTAAGGAAGGGCGGCCCTGCGCGGATTCGTCTCGCTCGAAGCCGAAGGGGGCTTCGGTCTACCGCTGCCGCTCGATGAGAGCTTCAGACTCCTCGTGGCGGTGCTCGACACGGGTCTCGAGGCAATCGGCGGTCGAGCCTGGGCCGCCTCAGGCGGCTGAGCTACCCGACGGCCAGCGCGAGCAGCCGGTCGAGCTCCTCGTCTGAGGACCACGCCCCAACCGAGGCCCGCACCAGACCGAATGCTGGGATGCTCCGCACGATCGCTCCGTTCGAAGCCAGCCGTTCCACTTCGGCCTGGGCGTCGTCAGCGGTCCAGGAAACAAGCGTGGAGCGTCCTCGCGGACCGACGAGAAGGCCCCGCTCGGCCAGCCCCTCGGCCAGCCGCTCGGCTAGCGAAGCTGCTCGCTCGTGAACCCAATCCCAGCCGGCTTCCTCGAAGACCGCCAGCGAGGCGAGCGCCCACGCACTTCGGATGCAAACCGGAAAACCGTGATCGAGACGCGGTGCCCCTTCCGCCGGCGCCAGTTCGAGCGCCTGTGCGGGATCGGCCAGCGAGCCGTATCCAGGCCACGGGATCAGCAGGTCCTCGAGACGATCAGCCCGCACGTAGAGGCAGCCGCTGCCCTCAGCTCCGCACAGCCACTTCTGGCCGGAGGCGGCGTAGAAGTCGCAGCCAAGCGCGCGTACGTCGACCGGCACCGCGCCGATCGCCTGCGCGGCGTCGAGCAGCACCGGGGCGCCGGCCGCCGCCAGCGCCCGCGTGTCCACCACTCGGCCGCTGACCCACGAGACGTGCGAGCAGGCAACCAGTCGCGTCGAAGGTGACACCTCACCCGGGAGCTCGGCGAACGGGACCATCCGGACCTTGACCCCGTGACGTCGGCGAGCCAGTCCAAGCGGCGCGAGCAGTCCGGGATGCTCCTCGTCGCTGGTGAGGATCTCATCACCCGGGCGCAGATCGAGGCCCGCGATCACCGTATTGACACCGTCGGTTGTCGACCCGGTCAGAGCCACCTGCGAGGGCTCGCAACCGAGCACTCGCGCGTAGCCGGCGCGCAGATCAGAGGCCAGCCCCATCACGCGCTCGAAGTAAGGACGCCCGCAGCGACCCTCGGACGCCTCCAAGTCGATCTGCCGGTGAACCGCCTCGGCCGCCGAGCGGGGGACCGGTCCCTCGGTGCCGGCGTTCAGGTACGCGAGCCGCTCGAACACCGGGAACTGCGCGCGAAAAGCAGAAGCATCAGTCATGGGACCCGAGCCTATCGAGGCCTAAGACCCGACCGACAGACCGGCCTTCCGGCACCCTGCGGCAACCTCCGGGGTGGCCGGTCCGGTGAAGCCTCGGGGGGTCCCGAGGTCCCTGCAAAGGATGCGGGCGCTCGCGCCGCACTCGTTTACCTGTTGGGCGCCGATCACTCCCGCGTAGGTGACGTGCACGCAGCCGTTCCCGGACTTCTGTCCGGAGGTCGTGATCGCGATCGCGACCGCGATGAGCACCACCGCGACTGTCCCTAGCACCCCGCGGAGCATCCACTTCTCACGGGCGCTGAGCTTGCGTCGCGCGCGGACCGCTTGCGCATGGCCTGGCGGCAAGATCAACACGCGCCGAGTGTAGGCGCCCGGAGCTCCGCCGATCGGCTGGATCACCCTGGCGCCGTGTCCAGGAGACGCACGAACGGCGGCCCGCTCGCGCCTACTGCGGTTGGTGCTCGAGCTCGCGCTTGAGCACCTTTCCGGTCGGGTTGCGAGGCAGCTCGTCGAGAAACACCACCTCACGCGGTGCCTTGTAACGCGCGAGGTTCTCACGGACATAGTCCTTCACAGCCTCCTCGCTGAGCTCGGCACCTTCGCGCGTGACGACGAACGCCTTCAGCCGCTGACCGAACTGCTCGTCGTCGACGCCGATCACAGCCGCCTCGTCGATTGCGTCATGACCGGCGAGGAAATCCTCGACCTCGGCGGGAAACACGTTCTCGCCGCCGGACACGATCATGTCGTCGTCGCGTCCGTCGATGAACAGGCGCCCTTCACGGTCGAAATGGCCGACGTCGCCTGAGGCCATCAGTCCGCGCACATACTCCTTGCTTCCACCGCCGGTGTAGCCCTCGAACTGAGATGCGTTGCCGACGAAGATGCGCCCCGGGCTCTCGGGCGGGACCTCCCGGCCGTCGTCATCGAGGATCTTGACGACCGACCCGCGCACCACCTCGCCGACGCATCCGGGCTCCTGTTCGAGGTCCTCGGGTGTGGCGATCGTCGCGTAGGCAATCTCCGTCGAGCCATACAGGTTGTAGACGATTGGTCCAAACGCGGCCATCGTCCGCTTGCAGAGCTCGGCACCTAGCTGCGATCCGCCGACGAAGATGATCCGCAAATGGGGCAGGCGATCGCGACGCTTACCGCGTCTGGAGGCTGCCTTCTCGAGCATTCGCTGCAGCATCACCGGCACGACGATCATCGCGGTCGCATCGTGCCGGTCAAGGCTTTCGAGCGTCTCCTCGGGATCGAAGCGTCGGCGGATCACGATCGTAGATCCCAGCGCGACCCCGAGCATCGCCTGCGAGAAGCCGAGCGCGTGGAACATTGGCACGCACAGCTCGGTGACCTCGCCGGCTCTGAACGGAACCTTGCTCAGCAAGCCTCCCACGAGCGACAGCGATCGCGGCGGGGTGCGGGGGGCGCCCTTCGGCGTGCCGGTAGTTCCGCTCGTGAGGATCACGATCCGCAGCGGGGCTCCGGTCTTAGGCGGCGCCGTCGGACTGCTGCGCTCGATCAGCGCCTCGAGCGTGTCTGGCGCCGGGCTCGTCCGCCCAGGCGCGCCAGCGGCCTCGGGGCATCTCGATCTCCTCGAGCATCTCGGAATACTCGTCGTCGTAGACGAGCAGGTCCGTTCCCTCCCGGCCGGCGACCTCCCGGATCTGCGGCCCAGCGAACGAGGTGTTGAGAAGCACGATCTTCGCGCCGCACTTCGCCGCCGCGAACAGAGCATCGAAGAAGCCACGGTGATTGCGTACGAGGATCGCCACACTCTCGCCCGGCTCGAGGCCATACTCGCGCCAGGCGTTGGCGAGCGCGTTGCTGCGCTCGTGGAGCTGCTTGTAGGTCAGCTCTCCGAGCTCATCGATCACCGCTGGGCGATCACCGTGACGAATTGCGCCGGCCGCGATCGCGCCGCCCAACAGCCCGAAGCGCTCGAACGCGAGGCCGAGCTGGGCAATGCGATGCGGTAACTGAGGGCCCACAATCCCGCTGCGCACGCAGAGCGCGGCGAAGTACGCCTCATCGCCGAACCGCTTGGCGAGCCGCGCGGCACCACTCGCGATCCCGTTCAGGCCGACTTCCACGATCCCCACTCCTCTCAAGTCACTGTGCACCCTACGCGATCTGAGGGCCGGATCACCCACCGCGTGGCGGGGCGGGTGGGTTACGGTGTGCGTCCGTGGAGCGCACCAACTGGGCAGGCAATTACGCCTATCGCGCTGGGACGGTCCATCGACCGGCGACGATCGGTCAGCTGCGAGAGATCGTCGCCGCTGCGCCGCGGCTACGGGTCCTCGGTTCGCGTCACTCCTTCACGGACGTCGGAGACTCTGCCGAGTTGGTGACGCTCGACGAGTTGCCCGTCGAGGTGCTCGTCGACCCAGCCGCGCGCACCGCCTCGTTCAGCGCCAACATCAGATACGGCGAGCTGTCAAAGACGCTGAACGAGCACGGAATGGCGCTGGCCAACCTCGCATCGCTTCCTCACATCTCGGTTGCCGGCGCGATCGCTACGGCCACCCACGGATCGGGCGACGCAAACCGAAACCTCGCGACAGCCGTGGCCGAGCTTGAGCTGGTGAGCTCTGACGGCGAGGTCAGGACTGTTTCCAGAGGCGAGCGAGACTTCAACGGGATGGCCGTCGGGTTGGGAGCACTGGGCGCGGTGACGCGAATCAGCTCGACATCGAGCCCGCGTATCAGATGCGACAGAACGTCTATGAAGGATTGGCGTGGGAGTCGTTGATCGAGCAATTCGATCTGATCACCGACAGCGGCTACAGCGTCAGCATGTTCACGCGCTGGGGGGAGACGATCGACCAGGTGTGGGTCAAGAGCCGCGTCGCCGGAGCCCGCGAGCCGCCGCGCGGCGAGCTGTCGGCGCCGTCCCGGCAATCGTCGACCGTCATCCGATCCTCGGCCTCGACGCCGTGAACTGCACTCCCCAGCTCGGCGTGCCCGGCCTCTGGTCAGAGCGACTGCCCCATTTTCGATTGGGATTCACCCCGAGTAGCGGTGACGAGATCCAGTCCGAGTACATCGTGCCGCGAACGAACGCGTTCGCGGCGCTGGAGGCGATGCGAGAGCTGGCCGAGCCGATCCGGCCGCTGCTGCAGGTGTCCGAGATCCGCACGACGCCGCCGACTCGCTGTGGATGAGCCCGGAGTACGGGCAGGAGATGATGGCGATCCACTTCACCTGGGGCCCGCGACAGCAGCCGGTCGAGCGGGCTCGTGGAGATCGAGGCCGCACTATCCCGCTCGGAGGACGCCCCCACTGGGGCAAGCTGTTCCTTGCGGATGCGCAGACGATCGCTCCTCTTTACGACCGCCTCGCCGACTTCACCGCCCTGGTTCACCGCATGGACCCGCGCGGAGCGTTTCGCAACGAGTGGCTCGAGAAGCAGTGCTCGGCCAACGGTGAGCACATGCTCACTGCGCCCGCCACCAGCGACTCGCACCACTACCGGATCATCACCACCTACCTGGCGGATCCCACTCGGAACGCTGTGCTGATGCGCGCCCGCTTCGTGGCGCCGCCGGCCGGCCGGCCGGCACTTCCACCGCGGGCGACCGTCGTGCGGTCTGCGTGCGATGTCCACCTGACAACTGTTGCCCTGCTAAATAGTTGTTGGCATCAAGGGTTTGCTAGCGTGAAGCGCGTGAGTAACGCCGCCCCAGCGATCGAGGTCGAACAGCTTGTGCGCGAGTTCCGTAAGGGACCGCGGGCGGTCGACGGTATCGACCTTGCCGTCTCCCCAGGCGAAATCTACGGGTTCCTCGGCCCCAACGGCGCCGGCAAGTCGACCACCGTGCTGGTACTGACGACGTTGCTGCCACCGACGAGCGGCCGAGCCACCGTCGGTGGCTTCGACATCGTGCATCATGGAGCGCAGGTGCGCGCGTCGATCGGCGCAGCTCTGCAGGAGGCGGCGCTGGACCCGATTCTCACCGGCCGCGAGCACCTGCTGCTGCAGGCCACCCTGCAGGGGATCGGAAGGGCCGACCGTAAGCGCAGATCAAATCTGCTGCTGGACCGCGTCGGGTTGAGCGAGGCGGCAGACCGGCGGGTCGGCGGTTACTCGGGCGGCATGAAACGCCGCCTCGATCTCGCCTTAGCGCTGGTCCATGACCCGAGGATCCTGTTTCTCGACGAGCCGACCACTGGGCTTGACCCGCAGAGTCGCAGCGCGCTGTGGGAGGAGGTGGCCCGGCTCGCGCACGATGAGGGGATGACGGTCTTCCTGACCACGCAATATCTCGAGGAGGCGGATGTGCTGGCCGACCGGGTGGGGATCATCGACCACGGCAAGATCGTTGCCGAAGGGACCCCAGGCCAGCTGAAGGCGGAGATCGGTAGTCCGAGCGTCGAGGTCTCGCCGGTCGATCCGCACGCCGGCGACACGCTGGCGGATCTGCTCAACGGATTCGGCGCGCTGCGGCGCAACGGACGCGGCAGCGTCACGGTGCAGCTGCCGGGCGGCGAGTCGCAGCTCGCCGAGATCATCCGCGCGCTCGATCGCGCCGATCTTCGCGTCGGGTCGCTGCAACTGCATCAGCCGTCGCTGGACGATGTCTTCCTCGCGAAGACCGGTCGCAAACTGGAAGGGGCCGGAGAGCAGGAGCAGGACAAGCCGGAACCGACCCCCCGCCGTGAGGCCCGGCGTGCGCGCTGAGGGATCCGCCGGTCCGAGCCTGGTAGAGCAGGTCGGTGCGCTCGCACGCCGCTCGATTACCCGCACGCTTCGCCAGCGTGCGCTGCTGATCTTCCCGGTGCTGTTTCCGCTGATCCTGTTTGCGATCAACGGCAGTGCACTGAGCACGGCCACCAGGATCCCCGGCTTTCCCACCAGCAGTTACCGCGATTTCGCTCTCGCCGTGCCGTTCATCCAGGGGGCGCTGTTCATTTCGATCACCGCCGGCACCGATCTCGCCCGTGACATCGAAACGGGCTTCTTCAACCGTCTCGCGCTGACACCGGTGCGCGGCACGGCGCTGCTCGTCGGTCAGCTCGGTGGCGCGTTCGTTCTGGCGTGCATCCAATCGATCGTCTACCTGCTCGTGGGGATCGCGACCGGCGTCGGGATCTCGAGCGGGGTCGGTGGAGCGATCGTGCTGCTCGCGCTGTCGCTGCTGATCGCGTTTGGTTTCGCCAGCCTTGGTGCGCTGCTGGCACTGCGCTTCGGCACCGGCGAGGCGGTGCAGGGAATCTTCCCCCTGCTGTTCGTGACGTTGTTCCTGAGCTCGTCGAGCCTGCCGCGCAACCTGATCAAGACCAACTGGTTTCGCGAGATCGCCACCTACAACCCGGTCTCGTACCTCGTCGAAGGGGTGCGTAGCCTGATCATCACAGGGTGGGACGGCCGGGCGCTGGCGCTCGGTTTCGGGTTCGCCGCGCTCCTGGTCGTGATCTCGCTCGCGCTCGCGGGTACGGCAATGAAGACCAGATTGGTGCGGACGTGAGGCGCTTTCTCTACGTTGCGCGGGCGGTCGCCTGGCGCTCGATCCACAACACCGTGGTCAGCCCCGCGATCCTGCTGCCGTCGATCATCTTCCCGCTGTTCTTCCTGGTGGCGTTCGCGGGCGGCCTCTCGAGGATCGGCGACGTTCCGAACTTCGATTACAAGCCCGGATACACGGCGTTCCAGTTCGTGTTCGTGTTCCTGCAGTCCGCGGCGTTCGGGGGAGTCTTCACCGGCTTTGCGATCGCGCGCGACTTCGAGTCGGGTTTCGCGCGCCGCCTGCTCCTGAGCGCCCCTCGGCGCAGCGGAATCATCGCCGGCTACGCCGTCGGCGCGCTCCTGCGCTGGTTGATCACGGGCACGGTGGTCACGATCGCCGCGCTGATCGCGGGAATGAACGTCGGGGGCGGCGGGGTCGACCTGCTGGCCCTTCTGGCGCTCGGGATCACCGTCAACTTCGTCGCCGCACTATGGGCCTGTGGCGTGGCTATGTTCCTACGCACTGAGCAAGCTGGCCCGCTGATCCAGATGCCCGTCTTCATCTTGTTGTTCCTCGCTCCGGTGTACGTGCCACTGCCGCTGCTGACGGGTTGGATCCACGCCGTCGCCCGGTTCAACCCCGTCACCGCACCGCTCGAGGCCGGACGAGGACTGCTGGCCGGCTCACCGGTCAAGGTCGGACTCGCGTTCGCACTGCTCGCCGCCGGCGCAGGGCTGATGGCGATCTTTGCTCGGCGCGGCCTGGCGTCTGCCGAGCGGGCCGGTTAGGCGATGTTCGACCTGGACGCTTATCTCGAACGGATCGGCCTTGCGCGTCCATCGGGCGACTGGAGCGAACTGGCGCTCACCGGACAGACGCCGACCGGCCGCACCGTGACTCCGGTGGAGCTGGGGGCGATTCCCCAGCTGCTTGAAGGTCGCTTTGGCCTCGCCGGCTTCACGCTGGACGGCGGCGGCCGGGTGGTCGCGGTATGAACGTCGATGCTGGCACCATAGGCCGACATGGACGCCGACGATCTCTACGGGCTTGCGCTTGACCAGTTCGTCCCCGAGCGCAGCGCATTGGCTCGCGCGTTGCGCAGACAGGACCGACGCGAGGAGGCAGACAGGATCGCGGCGCTGCGCAAGCCATCGGTTGCGGCCTGGGCCGTCAATCAGCTCGTCCGCACTCAGAGCCAGGCGCTAGCCGAACTACTCGCCGCGGGCGACGAGTTGCGCGAGGCTCATCGCCAGGTCATCGCCGGCCGCGGCGACGGGGGCATGCTGGGTGCCGCCGCTCGGCGCCAGCGGGAGGCGGTCGACGCACTCGTGAGCGCCGCCCGAGGCCTGCTCACATCCGAGGGGCATGAGCTGAGCGCAGCGACGATCGAGCGCATCACCGACACGCTCCAGGCCGCGGCGCTCGACCCGGACGCGCGAGCAATGGTGCGCGAGGGCCGCTTGCAGCGGGAGCTGCGCCATGTGGGGCTCGGCGAGGCGGAGTTCGCGGACGCCAAGCCGACGCGGCGGCGAACTGACCAGGGAGCCGCCCGGAAGGCCGCCCGGGTCGCCGAAGCCGCGGCGCGCCGGAGAGCCGATCGCGCGGCACGCGCGCTTGAGGCCGCGCAGGAGCGCCGCGAGCGGGCCGCTCAGGCCCTCCGCGACGCCGACGAGCAGCTCGCTAGGGCGCGGGCACAAGCGCAGGACGCAGCTCGCGAGCTGAGTTAGCGCCCGACCGGCGTCCCCTCGCGCTGCGACGCCTCGCCGAGCGGAACGTCATCGTCGCGCTCGAGCAGCTCGCGTGCCGCGGTGCCCTCGATGTTGATGTGGGGCAGGCGAGCGTCGATCCAGCGCGGGAGCTTCCAAGTGGCCGGCCCGAGAATCTCGAGCACCGCCGGCAGCAGCACACAGCGCACCACGAGCGCGTCGAGGAACACCGCCGCCGCCAGGCCGAAGCCGAACTCCTTGACCGAGCGCTCGTTACCGAGCATGAAGGACAGGAACACGCAGATCATGATCGCCGCAGCAGCGCTGATCACACGACCCGTGAACGCGATGCCGTCGGCCACGGCATTCGACGCATCGCGGTGACGGATCCATTCCTCGCGAACGCGCGAGACGAGGAACACCTCGTAATCCATGGAAAGCCCGAACACCACCGCGAACATCAGCACCGGGATCCACGGCTCGACGGGGCCCTGTTGTACCCCCAACGCGCTCGCGAGGAAGCCCTTCTGGAAAACGAGGACCGTGGCGCCGAGCGCGCCGCCGATGCTGAGCAGATTCATGACCGCCGCCTGAATCGGGATCACGAGCGAGCGGAAGATGACGAACAAGAGCAGCGCTGAGAGCACCACCACGATCGCGATGAACAATGGGAGCTTGCCGGATAGCACGTTCGCGAAGTCGATCGATCCGGCCGTGAAGCCGCCCACCAGAACCTTGGTGCCGGTCCGGTGGGCGAACGGCGGCAGCACGTCCTGTCGCAGATGGTTGACCAGATCGGTGGTCGCTTGATCCTGCGGAGCAGACCGTGGATAGGCCTGGATCACCGCGACGTTGCCAGACGGGCTGACTCTGGGTTGGGTGACCGCCGCGACATCGGGCGTCGCCGCCACCGCGGCTCGCAGCGCCGGCAGCGAGGAGACCTGGCCGGGACCCGGAAGCTCGGCCACGAGCTGTAGCGGGCCGTTGAAGCCCGGGCCGAACCCTCGCGCCAGCAGATCAAACGCATGTCGCGTACTCGTGTTGCTCGGGTCGTTGCCGGCGTCGCTGTTGTCGAGACGAAGCGCGATCACCGGGCCGACGAACCCGAGCGTCACGACCAGCGCCGCGATCGCCAGCGGCCACGGACGCGACTGCACCATCAGGCTCCAGCGCCGCCACATCGACTCCCGCGGTGGCTTGGCTTCGGCCGCGCGTCGGCGAGCCGCACGACTGGGTCGCACGAGCCGCTCGCCGAACCGCGACAGGAGCGCGGGCAGCAGTGTCAGCGACGCGAGCAGCACCAGCAGGACGGCGAGCACCGAGGCGATCGCCAGTCCGTACAAGAAGGTCACAGTCGTGGCGAACATGCCGAGCAGCGCGATCACGACTGTGCTGCCGGCAAGCAGGATCGCCCGGCCTGAGGTGTCCATCGCCTCGAGCACCGACTGCCGGACATCGTGTAGGCGCGCGTAGTTCTCCCGGAACCGCGTGACGATGAACAAGGCGTAGTCGATGCCGACGCCCAGGCCGATCATCAGCGCGAGCTCCGGCGCCACGTTCGACATGCTGGTGACGTGCGTGGCCAGCCCGATCAGCGCCACGCCCGTGATCAGCCCGAGGCCGGCGGTGATCAACGGCATCCCGGCGGCGATCAGCGAGCCGAAGGTGATCAGCAGGATGACCATCGCGGCCAGGACGCCGACGACCGTGGCCGGGCCGATGTTGAAGCCCTCCGCCTGCTCGATCACCTGACCTCCGGCCGCCACCTGAAGGCCGGGCCTTCCGGCCGCATTGACCGCATCGAGCACCGGACTGCCGGTGTCGTTCGGGAGCAGATTGGCGCGCTTGTCGTAGCTGACGGTCGCGAACGCGGTCTTGTGATCGCGCGAGACCTGGAGCGCACCACGAGGGCTGTAGGGACTGATTACCGACACCACGTGGGGCATCGAGCTCAGGGTGTCGATCAGCGGCCCGATTTTGTCCCGTACGTCGGGCGAGTAGATCGTGCCCTGAGCGGTGTGGAAGACGACCGTGTCGATGTCCCCGCTCTGCGTCTTGAACTCTCGTGTCAGGAGATCGAGCGCCCGCTGGGCCTCGGTCCCCGGCAGGCTGAAGTTCGTCGAGTAATTGCGCCCGGCGGTCTGGGCGAGCACGCTCGCGACGATCGCGATCGCGACCCACGCGATTACGACTCTCCGGCGATGTGCGATGCACCAACGTGTCAAGGCAAGCACGTAGAACTCCTGTCTAAGCGTGTTAACAGCGTGCTGTCTAGCTCGGCCGCGCACCCGTCGCGGCGACCCGTCGCTTTCAGAATAGAGGACTCTCGGTTCGGGCCCACCGTCACCGGTTGCGCTCCTCCCGATCCGCCCATTTCAACAGCCGATCGAGCGAGAACACGGCATCGTCGATCCCGGCATGCAGGTCGCCGAGCTTGGCGAACCTGGCAGGAACGGTGGCGATCGTGAAGTCCTTCGGGATCACGTCTTCGATCTCATCCCAGGTGATCGGTGTCGAAACAGTGGCCTCGCTCACGCCTCGGACCGAGTAGGCGCTCGCGATCGTGTGGTCGCGAGCGTTCTGGTTGTAGTCGACGAACACCTTGTCTGCCTCGCGATCCTTGCGCCACCAGGTCGTCGTCGCATCGGCGGGCACTCGCCGCTCCACTTCCCGCGCGAACGCGAGCGCCGCCCGTCGCACATCGGTGAACCCCCACCGCGGCTCGATCCGGACGTAGATGTGCAGGCCCGACCCGCCCGAGGTCTTCGGCCAGCCCACCGCTCCCAGCTCATCGAGCACCTCGTGAGCCGCGCGGGCAACGCGACGGACCCTGTCGAGGCGGCATTCGGGCATCGGATCGAGGTCGATACGCCATTCGTCGGGCCGCTCGGTGTCGCTGCGGCGAGAGTTCCACGGATGAAACTCGACGGTCGCCATCTGGACGGCCCAGATGACGCTCGCGAGATCGGTGACGCACAGCTCGTCCGCGTGCCGACCTGATGGGAACTGCACCCGGACGGTTTGCACCCACGGCGGAGCACCACCGGGAAGCCGCTTCTGATGGACCTTCTCACCGTCGACCCCGCGAGGGAAGCGATGGAGCATGCAGGGCCGCTCCCTCAGCGCGCGAACGATGCCCTCGCCCACACTGACGTAGTAGCGGGCGAGGTCGAGCTTCGTCTCCCCCCGCGCGGAGAAGTACACCCGGTCCGGGTTGGAGATCCGGACGGTCTTCCCCGCCACGGAGAGCTCCACGGCTGATGTGCGGTCCGGTTCTACCACGGAAGCTTCATGACTGGGCTGGGGCATCGAGCTGGCGGATCGGGTACATGTTGCTGCTTGTAGTCCTTGGACCGAACCACGATCAGCTTTTCATCGGTCGATGCGTAGCTTCTACTCGCCGACGAGCGGGCTTTCCCAGCGCACGGGCGCGGACAACCGCGCTGTCGCGCCGCCGGCCGGCAGACTAGAAGTTGTTGTATGACTCCCGTGTCTCATCCGTGGCGGCACCGCCGGAGAGGATTCTGAAAGGAGCACGAGATGGAGGCCATACGAGAACTCGCACACGAAACCTGGTCGGAGTACTTCGCCGCCGCCAGCAAGGAGCTTCTCAATGCGACGGTCTCGATCAAGATCGTCGGCGCAGACGGGCCGCCTACCGTGCAAGCGGAGGATCTGGCCTTGAAAGCGCTCGCCTACGATCGGCGAGACGACGTCTTCGAGGTGGCTGCCGCACGGGGCGGTCCCGACCTACCAAGCGTCCTGCGTCACATGGTCGACCATCCCGAGCGAGTGGCGGTGGACACCCACACGATGCTCGCGCCGATGACGATCGCCGTAGACGGCCGGGACGGCGTGCGCACCGTGATCAGGATCGAGCGCGACGCGGAGTTCACCGGCTAGCCGTCGATGTCCTGCGCGGGCAGGCTCCGGCCGGGAACCTGATCGGGCGGGTAGATCTTCGGATCGCCGGGGTACGCGACCCGCCAGTCATGGGCCGAGTACCAGTCGAGCCGGTTGAGCTGCGCCGGCTTGGCGTAGTCCTCTCTGGCGTTGCGTCCATTGAAGCGCTGGTGCTGGCTCCAGGCGACCAGGCGTCATAGACCTGCCGCTCTTGCGCCGGGACCGACGTCGTCGCCGCGGCGGTCGCCGCGCTCGACACGGCGGAGGGATAGCCCGGCGCCCCGAGCGTCAACGGCACCTGATTGGGCATACGTCGTAGGGAGCGAAGTTCGGCTTATCCGTGAAGGCGCTGTAGATCGGAACGGCGGAGTGGTCCTCCTGGTTCATCGGTGTGATGCCGAGGATCTGCTCGATCGTCCGCACAACGTTGATCTGCGAGTAGTAGTTGTCGTTGACCCCGGCTTCGAGTACGGGCTGATCGTCCACAGCACGCTACGGTGCCCGTCGACGTGGTCGATGCCGTTCTGGGGATCGTCCTCGAGCACGAAGATCGCGGTGCTCTTCCAGAAGCGGCTGTGCGAAATCGTCTGCACGATCCGCCCGACCGCAAGGTCGTTGTCGGCGACCTCCGCAACCGGATACGGATCGCCCGTTCCGACGCCCGCGGTGTGGTCGTCGGGTACCCACATCAGCGTCAGGTTGGGGAGGTTACTGCTCCGCTCGTATCTGCGGAATGCCTGCTTCCAGATGTCAACTCGGTACTCTGCTTCAGCAGCATTTGTTTGGTCGCACCGTCCCCGCCGGGGCGCAGCTCGAGGTCGTCTCGAGTTGTTCTCGCCACGGCGGGACACCGAAGGGACCCGGTGACTGGACCTGCACGCTCGACGTCTACATCCCTCAGCCGGGTGCAGTGCCGTTCACGCAGACGCCCGTCGCGTATGACGTGAGCGTTCAATCCAACGGCTGCTACAAGGCCGAGTCGCCACCGGCCTACGTCGGCCAGCAGACGGTTCGCGACGCGCAGGGGCAGAATGTGGTCAATCCGTTGTTCGTTGCCTACGGCTGCTTCAACACGCTGTGACCGACGCTTTCAGGCGGCCATCTTGGGATCCAGGAGCACGGTCGCGCTTATGGCCGCGTCGGGTTGAGGCCTGCGGCCCGTTCCTCTCGGGCTCATCTGGCTTATGCTCGGCCGCGATGCACCAGCGCGTCGAGTCCAGCGCGGCAGGCCACCTCGGCGTGAACGAGTTGGCGTGAACGAGGGAGTAGTCGCGCTCCGCGATGGTGCCCGCATCCGGGTGCGTCAAGGCTCCAGTTCGGACAGGGGATTGCTGTTGCACGGCTTCGACCGCCTGAGCGACGAGTCTCGCTACCGGCGTTTCCTCGCGCCGATGCCCGAGCTGACAGAGACAGTTGTGCATTACCTGACGGACGTCGATCACCACGACCACGAGTCGATCGTCGCCGTTGACGACGAAACCGGAGAGGGGATCGGCGTCGCGCGCTACGTGCGTCTCGGCGAGCGCCCGGACGTGGCGGACCTCGCAGTGACGGTGGTCGACGACTGGCAGGGCCGGGGAGTCGGGACGCTGCTGCTTCGAGGTGCTCGGCGCCCGAGCGCGGGAGGAGGGAATTACGAGCTTCACGGCCCTCATGCTTGCCACCAATACGGAAATGCTGGACGTGCTCGAGCATCTCGGGCCTCTGCAGATCGTCGACCGTGATTCCGGGACGATCGAGATCGAGGCTCCGATCCCGGAGGTCGGCCTGTCGCCCGCGCTCAGGAAGCTTCTTTGGGTGGCGGCTCGCAGCGATGCGGCCGTGCCGCTTGCCGGCCGCCGTCCTTGGATGCTTGAACGCCAGGCTGGACGCGAGGACAATGCTTGACTTGGCCGGGAGCTCCCGCTACCAGGAAGTGACTCAGCAAGCGAGGCTCCCGAACTCGCTCGTGCTGGAGCCAGGAGGGATTGGCGGCCGTTGCCCTCGCCGGAGCTCCGCAGCGCACGAACCAGGACCAGCGAGACACCATCGCCGCCGCCCTGACCGCCCGCCAGCACACCCGCGGCGGTACCGAGACGATCGGTGAGATCGTCGTGCCGAGCGCCACGGGACCCACATAGCGACCCGAGCGCTTCGCCGCTCAGGAGGTTGGGTAGCGCGAGCGGCGCCTTCCCCGCCCACCCACACGCCAACTGGTTCGCCGCCGGTACTGATCAGAGCCGCGACGCGCGAACTCAGCTACCGGGATCGGCCTGGATCGCCGCCGCGGTGAGCTCCATGTAGTTGCTGTCGGCGCCGGCGGCGAACGCCCAGCCGTTCGCCGGGTCCGTCATCGCCAGGATCGTTCCTGTGTCGAGCTGCTCGGGTTCCCGGCTGGCCCGGCGGGCGCGCACCGCCTCCGTAACGCGGCCGGCGCGAAAGCTCGGTATCTCCTCGTCTCGACAATCCGCTTCCCCGAGATGTAGCGTGCGGGGAAGCGCCGGCGGCGATATTGAAGCTCGCCTGCCAGGCCTCGTCGCTGATCCGGCGGCCGCCGAGGACGTCGACGTTATAGAAGTTGTCCAAGAAGTCTGTGAAGTAGGCGTAGCGGTCGGCGACGATCGCGGACTTGATGTCCTCGACATCCCAGGAAGCGCCTAGCCACGGACGACCGATTGGACACACAAACGGGAACGGGAGATCGCCGGCCGCCAGCGAACCACCGTTCGGCGTGAACGACCAGCTCGCGCCTGCGCAGCCGCAACTTCGGCGGGCTCGGAGCTGTTTCCTGTGAGGATGAAATTCGCTCGACGAGCTGTTCGTGCCAGTGTCCGCGGTATGTCGCTGGCTGCCCCGGACACGATCTACAGCCGAGTCGCGAGGGTCATCGCCGGGTAGATAGTGCGTCGGACCCTGACTTCCTCCTCTCTCCGCCGGGCGATCCTGGGCGCCCTGGTCACGTTGGCGATACTGACCGTGCTGCCCGCTGGGAAGGCGCTCGCCGCGAGCAACCAGGACGCCATGTTCCAGGATTTCACGCAGCTGCTCGCCAACCCATCCGGCACGCTCCACACGCTGCGTCTGCTCGGCGTCGATCGGTTGCGGCTCGCGATGGAGTGGTACCAAGTAGCGCCGCAGGCCAATTCCCACCGCCGGCCCAAGCAATTCAACGAGGGGAACCCGGCTTCCTACCCGCAGCGCAATTGGGCGATCTGGGACGAGATCATCAAGGATGCCCGTCAGGACGGCATCCAGGTCGACCTCGACTTTTACGGGCTCGCGCCGCTATGGGCCACCGGTCCCGGCGTGCCAAACGACCACCAGAAGCACTACAACTGGGAGCCATCCGCCAACGACTTCAAGCAGTTCGTACACGCGGTCGGCGAGCGCTACAGCGGCAACTTCGACCCGATCACGAACTCGGTCTCGCCAGGTAATCCGGATGACCTCCCCCGGGTCGGCTTCTGGTCGATCTGGAACGAGCCGAACCTCGGCTTCATGCTCGCCCCGCAGGGCGTGCCCGGCAACCTCCAGATCGAGAACAGCGGGCGCATGTACCGCGCCCTGCTGAATGCTGCCTGGACGTCGCTTCAGCAGACCGGGCACGGGCGAGACACGATTCTGATCGGCGAGCTGGCGCCGCGCGGCACCACCACGTTTGGCGTGTTCGCGGCGATGAAGCCGCTGGTATTCCTGCGCGCGCTCTACTGCGTGGATTCCAGATACAGGAAGCTGCGCGGAGCCGCTGCCGCCGACCGCGGTTGCCCGACCACGGCCGCCGGTTCGCGGCGCTTCCGCGCCGCGAACCCCGCGCTGTTCAGTGCGAGCGCGTTCGCGCAGCACCTGTGGATGCGCTGGTATCCCCCCAACAACGACCCCGAGGACGACCCGGACTACACATCGCTCCCGCAGGTCGGGGGCTTGGAGCGAGCTCTCGACCGCCTGCAGCGAACCTACGGCTCGCGTAAGCGCTTCGCGATTTACGACACGGAATTCGGCTACATCACGTCCCCGCCGAACCGTCCTCCCTTCCCATCGCCGGCGACCGCCGCCCTGTACCTCAACTGGGCCGAGTACATCTCCTGGCGCGACTCCCGGGTCGAGAGCTTTGCCCAGTACCAGCTGCGCGATCCGGTGCCGACCAAGACGGACGACGGCGGGTGGGCCACCGGGCTCTTGACGACCCGCGGCGTCGAGAAGCCGACCTACAGCGCCTGGCGGCTCCCCCTGTATCTTCCGGCCACATCGGCCTCGCGTCGGCGGAACCTCGAGCTGTGGGGTTGCGTGCGTCCCGCGCGCTTTGCGATTCTGGACACCGGCCGACCGCAGACGGCCCGGATTCAATTCAAGCGAGGGACGCGTGCACCGTGGACCACGCTGCGAACGGTGACGATCAGCAACGCGAGCAACTGCTACTTCGACGTTCATCTGAGGCTCCCGGGAAGCGGCACCGTGCGGCTGTCGTACACGTATCCGGCCAACGACCCGCTGCTAACGCCCAACGACGGAACGGCCTACAGCCGCTCGGTGCGGGTCACCCTTCACTAGCCTGTGATCCGTGGCAGCTGACGAAAAGCCCGAGGTCGCGGTTCCATCCGACCAGCCGCCCTCGTATCAGCTCGAGATCGAGGACATCACGGTCGGCCAAGGCGAGGACGCGGTTGCCGGTCGCGTCGTCGAGGTTCACTACGTCGGGGTCTCGTGGAAGACGGGACGACAGTTCGACGCCTCGTGGGATCGCGGCAGCACGTTCAAGTTCCCACTCGGCAAGCGCAAGGTGATCCCTGGCTGGGACCGAGGGATCGTGGGAATGAGGGTCGGAGGGAGGCGCCGGCTTACGATTCCGCCGGATCTGGCCTACGGCAAGCGCGGCGCGGGCGGCGTGATCGGACCGCACGCCGGATAGGCTTTCACGATGCACTGGCAGTGGCCCGTCGGCGCGTGTGCGGCTTTCCTTCTCGCACTCGTGAGCACTCCTGCCGGCGTCTCGGGCGCGGTGCTGCTGTTGCCGATCCAGCTCAGCGTCCTTCACGTCCCCAGCCCGGCGGTCACGCCGACCAACCTGATGTTCAACGTCGCCGCCACCCCTGGAGGGCTGATCCGCTTCGCCCGCGAGCGGCGCCTCGGAGGTCCCCTGACGCGGCTGCTGGTCGCCGGCACCCTGCCGGGAGTGATCGCCGGCGCGATCGTCCGCGTCGAGCTCCTGCCGGGATCGCGGAGCTTCACGATCGTCGCCGCATTTGTACTGCTTCCGCTCGGACTCTGGCTCCTGCTCGGAGCGCAGAACCTCAAGCCCCCGCGGCCCCGGCCGACCGTGCGTCGCCGTCGAGTGATCTGGCTGCTGGCCCTGCTGGTCGGGACGGTCGGCGGCATTTACGGAATCGGCGGTGGGTCGCTGCTCGCCCCGATCCTGATGGTGATGGGCTACTCGGTCTTCGAGGTCGCCCCGGCGACGCTCGCAGCCACCTTCCTGACCTCGCTCGCCGGGATCGCCACCTTTCAAGTTCTACAGCTGATCCACCAAGGCGCGACCGCGCCGCAATGGATCCTGGGAGCGTTCCTCGGTGCCGGTGGATTTCTCGGCAGCTATTGCGGTGCGCGTCTTCAAAGCCGCCTCCCCGAAGCCTCGCTGAGGCGCCTACTCGGGCTCATCGCCACGCTCGTCGCCGCGCGCTACTTCCAGACCGCGATCCAGACCCGACCCTCGACAGCTCCGCCCCACCACGCCCAAGCGGCCTGACCTCGTTCGCTCGATCAGCGAGCAGGAGGTAGGTAGGGGCCGCGCGCCGCACGGGTGTGGCGTGAGGTCGTCGACAATCGCGCCGGCGCGATCACTTCTGTTGGCGGATCCAGGACAGGATCGCGCGCGAATGGATGATGACCGTCCCGTCGGGCAGCTTGAGCGCCGGAAGCTTCGTCGATCCTGTCGCGTCGCGTAGCTCGTCGCGCGAGCCCTTGCGCAGGAATGGAATCGGGCTGCCGTGGGCGGCGATCACCTTGTCGTACTCGATGCCTGCCGCGCGGAGCGCCTCCTGGACGCGGCGACAAGGGTGCATCCGTGGGCCGCCGTCATCGCCGTGGCAAACGTACAAAGTTGGGATCTCCGCCATTTCGTCCTCCGGTTCGCGGCTCGGCACGGAGCCTAGCGCCGCGCCTAGCCCGAACACTGATCGGTGGAGCTTGGCCTTCTACCCGCCGAACCCGCTGGTCGCGATGTAGACCCCCTGCCTCGTCGTCGTACTTCGCGCCGCTGAAGTCAGCCAGCTCGCCGAGCGCGAGCCGGATGACGCGATCGGTCAGCGTGTAGCTGAAGTCGATGTCTCTGCGGTTGGCGATGGCAACGGGAGTATCCCGATCAGCGTGATCGGGGGCTTCCCCGAGCTCAGCCGACGGGCTTGGCGACGACGGGCCCCTTGCCGATGACCTCGACGACCTGGCCTGGTTGACAGAGCTCGATCGCGTCCGCCTCCCGCCGCAGCAGTCTGCGGAGCTGGACGAATGCGGCCAAGCCGAGGGCGGCCGGAATCCAGAGCTCGATCACCCGGTAGAGCAGGACCGCGGCCGTGGCTGTCACAGCCGGCACGCCGTAGAGGACGAGCGTTCCGATCAGCCCGAGCTCGACACCGCCGAAGCCACCTGGAATCGGGATCAGGTTGCCAAGCTGGCCGATCAGGTAGGCGATCCAGACGATCGTGAGCTGCGGCGCGGATCCGAGCGCACGGAAGCTGGCCCAAAGAGTGAGGATGTCGAACAACATGTAACCCACGAGCCCGAGCAGCAAGAGCGGATTGCGTTGCCGGAGCAGTTTCACGGCGGCATCGATACCGTCGGCGGTGGCGCGAAGCCCGGGAGCGAGGCGTGCCAACCACGAATGCTCGGGCTGATTCCTCACCTTGATTTCGATCTTGCCCGTGATGCGGCCCAACCCAAGTGTCGCGGCGATCGCGCCGGCCGCCACCGCAGCGGGAACCAGGGTCAGCGCGACGCCGGCATGTCCGGGAAGGACACCTGCCGCCAAGGCGACGCCGAGGATCACCAGCGAGACAACGTTGGGAACGCTCGTGAGCAAGAAGAACGCGACCGTCTTGCGCGCGATCTCAGCAGCGGGCATCCCGCCACGCCGCAGCGCCCATGCTCCCAGCGCCAGGCCGCCCGCGCCCCCGACCGGCAACACGGAGTCCGCCCCTTCCTCGGCCATCGCGATCTTGTAACTCGTTCCCCAACTCATTCGCGTGCAGAAGACGACCCGGAAGGCTGGAACGTAAGAGAGCGCCGAGAGCACCTCGAGCACGCACCCGAACACGATCCACGCCGGCCGGGCGTGCGCAAACCGGCTGCGCAATTCGCCCAAGCCCGGCACCAGCGTGACCGCGGCGACCGCTAAGAGCACGACTGCGCCGAGCCTTACGAGCCCACGCTTCACCCGGTTCGGAGACACCGCGCCCGGAAGCGGTGCGGCCTCAATATCGGTTGGTGGATCAGTGCCTTCTGACACCCTCGGCAGTGGTCTAGCAGGTCAGCGGCTTTCGCCGGTTGTCTGGGGAAGCGGCGAGCCGGCGACTACCGGTCCCGGCGTTTGCTCAGGGCCCTTCTGGTCGGGGGCTGCGAGCAGGATTGCACCAGCAGTCACGGCGCCATAAGCGAGGAGCCGCAAGCCGCCAAGCACGCCGGAGGGCACCGGTTCGTTCAGCACGATCGTTCCCGCGGCGATCGGCAACGCGTTGGTCAGCAGCGTGGCGAGGCCGGCGACGGTGAGCGCACCGCCGCGCTGGTAGCCGAGCTGGAGCAGCGAGGTTCCGAGGGTGTAGCCGATGACGAGCGTGACCACGAAGGCGACCCGCGTGCCGCCCTGCGTTGCCAGCTTGGTGGAGATGTCGCCGATCGAGAAGAACAGCCCCCCTGCGATGCCCTCCGCGATGGCCACCCCCCCGCGCGCTCGGCCGATCCACAACGCGATCAGCGCGAGCGCGGCTGTCGCGCCGAGCCACAGGAGAACTGCCGCGGTTGCGCCGTTGCCGCCCTCGCCGCTGCTCTTGACCAGCGACACAGAGAGCGCGAGCAGGCCGACGATCGACAGGCTCACACCGCTCAGCTGACGAGCGCCGAGTCGGCGGCCGCCGATCCGCGCAGATGCGTAGGCGAGCACACCGATCCCTCCCGCAGCGATGCTCTGCACGAGCGCGAGCGACGCCAGCGCCAGCGCCGCGGCATAAAGCACAAAACCACCCGTCTCCATCGCGAACCCCAGCAGCCAGCTGCGGTTTGCGAGCAGCAGCCCCAGCGAGTGCAGGGGGCGGCGCATCGAGAGGCACGGCAGGCGGGCCGCCGCGTCGTGTTCGCGCAGGTAGGCGATGTTGGTGAGCGTCGTCGATGCGATCGCGAGCGCGATTGCGATGGCAGTGCGAACGCTCACCTCACCACGGAAGGCTAGCCACAGCGCTACTCGCTCATCTACGCGGGCAGGCTCCGGGCTCTTTCGTCAGAGTTAGACCCTGTACTCGGGGTTCTCGTAATCGAACCGGCGGCCGGCATCTCATTGCGTGGGCTGGTTGCAGTGCACGGGATTCCTCCGGCGTCCTTGACCATTCTGGCGAGGTGCAGCAGGTTCCAGGTGAAGGAGGTCGTGTTGCGGTTTTGTGAAGTCACGGACCCTCGGACGCTCCGGCGGTAATGGTGGTCGAGAGGGCAGGGGTGCCGGCGAGCGTCTGGTAGACGACGCAATAGCGCTCGGTCAGCTGGCGCAGCGTCGCGAGCTGCTCGTCGTCGGCATCGGTGTCGAGCTCAAATGACAGTCGGATCGCGGAGAACCCCACCGGCGCGTCGCGCTCCACAGCCAGCGTGCCACGGAAGTCGAGGTCGCCCTCGGCACGCACCCGCCCCGAAGGCACAGAAATCTCGAGCGAGGTCGCGACTGAACTCAACGTGACCCCAGCGCAGGCGACGAGCGCTTCGAGCAGCATGTCGCCGGAGCAGAGCAGCGTCCCGTCGCCTCCTGTCGCCGGATGAAGTCCGGCCTCCGCGATCGCGCGTCCGGTCTCGACCGAGCATGAGACGCCCTCGCCGAGGACGCCCGTCGCCGAGAGCGTGATCCGCGCGGCGCTCGGCTCCGTCGTGTACCGGTCCTTCAGCGGCGCCTGTAGCGCCCGCAGCTCCTCGCGTCGCACCACCGAGATGTTAACCGCGCTCCTGGCAGCGGCGGGCCTGCGCGTCGGCACCATCCTGCCGGTCGCGTTCCCGAACGGCGTGATCGAGGGCTTCGCGGCATGAAATGCGCGAGTCCGGGCCCAGCGCGATCTGCAGCTCAGCGACTCTCGACGACCATCAGGGTGTTGCCGTCCGGATCGCGGAACCAGAACAGCGGCGGGACCGGGTCACCCATGCGGCTGACCTCGGGGTCGACGTCGACGCCGCGGGCCTTGAGGTTCCCGTGGTCGGTGTCGATGTCGTCGGTGTAAAGGCCGATGCCGGTCTCGACGTTGCCGGTTGGCTTGCCCGGGGGCGGGGGGACGATCGCGATCGTGGTCACCGCGTCGGCCGGCGCCACCTCGACCCAGCGGTACCCGTTGCCGAAGGGGATATCAGCCCGCTTCTCGAAGCCGATGGTCTCAACGTAGAACTCGATCGCGCGGTCCTGATCGGAGACGGGCACGACTACCGTGCCGAGCTTGTTGATGTGGGTGTTGGTGCTGGTCACGACGTCCTCCTAGGTTGGTTCACCAACCGTTGAGACCGCGGCACCCGCGGAAACTCATCGCAGCGGCTTCTCGAGCCACGTCGACAGCGAGATCGGGGCGGGCCGTGGCGCGCCCAGAGGTCGAGGTCAGTTCAGGCCTGCACGCTTGACCATCGCGTCGACAGCCTCCACTACCTCCGAGACGCGCCCGCAGACTTCGATTTTCGACCGGGAGTGCACTCCGCACATCAAGCCGCGGCCGCCGATCACGAACCCCGCTGCAGGCCATCCCTGCTGCACCTCGTCAATCGAGCTCAATACCTGATCCGCCCCGCCGGGCATCGTCGAGCTAAAGCAGATCACGTCGGGCTGGAGGCGCCGAGCCGAGGCGCCGAGGGCATCCACGGGCACGTCCGCGCCGAGCATCACGGTGTCGTAGCCCGCGCCGCGAAGAAGATTGTCCACCATACGCAAGGCGACGACGTGCAACTCGCCGGCAGGTGCCGCGAGCATGACCTTGTGATCGCCCCGGGCCCCCGCGACGCGCTGCGCCTCGCGCTGCAGGGCAAGTACACGGAGCGAAATCTCGGTGGCGATGTGCTCGTCCGCGACCGAGATCTCGCCTCGCTCCCAAAGCGCGCCGACGAGCCAGAGCGCCGGGGCGATGATCTCGTCATCGATCTCCGCCGTGCTCAGCTTGGCATCCATCGCCTCGCGGATTGCGATCTCGGCCGCGATCTCGTCACCCGCGAGCAGCGCGGCGGCGTACGCGCGCCCGAACTCGCTGACCTTCACCTCGTCAGACTCACGCTAGTCGTTCTCGACGGTGGGCCCATCGCTTGCTCGAGGCGACCATACCCCTTCAGCGTCGCGCCGACGTGACGAGGCCGGGATTCCGGGCGGGAGTCCGGGCGGGAGTGGGCGCCGAGGAGGTTCAGCCGCTTCCGAACCGCGCGGGAGCTGAGCTCGCACCGTCCGACACTCCGGACGGCTGCGTCATCGGCGCATACCGTGCGCAGACCGCAAGCGGGCTCTGGAAGAGCCCGACCGACGGCGCCGTTCCGATATGCCGGTGCCGCCCGGGGCGAGTGTGGGAATGACGGCGCCGAGCGCTCCCGCCAAGAGGATTCCGGCAAGCACGTGAGACCGGCCACGCAGGCGACGCAAAAAGTGCTGCGCGCCGTAGACTCACCCAAGGAACGAGCTAAGGTGGTCGCGTGGATGAGGGACTTCCGATCGCCTACGAGGTGCTTGACGAAGGCATCCCGGTGTATGCCGATGACGGCGTTCAGGTCGGGACGGTCGACCACGTAGTCGCCTCTCCAGAGCAGGACATCTTTCACGGAATCGTGCTTCGGATAGGGGCGACCCAACGGTTCGTGGCGGCCGACCAAGTCGCGTCAATACATGAACGCGGGGTGGACCTGCGCATCAGCGCGGCGGATGCTGCCGGCCTGCCTGAGCCGCACGGTGCCGCGCCCGCGTGGCGAGACTTTGAGCCCGGTGTCAAGCCAAGCCGGTGGATGCACCTCGTCGACTTGGTGAGCGGCAAAGATCCACGCCGGCGGGACTGGACCGAAGAAGACTAGTACGGGGCCCCGCGCGAGCTCGGAACCTGGTCTGCTGTCGCTCCCTGCGGAGGCCGGGCATCGAATAAAGTCGGCACAGCCGGTCACGCTGACGCACTCCGGCCGCGGAATGGTCGGCGTCGGCGTCACGATCGTTGAGGGCGAATTGTGCTGTTGGCTACAAGCCGCGCAGCGCGCGTTATCCCGGGCCTAGCTCCTCTGACCCTGATTTGGGTCGGCTCGGTCCAGATCATGGGCCTGAGCGCCGACATCACCCTGTGCCCGCGATGAACGCTGAGGAGATGCGCGCCGGCGTGGGCAAAGCGATGCAGGCGGCGTAGGGTTGGTCTGGGCTTGAGGTCATCCACGCTCGTGGGCCGCCGTGGCCCTGCGAGCGCTGCGGCCCTACGGGCGGGCACCCGCGCGACGCGCGGGTCGCAGTGGCGCGCCCGCGATGTCGCAGGAGAATCTGGTGGGGACCGGAGTCGGCGGAGCCTCACGATCACTCGGCTTGGCTGCCAGCACGCTCGAGCTGATCGTCAGCCAGGCCAGGATCCCGCCGAGTGAGGCAAGGATGGCGCAGGAGGTCATCGCGACATGAAAGCCATGAGTCATTGCCGAGGGGTTGTAGAACTTGTGTCCGGTGAGGCCCGCGATCAGCGGGAGGACGGCAACGGCGAGCAGCGCCGCGACCCGCGAGACGGCATTGTTGATCCCGGATGCGATCCCAGAGTGGCGGGCGTCGGCGGCGGCGAGCACGGTTGCCGTGACGGGGGCAACGACCAGCGTCAGGCCAAGGCCGAAGACGATGACCGCCGGCAGTACGCTTGACACGTAGCTGTCGCCCGGTTCGATCCTGGTCATCAGTATCAGGCCTGCCGCGATTACGAGCGGACCGGCCGCGAGCGGGATTCTCGGACCGATGCGCTGCGCGAGGGCCCCCGACCGCGCCGAGAGAAGCAGCATCAGGACGGTGACAGGCAGCGTCGCGGCACCGGCGGCGATCGGCGAGTAGCCGAGCGAGATCTGCAAGAAGGAGACGAGCAGGAAGAAGACGCCGCCAAGAGCGGCGTAGACCACGAACGTGACGAGGTTGGCGGCGCTGAACTGTCGCGAGCGGAAGATCTCCAGTGGCAACATCGGGCTCATGGCGCGCCGCTCGGTTAGAAGGAAGGCGACCAACGCGAGCACGCCACCGATCCCGCCCAGCAGCACCAACGGAGAGCCGCCCCTGCCCGGCGCTTCGATCAGCGCATACGTGGTTCCCGCGAGCCCGAGTCCCGCGAGCACCGCGCCCTGGATGTCGAGGGGGCCACTTGTGGTCGGATCACGACTCTCGGGAACGTGTCGGCCGGCCATCACCACAACGAAGATGCCGATCGGGAGATTGATCAGGAAGATCGCTCGCCATGAAACCGCGCTCACGAGATAGCCGCCCAACAGCGGCCCGAGTGCGGTCGCAACGCCGCCCAGCCCCGACCACGCGCCGATCGCGCGCGCCCGGTCATCAGGACGGAAGCTGGCCTCGATGATCGCCAGGCTGCCGGGCGTGAGCATAGCGCCCCCGACTCCCTCCAATAACCTCGCAACAACGAGCAGCTGGGGGGTCGGTGCGATCGCGCAGAACAGCGAGGCAAGCGTGAACAGGCCCGCGCCGGCGACGAAGATCCGACGCCTCCCGTAACGGTCCCCGAGCGACCCGCCGAGCAGGATCAGCGAGGCGAGCGTCAGCATGTAGCCGTTGAGAATCCACTGCAGTGCGCTGGTCGACGCGCCAAGATCGCGGCCAATGCTGGGCAACGCCACGTTCACCACCGTGCCGTCGAGAAACGCCATCCCCGAGCCGATGACCGTGACCACCAGCACCCAGCGCCCGGCGGTGCTGCCGAATGCCGCCTCATCCACCGCCGCCGGGAGCTCTGGGGTGACGGTCGGCGACTCCTCGGAGGTCATTGCGGAAGCATGGCATCCGGCCAAAGTCGTCCTCTGGCCACCGTGCGCCAGCATTCACCCAGCTACCGGGCAAGCAGATCAGCCTGCATCGGGGTAAGCAGATCAGCCTGCATCGCCGATCACGGTTTTTCACATTTCGTTCACTCGGCTCGCCCGCTGGCAAGCGACCGCCGTGGGCACGGAAATCCCCGATCGCGTCGATTGGTCGGTATGGCCGGATTTGCTACGCGCGGGCAGCTGATGGTTAGCTTCTGAGCGTGGGTCAGTTCCATTGGGATCCGGATAGCTATCTCCGGTTGATGCGCGAAGAGGTTCCCGATTACGAGCGCCTGCAAGAGGTGGCGAGCGCCGCTACCGGCGTTCATGCAGCCCGCATCCTCGAGCTTGGGACGGGTACCGGCGAGACCGCCAGGCGCGTGCTCGCACGGCATCGGGGCGCGTTCCTTGTCGGGCTCGACGCGAGCCGCGAGATGCTCGGGCGTGCCCGCGCGACGCTCCCCGCGGACCGCGCGCAGCTACTAGTCGCGCGGCTAGAGGATCCCCTCCCCGCCGGCCCCTTTGATGTTGTCGTCTCCGTGCTCGCTGTCCACCACCTCGACGGCCCCGCGAAAGCCGACCTGTTCAGGCGCCTGGCGGCTGTTCTGACGCCGGGTGGGAGGGTCGTTCTTGGCGACGTAGTCATTCCTGACGATCCGTCCGATGCGGTGACGCCAATCGACAGAAGCTATGACAGTCCGAGCAGCGTCCCCGACCAAGAGCGGTGGCTACAGGCGGCAGGTCTCTCGACTCACCTGCAGTGGGCCCGTCGCGATCTCGCGGTCATTGTCGGCGAAGCGCGCGTGCCCGATTGACAGGCGCATCACGCTTATCCCATTGGATGAACGTAGGCCCGGCCAGGGCCGCTGCGGTGACTGGCTGCTCGCGGTCGCTCGCAACGCCGAGTTCGCACGCCACAGCCCGGGTTCTTCGATGACCTTCTGCTGGTCGACTCCCCCCGGGGGAGTGCGCGCGCTCGGACCTGCGCTCGTCCTACCCTGGCCTGGCGCCCATCGGGTCTGAGATGCACGCTCCCGGCCACGGGTGCATCCTCGGGCTGCTAGTTGCCGGCTGGGGTCGCATCGCGCGAGGAGGCCGTGTCCTCGCGTGAGGCTCCCGGCTCGGCCAGCGGCGGGATCATCGGCCCCTCGCCCGACGGGTCGACGATTCCGTCCTCTAGCCAGGTGTAGCGACCGGTCAGCACGCGCTGGGCGCCGGCGTAATTGGCGTCGTCGTCATTGAACCAGAGCTCGTGGAAGAGCGTGTCGGCGCGGCGCTTGGCCTGCCTGCAGAACAGCTCGGCGAGCTCGAGTACCTCGGTCTTGCGCTCGGGATGCTCGCCTCCGATCGTGTCGGCGTAGGAGACGGCGGCGGCGATTGCGAACAGCTCGGCACCGATGTCGACGATGCGTCCGAGGAACGTCTGCTTTTGCTCGAGCTTCGCCTGCCAGCGGCTGATGCCATAGAAGGTCGAGCGTGCGAGCTTGCGCGAGGACCGCTCGACGTAGCGCAGGTAGGTGGCGAGCGGACCGAACTCGTCGTACGAGCGAGGGTTCTGGCCCTGGCCGACAGCCAGCTGCGGCAGCCACCTCGAGTAGAACACCCCGGCACGCAGCGCCGCGTCCGCCTTCGTCTTGAGGTCGCCGCCCGGCTCGAGAAGATCGCCTGCGGCGTCGAGGTGCTGATCGACCGCCTCGCGCGCGATCAGCAGGTGCATGATCTCGCTCGAGCCCTCGAAGATGCGGCTCACACGCATGTCCCGCATCATCTGCTCCACCGGCACGGGCTTCTCGCCGCGCGCCTTGAGCGACGCCGCGGTCTCGTAGCCACGCCCGCCGCGCACCTGGAGCAGCTCGTCGATCACCCGCCAGGCAAGCTCCGAGCCATACACCTTGCACAGTGCGGCCTCGATACGGACATCGTTGGCCTTGTTGTCGGCCAGCCGGCCGGCAACGTCGAGCATCGCCTCGAGACCGAACGCACTGCCGGCGATGAACGCCACCTTCTGCGCAACCGCGTCGTGCTTGCCGACCGGCCGACCCCACTGCACGCGCTCTGTGGACCACTCACGGGCGATCTTCGTCGCCCACTTCGCAGAGCCGACGGCAGTCGCCATCAGCGCCAGCCGACCCGTGTTCAGCGTGCTGAGCGCGATCTTGAGGCCGTCACCCTCGCGACCGATCCGGTTCTCCTCGGGCACAAACACGTTTTCCAGGCGCGTCACCGAGTTCTCGATCCCACGCAGCCCCATGAACGCGTTGCGGTGCTCGACCGTGATCCCCTCGCTGTCGTACCGCAGCACGAAAGCGCTGATGCCACCGCGGTGGCCCTCGCCCTTCGGCACCTTGGCCATCACAACCGCGATGTCCGCGATCGTGCCGTTCGTCGCCCACAGCTTGCGACCGCTCAGCAAGTAGCCGCCCTCGACCGGCATCGCGACCAAGTCGCCCTCGCCGACCACCGGCGTTGCGGTCGAAGCCATCCGAGCGGGATCAGAGCCCACGTCAGGCTCCGTCAGCAGGAACGCGCTGATGTGGTCCTTGGCGACCAGTGGCAGCCACTTGCGCTTCTGCTCCTCGGTGCCGAACATCCGCATCGGCTCGGCCACACCGATCGACTGGTGCGCGCTGAGCAGCGCCGAAAGCGACGAATGCCAGACGCCGGCAAGCGCGAGCGCCCGGTTGTAATACACCTGCGACAGGCCCAGACCGCCATACTCCTCCGAGACCTTCATCCCCAGCGCGCCGATCTTCTTGAGCCCGTCTATAACGCGGTCGGGGATCTTCGCGTCGCGCTCGATCTCGAGCGGGTCAACCTCCGTCTCGAGGAACACGCGCAGCCCGGCGAGGAAACGCTCGCCCTTCTCAACCGCCTCGGGGTTCGTCCGCGCCTGCGGATGAATCAGGTCGAGCCGGAAGTCGCCGAGGAATAGCTGCTTGCCGAAACTCGGGAGCTTCCACTCCGACTCTCGCGCCTCCTCAACCGCCTCGCGAGCTTGCTTCTCTGAAACGTTGCTGGTCACGGGTAGTCTGCTCCTCAGTGGGGACCGGTCCGCATGATGTATACCCGATTGCGGGGCATGCGCGGTCACCAAAATGCGCGCCGCCGCCGGGCTGCGTCCTGTTGCCGCTTGCGGCACCGGCGGCGATCGAGAAAACACAGCAGGATGAAGCTCCTATGTGCGGTGCCTCGGTTCCCCGCTCGCTGACGCTCGGCGCCATCGCGACGGCTCGGCGATTCGATCGTCCAGCCGGGCCACTCGAGACCCGCATTTGAGCCGGGGGCGGGATGACGCCGGCGACCGGAAGGCGTTACGGTTGCTCGATATGAGCGTCCCTGCGGGGTCCAATCCGCGATCGGAGTCCCAGCCGATCCTGATCACCGGTGTGACGGGCTTCGTGGGCATGGAGGTCATGGCGCGCTTTTTGCAGCGCAGCCGACGGCACGTCGTCGCGCTGATCCGCGCGCCGAACGACGCCGACGCCTACCAACGCCTGCGCGCGGTGCTAGCCACCGCGTTCGGCGACGCCGACGCCCATCCCGGCCGCGTGACCGCCGTGGCGGGGGACATCGAACGCCCCGGCCTCGGCCTGGACCCCGGACGCCTGGACGAGCTGGCCGAGCAGGTCGACCGGGTGCTGCATGCGGCGGCCTCAGTGTCGTTCGATCTCGGGCTCGTCGAGTCGCGCGGAATCAACGTCCGCGGCACCCAGCACATGCTCGGCTTTGCCGATCGCGCCCAGCAGCGCGGCGGCCTGGAGCGTTTCACCTACGTCTCCACCGCTTATGTCGCCGGCACCTACCGCGGCGACTTCTCCGAGCAGGACTACGACGTGGGGCAGGGGTTCCGCAACCCTTACGAGCGCTCCAAGTGGGAGTCCGAGGGCATCGTACGGGAGGCGTCCAGTCGCCTGCCGGTGCAGATCGCGCGCCCGAGCATCATCGTCGGCGAGCAGGCGAGCGGCTGGACCACCGCCTTCAACGTCCTCTACGGGCCGATCCGCGCCGCCTCGACCGGCGCCTACCGCGCCCTCCCGCTCAACCGGCGGGCGCCGCTCGACGTGGTGCCGATCGACTATGTCGCCGACGCGCTGTTCGAGCTGTGCAGCGCCGGGCCGAACGGGACCTTCCACCTCGTCGCCGGCGACCGCGCCCCCACCACCGGACACGTGGCGCGAATGGCCGCCGAGCGCTTCGACCAGCCCCGGCCGTGGATCGTGCCCCCGGCCGTCTACCGGGCGCTGTACCCGCTGCTGCGCCGGGCCGTCCGCGGCCGCCAGCGCCTGGCGCTGGAACACACTCAGGTGTTCATCCCCTACCTGAACATCGGGGTCCGCTTCCAAGACCACCTCACCCGGGCGCGGCTGGAGCCCGCGGGCGTCCGGCTGCTGCCGTTCGACGACTACTTCGCGCGCCTGCTCGACTTCGCCGTCGCCGCCGACTGGGGCAAGCGGCCCATCCCCCACCCGCGGAGCGCAGCCGACGGGCGCTCAGACCAGCACCCGGCCCCCAGCCCAGGCCCGCCAGAGTCCCAACCCGAGAAGGCTCGCGACGCGGCGAATCGCGACGCCTGAACTGGCCGCCGCCCGGCGCGGCACGCGCTTACCGAGGGCTCATCGGCGGGTTCTCGGGGGTCATCGGCGGGTTCTCGAACATGTCGGCCTCCTCTACGGTCCGACAAGGAGGGGAGCACGCCACTCGGCTTCGGCCCAGCAGCGCGCGCAACGTCTCGCCGAACGTCATCGGGCTGAGCGACCGGTCCTCGTAGACTGACGGTAAACGAAGGAGGTCGGCCGTGGAGCGTAAGTGGTGGACTCTGGTCACTGTCTGTGTTGGCACGTTTATGCTGCTGCTCGACGTCACGATCGTGAACGTCGCGTTGCCGAAGATTCAGGCCGGGTTGGGGTCCAGTTTCACCGATCTGCAGTGGGTTGTTGACGCGTACGCGCTCACGCTCGCGGCGCTGTTGCTGACGTCCGGGTCGCTCGCCGATCTGCTCGGGCGACGGCGGATATTCGCGATCGGGCTGGTGATTTTCTCCGCGGCTTCGCTGCTCTGCGGGGTCGCGCAGTCGCCGCTGATGCTCAACATCTCGCGCGGGGTGCAGGGGATCGGCGGAGCGATGATGTTCGCGACCTCACTCGCGTTGCTGGGAAACGCCTATCGCGGGCGCGACCGTGGCGTTGCGTTCGGCGTCTGGGGCGCGGTGACCGGTGCCGCGGTGTCGATCGGACCGGTGATCGGCGGGGCGCTCACCGACGCGCTGAGCTGGCGCTGGATCTTTCTCGTCAACGTCCCGATCGGCGTCGTCGCGCTCGCTCTGACGCTGTCGAAGGTTGGCGAGTCGCGTGACCCGGAGGGCGCTCGGCTCGACATTCCGGGGTTCGTCACCTTCACCGCCGCGCTCGGAGCGCTCGTGTTCGGGCTGATCGAGTCGAGCCAGAAGGGGTGGGGCAGCCGGCTCGTCGAGGGATGCCTGATCGCGAGCGTCGTGCTGATCACGGTGTTCGTGATGGTCGAGCGCCGCCGCCAGATGCCGATGCTCGACCTGTCGCTGTTTCGCCGCCCGGCGTTCGACGGCGCGTCGATCGTCGCGTTCACGCTGTCCGCGTCGATCTTCGCGATGTTTCTCTACCTGACGCTCTACCTGCAGAACATTCTCGGCATCTCGCCGTTCGGCGCGGGCCTGCGCCTGCTGACGCTGTCGGGCGCGATCCTCGTCACCTCGTTCATCGCCGGACGCCTGACGACAGTCGTGCCGGTGCGGTTGCTGATGGGCGCGGGGCTCGCGCTCGTCGGCCTCAGCCTGCTGCTGATGCGCGGCCTCACCGCGAGCTCGGCCTGGACCGACCTGCTCCCGGGATTCATCGTCGGCGGCGTCGGCGTCGGCCTGATCAACCCGCCGCTCGCGTCGACTGCGATCGCGGTCGTCCCACCTCGTCAGGCGGGGATGGGATCGGGGATCAACAGCACCTTCCGCCAGGTCGGTATCGCCACCGGGATCGCCGCGCTCGGATCGATCTTCACCAGCGAGGTTCGCACGCACGTGAGCTCCGGGCTGCAGGCCGCGCACCAGAGCGGCGCGCACGCGATCGCGACGGCGATCTCGAGCGGTCAGACGCACCAGGCGATCGCACACGTACCACCGCAAGCTCGCGCGACGATCGGCGAACTGGCCCGCTCGAGCTTCGTCGCCGGCCTCAACGAGATCTTCCTCGTCGCCGCGATCGTCGCGCTCGCGGGCGCGGTCGCCTCACTCCTGCTGATCCGCTCCAGCGACTTCGTCGCCCAGACCGAGGAACAGCCGGACGGTCAACCGGCCGAAACGCCCGAGCCCGCGCGAGCGTGAACACGGACGGATTGCTCGAGCGCTGACCATTGCGGGGAAACGACCGCTGGTGGACAATCCTCAGATCGCTGACCGCTTGGACGCGTTCGCGTTGTTGCTCGAGCTCGTCGAAGCGAACCCGCACGCGGCCCGCGCCTATCGCGGTGCCGCGGAGACGATCCGGGGCGCGGCGGTTCCCGTCGCCGAGCTCGTGCGGTCTGGACGGGCGCGCGAGCTGCGCGGGATCGGACCCGGGATCGAGGCGCGGCTGCGCGAACTCGTCGAAACCGGTCAGATCGTCGAGCTGGCAGCGCTCGAGCGCGAGCTCGCGCCCGATCTTGTCGGCCTCGGACGTTACCTCGGGCTCGGCGCGAAGCGCTCGATCGAACTCGCACGGTCGCTCGGCGTGCGCACCGCGGATGAGCTTCGCGAAGCGGCCGCCGCCGGCCGTCTGCGGACCGTGGCGGGTATCGGGCCGAAGACGGAAGCGCGGCTGCTTGACGCGCTCGCCCGCGAGGAGGAGCCGCGACCGCGGCACGGACTTCTGCTCAATCGCGGCTGGGAGCTCGTCGAAGGCGTCGCGGTCGCACTCGACGGCGAGGCGGCAGGCGACGTGCGCCGGTGGCGCGACTCTTGCGAGCGGCTGGCGGTTGTCTGCGCTGCGAGCGATCCCTACGCCGTGCTCGCGCGCTTCGCCGAGCTGGCCCAGATCGTCGCGCTGCTCGAGCAGAGCGAGCGGCGCGCGGTGGGGGTAACGGTCGAGGGGGTGCCGGTCGAGCTCGTCGCCGCTGAGCCCGAGCGGTTCGGGACGGCCCTCGTCCGCGCGACGGGCTCGCCGGCCTACGTTGCGGCGCTTGAGCCGATCCCGGACGGGCCCGACGAGGAGGCGGTCTACAGGGCGCTCGAACTCCCCTGGTGTCCGCCGGAGCTGCGTGAAGAGCCGTTCCACGGCGAGCCGCCGCGCGCTCGTCGAGCCGCAAGACATCCGCGGCGACCTGCACTGCCACACCACGTGGTCAGACGGGAGGGCGAGCGTCGAGGAGATGGCCCGCGCAGCTCGGGAGCGCGGCTATGACTACCTCGCGATCTGCGATCACACTCCCGCCGTGGGTGCCGTCCGCGGGCTTACCCCGGACGACGTCCGCCGCCAGGCCGAGGAAATCGCTGCCGCGAATGAACTGTTGGCGCCGTTCTGCGTGCTGCGCGGGATCGAGTGCGACATCCTGGCCGACGGGCGGCTCGATCTTCCCGACGAGGTCCTCGCGGAGCTCGAGTGGGTACTGGCAAGCGTGCACGGTGGGCAGCGGATGCCGCGGCGGGAGCTGACCAAGCGCGTCGAGGAGGCGCTGCGCAACCCGTATGTGCGCTGCCTCAGCCATCCCAAGGGCCGCTACATCAACCGGCGGGCGGAGAACGCCCTCGACCTCGATCGCGTGTTCGAAGTCGCGCTCGAGGAACGGGTCGCGCTCGAGGTCAACGGTCTCCCGGACCGTCTCGATCTCAGTGGCGAGCACGTCCGCGACGCGCTGCGAGCCGGCGTGCAGATCGTCTGCTCAACCGACGCGCACTCAGTGCGCGGACTCGGGAACATGGCGTTCTCGGTCGCAACCGCGCGCCGCGGCTGGGCGAAGCCGGTGGACGTCGTGAACACCCGACCGCTGGGCGCGATCCTCGATGGGCGCCGAGCGGTCGGCTGAGGCGACCGACCGGCATGAAAAGCTCTCATCGGGCTCGAGCGTTCGTCAGGCCTCGTCCCAGGGCGGCGTATCGTCCATCTTGGCGTAGTAGCGGGCGAGATGGCTCTTGACCCGTTGTATGTCGTCCATGGGTAGCTTGGCCCCGCCGCGCGCGCCCTGCATCACGCCGGCGGCGGAGATGATCCCGTGGGGAACGGCCTTGAGCTTCCCATCAACGATGTCAGCAATCTGGAACTTGTAGCTCTTGAACTTGTCGGCTTGCTCCGCGTCGTACCAAACGAAAGCCTTCCGGTAGCGGTCGTTGGGCTGGTCCTCGGCGTTGGCCCAGTCGCGCACGCGCTTGTTCGCTGCGCTGCCGTCCCACTCACGGTCGCGATCGGCCAGCGGCAAGTCTTGAAACTGCACGACACTTCGGATGGGGCGCGACACGCGACGACACGGTGAACCTACCCGGCAAGCGCCTTGTGTTTCGCCGCAAAGGGGTTCCGGTTCGGGTCAATCGGAGTTTTCGAGCAAGCCGGCGCAGACGCCAAACTCGCGCAGCTCCGCGCCGCTTGCTACCTGAGAGCTAAAGGCCGTCATGTCCCCGCGTGCGAGCGAGTCCAAGCAGATCTCGTCGGTCATCTCGAGCGCGCGGATCATGACCACATACAGCGCACTTGGCGGGCTTGTCTCGGCTTCCCTGCGCAGCTCCGCGACCGCACGCGCGAGCGTCGGCTCGGCGACCACGGCCTGCAGCTGCGCCAAGCGCACGGAGACCTCACCGACGAGGTATTGCTGTGTCACCTCCACCACCGCTCAATTGCCGCGATCGCGACAGCGGAGTGCGCCACGATGGCCCGCCCCAACCACGAATCTGGCCGTGAGAGTTTCGCGGGATCTGTGTGCGCCCAGAGAGGCCGACCTCGTGTCCAGTAGTCACCCGATCGACGGCGGGGTGATGGTCGACGGTGTCCGCAGCCGAAGCTCGGCAATCGCCGCGCCTCTTGCAGCCGCGAGCGGGAAAATGGGAGCCGCTCGTCATACCCAGCCGGCGCTCTTTGGTCTCGGCGGTGCCCAGCAATAACCGCTCGGGCCGGTCAGCGGCGATTACTCGGCTTGACCGAACGACCTGATCGATTCGGCCTCCTCCGGCGTGAGCTCGCGCGGCGCCTCGCCGTGAGCCAGCTTTGCGCTCTGGACCTGATGGCGGATGTCATCGACGATCTCGGGGTTCGCGAGCGTGGTCGTGTCGCCAACATCGGCAAAGTTCGAGACGGCGGCGATCACTCTGCGCATGATCTTCCCGGAGCGCGTCTTGGGCATGTCGAGCACGATCCAGACGTGTTTCGGTCGCGCGATCTTGCCGATCTCTTTGTCGATCGCGTCGCTCACCTTCTGCTCGATGTCCGCACTCGGCTTGAAGCCGGGCTTCAGGGCAATGTACATTTCCACGACGCGGCCGCGGAGATCGTCGATGACGGGCACCGCGGCGGCCTCGGCGACCTCCACGACGGTGATGCTCGCGGACTCGAGCTCCTTGGTCCCGAGCCGGTGCCCGGCGACGTTGATCACGTCATCGACCCGGCCGAGGATCCGGAAGTAGCCGTCGGCCGCCTGGAGCGCAGCGTCGCCCGCGAAGTAAGGCCAGTCGCGCCAGTCCTTGCTCTCCTTGTTGCGGCAGTACTTCGCGTAGTAGGTGGCAACGAACCGTTCGGGCTGGCCCCAGATCGTCTGGAAGATCCCGGGCCACGGGTTGCGGATGCAGATGTTCCCGGCCTTGCCGCTCCCAGCCTCGACGACCTCACCGTTCTCGTCGTAGACCACCGGGTAAACGCCGAGCACCCCCGGCCCGCAGCTGCCGGGCTTCATCGGCTGCAGTGCGGGCAGCGTGCTGCCGAGGAAGCCGCCGTTCTCGGTCTGCCACCAGGTGTCGACGATCGCCGCGTCGCCCTTGCCGACGAAATGGTAGTACCACTGCCACACCTCGGGCTCGATCGGTTCGCCGACAGTCGTCATGTGCTTGAAGTGATAGTCGTACTTGGCGGGCTCGTCCGGTCCGAGCTTGCGCAGCATCCGAATCGTCGTCGGCGCGGTGTGGAAAATGTTCACATCCAACCTCTCTGCGATCCGCCACGGCCGACCCGCGTCCGGATACACCGGTACACCCTCGTACATGACGCTCGTCGTCCCCAGCGCCAGGGGCCCATAGACGATATAGGAGTGGCCCGTGATCCAGCCGATATCGGCGAAGCACCAGTAGGTGTCGTCGGGGTGGATGTCCTGGTAGTACTTCGATGTTCCGGCGACATACGACAGGTAACCGCCGGTGCTGTGCTCGCAGCCCTTTGGCCGGCCGGTCGTGCCGCTGGTGTACATCAGAAACAGCGGCGCCTCGGCGGGCATCGAAACCGGCTCGACCTGCCTGCCGCGGTAGTCCTCCAGCAGCTCATCGACGAAGAAGTCGCGCCCCTCGACCATCGGGCTCTCCGACGCGTACTCCCCCGGATTCCGGCGCCAGACGAGCACCTTCTCGACCTCGACGCCCTCTTCGCGCGCAGCCGCGATCGCCTCGTCGGCCTTGACCTTGTGATCGATCAGCTCGCCGTTGCGATAGTAGCCGTCCATCGTCACCAAGATCTTGCTTCCCGAATCGGCGATCCGGTGCCCGCACGCCGCTCCGCTGAACCCGCCAAACACCTCCGAATGGATCACGCCGAGACGAGCGCAGGCAAGCATCGAGACCGGCAGCTCGGGGACCATCGGCAGATGGAACGTGACCCGGTCGCCCGTCTCCACGCCGCCGAAGTCCTGCAGCAGCGCAGCGAACTCGCCTATCCGGCGATGGAGGTCCTCGTAGGTGATCTCCTGGGTCTCCTCGTCCTCGGGCTCAGGCACCCAGATCAACGCGTTCTTATCCCCCCGAGACGCGAGATGGCGATCGACGCAATTCACACACGCGTTCAGCCGCCCGCCGACCCACCACTTCCAGAACGGCGGATTGCTCGTATCCAGGATCGTGTCCCACTTGCGGTCCCACGTAAGCATCTCCGCGTACTCGGTGAAGCACTCCGGGAAATGCTCCTCAGCGAACCGCTCGAAGATCGCCGGGTCAGACGCGTTCGCCTGCGCGACGAACGACGGGGGCGGCTCGATGTACTCCTCCTCACGCCAATGAACCGCGATCTGCGCCTCAGACAGCGCAGCGCCAGCAACGTTTGCCGCCGACGGATGTGTCTGGTCTCCTACTTCCATAGCTCAACCCTCCACTGAAAAGACGGCTCTCTGAATAACTGCCGGCGCTTGGTTTCCATCGCCGACCCGGCTGGTGCAACACGACGATGCACCACGACGGCACGCGGCCGCGCCCACCGACTCCTTCGCTGAGGATGAACCTCGTGCCTCGAAAATGAAGCGGAACACGCCCGGGCAAGCATCTTGACGACCTTCCGTCTTCGCTAATGGTCCCAGTTGGCGATGCCGTTTCGCATCCGTAGTTCCCCCTTCTTTCGATGGGGACCGCGATGTCGGCTCTGCCCGGCTCGGCGACCGATCCTCGCGATCCCCCACCAACGGCTCCGGCAGCACCCCGAACACACACATCGGCTCATGCCCTAGACCGAAGTGACCCCCCCTAGAGCATGTACGGCGCCTCCCTGGTGAAGATCAGCGCGGCAGCGCCGGCGCGCGAAAAGATGTCGCGGCGAGCTGCAAGTTCACCCAAGAGAGGCGCTCATTGGTCATCCTTCGGGTCGCACGGCCGGTGAGATCGGTAGCACCGCCGTGGGCCGGCAACCACTCCAGATGCGCTGCTCACGCCGGCGGTATGCTTCGCGCGGGGTACGTGTTGGAGATCGAGCACACCGTGGATGGCGCCAGCACCGAACTGGCCACCAGCGGGGGCCAGCCGGGGCGCCCGCGATGGCCGGCCGTGCTCTGGGTTCTGGCCGGGTTGCTGCCGCTTATCGGCCTGATCTCGCTGCTGCTTCGCTCGCAACTCGATCCTCATTTCGAGGACACCAAGGTCCACTTCGTGGTGTTCTTGTGCGTCGGAGCTCTCGTGTTCGCGCTCGCCTGCGGGGCTCAAGAGGCGGCTACCAGGCGCGGCGACGCGCGCGTTCTCTTGATCTCGCTTGCGTTCCTGGCGACCGGCGGATTTCTCGGGTTGCACGCACTCGGCACGCCCGGCATCTTGTTCTCCAGTCAGCTGTCCGGGTTCGAGGTCGCGATTCCGGTCGGGTTGCTGATCGCGGCGGTGTTCGCCTTCGCGTCCGCGTTTGTGGACTGCCACCCAGCTCTCCCCACTCTGGTCATGCGACGGCGAGCGGAGATACGGTATCTGGTGATGGCGGCGATGGGCGTGTGGGCCGTATCGACCCTGGCGAAGCTCCCGCCGCTCGATCAGCCGACGAGCGAGGGGGCGTCGAACAGTCTATTGGCGATAATGGCGGGGCTCGGCGTCCTCGTGTATGGCGTCTCTGCGGCACGCTATTGGGTTGTCTACCGCGGGCGTATGAGCCTGCTTCCAGCAAGCGTGATCGGGTGCTTCGTGTTGCTCTCGGAAGCGATGATCGGCGTCGCCGTCACGGGTGAGCGCAACTGGCACGCGAGCTGGTGGGAGTGGCACGGGCTGATCGTCGCGGCATATCTCATCGTCGGCTTCGCAGCCCGTCGCGAGTGGCGCGACGAACGGTTTCGCCATCTCTACCTGCCGACCACGCGTGAGCGCCGCCAGGACGTCAGCGTGCTGTTCAGCGACTTAGCCGGGTTTACGACCTTCTCAGAGCGTTCCACGCCATCCGACGTGGCTGCGCTCCTGAGCACGTATTACGCGGTCGCTGCACCCCTAATCAGCCGCCAGTTCGGAGGTGAGGTCGAGAAGTTCATCGGTGACGGGATGATGGCGACGTTCAACGGCCGCGGCGATCATCCCGATCACGCCGTGCGTGCTGCGCGCGCCGGCCTGGCGCTTCAACGAGAGTTGGGTCGGCTTGCCGACGAGCATCCCGGCTGGCCGCGGTTGCGGGTCGGAGTGAACACCGGCGAGGCGGTGCTCCGCGAGCTGGGAGGTCATGGCCTCGTCGCGTACGCCCTGGTCGGAGACACGATCAACACCGGCTCGCGGCTCGAAGGTCAGGCGCCAGTCGGGACTGTTTTGATCGGAGCCGAGACGTATCGGCAGCTCCCCGATGGTGCCGTTGTGCAGGCCATGAGCGGCTTGCGAGTGAAGGGCAAGGAAGACGCTCTCGAGGCCTACGTCTTGCACGCCCTACCAGCCTGATTGCCGAACCAGCGCGTGACCTGGCTCGTGTGCGCCGGCAGGTTGGGTCGCGACGTAGCAAGCCGTGACAGTGCGGAGGCCGGTTGGCGCCGGTCCCCTGCGCGTCCTCAGGTACTGCTCGTGGGCGAAGCGCCGAACAGGCCTCTCATCAACTGTCGCTCCTGGGCAGCGCCGTCGCGCCACCCTCAACATGCTCTCTAAGCGAACTACCAACAACTCTAACTCTCGCCTCCGGTGGTTGAGAAACAATCCACAAGCCCGTGTCCCGCAAACCGGGGCAGATCCAGATCGAAGACTGGGGATGAGCCAATGTTTGAGAAGCAGGAGATCTGGCAAGAGCGGCCGATCGGGGGCTTGGTCGACCACTCGTTGTTGGCCAAGCCCTGGCGAGACGTTCTTCACCTAATCCATGATGGTGGCGCGCCGCAGCCGCCGATAGCTCACCTGTGCGGTCGGCGGCTGATTGATCTCAAGCAGGGCCAGGCGGTGCTTGGGATGCCGGCTAGCGAATGGTTCTGTGGTCCCAAGGGGCGGGTGGACACCGGAATCTTCACGTTTCTGGCGGACATGACACACTTCTACGCCGTCCTGTCGACGCTGCCCCCGGGAGCTGGTTGTACCACGGCCGAGCTCTCGATGACCTTTCTGGGCCAGCCGCCATACGCGGGAGGCGAGATCACCACTCGCAGCGAGGTGGTCTACGCAGACGAGCGCAACGCGCTCGCTGTGGGCATGGTCTACGACGACGAGGGGCGACCGGTCGCCCACAGTACCTCGCGCTATTTTCTGTTTCCCGCAGGAACGGCGACTCGGCAGCGCGCCACCGCCGCCTCGGACGCGCAAGGGACACCACAGACGCTGGATCCGATCGCGCGGCCGTGCGGCCCGATGATCTCCCCGCTCGACGAGGATACGCTCGATCGTCTGGGCGGCCTGGAGATCCTGCAGGCGCAGCTAACCGGAGAAAGCGCACGGCCCCCTATTGATCGTCTCACCGGCATGCGCCTGACGGATGCCTCCGACGGGCTTGTCGTCTTCTCGTTGCCAGCGCACGGGTGGCTTCTCCAAGAGATCGGGACCGTGTTTGGGGGCATGATCGCCTTGTTGGCCAAGAGCGGCACAGCCGGCGCGGTACAGGCGGCTGCCACCGCCGGCACTAGGTTTACCGCGCTGGACCTCAAGGTCAACTTCCTCCGGCCGGTGGACGCCGACGGCAGGGAAATTCTGGCAACGGGAAAGGTGGTTCATCGCGGCAGCCGCCTCACCATCGCCAACACCGAGGTGACCCACGGAGGGCGGCCCGTAGCGATCGCGACCGGAACCACAGCGCTCACCCCGCCTTCGCGCGATCGCCCTGAGCCGGCGCAATAGCCCTCACCGGCGCGGGAGCGGTCGGCCGCCAGGACCGCGCCCGAACGGCAGCAGTCGTGCCAGTCGGCTTTGAGCGTGTCGGCGACAAGCCGGTTGTCGGGGTCGACTGCGGGGTATCGGCGCCCGGCGACTCTCGGCTGGGCGATCGCGACGCTGCTGCTTCGCATGGACGAGCATCGGCGCTCCGCGCGCCCGGGCGACGCCCGAAGGGGAGCTCGAGAGGAGACGAGGACGCCTCAGGGCTCCTGGTACGCCTGACCAGTACCGTTGTGTAGATCGCGATCGCTGCGAGACCGACGAGGATCCAGATCAGGTTTGCGTAGTTGTACTGGCTTCCTCTGATGCTCACCGATCGCCCGGCCACCGACGGTCAGCCTACCGCCCGATGGGCGCTCGATCCGGCTCGCACCATCGCGCGTGATCGATCCGCCGTCCGGGGCGCTCGAGGCGCGCCTGCGAGAGATCGCCGAAGGGTCCGGACCAGTCGGTGAGGGTCCATTCGGTGGCGTGGGGAAGCGCCAGCGTGACACCCACCTCGTCGCGGCGCGCGCGAGTTGCGGGAGCGAGGGAGCTGGCGACGCGAGACGCAATCTGGCTCGGTTGCTCGTCACGAGGTGTTGGATGTTGCTGCTGGCTCAGGCGGCGGTTGGCGCCGCCTCGGTCTGCGTCGTGAGCTCGAGGATCGTGCGGGTAACGAGGCTGGGGTCGTCCCACTGCGCCAGGTGGCCGAGCCCGGGCAGTTCGACGAACTCGGCGTCGGGGAGGAGGTCGCGTAGTCGCTCGGAGTAGCGCGGCCACCGCAGAAGCGCATCCCGGGTACCCCACGCGATCAACACGGGACACTCAACGCCTTCAAGGTCGCCCAGACCCTCAGAGCGCGCCATCCGCAGCGCCTCGGTGTACGCGGGGCAGTCGGCGGCGCCCCGAATCAGCCCGAGCGCCGCGGCCGGAGGCACGCTGCCCGGATTTGCGACGAGATCCCTCAGCGCGAGCCTCCGGGCGCGCGGACGGGAAGCCACAGTATTGAAGAACGGGCGACCGGCCCGCAGCAACAAGTAGTTACGGCGGAAATAACGAAGGATCCGTCGTTCCTCCCGGCTCCCGTGCACCCAGCCCCCGGACGGTGACAGCCCCACGACCGAGCGGGCCCGCCCACGCGACGCCAGCTGCAGCGCGACCCACCCACCCAGCGAGATCCCAACGAGATGCGCCGTGTCGAACCCCACAGCATCCATGTCACGCTCGACCGCCTCGACGAGCGCCTCGATCGAAAGTGGAACTCCTGCAGGGAGCGGCGGACCGCCGTAATGTCCAAGCATTGTCGGCGCGATCACGTCATGGTGAGCCTCGAGCCCCGCGAGCACAGACGTCCAGGTAAACCCCGTATCTGTGAACCCGTGCAACAGGACCATCGGCGGTCCGGATCCCCCACGATGAAAACCGCCCACGGTCATCCGCTGATCCTAGACCCCACAAGAACCTGATCGCCGCTCTCGCCGGAACCTCGGCAAACCCCGGTCAAGACGGTCCGCCCATCCGCGCGCACGACGATCGTGGCGCGGCTCGGGTCCGCACGTCGCGAAGGGCAAGTGCGCCTGCTCGAATGCGCCGACCAGGGGGCGTGACCGCCTGCACCTCGAGCTCGCCGTCGACTTGGCGGAGGGTCGCGTCGAGCTCCAAAGGGATCGTTTTTCCGGCGGCGTGTAGCTGCCCATGCACCTTGAGGTGGTCGCCGTCGAGCGCGGCGCGGTCAGAGATGAACTGGACTCGCGGGTGGCGCTCGGCGTCGAAGAAGTCTGCTGAGCGCAGGTGCGTGTCGCGCCTCTTCTGCTTAGTGTCGAGGCTGGCGGCGTCGATCGTCAGCTGCACCGCCGGCTGTGAGCGTAGGTCGAGGGTTCCCTCAAAGCGCTCGAACCGTCCCTTGACGGTCACCAGGCCGTAGAAGTGGCGAACGTGGAACTCGACGCCCGAGCGCGTCGGGTCAAGACGCCAGCGTGTCGACTCGACGTCGAGCGCGGCGGGTGAGTCAGCGCGGTGGGTGTTCATGCGAGGTCCTTTCGGAGTTCAGGCGCCCGTCGTCGCGGCCGACGGTCGTTCGCTGGTGGCTTGACCAAAGATCTGTCGCCCGAGGCCATCACAAGTGGGGAAGCTCCTCGAGCGGTTCGTCCCAGATCGTGGTTCTAGGGAATCTCGGTCGGAACTACTGAGCAGTAGACATCGCTCATCGCCGTAAGTCTGACGAAACACGAAACAGCACGCCCGCGAGCTTCACGCCTGCCGTCGCGGTACCTCACCTCCGCTGGTAGGTTTGTTGCGGACCCGGTCGACAACGTCCCGGTCGAGATCGGCGGTACACAAGAATCGACGCTTCTATCAGGTCAGACCGGCTCCTCGAAGACACGGACCGAGGTCGACACTTCATCCAAAGGACACCAACCGGGTCCAGACCTATGATGAGTCAGACCACGGTCCGGTCTTCGACCCTAACGCCGACCGTCGCCAGCGCCGGCAACGCGACAGACCCGTCCGCCGCACCAGCTTCTTGATCGACACCCCGCGCACGAAGTGCTCCCGCCGCCTTGTGCTTGCGGTCCGGCTCTGTTCTGTCTGGCAAGCGCCCGAGCCCTTGTGGGCGCATTCGCCGCCGCGTTCCCTCCAGCGGTGTTGCTGGCGCGGCCGCCGGGCGCCGCACGGCTGTCGCTGCGCTTGATCGAGCGTTTGGGGTTTGGTGGCGATGCGCGGGGGCCCGCGGGAAGCCGCTGCGATCGTGAAGCGCGGCATGCGGTGAGCCAGGCCGCCTTTGCCTCCAGCACCGGCATCGCCGTCTCGGAGCCAACACGGTGTGCCGTCGGACAAGATCGCCGATCATGTTGCTCGTGATCGTTAGCGCCTAACGGCTTCGTCAGGTCGTCGCTTTGGTTAGTTGAGATCTCGCCGGCCCTGGTGCGTTAGGAAGTTGCGGCAGAGATGCTGTCCACGCGCACGCGCTGGAGGAAGCCCATCGGTTCGCGCCTGAGACGGTGCACGTTTGTCTCCCGCAGACACGCAACGCTGCCCCGAGAACCGCACTCCGCTCTCTCGTTTGGCACGCCGATAACTTCTTCTACCCACCGAGTGCGATCGTCGCGGTCACTTGCGCCAGCGCCGGTCCTAGGCGCAGCGCCACAGCCGACCTCGCTACCGGAGCGCGACACGACCGAGTCGAGTCGGAGCCTTCGTCTAATGGCGCAAGAAACCGGCACAGTCGATGAACTCGCCCAGCGCGGCGGCCGCCTTCGCGCAGCTGCAAAACCGGGTGACATCCCCTCGGTGAAGGGCAGCCCAACAAATCGTGTCGATCAGCTCCGTTGCCTTGTCCGCAAACTCGGGAAGCATCGCTACTGGCGAGGACTCGACCTCTCGGCGCAGGCCGTGGACGGCGGGTTGCCACTCAGCGGCGGTTCGTTCCAGATCCCCTAGCAACGCTGAGAACTGCCCGACAAGGTACTGCTGAGTCATCTGATCTGCCGCAAACTCGGGTGCGGCTAAACCGGAGGCCTAGAAGTGTGGACGTTGACTTCTGCGTCCGGTTCGAAGGGGGCGGCGAGGAGACCACTGGCTGATAAGCCAGTATCGGCGCCTCGCCGCCTACCCCTGCAGCCGCGTTCGGTAATGATCGCGTCAAGAGCGCGCGAGCAACCGCCGTGGAACTACCTTTATCGTTTCTGGTTACTCCGCTTGCCCGAAGGCTTCGATCTCCTTCTTCTCTTGTTCTGAGAGCTCGCGCGGGGTCTCGCCGTGCGCGACCTTCTCGCTTTGCACGTGGTGGCGGATCTCGTCGACGATCTCGGGGTTCGCGAGCGTCGTGGTGTCGCCGACGTCGGCGAAGTTCGAGATCCCGGCGATCACCCGGCGCATGATCTTGCCCGAGCGGGTCTTCGGCATGTCGGACACGATCCACACGTTCTTTGGGCGCGCGATCTTCCCGATCTCCTTGTCGATCGCATCGCTCACCTTTTGCTCGATCTCCTTGCTCGGGGTGAACCCCGGCTTGAGCGCGACGTACACCTCCACGATCTTCCCGCGGAGCTCGTCGATCACCGGGACCGCCGCTGCCTCCGCGATCTCAGCGACGGTGATGCTCGCCGACTCGATCTCCTTGGTTCCGAGCCGGTGCCCGGCGACGTTGATCACGTCGTCGACCCGACCAAGGATCCGGAAGTAGCCGTCGGCTCCCTGCATTGCGCCATCGCCCGCGAAGTACGGCCAGTCGTGCCAGTCCTTGCTGTTGCGGTCCTTGCAGTACTTGGCGTAGTAAGTGTCGACGTACCGCTCGGGCTGGCCCCAGATCGTCTGGAAAGACCCAGGCCACGGGTTGCGGATACAGATGTTGCCCGCCTTGCCGCTGCCCTTCGGGACCTCCTCGCCGTTCTCGTCATAGATCACGGGGTAGATGCCGAGCACGCCCGGACCGCAGCTGCCCGGCTTCATCGGCTGCAGCCCGGGCAGCGTGCTGCCGAGGAAGCCGCCGTTCTCGGTCTGCCACCACGTGTCGGTGATCGCGGCTTCGCCCTGGCCGACGACGTCGTAGTACCAGCGCCACACGTCGGGCTCGATCGGCTCACCGACCGTCGTCATCGTCTTGAAGTGGTAGTTGTACTTGGCCGGCTCGTCCGGCCCGAGCTTGCGCAGCATCCGGATCGTCGTCGGCGCGGTGTGGAAGATGTCCACCCCGAACTTCTCCGCGATCCGCCACGGCCGGCCCGCGTCCGGGTATGTCGGGATGCCCTCGTACATGACGCTCGTGGTCCCGAGCGACAGCGGGCCGTAGACGATGTAGGAGTGACCGGTGATCCAGCCGATGTCCGCAAAGCACCAGTACGTGTCGTCCGGGTGGATGTCCTGGTAGTACTTCGACGTGCCGGTGACGTATGACAGATAGCCGCCGGTGCTGTGCTCGCAGCCCTTCGGCCGGCCGGTTGTGCCGCTCGTGTACATCAAGAACAGCGGCGCCTCGGCGGGCATCGACACCGGCTCGACCTGCTTGCCGCGGTAGTCCTGGAGCAGCTCGTCGATGAAGTAGTCGCGCCCTTCGACCATCGGGCTCTTGGATCCGTACTGGCCGGGGTGGCGCCGCCAGACGAGCACCTTCTCGATCTCGGTCCCCTCCTCGCGCGCGGCCGCGATTGCCTCGTCGGCCTTCTCCTTGTGGTCGATCAGCTGGCCGTTGCGGTAGTAGGAGTCGATCGTTACGAGGATTTTGCTCTCCGAGTCAGCGATCCGATGGCCACACGCCGCGCCGGCAAACCCGCCGAACACCTCCGAATGGATCACGCCCATGCGAGCGCAGGCCAACATCGAGACCGGCAGCTCGGGCAACATCGGCAGGTGGAACGTGACCCGATCGCCGGTCTGCACGCCAGCGAAGTCCCGCAGCAGCGCCGCGAACTCGTTGACCCGGCGGTGGAGCTCCTCGTAGGTGATCTCCTGCGTCTCCTCATCCTCACGCTCGGGCACCCAGATCAGCGCGTTCTTGCTGCCGCGAGACTCCAGGTGCCGATCGACGCAGTTGACGCTTGCGTTCAGACGTCCGCCGACCCACCACTTCCAGAACGGCGGATTGCTCGTATCGAGAATCGTGTCCCACTTACGATCCCACGTCAGCATCTCGGCGTACTCGGTGAAGCAGTCCGGGAAGTGCTCCTCGCTGAACCGCTCCAACAGTGCCGGGTCGTCTCCGTTCGCTTGCGCGACGAACGCCGGCGGCGGCGGGTAGTACTCCTCCTCACGCCAATGAACCGCGATCTGAGCCTCCGAGGTCGCAGCGGCGGCGATCTCCGGCGCGCTGGGTGCTCCTGGTGCCGTGTCAGCCATCGAACCCTCTCCTTCTAATTAGACGTTGGTTACGTGCTCCGACTAACGCACTGGTTTACGTGTTCGCGATCCCGGCCCCCCTATACGCGCGACGACGATTGGGACGCAAGCCGTTCCGCCCGCTGCGCTCGATGCCGGAAACCACGTGGACAAGGCCCCGACTGAACGCCGGGCCGCGCGCGCAGTCGGAGAAGCTCAGCGGTTGCCCGCGCAGCTGAAGCCGACCGTCTCCGTGCGCCAGCCGAGACGCTGACCCGGCGCAGACGTCGCTCGCGGACGCCGCCCACGTCGTGATCACGCAGGTGTCACCGTTGTCCTCGACGGCCGCGGAGCCGTTCGCCGCACTCAGGATCTCGCGGCCCTCGACCGTCGCACGAATAACACTACTCGGCGTGCTCTGCAGCCCGACCGAGCAGGCAAACGACTCATCTGAGCATTCGAGTTGCATCGACTGACGCCCTATTCAAGCGACGCTAGCCTACGCTCGGATGACCGCGGTGCCATCGGCATTCCGCCCCGAGCCGGGACGGTAAGAACTACCCAACCTATCCAGCTCCTCCCCGCGAATAGAAACGCGTGGCGCTGGGATAACAGAGGAATGACGACTCGAGCGTTGCTGTTCGTTAGCCGCCGGTCAGTTTTCGCCGTGTGGACGTCATTCAGGTTCGGTCCGGGAGAGTCGGGAGCGACCCACCCAAGTAACGAAGAAACAACCAGGAGGACGGAGGGGGCCGGCGGAACACGCACGGCCGCAACGTTCTTCGGGGAACTCCCGCAAACAGTCAGCTTCACCACAAGCACAGGAGACGGGAGGGTTACCGGCGGGTGGTCAATGCGGGCGTGCGGGAGACCGACCCTGCCGGAACTACTGGAAGCCCAGCGCGTCGCGCGGCGGCGGCGAGCCGCCAGCGGCCACACCCCCGATCGAACCGCCGCCGCCGCCGCCCCCCGACGCCCGTCCCTCGCCCAGCGCGTAAGCCCACCAGACCCGCGCACAGCCGACGCGCGTCGGCACCGAGGACGGCGGCCGCAACCAGCCCGACGGCACCGACGCCGCACATCGTGCCACGAGCACCGCGAATATACCCCCGGCTCGCATCCATGAGAGCGCGACAAGCGACGGTCAGAGACTCACTGCGGGGTCCGGAGCCACCACGGGCCGTGCGGGATGCGCTCCACCGGCGCCACGAGATCGCGTCTGGACTGACTCATTCATCCCGCTCGCACGCAGGCGATGCGCTCTTGCCAGCCCCACGTGCCACCCCCTGCGCAAGGATTGACCCCGCGATTCCGGCACCGTCCCGCTGGTGAACTCCCGGCTCCGGGCTTCCCCCGCGCGGTCCCTTTAGGGGATCCCCGACCGGGCAGCCTGCCGTCGTCGTGACCGCGCCGAAGGGACGGGACAACTGGGTGTCCCGTAGGCCCTGTCCGGTGAAATGCCCGATCAGGGGCTCTCAAACGCTACAGTGTGCGGCGCTACGCACGGATCCGTCTGGACGGGTAAACATTGGCCCGATGGGAACGAGGGACCCAGTGAGCGCGACTCCCCTGGAGAGGGCCGGCCTGCCGGAGCGCTACGAGGTTCGGGGTCACATCGCGAACGGAGGGATGGCCTCGGTGTGGTGTGCCTACGACGCTACGCTCGGCCGCGAGGTCGCGATCAAGGTGCTCGCGCGGCAGTTCGCGGGCGACGACGTCGCGATCGGGCGCTTCAAGCGCGAGGCCCGGACGGCGGCCGGCCTCTCAGCTCATCCTCACGTGGTCATGATTTACGACGTCGCCGAGGCAGCTGGCCGCCCCTACATCGTGATGGAGTACCTTGCGGGCGAGACGGTGGCCGACGCGATCCGAGCCGGCGCTGTGCGCCGCGATCAGGCGCTCAGATGGCTGGCAGAGGCGGCCTCGGCGCTTGATTACGCCCACGGGCGCGGCGTCGTCCACTGCGACATCAAGCCCCGCAACCTGCTCCTGAGCCTCGACTGGAGGCTGTACGTTGCGGACTTCGGGATCGCGCGGCTGGCGACCGAGGACACGCTCACCGGCACGGGCCAGTTGCTCGGCACGGCCGCCTATCTGTCGCCCGAGCAGGCGCTCGGACAGCCGGCGAGCGACGCGAGCGACCGCTACGCGCTGGCGGTCGCGGCGTTCGAGCTGCTCGTCGGGCAGCGGCCGTTCACCGCCGAGCGTTTCGCCGTGCAGGCACGCCAGCACACTGAGGCTGACCCCCCGCGCGCCAGCTCCTGCAACCCGACGCTGCCGCGAGCCGTCGATGCGGTGCTCGCACGTGGGATGGCGAAGCGACCCGAGGATCGCTGGCCCACGGCGGGTACGTTCGTGGACGCGCTCGACGCGGCGTTCTCGCCGCCCGACCGGGCGCGCAGGCTCACCGCGGTGCCGCCACCGCCGAGGCGAGCGCGCCGAACCGCGGCGGTCGCCGCGCTCGCTGCTGCGTGCGTCGCGGTCGGGATCGTGGTAGCGATGGCCCGCCTGGGCGCTGTGCGGCACGCTCGGGCATCCACCACGGTGGCGCGGCTCAGCCCGCCCGCTCCTCGCCGTGTCCATCGTCCCAAACCCAAACCCAAACACAAGCCCGTACCCGCACGGGTGGCCGCGGCGCCCGCCAGCATCGCGACGCCAACAACAACAACACCCACGGCGCCGACTACCGCCACTCGGCGCCGACTAGGGCCACTGGGGGGCCGACTACCGCCACTGCCACCACCGCGACGCTTCCAGCACCCCAGCCGCCCGCGGCGGCCGGGCTGGAAGCCCGCGGACACCAACTGATGCTCGGCGGAGCCTACTCGGCGGCGATCTCGGTACTGCGCCAGGCCATCGCCGCGGCATCGCCGGACGACGTCAACTACGGCTACGCGCTGTTCGACCTTGGGCGCTCGCTGCGGTTGGCTGGCGACCCCCACGCGGCGATCCCGGTCCTCCAGCGCCGCTTGCAGATCCCGAACCAGACGCCGGTGGTTCTGAGCGAGCTCCGGCGGGCACAGCGTGCACGGGCGGCGAGCAGACCTGCCGCCGGTCGGCGACCCGTCCCCGCTGGGCCCCACCACGTCGCTGGGCCACGACCAGGGCCACCACAGGGGCGGCCATTAGAACGACTGAGCGCTAGTTGCGAGTCAAACCTGCCGGGACGCAGCGGCAGGGTTGAGCCCACTGCCCGTGGGGAGCGCGGCGGGCACGCCCCGCAGTCGATTCGCCGGTAAGCCGTACCGGTCCACCTCGTCGCGAGCGCATCCACTTTCGCGCGTGGTGGGGGCGAATCTCGGATTCGGGTTCTCGGCGCGCCGGGGTCAGCGTCGGCGTACTCGTGGTCGCACCGAATCTTGGGCGCGATCTGTCGTGGGTGGCTGTGATCGACCCGCGAGTGAGTCTCATCGACGGGAACGACGGCGGCCGGCAGCGCAATCAGCGGTTCGCGCAGGCGGACGTGGCCCTCGTCGGCTTCCCGGCGCCCCGCGTGCTTGCCGCTCGACGCTCCTTGACTGCAATGGGCGCGCACCACATGCAGGCCGGCGTATCGAACGTGCACTCGAGCGACCTCTGGACCTCGTCGTGATATGTCACCTCAAGCCGAGGTTACGTCGCGGCAACCGCGATCGCTGACTCTTTGCGCTGTCGACGTACATCGCACCATACCTGTGCATGGGCGGATGGTGGAGACTTGGGCGGATCGGTGGGGACCAGGTGACCCGAGGTCCCCCGAAAGTCATCACCCATGCGCAGGGCTCAGATTGGCGAGTTGTGCTCAAAGCTCGCGGTCCGGACGGCGAAAATCAGGCGTGTTCGCCGCGGTGGAGCTCGTGATCGAGGTCGATCGCCCTGATCTCGTGCTCGCCGGGAAGCTTCGCGAGCACCGAGGCGACGAGGCGCTCGACGTCGCTCTCCTCATGACCGAGGTCGTCGTACAGCGACTTGAGCGCGGTATGGACGATCTTGAGCTGAGCCGCTGTGAGCTCGAGTCGGTAAGCGATCTCGTCCGGCTGGATCAGGTCGTCGGTCATGGCGCACCGAGCGTATCCGCACCGGCCCGATTCGGCAACAGCCCGAGCCCGCTCGCGGCGCATGTGTGCGTCTTACCCTGGCAGCGTGTCCCGCCGCTCGGTGTCGATCGGACTGGTGGCGCCTCGGCACCGGAGGATTTGGCGCTCCTACGGTGCGAAGGCTGACCTGCTGGCACTCGGCGATTTCGTCGTAGCTGAGCCCGATCGCCCGAAAGGCGAGGAACCGACGCTCGCTAGGAACGAGCTGCGCAAGTTGCTCGCGCCGTTGGCGGTACCGTTCTCGCTCGATCATCCGCTCAGCTGGATCCGGAGCGTAGCCGCGCGGCGCGGGAGCCCGACAGGATGATCGCGATCATCCGGATGCTAGGCGCGACATCCGGACGCGCGACGTGGCCCGTCCCACAGAGGTCGTCCGCCAGCGACAGGCTCGCGAGCGCTAGGTCGACCTCGTCCGGCTCGTACTCACCCGTCTCATAAACCGCCCCCGCGGTCCGCCCTAGCTTCTAGCGGACCCCGCAGCCGATAGGCCGCCTTCTCCCCTCGCTCATCCAACTGACCTTCAGCTTCCCGGCGTTGACCTGCTGCCGTATCAGGGCTAGGCCAGCTCCCGCCGCGCGTTGCGCTGGGAACGACAGACGAACACGTTGATGTCGGTCACCCGCGCCAAGCGTACCTGGCGATCCAGACTGGTGCCGCAAGATCCCTGGCGGGCCACCCTTCGTGACGGCTACCGAAGCCTGCAGATGCCCGACAGACCAACCCCGCCCACACAAATCCTCGGACAGTCCCGGCGACCGGCTTGTTCATGGTGTTGGTCTGCGGCGTGGGGTCGTGGGGATGGGCGCCGGCCTCTACCTTGTGCGGTGGTGGGCTCGCTGCGATCGTGCCGTTGGCGCTTCGGGATGACGCTGTTCTTCTGTCGACGAGACGGCGCTGATCGTGATTGGCGGACGAAGTTGGGGGCACTCGCAGCCCCGCGACGTCGATCCGGTTTGATGCGGGCGGCTCGCGGCGGGGCGCTCACGCGCGTGTGGAACCTGAGGCCGAGCGGCTCGGGTCATGTCGTCAAGGTGCCACGGAGTTGTTCGATCGTCAGGACGCCGTCGAATGGAGCGATAGCTGAACCAACCTTTCACGTCGATGGACGTTGATACAGGTGGGGGGCGGTTGGACGGTCCGCGCGGCCCGGTTGGGCGGTTCGGCATTTCCCGGCCGTCACGTGACGATCGAGGGGCGACGCGTCGTCACGTGGCGGCCTAGGGCTGGCACCCCGGGGCTGATGGCAGAAGGGCTAAGGGCACTCTCCCCGGCGTCGTCCATCTGAGCCGACCGGTGCCTGTCGTTCCCGAAAACCGAAAACCGAAAACCCGAAAACGGCTCCTAGCAGCACTTTCGCGAGTCGGCGGTACTGGGCTCGACCAGTGACCTCCTGCCTGCAAGGCAAGTTTCAGCACGGCACGCCACGAGGCCTGCGCCTCTTTCGTCTGCACGAGCGGGTCCCTCCCGCCCCGGCCGACGAGCAGCAACACCCAGGCGCGGGTACCGACACTCCCCACGTTCACGACCTTGCGGGCCATGTCGACAAACGGGTAGTGGTCGGATTGCTCGGTGGTGACGGGCTCGGAGTTCGGCACCTCGTCAATCGGGACGAGACCTGAACCGAGGGGAGCTGCTCAGCTGATGGTCATTGGTTGGGGCGTGAGGCGATAGAACCGTCGAGCGGTTCCGGCGAGCACGTGCGCCCGCTCGTCCTCCGTCAGTTCTGCGAGGGCGGCGATCGCCAGCCCGTATAGCGGTGCGAAGGCGCCCGCGAGCCGTTCGACGGGGAAGTTGCTGCCGAACATGCAGCGGTGCGCGCCAAACAACTCGAGCAGCTCCGTGAGCACCGCGCGGACGCGTTCTGGGTTGCGGGGGATCCCGAGCAGGCTGAATGCCGACAACTTGATGTGCGCGTGGGGAATCTCGGCCAGCATCGCGACGCCGGCTCGCCAGGTCCGCAGGCCAGGATCGGCTCTGGGTCGGGCAGCCCGAGGTGCTCAAGCACGACCCGCACTTCCGGCACGTCCGCAGCGATCGCCGCGGCCTGCGGGAGCTGATGCGGCCGCACCAGCAGATCGAACGACAGCCCGAAGCGCCCGAGCGCGCGGTACCCCTCGCGCCACGCAGGATCGCTCAAGAAGTCCTCGCGCGGGATATCGGCCCGAGTCGATGCCGCGTCAAACCACGCCTCCTGGCGCACACCACGGGTCAGCGAGTGCCGGCACTGCCTCGCGAGCACCTCATCCAGATCCGCGGCCCGCAGGTCCGCATACACGACGCACGCCAGCGGCCCCGGCAAGCCCCCCGCGCGAGCCTGCTCGGCGAGCTCCGAGACCCACGCGGTCTCCTTCACCGGGTCCGATGCGTGGTCGACCTCGGCCTGCACATGCACCCAGCCTTCGAGCGCCACCTCCCCAGCTTCGGCGCGATAGTCGCCCGACGAGTAGTCGCAGCGCAGCGGATCGAACTCCGGGTCATCAAGCCACGGATAGCGAAAGCGCTCGAGATCGAGATGGTGAACGTGCGCATCAATCACAGCGAGGCAACGACAGTGTCGCACGCGCGGCCGGTGCGGCATGCGGACTTTCCGGCTCCGGCCCCGGGTCTCAGCAGGTCACCAGAGACCGCCTCGCGAGCAGTT